>CAWGRN010000020.1:0-118532 GCA_963825015.1 uncultured Alphaproteobacteria bacterium | reverse complement strand
TAACAAGAGCGACGGCGATTTTCATAAGACGGCTCCGAATGGATAAGGGGTTGGTTCGATCGGTGGCGAGGCAAGCGATTTAGACGGGCGCGGCGGCTCTGTTGAACTTCAACCGGCCGCCTTGGCGATTTTGATATTGAGATCGATCTCGCGCTTGATCATGGCATCCATTTCGGTAGGCGACAACGGCGCAGGCTCCAGCATGCCATTCCAGTCGTTGGCGCCGGAATCCTTGTCGCCGGCCTCGAGCGTGTCGGGATATCGGGTAACGTTTCAGCGACGAGACCGCGACCGCCTGCAACCAGCCGTTGCGGACAAAGGGCAGGCCGGACGTGCCGATCTGGCAAAATCGACGGCGGTTGCTGGCCGTCATCGTCTCTCCCCGAATTCAATGCGCCATTCTACTTCGGCGCTTGGTGTTTCCGGGCGGCATAATGGCACGAGTTTCAGGAAGTTGCCTGTCATTTTCCGTCGTTGGCGGGCTTGTTCCGGCCATTCCGTGTTGCCTTACCGGGAAGCAAAACCGTAAGGTTCTTGTCTGCTGGCAATCATCATGGATGCCTAGGCCAAGCCCGGGCATGACAAGCGAGAGAAAACGGGAGAAACGTCATGGCCAACTACACTTGGGATCATATCCATCTGCGCACCGCCGATCCGGAGGGCACCGTGGCCTGGTTCGAGCGCGTCATGGGTGCGCAAGTGACCCGCAGCACGGTCGCCGGCAAGCCGCGCATCGACATGAAGCTCGGCGGCGCCAATATCTTCATCGCGCCCGTGGCGGCCGGCGAGAGCGTCAATGCCGCGCCGGTGACGCCCTATCAAGGGCTCGATCATTTCGGGCTGGCGGTGTCGGGCATCGACGAAATCGCCGCCGATTTGAAGAAGAAGGGCGTCGAGTTCACCAAGGAACCGCACAGTCCGCGCCCCGGCATCAAGATCTGTTTCATTCGCGGGCCGCAGGGCGTCTCGATCGAACTGCTCGACCGCGATCCGAAATACGTTTGAGCAAGTTAGCGGTCCTCGACTTGATCGGGGATGGGCGCGGCGTTTGGCGCGCGGCATTTCTTTGGGACAAGCCGGGCCGTCCGGTTGCCATGCCGGCTCAGCCTGCCTAGATGAACCGGGGGCCGCGAGTGGAGAACAATGCATGCGGGTGCTTGAACTTGCGGTCGGCGCGGCCACGCTCATAACGATCCAGGTCCTGGCGATCCACGGCTTGGCCGTGCAGGCCATGGCCGCCGACGCACGGTTCGAGAAAAGCCTGCAGCGGCTCGATTCCGAGGACCGGCTCGAGCAGCTCTGCGACTACACCGCGATGACGCATATCCGCAATGACGCCGGTCATTATCGTCCCGATCGCGCGGTGGCCAATGCGATGACCGATGCCCATGTCAGCCACGACACCATCAAGGCCACGGCCGGCGCCTTCCGCAGCCGGGGCAAGTGGTATGCGCTGGCCTATAGCTGCACCGCGACCCCCGATCACCTGAAAGTGGTCAGTTTCAACTACAAGATCGGGCCGGAAATCCCGGAGACCAAATGGGCCAGTTATGGGCTTTGGGACTGACGGCTACGGCGATTTAGGCCTGAAAGCGGGCAAATAGCCTCGATTCGGATCAAGTAAATTGCCGGCGGGCGTGCTAAAAGGCGCGTAATGACCCGGCGTACGACCGATTCGCGGCAGATGGCCGAAATGGCCTTCAAGGCGGCGACCACCAAGCCCGCGCAAACCGCACCGAAAGCACCGTCCGTGCCCGGCGCCAAGGAGCTTGTCTCCTTACGCATCGACCGCGACGTGCTGGACCACTTCCAGGAAGGCGGTCCGGGCTGGCAAGAGCGTATCAACGACGCGCTGCGAGCCGCCGCCGGCAAGTAGGGCCGGCGAATGAACACGGCGTAACGCGCGACCACCAGTTTCAATCATTTCACCAATGGAGATTACATTGGCCGACGACAGCAAGAAAAACGCGGCGAACAACCAGTTCCGAAAGTTGCGGCAGGCCGAAGAAGGCAAGCGCGCGATGACCGAATACGAAAACAACGCCATCGCCAGCCGCGCCAAGACCGCGCGGCTCAAGGCGCTGCGCCTGGCGCGCGACGCCGAAGAGGCCGCCGCGCTCGCGGCGAACCCGCCGCCGCCGGCCAAGAAGAAAAAAGCCGCCAAGAAAAAAGAAGAACCCGCCGAAAGCTAGCGTCCCGACGTCGCGCGCCAGCGCGCGCGATGCTGCGCCGGCCAAACAGTCGACCGCATGACCGCGCGCGCGAGCCGGATCTCTCATAAGTGACCGGCGAATCTAGCCCTTGTCCTTGATCGTGGTGATCGGGCGGTCGCTGCCGCGGGCCGTTTCGGTGTGCCACTTGCCCTTCTCGTCCTCGAACTGGATTTCCGCGGTCTCGCCCGGCACCGTCTGTTCGGCGGCCGCCGCCCGGGCGGCCTTCAGCGCGGCCGCGTGGGTCGGATAGGGCTCCGAAAACACGCCGTCGACCTTGTAGGCCCAGCCGCCATCGTGCTCGACGATCTCATAGGTTACTTCGGACATCGGAATACCTTTACGGGTTGGACGGGCTTTCGGGCCTCAACGTATCGCTAAGGCGGATGGTTGCACAGAAAAAAGCTTAAATGCCGCGCTCGCGCTTCAGCCGGTCGATATAATCGGCGATATCGGGCGGTAACGAGTGCAGTCCGGCCTGTCCGGCCTGCGACAGCATCGGCCGCAACCGCGAACCGGTCAGGAAGGCAGGCTCGCGGCCGGCGGGAATGATGCGGTCGAAGATCACCACCATCAGCACCGCCAACAGGAACACGCGCACGGCGCCGAGCAAAGCCCCGCCGGCGCGATCGGCCGCGCCGATATTGGCGCCGGCCAATTCGCCGACCGCCAGCCGCAACAGCGCGCCGAGCACAAACCCGATCACCAGAAATATGCCGGCGAACATGGCCCAGCTCTGCGCCGGCGGAATTTTGAACTGATCGATCAGTATCGGCGACAAATACGGCGCCGCCGCCGCCGCGACCGGCGCCGCCGCCACATAGCCGACGATCGTGGCCAGGCCGCGCAGCAGCCCCGACCGCAAGCCGGAGACGATGGCGACCGCCAGACAGATATAGACCGCGGCGTCGAAAAGATTCATGGCGAAGGGCAAATTGGGTCGAGCCGGTTCTTTGTGCGCGCGTGAGCCGAAAACGGGCGATGCGGCACCGCCTCGACCCTAACTCAACCGAATGATTCTCGCACGCGCCTGGGCTAGGCTGAACGGCGGCTGCAACGTTGCTGCACGGGGGTACAGATTCATGGCACGGCGGACGACGATCGAGCGGATGACGGCCGCGATTGTGACGGTCCTGCTGGCGGCGACGGCGGCGCAGGCGGCCGGCTCGTCGCGCGGCCATGGCGCCGGCGGCCGTTTCATCAATTACGATCCGATCGTCGCGCATTATAACAAGAGCGGCGAACTGTTCCGCATCGAAGGCCCATGCCAGTCGGCCTGCACGTTGTTTCTCGGCATCCGCAATGTCTGCATCGAACGCAGCGCGGTGCTGCGGTTTCATGCCGGCACCAACCGCAGCGGCGTGGTCAATCGACGCGACACCAACCATATGGCCGCCGCCTATAACGGCGCGCTGCGGCATTATCTGAGCGCGGGCCATCATATGGACACCGGGGAGTTTTACGCCATCTCCGGCAAGGATATGATCCAGAAGTTCGGCTACCGGGAATGTCCGAAGCGGTAAGGAGCGCGCGATGAGTTTCAAAGTCAGCAGCAACAGCTTCAAGGACGGCGACTATCTCGCCATGACCTATGTGGTGTCGGAAGACGCCGGCTTCGGCTGCGCCGGCGAGAACAAATCGCCGCATCTGAAATGGAGCGGCGCGCCGGCCGGGACCAAGAGCTTCGCCGTCACCTGCTATGACCCCGACGCGCCGACCGGCTCGGGCTTCTGGCACTGGCTGGTGGTGAACATTCCGCCGGACGTCACCGAACTGGCGCTCGGCGCCGGCAGCAAAGGCGGCGCCTTGCCGAAGGGCGCGCTGCAGACCCGCACCGACTACGGCTTTGCCGGCTACGGCGGCCCGTGCCCGCCGGAAGGCGACCACCCGCACCGCTATCTGTTCACGGTGTTCGCGGTCAACGAGGTGCTCGGCGTGAAAGCCGACACGCCGGCGGCGCAGATCGGCTTCAATCTGCATTTCAAGACGCTGGCCAAAGCCGAGATCATGGGTTTGTTCAAGCGCTGAAGGGCGCGCGCCTGCTGCAGTGCAATAAAACCGGCCGGAAAACATATTGTTCCATCCTCGCTGAATCATGGAACTTTGGGCAGGCCGGCGGATTGTCGCTTTGCAACGCCGGGTTCCAGCCACCTGTCGAATCAATGACGGCTGCCGAGCGGCGCACCCCGATCCAGCCCCCAGGGCCTCCAGGAGAATTCCCCATGAAAGTTTCCAACGGACTTCGCGCCGGTCTTATCGCGCTGGCCGCCATTGTCGGCGCCGGCAGCTACTCGTCGGCGGCCCTTGCCGACAGCGGCACCATCAGAATCAAAGTGGTGAAGGCCGGCTTCGTGTTCGGCGGTTCGGCGGGCAGCGGCACGCTGACGTTCCATGGCCGCACCTATCCGCTGTCGGTCGGCGGCCTGAGCTATGGCTTCCTGATCGGCGTGTCGGAGACCAACCTTTCCGGCCGCGTCACCCACATCCGCCGTCCGTCCGACGTCGAAGGCGTCTATGGCCGCCGCCGGTGCGGGCGCCGCGATCGGCGCCGGTGCGCGCGCCATCGTGTTGACCAACCAGAACGGCGCGGTGCTGGCGCTCTCCGGCCGGCAAGTCGGCCTGATGGCCAATGCCGACCTGACCGGCATGGCGCTTTCGCTGCGCCACTAGTCTAGCCGCGATCGGCAACAAGGGCGTAGGCCGGCATCAAGCCGTGCCTGCGCCTTTTTGCGTTGCGTTTATGACATGCGACGGCGCCTATCGACGGGAAACGCAGCGCTGGTTATTGTCCGCGGCCATGAAAACCGCCCGGCTCCCTTTATTGCTGCTGCCGCTCATTGCCATCGCCATCATCGTTTTCCTGGCTGTGCTGATCTCCGCTTTGGTCGACCAGACGCATCTGCGCGGCGCCTATCAGGTCTGGCAGGAGAACGAGACCTTCGCCGCGGCCGCCGTCGCGCTGCTGGCGGCGATGTTTGCGGCGCGGCCGGTCTACATGCAGGTGCGCGCGCAATCCGTGCAGGCGGCGCTCGACCTGTTGCACCGCACCGAGGCCGACACCGAGGCCTGCATCGAGGCCCGCAAGCAGCTGTTTGAACTGCGGCGCGCGGCCGTGGCGCTGGCCGGCGAGATCAATTCCTATGCGGCGGCGCCGGAGCCCTCGACGCAGGATCTGAAAGAAGCGATTGCCGCGTTCCAGGCGATCCGGCCGAAGGAGCTGCGGGCGCTGGCGGAACGGCCGACCATCAACGCCGCCGACCAGATGAAGCTGATGGCGCTGAGCGCGGTGCTCAGCATCACCCAGCAGGTGGCGAACGAAATCCTGGCCGAGGAGTGGGGCGGCGTGATCGCGCAGGCCACGGTGGCCAAGGAGCTCGGCTTCATCAGCACCAAGCTCGCCGGCCTGTTCAGCCTGTCGTCGGAGATCGCCGAGGATCTCGAACGCCAGGAGGACGCGATGCGCGACCGCGCCCTGCAACTGCGCCAGGCGGCGGATACGAGCATGATGTAGCGGGGCGACGGCGCGCGCGCCTTGTTGCTCGGCTTTTCCTTTGCCGCATCGACATAAATTTTCAAACAGCCAAGTCTCCAGCGCGCATGACAGTGTGTAGTCCTTGTATCGACGGTCGTTAGCGACCTCCTGGTACGTTGCTTCGGTTTGAAGGAAGTGATGCGCTTTTGGATAAATCGACTTCCAAATTAAATTGCGACCGTCTTGCGACTTACTTCTCCAGGCTTCAGTCGGGCGCCTCAGCAATAGAAATGGTCGCGTTTTTCCCGCCGGGTCAGCGATTGTGCTTTGGTTGACTGGGCCCGATATTGACTTCGTCCAAAACAAATAATCGCCGTCGCGGTGAATCCATACATCGTCGAGAGTTTCATGAAACGTCGTAATCAGGTTGAACCATCTAGACGCAACCGATGCAATCGCAGGCTGGCCGTTGACCATCCGCTCGTGTTTACTAGCCCATGCAATCCAACCCGCTTTGTCTTTTTTGAGCCAGAAGTCGAACAGCATTTGGCTGGTCTCTAAAGTCAGGACGTTCTCAGACTTACAAATCGGCCAATGGGCATTTTTCTCCCCCTAAATTCGCAATAAAAACCCTCGTCGAAAATCCTTTTAGTCGCTATTGCGCTTCATCTCGTCATATGAAAATGGCTGAGCTTCTGCCCAGCCATTTCGCTATCGGATGGATGCCCGGGTCAAGCCCGGGTGTGACATGGAGAGGGCGGTGCGCCCGCGCTACAGCGCCTTATTACTCTCCTTCACCAACCCCGCGTTCTTCGCCGCATGCGCGGCTTCGGAATCCAGCGCGGTGGTGTGCGGCGCCTTTGACCTTGTCGGCGTCGACATAGACCTGCTGGCCCATGGCGTTGAACTTGTCGGACATTTCCTTCATGCCCGCCTTCGCCAAGGCTTCGGCGGACAAGCCCGCTTCGGCATCGAGGCCGAGCGCCGTCTTCTCGTTGTCGCCGAGGCTCGCCGCATAATCGCGCACGTCCTGCGTGATCTTCATCGAGCAGAACTTCGGCCCGCACATCGAGCAGAAATGCGCCACCTTGTGCGCTTCCTTCGGCAGCGTCTCGTCGTGATATTCGCGCGCGGTCTCGGGATCGAGGCCGAGGTTGAACTGGTCCTGCCAGCGGAAGTCGAAGCGCGCGCGTGACAGCGCGTCGTCGCGCAATTGCGCCGCCGGGTGGCCCTTGGCGAGGTCGGCGGCGTGCGCCGCGATCTTGTAGGTGATGACGCCTTCCTTGACGTCGTCGCGGTCGGGCAGGCCGAGATGCTCCTTCGGCGTCACGTAGCAGAGCATGGCGCAGCCGAACCAGCCGATCATGGCGGCGCCGATGCCGCGAGGTGATGTGGTCGTAGCCCGGCGCGATGTCGGTGGTCAGCGGCCCGAGCGTATAGAACGGCGCCTCGCCGCACTCCTTGAGCTGCTTGTCCATGTTGATCTTGATCTTGTGCATCGGCACGTGGCCGGGGCCTTCGATCATGACCTGGCAGCCTTTCTTCCAGGCGACCTGCGTCAGTTCGCCGAGCGTCTCGAGTTCGGCGAATTGCGCGCGGTCATTGGCGTCGGCGATCGAGCCGGGGCGCAGGCCGTCGCCGAGCGAGAACGACACGTCGTATTTGCGCATGATGTCGCAGATCTCGTCGAAGCGCTCGTAGAGGAAGCTCTCCTTGTGCCGCGACAGGCACCACTTCGCCATGATCGAGCCGCCGCGCGAGACGATGCCGGTGACGCGGTTGGCGGTCAGCGGCACGTAGGCGAGCCGCACGCCGGCGTGGATGGTGAAATAATCGACGCCCTGTTCGCACTGCTCGATCAGCGTGTCCTTGTAGCACCTCCCAGTCGAGCTTGACCGGATCGCCGTCGACCTTCTCCAGCGCCTGATAGATCGGCACGGTGCCGATCGGCACCGGCGAGTTGCGCAGGATCCATTCGCGCGTGTTGTGGATGTTGCGGCCGGTCGAGAGGTCCATCACCGTGTCGGCGCCCCAGCGGATCGCCCACACCATCTTCTCGATTTCTTCCTCGACCGAGGACGAGACGGCGCGAGTTGCCGATATTGGCGTTGATCTTCACCAGGAAGTTGCGGCCGATGATCATCGGCTCGAGTTCGGCGTGGTTGATGTTGCGACGGGATGATGGCGCGGCCGCGCGCGATTTCGCTGCGCACGAATTCCGGCGTGATGAAGGCGGGCAGCGCGCCGCCGAACTGCTCGCCGTCGGCGAGCGCGGCCTCGGCGCGGTCGAGCATCTTCTTGCGGCCGACGATTCTCGCGCTCGGCGACGTAGATCATTTCCTTGGTGATGATGCCGGCGCGTGGCGAATTCGTATTGCGTCACCGGCGCGCCGTCGACGCGCGCGCCACGGCTTCGGCGTGTTGGGGAAATTGCGGGCGAGATACTTGCCGGTGACGTTGCCGTTGTCGACCGGCTTGATCGGGCGGCCGTCATATTCCTCGACGCCGCCGCGCGCCTTCACCCATTCGATGCGCGGGCGGGCGAGGCCCTTCTCGACGTCGATGACGACGTCCGGATCGGTATAGGGGCCGGTGGTGTCGTAGACCGGCAGCGGCGGTTCGCTTGGCGGATTGGCTCGCAGGATGATCTCGCGGATCGGCACGCGCAGTTCGGGCGCGGCGTCGGGGGAGGCATAGACCTTGCGCGAGGCGGGCAGGGGCCCGGTGGTGACCTTGGGCGTGACCAGATCGGCGGACGGTGATCGGCTTGTTCATCGGCATAGCTCCCTGCGAATAGCTCGCGCGCAATAAGAATGCGGAATTCAGCACGGCTGGGGGGCAAACTAAAGTCCCTGTCCCTTCGCCGGCATGACCCGGATCAGGTTCAAAGGGTTTTTCTCAGCCCGATCAGCGGGCACCCCTCGGAACGGGGCTAATGTAGGCCTGGGGGGCTTTAAGTCAATGCGCGGGCCGGTGGCGCCGGCGGGCAGCGTGATCCGGGCGATCAGGCCATGCGGAACCCGGTCGTGCAGCGTCAGGGTTCCGCCATGCGCCGCGGCGATGGCGCGTGCGATCGATAGGCCGAGGCCGAAGCCAGCCCGGTCGTCCATCGTGCGCGCCTCGTCGCCGCGCACGAAGGCTTCGAGCATGGCGGTTTTGCACGCGTCGGGAATGCCGGGGCCGTCGTCCTCGACGTCGATGCGCAGCGCAGCCTTATCGCGCGACAGACGGACTTGCGTATTCGAGCCATAGCGCACCGCGTTGTCGACCAGATTGGAGACGGCGCGGTGCAGATCGCTGGGACGCTGCGACGAGCGTGAAGTGATCCGGGCCCCGATAGGTCACAGTGTGACCCAGATCGGCAAACTGATCGCAAATGGTCTGCAGGCTGGTCGCCACATCGATAGCCGTAGCGTCTTCACGAGCCTGGCCGTCGCGCAGGAACGACAGCACGCTGTCCGTCATCGTCATCATCTGATCGAGATCGCGCAACATCTGGCCGCGCAATTCCTCGTCGGCGATGAATTCGCTGCGCAGGCGCAAACGCGTGATCGGCGTGCGCAGATCGTGCCCCATGGCCGCCAGCATGCGGGTGCGGTCGTCGACAAGCTTCCTGATGCGGTCGCGCATGCGGTTGAACGCTCTCGCCACCGCGCGAATTTCCTCCGGTCCGCGCTCGGGCAGTTCGGCGACCTCGCCGTCGAGATTGAATCCTTCGGCCGCCTTGGCGAAGCCCGACAACGGCGTGCGCAGCGCGCGCGTCGCCCAAATCCCGAGCAGCGTCACGCTGATCACGATGAACAGAATTGTGATCGAGATCGGTCCGGCGAGCGGCGGCGGCCCCAGGTGAGGCAGCAGCCGCGCCGTCAGCGTCTCGCCGTCGGGCATGCGGATGGCGAGCGCCGGTGACGCCCGCGGTGGGCAGCATCGCCACCTGGAAGCCCGGGCCGAGGCGTAGCTCGAGAAAATGCAGCCGTGGATCTTCATTCGCGTCGCCATCCGGCGGCGGCATGGCGGCGGCCGTTCTCATCTCGATGTGCGGGAAGGCGCGCGCGATCTGCGCGAGCAGACGGTGCGCGATCGGTGGGCGCGGCGGCGGCGACGAGCCGCACGAGCGAGACAATTTCGACCGGATTTTCATCCTGCCCGGGCGAGTTTTCGCCAGCGGTGGCTGAGGAAGATGCCGGCGGTGATGACGACATGAATGGCCAACAGCGACACCAGGATAAGAATTGCCATCTGGCCGCTGATGCGATTGAAAAACAGCGAACGGGCAAAGCTCATGCCGGCTCCACGGTGGGCGTGAACAGGTAGCCGCCCGAGCGCACGGTCTTGATGATGCTCGGATCGTGCGGATCGCTCTCGATCTTGCGCCGCAGCCGGCTCACCAGAATGTCGATGCTGCGGTCGAACGGTCGCCGGCGCTGCGCCCCTGCGTGAGATCGAGCAACTGATCGCGCGACATGATCGCGCCCTGGCCGTTCGCAGAATGCCTGCAACAAGGCGAATTCGGCGTCGGTCAGCACGACGCGGGCACCGGCCGGGTTTTGCAGTTCGCGCAGGATGCGGTCGATCTGCCAGCCGGCAAAGCTGAAGGCCCGCGCGGCATTCGCCGCCGGATCATGCACGGTGATGGTGGAGCGGCGCAACACCGCGCGAATCCGCGCCAGCAGCTCGCGTGGGTTGAACGGCTTCGACAGATAGTCGTCGGCGCCCATTTCCAGGCCGAGAATGCGGTCCACCTCGTCGCCTTTGGCGGTCAGCATGATGATCGGCACCTGCGAACGGCTGCGCAGCCGCTTGCAGACGCTCAGGCCGTTTTCGCCGGGCAGCATCAAATCCAGCACGATGAGGTCGATGCGGCTGCCGTCCATCAGCCGGTCGACTTCGCGGCCGTCGCCGGTGACGGTCACGCGGCAGTCGTTCGACCTGAGATAGCGGGTGACCAGCGCGCTGATGTCGCGGTCATCTTCAACCACCAGGATATGCGGCAGCTTGGTCATGGCGGTTTGACGTTACGGCGATTCGAATGGCGATGACGCCAAAAGCGGCTGGAACAAATTGTTTCTGAATGTTTCTGGGCGCGGCCGCGACATACACCGAAACAAACCCATGCCGCCGTGGCAAGGCCTTGTTAACCGCGCGGGCCGATTTTGATCGTCAGTCAACCGGCAATCCGTTTGCCGGCACAATCGAGGGGTTCGCGCATGAGTTCGATCACGTCGGCCACCGCCGCTTCCATGGGGCAATCGCCGCTGGCGCGGCTGCAAGCGGAACTGGCGTCGGAAGTCTCATCCGGCGCCATCAGCTCGGGCGATCAGTCGGCGCTGAGTTCGGCGCTCTCCGATATTGATTCGGCGATGCAGAGCAGCGCGTCGAAGTCGTCAGGCTCGCGGCCGTCGCCGGCCGAGATGAAGGCCAAGATCAGCAGCCTGATTGCCGGCGAAGTCAGCGACGGCAAACTGACCAGCCGATCAGGCCGCCGAACTGAACAATGTATTCGCCCAGGCCTTCAAGGGCGGACCGGGTGGCGGGCAGGGCGCGGGCGGACCCGGCGGTGCGGGCGGCGGTGGCGGCGCGAGCCAGAGCTCCTCGTCGACCGATCCGGCCGACACCAATGGCGACGGCACCGTCAGCGCGGCCGAACAAGCGGCCTATGACGCGAAATACCCCGACAGCACCGAGGCAAATTCGTCGGACACCAGCAGCAGTTCAGCCAAATCCGATACGACCAAGCTGTTGCAGGATTTCCTCAAGCTCTTGCAGGACAGCAAAAACAGCTCGTCCAGCTACAGCTCCAACGGCGACAACCTGGCCTCGGCCATCCAGTCGCTGATCGTCAACTATCAGGCGTAACGCGCGCAGCGGCGAGCCGTCACATCTTCGGCAGTTCGCTGACCGTCACCTTGGCGGTGCCGTCGGCTTCCGCGATCACCCGCAGGGTGTTGGCGTCGAATTCGATGCCGGTCAGGCGCAGGTCGTTGACGGCGGCGTCGATCTTCACGCCGCCTGCGTCCTTGGTGAAGTCGGCGAGCGCTGCCGCGATCTTGGTCCTGGCGTCGGCGGCAAAGGGCTTCAAATCCAGCACCGCATTGTCGGCGAGCGCCCTGCTGCAGATAGGGCACGGCGGCGCGCGCCGCGGCGCCGAGCAGGCCGAAGGCGGCTTGCGATTCCACCGCCAGCGTCAGATCGGTGAGGCGCAGGATCTGGGTTTTCGGATCGAGCGCCGGCTTGCCCCAGATATGCACGGTGGCGTTGGCGCCGAAGCCGAACCAGCTTTTCTTCTCGTGCGCCTTGACCTTGCAGCGAGATCAGCAGCCGGTCGCCGGCCGCGGCCAGGCTCGCCGCGCGCACCTCGACGTCGACCGGCGCGTTGCCGTCCGCCGGGAAATGCTTGCCCTTGAGCTGGGCGTCCAACAGCTTGTTGAGCTCGGTGAACGGCAGATCGATCGGCACGCCGACCGCGAGCTTGCCGTTGTCCATCGGCGGCACCAGTTCGAGCGTGGCCGGGAACGGGCAATCCGGCTTGGTCTCGGCCGGCACGATGCGGGTTTCCGCCTGCACGCCGACCGTCAGCGTCACGTTGTTGGTGTCGATCTGCGGCTGCGCCGCCGCGGCGCGCACCGGACGGACTTCCAGCCACAGCTTGGGCAGGCCGGTCTTGTCGCCGCCGAGCGGGATGGCGCGGCACATCTTGGCCCATTGCTCGCGCGCCGCGCGCTCGATGAACGGATCGTTGCGCAGCCGCGTCTGAAACGCGGCGAGCTGCTCGTTGACGGTGCGGTCGATCAGCGGTTTGGCCTCGTTCGACAGATTGATCTTGACGCCGGCGATCGAGACGGCGCTGTCGCCGAGCGCGACCTGGGCGGTGATGTTCGGGTTCAGCCGCCAATTGGCGGCGATGGCCGGCTTGGCCTGCATGACGACCTGGCCGCGCAGTTCGACATGCTGGTTGAGCACCTGGGTGGTGAGCTTGCCGACCTCCTTGCCGAGCGCGCCGCCGAGCAGGCCGGAAATGCGCGCTCGTCAGATTGCCGGCCTGGCCGGCGATCTGGCCGGTGAGTTTCAAATCGCCGGTGAGCGGGGCGGTGACGGTCAATTCGTTCGGCTTGCCGCTGATCAGCAGGCCGCCGCGCGCGACGGTGATGCCGACATCGGCTTTCGACAGCAGATTGCTGACCGGGTTGTCGCTCTTGCCGGCCAGATCGCGCGGCGCTGCGGCGTCCAGGCTGCGGCCGATGGCGGCGAGCGAGATCGCTACCGGTGCGATCACGTAAGAGGCGCGGCGGACCGGCTGCAACGGCGGCGGCGCCGGCAGGTTCGCCACCGCGCGCTTGGCGTCATTGTCGGCGGGCAAGAAACGGTCGAGCGCCCACAAGGTCGCGGCGAAAAACACCGCGACGACGCCGACCGCGCCGATCAGCAGGCGAAACCGGCGCGAGCGGCCGAACAGGCGGACCGGCGCCGTGGCGGTATAGATCGCCCTGTCGAGCATTCCGCGCATGAAGAGACCCGGCCGATTCGTTGGACGCCGAATCTTAGGTCGCGGCCGCCGCGCAGGCCAGCCCTCGGCGCCTCAATCCGGCGCGAGCTTGGTCTCAAAGGCGCAGAATTTCTTCAGCGTGCCGAAAAGTTCATCGGTATCGAACGATTTCTTGAGGATATTCGTCGCCCCCGGATGACCGCGGATCTCGCGCCGCAGCGTCAGCGCGGTGATTTCGTCCAGCGCTTGGCCGCTGATCACGATGACGGGAATTTTCGCGGTTGCCGGCGTGCCGCGCAGGCGATGCAGCAGATACTGGGCGTCGCCGTCCGGCATGAAATTGTCGGTGACGATGGCGCTCGGGCGCTCCCTGGTAGGCAATGCGATAGGCATGCACGGCGTCGGATGCATACAAGGTATCGATGCCGAATTTGGCGAGCCTGCTGGCGAGGAATTTCTGCACCGCCGGGTCGTCGTCGACCACCAGCACGCGCGGCCGCTCATGCACCGGGGCGCCGGTCGCCGGCAGTTCCTGGCGCTCGATTTCGCCGGCCATGTCCGGATAGATTTCGGTCAGCGCGGCTTCGATATTGTTCCAGAATTCCGGACCCTTGCGGCCGTAGAACAGCCCGAGGCTTTCGCAGCGCTCGGCGGTTTCCGGATCGGAACTGCCGGTGACCACCACCACTTCGACCGGCTTGCTGCCCGGATCCAGCAGGCGCGTGCAAACCGACAGGCCGTCCATTTCCGGCATGTTGACGTCGACGATCATGATGTCGGGATGGTTGCGGCGCGCCTTGAGCAGCAACTGCATGCCGTTGGCCGCGGTCTCGACGTTGAACCCCATCTTCGTGCAGCGCTCGGCGAGCAATTGCACGATCGCCGGATCGTCGTCGGCAATGAGCATCTTGGGCGGCGTCTGTCGTGACCCGCCGCAATCCTGTCCGTCATTTCCGTCTCCCTCACTCGCGTTCGATACATTCAAGCAGCGCATCGAGATTGGCCGCGATGGCGTCCGCACCGCCCCGGCCGTCGCCGCGCGCGATGATGGCTTCTTCGAGCGCCGACGCCGAACTGCTGATGGCCTGAAAATTGAAAACCCCGGCGGCGCCGGCCAGCTTGTGGACGCAGGATTGCAAGCCGTCAGGCACCAGCGATGCATCGGCGCCGTGGCGCAGTTTGGCCCGGAACGCGCCCAGCGTGGCGGCGTCGGTGCGCAGCCGCTCCGAAAAATCATAACCGGCCGTCGTCATTTTGATGCGGCGCAGTTGTTCGCGCACGGTGTCGGCGAAGGTCTTGGGATCGAACGGCTTGGCGATGACCGCGGCGGCGCCGAGCGCGACCCATCGGACGACTTCGTCCGGCTGCGGGGCGGCGGTCATGAACACGACCGGGATCTTGGCGGTGTTCTTGTTGGCGCGAAGGCCCGCCAGCACGGCCGGGCCGTCCATGTCCGGCATCAGGACGTCGCACAGGATCAGTTCCGGCGTCCAGTCCGGCGCCATGGCAAGCGCCTCGGCGCCGCCGGCGCAGCTCATCAGCGTGAATGTCGGATCGAGGCCAAGCGAGATTTCCACGACGTCACGCATCAGCGCGTCGTCGTCGACGTGAAGAATGCGATACGATCTCACACCGTCTCCATGTTTTCGCGGGTGCGCAGGGTTGATCCCTGCCGCGTTATGGATTGAGTGCTTCAAATCTTAATTTCTTGGCCTGCCGCGTCTCCGTATGACTGCTTACGCGGCCGCAACGAACGGACTGCCGGGTCGATCAGCCCATGAAAAAAGCCGCCGGCTGGCGCCGGCGGCTTGGAGGTATAAGTCGCTACGCTCCGACTATGGCTCGACCGGAGCGGCGGCGTTCGGATCGGCATTCAATTTAAGTTCTTCCATTAGCGCCTTCGGCTTGCGCAGCCGCACGTAAATCTGCGCGACAATCAGAATGACGCAAAGCGAGACGAAGAACGCGCTGATCGGGTGCTTGACGAACACCAGGATGTCGCCGCGCGAAATCAGCATGGCGCGGCGGAAGTTTTCCTCGAACCGCGGTCCGAGCACGAAGCCGAGCAGGACCGGCGCCGGATGGAAGTCGAGCAGCAGCAGGATATAGCCGACCAGTCCGATGACGATGGTCTCGCCGACCTGGAACATGTCGTTGTTGGTCGAGTAGACGCCGATGCACACGAAGAACAGCGCGCTCGGATAGAGAAACTTGTACGGGATCGTCAGCAGCTTCACCCACAGGCCGATCATCGGCACGTTGAGCACCACCAGGATGATGTTGCCGATCCAGAAGCTGGCGATCAGGCCCCAGAAAATATCCGGATGCTCGCTGATCAGCTGCGGGCCGGGCACGATGCCCTGGATCATCAGCGCGCCGAGGATCAGCGCCATCACGGCGTCGCCGGGAATGCCGAGGCTCATGGTCGGGATGAAATCGCCCTGCACCGAGGAGTGGGTCGAGGCTTCCGGGCGAGGCGACGCCTTCGATCATGCCGGTGCCGAACATTTCCGGCGTCTTCGAAATCTTCTTTTCGGTGGCGTAGGCGATGAACGAGGCGATGGTCGGGCCGGTGCCGGGAATGAGCGCGCACAGGCTGCCGACCAGCGTGCCGCGGAACATCGCCGGCCAGGCCCGCCGCAGTTCGTCCTTGGTCGGCCGCAGATCCTTGAACTTCACATTGGTGTACTTGGTGTCGACCTCGGAGAGCTGATTGACGCTTTTCATGAACTCGGCGATGCCGAACAGGCCGAGCGCCAGCGCGACGATTTCGACGCCGTCGAACAGATTGGGAATGCCGAAGGTGAAACGCGGCGTGCCGGTTTCGATGTCGCTGCCGACAATGCCGATCAGCAGGCCGCACACGGTCATGGCGACGCCCTTGAGCGGCGAACCGCGCGCCAGCGTCGAGCCGGCCAACAGGCCGAGCAGCATCAGCGAACAGATTTCCGCCGGGCCGAATTTCAACGCCACCGTCACCAGCACCGGCGACAGGAAGATCATCTCGGTGATGCCCCACGAGGCGCCGACGAAGGACGAAATGACCGTGATGCCGAGCGCGGCGCCGCCGCGGCCCTGCTTGGTGAGCGGGAAGCCGTCGAGACAGGTGACCGCGTGCGGTGGATGGCAGGGCAGATTAAGCAGGATCGAGCAGATCGCGCCGCCGTATTGCGAGCCGTAAAAAACGCCCGCCAGCATCAGGATGGCGCCGACCGGCTTGATGCCGAAGGTCAGCGGCAGCAGGATCGAGATGGTCGCGAGCGGGCCCATGCCCGGCAGCACGCCGACCATGTTGCCGACCAGCACGCCGATGAAACACCACATCACGTTGTGGGGTTCGAGGGCGACGCCGAAGCCGTACCAGAGATCCGTGAGTGCGGTCGAAATCATCAGTGCCCCCAGCGGAACATCGGAAACGGAAGCTGCAACACGTAGGAGAACAGCAGCGTGCCGAAGAAGGTGACGCCGGCCGCGAGAAGGGCCGAGCCCTTCAGCGTCGAGGTGCGGTCACCGAGCGCGGACACGAACACGCAGGAGAAGGTCGCCGGCACCATGCCGAAAAACTCGCCCATGATAATGAACAGGATCGGTCCGGCCAGGATGCAGCCCCAGCCGCGCCATTCCTTATTTTTCGGCAGGATGGATTCATCTTCGCCGAGCGGCGTGGCGAGCCGCGGTGCCGAAGATCATGAACGCCGACGAAGGTCAGCACCACCCCGAGGATCAACGGGAACATCCCGGGACCCATGTGCATCAGGGAGCCGAGATTATAGGTGGTGGAGTCGAGCGAGACGGCTGCGCCGAGCAGGGTCATAAGACCGCCGGCGTAGAAGTCGCGTTTTTTCACAAGCGTCTGTAACAAGGGCGTGCCCTCCCGGGGCTTTTGTTGATCCTTAGCCCATCACATCAGCGGCTTCTATAAATATTTTTTATCCCGGTATTGATTGGGCTATTTATAGGCAGCGGCGAATGACCGGGCAAAGGGCCAGTGTTCCACCAGCAGCGGATCGCGGCCTTTTTGCTGCAACTTAAACGCGTCAGGTTTAGCGGCCTCGGACAGTAAGGTTGCAAGAAACAAGGCGATTTAGCGCCGGCGATCTAGCCTCATTGGCGGCCGCAGCGCAATAAGCAGAGCGCGGCGTCTCCGATCGCGGCCGTTCGCGGTTACGCGCCCATCCGGTGCAGCTTGAGCGCCGCGTAGATGACGTCGTTGACCGGCGTCGGCACCCCGTATTGCCGGCCGAGTTGGCAGACGCGGCCGGCGAGCCAGTCGAGTTCGAGCCGGTTGCCGCGGTCGAGATCGTTGGCCATCGAGGCCTTCATGCCCGCCGGGGTGTTCTTGTCGGCGAAGGCCATGCGCTCGTCGACATAACTCTCGTCAAGTGCGACGCCCTTGGCGCGGCCGACGGCCAGCGTCTCGCGCATGATGTTGCGGAACAGGGCGCGGGTGTCGGGGTCGGCCAGAATCGGGACCCATGGTGCTGCGCGTGAGCGCGGTGGCGCCCGACGTCGCCGACAGGAAAATGAATTTGTGCCAGCGGTCGCGCTCGATGTTGTCCGACAGCGTGATGTTGATCTTGGCGGCCTTGGCGGCGTCGACAAAGGCCTGCAGCGGCGCATCGGGCTTGCCGTCGATGGTGCCGCAGGTGATGGTCTGGAACACGCTGGCCTGCTTGATGACGCCGGGGCGCTCGATCACGCTGACCACATAAGTGACGCCGCCGATGGCGCGCTCAGGGCCTACGATCGGCGCGATGCGCTCATAGCTGTCGACGCCGTTCTGCAAGGTGATGACGCGGGTGTTGGGTCCGAGCAAAGGCAGCGCCTGCTCGGCGGCCTTCTCGGTATCCCAGAGCTTGACCGCGAACAGCACGACGTCGACCGGGCCGACGCTTTTCGGATCGTCGGTGACGTTCGGCTTCGGCAAATGCAGGTCGCCATGCACGCTTTCGATCTTCAGGCCGTTCTTGCGCATGGCATCGAGATTGGCGCCGCGCGCGATGAAGAACACATCGTGGCCCGCCGCCGCCAGCCGCGCGCCGAAGTAGCCGCCGACCGCGCCCGCCGCCATTGCCGCAATTCGCATCGCGTCGCTCCTTTAGAATGGGCGCGAGGTATAACCCGCATATAAAGTATTGACCAATCGATATGGAAGGCAGGTGTCGTTTTCGGATGAGGCCGGGCGGTCAATTGCGGTTGGCCGTTTCATCGGCCATAATTATCCGGTGCTGCAAATGACGGGGAGAACCATGAAACACCTGATCGCTTTTGCTTTCGCTATCGCATTGTCGGCGACGGCTACGCAGGCAATGCCGATTGCGCCAGAACAGACTCCAGCCGCTACGATAATCAAGGTTGCCGGTGGATGCGGCGTGGGCTGGCATCGCGGCCCCTATGGCGGCTGCCGAAGAAACTACGTCAATCCTCGCGTACACGCCTGCCCGCGAGGTTACCATATCGGTCCCGGCGGACGCTGCCGAGGGAATGGCCGCTGAAATGAACTAGCGGCTTCGCACATTCTCTTACCGCAATAGGCTACACCACGAGCGGACCTTGCTCGTGGTGTTTTTTATTCAAGACGCTACAAATCGGACCAGCCAAAAAAATTGCCCGGCGCGACGGCCGGGCAAAAGTCAGTTTTGGGGTAGGTTCAGAAAGAAACTAGTAAAGGCAAATTAGTAGAGGCCTGCGGCGCGGATATTGGTCCAGGTGCGCTGCGCGCGGCTCGGCTGTTCGTCCTGCGCATAGGACGCGGTCAGCGAAACCTGCTGCGCCTGCATCTGACGCGCCGGCGCATGCGACTGCGCGACGGTCGAAGGATGCGACTGCGGCAGCACGACCACCTTGGCGCCGACCTGCACGCGGCTGTAGAGATCGGTGACGTCTTCGTTGGTGAGCCGGATGCAGCCGCTCGACACGTTCTTGCCGATGGTGGTCGGATCGTTGGTGCCGTGGATGCGATATTCGGTGCCGCCGATATACATGGCGCGCGCGCCGAGCGGATTGCCCGGGCCGCCGGCGGTCATGCGCGGCAGATAAGGCTGGCGCGCGATCATTTCCTGCGGCGGATACCAATCCGGCCACTCGGCCTTGCGCGCGACTTGTTTCACGCCCGACCAGGTGAAGCCTTCGCGGCCGACGCCGATGCCGTAGCGGATCGCCTTGCCGTTGCCGAGCACGTAATAGAGGAAGGTGTTGGGCGTATCGATCACGACGGTGCCGGGCGCCTCGCGGGTGGAATAGTCGACGATCTGGCGCTGCAGCCGCGGATCGAGCTGCGCGTCTTCGTCGGTCGCGGCCGGTTCTGGATCGGCGCATATTGCGGGGCATATTGCGGCGCGGGCTGCGGCTGCGCGGCGAATGCAAACAGCGGATCGGCCTGGGCGGTGCCGCACGACAGAGCGGCGGCGGCGATCAGCGCGGTCAGCGTACCGGTGGAATAAGACTTCACGGACATGACACCCTCCGAACAATTCATCGCCTTCATTCGACGAGGCAACCGTCCGGGGGCTTCAATGGTTCCGGTTCACAAGGCGCTCAAATCTTTGCAATCGCTTGGAACCAAATCGCTTATGTGCCTTTGCGGGGCGTTGCGGCGCTAATCCCGCCGGTGCCAGCCGACGACGGCCTCGGGCACGCTGTCGGTCGAGGCGAAATAGGGCTTGATGTCGAGGAGCGGCGTGCCGTCCAGGCAATCCAGGCCGACCACCGACAGCGTGCCGTCTTCGATCCCTATGAGCCGCACCACGCTCATGGCGATCGGATTGGGGCGGGCCGGCGAGCGCAAGGCAAAGGTGCCGTGCTGGGCGCCGTAATGGCCGGGCACCTGGAGCACCAGGTTCCGCGGGGCTTTATCCATCCAGTACAGCAGCACCAGATGCGTGCAGGTCTCGACGTCCTTGAGGCCGGGGCGAAAGCGCTGGTCCAGCACGACGGTGCAGACCGCGTCGGAGCCGCGGGCGTTGCGCGGGCAGTCCTTGCGCTCCTTCCAGGGCGTATGGATGCGGCCGATGAAATAGACGCCGGCATCGGGCTTGGTGGGCAGTTCGACCGCCTGCTCGCCCTCGCGGGCGCCGAAATCCTGGGTCGTCATGGCTGGCTCCGGGCGTGTTTGATGTTCTTGCCTGTTCCTGACTGCGACTAATGAGCGATTTCAAAACAGAACAGTAGCTATACGGGCCGGGAACACCGAGATTTTTACGGCTTTTCGCCATATCCCGATACCGCGTCCGGCTTGACCCGGGAAACGCCGACCGCGGGCTTGCGATCCTTAGTTTAAACGTATAAAGATATCTTTATATAGTGGGAAGTAGCCCATAGCGCATGATCCGCGGCAAAGCTCATGCGCCAGCAGAATTCCGGTCAGCGCCCGTGACGAGTGACAACGCCCAGCTCGGCTTCGACGCCCTCAACGCCGCCCTCAAGGCGGCGGGCGAGGAGACGCGGCTGCGCGTGCTGGCGCTGCTGGGCGAGGCCGAACTGACGGTTTCCGACCTCACCGACATCCTGCGCCAGTCGCAGCCGCGCATTTCGCGCCATCTCAAGCTCTTGGCCGAAGCCGGGCTGATCGAGCGCTTCCGCGAGGGCACCTGGGCGTTCTTCCGGCTGTCCGAGCAAGGCGGCGGGGCGGAGGTCGCCCGGGCGCTGCTCGAGCGGCTCAATCCGGCCGATCCGACCATCGCCCGCGACCGCGACCGGCTGGCCTCGGTGCGCTCGGCCCGCGCCGCCGCGGCGCAGGCCTATTTCCGGGCCCATGCCGCCGAATGGGACCGCATCCGCAAGCTGCACGTCGCCGACACCGCGGTCGAAGAGGCAATCCGCGCGGCGCTCGCCGACAAGCCGTTCCGCTCGCTGCTGGACCTCGGCACCGGCACCGGGCGCATGCTCGAATTGTTCGGCCATGAGATCGAGCGCGGGCTCGGCCTCGATCTGTCGCTCGACATGTTGCTGCTGGCGCGCGACCGGCTGGAGCGCGCCGGCCTGAAACATTGCAGCGTGCGGCAAGGCGACATCTACGATCTGCCGCTCGACAACGATTCCTTCGACGTCGTCATTCTCCATCAGGTGCTGCACTTCCTCGACGACGGCGCCCGCGCCATCCGCGAAGCCGCGCGCGCCTTGCGTCCGGGCGGCCGGCTGCTGGTGGTGGACTTCGCGCCGCATGAACTTGAGTTCCTGCGCGAGCAGCATGCCCATCGCCGCCTGGGATTTCCGTCCGAGACCATCGCGCAATGGATGACGGCGGCCGGGCTCGAGCCGGTGATGCACAAGAGCCTGCGCCGGAGCCCGGCTCGCGACGGCAAGATCGCGGTGTCGCTGTGGCTGGCGCGCGATACCCGCGCGCTGATGGCGACGCCGGCGCGGCGGGAGGTGGCGTGATGAACAGCGCCCTCCGCCTGAGCCGCAACGAGCGCGGCGACGAACGCCGCATCAATGTGTCGTTCGAATTCTTCCCGCCCAAAGACGAGGCGATGGAAAAGATCCTGTGGGAGTCGATCGAGCGGCTGGCGCCGCTGGCGCCGAACTTCGTCTCGGTGACCTACGGCGCCGGCGGCACCACGCGCGAGCGCACCCACGCCACCGTCAAGCGCATCCTGGCGGAAACGCCGCTGATCCCGGCCGCGCATCTGACCTGCGTGGCGGCGACGCGCGACGAGATCGACCAGATCGTGCGCAATTATCACGACGCCGGCGTGCGCCATATCGTGGCGCTGCGCGGCGATTCCGTGGAAGGCGCCGGCGCGAAATATGCGCCGCATCCGGGCGGCTATCGAGACCAGCGCCGATCTGGTCGCCGGCATCAAGCGCATCAGTCCGGATTTCGAAGTGTCGGTTTCGGCCTATCCGGAAAAACATCCCGATAGTCCGACGGTCGAGGCCGATATCGACATGCTCAAGGCCAAGGTCGATGCCGGGGCCGGCCGCGCCATCACCCAGTTTTTCTTCGAGAACGATCTGTACTTCCGTTATCTCGACCGCGTGCGCGCGCGCGGCATCGATATTCCGATCGTGCCGGGCATTCTGCCGGTGCAGAACTTCAAGGCGGCGACCAATTTCGCCGCCCGCGCCGGCGCTTCGGTGCCGGCATGGCTGGCGGAGCGTTTTCACGGCCTCGACCACGATCCGGCGACGCGCAAGCTGATCGCCGCCGCCGTCGCCGCCGAGCAGGTGATCGACCTGGTCGATCGCGGCGTCACCAATTTCCATTTTTACACCATGAACCGCGCCGACCTTGTCTACGCGATCTGCCACCTGCTGGGCTTAAGGCCGGCGGTGGAACAGGCAGCCTGATCTGGAGTTCTATTGAAGTGACAGCGTCCCCTCCCACCGTCCGCGATGCCATCCTCAAGGCGATGAGGGAGCGCATTCTCGTGCTCGACGGCGCCATGGGCACCATGATCCAGGATCTCAAACTGGACGAGCAGGGCTATCGCGGCGCGCGCTTCGACGCCTGGAACCGCGAGGTGCGCGGCAATAACGATCTGCTCAATCTGAGCCGGCCGGATGCGATGCGCGAGATCCATCTCAAATATTTCCGCGCCGGCGCCGATATCGTCTCGACCAACACGTTTTCCTCGACCTCGATCGCGCAGGCCGATTACGGCATGGAGCGCATCGCCTACGAGCTCAACCACGCCGGCGCCACGCTGGCGCGCGAGGCCGCCGTGCAGGCGGAGATGGACGACGGCCGCCGCCGCTTCGTCGCCGGCGCGCTTGGGCCCGACCAACCGCACCGCCTCGATTTCGCCGGACGTTTCCAATCCCGGCTTCCGCGCCATCACCTTCGACCAGTTGCGCACAGCCTACGGCGAGCAGATCCGCGGGCTGCTCGACGGCGGCGCCGACATGCTGCTGATCGAGACCATCTTCGACACGCTCAACGCCAAGGCGGCGATCTACGCCATCGCGGAAGTCTGCGACGAACTCAAGCGCGACGTGCCGGTGATGATTTCCGGCACCATCACCGACCGCTCCGGCCGCCTGTTGTCGGGCCAGACGCCGGCGGCGTTCTGGAATTCGGTGCAGCACGCCCACCCGGTCACCGTCGGCCTGAACTGCGCGCTCGGCGCCACCGAGATGCGCGCGCATATCGCCGAACTCGGCCGGCGTCGCCGACACTTTCGTCTGCGCCTATCCGAATGCCGGTCTGCCGAACGAATTCGGCTATTACGACGAGAGCCCGGAATACATGGCCGAGCTGCTCGGCGAATTCGCCGACGCCGGGCTGGTCAATGTGGTCGGCGGCTGCTGCGGCACCACGCCCGAACATATTGCGGCGATCGCCCAGGCGGTGGCCGGCAAGACGCCGCGCCAGATCCCTGAGCTGCCGCACCAGTTGCGGCTGTCGGGGCTGGAGGCGTTCACGCTCACGCCGGAAATTCCGTTCGTCAATGTCGGCGAGCGCACCAACGTCACCGGCTCGGCCAAGTTCCGCAAGCTGATCACCGCCGGCGACTACAACAGCGCGCTGGCCATCGCGCGCGAGCAGGTCGAGAACGGCGCGCAGGTGATCGACGTCAACATGGACGAAGGGCTGCTCGATTCCGAAGCCGCCATGGTGACCTTCCTCAATCTGATCGCCGCCGAGCCGGATATCGCGCGCGTGCCGGTGATGGTCGATTCATCGAAGTTCTCGGTGATCGAGGCCGGGCTGAAATGCCTGCAAGGCAAGCCGGTGGTCAATTCGATCTCGATGAAGGAGGGCGAGGCCGCCTTCATCGAACACGCCAAGATCGTGCGCCGTTACGGCGCCGCGGTGGTGGTGATGGCCTTCGACGAGAAGGGCCAGGCCGACACGTTCGAGCGCAAGACCACGATCTGCAAACGCGCCTACGACATTCTGGTCAATCAGGTCGGCTTCCCGCCGGAAGACATCATCTTCGATCCGAACATCTTCGCCATCGCCACCGGCATGGAGGAGCACAATAATTACGGCGTCGACTTCATCGAGGCGACGCGCTGGATCAGAGCAGAACCTGCCGCACGTGCATGTCTCGGGCGGCGTGTCGAACCTGTCGTTCTCGTTCCGCGGCAATGAGCGCGTGCGCGAGGCCATGCATTCGGTGTTCCTGTATCACGCCATCAAGGCCGGCATGGACATGGGCATCGTCAATGCCGGGCAGATGGCGGTCTATGACGATCTCGATCCGGAATTGCGCGAGGCCTGCGAGGACGTCGTGCTCAACAAGCGTCCGGACGCTTCGGAGCGGCTGCTGGCGCTGGCCGACAAGTTCCGCGGCGCCGGGCAGGAGGCCAAGCACGTCGATCTGGCCTGGCGCGAGCGGCCGGTCGAAAAGCGGCTGGCGCATGCGCTGGTGCACGGCATCACCGAATTCGTCGAGACCGACACCGAGGAAGCGCGCGCGCAGGCCAAGCGTCCGCTCGACGTCATCGAAGGCCCGCTGATGGACGGCATGAACATCGTCGGCGACCTGTTCGGCTCCGGCAAGATGTTCCTGCCGCAGGTGGTGAAGTCGGCGCGCGTGATGAAGCAGGCGGTCGCCTACCTGATGCCGTTCATGGACAAGGAAAAGGAAGAGCGCCGCCTCGCCGGCGGCGCGGAAGAGACGTTCGTCGAACGGCAAGATCGTGATGGCGACGGTCAAGGGCGACGTCCACGACATCGGCAAGAACATCGTCGGCGTCGTGCTCCAGTGCAACAATTACGAGGTCATCGATCTCGGCGTCATGGTGCCGGCGGCGAAGATCCTGGAAATCGCGCGGGCCGAGAAGGCCGACATGATCGGGCTGTCCGGCCTGATCACGCCGTCGCTCGACGAAATGTGCCACGTCGCGGCCGAGATGGAGCGGCAGGGCTTCGATCTGCCGCTGATGATCGGCGGCGCCACCACCAGCCGCGTGCACACCGCGGTCAAGATCCATCCGAACTACCGGCGCGGCCAGGCGGTCTATGTCAACGACGCCAGCCGCGCGGTCGGCGTGGCGCAGGCGCTGATGTCGGCCGAGAACAGGGCGGGCTACGTCGACGAACTGCGCGGCGAATACGTCAAGATCGCCGCCGCGCATGCGCGCGCGCAGGAGGACAAGGTCCGGCTGCCGCTGGCGACCGCGCGCGACAATGCGCTCAAGCTCGACTGGTCGGGCGCCTATGTGCCGCCGAAGCCGACCTTCCTCGGCACCAGGACCTTCGAGGATTATCCGCTGCCGGAGCTCGTCGACATCATCGACTGGACGCCGTTCTTCCAGACCTGGGAATTGAGCGGCCGCTATCCCGCCATTCTCGACGATCCGAAAGTCGGCGAGGCGGCGACGCTCGCTCTATAACGACGCCCGCGCCATGCTCGACAAGATCGTGGCCGAGAAATGGTTCAAGGCGTCAGCGCGGTGGCGGGCTTCTGGCCGGCCAATGCGGTCGGCGACGACATTCATGTCTATGCCGACGAGAGCGCGCGACAAGCCGATCGCGGTGCTGCACGGCCTGCGCCAGCAATTGTCGAAGCGCGAAGGCCGCTTCAACGAATCGATGTCGGATTTCGTCGCGCCGCGCGACTCCGGCCTGAAGGATTACATCGGCGCCTTCACCGTGACCGCCGGCCTCGGCGAGGACGAAGTCGCGGAGCGTTTCAAGCGCGCCAATGACGATTATTCGGCGATCATGGTGTCGGCGCTGGCCGACCGGCTGGCCGAAGCGCTTGCCGAGCGGCTGCATCAGCGCGTGCGCCGGGAGCTCTGGGGCTATGCGCCGGACGAGGCGCTGTCGAACGACGACATCATCGCGCGAAAAATATCGCGGCATCCGTCCGGCGCCGGGCTATCCGGTGCAGCCCGATCACACCGAGAAGGGCACGCTGTTCCGCCTGCTCGACTGCGAGCGCATCGGCGTCAAGCTGACCGAGAGCTACGCGATGTGGCCGGGCGCCGCGGTGTGCGGGCTCTATTTCAGCCATCCGCAGTCGCATTACTTCGGCGTCGGCAAGATCGAGCGCGACCAGGTCGAGGACTATGCCAAGCGCAAGGGCTGGAGCATCGCCGAGACCGAGCGCTGGCTGGCGCCGATCCTCAATTACAATCCGCATGCCGCGGCGCCGAGCATCGCGGCGGCGTGACCTCTGCGATGCAGTCGCAAAAAACAAAACACCGGAGCAGTTGCCCGCTCCGGTGTCGTATCAGGTGAGCCGGCGGTACGCATCCGGCTGCATATTGGTGTGGCGTCGTCGTCGGCCTCTTGAACTCAGAATGCTCCCAACAACACAGCGCCGACAAAAACAAACGCGGCGCACACTGCCAGCAAATTCAGTCTCAAGGTAAGGTCCACGGTCGTGCCTCCCTTGTTGAGATGATCGAAAGCTAGCACAGATCGCGCGCGCATCGAAGCCGGATGCGCCTGAGCCTTGCGAAATTTACGCGCAGAGTCATGCGCAGTGGGCATGGCGACGGCAACTGGTTGATCGCGCGATACAATCAAACGACTGCAAATAAATGCGGCAGTGCAAAATCCAAACGCCTTGGTGATTTCGGCGGCAAATCGACGGAAATCTGCGCGTAGCGGCGGCAATTCGGTAGTGTTCCATCGCGCGTCATGCCAGCCGCCGCAAAATTGCATGCGGATTTTTTGGCGCACGCACCGGACGCGCTGCGTCAGCCGCCGATCCGCCGCACGATGCCGTCGGTCGCGCGCCGCGCCATCGGCATCACCAGGAATGCGGTCGTCGCCGCCACCGGCCAGGCGATGAAATAGGCTTTGACCCACTGCACAAAAAAATCGTGGCGGAAACCGAGATTGAGCCAGGTGACGAGCAGCGTCACCATGAACACCATCATCGACGACATCACCGCCGCCAGAATAAATCGAGCCTTGCCTTCCATCGCTCCCCCCAAGCGTGACGACACCCGCTGACGATGTGAGCGGAAACATCGCGGGCGGGCAAGGGCGGCCGAACGCGTGGCAACGATTCCTTATCCTTAACGAATTCCTGCGCCGTCAGCGTTGAAGCCCCGTTAAATAAAATACCCGCATTTTCACGAACATGACGGGTAGCCTGCGTTTCTATGTCTCCATCACCGGCTTGGGCGTGCTGCTGGCTTTGGCCGGCTGCGGCCGCAGCATGTTGCAAACCGGCGAACGCCAGTCGTGGCGGCACCAGGCCGAAGTCACTTGCATGCAGTCCGGCGCGGTCAAGATGGGCGTCGGGGTCGTGCAGATCGAGCCGATCGAGGGACCCGGCATATGCGGCGCCGATTTCCCGCTCAAGGTCGCGGCGCTGGGCGAAAGCTCCGGGCTCGCCTATGGCGAAGAACCGCGGCCGCCGGCGCCGATCGGGAACGCTTCCGCCGCGCAGATGCCGCGCTGGCCGCTGAACGAGCGGCCGCGCTACGGAGAACAGCCGGTTCAAGTGCAGCCGGTGCAGACGCCAGCCGGCGCAGGGCGCGCGGCTGCGCTGGGTGCCGGGCCCGCCCGCGATCGATCCGCCGGAAGCGGTCGAGCCGGACGAATCCGCGGGCCAGCCGGTCTCGCTTTCGCCGCCAGGCGCGGCGCCCTACCAGCCGCCCGAACCCGCTTATCGGCCGCAGACCGCGCCGGCCTATCGGCCGCAGGCCGCCCCGTCATACCCAGCGCAGGGCACGACGTCGTACCGGCGCGACGATATTCCCGACGATGCCATCCTGCCGCCCGGCCGCAGCGCGCCGCGCACCCAGCCGGCCTATAACGCGCCGGTCTATCGTCAGCCCGAGCCGAGCCGCAACGTGCGCCGCCGTCGCTTGGCCCGATGCGCGGTCCGCAAACGACCGCCGGGATCATGCCGGCGACCCTGACGCCGGCGGCGACGCTGTCGTGCCCGATCGTCTCGGCGCTCGACCGCTGGGTCAGCGAAGGCGTGCAACCGGCGGCGCTGCATTGGTTCGGCAGCCAGGTCGTCACCATCAAGCAGATCTCGGCCTATTCCTGCCGCAGCATGGTCGGCGCCGGCACCTCGCACATTTCCGAACATGCCTTCGGCAACGCGCTCGACGTCGCCGGATTTATCCTCGCCGACGGACGCAAGATCATCGTCAAGGACGGCTGGCGCGGCTCGCCGGAAGAGCAGGGCTTCCTGCACGACGTGCAGCTGTACGCCTGCGAGACCTTCACCACCGTGCTGGCGCCCGGCTACAACGCCGCGCATTACAACCATATCCATGTCGACTTGATGCGGCGCGCCAGCGGGCGGCGGCCGTGCCGGCCCAATGCGATTCCAGGCGAAGTCGTCGCCGCCAGGGCGCGCGCGATCTATGCCAGCAAGAATCACGGTCCGGCCTATACCGGCTCGATCCCGACCAAAACCGCGCGTGACAACTTGCCCGACGCGATCCCCGGCGAGGACGGCTTACGTTGCCGACGAAGACGGTCTCATCACCGGATCGATTTCGGCCATGAAGGCGCGGGCGGAATCCAACGCGGCGATTGCCGGCGCCGACGGCGAATTCGACGACGAGGTGATTACCGGCTCGATCAAGACGCCGGCCGTGCACAAAGGCGCGCCGCCGGCGATGCCGCGATCCGGGCGCTGGAGCAGAAGGGCAACGCCTTTTAGGGCGGAACGCCTAGACCGCCGCGTCGATCAGCATGGCGGCGAACAAAATCAGCCCGGCATCGCGGTTGGATTTGAACAGCTTGAGGCAGTGCGCGGAATCGTTGACGTCGAGCCGCTTAACCTGCCACGCGAGATACGCGGCAAAGCCGGCGACCCCGAGCATGAAGATGACGCCGCCGCCCGCCATCAGGCCGGCCGCTGCAATCAGCACCACCGCGCCGGCATAGAACGCGGCCAGCATCGGCGCGGTGCGTTCGCCGAACAGCAACGCGGTCGACTTGATGCCGATCATCAGGTCGTCCTCGCGGTCCTGATGCGCGTAGATGGTGTCATAGCCGATCACCCAGGAGATCGATCCGGCATAGAGCACGAAGGCCGGCCAATCGAGCCGGCCGAAGGCGGCCGGCCAGCCCATCAGCGCGCCCCAGGAGAAGGCAAGACCGAGCACGATCTGCGGCCAATAGGTGATCCGCTTCATGAACGGATAGACCGCGATCACCATGAGCGAGGCGAGGCCGGTCAGCACCGTGAAGCGGTTGAACTGGAGCAGCACCAGGAGCCCGATCAGCGCCTGCGCCAGCATGAAGACGGTGGCCTGCGCGACGGTGACTTGTTTGGACGGGATCGGGCGCGAGCGCGTGCGTTCCACCATCGTGTCGAGATCGCGATCGACCAGATCGTTCCAGGTGCAGCCGGCGCCGCGCATGGCGAAGGCGCCGACGAAGAACAGCACGATGTGCCAGACGCTGGGAAAATGTCCGGCATGCATGCCGGCGAGACCGACCGACCACCAGCACGGTATCAACAGCAGCCAGGAGCCGATCGGGCGATCGAGGCGGGCGAGCCGCAGATAGGGGCGGGTGAAGGCGGGCGCGATGCCATCGACCCAATTGCCGGTCGCATCGGCGACGCGCCCGGTCGGCTGGCTCATTTTGGGCCGAGCGGTGTGCCGGTCAGGGTGTCATAGGTGCCACGGCCGGTCCGGATATTGTTGGCGTCGGGGACGGCGGTGCTGCCGAGCGCGTCGCTCAGGCTAGGCCCCACCGGCCGCGGCGGGCCGGCCGCGGCGGCGCGGCAGACCTGGGTGCGGATCGATTCGGTTTTGCTGTGCGCCTGTTTCAGGTTGCCAACGACTTCCGGCGGAATGCCGCACCAGGTCGCGTTGTCGGCGGCGTATTTGATCAGCTTGGTTTCCGCGGCGGAAAACGAATTGAACAGCGCGCAGGCTTCTTTCGGCGGCACCTTGTGTTCGCTGGCGGTGCGGATGGCCTGCGCCTTTTTCTGCGCCTCGTCGCGCAGCTTGCCGAACTCCTTGACGCAGGGCGGCTCCTGCTGCGGCTGGGGCGGCGGCTGGAACTGCGCCGCGGCCGGCCCCATGGCATAAGGAAAAAGGCACGCGGCAATGAACAATGCCCGGCGCAAGTTCATGAACGAATCCTCTTTAGGTCCCCTGGCATTATACAGACGGTTGGCCGGGGAGTACTTTATAACAACCTGCCGAATGCGTCGGGAAGGCGGCAAAACGCCCAAAATTGCCGGTCCGCGCTTAGCCCCTTAAAGCCGGCCTACCCCGGTGCCGGCAGTTAAAGATTACCGATTGGCCGAAACGATGCCGCGCAGCGATTTCCGCACCCCCCGTATCTACCTCGATGCGCCCCTGGCCGGCGGCGGCGAAGTTTCGCTCACCCGCGACCAGGCCAATTACCTGATCAATGTGCTGCGCCTTGGCCAAGGCGACGCCGTGCTGCTGTTCAACGGCCGCGACGGCGAATGGCGCGCCAGCCTTGCCGGAACCGGCAAGCGGTCGCTGTCGGCTTCGGTCGGCGAACGTCTGCGCGAACAGCCGCAGCCGCGCGACCTGCATTTCCTGTTCGCCCCGCTCAAGCACGCCAGGCTCGATTACCTCGTGCAGAAGGCGGTGGAGATGGGTGTCTCGCGCCTGCAGCCGGTGATCACCCGCCACACCCAAGTGGCGCGGCTCAATCTCGAGCGCATGCGCGCCAATACGATCGAGGCCGCCCAGCAATGCGGCGTCCTGAGCCTGCCCGAGATCAAGGAACCGGTGGCGTTCAAGACCATCGCGGGCAACGCCGACGCCGATCGTCTGCTGGTGTTCTGCGATGAGGACGCCGAGGTGAAGGACCCGATCGCGGCGCTGGCGGCGGCGCGGCCGACGGCCCAGGCGCTGCTGCCGGCGGGGGCCGCGCGCCCGCTGGCGATGGCCGTGCTGATCGGACCGGAAGGCGGCTTCGCCGAGGAAGAGCGCGAGGCTTTGCGCCAGCGGCCGAATGTGGTGCGGATCGCGCTCGGGCCGCGCATCCTGCGCGCCGACACCGCCGCGGTGGCGGCGCTGGCTCTGGTGCAGGCGGTGCTGGGCGATTGGCGGGGCGGCGATTGACCGAGGGACCGCGGCGCGGTTGCCGGCAACAGGCCGGCAACCTACGCCGTGAACGCATACAGGCTACTCAAAACAACGCTTACTCAAAGCAACCAAGCACTCTACGCACCACGCAATTACCGGCACGGCGAAACGCGGCCGTGCAGACGACCTACACAACGCCACAACTCACGCGGCGGACGTTGCCGCACCGCAAACTGAGTCTGCGAGTCAAAATCACCGTAAAGCTGTGCACGAATCGGCTGTATCCGGAAAAACTTGTGATAAACTCCGGCGGTAATTTTGTTGCGCATGAATCTTTCCGAAATCCGGTTCCGGCTTTCGGAATCATGCGCCGGCGGGAGTTCGATATGCGCACCACCTTCGGTCTTCGCTTCGCCAGCACCGTCTTTTTGATCGCCCTGGCCGGGCTGGTATCGGTTCCGCGTCAGGCTTTGGCGGCGAACTTTCTCGAAAAGCTGATCTACATGACCGGCCCGCGCTACGATGGCGTGTTGCCGGCCTGCCAGGCCGGGCTTGGCACCATCGCCTCGCGCTTTGCGCACAAGGAAAGCCGCTACTGGAACTCCAACCTGGAAATCCTCGATTTCGAACGGGTGCGCGAGGTCGCTTATCGGCCCTGGGCCGCCGGCACCATCCCGCGCAGGTTCTGCACCGCCGTGGCCCTGGTCAGCGACGGCAAGAAGCACGCGGTGAACTACTGGATCGGCGAGGACTCCGGCATGCTGGGAGTAAGCTGGGGCGTCGAATGGTGCGTGGTCGGCCTCGACCGCAACTGGGCCTATAACCCGCGCTGCAAGATGGCCCTGCCGTAAGGGCCCCGCGCGCCATGTTTGTATTTTGTTCTTGAAATGTTCCTGTTTGTTCTATACACTCCCGCGGAACCGTTGAGCTAGGTCAATTTCCGGTTTGTTCTCGACGGCCTGTGTGTGGGGGTAGGCATGCTCGGTCAACGCATTCAGGCGGCGGCACGCACGGCCGCGGTCAGCCTGAGCTTCCTGTTGCTTTTCGCTATCGTCGCATTTGCGCAGGACCGGCGGCAGAACGAGCCGGGCCAATTCGATTTCTATGTGCTGGCGCTGTCCTGGTCGCCGTCTTATTGCGAGGCCTCGCAGGAGCGCGCGCCTGGCCGCGCACCGGACCAGCAATGCGGCGGGCGGCCGTTTTCCTTTGTGGTGCACGGGCTTTGGCCGCAGTACGACCAGGGCTTCCCGGCCTTCTGCCAGGTGCCGGCGCCGCGGCTCGACGGCTCAATCGTCGGCAGCATGCTCGATCTGATGCCGAGCCCGCGCCTGATCTTCCATGAATGGGACCGCCACGGCACCTGCTCGGGGCTTTCGGCGCGCGCCTATTTCGAAACCGTGCGCAAGGCGCGCGCGGTGGTGAAAATCCCGGCCGATTATCTCGAACTCGACAAGCCGATCGTGGTGTCGGCGGACGATGTGGCCGAGGCCTTCGTCAAGGCCAATCCCGGCATGTCGCGCGCCAATCTCGCGGTGGCCTGCGACAGCAAGCGGCTCAACGAGGTGCGCGTGTGCCTCGGCAAGGATTTTTCCTTCCACGATTGCGCCGACGTGACGCGCCGCGCCTGCAAGCGGGACAAGCTTGCGATGCCGGCCGTGCGCGGCGGCTGAATGCCGGCTATTCGTGATTCAATTCCGTGGCGCTACGGCAGCGGTGCGGCACTAGAGTCTGCGATTGCATTAAGCCGCCACTAACGATGGCGAAAGCCGTGGGGTGGATAACCCCGGCGTGTCGAGAATTGACACAAGATTCTCGTAAGGGAAATCCGTAAAGCTGCCCCCGCGCGATTGGGCGTGAGGGAAGCACGGCCATGAGTCGGATCAAGGATTACGCCGGTTTTGTCGGGTGGTTCGCCGGGCTGGGCTACATCGTGTTGTGGCCGATAACGTCGGACAGTCTGAGCGGCAAGCCGTTCGGCGCCTCGATCTTCTGCCGCGACGGCGCGTTCAGCATGCCGGATTTTGTCTGCAATTCGCCGCATCCCCTGCAAATGCCGGAGGGCCTGCACGCGCTCGGATTTTTGTCGGCGCTCTTCGTCACCACGCGTCTCATGGTGCACGCCTACAAGAGCTCGCGGCGCGCAGCCGGCCTAGGCAAACAGCCACCCATGACGACAGCATCGGCCGCCGCGGTGCCGCCGCCGCGAAAGCCGTCGCCGCAACGTCCCAAGGTCACGCCGCGTACGCATTTCGGCCTGCGCGGCACGCCGCAACGGGCGCCGGTTCTGCAAAATGAAGACGCCCGAGCATGATCAAGGCCTTGGCGAAGGCCGCTTTCATGCGCCAACGATGCAATGATGTGGCATAAGCGTCCGCGATGCGCCTGACGTCAGCGGAGCTTAGAACCCACACGTGAACTATCGCCACGCCTTTCATGCCGGCAGCTTTGCCGATGTGTTCAAGCACGCGGTGCTCTGCCGCATTCTGCATTATTTGCGCGACAAGGACTGCAGCCTTCCGCGTCATCGACACGCACGCCGGCGCCGGGCTGTACGATTTGACCGGCTCGGAGGCGAGCCGCGGCGGCGAATGGCACGCCGGCATCGAGCGGCTGCTGGCGGCAAAGTTGTCGGCGCCGGTGGCGGCGCTGCTTGCGCCCTATCTCGATGTGATCGGCGCGCTGAACGAGCGCGGCCGTCTCAAGGTCTATCCCGGTTCGCCCGCGTTCACGCGCGCCTGGCTGCGGCCGCAGGACAAGTTGATCGCCTGCGAATTGGAGCCGAAAGCGGCGACCGCGCTGGCTTCAAATCTGCGCGGCGATAGCCGGATCAAGACGCTCGAAATCGACGGCTGGACCGCGCTGTCGGCCTATGTGCCGCCGCCGGAGCGCCGCGGCCTGGTGCTGATCGATCCGCCGTTCGAACAGGACAGCGATTTTTTCCGCCTGGCCAGCGGCCTGGCTGACGCGCACCGCAAATGGGCGACCGGCATCTACGCGCTCTGGTACCCGATCAAAGGACGCCCGGAGCCGGACGCGCTGGCCAAAAGCCTGCGCCGGCTGGAGATCCCGAAGATCCTGCGGGCCGAACTGACCGTCTCACCCCTGAGCGACCCGAGCCGTTTGAATGGCAGCGGCTTGATATTGGTCAACCCGCCCTGGACCCTGGAACGGGAGCTTTCCACGCTGCTGCCGGCGCTGGCGGGGATTTTGGGGCGCGACGGCAAGGGCGGCTTCAGCCTCGACTGGCTGGCCGGCGAGGACAAACCGGCCGGCAAGGCTTAGCCGCCCCGGCGCCCGCTTCGTCCGCCTGGGCCGCCCCTGGCCCTTTCCACGGCAACCCAGTTGGTGTGTAGTTCCATCATTGGCAGAGACGTTCCGCCTCCGGTTCGTGGGGGCCGGCGGAGTGACTGAGGCCATTCGTGGCCGATGCTTTCCCCGAAATGTGAATGTCCGGCCGAGCCGCCGTGCGTGGGGCCGGTGGCGGAGCAGCACGGGGAGAGGGAGTGTTCCCTATGGCGCAAACTGGCGTTGTGAAGTTCTTCAATGGCGAACGCGGCTACGGCTTTGTGAAACCTGACGACGGCGGACGCGACGTGTTCGTACACATCACCGCTGTAGAACAGGCCGGATTGAAGAGCCTGAACGAAGGACAGAAGATCAGTTTCGACGTCGAGCCGGACAAGAAGGGCAAAGGCCCCAAGGCCGTGAATTTGGTCGTCACCGGCTGATGGCGCGCGCACGCCTGTGCGGGCATTGAGCGCGCGGGCGGAAATTTTAGGTTGGACATATTCCGGACGCGGGCTATTCATCCTGCTCCCGCCGCGGTGAGCTATTTCCCATGATGATCCTGCGCTCAACTCCACCCTCTCCCTTTGCCCGCAAGGTACACATCGCCGCGAGTCTGCTCGGCCTCACGTCGCAAATCGATGTGCGCGGCGTCGATCTCGACAGTGCGGCCGACGACGTCCGCACGCAAAATCCGATCGGCAAAATTCCGGTGCTGATCCTCGACGACGGCACCGCCTATTACGACTCGCGCGTGATCGTCGAATATCTCGACCATCTCGCCGGCGGCGGCCGCATCATTCCGCGCGAGGCGCCGGCGCGTTTCGAGACGCTGCGTCTGCAGGCGTTGTGCGACGGCATTCTCGATGCCTGCATTCTGCTGGTCTATGAGGGCCGCTATCGGCCGCCCGAAATGCGCGTGCAGGGCTGGGTCGATCGCCAGGCCGACAAAGTCGCGCGCGGTCTGACGGCGCTGGAAGCAGCGCCGCCGAAGCTCGATGCGGTTCCCGACGTCGGACAGATCACGCTCGCCTGTCTGCTCGGCTACCGCGATCTGCGGTTTCAAGGAACCTGGCGCAAGGAATATCCGAAGCTGGTCGCCTGGCTCGACAGGTTCGCAGCGCTAGTGCCGGCATACGCTGCGACCAAGGTCGAACCGTAGGCCATCGACAAAAATATAGCGGCGCAAACAAAAAGCCCCGGAGAAAACTCCGGGGCTTTGTCGTTTGAAAACCGGTGGCCGCTTAGAAGCGGTAGTTGATACCGGCCTTGATGATGTTGGTGTGGTAGTTGACGGTCGAGCCGAGCACCGAGTCGGCGTGTCCGAGATCGACATAGTTGTATTCGATCTTGGCGGTCCACGGTCCCGACAGCGCCGCTTCGATACCGCCGCCGAGCACCCAGCCGGCCTTGGTGTCGCTTGAGCTGCCGACGCCGGCGACCGAGCCCTTGACGCCGCCGTAAGCCAGACCGCCGGTGATGTAAGGCATGAAGCGGTCGGCCGCATAACCGAGACGGCCGCGGAACGTGCCGAGCCAGTTGTTGCGGGTTTCGCAGCTAAAGCCCGCGCCGCAACCGGCGCTGCCTTTGATGTTGGTCCAGTCGAGATCGGTTTCGAGACCGAACACCATCTGGTTGACTTGCCAGTTGTAGCCGAGCGTGCCGCCGATCAGGCCGCCGTTAAGATCGGCGGAACCGGCAAACGGCGCGGAGAAGTCGGAATGGCCCCAGCCGTAGCCGCCGTTGATACCGACATAAGGACCGGTCCAATTATAGACCGATGCGACATACACCGGCGCCTTGGCCGGCATCACTGCGCGGCGGGGAATATCGGCGGCCGACGCCGAGGCAATGCCGAGAGCAAAAATCGCAACGCTTGCAAGAAGAACCCTTTTCATGACGCACCTCACTTCCATTTAATTGGACGGACGCGGAAGGCGCCGTCCCCCGATTGACCAAACAACTCGGCCCCAATGCATTCGTTCCGCGGCGGATGTCGGACGAATTTGTGTTGTGTCTTGACGGCAACAGAGTTCCGTAGTGCGGTGGTGGGGAACTTTTTTATCGGGTTCCATAACGAAAAAAGCCCCGGAGCGAGCTCCGGGGCTTTTTGAATTTGTCGTTGGCTTCAGATTAGAAGCGATAGTTGATGCCCGCGCGCACGAGGTTGGTATTGAACTTCGTGTCGGATCCGAGGATCGAGCTGCCACGGCCGAGATCGGCGTAGAGATATTCGACCTTCGCGGTCCACGGTCCGCTCAGAGCAGCCTCGAGGCCGCCGCCGAGAGTCCAACCGGCTTTGGTCGAGGTCGCCGAACCGACGCCGGAAACCGAGCTCTTGATGTCGCCGACAGCAAGACCGCCGGTCACGAACGGCATGAAGCGATCGAACGCGTAGCCGATGCGGCCGCGCGCGGTGCCGAGCCAGCTATTGCGGGTCTCGCAGCTGAAGCCGGCGCCGCAGGTCGCGCTGCCGCGGTTGTTGCTCCAGTCGATGTCGCCTTCGAGACCGAACACGGTCTGGCCCATCTGGTAGTTGTAGCCGAGCGTGCCGCCGACAACGCCGCCGGACGTCTTGAAGCTGCCCGACGCGAACGGCGCCGAGTAATCCGAACGGCCCCAGCCGGCGCCGCCGTTGATGCCGGCGTAGCCGCCGGTCCAGTTATAGGTCTGAACGTAAAGCGGCGCCTTGGCCGGCATCGCTGCCCGGCGCGGCAGGTCCGCCGCATTCGCCGCACCCATCGTCGTCACCACGGCGAGCGCACTGATGCCCGCCAAAACAAAACGCTTCATTCGTAAACCTCCGGTCACAGGGAAAGGCCCCCAAATCCTGAGCGCACAGTATTCGCAATTGCTCTAGCGTCTAGTGTAAAAAAGTCACACAGATCAGTAAGTTATCAAAGGTATCGTCGTAATTATGTCGATGAAATGACACGGTTTTGCCGCGATTTACACTGGATCGCGCCAGAATTTCAGTTAGCGAATACTGAATATCAGGATGGAACTGGAACTTATACGTAGGCAGTTCCCCCCAAACGAAAAACCCCGGGCTGTGGGGCCCGGGGTTTTCGCACCGTGGGGTGTTCGCGCTTAGAAGTGATAATTGACGCCGAAGCGGATCATGCTGGCTTCGTAGCCGTTGGTCACGCCGGTGATCGAGTAGGCGCGGTTGCTCAGGTCCATATAGAGATATTCCATCTTGGCCGACCAGTTCGGCGCGAAGCCGATTTCCGCGCCGAGGCCGGCGGCCCAGCCCATATGGGTCTTGTCCTCGGTGAGGCCGGCGATGTCGCCCTTGAGCCCGCCATAGGCCAGGCCGAGGGTGCCGTAGAACAGCATGTTGTTGTAGGCGAAGCCGGCGCGGCCGCGCAGGGTGCCGAACCACGGGTTGGAGAACTTGTAGGGCGCGAAGGTGTCGTCGGCGCCGGTGATCTGCAGATCGGTTTCGACGCCATAGACGAACTGGCCGCTCTGCCAGTTGTAGCCGCCTTGCAGACCGCCCTCGAGGCCGCTCGGGGACACGCGGCTATTGGTGATTTCGCCCCATTGATAGCCGGCGTTGGCGCCGACATAGGCGCCGGTCCAGTTGAAGCTGCTCGCGGGGGCGGCCGAATAATATGGCGCCGGGCCGCGCTGGATATCGGCGGCAGCGGCGGTGCCCGCCATCGTCGTCGCCAAAATCATCGCCAGGAACATTTTTTTCATTTCGAACACTCCACCACTTCGTCCGTATGGCGCGCAAAGCGCTTCGCGGACTTCACCCGTCCGTCTTCCGCTCCGTTTCGGCTTGCTTCATGCGCGCGCATTCGGTGCGCAAACATGGAGCAGGGGTGCCGGACAACAGGCGAAAGTTCGACTTTATCGTGGAGGATTTATCGCGCTTTTTAAGTTAAGCGGTTATGAATTGCTAAGCATCAGCAAGCGTTATCCCTAAAGAAGCGTTAGCCGCGCAAGCTTTCGCACAATTGATTTACTATGTCGGCACAGCATTTGTTTACTATACTTGGCACGGCGGCGCGCGATGACAGCGGCAAGCGCTGCGGAGTATGACGGGCCGCGTGGAACCAGCGAAAAAAGCGATGCCGGACGATCACATCTCACACCACGCCGCGCGCGGCGCTGATCACCGGCGGCGGCCGCCGCATCGGCCGCGCCATCGCGCTGGCGTTGTCGCGCGCCGGTTACGCCGTGGTGCTGCACGCTTATCATTCGCGCGCCGACGCGGAAAAGCTCGCCGCCGAGATCGTGGCGGCGGGCGGGCGCGCTCACGTTGTGCTGGCCGATCTGGCCGACCACGAGGCGGTGCGTGGCCTGGTTCCGGCGGCAGCGCGTTCGGGCCGCTGACGCTGCTGGTCAACAATGCCGGCGTGTTCGAGCCCGACGAGATCGAAACCCTGGACCGCGCGCGCTTCGAACGGACGTTCGCCGTCAATCTGGCGGCGCCATTGTTTCTCACGCAAGCCTTTGCGGCCCAGGCGCCGGCCGGCGCCGACGCTTCGGTGGTCAACATCGTCGACCAGCGCGTGCTCAAGCCGACGCCGCGCTTCTTCTCCTACGGCTTGAGCAAGAGCGCGCTGCATAGCGCGACCGTCACGCTGGCGCAGGCGCTGGCGCCGAAACTGCGGGTCAATGCGGTGGCGCCCGGCCCGACGCTGCCGAGCCCGCGGCAATCCGATCAGCAATTTATCGCCCAGGCCGCGGCCGTGCCTTTGGCGCGCGGTCCGACCCCGGAGGACATCGCCGCCGCGGTGCTCTATCTCGCGCAGGCGCCAAGCGTCACCGGCGTCACCATCGCGGTCGATGGCGGCCAGCATCTGGCCTGGCGCACCGCCGATAGCGACGTGCCAGAGTAGCGCGTCTCTATAAAGAGTAATATCTGCTCCCCATGAACGGCACGCCCAAAGACATCGATCCGGCCAGCGAGCTTCGCGACGACGAAGAGGAATCCTCGCTGCCGGAACTGGATCTCAACGAGCAGCCTGCCGGCACGCTGGCCGCCGGCCGGTCGGCGATCGCGCGTTCCGTCAAGCATGCGCCGTCGGCGCCCGGCGTCTACCGCATGATCGACGCCAAGGGCGAGGTGCTCTACGTCGGCAAAGCCAAGAACATCAAGAAGCGGGTGACGTCCTATACCCGGCCGGTCGGTCACGACAGCCGCATCACCCGCATGATCGCGGCGACGGTGACGATGGAGTTCGTCTCGACCGCAACCGAGACCGAAGCGCTGCTGCTGGAAGCCAACCTGATCAAGCGCCTGCGGCCGCGCTTCAACGTGCTGCTGCGCGACGACAAGTCGTTTCCCTATATCCTGATCACATCGGACCATTGGGCGCCGCAGATTCTGAAACACCGTGGCGCGCGCACCCGCAAGGGCCATTATTACGGGCCCTTCGCCAATGCCGGCGCGGTCAACCGCACGGTCAACGCGTTGCAGCGCGCCTTCCTGCTGCGCTCGTGTTCGGATTCGTTTTTCGAGGCGCGGACGCGGCCGTGCCTGCTGTATCAGATCAAGCGCTGCTCGGCGCCCTGCACCCAGGAGATCGACTTCGCCGGCTATTCCGAACTGGTGCGCGAGGCCAATGAGTTTCTATCCGGCCGCAGCCGCGGCGTGCAGAAAGAGCTGGCGGCCGAAATGGACACGGCGTCGCAGCGCGCTCGATTTCGAACGCGCGGCGATCTATCGCGACCGGCTGGCGGCGTTTTCGGCGATCCAGTCGCATCAGGGCATCAATCCGCGCAATGTGGAGGAAGCCGACGTCTTCGCGCTGCATCAGGCCGGCGGCTACAATTGCGTCGAGGTGTTCTTCTTCCGCACCGGGCAGAACTGGGGCAACCGCGCTTATTTCCCGAAGGCCGACCGCACGCTCGGCGCGGCCGAAGTCTTGGCCGCCTTCATGGCGCAGTTCTACGACGACAAGCCGCCGCCGAAACTGGTGCTGGTGTCGCATGACTTCGAGGAACGCGAATTGCTCGCCGCGGCGCTCAGCACCAAGAGCGCCCGCAAGGTCGAGGTCAGCGTGCCGCAGCGCGGCGAGCGCAAGGAATTGGTGATGCATGCTTTGGCCAATGCGCGCGAGGCGCTGGCGCGCAAGCTCGCCGACACCTCGTCGCAACAGCGGCTGCTGAAGGCGCTGACCGAAACCTTCGGCTTGCCGCGCGAACCGCGCCGCATCGAGGTCTACGACAACAGCCACATCGCCGGCACCAATGCGGTCGGCGCCATGGTGGTGGCCGGCCCGGAAGGCTTTCGCAAGAACCAGTATCGCAAGTTCAACATCCGCTCGGCGGATATCACGCCCGGCGACGACTACGGCATGCTGCGCGAGGTGTTGCAGCGGCGCTTCAAGCGGCTGCTCGAGGAAAACCCGCGTGCTGTCTCGGCCGACGACGCGCTGGCGGCGGTGCTGACCGGCGATGTTGGCGAAGCCGACAATCAGGTGGACGATCAACCTTGGCCCGATCTGGTGCTGATCGACGGCGGGCAGGGCCAGCTTCGCTCGGCGCAGGAGACGCTGGCCGAGCTTGGCGTCACCGACGTGCCGCTGGTCGCCATCGCCAAGGGGCCGGACCGCGATGCCGGCCGCGAGACCTTCTTCATGCCGGGCCGCACGCCGTTCAAGCTGCCGCCGCGCGACCCGCTGCTGTATTTCGTCGAGCGGTTGCGCGACGAGGCCCACCGCTTCGCCATCGGCTCGCACCGCACCCGGCGCAAGAAGGACATCCGCGAGGCCGGATTGCAGGAGATCGCCGGCATCGGGCCGACCCGGAAGCGGGCTCTGCTCCGCCATTTTGGCACTGTGAAAGCGATCGAGCGGGCGTCCTTGTCGGACCTTGCTCATGTCGCCGGAATTAATGCGGAAACCGCGCGAAAGATATATGAGTTCTTCCACGAGAAGGCGGCGCAATAGGCCCGGGTCGAAGAGGAAACGATGATCATCAAAACGCAGGAAGACGTCACCCCGGTCGTGGTCGACGCCTACAAGAACATCGGCGATGCGCGTTTGCGCGAAATCGTCGCCTCGCTGGTCAAACACCTGCACGCCTTCGCGCGCGATGTGCATTTGACCGAGGAGGAATTTCAGGCGGGGACGCAGATCATCGCCAAGATGGGCCAGATGTCCAACGCCACGCATAACGAAGTCGTGCTGATGTCGGGCTCGCTCGGTTTCTCGGCGCTGGTCTGCCTGCTCAACAACGGCAACAACGGCCAGACCGAAACCACCGCCAATCTGCTCGGCCCGTTCTGGCGGCTGAATTCGCCGCGCACCGAAAACGGCGGCTCGATCATCAGATCGCCGACGCCGGGACCGGCGCTGTTCGTCAATGCTTGGGTCAAGGATACCAAAGGGCAATCCGATTGCCGGCGCCGAGGTCGACATCTGGCATTCCTCGCCGGAGGGCTTCTACGAGCAGCAGGATCCCAAGCAGGCCGAGATGAATTTGCGCGGCAAATTCACCACCGACGCCAAGGCCATTTCGGATTCCGCAGCGTCAAACCGGCGGGCTATCCAATTCCGATCGACGGGCCGGTCGGCGACCTGCTGCGCGCCGCCAACCGGCACAATTTCAGGCCCGCGCATCTGCACTTCCTGATCTTGAAGGAAGGTTTCAAGACGTTGATCTCGCAGATTTATGTGCCGGACGATCCGAAGGCTGGAGACCGATGCCCAATTCGGGGTGACGCGGGCGCTGATTGGCGATTATGTCCGGCACGATGGGCCGGCGCCCGCGCCGGACGTGAAGGGCGAGTGGTATTCGCTGGATCAGACCTTCGTAATGGAGCCGGGCAAAAGCCGGCTGCCAAAACCGCCGATCCAATAGACCCGGAATAATGACCGGGGATCGCGGGCCGCGGGCGATTGACCTTGCCGCGGCGGGGTGTTCCTTTGTCGCGCATGAATGCCGCCAAGTCCGGGCGATTGCCGGCGCACCCGCTCGCGCTGCCGAACATACTTACCTATGCGCGCATTGCCGCCGTACCGGTGGTGGTGGGGTTGTTGTATTGGCAAAGCATTCTTGGCGGCGCGCTATGGCTGCGTTGGCTGGCGCTGGCGATCTTCATCGCCGCCGGCGTGACCGACATCCTCGACGGCTATCTCGCCCGCATGTGGGGTCAGCAATCCTCGCTCGGCAAGATGCTCGATCCGATCGCCGACAAGCTCCTGGTCGCGTCCTGCCTTCTGATGCTCGCCGCCGAGAACAGCATCCACGGCTGGACGCTGCTGGCCGCGGTCATCATTCTGTGCCGTGAAATCCTGGTCTCGGGTTTGCGCGAATTCCTCGCTGAGCTTGCGGGTCAGCATACCGGTGACGCGGCTCGCCAAATGGAAGACCTTCGGGCAACTGGTCGCCATCGGGTTCCTGATCGCCGGCGAGGCCGGCGAGAAAGTGCTGCCGCAGACCATCGAGATCGGCATCGTGCTGCTGTGGCTGTCGGCCATCGTGACGCTCTATACCGGCTGGGACTATCTGCGCGCCGGCCTGCGCTATATGATGGATTGAGCGCATGATCCCGAAAAGCATGTCCTCGACGTGATCGGGGATGGGAACCGGTTTTCGGATAAGATCATGCGCAGGAAAGACTCATGAAGTTGCGCTATTTCGCCTGGGTGCGCGAGCGGGTCGGGAAACCGGAGGAAGACATTGAGGTTCCCGCCGGCGTCGTCACGATTGGGGAACTGATGGTGTGGCTGGCCTCGCGCGGCGAGGAATATGCCCATGCTTTCGCCAATCCCAAGGTGATTCGTGCGGCGATCGACCGTACCCACGTCCGCCCGCAAACCGAGATCGGAAACGCCGCCGAAATCGCGTTTTTTCCGCCAATGACCGGCGGATAGCGCCGCCGCGCTGGCCGCGCTACATTAGCGGCATGACCGCGATCTTGACCGTTCGCATCCAGAGCGAGCCGTTCGACGCCGCCGCCGAAGCAAAAAAGCTGACGCGCGGTCGCACCGACGTCGGCGCGGTGGTGACGTTCACCGGCATTTGCCGCGGCGCGGAGAATGGCGAGCCGATCGCGGCGCTCAACCTCGAGCATTATCCGGGCATGGCGGAAGCCGAGATTGAACGTCACGTTGCGGAAGCGGTCGAACGCTGGCCGTTGCAGGGCGTCACCGTCATTCACCGCCATGGCCGCATCCAGCCTGGCGAAGACATCATGATGGTGGCGACCGCCTCGTCGCACCGCGAGGCGGCGTTCGCGGCAGCCGAATTCCTGATGGACTATCTCAAGACCCGGGCGCCGTTCTGGAAACAGGTCGAGAAAGCGGACGGGAAAATCTGGGTGGAGGCAAAAGCGACCGACGATGCGGCGGCCGAGCGCTGGTCAACGCCAGGCCGGGCGGCGGAATGAAGCTGAGGGGCGCATGGTCGCGAACTAAGATCATGCGCATGAGGACTGAGGGCAACATGGTTCCCATCGTGATCGCGGCGGTTGCGGTGATCGCGCTCGGCGTCAATCAGGCGCCGGCGGCGCAAGTGTCCTATTATGAAGTGACGCGCGGCGCGCATCCGCACGACGTGGCGCCGGCGCCGGACGGCAAGGTCTGGTACACGGCGCAATCGCAGGGCGCGCTCGGCATTCTCGATCCGAAAACCGGCAAGGTCAGCCAGATCCCGCTCGGGCCGGGCGCGGCGCCGCACGGCGTCATCGTCGGGCCCGACCGCGCCGCCTGGATCACCGAAGGCGGCCAGAATGCGATCGCGCGTTTCGATCCGGCGACCAAAGCGGTGAAGCTGTTCCCGCTGCCGAAGGAATTTCCCGACGCAAATCTCAACACCGCAACCTTCGACCGCAAAGGCATCTTGTGGTTCACCGGCCAGAACGGCGTTTATGGCCGCGTCGATCCGGCGACCGGCAAGGTCGAGGCCTGGAAAGCGCCCAAGGGCGTCGGTCCATACGGCATCACGACGACGCCAAACGGTGAGGTCTGGTACGCCTCGCTCGCCGGCGACCACATTGCCAAGATCGACACGGTGAGCGGCGACGCGCTGATGGTGCCGCCGCCGAAGGCGGGCGTCGGACCGCGCCGCATTTGGTCGGACTCCAAAGGGCTGCTGTGGGTCAGCTTCTGGAACACCGGCGAAGTCGGCCGTTACGATCCGATCAACAAAGCCTGGAAAGTGTGGAGCCTGCCGAAGAGCAAGCAGGGCTGCTACGCGGTCTATGTCGACGACAAAGACAAGGTGTGGCTGAGCGACTGGAACGGCAACGCCATCGTGCGGTTCGATCCCGCATCGGAAAAATTCGACAGCTTCCCGAGCGACCGCCGCAACGCCTCGGTGCGCCAATTGCTTGGCCGTCCGGGCGAATTGTGGGCCGCGGAATCAGGCACCGACCGGCTGGTGGTGGTGCGGGATTGATGATGCAGCGATCAGGCCTTAAGCCGCCGCAATGTCCTGCAGGTCCTCGCGGGCGGCGCGGCTTTCGCCGCCGGCATCTCGCCGGGGGCGGCGGGCGAAGCGCGCATCGGCCGCCTGATCGAGCAGGCCCGCGCGCTGCCAACCATTGCGCAGCGCATCGATTTCATTTCACGCGCACTCATCGGCACGCGCTACCGCGGCTACACACTGATCGGCGGTCCGCACCGGCCGGAAAAATTCGTCGTGCGCGATGACGGCTTCGATTGCGTAACCTTTTGCGAAACCGTGCTGGCGGCAGCGAGGCGTGCAGGATCCCGGCGCGTTCAACGCGAAATTGAAGACGATCCGCTATCATAACGGCGTCGTGACCTGGCGCGAGCGCAATCACTATTTCTTCGAGTGGGGCCGGCATAACATCGAGAACAAGAGCTGCCGCGCGCTCGCCATGGATGGTGCGGTGGTATTGGACAAGACCGTCTATTGGCACCGCGCTTTAGGCCGCCGCCGGTTTGCGATGACGGTCATTCCGCGTGCGACCTTGTTGGCCAACAAGCCGCAACTCGCGTCCGGCGATATTATCGGCTTCGTGACGCAGCGGCCGAACCTGGATTATTTCCACGTCGGCTTTCATCGCCTTCGGCAAAGACTGGCGAATTGTTGCTACGGCATGCTTCGCTGAGCCGGCATCGCGTGCTCGACGAAGGCCTCGAGCGGTTTCTGAGCGCCAATCGCGTGCGCTACGTCACGCTGCTGCGGCCGGAAGAACCGGCGGGCGCTGTCGCCACTAAAAAAGTGTGACGAATCTCACGCCGCCGCGGCTTTGCCCAGCGCGTTCACTTCCGCGGTATAGTCTTCCATCAGCGTCTTGGTGATGCCGCCGGGATTGAAATTCCACTTGGCGATCTCCGACACCGCGGTGACTTCGGCGGCCGAGCCGGTGATGAAGCATTCCGACATTTCGGTCAGTTCATCGGGCAGGATGCGGCGCTCGATCACTTCGAAGCCGCGCTTGCGCGCGAGGCCGATCACGGTCTGCCGGGTGAGGCCGTCGAGGAAGCAGTCGGCCAGCGGCGTGTGGATCTTGCCGTCGCGCACGAAGAAGATATTGGCGCCGGTGCATTCGGCGACGCGGCCTTCCCAGTCCAGCATCATGGCGTCGGCATAGCCTTTGCGCTCGGCCGCATGCTTGGAGATGGTGCAGATCATGTAGAGGCCGGCGGCCTTGGCGCGGCACGGCGCGGTGCGCGGATCGGGCCGGCGATAGTCGGCGAGATCGAGACGAATGCCCTTGAGCCGTTGCTCGGGATCGAAATAGCTCGGCCATTCCCAACTGGCGATGGCGAGGTGGATCGTATTGTTCTGCGCCGACACGCCCATCATCTCCGAGCCGCGCCAGGCGATCGGGCGGACATAGGCTTCCTTCTTGCCGTTCTTGTCGACGACCAGTTTCTTGGCGGCGTCGATCTCGGCAACGGAATAGGGGATGTCGAAATCCAGGATATTGGCGGAGCGCTTCAGCCTTTCGGAATGCGCGGTCGACTTAAAGATCTGGCCGCCATAGGCGCGCTCGCCCTCGAACACGGCGCTGGCGTAATGCAGGCCATGGCTGAGCACATGCAGATTGGCATCGCCCCAAGGCACCAGCTTGCCATCGTACCAGATGACCCCTTCGAGCCGGTCGTAGGATTGCGCAGCCATAGTGTCCTCCTTGAACTCTCATTTGCTTGCGCATGATCTTGTCCGAAAACCGCTTCACACTTTTCGGGACCACGCGCTCCGGGGGCCTTGCCGGCCGCTTCTGCCGTTGTGATGGCGCATTTTTACGCCACTTCCAACACTTTGCGTCGCAGGGCAACACCCGGTATGACAGGCTTAAGTACGCCAGAGCGCCTGTCGGATTTGCGTTTATGTGGCCGGGCGACGGCCTTTGAGTACGATCCTTTCGTCCTTAGCGTTCTTTTTGTAACATAAAATCAAAATATGTCAACATGGCTGACATAAATATGAATGCCAAGATCGCAGCCGCTGCCGGGCTGGCCGAGCGCCCGGCCGGGGGATCGAAGCCGCCAGAGGTGGCGCTCGACCCGGCTTCCAGCGGGCCCATTTGGGACATCATCGAGCTCTTGTTCTTTGCCTATCGCGATTTCGTCGGCGATCCGGATGAGGTGCTGTCCAAGCTCGCCTTCGGCCGCGCCCATCACCGGGTGCTGCATTTCGTCAACCGCAATCCCGGCATGAAGGTCGCCGACCTGCTCGATATCCTCAATATCACCAAGCAATCGCTCGGCCGCGTGCTCAAGCAAATGGTCGATCAGGGCTATGTGGTGCAGAAGGAAGGCGCGCAGGATCGCCGACAGCGGCTGCTCTATGTCACGCCGAAGGGCGAGGCGCTGGCGCTCAAGCTCGCCGGCCTGCAAACCGCGCGCATCAATCGCGCCATTGCCGAACTTGGGCCGGGGGCGCACGACGCGGCGCGGCATTTTCTGACCGCCATGATCGACCTCGATAATCGCGAGGGCGTGCTGCGACTGATCGCGCGTGCCGACCGCGCGGCGAAACCGCGGAGTTGAGGCCCGGCCGATGATGCTGCCCGCCACGCTTGCCGACGATGCGCCGCATCTGCTGGTGGTCGATGACGATCGCCGCATCCGCGACCTGCTGTCGCGTTTTCTCAGCACCGAAGGTTATCGCGTGACCACGGCCGAGACCGCGGCCGACGCGCGCGCCAAACTGGTCGGCCTGAAATTCGATCTCTTGATCCTCGACGTGATGATGCCCGGCGAGAACGGCTTCGATTTCGCCAAATCGCTGCGCGGTACTTCCAATGTGCCGATTCTGATGCTGACCGCGCGTGACGCCGCCGAAAGCCGCATCAAGGGCCTTGAGATGGGCGCCGACGATTATTTGTCCAAGCCGTTCGAGCCGCGCGAATTGTCGCTGCGCATCGCCAGCATCCTCAAGCGCACGCAACCGGCGAAGACGCCGCCAGTGGAGTCGCTGCGGTTCGGGCCGTTCGTCTATCATCTGTCGCGCGGCGAGCTGCGCCGCGGCGAAAAAGTCATTCGCCTCACCGACCGCGAACGCGAAATGCTGCGCATTCTGGCGGCGACGCCCGGAGAAACGGTGACCCGCCTGGCGCTTGCCGGCAATGGCGGCACCATCAGCGAGCGCGCCGTCGACGTGCAGGTCAACCGGCTGCGCCGCAAGATCGAGCGCGATCCGGCCAATCCGCTGTTCATCCAGACCGTGCGCGGCATCGGTTACCGGCTGGTGGTGACGACATGAGCAGCCTCGACACCGGCATGGCAACCATCCGCGGCGCGTTCGACCGGCTCGTCAAATTCTGGGAGTGGTACGACGCCATTCCGCCGGTGCGCCGCATCCATGCCGTGCTCGGCCACATTCCGGACGGCTGGCGGCGCATGAGCCGCTGGCTCAACAGCGTGATGCCGAAGGGCCTCTATGCGCGCGCGTTGCTGATCATCATCGCGCCGATGGTGATCCTGCAGTCGGTGATCGCCTTCGTCTTCATGGAACGCCACTGGAACGTCGTCACCCAGCGGCTTTCGGCCGGCGTGGTGGCGGACATCGGCGCGCTGATCGACGTCTATCGGGTCTATCCGCAGACGCCAGATCTCGCGCAAATTCGCAAGATCGCCCAGGAGCGGCTGGGTCTGGTGGTCGATTTCCTGCCGATCACGGAAATGCCGCCGCCGGGGCCGAAGCCGTTCTTTTCGCTGCTGGATCAGACGCTGTCGGAGGAACTGCGCAAGCAGATCGGGCGGCCGTACTGGATCGACACCGTGGGTAAATCGGCGCTGGTCGAAATCCGCGTGCAACTCGACAAAAACGTGATGCGGATATTCGCCCGCCGCAGCGCCGCCTATGCGTCGAATTCCGAGATATTCCTGCTCTGGATGGTCGGCACCTCGACGGTGCTGCTGACCGTCGCCATCATCTTCCTGCGCAACCAGATCAAGCCGATATTGAAACTGGCCGACGCCGCCGAAAGTTTCGGCAAGGGCCGCGATGCGCCGAATTTCCGGCCGCGCGGCGCGCGCGAGGTGCGGCGCGCGGCGCAAGCTTTCATCGAGATGAAAACCCGCGTCGAGCGCGCGATCGAACAGCGCACCGCCATGCTGGCCGGCGTATCGCACGATTTGCGCACGGTGCTCACCCGTTTCAAACTCGAACTTGCGTTGATCGGCGACAGTCCGGAAGTCGACGCGATGAAGAAAGACGTCGACGAGATGGCGCGCATGCTGGAGGCCTATCTCGCCTTCGCGCGCGGCGATCTCGGCGAGGCCTCGGCGCCGACCGACATGGCGGATTTTCTCGATGAGCTCAAGCTCGATGCCGAACGCAACGGCCACAAGGCCAGCGTGTCATTTCACGGCGCGCCCATCGTCACCGTGCGGCCGGCCGCCTTCAAGCGCTGCCTCGCCAATCTGGTGTCGAATGCTTCGCGCTTTGCCTCTTCGATTGCGATCACCGGCCATCGCGATCACCGCTATCTGACCGTCATGATCGACGACGACGGCCCGGGCATTCCGCCGAATTTGCGCGAGGACGTGTTCAAGCCGTTCTTGCGGCTCGACGACGCGCGCAATCAGGATGAGGGCGGCACCGGTTTGGGCCTGGCGATCGCCCGCGACATCGCGCGCTCGCATGGCGGCGACATCGTGCTGGGCGACTGCACCGCTCGGGGGCCTGAGGGCGACGGTGCGGGTGCCGGTTTAGATATTAAGCCGCTTCCGCTTCTTCCTCGTCGCGGGCGCGCCGGCGGCGGCGCGGGCCGCGCATGATGCATTTCGGAATGGCGCAGAGGTCGTCGAGGAATCCGGCCCAGCGCGCCGCGCTGGACAGTCCGCGATCGAGCGCGGCCATGGTGCGGTCGAGGCCTTCCTCGTCGTCATCGATCCACACGCCGACGACGCGGCCGAACATCAGCGCCGCGCCTTGCGCGCGCAACGCGCCGCGCGGGCCCGAGGCGCCGACGCCGGCGGCCTCCAGCATCCAGGCTTGCGAGCGCACGGCCATGGCGTTGAGCGCCAGCGCCAGCCCCGGATTGCGCCGCGCCGAACGCATGATCGAGCGCACCGCGTCCTTGTAGGGCGCAAGCGCTTCCAACCGGCGCATCAATACGTCGAACAGCCGCTCGCGCACCGGCTCTTCAGCCATGTCGGCATCGCCGCCGTCCAGCACCGCGCGGTCGATATCCTTGATGTGGGCGCCGAGGATCGCCAGCGTCGAGCCGAACTCGGCGCGCAATTGCGACAATTTGAGACCGGCGCGGCCGGCGACTTCCGCCAGGCCGATCTGTTCGAAGGAATGCTCGGCCAACAGCGCCATCAGCGCGTCAATCGCCTTGGCGCGATCAGACGTGCCGCGTGACGGCGGCGGGGTCGGCGCTTTGCGTTGCGTTGTCTTGCGCTTGCGGGCCATGGCGGGCTCCTTCGGGCTGTTCGGACAGCCTCAATCTAGGTCCGCAAAGGCGACGGTTCTAGGGCAGGGACCTTGCGCTACCCCGCAAGTTCCCGTGAGCGCCTGGTGGCGGCGGCGATGGCCTTGGTCAGCAGCTCGTCGAAGCCGCCCGGTCCCATCAGCACTTCAAGCGCGGCGGCCGTGGTGCCGCCGGGCGAGGTGACGTTCTGGCGCAGCGTGGCGGCGTCCAGCGCCGAGCGGTGCAGCAGCTCGCCGGAACCGGCGACGGTTTCGCGCGCCAGCCGTGTCGCAAGCGCGGCCGGCAATCCGGCGGCGATGCCGGCCTTGGCCATCGCTTCGGCCAGCAGGAACACATAGGCCGGGCCGGAGCCGGATAACGCGGTGACCGCGTCGATCAGCGCCTCGTCGTCGACCCATTCCACCTTGCCGATAGCCGACAGCAGGTCGCCGGCGAGCTTGCGCTGGCGCTTGGAGACTTTGGCGTTCGCGACCGCGACGGTAATGCCGCGCCCGATCGATGCCGGCGTGTTCGGCATGGCGCGCACGATCGCGGTACCGGGCGGCAGTGTCTTTTCCAGAAATCCGATGGTGCGGCCGGCCATGATCGACAGCACCAGCGTCGACGCGCCGACATAGAGGCCGAGCGGCGGCACCGCGACCGGCGCGGTCTGCGGCTTGACCGCGATGACGATGGCCGCGGCATCGGCCTTGGCCTTCGGGCCGGGTTTGGGATTGAGCGTGACGCCGCGCCGCGTCAGCGTCTTGATCGGTTTGGCGGGTTGCGGCTCGACGATCACAATCCGTTTCGGCGCAAGCCCCCGCGCGATCCAGCCGTCCAGCATGGCGCCGCCCATCTTGCCGGCGCCGACCAGGACGAGGGAGCCGATTGGCTTGAGCGGCTGCGGTTTGCGAACGGCCATGACTGTCTCCGCGATTATCGTTCGCGAACGCGTGGCGGGCGATTACGCCTCGCCCGAGGTGTCGAACGTCGCGGCGTCGAGCGCTTCGCGCGCGGCCTTGCCGGCCCAGATCACGAACTGGAATGCGGTGAAATAGCGCTCGCAGGTGTCGAGCGCGGTGCCGAGCAGCGCCTCGCATTGCTTGCCGGAGGCTTCCGCGGCGCCCGCCAGCACCAAGGCGTGGCGGTACATGACGATGCCTTCCTTGGTCCACAAATCGAAATGTCCGACCCACAGCCGCTCGTTGATCAGCGAGATCAGCGACTGCACTTCACTGCGCCGGCGCTCGGGAACCTTGAGGTCGAAGGCGCAAGCCAGATGCAGCGCCTCGATGTCGCCCATCCAGGTGTAGGACAGCTGGTAGTCGGTCCACTTGCCGGTCACCAGAATGGTGATCTCGTCGTCGCTGGCTCGTTCGAACGACCAGTCATGGCCGGTTGCCAGCCGCTCCACGACGTCGAGCGGGTTGATCCGGGGTTCATGTGCGTAGGCTGTTAAGGACATGGCGTCTCCGCAGTGCCAATTGAGCTTAGGGAAACGCACGGCTGCGCACACGTACGGGACAATACGACCCGGACTGGGCACGAACTACGATCTGACGCGGGGATACCGGGTGCCTTGACGGCGAACGCAAATCACTAGGCGATCTGACTATAACCCTCTCGATTCAGCCCGCCAAAGGCATCTTCGAGGCCTAATGAGCAGTGATTTGGGGGAATGACGCAACGCCCCTGAGTTCGAACTCTCCACAGCCAATGCTGCGTCAAGGTGACTCAGTGGTGGATAACTCGGCGGGAGCGCGGCCAGCAAAAGTGGGAACCGGTTTTGCGTCCGGACGCGCGACCCAACAAAATCAGTCGAACAAACTCGACACCAACTCCTCGGCCGCGGTGCGCCCGATGGCTTCGCCGATCAGCGACGCGATCGGCAGCACGCGGATATTGCCGGCCGCGAGCATTTCCTTGGTGGGCTCGATCGAGTCGGTGATCACCAATTCCTTCAGCCGCGATTTGGCGATGCGCGTCACCGCGCCGCCCGACAGCACGCCGTGGGTGATATAGGCGTAAACCGCTTTCGCCTTCTGGCCGAGCAATGCGTCGGCGGCGTTCACCAGAGTGCCGCCGAAGTCGACGATGTCGTCGACCAGCACGCAGGTGTAGCCCTCGACGTCGCCGATCACATTCATGACTTCGGATTCGCCGGCGCGCTCGCGCCGCTTGTCGATGATCGCCAGCGGCGCGTTGATGCGTTTGGCAAGTCCGCGCGCGCGCACCACGCCGCCGACGTCGGGCGACACCACCATGACGTTGTCGAGCTGGAAGTGCTCCTTGATGTCGCGCACCATCACCGGCGAGGCGTAGAGATTGTCGGTCGGGATGTCGAAAAAGCCCTGGATCTGGCCGGCATGCAGATCGAGCGTCATGACCCGGTCGGCGCCGGCGCGCGTGATCAGATTGGCCACCAGTTTGGCCGAGATCGGCGTGCGCGGACCGGGTTTACGGTCCTGCCTGGCGTAGCCGAAATAGGGGATCACCGCCGTGATGCGCCGCGCGGAAGAACGCCGCAGCGCGTCCATGATGATCAGCAATTCCATCAAATGGTCGTTGGCCGGAAACGACGTGGACTGGATGACGAAAACGTCGGCGCCGCGGACGTTTTCCTGGATTTCGACGAAAATCTCCATGTCGGCGAAGCGCTTCACCACCGCCTTGGTCAGCGTGGTCTTGAGATATTCGGCGATTTGCTGTGCCAGCGCAGGGTTGGAATTGCCGGCAACGAGCTTGATCGCTCCGTTCTTCGACATTCCCGAGATCCTCGCTTTAACGCAATTTAGTCTGGCGCATGATCTTTTCCGAAAACCGGTACCCACTTTTCGGGATCATGCGCGTGCGCGGCGTGGTCATAACAAGGCCGGGAGGGCCCGGCAATACGCGTTGAATTCGTTGTCCCGAAGCTTTTTCCGGCAGGGTGAACGCCGGGCCAATGCTTAATGGCTGGCCGCCGACAGAGTGACGGTTTCGAGCGCCGAGACCGCCGCGTCCGACGCCGGTTTGCGGGGTGGTAGCGGCACGCCGGCTGCAACGGCGGCGGAGCTTCGGCGGCTTCGGCTTGCGCGGGATCGGCGCCCGGACGGAAAATGCGGAAAATCCCGGCGGCCTCCGGCGAGGAATCGCTCGCCCCCATCGCGGCGACCTGGGCCACGCTGGGCGTGCCCGGCGCCACCTCGGACGAGGTCAGGAAAGCGGCGAGTTGCGCCATGCTGGAACGCGCGATCCGTTGCAGCATGGCGTCGTCGGCGGCATTCCAGACGTCGCGATGCCGGCCCTTGTCCTTATTCTTGGCCGCCTCCTCGCCGCTGATGCGCAAGGCGCGGTGCTCGTCGCCATCGAAGACGTCCCACACCCACGAGATCGTGGTTTCGTCTTTCACCACCGTAGCGGCGAGATAACCGCGCACCCGATAGGCCGACGGGGTTTCGCGCGAGATCACCGCAAGCCCGCGGGCTTGCGCCTCGTCGTTCAGGTTCTGCACCAGCTTGTGGAATTGCCCGGGCGGCGGGCCGTCAATGGATTCGAACGCGACGGTGGCGCCGCGCGGCTGACCTGCCGCCAAGCTTGGCCGGCCGTCGGGCGTGCAAGCAGCCAGCGCCGTCGCGCAGATGGCGGCCAGCAGCAGACCCAGACATGAAAAGGGAAATTCCGCGGCGCGCGACGCGCTACGGCCGAAACTCCACTTCATCGACACCCCTACGGCCACGCCCTCGCAACTGATCGTCCCCTCGGCCGGGACCGAGCGTAGCGGCAACACCGCCGTCGAGTCCAGCGTGGAGGTAGAAGGAAACCATCGCGCTACTCGGCGAGCGCGATGGCGTTGATGTGCCGGCCGTAATCGGGCTCGTTGAGATGGGTGGCGCGGCGAAAACTGTAGAAGCGCTCCGGCTCGGCATAAGTGCACAGGCCGAGGTCCTCGTAATTCGTGATGCCGGCGCGTTGAATTCGGTCGGCGATGTAGCCGTTGAGATCGAACATGGCGTGACCGGCGCGCTCCGAGCCGTCAAAGAAGCGTGCATTATCGGCATCGGCGGCCAGGAAGCGTTCGACGAATTCCGGGCCGACCTCGTAGTTCGCCTGGCTGATGGTGGGACCGAGCGCGGCTTTGATGCGGCCGCGATCGGCGCCGAGCTTCTCCATCGCGGCTACGGTTGCTTCGATCACGCCGGTAAAGGCGCCGCGCCATCCGGCGTGCGCAGCGCCGATCACGCCGGCCTGGGCGTCGGCGAACAGCAGCGGTCCGCAGTCGGCGGTCGAAACGCCGATCGCGAGCCGCGGCGTGCGGGTGACGACGGCGTCGGCGCGCGGACGATTGTCGTGCGTCCAGGGCTCGCCGGCGACCGCGACGTCGGGCGAGTGGATCTGATAGGGCGTGAGCAGGCGGTCCGGCGTAACCCCGAGCGCGGCGGCCATGCGCGCGCGATTTTCCGCGACCTTCTCGGCCGTATCGTTGGAGCCGACGCCGCCATTGAGCGTGGCATAGACGCCCTGCGACACGCCGCCGCTGCGGGTGAAGAAGCCGTGGCGAATGCGCGCCAGCTTGCTGAGCGATGGGGCCTGCAACATCGGGGTACCGCCTCGGCGAAGTGACCTAGATCAATGAATTCAAATTGTCGCGGTTGCAAGAATGCATTCTACAAAATGGGCCTCCAATAAGGAGTTTGAGCCATGCGAAAATCATTTTCGGTAACGGGCGCGGTGGTCGGCATTTGCCTGTTGGTGGCCCCGGCGTCTGGCGCGCCTTTGGCCGGTGCCGTCTCAAAGGACTTGGTGCCGCAAGCGCAATCCGGCGATAGTTCGTTGCTGACGCAGGTGCAGTACCGGCACGGCGGCTCGCGGTACAGAGGCGGTCGTCACCACGGTGGCGACGGCGGCGCGGTTGCGGCCGGCGTTATCGGCGGCCTGCTGCTCGGCGCCATCATCGCCAGCGAAGCCCAGCGCGGCCGCAGCGTCCAATACTGCATCCAGCGCTTTCGCAGCTACGATCCCAACAGCCAGACCTATCTCGGCAATGACGGCCGGCGGCATCGTTGCCCGTGATCTAGGTTAGGTTCTCGAAGCCTGGCGGCGCGCCGACCGATGGGTGGGCGAAGCTGGCGACTTTGAACAGCGAACCCATGCCGGTGCGGCCGTGCCCGGTGAGGCGCGCGAGCGCGGCGTCGATATCGGCAATCGCGCCGCGTGAAGCAGCCTTGGCCTTGAGCGCCGCCGCGCGCGTTTCGATGCCGAGGGTGCGCAGGAATTGCGACTGCTCGATCGGGCCGAAACCGTTGGCGCCCATCAATTCGATCGCCCGCGCCAGCGCGTCGAAATCCACATGGGCGGTAAGATCGATATTGCCCGGCGCGGTCAGCGGATCGACATAAGCGTGCTGGCCGACCGCCTGCAGGGTTTCGCCGACGGCGCTGTCGGCGTGGCCGTAATCGATCACCAGCGCGGCGCCGCCGTCGTCGGCGATGCGGCGTCCCAGCAGCATGGCCAACGTATCGTCGCGCCATTCGAAGATCGACTGTTCAGGCGCCGCGCGCACCGCCGCCGGCAACAGCATGTCGAAATGTCCGATCGGCTCGGCCGCGATGGCGAAAACCAGATTGCCCGCGGCATCGATTTCGATCTGGCGTTCGTGCCAGCCCTGTTCGGTCTTGACGACCTGATTGACCGGCAGGGCGTCGAAGAATTCGTTGGCGATGATGATGGCAGGGCCCTTCGGCACGTCCTCGAGCGCGGGATGCCAGGACATCGGGGTGCCCAAATGCTCCAGCGTGCGCTCCTGCTGCGCTTCCAGCACCGGGCTGATCTCCACCAGATGCAGCACAATGGCATCGCGGAACGCCGGGATGATCTGGATCGCGCGCAGGGCATCGCTCATCAAAGTGCCGCGGCCGGGGCCGAGCTCGATGACGCGGATATTGGCCGGCTCGCCCATCTGCTTCCAGAGCGCGGCCATCCACAGTCCGATCAACTCGCCGAACATCTGGCTGATTTCCGGCGCGGTGATGAAATCGCCGCGGGCGCCGAGCGGATCGCGCGTGGTGTAGTAGCCGTATTCGGGATGGCCGAGGCAGAGCGCCATATATTCGCCGACCGGGATCGAGCCCGCTGCCGCGATGCGCCGGCGGATTTCGATTTCGAGCGGCGAGAACTCTGCCGTCATTATTGACTCCGCAGCGGCGGATGCCTCAGCGCATAGACGATAAATCCGACACCGGCGAGGAACAACGGTATCGACAGCAATTGACCCATGGTGGCGCCGCCCCAGAGAAAGCCGAGCTGGGCGTCGGGCTCGCGGAAGAATTCGCTGACGCTGCGCGCGATTGCGTAAACCACCGCGAACCAGCCGATGATCAGACCCGGCCGCTTCAGCGCGCCGGCGCGCATCAGCAGGAACAGCACCGCCAGCAGCACCAGGCCTTCCAGCGTCGCCTCGTAGAGTTGGCTCGGATGCCGCGGCAGCGGTCCGCCGCCGGGAAACACCATCGCCCAAGGGACGTCGGCCGGGCGGCCCCACAATTCGCCATTGATGAAATTGGCGATGCGGCCGAGGAAGATGCCGATCGGACCGACCGCGCAGGTGATGTCGCCGAGCGAGAGGATGGAAAGGCCGCGCTTGCGCGCAAACAGCACCACCGCCACCACGCAGCCGGTGAAGCCGCCGTGGAACGACATGCCGCCTTTCCACAATTGCACGATCTCGGCTGGGTGCGCGGCGAAGTGCTCGAGATTGTAGAACAGCACATAGCCAATGCGGCCGCCGAGGATGATGCCGAGCGTCACCCAGAGCACGAAATCGTCGAAGTCGAGAACCGTCAGCGGCGGCTTGCCGCCCCACAGCTTTTCGGCGCGGACCAGGGCGCGGGCATAGGCCCAGCCGAGCAGGATGCCGACGATATAGGCCAGCGCATACCAGCGAATGGCGAAGGGGCCGATATGCACCAGCACGGGGTCGAAGGCGGGGAAGGGAATGACGAGAAGGGGCATTGCGAATTCCGAAGTCGGCCAGGAGGGCGTGATACGCGGTTATTCCAACTATTCAGGTAAGCCGATTTGCCGCAAGGCGCCACCCAACGATGCAGCGAGAGCCGGCGCGCAATCGACGCCGGAGAATTGCCAGCTGTAGCGGAAAGTAGGCTGCAATTCCAACACGCGGGCCGCGGCAGCCTTGGCTTCTTCGAGCCGCCCCAACTTCACGAGCGGTGCCGCCAGCAACATATGGGAGATGCTGTGGCCGGGATTGAGTTGCACTGCTTTGCGCGCGGCCCTGGCCGCTTCTTCATAGCGGCCCCGGTGGAAATGGCCGAGTGCAATTGCATGGAATGCCGACCATGCCCAAGAATCCAATGGGCTGAGACGCATGGCGCGCTCCCCCATTCGATGGCGCGCTTGGCTTCTCCGGCCCATCCGTACATGACGCCGCCAACATTATAGGTGAGGGCCGATGACGGACTAATGGCAAGCGCCGCCTCAAGCGCGGTAAACGCGGCGGCGTGATCGTGACCGTCCATGCCGATGGAGAATGCGGCGAATGTCAGAGCGAGCGCATCGTCCGGACCGTGTGCAATGGCTTCGCGCGCGTGGCGGATCGAGGCCGCCCGGCTTTCTTCGCGCAGTCCGGCGCGTAGAAACAGGCAATGATGACACATCGCGGCGAAGGCGTGCGCGAGCGAATAAGCCGGATCGAGCGCGAGGGCTCTCTCCAGCAACACGAGCGCCTTTGTCGCGCGCTCCGGCATTCCGGAATAGACGTCGGGCTGGGTCTGGAGGACGAGATCGTACGCGTCGAGACTGTCCGGCCGTTTGCGTTTAACGCGCTCGACTTCGGCCTGACGCAAACTCGGCTCGAGCGCGCCGACGACCGATAGCGTGATCTCGTCCTGCAGCGCGAAAATATCGCCGAACTTCCGGTCATAGCGCTCGGCCCACACATGGACTCCGGTCGCCGCGTCAACGAGTTGCCCCGTGATGCGCACGCGGTCCTCGGCCTTGCGCACGCTGCCCTCAAGCACATAGCGCACGCCGAGGTCGCGGCCGACCTGCTTCACGTCGACGGCCCGGCCTTTGTAGGTGAAGGTGGAGTTTCGCGCGATGACGAAAAGCCATTTGATGCGCGATAGGCCGGTGATGATGTCGTCGACCACGCCGTCGGCGAAATACTCCTGTTGCGGATCGCCGCTCATATTCTGAAACGGCAGCACGGCAATGGAGGGCTTATCGGGGAGCGGCAGCGCCGGTGAACCTGCCTCGTCGGTTGCGCTCGCCGCAGCGGTTGGCGGGCCGACATAGCGATAGCCGCGCCGCGGCAATGTTTCGATCCAACTGGCGCCCGCAGCCGTTTCTTCGAAGACCCGGCGTATGGCAGCGATCTGAACCGTCAAATTGCTGTCTTCGACCGCGAGCCCTGGCCAGGCTGCCTCGATCAGAGCTTCTTTGGATACCGGCGCTCCTGCCTGTTGCAAAAGCAACTGGAGCAGGGTGACCGCCCGTTGGCCCAGGTCGACCGGATTATTGCCGTGAAACAATATTCCGGCGTCCGCATCGAGGCGGAACGGGCCAAATTCGTGGATCGTCGCCATGGTGCGAGCGGATACCATTCGGAAATATTTTGCAACTTTTTCGCAATCGATTCAGGACCTTCGGGACGGGCGGGATCAAGTTTGAGGCGTTGCCAAGCACTGCGAAACGCAAAATCCACGGAGCACCCTGATGAGCGCGAAAGCCGTTGTCCGAATGCCGGGTGAAGGCCAGATTGTTACCCTGGCCGGAAAGCCGATGACCTTCCTCGTGACCGGTGAGGACACGAAGCATACGAGCATGTTCGATTGGACGCTGCCGGCCGGCTTCTCCACAGGCCGCCACGTTCATCGGGTCCAGGAAGAAACCTTCTATGTGCTGGAAGGCGAGTGCCAATGGCAGATCGGCGATCAGACCATCCGCGCCAAGCCCGGCACTTACGTGTTCATCCCGCCCGGCGTGCCGCACAATATTGCCAATGCCAGCGACAAGCCGGCGAGAATGATCATGACCGTATCGCCGCCCGGCCACGAGCACTATTTCGAAGAATTGGTGCAACTGGTGTCGCGCAGCAATCCTCCGGACGCCCAGGCCATCGGGGAATTGCGGAGCCGATACGATACCGAGCAGCTATCGGCGCTCAAAGCCAGCTAGCGGCTGTAGCCGCTGAAAGTCGGTGGCATGACGGGACTTGACGGGACTTGCGGTGAGACTGGCTGGTCGCCATTGTTAGATGGTTCCGCCGGAGACGACCCATGACCCAGACCAGCAACCGCATTTTCGACGAGATGGCCCGCCTGATGAACGATGCCGCCGGGGTCGCCACCGGGGTGCGGCGCGAATTCGACACGCTGTTCCGGGCCCAGGCCGAGCGCATCCTGCGCGACCTGGATGTGGTCCAGCGCGAGGATTTCGAGGCGGTCAAGGAAATGGCCCGCCTGGCGCGCGAGGAAAACGAGGCCTTGAAGGCGCGGCTTGACGCGCTGGAGGCCAAGCTCGCCGAAAAGCCGGCTAAAAAGGGCGCCAGTTCGGCCGCATCCGACTGATTTTCCGACGCCACGGGCTTTCTTGCCCTTTCCGGCACCCCCCGCTATAACCCCGCGCGAACACGGCCCCCGGCACCCCTGGAGGCTTGCCGCGTTCGTGGGCGGCCGAAAAAGCCGCCTTTTTCCATTGGCTTAGATGAGGAACTGATCATGGCGTCCGTCCAAGAGATGAAAGCGACGGTGCGTCCGAAAGGCGGCAAGGGGGCCGCTCGGGCAGCACGTCGGTCCGGCAGCGTGCCGGGCGTAATTTACGGTGAGAACAAACCCCCGATGATGGTCCTGATGGACCATGCCGAACTGCGCAAACGCATTTATGCGGGGCGCTTTCTGACCACGCTCTATCACATCGATGTCGACGGCACGAAGCACCGCGTGATCCCGCGCGACTTCCAGCTCGACGCCATCAAGGACCTGCCGATGCACGTGGATTTCCTCCGCGTGTCGGAAGGCGCCACCATCCGCGTCAACGTCGCGGTGCATGTGCTCAATGCCGACCAGTCGCCCGGCGTGAAGCGCGGCGGCGCGGTCAACATCGTCACCCACACCGTCGAGGTGTCGTGCCTGGCCGAGTCGATTCCGGTATCGATCGACGTCGACATCAGTGACGTCGACATCAACCATTCCAAGCATCTCAGCGACGTGACGCTGCCGCCCAATGTGCGCGTGATCGCCCATGGCGACATCACCTTGGTCACGGTCGTGCCGCCGTCCGGCTACGCGGAAGAACTCAAGGCCGCCGCCGATGCGGCTGCTGCCGCCGCGGCCGCTGCCGCCGCTGCTGCCGCTGCCGGTACCGCTCCGGGCGCCGAAGGCGCTCCGGGTGCCGCGCCTGCGGCTGGTGCCGCTCCTGCCGCCGGCGCTGCGCCCGCGGCCGGTGCTGCGCCCGCGAAGAAGTAACGCGGCGTCCTTTACGCCGCGCGCTCTCGTCGCATGATTGCGAAATAGCCCGTCCCGGATTCAATCCGGGGCGGGTTTCAATCAACTCAGAGACGGCAAGCCGGTGATGCCATGCTGCTTTTCGTCGGCCTCGGCAATCCCGGCGAACGCTACGCCGGCAACCGCCACAACATCGGTTTCATGGCGGTGCAGGAAATCGCCAAGCGCCACAACATCGCGCCGTGGCGGCGCAAGTTTCAGGGCGTCGCGGTGGAAGGCACGATCGGCGGCGAAAAGCTGCTGCTGCTCCTGCCCGGCACCTTCATGAACGAGTCGGGACGCGCGGTGGCCGAAGCGGTGCATTTCTACAAGCTCACGCTCGGCGACATCGTGGTGTTTCACGACGAACTCGATCTGCCGCCCGCCAAGCTGCGGGTGAAGACCGGCGGCGGCAATGCCGGCCACAACGGCCTGCGCTCGATCTCCGCGCATGTCGGCAACGACTATCGCCGCGTCCGCATCGGCATCGGCCATCCGGGCGACAAGAAGCTCGGCGCGTCCTACGTGCTGCAGGATTTTGCCAAGAGCGAAGGCCCTTGGGTGGAAACGATGTGTGACGTCATTGCCGACAATGCCGGCCTGCTGGCCGAGGGCAAGGATTCGACGTTTCAGAACAAAGTTCATCTCGCCATGGACGCCAAAGGTTTCGGCGGCACGGCGGACGAGGATTAAGGACTAAGCGAACATGGGATTCAAATGCGGCATCGTCGGCCTGCCGAATGTCGGCAAGTCGACGCTCTTCAACGCGCTCACGCAAACCGCCGCGGCGCAGGCGGCGAATTATCCGTTCTGCACCATCGAGCCGAATGTCGGCGAGATCGCGGTGCCGGATCCGCGTCTGGAAAAGCTGAGCGTGCTGGCGAAGTCGGAACAGATCATTCCGACCCGCATCACCTTCGTCGACATCGCCGGCCTGGTGCGCGGCGCCTCCAAAGGCGAGGGGCTCGGCAACCAGTTCCTCGCCACCATCCGCGAAGTCGATGCCATCGTGCATGTGGTGCGCTGTTTCGAGGATACCGACATCACCCATGTCGAAGGCAAGATCGATCCGGTCGCCGACATCGAGACGATCGAGACCGAACTGATGCTGTCCGACCTCGACAGTCTGGAAAAGCGCGTCGACAATCTGGAGAAAAAGGCCAAAGGCATCGGCGAAGACGCCAAGCTTGCCAAGGAAACGCTGGCGCTGGTCAATCGCGCGCTGGTTCTGCTGCGCGAGGGCAAGCCGGCGCGCTTTGTCGAACGCAAGCCCGAGGAGGAAAAGCTGTTCCATTCGCTGGGCCTGCTGACCTCGGCGCCGGTGCTCTACGCCTGCAACGTCGAAGAAGGCGCGGCCGCGACCGGTAACGATTTTTCCCGCAAGGTCGAAGCGCGCGCCAAGGAAGAGGGCGCGGTCGCCGTGGTGATTTCGGCCAAGATCGAGTCGGAGATCGCGACGCTGCCGCCGGCCGAGCGCGCGGAATTTCTGGAAGCGGTCGGGCTGCAGGAGACCGGGCTCGACCGCCTGGTCCGCGCCGGCTACGCGCTGCTGCATCTGGTGACTTATTTCACCGTCGGCCCGAAGGAAACGCGGGCCTGGACCATCACCAAGGGCACCAAGGCGCCGCAGGCGGCGGGCGTGATCCACACCGATTTCGAGCACGGCTTCATCCGCGCCGAGACCATCGGCTATGACGACTACATCCGGACCGGCGGCGAAGTCGGCGCCAAAGAGGCCGGCAAAATGCGGCTGGAAGGCAAGGAATACGTGGTCGCCGACGGCGACGTGATGCATTTCCGGTTTGCGAATTAACATCGGTGACGGTGTGACAATCCCGGCCATGGCGGGTTAAAAGCCCTCATGCCGAAGCTCCATTGGGAAGATTTCCAGCCTGGCGCGGTCGCCGTTTACGGCCCGCGGCTGGTGACGCGCGAGGAGATCGTCGCCTTCGCCGCCGAATTCGACCCGCAGCCGATGCATCTCGACGAGGCGGCCGCCGCCGGCACCATCCTCGGCGGCCTTGGCGCCTCGGGCTGGCATTCGTGCTGCCTGCTCATGCGCATGATCGCCGACGGCTTCGTCCTCAATTCGTCGTCGATGGGCGCGCCCGGCATCGACGAGGTGAACTGGCACAGGCCGCTGCGGCCGGGCGCCCGCATTCGACTGCGTGCGACCGTGCTGGAAACGCGCGCCTCGAACAGCCGGCCGGCGGTGGGCTTGATCAAATTCAAATTCGAGATGGTGGACGAGGCCGACATCGTCCTGATGACGCAGGTCAATACGCTGATGCTTGGACGCCGCCAACCTGGGGGCGCGGCGTGAAATATTTCGACGACATCCGCGTCGGCGACGTGCTCATGACCGGACGGCACACGTTTCATGCCGACGACATAAAAGCTTTTGCGACCAGATTCGACCCGCAGCTTTTCCACGTCGACGAAGAAGCAGCGGCGCAATCGCATTTCGGCGCGCTGTGCGCCTCCGGCTGGCACACCGCCGTGGTGTGGATGCGGCTGATGGTCGATCATCGCCGCGCCTTGGCGGAAGCGGCGCGGGCGCGCGGCGAGCCGGTCGCCGCCACCGGTCCGGCGCTGGGCTTTCGCGACCTCAAATGGCTCAAGCCGGTCTATGTCGGCGACACCATCGAATACCAAACCAAAGTGACCGAACTTCGCCTGTCAAACAGCCGCCCGGGATCGGGGCTGATGACGATACTTACGACCGGCGTCAATCAGAACCGCGAGCCGGTGATCTCGTTCGTGAGCACCACCTTCGTCGAACGCCGTCCGGAGCGGCCATGACCGCCTCGGCCCACGGCGCAATGTCCGATCCGCAGCGCAAAAGCGACGAGCGCCGCGCCGCCGGCGTCGCCTTCGGCGCGCATGCGCTGCACGACGGCTATACCGATCTCATCTATGTGATGCTGCCGATCTGGCAGAACGAATTCGGCCTCGGCTACGCGGCCTTGGGCCTGATGAAGACGGTATTCTCCGGCACGCTCGCCAGCTTTCAGATTCCGTCGGGCTTTCTGGCCGAGCGCTTCGGCGCGCCGATCGTGCTGGCGCTCGGCACCGCCTTGGCCGGCTTCGGCTATTGCCTTGCCGGCCTGAGCCACGGCGTGCCGCTGCTGGTGGCGTCGCTGTTCGTCGGCCGGGCTCGGCGCCAGCACGCAGCATCCTTTGGCGTCGTCGTTGATCGCCCATGCGTTTTCCGGCGCGCGCTCGCGCACCGCGCTCGGCACCTACAATTTCGCCGGCGACATCGGCAAGATGACGCTGCCGGCGGCGGCCTCGCTGCTGTTCGTCGTGCTGCCGTGGCGCGAGGCGGTGGCGCTGCTCGGCGGCATCGGCGTGCTGGCGGCGATCGTCATCTTCATCGCCATGCCGCGCTTCCGCGACGAGATCGCCGCGCCTCGCAAGGCCGAAACCGCCGGCGCTTCAGGCGTGGCGCGGCGCAGCTACGGATTTCCGCTGCTGCTGTCGGTCGGCGTGATCGACAGCGCCACCCGCATGGCGTTTCTGACTTTCCTGCCGTTCGTGCTGACGTCAAAGGGCGCCAGCCTGCCGACGGTCGGTCTCGCGCTCACTTTGGTGTTTGCCGGCGGCGCCGCCGGCAAGCTGGTCTGCGCCTGGATCGGCGCGCGCATCGGCACGGTGGCGACGGTCTGGCTGACCGAAGCGGTGACCGCGCTCGGCATCGTCGCGCTGCTGCCGCTGCCGCTCGAGGCCGCGCTGGTGCTGCTGCCGGTGGTCGGTGTCGCGCTCAACGGCACCTCGTCGGTGCTCTATGGCTCGGTGCCGGATCTGGTGACGCCGGCGAAGCGTCAGCGCGCCTTCGGCATCTTCTACACCGGCACCATCGGCGCCGGCGCGGTGTCGCCGGCGATCTATGGCCTGCTCGGCGACGCGGTCGGCGTGACGTCGGCGCTCGTGGTGGTGGCCGCCGTGGTGCTGCTGACGCTGCCGATCACGCTGGTGCTACGGCCGATCCTGTCTACCGCCCCGGCATCTTGATCTTGACCTGCCGCACGACCGCGGACGGCAGCACGTCGAGATAGGGCCCGAGCAGGAACGCCTCGCCGGATCCCTTGCCGTACATCCGGTCATGCGCGTCCATCATCGCGCGCACCGGCCGCCCGCAGGCGGCAATCGAGTCGACGATCAGATCGTTGATATCGCTCGGATGCATGTCGCCGCTGTAGCGCGGATCGCCGGCGACCTTGCGCAGGATGCAATCGGTCGCCCGGCGCACCAGCGGCAATAGCGCGGCGTCCTTCTGGCGCACCGTCATTTGCAGCCAGCCGGCCGGATCCGGCGAGGAGGGTGTTTGGGCATCGAGCGAGACATTCAACACAAGCGACAAACCGACCATCGCTTCGAGAATCATCCGTGAGCCTCGCGAATCAAAGTCTCCTACGCTGGTACCAAGCTCCGAGTCGCGCTGCACGAAAAACTTGAATCGCTGCGGCCGGATCGCGACCGATGTGGAGTTCGAGTCACACGCGTCGCCGACGGAACGAAACGAGTCCGGATCGCGCTAAGCGATTCAGAACATGGATGTTTTCAAAGAAATCTTTCGCGCGGAAGCATGGCCGCGGAACCACGGAGGGCGGCGCGGCTTGTCATGTCGTCATGACCCGATAAACCAGCCCCAGCGAATTCCCCGATGACCGCCGATCAGGCGGCGCTGCTCAAGCAGCTCGCGCACGATGCTTTCGATCTGGAAGCGTTCAGTCCGCGATTGACGCAAAACGAAGCCGAGCGCCGCATTGCGACCTTGCAAGCGAAACTGAAGCTCCAGGGCGAACCGCCGCACGTCGCGTAAGCGTGGAACTTTGGCGAGGCTGCGTTGAATGCGGCCAGGAACCCCATCAGGCGCGGCGGCGTTTCCTGTTCTGCGAAGACGCAACAAGCAGGAGGAACTCATGACCCATTTTCGCCAAACTTCACTTCTTGCCGCGATTGCCGCTGCGCTCGTCGCCGGCACGGCAACGGCGAATGCCCAAACCACCGTGATTACCCGTGAACCGGTGCAAACTGAGACTGTTGTGACCACGCAGCCGTTGCAACTGACGCCGGTGCAGCGGCAGACGGTCTACCGCACAATCACACGCGAGCGCGTCACGCGGGCGCCTGCGACCGTCACTTATCGTGTCGGTGCGCGCGTGCCGCAAACCGTGCATCTCTACAGCGTGCCAAAGACGGTGGCTGTCGAAGTGCCGGCCATCAGAACTTATAAATACATGATGGTGAATGACCGCGTCGTGCTGGTCGATCCGGCCACAAGCGAAGTGGTGGCGGAACTGGCCGACTAGGCTAACTGCCATCGGCGGCTTATGGCCCGGCGTTGCGAAGCGCCGGGCCGCGCCGTTTCATTTTGTCGGTGATGGGCATTTACCTTGCCCCGCGGGCATACATGCGATGCGTCCAGGCGCTGGATTTTCGGCTCTTTTAGGCCCATATTAGGCGCCCAGGAGCTTTGAGTTATGTCGATGATCAACTACCGCGCCCCTTCGGAATTATTTCCCAGCCGTAGCCGCAAATCGCGCCGTCCCATCGGGTACAAGCGTTTTCCGACCGCAGCGGAAGCGATCCGCTTTGCCATCGAGGAATTGCCGCCGGAATTGCTGCTGGGTGCCTATCTTGAGGTCGAAGAGAAGCGCTTTGACGGCAACGGCATTCGCCAGCTTTACGAGAGCGCCGACTATCCGTTGCCGCGCAAGGCCGTCAAACCGGCCAAGGCCGTCGCCGCCAACTGACCTGCCTTAACCCGCGAATTGTGCTCCAGCGGCGGTTTTCGACCGCCGGCCAGGGAACTCGCGCGGCTTTGGCGCGTTCAATGGGCCACGACCCCGCGCGAAATTCACAAAATCATCGGAGCCGGCCATGGCCGACAGAATTGCACTCGGAAAGATCGGCCTGATGCTGGGCGCCGCCACCATGATGGTGATGATGATCGGGGCCTTCGTGGTCACCGATCACCTGACCGGCCGCCTGCAACTCGACGACAGCCTGCCCACGATGAGCGTGCCATTGGCGCTGCGCTAATCGTTGCGGCAAAAAAACCCGCCGAAGCGGGGTTTGAGTTTGTTGGGAGGAGTGTTCGAAAGACGAAGCCGGGCTAGGCCGCTTTCGAACAAGATGAAGTGTACTCCCGCTTGGCTGCGTCCCGGTGGTTGCCGGTTCCGCTGTCCCCGCAATCCACAGGTGAATACGGGGTAAGCCCAATCTGGGTTACCGGATTCTTAAAAGCCGATTTCATGCAACCCTGCCGCTCCTCGGCCGTTGATGTTCCAGCAGCCGATGGAGGTTCCCCGTGAAGATTTCGCACCGTCACCTGATGATGGCGACCGCGCTGGCCACTGGCCTTGTTGTCGCCGCTCCGCTCTCGATCGGGCCCGTTTATGCCGGCCCGGGGACATCCGCGGCCGATCCGGGCTTTACGCCCGATACCGGGCAGATCAATCCCGGTTTCGATAAAAAGAATCCGACCAGCTCCGAACCCCGCAAGATTCCGACGCCCGCGGAAGCGCGCGCCGCCAAGATGAAGCCGTATCCGACGGAGCCTTCGGTGGGCGAACAGCAAAGCGCCGCGATCCCGGCGACCGACGCGATGAGCAAAGAAACCAAAGATGGCCAGGCGACCGCCGGCGGCCCGCAGGCAACGAATGCCGGCACCGATGCCATGAGGAACGGCTCGCAAGACGGTTCAGGCAAACAACCGCAAGCGGCCACTGTGGGCGCCGCCTCGCGCGATGCGGCTGGCGGACAAGCTCAGGCGTCGCAAGCGCAGCCGCCACGCACGCAACCGCAGGATTTCCATGGTCCGATCGGATCCACCGGCCAGACCATGCCGTCGCGAACTCTCCGAGCGCAACGACGTGCTCGATCGGGTGCCGATCATGGCGCAACCGATTCCCATGACCGATCAGGAGCGCCAGCGCATCTATCAGGCGGTGATGGCGGAAAAGACGCCAGCTTCAGCGGGCGCCGAAGCGCTGGGACCGGCCAGTTTCCTGTCCACCGAACAGGCGCTGAATGAAATCCATCCGCTGCCCGCCGGCGTACAGGACATCGCGGCGGTCAAGCACCTGCAATACGTGAAGGCCAAGAACAAGGTTCTGCTGGTCGAACCGGCGACCCGCATCGTGTTCGAGCAGATCGCTTCTTAGAAAATCGGCGTCTAATTCAGCAACCACCATCGCCGGCGAAAACCGGCGATGGTGCTTGGCGACGAACGATTTCAGCTCTTACGTTCGCTCGCGTTGTTCGGCGCGCTTTTCCACTGCGTCAGGCTGTCGGCGATGACTTTCATCGCGGTCATCGACGCATGACTCAGGCTGGCATAGCCGGCGAGTTCGCGGCCGACGCGCTCGCCTTCGCTGCGCAACATGTCACGCACGCCTTGCAGTTCGAGAATGACGCGGTCGATTTCCTCCATCGACGCTCCGGACACGCGCCGGATCAGCGCATTCAGATTTTCGTTGACCGGATCGGCCGCCGGCTCGGCCTCGCTGCGGGGCCGGCGCAGGAACGAAACATCGCGCCGGACGAATTCACGGATCTCACCTTCGAACGCGTTCGCCGCCGCCTGGTCGATATCGCTCAGCTTTTCCGGAGTCTTGCGGGTCGGAGCATAGGCCTCCGGGCCGGTTTTCTCCGCAACAAGCTTGTCCGCACCAAGCCGCTCTCTGATGGCCGTCATGGTTTACTCCTGAACAGGCGCAAGACCGCTTGCGCCGACGCTCCCCAGTCGGATGCGATTGCCGCATGCGAGTGCGGCGGCTATGGGGCAGGGTGGGGGCGGCTTGATGGAACTTTCCGGCGGATCAGGGCCGCCGGCGGGATCATGCGCCCGCCCTACCAATTCAGCTTGAAACCGGCGGTAATGCTCTTGCTGCTGGTCGGCTGGCCGAGATCGGTCACCGCGGTGGTCACGTGCAGCGGGCCGTAAAGCCGCTGCTCGGCGCTGAGCGTGTTGTGGGTGGCGGGGTCGGTGCTGTTCGACGCGACTTTGGCGCCGAACGCGGTGCCGGTCGGCACGATATCGAATTTGGCCGCCATCTCATTGTCCCAGACCTGCGGCGTCGGCAGCGCCGTCAAATTCGGCGCGGCCATGATCGGCAGATCCGGCAGCCGGCGCCGATAACGCGCTGAACGTCTCGGTGATCGACGCGCTGTTTTGCAGCGTCACCGAGAATCTGCTGCCGACCGGCATCGAACGCTTGAAGGTGGTGCCGAGCCGGCCTTGATCGCTGCCCGGATCGACGCGCGCATCGAGCGTCGCGAGATTGGGCAGGACGCCGAGCGAGGCCCAGGCGGCGCCCGAGCCGCCGCTTTCGCGCAAGCCCGGCATCGGCTGGCCGGGCTGGTAGACCTCCGACGGCGTCGCCGCGAGGCCGAGATCGGCGCCGACCTTGGCGTCCCACTCGGTCGGCAGCGGCTGTTTCAGGATCACGGTGCTGGAGCCGTCCGGCCGGTCGGCGCGGCTGACATCGAGGCCCTTGGCGCTGGACAGGCTGGGCAGCCGCAACGGCCTGGCCGGCGCGGCGGTCCATGTATCGGCCGGATCGACCGCCAGCGCGTTGGCGAGCGCGGCCGCTGTCTTCGGGGCTGAGCATTTCGTCCGGCGCTGCGGCCGGCTCGTCCATCGGATTTTCCGGCGGCGAGGCGGAGGCATAGGCCTCGAGCGCGGCATCGGGGATTGCGGCGGCATCCTGCGCCAGCGCGGCGACCGGCGCCAACGCCAAGGCGAGCGTGATCAATCCAAGACGATGGACAGCGCCGGCTCGCATCCCGAAAAATCCCCCGTCACAATGTCGACCGGCCCGGTATCGGCCCGAACCGGTTAAACATTGCTTGCGGGTTTGCCAGGGAACTGCGGCAAAGCTGTGATCGGCCGGCTGCGACCTTCGGGTAACGGGCCGGCCGGCGTCGATTTTGCGCGGGTTTTCGGCGTCAGGCTATTTCTTGCCGGGCGGATTGCCGTAGGGGCTGCCCGAGGACGTGCCCGACATCTGCGACGCCTTGTAGGCGGACATCTGTTTGGGTTTGTCCTTGTCGGCCTTCGGTTTCTTCTTTTCCTTAGGCACGCGCATCTGACCCTTAGCCATGACCAGCTCCTGTGGTTTCAGCGACGGCGGATGCTGATACGGCGCAAGCCGCTTCGCAAGGGGGAAGGGCGCGTTCGTCCCCGGTTTGCCCCCGGAATGCCCCTTAAGTCTTCGGCGCCGCCGCCACGTTCTTCATCTTGTCGTCGATGCATTTGGTGACGGTGTCGGCGCGCTTGTCGAGATTGGCCCCGGCGCTGCCCTTTTCGGTCGCCATCCAGCATTCGGTGGCGGCGCGGCGGCGCGTCATCGGCGGCTCCGGCGGCTTGGCCGGCTCGCCTGGTTTGGCGGACGAGGTCAGCGCGGCGAAAGGCCCGGCGTCGTTGCCGTCGGTCTCGCAGCCGGCGAGCAGGCCGGCCGCGATCAGCACGGCGAATAAATTGCGGCTAGTCGAAAGTCTCATGGTCGGATGTCCAAAGTGGGCGCGCCCTGAAACCTAGCTGATGCAACGCGATTCGGGCGCCGCGCGGTATATGCCGAATGCCGCCATGGGGGCAACTGCCGCGCGGCCCGCCGGCCCATCACATTACCGTGCCGCCAGAAACGCCTCGGCCGCGGCGCGGCTGGCGAAACGGCCGAGCGGCCGGTCGTCCGGGCCCTGCGCGCTAACTTGCGTGCATTCCAGCACCACGAAGCCGCCTTCGGCGCCGCCATGCGGCGCGACGATGCGGGTGCGGTCGTCGCTCTTGTAGGGCGTCACGCCATAGGCGCGGCAGAACGGACAGTCGGCGTCCTGCGCTTGCGCGTGCTCGGCCAGCCAGTGGCCGTCGCAGGCGATGCAGACATAGTGATTGCGAAACCAGGGCATCGAACTCTCCGCGCCATGCGTGGGTTTGCGAAAACGAATTGGTCGGATGATCGGACGATTTTTTTGCGGCCGGGGGAAGGCGGGCTTCTTATCCCTCCCCGCCTTCGGGGAGGGTGGACGCGAGTGCAACGAGCGGCCGGGTGGGGGATTGCGTAAGTCTTGAGATAAAGTCCTAGGGCTTTTCGTGTCCCGGGCGTAGCGCAATGCGAAGTATTGCGCTGCAGAACCGGCGACCCAGGGGATCACAGGCGAGGACCCAATTGCCGCTTCGCGCCATTTCTCCTGGGTCCCGGATCGTCGCTCCGGCTTCGCCGTCGCTTGTCCGGGATACGGGCGGGGAGATTATCGGGTGCGCGACGAAATGCTTCGGCCTGTTTACGGGCTTGGAAATGCCCCTAACTCGCAATAGTCGGGATCGTGCCCCGCGGATTCAGGCGACCAAAGTACGACGAACTTCTTGCCTTCGTTCACAATAATTTCCGTTAGATCGTCTTCGCTCTTGAAAGGCGACATGTAGCGTGCACTACAACGCGGACAATCATCATCGCAGGTGCAGGACCATTCGTCCTCGCCAAGACGAGAAGCCCCTCGCGACCGTTCGCAGAGATAACGCTGGTTACGGAATTTCCAAGCCATACGCGCCCCCACGCGAGAATATTGGATGCGCGGCGAAGCTCTTCGTCGACTTGTCGCATAACGATTGCCGACGCTGGTGACAGCGCGATACTGTGGATCGCGTAGACCCGGAAGCAGCTCGGCCGAATTTTTGTGCTTCGACATGCCGGTTGCCACGCGGTAGCACGAGCTGGCTTGGCTGGCGCTCAATATCGGATTAGACGTCGGATCCAGTGTCACACCTGCATCGCGCATTCTGTCTCCAATCGGTTTCGGCGCATTTTTCAGTGACTTGATCAGGCGTCAGCCCTTGCTTTCGTGCCGCTTCAGTCCGAACGAAACGCGTTCGTCTTCCGCTCGAAATAAGACGGCATTCTCTAGGCTCGCGGCTGATAGCGCGTCGCGAACGAAATGTCGAATCAGTTCTTCGGCGCGGACGTGCACGGCAACCTCATCGGCTTCAGCGAGGATATCGGTGCGCCCTATCCAGCTCAGGCGACCTTGCGGTACAGCAGCGCCGAGGCTTGCGCGTCGTTCGATGATCTCGGGATCCGAAAAACGCGTGCTTTGGCGCGCTACTGAAACCGCCGTCAACTTTCGCGCTCAGTCGCTCTCGCGCGCGATCAGCAATTGCCTGAGTTCACGCAGCGCAAGGATCTTCGCGATTATTGCTCGGCGCAGAGCTTCGACAGCGCTCGCCACACTGGCCTTCCGTCGAAGGCACGGCGATCGCCGCAGCGCTCCCGGCTCGAAGCCGCCGGACATTTTCGCTCTTGGTGGTTCGAGGTTCACCCCGAAGCGAAGCGATCGGGTTGACGAATATCGGTACGCCGGCCTAGAGAATACGCGGCGAAATTGCATTCGACGTGTTGCATCCCGCCGATGATGGGCCAATAAACCCAACCTTCGTTGGCCTGAGTGCATTGCGCTCGGTCTTTCAGCTCGCGCGAGCTGCTTTGCGAGCCGCGTGGCCGTAGGCACGCGCGATCTCTTCAAGCCTGAGGTCTGTCCCATGGTAACCGCTCGCGCTACGCGGGCTGCGTCTTGAAGCTGAGGCCTCATTTCAACGCAGCGTGGACTGCGCGGGCCTTCGCTCTGACGAGCCTCCGGCGTCCACCCTCCCCGCAAGGGGAGGGTGAAGAGGCGCGCGCTCGACCTAATCCGGCGGTTTCGAAATCAAAATCTCGCGGCCGAGCACCTGCTGGACGGCATCGAAGGAATCCATGAATTGGCGCAACTCGACAATGCGGCCGTCGGCAAAGCGGATGAAGTCGGCGACGAAAAGCTGAATGGTGCGGCCGGTCGCGCGTTGGCGTAGACGCGCCAGAACGATGACGGCGGCGTCGTCCTGTTCGGTCACCATGAAGACGGGCTGATAGGAGAGATATTCGAAGTCCGCGTGCGCCGCGTTCATGGTCGCCGCGACCGCCGCCTTGCCCTGCTTGCGCCCGAGATAAGGAAAGATGTCGACCGGCGCATAGCTGGTCATGACGACCTTGTCGTCGAATTCGACAAGAGCCTCTTCGATCCGCCCCTCGGCATAGGCGGCGTAGAGCTCATAAAGACGTTTGCGCAACAACTCGCTCAATCGCGCCCCCGCACGACAGTGCGACAACATAGTGCGGGCCAAGCGGCGCAGGGGTCAAGCCGTGCGGCGCTACCCGGCTACCTCTTCTTAAATCCGCCGCGCATGCCCGGCCGTCCCATCTTCGAGCGCGGGCTGTTGGCGCCGCGCGCCGGGATCGCTTCGACGCCGGGGCCCATTTCGTCGAGCGTTGGTTTGCGCGGGCGATCGCCTTCACCTTCGCCGCTGTGCGGGGAGAGGTCGGATGCGCTTGCGATCCGGGTGAGGGGGCTTGTCCAGGTTGAGCGTTCGAGACGCCCCTCATCCCGACCTTCTCCCCGCGCGCGGGGAGAAGGAGAAGAACCGCGCGCCGGTTTCACCTCGTGATAGAGCGCGATGCCCATTTCATCGAGCGTCGGCTTGTGAGGGCGATCTGTCCTCACGGCCTTCTTAATTTCGAATCCTGCGCCGTCATCACATTGCGCACGGTCGGATTGTCGACCACCGCCAGCTCGGTCTGGCGCAGGCGCTTGATCTCGTCGCGCAGGCGCGCGGCCTCCTCGAAGTCGAGATCGGCGGCGGCCTCGCGCATGCGCTTTTCCAGATCGGCCAGCACGGTCTCGAAATTGTGCCCGATGGTGGCGGCGTCGCCGAACTCGCCTTCGCCGCGCCGCCGGTCGAGATCAGCACGTGGTCGCGCTCATAGACCGAGTCCATGATGTCGTGGATCGAGCGCTTGATGCTCTCCGGCGTGATGTTGTTGGCGGTGTTGTACTCGACCTGCTTCTCGCGCCGCCGGTTGGTCTCCTCGATGGCGCGCTGCATCGAGCCGGTGACCTGGTCGGCATAGAGCACGACCTTGCCGTCGACATTGCGCGCGGCGCGGCCGATGGTCTGGATCAGCGAGGTCTCGCTGCGCAGGAAGCCTTCCTTGTCGGCATCGAGAATGGCGACCAGCGCGCATTCCGGAATGTCGAGGCCCTCGCGCAGCAGGTTGATGCCGATCAGCGCGTCGAAGGCGCCGAGCCGCAGGTCGCGGATGATCTCGATGCGCTCCAGCGTGTCGATGTCGCGAGTGCATGTAGCGCACGCGGATGCCCTGCTCGTGCAGATATTCGGTGAGGTCCTCGGCCATGCGCTTGGTCAGCACCGTGACCAGCGAGCGGTAGCCGGCCTGCGCCACCTGCCGCACTTCGCCGACCAGGTCGTCGACCTGGGTGCGCGCCGGGCGGATTTCGACCGGCGGATCGATCAGCCCGGTCGGGCGGATGACCTGCTCGACGAAGACGCCGCTCGCCTCGTTCATTTCCCAATGGCTCGGCGTCGCCGACACGCGCGACGCGTCTGCGGCCGCATCGCGTCCCATTCCTCGAAGCGCAGCGGCCGGTTGTCCATGCAGGAGGGCAGGCGGAAGCCGTATTCGGCCAGCGTCGCCTTGCGCCGGAAGTCGCCGCGGAACATGCCGCCGATCTGCGGCATGGTGACGTGGCACTCGTCGGCGAACACCAGCGCGTTGTCCGGCACGTATTCGAACAAAGTCGGCGGCGGCTCGCCGGGCTTGCGGCCGGTGAGATAGCGCGAATAGTTCTCGATGCCGGCGCAGGAGCCGGTGGCGTCCATCATTTCCAGGTCGTACATGCGTGCGCTGCTCGAGCCGCTGCGCTTCGAGCAGGCGGCCGGCGTCGTTGAGCTGGTCGAGCCGCGACTTTGCAGTTCGTGCTTGATGCCGTGCATCGCCTGGATCAGCGTCGGCCGCGGCGTGACGTAATGCGAGTTGGCGTAGACCTTGACGAATTCCAGCTCGTCGGTCTTGTGCCCGGTGAGCGGATCGAATTCGTGGATCGATCTCGATCTCGTCGCCGAACAGAGACACCCGCCAGGCGCGGTCGTCGTAATGCGCCGGGATAGATCTCGATGACGTCGCCGCGCACGCGGAACGAGCCGCGGAAGAAATCGCCGCCGCGATGCGCTTGTATTGCAGCGCCACCAGGTCGGCCATCAGCTGGCGCTGCGTAGATCGTGCCGCCCTGCTTGAGCGTGAAGGTCATGGCCGAATAGGTTTCGACCGAGCCGATGCCGTAGATGCACGACACCGAGGCGACGATGATGACGTCGTCGCGCTCGAGCAGCGCGCGCGTCGCCGACGTGGCGCATGCGGTCGATCTGCTCGTTGATCGAGGATTCCTTCTCGATATAGGTGTCGGTGCGCGGCACGTAGGCTTCCGGCTGGTAGTAGTCGTAATAGGAGACGAAATATTCCACCGCGTTGTCGGGGAAGAACGACTTGAACTCGCCGTAGAGCTGCGCCGCCAGCGTCTTGTTCGGCGCCAGGATGAGGGCCGGGCGCTGCGTCGCCTCGATCACCTTGGCCATGGTGAAGGTCTTGCCGGAGCCGGTGACGCCGAGCAGCACCTGCGTGCGGTCGTGGCGCTTGACGCCCTCGACCAGTTCGCGGATCGCCGTCGGCTGGTCGCCCTTGGGCTCGAACTCGGACTTGATGACGAAGCGCTCGCCGCCTTCGGATTTCTCCGGCCGCGGCGGCCGGTGCGGCGTCCACGGCTTGCCGGCCGCGCGAATTCCGGCCGGCCTTCGCGCAGCAGGCGTTCCAGCGACTCCGCGGTGGCGGCGACGCCCATCGACGACAGGCCGCCGGGACCTGTCGGCAGGTCGGCCTTGCGGCAGGCGGTATTTCGGATCGCCGCCGCGCGCGGATGCGCTCGGCTTCGCGGGCGGACGCCGCGTGCGGGTCGACCGGCGTTGGATCGTCGCCGAGCCCAGTTCCTTGCGCCAGCGCCGGATCGAGCCCGGTGACCGGCGCGCCGGTGTAGTCGGTCTGCGGCGCTTCGCCGAAGCCCTTTTCGGACTTGCTCGACTTGCGCGCCTGATGCGCGGCGGAGAAATCCCGGCGGCGATCGAACGAATTGTCCGGCGGCGGCTGAAGCCCGCCGGTGCCGGAACCCATGCCGGCGGTTCCCTTGTTGATGCCGGGATTGAGCAGATCGTCGAGCGCGGGATCCGGCTTCGGCGCGTCCGGGCGCGAGGCCTTGGCGCGGGTCGGGCGCGCGGGATCCTTGGGCTTTTTGGGGGGAGATTTCGCCATGGCTGGAATATGGGTGGAGTCGGTGAGGCGAGGGAAGGCCGGGCCCGGCAGCGGCCATCAGAACAGACGATCAAGGCCGCGCGTAAGTAAATTGCTCATCATCGGCATGTCAGAAAGTCCCGGCCCGACACGCGGGCCCGACGAGAATCATCTAACATATGTGTGAAATGACCGACATTCCCGCCCATTCCTCAGCCGCTCATCCCTCGCCGCCACTCGCCGACGCCGACGCCAGCGGCGGCATTTTCGATCTGGCGCCGGTGTCGCTGTGGCTCGAGGACTACAGCGGCGTCAAGGCGCTGTTCGACGCGCTGGCGGCGCGCCGGCGTGACCTCGCTGCGCGATCACCTGGCCGGCCATCCCGATGCGGGTCAAGGAATGCGCCAGCCGCATCCGCGTGCTCCAGGTCAACCGCAAGACGCTCGAGCCTGTTCGCCGCCACCGATCTCGACCATCTGGTCGCCAATCTCGACCGGGTGTTCCGCGACGACATGCTCGACGACCCACATCGAGGAACTGGTCCAGCTCTGGGAGGGCAAGACCGAGTTCTCCAGCAACGCCGTCAACTACACGCTCGCCGGCGACCGGCTCGACATCCAGCTCAAGGCGACGATCCTGCCGGGCTACGAGGACGACTGGGCGCGCGTGCTGATCGCGATCGAGGACGTCACCGACCGCGAAGAGGCGCGGCGCCAGCTGGTCGGCAGCGAGAACTATGCGCGCGGCCTGTTCGCGCATTCGCCGGTGTCGCTCTGGGTCGAGGACTTCTCCGGCGTCAAGCAGCTGATCGACGAGATCCGCGAGCAGGGCATCACCGACCTGCGCGTCTTCACCGACGTGCACGAGGAATTCGTGCAGCGCTGCATGAGCGAAATCCGCATCATCGACGTCAACCAGCACACGCTCGAACTGTTCGGCGCGCCCGACAAGGCGACGCTGCTGCGCAGCCTGCCGGTCATCATGCGCGACGAGATGGAGCCGTGCTTCCGCGAGCAGCTCATCGACCTGTGGGACGGCAAGCTGTTCCAGCAGCGCGAGGTGGTCAACTACGCGCTCGACGGCACCAAGCTGAACCTGCTGCTGCAGTTCTCCGTATTCCCGGGCCGCGAGCACGACTGGTCGCTGGTGCAGGTCGCGCTCACCGACATCACCGCGCGCAAGAAGGCCGAGGCCTATCTCGAATATCTCGGCAGCCACGACGTGCTGACCAAGCTGTGCAACCGCTCGTTCTACGTCGACGAGCTGAACCGCCTGGAGCGCAAGGGGCCGTGGCCGGTCACCATCATCATGGCCGACCTCAACGGGCTCAAGGCCGCCAACGACGAGCTCGGCCACGCCGCCGGCGACGCGCTGCTGCGGCGCGCCGGCGAGGTGCTCAATTCGATCGTCGACAAGCCGGCGCGCGCGGCGCGGATCGGCGGCGACGAATTCGCCGTGATCCTGCCGAGCACGGAGCAGCCGAGGGCGAGGCGATGATGAAGGTGATCCTCGATCTCGTCGACATCAACAACGAGTTCTACGCCGATCTGCCGCTCAGCCTGTCGATGGGCCTGGCGACCAGCCAGCCGGGCGAACGGCTGGAGGCCGTGGTCAAGCGCGCCGACCTCGCCATGCTCGAGGCCAAGCGCGAGCACTACACGCGGGCGGCGCACGACCGGCGGACGGCGCTTTCGGCGTCCTAGGGCTCTGCCGCGTTTCTTGGAACTTCTGGCGCCTGACGCCCACGCTCGCCGTCGGGCGGCGCAGGAAAGTCATTCCGCATCCGTTATCAAGACGGGCATGGCCTGTTCGCGCGCCATGCCTCAGTAAAGACAGAGTTTCGGACCAATCCGAAACCAGGAAGTGACGAGGAAGCAATGGCCCTCGATTCTCAGGCGCAGGCGGCGACCGCGCTTAATCGTTTCGGCTTTGCGCCCAAGCCCGGCAGCGCTGCCGTCTCCGACGCGCGCGGTGCGCTGCTCGCGGAACTCGACCGGCCCGGCGCCGGCCAAATCAACAATCCCGATCTGCTGAATGGCGGCGAGGCGGCCCGCGCCACCTATAATTTCCGCCAGGAGCGCAAGGCGGCGCGGCTGGCGGTGAAGGCTGAGCAGGACGCGGGACGCCGCCAAGACCGCCGAACGCGACATGGCGCAGGCAGGCGCTGAGATGGCCAAGCCCGATGATGGCCGCGCCGCAGGCCAAAGCCGGACAACAAGCCGAAGCAGCCGCCCGGCGTGCCGCAGCAGATTTATCTCGAAGAGGCCAAGGCCCGGCTCGACGCGGCGCTCGGTTCCGACACCGGCTTCGCCGAGCGGCTGGTGTGGTTCTGGTCGAACCATTTCTGCGTCTCGGCCGACAAGGGCATCGTGCGCTCGCTGTGCGGCGCCTTCGAACGCGAGGCGATCCGCCCGCATGTCACCGGCAGCTTTGCCGACATGCTGATCGCGGTCGAGATCGCATCCGGCGATGCTGCATTATCTCGACAACGTGCAGTCGATCGGACCGAACTCGTTCGCCGGCCTGCGCCGCGGCAAAGGCATCAACGAAAATCTGGCGCGCGAGATCCTCGAACTGCACACCGTCGGCGTGCGCACCGGCTATTCGCAGGACGACGTCACCCGTTTCGCCAAGGTCATCACCGGCTGGAGCATCGTGCCGCCGAGAGCAGGAGCGCGGCGGCGAATTCATGTTCAATCCGCGCCTGCACGAACCCGGCGCCGAACGCGTCATGGGCGTCGACTATAACGACGACGGCTACGAGCAGGGCCGCGCCGTGCTGCTGGCGCTGGCGAAAGCGCCGGCGACCGCCAAACATATCGCCACCAAACTGGCGCGCCACTTTGTCGCCGACCAGCCGCCGGCGGCTTTGGTCGAGCGGCTGACGCGGCGCTTTCTCGACACCGGCGGCGATCTCAAGGAAATCGCCAAGACGCTGGTGACCGCGCCGGAAGCCTGGGACGCGCCGCGCGCCAAACTCAAGCGGCCGTCGGAATGGCTGGTCGGCGGCTTGCGCGCGCTCGACATCGCGCCGCCGGACGTGCGGCCGGTGATCCAGGCGCAGAATTTGCTGGGCGAGCCGCTGTGGCGGCCGCCGGCGCCGAACGGATTTTCCGACGACAGCGCGGCCTGGCTGGACGGGCTGCCGCAGCGGCTCGATATCGCCAATCAGATGGCGCGCCGCGCCGGCGTCCTGACCGATCCGGAAGCCGTCGCCGAGCGCAGCTTCGGCCCGCTGATGTCGGCGGAGACCAAAGAGACGCTGGCGCGCGCCGAAAGCCGGCCGCAGGCGCTGGCGCTGCTGCTGATGACGCCCGAATTCCAACGCAGGTGAACGCAATGAACTTCGCCCCGCATCGATCGACCCGCCGCGAATTGCTGCTGGCCTCCGGCGCGCTGTTTGCCTGGGCCTATATGCCGAAGCTGGCGCTGGCCGAAGGGCCGCGACCCGCGCTTTCTGGTGATCGTGCTGCGCGGCGCGCTCGACGGCCTGGCGACGGTGGCGCCGGTCGGCGATCCGGACTGGACGCAATTGCGCGGCGACGACGCGCTTGCGGCTCGACGGCGACAACGCGGCGCTGCCGCTCGACAATTTCTTCGCGCTCAATCCGGCGATGCCGAATTTGCACCGCCTGTATAAAGCCGGGCAGGCCTCGATCGTGCACGCGGTGGCCTCGCCCTATCGCGAGCGTTCGCATTTCGACGGCCAGGACGTGCTCGAAAGCGGCCTGACGCGGCCCGGGCGCCAGCGACACCGGCTGGCTCAACCGCGCCTTGGCCGGCTTGCAGCCGACCGGCCGCGTCTCCGGCAAGGATGCCTTCGCGGTCGGGCCGATCACGCCGCTGGTGGCGCGCGGGCCCGCCAAGGTGCTGTCCTATTCGCCGCCGCGGCTGCAGCCGGCCAGCGAAGACACCATGAGCCGGCTGCTCGATCTTTATCGCCACACCGATCCGGCTTTGGCGCAGGCGCTGGAAGAACGCGGCGCGCTGGCGGCGATCGCGCAAGGCGGCGACATGAAATCCGGCGCGCCGCAAGCTGACCGGACCTTATGCCCGGGTGCGGATGTATTTCACCGAGGCCGCGACCGCGGCGGCGAAATTCATGGCGCGGCCGGACGGCCCGCGCGTCGGCGCGCTGGCGTTCGACGGCTGGGACACCCACGCGCAGGAGGGCGCGGCGCATGGCCGGCTGTCGGCCTTGCTCGGCGCGCTCGACGGCGCCTTGGCGGCGATCGAGACCGGCATGGGCGCGGCCTGGAAGGAAACCGCGGTCGCGGTCATCACCGAGTTCGGCCGCACCGCGCGGGTCAACGGCACCGAGGGCACCGACCACGGCACCGCGACGGTGGCGCTGCTCGCCGGCGGCGCGCTCAAGGGCGGCCGCGTGGTCGCGGATTGGCCGGGCGTCAAGGACGGCGCGCTCTATGAGGGCCGCGATCTCAAACCGACCACCGATCTGCGCGCGGTGATGAAGGGCATCCTGCGCGATCACCTGCGCGCCGACGAGCGCGCGCTGGCGAGGGACGTGTTCCCCGGCAGCGAAGCCGTCAAGCCGCTCGGCGGGTTGATCGCGTAGCCTACGCCGCTTTTTTCCACAATTGCGCCGAAGCGCGCGCCGCGCCTTCGGCCAGCGATTGCAGCTTCATCCAGACGATCTTGGTGTCGACCTGAACGCGGCCGGCAAAAGTGCCGAAGCCGCAATCGACGCCGCCGATGATGTTTTCGCGGCCCACCGCGCCGGCGAAATTGATCAGCCGGTCGGCGACCAGTTCCGGATGCTCCACGGTATTGACGGTGGAATCGATGACGCCCGGAATGATGACCTTGCCGGCCGGCAGTTTGACGTCGCGCCAGATTTTCCACTCGTGCTCGTGGCGGCCGTTGGCGGCCGGGAACGACACCGCGGTCGGCTTGGCTGTGAGGATGATGTCGACGATGTCGATCAGCGGAATGTCGTGGTGGCGCGGCGACATGGTCGAGCCCCAGCAGACATGCATGCGCATGCGCTCGGCCGGGATGTCGGCGACGGCGTGGTTGAGGGCTGCGACGTTGACCGCAATGACCTTGCGGAAATTGGCCAGCCCCTTGTCGCGGTAGTCGGTGTGCCACAGCATCGCCAGATCGGGGCAATCGAGCTGCAGCAGGAAACCGGCATCGACGATGGCCTTGTATTCGCGCTTCATCACATCGGCGAGCGCGAAGACATATTCCTCTTCGGTCTTGTAGTGCTTGTTGCGCAGGTAACGCGCGATCTGGCCCGGCGAGGGCGAGGTCATGAAAACTTCCTCGGCCTTCAAGCCTTTCATGGCGCTCTTGGTCAGCTCGATGTCGGCCAAGGCCGCCGGCCAATCCTTCCAGCCGACGTCGCTGCTGCACGTTGGCCGGTGCTGGAACGGCGAGGCGAACTGCTTGAGGATTTCGGCCAGTTCCGGGAATTCCGGCTCGCCGGTGCCGAGCGGCGGCGAACTTTCGCCTTCGAAGCCGGCGAGGCGGTCGAGCACGTGCACGGTATAGTCGGTGCGGCCCTGCTCGCCGTCATTGATGACGTCGATGCCGCACTCGATCTGCTTGCCGGCGACATATGCGATCGCCTCGCGCACCGCGGCATTCAGTTCGGCCTTGCGCCGGCCGGGATTGGCCTGCTCGGCCAGCAACAGTTCGACGACCTTGGCGGTGCGCGGCAGGCTGCCGGTGTGAGTGGTGAGAATGCGGTCGGTGCTGCGTTTCATGGTTAGAACCCCTTGACCACTTCGCGCACGTGCTCGACCTCGGGCGGCGCGGCGAAGCAATGCGCCACCAGCTTGCGCCATTCCTGGAAATCGGCGGACTCGCGGAAATCCTTGATGTGGTTTTCCAGCGTCTCCCATTGCACGAACAGCCGGTAGCGCTGCGGTTTCTCGTGCGAGCGTTGCAGTGCCATGCCCTTGCAGCCCTTGGCGCGCTTGAACACCGGCGCGGCATTCGTCACGCCGGTTTCGAAGTCGGCTTCCATGCCGGGCTTCACTTCAATTTGTGCGATTTCGAGAATCATGAGGGGCGTTTCCAATCGTCCTGCCGGCGGTCGTTCGCCGCCGTTGCCGGCGCATTATGATCGGACCGCGGTGCGGCGCAAGCACGGGCCGTCGCCCACTCTGGACTTCTAGAACGCGCGCATCTTGCGCAACGCCCAATAGCTGACCGCGCTGGCGGCGAGCGCGACCGCGAAGGCCATCCAGGTGCCGCCATCCGCGTTCTGGAACGGCAGGTCCTTGGTGTTCATGCCGAAAAAGCCGGTGACCAGCGTCGGCGGCAGCAGGCAGGCGGTGAGAATCGACAGCGTGAACAGCCGGCGGTTGGTGATCTCGGTCATCTTCGCGGCGACTTCGTCGATCAACAGCCGGGCGCGGTCATGCAGCGAGGCGACTTCGTTGTCGATGGCGTCGAGCTTCTGCGCCAGGGCGCGGATCGCCTGCGCCACCGGCGCATTGTCGGACGACATGCGATGCTCGACACGGTGGAACATGGCGCGCAACTGCGCCAGATGGCGATGCACCCGCACCGCCTGCAGCCGCACGCGGCCGACGCGCGGCCGCTCGTCGGCGGCGCCGTCATGCATGACGCGGTCCTCGATGCTGTCGAGTTCGGCGCCGAGCTTTTCGGCCATGCGGCTGACGGCGTCGGCGAACTGATCGACCACCGCGTCGAGGAACGACACCGCGGTGGGAAAGCGCTTGCCGGCCTCGATGGCGCGGCGCGTGGTCTCGACCGAATGCACCGGCGTGCGGCGGGCGCTGATCAGCACGCGTTCGGTCATCACGAAGCGCAGCCGCACGATGGCGTCGGTCGCCTGGGCGAGTTCCTGTTGCAGGTCGGGCACCACGCCGACGATCTCGTGGCCGAGCACGTCCATGCGCAGATGTTCTTCCGGCCCGAGCAGAATTTCGCGCGCCAGTTCCGACAGCCGCGGATTCTGCGCGACCCAGGCGCGGCAGCGCGTGTCGGCGAGCGACAGATGCACCCAGGTCCAGCCGGCGGGAATGATCAGCGTCTTCTCGACCGCGTCGTTGGCGACGCGCGTCGCGGTGCCGTCAGCGGCAAAATGATAGATCCAGACGATGCCGGATTCCGGCGTTGCGTCGGCGGTTTCGGTGTGGCCGCCGGCGGCGGCACGGGGGGTCGGCATGGCTGGCGTCCTCGCTCGCAATGATCGTTTTGCGAGTGGGTCCGCCGCTCATGACAGGACGATGACAGGCGGGAAAGCAACGCCGCGCCGGCGCGTCAAGCCCGGGCGTATTTGCCGCGGCCGAAGTAGCGGTCCTTGGCGTCGTCGGTGGCGGTGTCGCGCACCGACTTGATGGCGCCGATCTTGGCGTAGGCGCGCTTGACGGCGTCACGCGCCGCGATCTTGTCGACCCAGGCTTTGACGTTCGGCCGCTTGGCCAGATCGATGCCGAGCAAATCGACGTTGCGCAGCCACGGGTAGGCGGCGATGTCGGCGATGCGTGTAGTCGTCGCCGGCGACATAGGCGTGGCCGGCAAGCCGGTTGTCATACAGGTCGTACAGCCGGTTCACTTCGGTGCGGTAGCGGGCGTGACCATAGTCGCTGCCGGCCGGCGCGAACTTGCTGAAATGCACGAGTTGGCCGCTCATCGGCCCGACGCCGGAGACCTGCAGCATCAGCCACTGCAGCATCTCGAAATACTTGGCCTTGTCGGCCGGCATGAATTTGCCGGCCTTGTCGGCGAGATAGATCAGGATCGCGCCCGACTCGATCACCGTGATGGGTTTGCCGCGCGGGCCGTCGGAATCGACGATCGCCGGAATCTTCTGGTTCGGATTGATCTTGGTGAATTCGGGCGTGAACTGGTCGCCCTTCCAGACGTCGATGAACTTGGTGTTGTAGGGCAGCTCGCACTCTTCGAGCATGACGAAGATCTTCTGCACGTTCGGGCTGGTCAGCGCGTAAAGGTCGATCATGGGGGGCTCGCGTGAAAGGCCGCGGACTGCGGCCGCCTTCTATAGACGAGGCGGAGCCTTGTTGTCCCGGCCGCGCCGGTCACGCTTGCGTGCGCCGGCTGTGTTCGAGTGCCGCGGCCTGGCGCAGGCAGGACGGGCACAGGCAGTCCTCGGCCGCGCCGGCAGCGGTCAAGGGCAGACGGTAGGGCTCGGCTGCGCACCAGCAGCCGCCGGCATTGGCGCCGCATTCGAAGGCCGTGCCGCAACGCGCGCAGGCCAGGCGGCGGTTTGTTGACGGCGGAGGCTGCGTCATGCTGTGAACCCGTATGCGGCCGGCGGCGCGCCGGCTGCTGTCATATTCCAGAACCGAATCGGAATTAAAGCAACCCCATGCCGTCTTTGCTCAATGCGATAGGAATCGTGGCCGCCAGCCTCACCACGCTATGTTGGCTGCCGCAGACGCTCAAGGTCATTCGCGAGAAAGAGACCCGCGCGTTGTCGCTGCAGGCGAATGTCATCTTCGCGTTCGGCATCTTGCTGTGGCTGATCTACGGCATCGGCATCGGCGATTGGCCGGTGATCGGCGCCAACGCCTTCTCGCTGGTTTTGGTATCGGTGATCATCGCCATGAAGCTGCGCCACGGCTGAATACACTTCCATGCGCTATTGCGGCTCGCCGCCGCCGATATAGCCGCCGATCTTCCAGGCGCCGCCGTCCTTGACGTAGCAGATCTGGTCGTTGCCGATCGGCGCGATCGAGTCGACCGACACGTAGCCGGTCTTTCCGGTCGGCGTGACGACGCGCAGATAGGCCGGCGACGTCGCGCGCCCCCTCGGGCATGACGCGGACGAAATTGACGCCGAGCTTTTCGATGACGGGGGCGGCGGCTTGCGCCAGCGCATGGACCTCGATGCCGGCCGACACCGGATAACCCCATTCCGAAACGTCGGTCTGCGTCGCCTTGAGCAAGGCGTCGAAGGCCTGGCCGTCGAAGGTCGGTTCGGCCGGCGCGCAGACCGCGCCCTTGTGGTCGGGCGAGGCCGACGCGGTCGGATCGTCGGTGAAGCTGAAAAGGATTTCCCAGCCGGCGCCGTCTTTGTTGTTGAGGCCGAGGACGGTCGCAAGATTGTCGATGCCGGATTTGCGCTTGTCGGCACTGTCGCCGTTTTCGCGCTCCCAGAAAAAGCCCTGCGCGACCACCAGGCGCGCCAGGCCGGCGCGGTCCTTGTGCTGGGAGATTTCGCCGATTTGTTTGCGCAGCGCATCCAAACCCGCATCGGCCAGCGGCGCCGGCAGCCCGACCGGGACCGCCTTGTAGGGCTGCGCGGGCGCTGCCGGCGGCGGCGCTTTGGGCGGCGGCCAAGACCGTGCCGGCGATCAGCATGGCGGCGCAGGCCGGCAGAATGAATGGCGCATTTGGCGCATCGGAGTTCTCCCGCGCCGAGCTTAGCACAGGCGCCGGTGCGCAATCGCCCGGGATGGCCGGGACGCCGGCCGGCCGCTCACAAAAAAATTGCGGTTCCGGTGGGCTGGGGGCCGGACGGAACCGCAAGAGGGGCTTTACGCTTTACGCAACTCACTGAAACGATAGTTGTTAGCGCCCGCCTGTGACGCGACGGTGACAGGCCTGCCGCGCCTGTGGATTGCCGGCGGCCGAGCGGCTAAACACGGTCGCCGCGCAATCGCAGTGAGATTCTATGCCCTTCAATTGGTCCTACCTGATGCCGATCGCTCTTGCTGGTCGGCTCCAACGTCTTCATGACCACCGCCTGGTACTGGCACCTGCGCTACAAGGAGGTGCCGCTGGTCAGCGTCATCCTCATTAGTTGGGGGCTGGCGCTGGTCGAATATTGCCTGGCGGTGCCGGCCAATCGATACGGCAGCGCGGTCTATAACCCGGCCCAGCTCAAGACCATCCAGGAAGTCATTACGCTCGTCGTGTTCGCGGGCTTTTCCTACGCCTATCTCAAGGAGCCGCTGACATTAAGCCAGGGCTTCGGCTTTGTGCTGATCGCGGCCGGCGCGTTTTTCGTGTTTCACAAATGGTGAGTTGGAGCATTTTCCGGCGAAGCGGGAACCGGTTCGCCGTAGAAATGCGACCGGCGTAAAATCCGCGGAAATCAGATGTCTTTAATGCCGGTGGCGGCGCCCGCGCGGCGGCAGCAGGGTGAAGCTGCCGATGCCGATGAAGATCAGGCCGAGCAGCAGCGCGACCGCGAACAGGCTGCCTTCATTGTCGATCACGCCGTCGGCGACATTGGCGCGCGCAATCCCGACCGTCACCACGGTGGCGGCCACGATGGTGGAAACGGCGAGGGCGGTGCTGGCGATAAGCGCCGCGACCGCGACGGCACGCCGTTCCTCGCCGAGACTATGTTCGGCCGGGGGCGTGAAACCAGGGCTTTCAAGCGGGGTATGCATGACGGCCTGCCAATCGAGCTGAAATAAGCTCTTGCGATTCTCCATGGTTAACGCCGGAACCGGGCAATGGTTCGACCCGATTGCGGCATTGCCGGTGATGAACCGCGGCGTTTTCGTGACGGAAGTTAACGAAGGGTTAAGGGGCCTACTGCGCCGCCACCAATTGTTCCGGCTGCCAGTCCATCGGCACGTAGCCGGGTTCCGCCGCGATGCGGTCGAGCCAGGCGCGGACCGCCGGATAGCGGCCGAGGTCGAAGTCGCATTGATGGGCGACGTGGGTGTAGGCGTAGAGCGCGATGTCGGCGATGGTGAACCGGCCGTCGACAAAAAAGTCGTACTTGGCGAGGTGCATGTCCATCACGCTGAGCGCGCGGTAGCCGTTTTCCATCCAGTCCTCGAGCGCGTGGCTCTGCAAGTCGCGGCCGCCCTTGATCAGCGCCAGCCAGAAATAGGCCGCGCCGATATTCGGCTCGAGGCTGTGCTGCTCGAAGAACATCCATTGCAGCGCCTCGGCGCGCTCGATGCGATCGTCCGGCGCCAGCGTGGTACCGCCGGCGACGTACCAGAGAATGGCGTTCGATTCGGCGAGATGGCGGCCGGGCGCGACTTCCAGCAGCGGCACCTGGCCGCTCGGATTCTTGGCGAGAAATTCCGGCGTGCGGCTTTGGCCCTGCAGAATGTCGACCTCGACAAGCTTGTACGGAATCCCGAGCCGGGCCAGCGCCAGGCGGACCTTGTAGCTATTGCCGGAACGCTGCATCGAATAGAGCGTGTACATTTCGCACTTTGATCCGTTCGCCAAATTTCGCCGCGCGAACAGGGCAAGAAAAGTCGGGCAATTGCAAGGCGCGCCCGACGGGCCATGTCACCGAAACGTGATTGTCATTCACCGGCGGGCACTTGGCGAACGGATTATCTGCTTCGGCGGCGCAAGATGGAAATCTATTCCGCCGCCAGCCGGTGCGCGCGGGAAAACTCCAGCCGCGCGTCGTCGATGGCGCGGCGCAGCAATAATCCGAACGCCAGCAGCATCACCGGTACGGCGAGAGGTATCATCGTAAATTGCGGCACCGAGCGCGCGACCAGCGGCACGATCCACAACGCGGCCAGCACGGTTTTTTCGTAACGCGCCGAAGCCGCGCGCCAATCCGTCGACGGCCAGATAGGCGATGGCCGGGGCCAGCAGCATCAGGTCGTAATCGAGACTATAGGGCGTCGCCAGCACGCAGCCGATCACCAGCGCCGCCGCCTTGAGCGGGAACGCGGCCGTGCTGCGCCACAGCCAGACCAGCGCCGCGGCGATCGCCAGCGTCACCACGCCCTGGATCGCATAAGCGAGCGTGACGCCGCCGCCCCACATGCGCACCCAGGAGAACACGCTCTGCATCTTGTGCCAGCCGGTGCCGCCTTGTTCGAGCACGACGACGCGGGTGAATTCGGTCGAGGCCAGGAACGCGGTCCAGACGTCGACGCCGAAGGCCAAGGTCACCGCGAGCGCCAGCAACGCGACCGTCGCGGCGGCGGCGGCGAAGACGCGCCAGCGTCCGGTGACGATCAGCACCAGCGGGATCAGGAGGCCGAATTGCGGCTTGTAGGCCAGACAGTCCGAACAGCACGCCGGCGAGCCATCGGCCGGCGATCGAGTTGCGTCAGCGCCGCCGCGAATAACGCGGCGGTGAGAAAGCCGTTATGCGCCTGGCCGAGATTGACGAACACGGCCGGGAAGGCGAGGGCGAGCAGAAGCCAGAGGCGGTCGTGGTCTGGTCCCGGCGAGGCGGAGCGCGCCAGCGATCGCCCGGATCGACAGCAGGTAGAGAACCAGCGTCACGCCCTGCCACACGATCAGCGCCAGCCAATAGGGCATGGTCGCCAGCGCTGCGGCGAGGCCGAGGAAGAACGGCGGATAGTGCCAGCCGTAGAACGGCGTCGCCTGACCGAAGATCGCCTGCTCGCGGGCATATTGCCGGGCGGGATCGAACGGCGCGGCCGGCTCGCCGTCCAGCACATAGGTTCCGGCGGCATAGACGTTGGAAAAGTCGGTGCCGAGCGGCCGGCCGAACCGGTCGTTGAGCCCGTCCGAACTGGCGATCAGGAAGCCTGCGCCGAGCACCGATCGCGGCCAAAAGCGCCAAGGCCACCAGCCGCAGCCGCTCGCGGGTCAGCCAGGCGCCGGAGCGCAGAATGTCAATAAAACCGGCCATAACCGAACGGCTTAGCAGCGCAGGATTAAAGGACGGTTAGGCCATCAACAGGCTTGATGAATGCATTCCGCAAAGCGTCTTGCCGTTGCCTTTTTGGGCCTTTAGACCACTGGCGCAGCACGGAGAATTGCAATGGCCTTCCTCGCCGACTAGTCTCAAGCGCATCAAGCCGTCGGCCACCATCGCCGTCACGGACAAGGCGCGCGCGCTCAAGGCGGCCGGCCGCAACGTCATCGGGCTCGGCGCCGGCGAGCCGGATTTCGACACGCCCGACAACATCAAGCAGGCGGCGATCAAGGCGATCGAGAGCGGCAAGGCGTCGAAATATACCAATGTCGACGGCATCGCCGAGCTGAAGGACGCGGTGTCCAAGAAGTTCAAGCGCGAGAACGGCCTCGACTACAAGCCGTCGCAGATCACCATCGGCACCGGCGGCAAGCAGGTGCTGTACAACGCCTTCATGGCGACGCTGAACCCCGGCGACGAGGTCATCATCCCGGCGCCGTACTGGGTGAGCTATCCCGACATGGTGCTGCTCGCCGGCGGCGAGCCGGTGGAGATCGTCTGCCGCATGGAAGACGGCTTCAAGCTCAAGCCGGAAGCGCTGGAAAAAGCGATCACGCCGAAGACCAAATGGCTGCTGCTCAACTCGCCGTCGAACCCGACCGGCGCCGCCTACACGCGCGCCGAGTTGAAGGCGCTCACCGACGTGCTGCTGAAGCATCCGCATGTCTATGTGATGACCGACGACATGTACGAGCACCTGGTCTACGACGACTTCGTCTTCACCACGCCGGCGCAGGTCGAGCCGGCGCTGTATCCGCGCACGCTCACCATCAACGGCGTGTCCAAGGCCTATTGCATGACCGGCTGGCGCATCGGCTATGCCGGCGGGCCGGAGCCGTTGATCAAGGCGATGGCGATGATCCAGTCGCAGTCGACCTCGAACCCGGCGGCGGTGTCGCAATGGGCGTCGGTCGAAGCGCTCAACGGGCCGCAGGATTTCATCGCCAAGCACAACAAGATCTTCAAGGAGCGCCGCGACCTCTGCGTGTCGATGCTCAACCAGGCCACGGCATCAAGTGCCCGACGCCGGAAGGCGCGTTCTATGTCTATCCGTCCTGCGCCGGCACCATCGGCAAGACCGCCTCGACCGGCAAGAAACTGGCGAGCGACGAGGACTTCGTCACCGAGTTGCTGGAAGCCGAAGGCGTCGCGGTGGTGCAGGGCACGGCCTTCGGGCTCGGCCCGGCATTCCGCATTTCCTACGCGACCAAGACCGAGGACCTGGAAGAAGCCTGCCGGCGCATCCAGCGGTTTCTGCGGGAATTTGAAGTAGCCATTCCGTTCATGCCCGCATAAGCGGGAATGCGGTTTTTTTGGCTAGGCCGTGTACTCACATAAATTGAGAGCGAAGAGCAGCGGACAAGATCGCAGCCTGCTGCCCGCCGGGGCCAAGTCATCGGCGTATTGGCGGTATAATTCCGGGGGCGGGGCGCGCCCAAGCAGAAACGGACAAACAATCCTTCGTGACCGCACAAATGACATCGATGAAGGCGATCGTGGTGACGGACCAGGCCGCGGGAACGGCCGGGATGAAGCTGGTGGAGCGGCCCAGGCCGACGGCGGCGATAAACGACGTCATCGTTCAGATTCATGCGTCGGGATTCGTCCCGACTGAGCTGGCGTGGCCCTCGACCTGGACCGATCGCCGCGACCGTGACCGAACACCGTCGATCCCCGGCCACGAGCTGGCCGGAGTGGTCACAGCTCTCGGCTACGGCACGACGGGAGTGTCGGTAGGACAGCGCGTGTTCGGCCTCGCCGACTGGCATCGCGACGGCACCCTGGCGGAGTATGTGGCCATCGAGGCGCGCAACCTTGCGCCGCTGCCGGGCGACGTCGACTTCACGGTGGGCGCGAGCCTGCCGATCTCGGGCCTCACCGCGTGGCAGGGACTGTTCCAGCACGGCCGTCGCCTCAGGCGGCGAGCTTCGTCTCCTTGAGCTCGATCACCTCAAAGTTCAGGGCCTTCAACAGCCTATACAAAGCGTCAATTTCGGCCTGCTTCGGTTTCGGCATCGGTGAGCGCATGAACGGATTGGGAATGAGCCCGCGCAGCCAAGTCGCCGTCTTATAGCGAATGTGCAGGCGGCCCATGTCGGCGACGTATTCGTGCAATTGCACAAGTCCGCCATCCCAAATCTGCCGTGCCTTGTCGATGTCCTTGGCATCCCAGGCTTCGAGATGGTCGAGCATGGGCTCCAAGGCGAAATTCCAGAAGCCGGACAGCGTGCCGTCGAACATGCCGGTCGCCTTGTATTCATGGAAGCGCGATGCAAGGGCGCCCATGACAGCGACATGCCGATCGAGGCCGCGCAGCCCTTTGGCGATCAACCGGAAGCCGTCATACATGTAAGTCATCTTCCAACCGACCACGTTCGGTACTTCGCGGCAAATGCGCAAGGTCGCTTCAAGCGGCAGGCCCGGATAGAAAGGCGGCTTGGCCCCGCCTACCGGGTGCGTCACGATGGGCAGATCGACCGCACGATCCTGCGCGATGATCTGGTCGAGCCAGATTTCCGGATAGCCGTCGGCGTCCCAACAGGAGGTGACGTCCTGCGCACCGCCCGGCGGGGTGACAAAAATTCCGTTTACGCCCATTGCCTTGCAATCGCGTGCGGTCTCCACCGTCTCTTCGGTCGTGATCGCCCAAGTGCCGGCGATGACAGGCACTTTGCCCTGCACTTCTTCCATCGCGATTTCGAGTACGCGCCGCTTTTCCTCGCGCGTAAGATAGAAGATCTCGCCAGCCTCCGGATTGATACACAACCCGCCACCCATGCGGACGAATTTCTCGTTTTTCAGGAAGTACTGCAGGTAGCGGCGATAAGCCGATTTATCGATCTTCATTCGCTGATCGAAGGGCAACAGCACCGCCACATACAAATGATCGCCGATGCTCTTTGGTTGGAATTTCATGACGATATCTCCGTTGATTTGATTTTTGTCATGTTCGTGCAATCTCAATCGAGCGGTTTGGCGTCGATCAGCACGAAGGCCACTACACAAGGTGCATTCGACCGGTTCGCCCAGGCGTGATTGGTGCCGCGCTGAATCATCACATCGCCGGCCACCATCTTGGTCTCGCCCTCGTCCATCACGGCCCAGATCTCGCCCGACAGCACGATGGCGTAGTCGATCGAGCGCGTGCGATGCATATGAGCGTGCCGGACCGGACCACCGGTGTGTGCGGCCTTGGCAGTCTCGTCGATGGCGACTGAGCCACCCATTGCGGCAGCCTTGGCCGCCCAGTCCTTGTCGGGGGGAAACTGGACGACGCGGAATACGCTGCCGTTCGCCGGCGGAGCGACCTGAATCGGCAAACCGCATGGATCCTTGCTAGTGCCAGCGCCGTTGTCGGCCGGCGTGGCGGCGGTCCGCCAGAAGTCGGTGACCGCGAAATTCGGCTGATCCATGATCGGCATTATATGCGGCGACGCGTCGTCTGACAGGATAACCGAGCGGCCCTGGGCATCGTGAGCCGTGACGATACGCCGAAAGCGCTGGATCTCAGGTCCCGGTTTTACAGACTTGCCTTGACTTGCTTCGCTCATGAACGACTCCAAAAGACGCTATTGTGGAATGACGGGCAGCAGCAGATGCGAGGGCCGCTTTGCGTCGTGGTAGATTTTGTGCAGCGTGATCTGGCTGCTGCAGATGTGGTTGGGCACATATTCGGCGTTGGTCGCACCGCCGACCCCGGTGGGCATATCGGCGCTCGCGATCTCCAGGCAGATGCGGTGGCCGCGCCGAAACAGATTGGCCGTGGCCATGATTTCGATTGCATAGTTCTCGATCGTGCCCGGCCGGACTTTCACCTGAGCCGCGCGCGTGAGAGGATGCCACGGCTTCCACGGCTTCGAACGATGTGGATCGAGCGCGCGGTGCGAGGCCTTGAGCCAGCCGCGCGTCACCTCGCGTTCCGGCAAATCGAGCGGTATCTCCCGCTCGCCCTCGCGCACCGTACGCACCGAACCGTCCGGCCCAATATCCTTGAGAGTGACAATCCAGTTGGTGTCGTCCTGATCGATTTCGGCGAACAGGTTCAGTACGCCGGGACCCGCGACGAGAAGGTCGTGGGGCAGTGGATCGGTCAGATAACGCAGCTTCTGGATGGCGTTCGTCTGGGTCGGCGGCATCTGCACGAAAGCGTCCGGCGGCAACTCGTCGTCGGCACTGGACGGCGTGAATGGTGCGGTCTGCAGACGTTCCCAGCTATTGAGATAAAATTTGGTCCATTGTGTTTCCGGCAACGGCCAGTCTGAGCCGGAGCGCCATTCGTTTGCGCCCATGACCCAATACCGCACCGGCGGCTCGTTCATCATTCCGGTATCGATGTTTTTGAGCCAATGGTCGTGCCAGCGCAGTATTTCGTTGTGCAGCGAATGGAAGGGCCGCTCCAGATGGGCCGGCCCGGTAAATGTCAGTTTTTTAGGGCCCTGCAGACGTTCGAAATAGTTCTGTGCACCATTAAGGTGCGTCTTGTACGTGTAAGCGTACCAGCCGGCTCCGGTGTAACTCGGCACCTTGATCTGCTCGACCGCCTTCTCGGCGGCTTCGACAACAGCCTCCTTGTCGTAGGGGTCGATCAGAAGATCGAAATACGGCGGCATATGCTGGCCCTTTTGAGTCAGCACATTGAAGACATGCGGATACATGCGAAAATCGGGGTTCTGCATGGCTTCGCGCCATAGTGCTTCACGCTCGGCCGGCAATTCGCCCGGTTTGCCCTTGTTCTGGTGCAAAGCGGCGAAGTGCATAATCAAATATCGGAAGAAGTGGAGCACCCCGCCCGGATACTCCTCGCGAAAGCTGCCCAGCGTGCCCAGCGCGCCGCGCGGATCGTACGGGAAGATCGCTTTCAGGTGCGGCGGATTCTGCTTGGCGGCATGGAATTGCTCAGCCCCGAATCCGGAAATGCCGACCATGCCGACATTGCCGTCACACCATGGCTGCTTCGCAATCCATTCGATCAGGTCGTAACTGTCCCATTGGCGGCTTCCGCCCCCGTCCGATTTGAATATCCCGCGCGGCGAACCGATGATGTGCACGTAGCCGCGCGAGACGAAGAATTTGGTGTCGCCCGCTTCCAAAAGACCGGCCCAGAGCGAGGACCATGACGGCTGCGGCGGCAAAGAGGCCGCGACGTCCGGCCCCTGAAGATCTTTGTTGTAGATCGAGAACGCAAGCAATGCCGGAAACTTCTCGGCCGAGTCCGGACGATAGATATCGATCGAAAGGTTGACGCCGTCCCGCATCGGCACGGCGACATCCTTTTCGGCGACAATTCGCTCGTAAGCCGGAGCTACGATCGTAGGCTACCGGACTGCGGTCGCTCGAAGCCAATAGCACTGCTTGCGCATCTTCAATCATGTCAGGATTCCGGATCTGGCCGTTATTGCGCGATGATCTTCTTGGGATCGATCTGGCTTCGATAAAGCTTCAATTCTTTCCCTACGTTCAGGTAAAACGTGAAGTCTTCCGCACGCACCTTGTTATTGAAGACCGGAAAGCTCGGGGTGTTGTAACCGATGTATTTTTTCTCGATGGCTTTGGCTTCTTCCGGATTCTTTTGAATGAAGTCCAAGCCTTCGTCGATCGATATCCGGAAGTTCTTCACGGCCTCAGGATTTTTCTTCACCCAGTCGCCACCCGCCAACCAGCCGCTGACGAGCACATCGGGATTGACCTCAGCGAAGTACTGAGCCGCGATGGTTCCGATCTTCGTTGCGACGATGCGCGTGCGCAATGGCTCGACAATCGCGACATAGTCGACGCTCTTGCTCTTGAGCATGTCCGGCAACTGCGGCAGCGGCCCCTCGACGACCTTCACTTTGTCGAGCGGAATTTTATTATTGAGCAGCCATTTCCGGAATATCACGTCGATGACGCTGTTAATGCCTGGCACGCCGACCGTCTTTCCGATCAGATCGGACGGCTTTTCATACTTGATATCGCTACGGGCCATCAGGCTGATGATCGGATGCGCCTTGGTGTGACGGGCGGCCCCCGCGACCATAACGAGATCAAGCCCGCCGTCCACGGCCTGAAGCAGCGTCGGAACAGTGGTCATGCCGATTTGAACGCTGCCCGAGACGACCGCCGAAGGAATGTTGTTGACGGCCGGAATCTTGACCATCGTTGCATCGATGTTGTGTTTGTCGAAGATGCCCTTTTCTTTGGCGACATAGGCCGCGAGAAAATCGGTCGCCGGCGGATAGCCGATGGTGACTTTGACCGGCTCGGCGGCGCCGGCCGTCGTCAGACCGATGATGGAAAGGTATAGGGCCGTCAGAACTCTCAGGAATGCCTTCATGGATGTCCTCCCGTTTTATGTTTCCAAGTTTCGCCAGCGCAGTGCGCGCCTCTCGAAAAGCAAGATCAGGTGATTGGCGGCAAAGCCAAGCGCTGCGAGCATGATCAGCCCGGCATAAAGATCGGCGCTGCGATAAGAGCGCTGGGCGAAGAAAATGTCCCAGCCGAGGCCCGGCAGCGATGATTGCATCTCGGTAACCACGGTCAGAATGAGCGCCAGCGCAAGACCCACACGCAGACCGGCGACGATGTCGGGCAGGGCGGATGGCAGCGCGATCTTGCGCATGAAGTCATGCCGTTTGAGGCCGAGGACATGCGACACGTCCGCCAGTTGCGGCGAAACAGATGAAAAACCGTGGACGCTCGCCAGCAAGACCGGCCATACCGCACCGAATGCGATGACGGTCAGTGACATCGCATTAGACAGACCGAGAAACAGAATTGCGACTGGAATGACGGCCGACGCAGGCAGTGGCCGGATAAATTCGAGAGTTGGATTGAGCAGATCGCGCGCAAGCCGGAACGAACCGATGGCCGCGCCGAGGGCGATGCCAATAATAGAGGCCAGCAGCCAACCAACAACCATCCGCAAAGCGGTCCAGGCGAGAGAAATCCATAATGAGCCGTCTAAAGCGCGATATTGCAAAACCTCGATGGCCCGCAACGGTGAGGGAAAAAAGATAGGGGAAAGCAGATGCGCATCGGCCAATAACTGCCATGCCACGAGCAGAGATAACGCGAAACCGAGAGCCGCGAGGTTAATAGGATCGAGGAGCCGCCTCATGTCGGCCTCCAAATCAATCCCGAGCCGCCACCGAGGCGGCTGAGCAAGAGGTTCAGCACAAATCCCAGCAGGCAGAGCCAGACGAGTTGCGCCCACATCAGACCGATTTGTAGCGATTGCTGGGCAAGGACGAGATGGTAACCGAGGCCGCGCGGGTTGAGCACGATTTCAATTGTGACCGCGACCACCAATGAGATGGCGGCGGCAACGCGCAAACCGACATTGATCCGCGCGAATGCCGCGGGCAAGACGATCTTCGTCATCCGCTTCCAGACCGGAAGCTCCAGCACGGCGGCGACTTCGAGCAATCTGCCCTCGATAGCCCGTACCGCCGTGATCGTAACAATAAGGATCGGCCAGACGCAGGCATAAGCAACGATGCTCGCTTCAAGTCCCACGCCGAAGCCGAACATCATCAGTGCAAGAGGCATGAACGCTACAGCGGGAATTGGGCGCAACGCCTCGATTGTCGGCCCGGCGATTCGTTCCGCCGTCGGCGCGAGACCGAGGATGGTGCCGACCGCGATGCCAACGACAGCCGCAATCGCAAGCCCAAGCAATGCGGTCTCGCAGGTCTGAAAGGTCGCGAGCAGCAATGAGCCATCGCGCAGATCGGCATATCCGGCCGCGACAATATCCGAGGGAAGCGACAGCGATTCCAGCGTCAACAATCCAGCGCGGCTTGAGGCTTCCCAAAGTCCGAGGAAAGAAACCGGGATAATCGCTCCGAGCAACAGGCGCCGCATCACTGCTGACCTTTGCCCTGGAGCTCTCGCGGCGTACGTTCATGCACCAGCATTTCAAACAGGCGATGCCGGTAAGCGAGAAAACGGCCATCCTCCCGTGTCGTTAGCTGATTACGCGGCCGCGGGAGATCGATTTCCATCGTCTCCATGATGCCGGCGGGCGAACCGTCGAGCACGATAACGCGATCGCCGAGATAGATTGCCTCTTCGAGATCGTGCGTAATAAATACGGTCGCGATCTTTTTATCGGCGACCAATTGGAGAATCTCGTCCTGCAAGGCCTGCCGGGTCATCGCGTCGAGCGCGCCGAAAGGTTCGTCCATCAGCAGGAGCTTCGGATCCTGCGCCAGGCAGCGGGCAATTTGCACGCGCTGCTGCATGCCGCCGGAGAGCTGACTCGGAAATTGTTCTTTCGCCGGGCTTAAACCCATTATGCCGAGCAGTTCGTCAATAATGACGTCTTGCTCGGCGGCCGGGACATTTCGCGATTCCAGGCTCAGCGCCACATTGCCTCGGACGGTGCGCCATGGCAGCAGCGCCTTTGAATAGTCCTGGAAAATGATTGCGCGGTCGCGCGAGGGCCCCGAAATTTCGGCGCCCGCGAACAGGACTTTGCCCTCGGCAGGACGGGCAAGGCCGGCAAGTACCCGCAGCAGCGTTGTCTTGCCCGACCCCGAAGAGCCGACAATGCAGAGGAACTCCCCTTCACGCACAAAAAAGTTGATTGCATCCAAAATCGTCCGCGCGCCGAAACGCACAGTGAGACTGGAAACCTCCAGCGCCGGCGCTTCGGCTTTCTCAGGCCGCACGGATCCAATGGTCTTGCGCAGTGGCTGCACTTGGGTCCTCCCGGCCGCGCCGCTCTCGTAAATTGACATCGAGAGCTTTTCTTTTTTATTGAACTCGTTCATACTTGAACATGTTCATGTTGTTGTCAAGCCGCCGGACCCGCTAGAATCGGGGCCTTGGCGGAGAAAGAAATTGAAATGACCGATTTGCCGCTCGCGGCGCCGGACGGTTTGCGCACGCGCAACAAGCTGGAAAAACTGCGGCGCATCAAAAAGACGGCGCAGAATTTATTTGTTGCCAAGGGCTTCGACGATACGACAATGCGCGAAATCGCGGTTATCGCGGGGGTCGGGCTTGGCACGATTTTTCTTTATGCCAAGAACAAACGCGATCTGCTGTTTCTGACGATTAACGAGCCACTCGAGATCGTTATTCAGCAAGCCGAGGACGCCGTCGATCCGAAGGCGACGCTGATCGACAACCTCATATCGGTCGCGAAACCGCACTACCGGTTTTTCGGCCAGCAGCCGGCCTTAGCCCGGCTCGCGCTACGCGAAATGATTTTCTACGAGTTCGGCGCTCAGGCCGCTCCGTTTCAGAAAACGCGAGATCGCCTGATCCGGCTATTCGGGCATGTCATCGAACTGGCAATTGCGAATCATGAAATCGCACCCAAAGAACAGTCGCTATTCGCCGGCTGGATTGTATTTTGCATATTTCAGGTCGAACTGCGTCGTTGGCTCGCAAACGATGTCACAGATCTCCGCTCCGGCCTTGGAGAACTTGAACGAGCTCTTGCCTTGCTGATCGCAGGTTTCGGAATCCATTCGAACCCGCCGGTGCGAAAAGCGCAGAGGAAATGATCAACCGCGAAGACCGTTCGTCAGCCGCGGCAAACGCAGGCGCGGCTTCTATGCGACCAAGCCTTACGAGCCCTGGGCTTGAACGCTGGCGACTTGCGACGGCACCGGTTCGTCGGCGCTGCGCAGGACGATGATCTGGTTGAACTTGCCGTCCTCGTAAGCCTTTAAGAATTTGTCGTAATCCCGCACCGATATGCAGCCATTCGATGCGCCGGCTTCGCCGAGCAGGTAGGAATGGGCCAGGATGCCGTCGCGGCCATACATGTTGCCGCTGCCGACCGGCTTCATGCGTAGCGCGCGAACGCCGTGAAACGGTTTCTCGCGGAAGCTGACGGCATAGATGTTGGGCGGAGTCACCCCGACCATCTTGCGACGGACCGACTCCGGATCGTCTATCCACTGACCGTAACCCGAATGCGCCTCCAGCTTGTCGCCATCCGGCAGATAGACGACACGCTTGGCGATGTCATACAGCGCCGTGTTTGGATTGGCGGCGAGCACAGCTTTGGCAGCACGATCGGGATCCGCGAACAATTTATCGAGGATGCCGGTTTCGCCTGACTTAGGTTGAGGCTGTGGCTGCGGCGGCAATGATGCGAGCTGCGGTTCGATAGCCAACGGCGCGGTGCGGGCGACGCCTTGACGCGCGATACCATAAGGCCGCGGCAGCGGCAAAGGCATTGCGAGCTCTATGCTTGGCAAGCGCACATTGGCGGCGGAAGGAAAGCGTGTCGCCAACAAAGTCGATAGACCGCCGGTCGGAACCCAGGCAACGTCTTGCGCTTCCCGCACGCCAAGGCCGACGCGGCCGACGAGTTGCGTCCACTCTTCGTGCCAAGTGGGGGCAACATCGAGCGCGCGCGCCGATAGAGCGGGGGATATCGATGACCTTAGCTCAGGTGTGAAGACCGAACGGCCATGGAGAGGCGGCAGACAAATCGCTGCTGCGGCCACCGCACTTACCCCGGCGACGCCCAGACAAACCCACCAAATGGCAAATGACGTCCGCACAAAGGTGCGCGACCGCGCGGAGGTGACCGGGTAATCACCTCTTCCCGCGGTCCTCGCATCGGACTTCTGTCTGCCTACAAACACTGCTGCGGCCTCAGTTCCATCGCGGTCATCTTAGCCTATCGGCGGCCGGTTGGAAATTCCGGACTATGGCACTGCAAAACATTGCCTAAATTATGGTTGCCCGGGTAAGCCGCGCGCCCGAGGCACGCGGAGCGCCGACTCGGGCGGCGCGGCGCTTGCGGCCAGGCACGCCGCATCCAGCGCTTTTGCGGGAATTTGAAGTAGTCCGTTTCCGGCGCGCTAAGATTTCGGCAACGTTGATCTACATCAACTGCCGGCGGTTTTTCCGCGCGCGGGACATGTGCGTTTTGGCCGCGCGAGAACCGCAATCCGCCCTTGCCAGCGCTGGCCGACCCTGAGACGATAGCGCCACGGGCCGGTAACGAGGTCCAACTCCCGGCCAGTCAGGGAGGTTGCCATGGTGCAGAACGGCACGAGTCCCAAGGGTCCCCGGTGTATCGCGCTGGTGGGCCCCTTCCAAAGCGGCAAGACCACGCTTCTCGAAGCGATCCTCGCGCGTACCGGCGCCATTCCGCGTCAGGGTACGGTCGATGCCGGCACGACCGTCAGCGACGCCAGCAAGGAAGCGCGCCAGCACAAGATGAGCGTCGAGGCGACCTTCGCCACCACCACTTTCATGGACGAAAGCTACACTTTTATCGATTGCCCGGGCTCGATTGAATTCATTCACGACATGCGCGCCGTGCTGCCGGCGGTCGACGCCGCGGTCGTGGTCTGCGAGGCCGACGAGAAGAAGGTGCCGCAGCTGCAATTGATTCTGCGCGAGCTGGAAGACCAGAACATTCCGCATTTCCTGTTTCTCAACAAGATCGACAAAGCCGACAAGCGCGTGCGCGAGACCATCAAGCTGCTGCAGCCGGCGTCGCGCGTGCCGCTGCTGCTGCGCCAGATTCCGATCTGGAAGAACGACATCATCGCCGGCTTCGTCGATCTCGCGCTCGAGCGCGCCTATGTCTACAAGGAGCACGCCGCCTCCGAGATCGTCGATCTCGCCGGCGAGGATCGCGACCGCGAGAAGGAAGCGCGCTTCTCCATGCTGGAGACGCTGGCCGATCACGACGACCAGTTGATGGAGCAATTGCTCGAGGACATCGAGCCGCCACGCGACAAGATCTTCGACGACCTCGCCAAGGAATTGCGCGACCGCATCGTCTGCCCGGTGCTGCTCGGCGCCGCCAGCCGCAGCAATGGCGTGCTGCGCCTGCTGAAGGCGCTGCGGCATGAAGCGCCCGGCGTCGCGGAAACCGCGCGGCGTCTCGGCGTCAAGGCCGGCTACGACGCGGCGGCGCTGGTACTCAAGACTTTCCACACGCCGCACGGCGGCAAGATGTCGGTCGTGCGCCTGCTCACCGGCGAGGCCGGCGACGGCACAACCTTCTCGACGCCGACGACCGAAGTCGGACGCATCTCCGGCGTCTTTGCCGCCATGGGACCTAACTTTACCAAGCGCGGCCCGGCTAAAGCCGGAGATACCGTTGCCTTTGGCAAGCTCGACGGCGCCAAGACCGGCGACACGCTGTCGTCCGGCCGGCAGGCGCGCGGCGCGATGGCGACGGTGAAGCCTTATCCGCCGGTGCTGGCGATCGCGGTGCAGGCCAAGGAGCGCAAGGACGACGTCAAGCTCGGCGCCGCCTTCACCAAGCTGACCGAGGAAGACCCCTCGCTGCGCGTCGACCACAACGCCGAAAGCCATGAGGTGGTGATCTGGGGCCAGGGCGAGATGCATTTGCGCGTCGCGACCGAACGGCTCGGCGACCGCTACGCGGTGCCGGTTTCGACGCGGCCGCCGACCGTCGGCTATCGCGAAACCATCCGCAAGCCGATCACCATCCGCGGCCGCCACAAGAAGCAGTCCGGCGGCCACGGCCAGTTCGGCGATGTGGTGGTGGACATCAAGCCGCTGCCGCGCAGCTCCGGCTTCAAGTTCGAGGACAAGATCACCGGCGGCGTGGTGCCGCGCAATTATATCCCGGCGGTGGAAGAGGGCATCATCGACGGTCTCAAGCACGGACCGCTCGGCTTCCCGGTGGTCGACCTGGCGGTGGCGCTGATCGACGGCTCGTTCCACACGGTGGATTCCTCCGACATGGCGTTCCGCATTGCCGGCCGCATCGCCATGGTGGAAGGCTTGCCGCAGTGCCAGCCGGTGCTGCTGGAGCCGATCCATCTGGTCGAGATCGTCTGCCCGAGCGACGCGACCGCGAAGATGAACGCGATCCTGTCCGGCCGGCGCGGGCAAATTCTCGGCTTCGACACCCGCGAGGGCTGGCCGGGCTGGGACATGGTGCGGGCGCAGATGGCGGAAGCCGAGATCGGCGACCTGATCATCGAGGTGCGCTCGGCCACCGCCGGCGTCGGCTCGTTCACCTTCAAGTTCGACCATATGGCCGAGCTTACCGGCCGTCAGGCCGATCAGATCGTGGCGGCAAGACGGGCGGCGGAGTAACTCCCGCATCCGTGACTTGCCTGTGAACGGGGGCGGCCTTACCCCTTGGAGACCGAATCCAAGGGAACTCGCGCCATGAACATCATTCGCCGCCGCGGCTGGGAAATCCCGGATCGTCTGGTCACGCCCGAGCATCTGGTGTTCAACCGCCGCAATTTCATGATTGGCGGTGCGACTGCATTGGCGCTGGCGCCGCGCATCGCCGCCGCGCAGCGCGTGACCGATGTCGCCAATCTGCCGGACCCGACCGCCGATCTCTATCCGGCCAAGCGCAACGAAAAATACGTGCTCGACCGGCCGATCACCGACGAGAAGATCAACGGCAACTACAATAATTTCTACGAATTCGGCTCGCAGAAAACCATCGCCTCGTCGGCGCAGGCGCTCAAAGTCCGGCCGTGGACGGTGAAGATCGACGGCATGGTGGAGAAGCCGATGGAAGTCGGCATCGACGATCTGATCCGCAAGCTGACGATTGAAGAGCGCACCTACCGCCACCGCTGCGTCGAAGCCTGGAGCATGGCGATCGCCTGGAGCGGATTTCCGCTGCGCAAGCTGGTCGATTTCGCCAAGCCCCTCGGCTCGGCCAAATATGTGCAGATGCAGACCTTCATGGATCCCAAGACCGCGTTCGGCCAGCGCCAGACCTGGTTTCCATGGCCCTATACCGAAGGCCTCACCATGGCGGAGGCGACCAACGATCTCGCTTTCCTCGCCACCGGCGCCTATGGCCACCCGATGGCCAAGCAGCACGGCGCGCCGCTGCGGCTGGCGGTGCCGTGGAAATACGGTTTCAAGTCGATCAAGTCGATCGTGCGCTTTACCTTCACCGACCAGCGGCCGCACACTTATTGGGAAGCGTTGCAGGCTTCCGAATACGGCTTCTGGGCCAACGTCAATCCAAAAGTGCCGCATCCGCGCTGGAGCCAGGCGAGCGAAGAGGTGATCGGCACCGGCGAGCGCCGGCCCACGCTTCTGTTCAACGGCTACGGCGAATTTGTCGCCGACATCTATAAAGGCATGAGCGGCGAAAACCTGTGGGCGTGAAGTTCCCTTAGTCCATGTTGCGGTGCAATCGCGCCGCGCGCGCAATCGTGAAGACCGGGCGCCGCCCGCCTGTGCTAGGCCAAATCATACGTGGCTCGTGGGGTGACCTGGAGCCGTTGTGGCCCTCGTCATTCGAGTGCACGAGCCCCTGAACCCAAAACTTCAGGAGGCAGGCATGGCTTATTCGCACGTTCTGCTCGGCGCGGGCACGAGCCCCGCACAACTGACCGTTCGCCGCATCGGCTTGGCCGATCTCAAAGACGCGCTGGCCAAAGGCTTCGACGATTTCTACGCCATGCCGACGCATGCGATGTTTCTCGGCGTCATCTATCCCATCATCGGTCTGGTGCTGGCGCGGCTGGCCTTCGGCTATTCGATACTGCCGCTGATCTATCCGCTGGCGACCGGCTTCGCGCTGGTCGGCCCGTTCGCCGCCCTTGGGCTTTACGAATTGAGCCGGCGGCGTGAAGCCGGGCTCGATACGTCGGCGACGCATGCTTTCGACGTTCTGCAATCCTCGTCGATCGGCGCGATCGCCGCCTTGGGGTTGTTGCTGCTGCTGGTGTTCGGCGTCTGGCTGGCGATTGCCGATGCCATCTACGTCGCGGATTTCGGCTACGCCGCGCCGGCTTCGATCGGGCAGTTCGTCCATGACGCGCTGTTCACCGCCGCCGGCTGGAACCTGATCATTGTCGGCAACATCGTCGGCTTCTGCTTTGCCGTTCTGGTGCTGACGATGAGTGTGGTGTCGTTTCCGCTCATGCTCGATCGCGATGTCGGCGCAGCGGTTGCGCTGTTGACGTCGATCCGCGTGGTTCTCAAAAATCCGCTGACCATGGCGGTCTGGGGCCTGATCGTTGCCGGCTTGCTGCTGATCGGTTCGTTGCCGTTCTTCCTCGGCCTGACGGTGGTCGTGCCGGTGCTCGGCCACGCGACCTGGCACCTGTACCGCAAGGTGGTCGAAGCCGGCGGCAGTCCGCGGCCTGAACAGCACGCCAAGCCGGCAGGCCGGCGCTATGCCGCCGATTTCCCGGCCAATCTATTCCCATGGGTGCGCTAGGCCGGGCGCCTTGGTAGCAATTTGAGCGACTCGCGGCCCTTCCGCAGGTCGCTGCCAATTCCTATGTCGCAAAGAACCGCATCCAACCGGTTTGGAGGCTTTCTTGCGCGCATTCCTTACGTGTCTCGTCGCCGCCTTTGTCGTGCTGAGCGCGGTTCCATCGAACGCGGCCGACGAGCCGGATCTGATCTTCAAGCGCTCCACCGTGTTCAAGTGGCTGACGCCGAACGACAAGCTCGCCACCTACGGGCTCGACGATCCGGAGGTCGAGGGCGTCGCCTGCCATTTTACCGTGCCGGAGCGCGGCGGGCTGAAAGGCTGGATCGGCGTCGCCGAGGAAGTGTCGGATATTTCGCTGGCCTGCCGGCAGATCGGGCCGATCAAGTTCAAAGCCAAGTTCGAGCAGGGCGACGACGTGTTCCGCAAGCGCCGCTCGCTGTTCTTCAAGAAGATGCAGATCGTGCGCGGCTGCGACACCAAGCGCAACGTGCTGGTCTACATGGTCTACAGCGACCGCATCATCGAAGGCTCGCCGAAGAATTCCACATCGACCGTGCCGGTCATGCCCTGGGGCGGTGAAACGGCCGTGCAGAAATGCGCCGACTGGGTCGAAAAATAGGCTATCATTTGCCGGGGGCCAGAGGAGTTCGCCATGTCCACCAATCAGCCTGACATCAAGGGTATTCAACGCGCGGTTGCCAGCGCGCTGCACGAGCATTGGAAACTGTATCTGGCCGAAGGCATCGTCCTGCTGGTGCTCGGCTTCATCGCCATCGCGATCCCGCCGCTCGCGACGCTGGCGGTGACGATCCTGCTCGGCTGGCTGTTCCTGATCAGCGGCCTTGTCGGCCTGGCCACGAGTTTCTGGATGCGGCAAGCGCCGGGCTTCCTCTGGTCGCTGGTTTCGGCGGCGCTGGGCATCATGGTCGGCGTGCTGCTGCTGGTGCAGCCGGTGCAGGGCGCGTTATCGCTCACGCTGGTGCTGATCGCCTTCTTCGTCATCGAAGGCGTTGCTTCGATCATGTTCGCGCTCGATCACAAGCGCGAATTGTCCGGCCAATGGGGCTGGATGCTGGTCAGCGGCATCGTCGATCTGGCGCTGAGCGCGATGATCCTGGCCGGGCTGCCGAGCACGGCGGCCTGGGCGATCGGGCTTTTGGTCGGCATCAACATGATGTTCGGCGGATCGGCGCTGATCGCGATGGCGCTGCACGCCAGAAAGGCGGCGCCCTGACGGCGCGGCCGGGCGCGGCCTACTCGCCGCGCTCGACCTTGATGCCTTTGATGACTTCCTTGATGACGCCGCACAGCGGCAGGCTGATGCGCGCGGCGTCGGCTTCATCCAGCACGATCATCATGTCCTTCTCGGCCCAGGGCATCGGCCGGTCGCCGGCGCCCGATCGCAACGCCCAGTTCTCGCCGCTCGACTCCAGCAGCATCGTGCGCATTGCCGCGCGATCGACGCCGAGCTGCTCGCCGAGCTTGAGGCCTTCGTAGTTGGCCGAGATGCAGGCCCACAAAATGAGATTGTTGACCATCTTGCCGACCTGACCGGCGCCTGCCGGGCCGAGATGGAAAATGCTATCGGCGAAACTCGAAAACGCCGGACGGCAGCGCTCGAAGGCTTCGGCGTCGCCACCGCCGACGATCAGCAATTGCCCGGCTTCCGCCGCCGGTTCGCCGCGGCACAGCGGAATGTCGAGCGGAATCAGGCCGCGCTCGATCAGGCGGTCGCTGAATTTGCGCATGCCTTGCGGCGAGATGGTCGCGGCAATGCCGACGATGGTTCCCGGCCGTGCGCCGTCGGCAACGCCATCGGCGCCGAACAAGACGTCTTCGACCTGGCGCTCGAACGCGGTCACCACGATGACCAGATCGCTGGCGGCCGCGAGCTTGGCTGGCGATGGTGCGGCGCGTGACGCCATGCGCGGCGAGGCGTTTGACGGCCGACGGGTCGATGTCGTGGCCGATCACGCTGAAGCCCTTGGCGGCGAGATGGCGCGCCATCGGGGCGCCCATCTTGCCGAGCCCGACGACGCCAACGGTCTTGATGACGGGCTGCGGCATTCGGCGCGGCCTATAGCTGGACTTCGCCGGCTTCCGCCTCGGCCAGCTTGTCGCGCCAATCCTTGCGCTTGAGCACGAAAGTGACGGCCGACATCGCCAGCAGGATCACGCACACGAGCAACAGCCCGGCCGAAATCGGCCGGTTGGCGAAGATGAAATAATTGCCGTTCGACATGATCAGCGACTGACGCAAGGATTGCTCGAAAATCGGCGCGATCACCAGGCCGAGCACCAGCGGCGCCGGGTCGAACGAGAATTTGCGCAGCGCGTAGCCGAGAATTCCCATGATCAGCATGATCCAGACGTCGACGATCGAGTGGTTCACCTCGTAGACGCCGATGACGCAGAACATGATGATCAGCGGATAGAGATAGGCATAGGGGATGCGCAGCACGGTGACGAACAGGCTGACCAGCGGCAGATTGAGCGCCAGCAGCATCAGATTGCCGACATACATCGAGGCGACGAAACCCCAGAACACATCCGGATGCTCGGTGACCAGTTGCGGGCCGGGCGATATGCCGTGCACCATCAAGGCGCCCATCAGCACCGCCGGGATCGGCCCGGTCGGAATGCCGAGCGCCAGCATCGGCACGAAGGCGCCGGTCGAAGCCGAATTATTGGCTGACTCAGGTCCGGCGACGCCGGCCACCGCGCCTTTGCCGAATTCTTCCGGATGTTTCGAGACGCGGCGCTCCAGCGCATAAGACAAGAAGCTGGAAATGATGTGCGCGGAGCCCGGGATGATGCCGATGATGAAGCCGAGCAATGTGCCGCGCGCGATTGGCCAGCCCGATTCGCCCCATTCCTTGCGGCTCGGCCACAACTCCCGGAATTTCGGCGCGATCACTTCGCCGACCACTTTGTGGCTCGGCGTCGACAGGATTTCGCCGAGGCCGAACAGGCCGACCGCGACCGGCACGATGCCGATGCCGTCGCCGAGCTCGGCGAGGTCGAAGCTGTAGCGGAAGTGGCCGGTCATGTTGTCGATGCCGATCATGCCGAGCATCAGTCCGATGCAGGCCATCAGCAGCGTGCGCACCAGCGACGACGACGACATGTAGGCGAGAAAAATCAGCCCGAGCACCAGCAGCGCGGTGTATTCCGGCGGCCCGAACTTCAAGGCGATGGTGGCGAGCGGCGGCGCCACCACGGTGAGCGCGACGACGCCGAAGGTGCCGGCGATCCAGGAGCCGACCGCGGCGATGCAGAGCGCGGCGCCGGCGCGGCCCTTCTTGGCCATGGCGTTGCCGTCGATACAGGTCATCACCGACGAGGCTTCGCCGGGAATCCGCATCAGGATCGACGTGGTCGAGCCGCCATATTGCGAGCCGTAATAGATGCCGGCGAGCATGATCACGGCCTGCGTGGCGTCGAGCCCGAAGGTCACCGGCAGCAAAATCGAAATGCCCGACAGCGGACCGATGCCCGGCAACACGCCGACCAGGGTGCCGACCAGACAGCCGAGAAAGGCGTACCAGAGATTGTCGGGCTGGAACGCGATGGCAAATCCATGCGCCAGGCTGAAGAGAGTGCTTTCCACGAATGAGGTCCTAGTAGCTGAAGGGGCTTTCCGGCAGAGGCGTCCTGAGCAGCCATTCGAAGGCGGCGTAGGTGGCAACGACGATGGCGATACTGTAGGCGCCCGCGTAGATCGGATTGCGCCGCTCGATCACGATCAGCAACGCGACCAACATCAGGACCATGGTGATGATGAAACCGAGGACCGTATAGAGCGCGATCGCGGCGGCGGTGATGGCCGTCACAACCGCCGCATGTTTGCCGTCCTCCCATTCCAGATCGGAGAACGGCCCGCTTTCTGCGGGGGCACGCAGGATCAGCGCGAGGCCGAAGATGATGGTCAGCACCGCGACGATCATCGGCAGGAAGCCGGAGCCGGGCATCGACAAGCGCCCGACCGGCAGGTCGCCGCTCAAAGCGATGATCGCCGCGCCGAATACGACAAATCGCGGCGCCCGCAACATGGTCTGCACGTAAGTTCATTATCTTCCTTTTCCCCCGCGAAGTGCGGGGAGAAGTTATCCCTGCTTGCCGATCAGATGCACCGCGTCATCGGTGAGTTTGGCATCCTGGGCCCAGAACGCTGTGAAGTCCTTGGCATTGAGATAGGCATAGTCCAGCCCGAGATTCTTGAGCACGGCTTTGAACTGATCGGTCTGCGCCGCCTTGTCGAGCGCCGCGCTGAGCGTGGCGACAACCGGAGCCGGCGTGCCGTGCGGCGCGAAAATGCCGACCCAGAGATAATACTCGACGTTGTAGCCGAGCTCCTTGAGCGTCGGCACATCCGGCAGTACGGCCGAACGCTTGGCGCCGAACGAGGCCAAGGCGCGCAGCTTGCCGCTCTTGATGTGTTGCAGCGTCGCCGACAGCGATTGGGTCGAGGCCTGCGCATTGTTGCCGAGCAGCGCGGTGATGGCCGGACCGCCGCCATTGGTCGGCAGGTGGCGCATTTTCGGAATGCCGGCTGCATGTTCGAGCATGGCCACCGGCAGGTGAGTCGCGCCGTAGAGACCGCCGGAGCTGTAGACGATCGCTTCCGGCCGCTTCTTGGCGTCGTCGAGGAAGTCCTTGAGCGTCTTGTAGGGTTGCTTTTCGTTGACCACCAGCAGGATCGGGTCGGCGGTGAGGCGGGCGAGCGGAATGAAATCGGCACGCGTGGTCTTCGGCTGCCGTCCGAACAGCTTGTCGACTTCGGCGTAACCGGAAATGCCATTGTTGTGCGAGAGCAGCGTATACCCATCCGGCTTGGCGTTGGCCGCGACTTGAGCGCCGACCTGACCGCCGGCGCCGGCCTTGGTTTCGACCACGACCGGCTGCTTGAGAATCGGTTCGAGCGCCGCCGCGATCGGCCGGGTTATGGTGTCGTTAGCGCCGCCGGGCGGAAACGCGACCAGGATTGTAACGGCATGCGAGGGAAAAGCATCCTGCGCGAAAGCCGGCCCGGTGGCGAGGGCGGTTGCGGAAGCGGCGGTACCGATGACGAAACTGCGGCGATCCATTTGATTCTCCCTGAAGGTTTTTACCGGTTGTATCCGGCTAGCATTGTGAAAAGCGAAAACCGCGCGCTAGCCGGTTGGCGACGCGCGCGGCATCCGAAACGTATGGAGCGACTGCTCCGTCAGCCTTGCACGCGACCGATATCGCGCACGGCGGCTTCGATGCGCGCGGCGTCGGCGTCCCAGAACTTGGCGAACTCCGGCTCATCGAGGTAGTCGACGTCCTGGCCGAGATTGGCCATCGCGGTCTTGAACTTCGGATCGTGCGCGGCCTTGTTCATGTTGGTGCGCAGATAGCTCACCACATTGGCGGGCGTGGCCTTGGGCGCGAACAGCCCGACCCACAGATAATATTCGATGTTGTAGCCGAGCTCCTTCATGGTCGGCACGTCTGGCAGCGCCTTCGAGCGGGTGGCGCCGAACAGAGCGAGCGGCTTGGCCTTGCCGGCCTTGATCTGGGGCAACGACGCTGAGATCGACGACACCAGCACCTGGGCGTTGTTGCCGAGGAAGGCGGTGAGGGCGGGGCCGCCGCCATTGGTCGGCAGATGGCGCATTTTCAGGCCACCGGCCGCCTTCATGTAAAGCGCGGTCGGGATGTGCAGCGCGCCATAGAGGCCGGAGGACGAGAAGAGAACCTGATCAGGCCGCTTCTTCACATCCTCGGTCAGATCCTTGAGCGTCTTGTAGGGCTGCTTGTCGTTGACCAGCAGAACGCAAGGGTCGGCGACGAAGCGCGCAATCGGAATAAAATCGGCGCGGGTAAACTTAGGCGCACGGCCGAACAGCTTGTCGACTTCGGCAAAGCCGGAAATCGAGGTGATGTGCAGCAGCAGCGTATAGCCGTCGGGCTTGGCATTGGCGGCAACCTGGGCGCCGACCGCGCCGGCGGCGCCGGCCTTGGTGTCGATGATCACCGGCTGTTTGACGATCGGCTCCAGCACCGCGGCGAGCGGGCGGCCGACGACGTCGGCGGCGCCGCCCGGCGGGAACGGATTGATCATTGTAATGGCGTGGGACGGGTAGGCGTCCTCGGCGAAAGCGGGCCGGACCGTCAGGGCTGCGGCCGCAGCGGCACTACCGGCAACGAATTTGCGTCTGTCCACGTTAATCCTCCCAGGATTTGTTGATTTTTATCCGGCGTTTGGCCGGCCGCATTGTTGGGACGATGCTATCGCCCGGCGTGCCAGGCAATCAAGCATCAATGATCGCCACCGCCCGCGTCCAGCCGGCGGAGCCGCCGCGGACCTTCACCGGAAAACAGCTTACCATGAAGCCTTTGGCCGGTAATGCCTCGAGATTATGCAGTTTCTCGATATGGCAGTAGCCGATTTCGCGGCCGGCCCGGTGGCCCTCCCAAATCAGCTTCGGGTTATGGGTCTCGGCGTATTTTTGCATGGTGTAAACGAATGGCGCGTCCCAGCTCCAGCCATCGGTGCCGGTGACGCGCACGCCGCGCTCGGTCAGATAGAGCGTGGCTTCGCGGCCCATGCCGCAGCCCTTGGCGACGTAATCGGGGCGTCCATAGGCCGCACCCGCGCTGGTGTTCACCACCACGATTTCAAGCGGTGAAAGCGTGTGGCCGATGCGCTTGAGTTCGGCCTCGACGTCGGCCGCGCTGGCGACATAGCCGTCGGGGAAATGGCGGAAGTCGAGCTTCACCGCCGGCTGAAAGCACCATTCCAGCGGCACCTCGTCGATGGTGATGGCGCGCTTGCCGCCGTCCATGGTGGAGGCGAAGTGATAGGGCGCGTCGAGATGCGTCGTGCAGTGCGTCGACAGCTTGACCCACTCGAATCCCCAGCCTTCGCCGTCCGGCAGATCGTCTTTTTTTAAACCGGGAAAGAACTTGAGAACGTCCGCGGCGGTGTCCTCGTGATTGAGATATTCGATGGTGGGTCCGTAGCCCGGCGGGTCGGCGGCGACCGTGTTCTCCAGCGGCACCGAGATATCGATGATCTTGCGCGGCATTTCACTATGACCGATGTATGGGGGGCAAATTCAAGTCAGTCTTAGTCACTGCAGCGACACGCTGTCCAGGAGAGAAACATGCCGGCTTATTGGGTTGCGCGTTCCAAGATCAACGATCCGGTCGAATATAAAAAATACACCGACCTGGTGCCCGGTATCATCGCCAAGTTCGGCGGCAAGGTGCTGGCGCGTGGCGGCCGGTTTCAGATCATGGAAGGCCCGGATAAATTCAGCCGTTTCATCGTCATCGAATTTCCGACCCTGGAGCAGGGCGTCGCCTGTTTCACGTCGCCGGAATACGACCGCGCTGCAGCATTCCGTCGCAGCGGCGCCGGCGAAGTCGAAACCATCATGGTGGAGGGGATATAGCCCACCTTTGCGGATAAGCGACCCTCTAGCCTAATCTGACGAAGTTCGCGTAAGATCAGAAAAAAACAACGACCAATGGGGAGAACGACAATGCTGCTCAAGCTCAAATCGCGAACCTATGCCTGGATCGTCGGGGCCACGGCCGCCCTTGCGGCCTGCGCGCTGATCGCAAGCCCGGCTACCGCCCAGAACAAAGAGCCGATCAAGATCGGCTTCAGCATGGCGCAAACCGGTCCGCTCGGGCCGAACGGCCAGCAGGCACTGCTCGGCATGAAGATCTGGGAAGAGGAAACCAACGCCAAGGGCGGTCTGCTCGGGCGTCCGGTCAAGCTGGTCTATTACGACGATCAGTCCAACCCGTCGACGGTTCCTGGCATCTACACCAAGCTGCTCGACGTCGATAAGGTCGACCTGGTGCTCAGCGGCTATGCGACCAACATGGTCGCACCGGCGATGCCGATCGTCATCCAGAAGAAAAAGACTTTCATCAGTCTGTTCGCGCTCGACGTAAACAGCGAGTTCCACTATCCGAACTACTTCTCGGTACTGCCGACCGGGCCGAAGACCAAGCCTTCGTTTACCGAAGGCTTCTTCCAGGTCGCCATGCAGCAGAATCCGAAGCCAACCACGGTCGCGTTGACCTCCGAGGATGCGGAATTCTCTAAGGCCGCATGCGATGGCGCACGTGCGAACGCCAAAACCTTCGGCGTCAAGATCGTCTACGACAAGAGCTTCCCGCCGGGAACGACCGACTTCTCGCCGATCGTGCGCGCGCTACAGGCCTCGAATGCCGACCTGGTCGTGGTGTGCTCTTATCCGCTGTCGTCGGTGGGCATCACACTGGCGGTCAATGAAGCAAACTACAAGCCGAAGCTGATCGGCGGCGCCATGGTCGGCCTGCAGGCCACCGTGTTCAAGAACAAGCTGGGCGCGAAGCTCAACGGCATCGTCAACTACGAAACCTGGGTGCCGTCGGAGAAAATGATGGCGCCGGCCGCGGCCTTCTTCAAGAAGTATCAAGCGATGGCGCCGGCCGCAAAGGTCGACCCGCTCGGCTACTATCTCGGCGGCTGGGGTTACGCCTACGTCAATATGCTGGGTGAGGCGATTGCCGGCACCAAGAGCGTCGACGACGCCAAGATCGCGGCCTATCTGCGCAAGACCACCTTCCACACCATCATGGGAAGCTGGAGCTACGGCCCCGGCGGCGAGTGGACCAAGTCCGGCATGATGCAGGTGCAATACCACGGCATCAAGGACGGCGCCGGCCTGGAGACCTGGAAAGGCATGTCCTACCAGACCGTGCTGACGCCGCCGGAATTGGCGACCGGCAAGGTGATCTATCCGTACGAGAAGGCGAAGTAAGAACTTCAAGCCTGCATCCGACATAATGCTGCGGCGCGGAATTTTTTTCCGCGCCGCTTTTATTTGGTCTGTCTTTGCGATGGATCAAATCTGCGTTTTCCCGGCGCGGTCATGGTCGACCATAAAAAATACACGCCCAACCGGGAGTAAACATCATGCTGCAAATCCTGAAATTCCGGACATCGGCTTGGATCGCGGGGGCGGTGGTCGCTCTTGCCGCCTGCGCCATGTTCGTGGTCGCCGGCCACGCCCAGACCAAGGAGCCGATCAAGATCGGCTTTGGCATGTCGCTCACCGGCCCGCTGTCGGCCAATGGCAAATCGTCATTGCTGGCGATGAAGATCTGGGAAGACGACACCAACGCCAAAGGCGGGCTGCTCGGCCGGCCGGTGAAGCTGGTCTACTTCGACGACCAGAGCAACCCGTCGCAAGTCCCCGGCATCTACACCAAGCTGCTCGATATCGACAAAGTCGATCTGATCGTCAGCGGTTATGCGTCCGGCCAGATCGCGCCCGCGATCCCGATCGCGATACAGAAGAAAAAGCTGTTCATCAGTTTGTTCGGCACCGGCGTGAACGAGCAGTTCAAATACGACCGATATTTCTCGATGATCCCGAACGGCCCGACGCCGAAGCCGGCATTCACGCGCGGCTTCTTCAAGGTGGCCGAAGCGCAGAAGCCGAAGCCGCAGACCATCGCGCTCGCGATGGCCGACGCCGAGTTCGGCCGCAACGCCTGTGAGGGTGCGGCGGAGAATGCCAAGGCCTCCGGCTTCAAGGTCGTCTACAACAAGACCTATCCGCCGGCGACGACCGACTTCAGCCCGATCGTGCGGGCGATCCAGGCGTTGAATTCCGGATCTGCTGGTGATCTGCTCCTATCCGCTCGACTCCGTCGGCATGGTCAAGTCCATGCATGAGGTCGGCTTCAAGCCGAAGATGTGGGGCGGCGCGATGGTCGGCCTGCAGGCGACCGTGTTCAAGACCCAGCTCGGGCCGATGCTCAACGGACTGGTCAATTTCGAAACCTGGCTGCCGCAGAAGTCGATGGCATTTCCGGGTTCGCTCGAACTCCTGAAGAAGTACCAGGACGCGCGCTGGCGCCGAGGGAGTCGATCCGCTCGGCTATTACATGCCGGTCTGGGCCTATTCCTACCTGCAGGTGCTCGGACAGGCGATCGCCGAGACCAAGTCGATCGATGACGGCAAGCTCGCCGACTATATCCGCGGTGCAACGTTCAAGACCGTGGTCGGCGACGTCAAATTTGGAAAAGACGGCGAATGGGCGACCGAACGCGTGATGGCGGCACAGTTCCAGAACATCAAGGGCAACAAGATCGACGACTTCCGCGATCTGTCGACCGAGGTGATCGTCTATCCGCCGCAATACAAGAGCGGCGAGGTCATCTACCCCTACGAAAAGGCAATCGCGAAATAGACCTGACGATTTTCGCGGCAAAATAGGCGGTCGGCGCCGGTCAGGCGCCGGCCGCGTTCGTATGGTGTGGCCCGCTCACATCCCCAGATAAAACTGGCGGATCAGGTCGTTGTTGTTGAGCTCGTCGGCCGAGCGGCCTTCGAAGGCGATCTTGCCGTGCACGATGACATAGCCGCGGTCGGCGATGCGGATGGCTTGGGTGAAATTCTGCTCCGCCATCAGCACGGTGAGGTGGTAGTGCTCCTTGAGCTGCTTGATGGCGTCGATGGTGCGCGCGACCAACAAGGGCGCCAGGCCGACCGAAGGTTCGTCGACCAGCAGGATACGCGGCGCCAGCATCAGCGCGCGCGCCAGCGCCAGCATCTGCTGTTCGCCGCCGCTCATGCTGCCGGCGAGTTGGCTGCGCCGTTCGGTCATCCATACCTTCAGCCGCGAGCTCGACGATCTTTTCGTCGTCGGCCTGTTCGAGCCGGCGGAAGGAGGCGTGTGGCAGATCGCCGATTATCAGGCGCGGCTGGTCGCGGCTTTCATCAAGGCCGAGCAGGACGATCCGAAGCGTGCCGCGTGGTTCAGGGCGCTGAAAGCGCGCGCCAATCCCGATATCGGCCACGGCATCCGCTGGAAGGACACGCCGTGGCACAGATTCGAGATCCAGCACTATCGCTTCCGCAGATATATGAAGCGCCTACTGCGGAAATTCGGCCTGCCGTCGGGCGAGAAAGTCGAGCCGCACCTGATGCCGTTCGAAGGCGTCGCCCAGGGCGCCGACGCCAAACTCAAGCTCGCGTCTTAGGCGAGGGCGCCTATGGACTGGCTGTGGGCGGCGCCTCGCTGGCAATGATTTGCTGCAACAGCCCGGGTTTGATCGAAACTGCGCCGGTGAAGGGCCGGTTGTAACACTCGATCAGCAAGACCGACGCGGCGACGCCGGTCGCGAACAATATCAAGGCTATGGCGCACGTGGTGCGGTGATCGCTGTGGACAAAGGAAATGGCGATCAGGGTGCAAAGCGCCTGGAGCAACAGTCCGCCCCATTTGATGACGCTCACTGTCGACTGGCTGATGATGATGCGCTGACGGCGCGCGTCCAAGGCGGTCTCGATCGATCTCACGATCTCGCTCTGCGCCAATTTCTGTCCTGGGTCTTCCGGCGCCAGAGAGAGCGTGGTGTTGAGCGCTTCGACCAATTTCGTCGGCACCGCTCCGAGCGTGGCGCGTTGGCGCGCCATGTCCGGCCACTCCCGATTGACCGCCGTCTCGATGTGCTCGTTGATGAGCATGCGCAATCGCGCTGCCCTGATCGTCGGGAAATCTTTGCGCCAGTAGAATGACGGAGCGAAGTGCGCTTGCTTCGTTGGCGACGGCCACCTTGGCCTTCTCGAAATCGCTCCACACTTGCGCTGCGGTGAAACCGACGAGAAGGCCGAAGATGATGCCAAGCGGCGGCAACATCCCCGGCGACAAGGCCTTGAAGGCACGGCCCCGGTCGTCCACTGCCAGTCTTGTCACGACCAGCCAGATGGCTGCAGCGACAAGATATGTGCCGCCGAAGACAATCAAAGCCGTTACAAACAGAGGAAGATTGAGCAGCCAATCTTGCATTGTCTCGTTCCTCCCTCACCGTTGCAGATTCACACCGAAAAATTCCAACGCTGCCGCGCCGACATCCTTATGGATCGCGGCGCGATCCACGCCCGGAGCGTCGATGCAGGCCTCGGGGAACTCGTCGCGGCCTTCGTCGTCGCATTCATTGACGAAGATCTCGTGATCCACCAGTCCGGGGATGATGACGAGCGTGGCGCCCGGGATGTGCTTGGCGGCGAAGGCGGCGTTGTCTTGCGGCGGCGTCTGCGTGTCGCGCGCGCCGACGGTGATGTAAGCGGGAGCGGACATCGCGGCGAGTCCCGCCTCGTCCATGCCGAACGCCTTGATGATGCCGGGCGCCATGGCGAACGCGGCCTTGATGCGCGGATCGCGCACATCGAGCGCGGGCGAAGGGTCGAGCGGCAGCTCCTCGCGAAGATTGGCCGGAACCTGCTGATTGTTCTTCCAGCCTTTCTGGAAGGCGAGGAATTTGTCTTCATTGACCTTGGCGCCGCCGATCCACAGCGAGGTGAAGCCGCCTTGCGAATGACCGGCGACGCCGATCTTCTCCGCGTCGATCGCCTTGCCCCATACGGGGTCTTTCAGTAGAAAATCGATGGCGAGAGAGATGTCGCGCGGCCGCTGCCAGATCTTGTTGAAGAGATAGGCGATGGTCTGGTCATAGGTGTTGGCGCGATAGTGATAGAGGCCGGCGACGATATAGCCGTGAGCGGCGAGCGTCTCGGCGAACCAGGCATATTGCAGCGGGTTCGAGCCGCGGCCGTGCGAGAGCATCACCAGCGGATAGCGGCCTTCGGCCAGCTCCGCATCCCTGTAGAGATGCAGATTGGTGTAGAAGGGGAGCCCGGTCGGCTCCGCTGACTTGTCCGACAGCGTGGCTGGATAGAACATCGCCAGACCAATATCCCGGTCGCCGTCGGTGAATTCGATCTGCTTGAGACCGACGGGATACGGAGGGCCGCCCGCGGCGAAGCTGGGCGAGGCGGCGAGCAGAAAAGCGAGGAGAAGTCGCAAAGAGAGCGTGGCGCAAGCGAAGCTCCGTCGCGTTAAGCCTGGAACTGCATCATAGCACTTTGCGCCGATAGGGTCGGTAGACCGGCTCCCACATCTTGGCGGCGATCAGCGCCGGCAGGGCGGCGTCATCGAAGGGCGCGCATAAGCCTTCGGCCCGCGCCTGCCTCGCCACCGAAGCGGCGATCGTCACGGCGACAACGCGAAGCTCCGACACCGCCGGCAAGGGGCTCGCCGCCGGATCGCGCAAAGCGGGCGAAATGCCGGCGAGCGCCTTGGCGGCTGCGGTGAACATCCCGTCGGACACGCGCCTTGCCTTCACCGCCAGCACGCCAAACCCCATGCCCGGAAACACGTAGGCATTGCTGGTCTGCGCGACGCGGCAGGATTTGCCGTTCCACTCGACCGGCGGGAAGGGGCTGCCGGTGCCGATCACGGCGCGGCCCTCAGTCCAGGTCATCAAATCTTGCGGCGCGGCTTCCGCGCAGGATGTCGGGTTGGAGAGGGGGAAGATGATTGGCCGCTCGACCGTCGCCGCCATGGCGCGCACGATGGCCTCGCTGAACATGCCGCCTTGCGCCGAGACGCCGATCAGCACGGTCGGCTTGGCGTTCTTCACAACGTCGAGCAGCCCGATCCTGCCCGGCTGCTCGCACGCCCAGCCTGCGACGTCACCGGCCTGCCGCACGAACGGCGCCTGGAAATCGACAAGGCCGGCCATGCCTTCGACCAGGAGCCTGTCGCGGTCGACGGCATGGAAGCGGCTGCGCGCCTCGGCCTCCGAAAGTCCGGCATCGATCAATGCGCGCTTGAGCAGCGCGGCGATGCCGCAGCCGGCAGACCCCGCGCCGACGATGGCGATCCGCTGCTCGGTCAACGGCACGCCGGTCACCTTCACCGCGGCGAGCAGCGTGCCGGCGCAGACCGCAGCCGTCCCCTGGATGTCGTCGTTGAAAGTGGTGAGCCGGTCGCGATAGTGGTTCAAGCAGCTGCCCGGCATTGCCGCGCGCGAAATCCTCCCATTGCAGCAGGACATGCGGCCAGCGTTCGCTGACGGCCTGCACGAAGCTCTCGGCGAAGGAATCGTAGTCGGCGCCGCGCACGCGCTTCTCACGCCAGCCCAGATAAAGCGGGTCGGCCAACCGCTCCTGATTGTCGGTGCCGACATCGAGCAAGATCGGCAGCGTGGTGGCGGGATCGATGCTGGCGCACGCGGTGTAGAGCGCGAGCTTGCCGATGGGGATGCCATGCCGCCGGCGCCCTGATCGCCCAGCCCCAGGATGCGCTCGCCGTCGCTGACGACGATGACCGCGACGCGGTCGTAGCGAGTGCGCGATGATCTCCTTGATGCACTCCTTGTGCGCCCAGCTCAGGAACAGCCCGCGCGGATAATAGCAGGGGTCTCGGGGCCGGGTGTCACAAGAGTGTAACAATCCGGTCCTTTGCTGCTGGCGCAGGCTCTTGCGCGGGGAGGGCTCCTCTTGCAGTTCGCACCCATCAGGCAATCGAGTGAGGCCGCTGCTGAAGCTAAGCCCTTGCCCGGGCTCATCTCCGCCTTTCGCTTCGAGCAGGATGGATCGGCGCATGAGCTCCCAGTCGACCAGCCGATCGAAGTCGCCCAAGGCTGGCTGTGGCTGCATTTCAATCTCGCCGACGCGCGGGCCTGCAATTTTCTGAAGTCTGGCCCCGAGCTTCCCGCCGCGGCGCGGGAGCTGATGCTGGCACCGGACGGGCATCAGCAACTGCATGCCGACGGCGCTTGCGTCTATGGCGTGTTCGCCGATCTCGTCTGCGGCCTAAGCGGCGTGACCGATGAGATCGGTTTTTTGCATTTCACCATGACCGAGAAACTCGTCGTCAGCGGCCGGCGGCAGAGCCTGAATGCGCTCGAGGCGACGCGCCGTTCGCTGCGCGGCGGCCGCAAGATCGCCACCCCAGCCGCGTTGCTGGAGGCGATCGTCGAGCACATGGTCGAAGCCGTCGAGAGCTATGCCGACGGCCTCGCCGAAGATCTCGACAAGGTCGAGGAGCGGTTGCTGATCGCCGAGGCGAGCGACCAGCACCAGGCCCTCGGGCGGGTCCGCAAGCTGGCGGTGCGGCTGCATCGGCAGCTGG
>CAWGRN010000019.1:0-68768 GCA_963825015.1 uncultured Alphaproteobacteria bacterium | reverse complement strand
CAGATGTCGTTTGCAGCAACCCTCGCCTTGATCGCGGCCTATCAATACGGCCTGCCGTGGCGGGCCAATGCCGACACTTCGGTCGGCGCGCGCGTGGCGCTGTGGGGCGGGCGTGAGATCGTCGGCCTGATCCTCGCCTCGCTGGTCGCAGGCGCAGCGACCACGCTTTATGCCGCCTACCACTTCCATCGGCTGGCGCCATACGGCGTGCTCGCCAACCTGCTGGCCATGCCGGTGGTTTCGGCCCTGGTCATGCCGATGGGCATTCTCGGCGTGGTGGCGCTGCCGTTCGGCTTCGACGCCGTGTTCTGGCGGATGATGGGTTACGGCATCGACTGGATGATCGCGGTCGTGCTGTGGGTGACGAGCCTGCCGGGTTCGGTCGGCCGCATCCAGGCCTTCGGCACCGGGCCGCTATTGCTGGGCACAGCCGGGCTGTTGTTGCTGTGCCTGCTGCGCTCGCCGCTGCGCTGGAGCGGGGCGGGCCTGGCGGTCGTAGCCAGCCTGTGGGCGATCACGACGCCGCGCCCGGACGTGCTGGTGGCGGCCGATGGGCAGGCGGCGGCGGTGCGCGGGCCGGACGGGCGCCTGTCGCTGCTGCACAGCGGCCGCGACACCTTCGCGCCCCGGGAATGGCTTGCCGCCGATGGCGATGCCCGTACGGTCAAGGATGCGACCTTGCATGACGGCGTGCGCTGCGATCCGGCCGGCTGCATTGGCCATCTGCCCGACGGCCGCCTGGTGTCGTTCGCTCAGTCGGTGGAAGCCTTTGCCGAGGACTGCCGGCGCGCCGCCGTGGTGGCGAGCCCGCGCGAGGCGCCGGGCGGCTGTCAGGCGCTGCTGATCGACCGCAAGGCCTGGCTTGGCCATGGTGCTACGGCGCTACGCTGGACCGGCGACCGTTTCGTGGAGGCGCAAGCCCGTCCGCCGGGCTATGAGCGGCCCTGGGCGCGCCCGCCACGCATGGCCACTGCAAGCGCGACAAAGCTGGTTCGGCCCTCAGCGCCCGATGCCACGCCGCGAAAGGAGGACATGGAGGAGGGAGATTAGCCCTCAGTACCTTCTAAACAGCGCCACCAGCTTGCCCTGAATGCGCACGCGGTTGGGCGGCAGGATGCGCACCTCGTAAGCCGGATTGGCCGGCTCGAGGGCGATCGAAGCGCCGCGGCGGCGGAACCGCTTGAGCGTGGCTTCCTCGTCGTCGATCAAGGCGACCACGATGTCGCCGGTCTCGGCCGCTTCGGAGCGGCGGATCAGCGCCAGATCGCCGTCGAGAATGCCGGCCTCGATCATCGAGTCGCCGCGCACTTCCAGGGCGAAGTGTTCGCCCGCCGACAACAGGTCGGCCGGCATGTTGATGACATGGCTGCGGGTCTGGATCGCCTCGATCGGCGTGCCGGCGGCGATGCGGCCCATCACCGGCACCGCGATCGGGCGGCCATTGCTGCTGTCGTCCTCGGAGGCGACGCCGCTACTGGCGCGCACCCGGCCGAGGTCGCCCTCGATCACGCTGGGGGTAAAGCCGCGCGAGCGGCCGCCGCTGATGCCGTGGGCGACCGAGTTCGGGTAGCTTGATGACTTCGATGGCGCGGGCCCGGTTGGGCAGGCGGCGGATGAAGCCGCGCTCTTCCAGGGCGGTGATGAGACGGTGGATGCCGGATTTGGACCTCAGATCGAGGGCGTCCTTCATCTCGTCAAAGGACGGTGGAACTCCTGACTTGGTCAGGCGCTCATGGATGAAGCGCAGAAGTTCGAACTGCTTGCGGGTCAGCATCGGTCTCTCCCGGTCTCGTCGTCTGGCAAATCCCGGCTTGGACCGGCCCGTATTGGCCGAGCTCAGAACGGCAACAGCCAGAAACAAATCATGAACGAACACTATCTGTTCGATATGTGTTCCGCAACCATTTAATTTGGCGTGAACAAGTCGAAAGGCCGTTACAGGGCAAGCTTAAGGATGACGCAGGGTGAACCGGCCGGGGCAAAAGCCGCATTGGGTTCCCGAATCAGCAGGCAGTCGGCGGCGGCGAGCGGCGCCATCAGGGAGCTGTCCTGGGCCGGCAGCGGGGTCGCGACCGGGCCGTCCGGGCCTTGGCGGAGCGTGGCGCGCAGGTAGTCGGCCCGCTCGTCATTGGCCGGCATGTCGCAGCCGAGGAGCGCCGGCAGCGGCACCCGCTCGACATCGTCGCGCCCGGCCAGCCGCCGGATCAGCGGCACCAGGAACAGGAACGCGCAGACATAAGACGACACCGGATTGCCCGGCAGGCCCAGCACCTGCATGGCGGCGACCTTGCCGTGCATCATCGGCCGGCCGGGGCGCAGCGCCACCCGCCAGAACGACAGATCGAGGCCTTCGGCGGCCAGCGCCCGTTGCACCAGGTCGTGCTCGCCGACCGAAGCGCCGCCGGTGGTCACCAGGATATCGGCGCCGCTGGCGCGGGCGCGCCGGACCGCCGCGGCGATATCCTCGACGCGGTCGCGGGCGATCCCCAGGTCGATGACCGCGCCGCCTTCGTTGCGGATCAACGCCGTCAGCGCAAAGCCGTTGGAATAGACGATCTCGCCGGGCGCCGGCGTGCTGCCGGGCGCCACCAGTTCATCGCCGGTGCCGAGCACGGCCACTTTGGGCTTTCGATGCACGCTCAAGCGGGGATGGTTCATCGCCGCCGCCAGCATCAGGTCGCGGTCGGTGAGACGGCGGCCGTTGCGCAGCAGGACCTGGTCTCTTGTGGAAGTCGATGCCCTGCGCGCGCACATTGCGCCCAAGCGCGGTCGCTTTTTGGATCGTGACCTTGTCGCCGTCGCGCGTGGTCAATTCCTGGATCACGACGGTATCGGCGCCGTCGGGCATGACGCCGCCGGTGAAGATGCGCGCGGCCTGGCCGGCGCCAACCTTGCCATCGAACGGATGGCCGGCGGCGACTTCGCCGATGAGCTTGAGCACGACCGGCGCCTGGGCGACGTCGCTTGCGCGCACGGCGTAGCCATCCATGGCCGAGACCGCGGCCGGCGGCTGGGTGCGAAGCGCCGTCACGTCATCGGTGAGCACGAGGCCCAGCGCATCGTCGAGCGCCACCATGTCGGCCGGCAGCGGCCGCGCCTCGGCCAAAACGCGCGCCAGAGCTTCGGCGACCGGCATCAACGCCATGCGCTACGCCTCCGCGCGGTAGTCGCCGGACTTGCCGCCGCGCTTCTCGAGCAGGCGGATGCCGTCGATGCGCATGCCTTTCTCGATCGCCTTGGCCATGTCGTAGATGGTGAGGCAGGCGATCGAGACCGCCATCAACGCTTCCATCTCGACGCCGGTCTGGCCGTTCACCTTGACCGTGGCCTGGACCATGAAGCCGGGCAGGGCATGCTCCGGATTGATATCGATTTCGATCTTGGTGATCGGCAGCGGGTGACAGAGCGGGATCAATCCGTGGGTGCGCTTGGCCGCCATGATGCCGGCGAGCCGCGCCGCGCCCAGCACGTCGCCTTTCATGGCATTGCCGGCGATCACCTGGTCGAGCGTTTCCTTGCGCATGATGACGCGGCCTTCCGCGACCGCGATCCGCTCGGTGGCGTTCTTGCCGGAGACGTCGACCATGTGCGCCTGGCCACGCGCATCGATATGGGTGAGTTCGGCATTGGCGAGCAGCGGCGCGCGCTTCGCCGGCTTTTTTGGGCGTGCCGCCGAAGCTTTTTTGCGCTTGGCCATGGCGCTACCCCGCCGCCGATTGGCGCTGATCGCGCGCGAGCAAAGTGCGGGTTGCCGCGGCAACGTCGTCTTGCCGCATCAGGCTTTCGCCCACCAGGAAGGTGGAAATGCCGATCGCCGAGAGCCGGGCAAGGTCGGCCGGCGTATTGAGGCCGCTTTCGGCGACCACGACCCGCTCGCGCGGGATCATCGGCGCCAGCCGTTCGCTGACGGTGAGCGACGTCTTGAAGGTCCGCAGATCCCGGTTGTTGATGCCGATCAGCCGCGATTTCAGTTTGAGGGCGCGCTCAAGCTCATCTTCTTGATGAACTTCAACCAATACATCCATGCCATTGGCAAAAGCCGCATCTTCGATGTCTTTCGCGGCCGCATCGTCGAGCGCCGCCATGATGATCAGGATGCAATCGGCGCCGAGCGCGCGGGATTCGACCACCTGATAGGGCTCGTAGATGAAATCCTTGCGCAGCGCCGGCAAAGCCGTGGCGTCGCGCGCCTGGCCGAGGAATTCCGGTCTGCCCTGGAACGACGGCGCGTCGGTCAGCACCGACAAACAGGTCGCGCCGCCGGCCTCATAGGCCTTGGCCAGTTTCGGCGGATCGAAATCGGCGCGGATCAGGCCTTTTGACGGGCTCGCCTTCTTGATCTCGGCGATCAGCGCGTATTGGCCGCCCGCAATCCGGCGCTCGATGGCGCGCAAGAATCCGCGCGGCGGCGCTGCCGCATTTGCCAGGCGTTCGAGCTCGGCCAGCGGCCGCGCGCGCTTGGCCGCGGCGATCTCTTCGCGTTTGTAGGCTTCAATCTTGCTGAGAATATCCGTCATGGATTTTCCCTGCGCATGATCTTGTCCGAAAACCGGTTCCCACTTTTCGGGATCATGCGCTACGCCTCCACGGCGCAGGATACCGCAATCAGCCGGTCAAGGCTGCCCTCGGCCTCGCCGCTGTCGATCGATTTGGCGGCTAGCGCTGCGCCTTCCTTCAAGGTCTTGGCCTTGCCGGCGACGATCAGCGCGGCAGCGGCGTTGAGGATCGCCACGTCGCGGAACGGACCTTTCGCGCCTTTAAGCACGTCGAGCAGCGCCTTGGCGTTGTCGGCGGCATCGCCGCCCTTCAAGGCGTCCGGCTTCACGCGCGGCAGACCGACATCTTCCGGGCTGATCTCGAAGGTGCGGATCTTGCCGTCTTTCAGTTCGGCGACGCTGGTCGTTCCGGACGTCGTGATCTCGTCGAGGCCGTCCGAGCCATGCACCACCCAGACGCATTCCGAGCCGAGATTCTTGAGCACCTGCGCCATCGGCTCGATCCAATGCTTGGAAAACGTGCCGATCATCTGCCGCTTGACCGATGCCGGGTTCGACAAAGGCCCCAGCAGATTGAAGATGGTGCGGGTGCCGAGTTCGACGCGGGTCGGTCCGACGTTCTTCATCGCCGGATGATGGCTCGGCGCGAACATGAAGCCGATGCCGGCCTCGGCGATGCAACGCGACACCTGCGCGGGCGTCAGATCGATCGTGACGCCAAGCGCCTGCAGCACGTCGGCGGCGCCGGAACGCGACGACAGCGCGCGGTTGCCGTGCTTGGCGACCGGCACGCCGGCGCCCGCCACGATGAACGCCGCGCAGGTCGAAATATTGTACGAGCCGGAGGCGTCGCCGCCGGTGCCGACCACGTCGACGGCGTCGGGCGGCGCTTTCACGGGAAGCATCTTGGCGCGCATGGTGGTCACCGCGCCGGTGATCTCGTCGACGGTCTCGCCGCGCACGCGCAACGCCATCAGCAGCCCGCCCATCTGCGAGGGCGTGGCTTCGCCCGACATCATGCGGTCGAAGGCGGCGGCGGCTTCATCGCGGGTCAAGGCAGCACCGGTCGCGACCTTGGCGATGAGCGCTTTGAAATCGTCGGCCATTCGCTTGGGCCCTCAACCGATCGCGGGCGCGGGCGACTTGCGCACCGGCGTTGAGCTTGCGCGCCGGCCGTGCTGCGCGTTCCAGGCGGCGGCCAAATCGAGGAAATTCTTCAGCATCAGATGGCCGTGCTCGGAGGCGATGCTTTCGGGATGAAATTGCACGCCGTGCAGCGGCAGGCTTTCATGCATCATTCCCATCACCAGACGGTCGCCGGTTTCGGCATTGACGATCAGTTCGGCCGGCATGCTGGCGCGCTCCACCACCAGCGAATGATAGCGCGTCGCCTTGAACGGGCCATTGATGCCGCGGAACACGCCGGAATTGGTGTGGCTGATCTCGGACAATTTGCCGTGCACCGGGACGGCTGCGCGCACCACCTTGCCGCCGAACGCCTGGCCGATGGCCTGATGGCCGAGGCAGACGCCGAGCAGCGGGATGGTGGGCGCGGCCTTGCCGATGAGATCGAGGCAGATGCCGGCCTCGTTCGGCGTGCAGGGACCGGGCGACAGCACGATCGCTTCCGGCTCGCGCCGCCATCACTTCGGCGACCGAGATCTTGTCATTGCGATGCACGACGACGTCCGCCCCCAGCCCGCCCAGGTAATGGAACAGGTTGAAGGTGAAGCTGTCGTAATTGTCGATCAGAACGATCATGTTTTTAAGCCCGCGCAAGGTCTTAAGACCGGGTCGGAGGGGGGTCAAGCCGCGCCCTTTTGGGCGTGGCGTTGGCTACAATGCGACCTCATGCAACGGTAGCGACTATAAGGCATAATGCCCGGCAAAACCGTCAAAGGGAGGCCGCCATGGCTCGGATCGCCGCTGCACTGAAACTAGATTCGCGCACGTGGGCCTCCTTGTCGCATGGCATAGCGCGGGCGATCGCCGCGGCGATCGTCCTGGCCGCAGCCTATGCCGGGAACGCCCGGGCCGAGACGCTGGCGTCCGCCTGCACGCAAAGCTACCCGCCGCAGACGCTGGACGTCACCCAGCCGATCAATCTCGGTCAGCTCAAAGCAGCAAATCTATTTCTATGCCTGCTCCGGCGCTTATGACGGCGAGCTCACCAAGGTGCTGTCGGACGCGCAAAGCTATGTCGAGAAGCGCGCCGGCGAGGTCGCCAAGCCCGCGCTGGTGCTCGATATCGACGAGACGTCGTTGTCGAACCTGCCGCAGGAACTCGCCAATGACTTCGGCTATATCCAGGACGTGGCCTGCGACCGTCTGCCCAAAGGTCCCTGCGGCTTCAACAACTGGGTCTTGAGCGCGAGCGCAAAAGCCATTCCCGGGACGCTCGCGTTGTTTAACGCGGCGAAGGCCCGCAAGGTGGCGGTGTTTTTCATCACCGGCCGGCACGAGGGCGAAAAGCTGCGCGCCGCGACGGTGAAAAACCTGGAGAGCGCGGGCTTTGCCGGATGGGACGGCCTGGTCTTGCGTCCGGCTTCCGCCGGCAACTTGTCGATTGCGGGCTACAAGTCGGGCGAACGCGGCAAGATCGCCGCGCAAGGTTACACCATCATCGTCAATGTCGGCGATCAGCAGAGCGATCTCGACGGCGGTTACGCCGAGCGGGCCTACAAGCTGCCGAACCCGTTTTATTATCTGCCGTAGCGCAGCGTTGCCGCGGCGTCAGGCCTTATGGATCGGATCGATCCAGGCGACATTTTCCGGCTTTTCGGCCGGCTCGATGTCGAGATTGACCACCACCGCCTCGTTGTCCGAGCGCACCAGCACGCATTCCAGCACCTCGTCGCGGCTGGCGTTGATTTCCTGATGCGGCACGTAAGGCGGGATGTAGATGAAATCGCCGGGCCCGGCCTCGGCGGTGAATTCGAGATGTTCGCCCCAGCGCATGCGCGCCTTGCCGCGCACGACGTAGATCACGCTTTCGAGCGCGCCGTGATGGTGCGCGCCGGTCTTGGCGTTGGGATGGATGTGCACGGTGCCGGCCCAGATCTTCTGCGCGCCGACGCGGGCCGCATTGATCGCGGCCTTGCGGTCCATGCCCGGCGTCTGCGCCGTGTTGGGATCGAGCGAATCGCCGGGGATGACGCGCACGCCGTCATGCTTCCATTTCGGCTCGTGATCGTGCGAATGATCGTGATCGTCGGCTCATGCGGGCTGCTCCGCGTTTATTGCCCGCGTTTGGCGGCGCTGGCAAATCGACGGGCTTCCTCGGCGGCGCGAAACAGCGCCTTGGCCTTGTTGACGCATTCCTGCTGCTCGGCTGTCGGGATTGGAGTCGGCGACGATGCCGGCGCCGGCCTGCACATACATGATGCCGTCCTTCACCAGCGCGGTGCGCAGCACGATGCAGGTGTCCATCTCGCCGGCGGCGGAGAAATAGCCGACGCAGCCGGCATAGAGCCCGCGCTTTTCCTTTTCCAGTTCGTCGATGATCTGCATGGCGCGCACCTTCGGCGCGCCCGACACCGTGCCGGCGGGAAAGCCGGCGGCCAGCGCGTCGAGCGCGTCGCAATCGGGATTGAGCTTGCCCTCGACGTTGGAGACGATGTGCATGACGTGGCTGTAGCGCTCGACGAAGAACTGGTCGGTGACGGTTGACGGTGCCGATCTGGGCGACGCGGCCGACGTCGTTGCGGCCGAGATCGAGCAGCATCAGATGCTCGGCGCGTTCCTTCGGATCGGCCAGCAGTTCGTCTTCCAGCGCCTTGTCCTCGTGCGGCGTCGCGCCCCGCGGCCGCGTGCCGGCGATCGGGCGGATGGTGACCACGTCGCCTGCGACCTTGACCAGAATTTCCGGGCTGGAGCCGGCGACCGCGAAGCGCCGAAATCGAGGAAGTAGAGATAAGGCGACGGATTGGTCCGCCGCAGCGCGCGATAGAGCGAGAACGGCGGCAGCGTGAACGGCGCCTCGAAGCGCTGCGCCAGCACGATCTGGAAGGCATCGCCGGCGGCGATGTATTCCTTGGCCTTGCAGCACCATCGCGGTGTATTCGGCCGGCGTGGTGTTGGATTTCGGCGGCACGTCGAGCGGGCCGGCATCGAATTCGGCCAGCGACTTGTCGAGCGGCCGGTCGAGGCTCTCGACCACGCCGGACAGCCGCTCGATCGCGCGCGTCGAGCGCCGCCTTGGCGTCGACGCCGGCTTCGGCGCGCACCGGCGTCACCACGGTGATCGAATCCTTCACCGCGTCGAACACCACGATGATGGTCGGCCGCACCATGATCGCGTCGGGAATGCCGATCGGATCGGGTTGGCCGGCGGCAACTCTTCCATCAGCCGCACCATGTCGTAGCCGAGATAGCCGAACACGCCGGCCGCCATCGGCGGCAGACTGTCGGGCAGTTCGATGCGGCTTTCCGCGATCAGCGCGCGCAGCGCCGTGAGCGGCGGCTCGGGGCAGGGCGCGAAGGCGTCGGGTCTTGGCGCGCGCGCTCCGGTTGATTTCGGCCTTCGTTGCCATTGGCGCGCCAGATCAGATCCGGCTCGATGCCGATGATCGAATGGCGGCCGCGCACCGCGCCGCCCTCGACCGACTCCAGCAGAAAGCTCATCGGCTTGCCGCCGCCGAGCTTCAGGAATGCCGAGACCGGCGTTTCCAGGTCGGCGACCAGCGTGGTCCACACCACCTGCGCCTGGCCGCGGCCATAGCGTTCGGCAAATGCGGTTTCCGACGGCTCGATCTGCATGGGATCAGGCGCGCGGGGTTGTTGGTTGGGCGCCGCCGCCGATGACCTGGTTCAAGGCCGCCTGGTTGATGGTGACGCCAAGATCGTTTTCGAGCCGTCCGATATATTCGCCGATGATGTCGTCGGCATAGGAATTCTGCAGCTGGCCGACAGTTGCTTGATTTCCGGCGACGCCGCGTCGACCGGCGGATCGACAATGTCGATCACGCGGTAGACAAAGCGCTGGGTCGCGTTTTCGCCTTCGGCGCTGGCGGCGACGTCCTTGCGGCGTCTTGAACACGGCCTCGACCAGCTTGGCCGGCGTATTGCGGCGTCGGCTTGTTGCGCTGAATGCCGGCAACCGAGCCGACCGTGAAGCCGATCTCGTTTGGCGAGCGTCGGCAAAGCGTGGTGCCGGCCTTGAGCTTGGCGACCATGTCGTCGGCCTTGGCCTGCAGACGCTTGGCGATCTCGTCGGCGCGCCAGCGCGCCTCGACCTGATCCTTGACCTCGTCGAGCGTGCGCTCGCGCGACGGCGTGATGCCGGTGACGTCGAACCAGATGTAAGCCGCCGCCGGGAATTTGCAGCGCCTCGTTGTCGACGCCGATATCGGTGGTGAAGGCGGCGGTGACCACGTCCGGGGTCTTCGGCAGCGCTGCAATCGGCGCGCCGTCCGGGCCGCGGCCGGCGCGGTCGACCGCGTCGATGGTGACGGACTTGAGCCCGAGCTTCTTGGCGGTTTCGGCCAGCGTCGAACCGGCGGCCCGATCGTCCTCGATCTTGTCGCGCAGCGTTCCGACCTCGGTCTTGGCGCGGGTCTCGGCGATCTCGCGTTTGATCTGGGCGGCGACGTCTTCGTAGGACTTCTGCGATCCGGTTTCGACCTTGCCGACCTGCAGCAGCACCGTTCCGAACTGGCCTTTGACCGGCGCGCTGGTCTCGCCGGACTTGAGCGCGAAGGCGGCCTCGGCCACCGCCGGATCGATGATGTCTGACTTCGACACCATGCCGACGATCGGTGTCGGTCTCTTTCAGGCCGCGTTCCTTGGCGATATCGGCAAAGCTCGCGCCCTTGGCAATGCGGTCGTGCGCGGCGGCGGCGTCTTCCGGCTTTTGGAACACCATCTGGCGCAGTTCGCGCCGCTCGGGCGTGCCGTAGTTCGCCTTGTGCTGCTCGTAGTAAGCCTTGGCGTCGGCGTCGGTGACCGCATCGGGCTTGGCGATATCGGCCGGCGACAGCGGCAGCAAAGTGACTTTGCGGTATTCCGGCGCGCGGAACAGAACCTTGCGGTCGTCGAAATATTTGGTCAGCTCTTCCGGCGTCGGCGCCGCAATGTCGCCGGCCTGCGCCGGGCCAAGCGACAAATATTCGATGCTGCGCTTCTCGTTTTGGAATTGGTTGATCGCCGTCAGCATGATCGACGGCACCTTCAACTCGCCGCTGATGCTCTGCGCGAGTCTGCCGGCGCAACATCACGTTGCGTTGTTCGGCGACATAGCGGCCTTCGGTGAAACCGGCCTGGCGGATGACCTGCTCGAAGCGGGCGCGGTCGAATTTGCCGTTGGGCGCCAGGAAGCCGGGGTCGCTGGTGATGCGCTGCGCGATATCGGCGTCGGACAGGCCGAGCCGGAGATTCTTGGCCTGTTCGTCGAGCGTGGTTTCCGCCACCAGCTGACCGAGCAACTGCCGGTCGAGGCCGAAGCCGCGCGCCTGGTCGGGCGAGATCGGCCGGCCGACCCGGCGGCTGACCTGCTGCAACTGGTCGGTGTAATACTGGCGAAACTGCTCGATCGAAATTTCGGTGCCGCCGATCTTGGCCACCGAATTGGCGCCGAAGCCGCGGAAAATGTCGCCGATGCCCCAGATCGCGAAGCTGACGATCAGGCCGCCCATGACGACGGCCATGAGGGCCTTGCCGACCCAGGTCGAAGTGGCTTTGTGGATACCGCGAAGCATGCGCGCGTTTTTCCTGGCCGGTGGTGATAGCTGAATGAAGGGGTGGTCGCGCCCTTATAGGGAGCGGCCCAACTGCTTGCAACTCATGAAGGATCGGCTTTGGCGCCGGCCGGCTCTGGCGCTGTCGAAGCGGGTCTGATAACCGCACGCGCAAGGGGACCAAATCATGGCGACGGCCAATTTACGCCCGCTGGTCGCGGGCAACTGGAAGATGAACGGGCTTGCCAGTTCGCTGGCCGAGTTCAACAAAATCAAGGCGGGCGCCGAGGCGCTCGCGGCCAAGGCCGAGTTGATGGTGTGCCCGCCGGCGACCCTGGTGGCGCAATGCGCCTGGGCCGCCAAAGGCTCCAAACTCGGCATCGGCGGCCAGGACTGTCATGCCGAGGCCAGCGGCGCCCATACCGGGGACATCGCGGCTGAGATGCTCAAGGACGCCGGCGCCAGCGCCGTCATCGTCGGCCATTCCGAACGCCGCACCGACCATCATGAGACCGACGCGCAGGTGCGCGCCAAGGCGCTGGCCGCGCACCGGGCCGGCCTCACGGCCATCGTCTGCGTCGGCGAGCAGCGCGCCGAGCGCGAAGCCGGCAAGACCCTCGACGTCATCGGCCGCCAGCTCGACGGCTCGCTGCCGGATGCCGCGACCGCGGCCAATCTGGTGATCGCCTATGAGCCGGTCTGGGCGATCGGCACCGGCCTGACCCCGACGCCCGCCGACGTGGCGGAAGTTCACGCCTTCATCCGCAAGCGCCTAAGCGAACGCTACGGCGCCGCCGGGCGCCGACTTTGCGCATCCTGTATGGCGGATCGGTCAAGCCGGGAAACGCCAAGGAGCTGCTCACGATCGCCGACGTGAACGGCGCGCTGGTCGGCGGCGCCAGCCTCAAGGCGGACGATTTCCTTGGTATTGCAGGGGTTTACCAGCTGACCCGAGTGGACACCGTTTCGGACAAGGCCGCAAGCCGCCAAGGGTGGAAAAAGCCAGAACTATCGTGTAGAGACCGCCACGAATTCTACGCGCGATCCCGAAAAGTCGGGAACCGGTTTTCGGCAAAGATCGTGCGTGCACCTATATGACCGGCATGACGCCGCCTGGGCGGAGCCCGGACCGGCTGGGTATTGAACGGATTTTGGCCGAATGCAGCACGTGATCATTGTCATCCACCTGATGCTGGTGCTCGCCCTGATTGGCGTGGTGCTGCTGCAACGTTCGGAAGGCGGCGGCTTGGGAATCGGCGGCGGCGGTGGCGGCGGCTTCATGAGCAACCGCGGCACCGCCAATTTGCTGACCCGCGCCACCGCGATCCTGGCCGGCCTGTTCTTCGCGACCAGCCTGATCCTGTCGATCCTGGCTGGCTTCAGCCGCAAGCCGGCCTCCATCATCCCGGGCGGGGACGCTCCGCAAAGCGGACCGGTCGTGCCGGGAGCACCGCCGCCGCTCAATAGCGGCGGGGGCGGGTTGCTCAACCAGTTGAAGGGCGCGCCCGCGACGCCGCCGGCCGCCCCCTCGGGGCCGCAGGTTCCGCAGTCGAAGTGACAAAAGACGCAGGGGCCGGGAAACCGGCCCTTCGCCGTTATGGACATGGTCGAACTTGGTCCAATCCCGCGATAGCTGTCTTAGCAACGACATGAAAATATCGATGCAACTAGCAGACCCCATTAGCGTTTTTCGATCCACGCACAGGCGCAAAGCTGGCAGCCGCTTTTCGCGCTCGTCGAATCGATTCGCGGCGATTACAGGTTAGGCCCCATGGCGCGGTACATCTTCATCACCGGCGGCGTGGTCTCCTCACTGGGTAAGGGTCTCGCATCGGCGGCGCTCGGCGCGCTTCTGCAGGCGCGCGGCTACAAGGTGCGGCTGCGCAAGCTCGACCCCTACCTCAACGTCGATCCCGGCACGATGTCGCCCTATCAGCACGGCGAGGTCTTCGTCACCGACGACGGCGCCGAGACCGATCTCGACCTCGGCCATTACGAGCGCTTCACCGGCCGTCCGGCGACCCGCCAGGACAACATCACCACCGGCCGCATCTACCAGGACATCCTCACCAAGGAGCGGCGCGGCGACTATCTCGGCGCCACCATCCAGGTGATCCCGCACGTCACCAACGCCATCAAGGACTTCGTGCGCGACGGCAATGACGATTTCGATTTCGTGCTGGTCGAGGTCGGCGGCACGGTCGGCGACATCGAAGGCCTGCCGTTCTTCGAAGCGATCCGGCAATTGGGCAACGATCTGCCGCGCAACCACACCGTCTATGTCCACCTGACGCTGCTGCCGTTCATTCCGAGCGCCGGCGAGTTGAAGACCAAGCCGACGCAGCATTCGGTCAAGGAACTGCGTTCGATCGGTATCCAGCCCCACATCCTGCTGTGCCGCACCGACCGGCCGATCCCCGAAGGCGAGCGCCGCAAGCTCGCGCTGTTCTGCAATGTGCGCGAATCCGCGGTGATCGAGGCGCGCGACGTCGACAACATCTATGCGGTACCCGAGGCCTATCACGCCGCCGGCCTCGACGACGAAGTGCTGGCCGCCTTCGGTGTCGAAGCCAAAACCCGCCCCGATCTGGCGCGCTGGCACACCATCAACGAGCGCATCCGCAATCCGGAAGGCGACGTCACCATCGCCATTGTCGGCAAATACACCGGCATGAAGGATGCCTACAAATCGCTGACCGAGGCTCTGTCGCATGGCGGCATCGCCAACAAGGTCAAGGTCAAGCTCGACTGGATCGAGTTGGAAGTGTTCGAGAACGAGGACCCGGCGCCGTTCCTCGAGCACGTCAACGGCATCCTGGTGCCCGGCGGCTTCGGCCAGCGCGGCGCCGAGGGCAAGATCAAGGCGGCGCAATTCGCCCGCGAGCGCCACGTGCCGTATTTCGGCATTTGTTTCGGCATGCAGATGGCCTGCATCGAAGCCGCGCGCAATCTGTGCGGCATCGGTGCAGGCCAATTCGACCGAGTTCGGTCCGACCAAGGAACCGGTGGTCGGCCTGATGACCGAATGGCTCAAGGGCAATGAGTTGCAGAAGCGCATGGACGGCGGCGATCTCGGCGGCACCATGCGGCTCGGCGCCTATGAGGCGATGCTGACGCGCGGCAGCCGGGTGGCGCAGATCTACGGCACCACCGATATCTTCGAGCGCCACCGCCACCGCTACGAGGTCAACACCGCCTACAAAGACCGGCTCGAGCAGCACGGCATGCGCTTCTCCGGCATGTCGCCCGACGGCATTCTGCCGGAGATCATCGAATACGAGGACCATCCCTGGTTCATCGGCGTGCAATTCCATCCCGAGCTGAAATCGCGGCCGTTCGAGCCGCACCCGCTGTTCTCGTCGTTCATCGGCGCTGCGGTCGACCAGAGCCGGCTGGTGTAATTCACCGCGCGGCGTCATCATGGGCGACCATGCCCCGCGGTCTCGATCACATCGTTCATGCCGTGCGCGATCTCGACGCGGCGGCGGCGCTGTACCGCGGTCTCGGCTTCACGGTCGGCGCCCGCAACAAGCATCCCTGGGGCACGCATAATTGCATCGTGCAGTTTCCCGGCGTGTTCATCGAACTGCTGACGCTGGCCGAGCCGGACAAGCTGGGGACCGACGGCTTCTCAAAACTGTTCGGCGCGTTCACCGGCGACTTCCTCAAACGCGACCAGGGCCTGTCGCTGCTGATTCTGGAATCGCGCGACGCGCGATGCCGACGACGCCGCGTTTCGCGCTGCCGGCATCGCCGGCTCCGAAGCTGATGCGCTTCGAGCGCGAAGGCAAGCGGCCGGACGGAACGGCGGTGAAGGTCGGCTTCTCGCTCGCCTTCGCCGACGACAAGCGCGCGCCCGACATTCATTTCGCCACCTGCCAGCAGCATTATCCGGAGAATTTCTGGAACCCGGCGTTTCAGAAACACGCCAACAGCGTCTCAGGCATCGCCGGCGTCGTACTGGTCGCCGAACGAGCCGGCGCGCCACCGCGACTTCATGCAAAGCTTTGCCGGCGCGGCGGCGCATGCCGCACGGCGACGGCTTCACGATTGCGACGCCGCGCGGAACCATCGAAGTCACGACGCCGGCGGCGTTCCTCCATCGTTTCGGCGTGCCGGCGCCGGATGTCTCGCGCGGCGCGCGGCTGGCGGCGCTGCGCTTTACCGTCGCCGACCCGAGCCTGCTGCAAGGCGTCCCCGAGGAGGCCGGCATGGGCGGGCTTTACGCCGGCAATGCCACGGTGATCGCCCGGCAGGACGCCATGGGCGCAGTGCTGGTATTCGAAGCGGCGACGCAATCATAAGCCCCGTTGACCGGGGGCTAAGCCCGCTTCATGGTCGCGCACCACGAGGATGTGAGCCAAGGATCGCACGATTGGATCAAAGCCTGCTGCCCAACGAGACCGTCGCGGTTGGCGCCGTGCGCTTCGGCAATGCCTTGCCGCTGGCGCTGATTGCCGGGCCGTGCCAGTTCGAAAGCCGGGCGCATGCGCTGGAAATGGCCGCGGCGCTCAAGGAAATCGCCGGTCGCGTCGGCATCGGTCTGGTGTTCAAGACCTCGTTCGACAAGGCCAACCGCACGTCGGCCAAAGCCGCCCGCGGCATCGGGCTCGACGCCGCGCTGCCGATCTTCGCCGAAATTCGCGACACGCTGAAACTTCCGGTGCTCACCGACGTGCATGACGCCGCGCAATGCGCGCGCGTGGCGCAAGCGGTCGATGTGCTGCAGATCCCGGCGTTCCTGTCGCCGCCAGACCGACCTGCTCATCGCCGCCGCCAAAACCGGCAAGACCGTCAACGTCAAGAAGGGCCAGTTCCTGGCGCCCTGGGACATGCAGAACGTGGTCGCCAAGATCACCTCGGCGGGTAACCGCAACGTGCTGGTGACCGAGCGCGGCGTGTCGTTCGGCTACAACACGCTGGTGTCCGACATGCGCGCGCTGCCGATCCTCAAGCGCACCACGCATGCGCCGGTGATCTTCGACGCCACCCATTCGGTGCAGCAGCCGGGCGGGCAGGGCACTGCCTCCGGCGGCGAGCGCGAATTCGTGCCGGTGCTGGCGCGCGCCGCGGTCGCGGTCGGCGTCGCCGGCGTCTTCATCGAGACCCACCAGGATCCCGATCACGCGCCGTCCGACGGGCCCAACATGATGCCGCTCAAGGACATGGAGCCGCTGCTGCGCACGCTGGTCGAATTCGACCGGCTGGCCAAATCTCAGCCGGCGTTGCGCTGAGCGGCGCGCGCAAAGTCCATGGCCAGCCTTATCAATCTTTTGGCGTTCGTGAATTTTGCCGCGTCGCTGTTTGCGCGCTCGGTCGATCCGCTCATTCCGCAGGTTGCCGCCAGTCTGAACGTGGAGATGACCACGGCGGCGCTGCTCACGACCGCTTTTTCTCTGTCCTATGCGCTGATCCAGCCCGTGCTCGGCGCGCTTGCCGATGTGTTCAGCAAGACCTGGATGATCGCCGGCTGCATGCTCGTGCTCGGGCTCGCCACCGTGGCCGGCGGGCTCGCGACCAGTTTCGAAATGCTGTTCGTCCTGCGTATCGTGGCCGGCATCGGGGCCGGCGGCATATTTCCGATCGCGATGGCGGTCGCCGGCGACCATGTTCCGGTGGCGCAGCGCCAGGTCGCCTTCGGCAAGCTGCTGTTTGCCGGCATGACCGGGATTCTGCTCGGCGCCTCGGGCTCCGGTGTGATCGCCGATCTGGTCGGCTGGCGCGGCGTGTTCTTTGCGACCGGCGGCATCGACCTGCTCGCGCTCGCATTGGTGCTGCCGCGCCTGCGCGGCATGCCGGCCACCACCACGCGCTTCGACCTCGCCATCCTGATTCCGAACTACGTCACGATCTTCCGCAATCCGCTGGCGAAAATCTGTTTCGGCGCGGTGTTCCTCGAAGCGGTGTTCATGTTCGGCGTGTTTCCCTACATGGCCGGGCTGCTCAATACCGACGGCGAAATGCGCGCGTCGATCGCCGGCCTCGTGCTCGCCGGTTTCGGCGTCGGCGGCGTGATCTATACGTTGCGCGTGTCGTGGCTGCTCCGGCATCTCGGCGAGCAGCGTCTGATGATGACCGGCGGCATGATCATGGGGTTCTGCCTGCTGGTGATCGCCGCGCGATTTCCCTGGCCGGTGGAATTCGCCAACTTCGTGCTGATCGGCTTCGGCTTTTACATGCTGCACGCCGTGATCCATATCTACGTCAGCGAACTGGCGCCGCGCGCGCGCGGCTCGGCCATGTCGCTGCATTCGTTTTTCTTCTTTATGGGCCAGGCGGCCGGCCCGGTCGTCTACGGCCTCGGGCTGAGCAGCGTCGGCATCCGTCCGGTTCTTATAATCGGCGCCGTGGTGCTGGCCACGGTCGGCATGATCTGCGCGCGCTGGCTGCGGCGGCCGGAGAATGTCGGCGGTCTAGCCGCGCCCGCGATAGGGCGCGACGCCCTGGTCGGGCACCCAGACGTCCTTCGGCAATTTGCCGGCCTGCCAGAACACGTCGATCGGAATGCCGCCGCGCGGATACCAGTAGCCGCCGATGCGCAGCCATTTCGGCTTGAGCACGCCAAACAGCCGCTTGCCGATCGCAACCGTTGCGTCTTCATGGAAGGCGTCCTGGTTGCGGAAGCTGAACAGATAAAGCTTGAGCGACTTCGAACTCGAGCAGGTAGCGGCCCGGCACGTAGTCGATCACCAGATGGGCGAAATCGGGCTGGCCGGTGATCTTGCAAAGCGTCGTGAATTCCGGCGCGGTGAAGCGCGCCACATAATTGGTGTCGGTATGCGGATTGGGCACCCGGTCGAGCACCGCCTGGTCGGGCGAGGCCGGGATCGGGGTCGGGCGGCCGAGTTGCAGGGGTTTTTGGGTCGGTTTACTGGGCGGTTTTCTTGCCATAGCCGGTTATTGCATCTTTGATCCAGGGCATGACAAGGGGGTTGTTGATCCTGTAGAAGCGCGGCAATTACCAGCCCCGGGACAGCCATGACCGCCATCATCGACATTATCGGCCGCGAAATCCTCGACAGCCGCGGCAATCCGACCGTCGAGGTCGACGTCGTCCTCGAAGACGGCTCGTTCGGCCGCGCCGCGGTGCCGTCCGGCGCCTCGACCGGCGCCCACGAAGCGGTCGAATTGCGCGACGGCGACAAGTCCCGCTACCTCGGCAAGGGCGTCACCAAGGCGGTCGACGCGGTCAACGGCGAAATCTTCGACGCGCTTGGCGGCATGGATGCCGAGGCGCAGGCCAAGATCGACGAGACGATGATCGCGCTCGACGGCACGCCCAACAAAGCCCGGCTCGGCGCCAACGCCATCCTCGGCGTTTCGCTGGCGGTCGCCAAGGCCGCCGCCATCGCCAGCCAGCAGCCGTTGTATCGCTATGTCGGCGGCACTGCCGCCCGCCTGCTGCCGGTGCCGATGATGAACATCGTCAACGGCGGCGTTCATGCCGACAACCCGATCGACTTCCAGGAATTCATGGTCATGCCGGTCGGCGTGCCGACCTTCGCCGAGGCGGTGCGCGCCGGCTCGGAGATCATGCAAACGCTGCGCGGCGCGCTGAAGGCCGCCGGCCACAATACCAATGTCGGCGACGAGGGCGGTTTTGCGCCCAATCTGCCGTCGGCGGAAGCGGCGCTCGATTTCCTGATGAAGGCGATCGAGAAGGCCGGCTACAAGCCGGGCGACGACGTCATGATCGCGCTCGATCCCGCCGCCACCGAATTCTTCAAGGACGGCGCCTATGTCTATGCGGGCGAGAACAAAACCCGCTCGATCGAACAGCAGGCGCAATACCTCGCCGACCTGGTGGCGAAATATCCGATCGTCTCGATCGAAGACGGCATGGCCGAGGACGACTGGAAAGGCTGGAAGCTCGTTACCGACAAGATCGGCGACAAATGCCAGCTGGTCGGCGACGATCTGTTCGTCACCAATGTCACGCGGCTGTCGCGCGGCATCAAGGACGGCGTCGCCAATTCGATCCTGATCAAGGTCAACCAGATCGGCACGCTGACCGAGACGCTCGCCGCGGTCGAGATGGCGCACAAGGCCGGCTACACCGCGGTGATGTCGCACCGCTCGGGCGAGACGGAAGATTCCACCATCGCCGATCTCGCCGTCGCCACCAATTGCGGGCAGATCAAGACCGGCTCGCTGGCGCGCTCCGACCGCACCGCGAAATACAATCAGTTGCTGCGGATCGAAGGGGAACTGGGCGCGCAGGCCAAATATGCCGGCCGCGAGGCGCTGAAGGCGCGCCGCTAGCGCGGCGACGCGACCGCAAACCGCTCGACGCCTGCCGCCATCAAGGCCAGCACGACGTAAAATGCCAAGGCCATGATGGCCATGGCGTCAGTCGATGCGGGTGGCGGGCCGAAGTTGGCGTAGATTTGCAACGCCGCGAGAAAAACAATGAAGCCCCAAAACACGGCGGGGCGCTTGAGCGCCGTCATGCGCGCATAGAACCAGGCGCCAAGGCCGAGAACGATCAGCTCGAGCGGAAAACTCAAGGCGACGTGTTGCCATAGTCCAAAGCCGACTTTGGCCGTGTTGTCGTAGAGCGGCAGATCCGGCCGGTGCACGATCAAATCCAGAATCCAATGTGAGAACGCCGCGGCCGCGGCGAGCAGGGCAATTCTCGCGCGATTTTCGGGCATGAACAAAGCCACGATGCCGCCAAAGACCAGCGAAAGGGCAATCGATCCCGGCAAGCCGTGGGTGTACGGCATGTAGTAAAGATCGAGTGCGTTGGCTTGCGTAAATCCGGGAACGATGCGCAGCTTCTCGATGCCCAGCAGCACCAGGACGGACCAGACCACATCGAGCCATTGCACGGCGATGAACCAGACCCATAGCGGCACGCGGGGTCCGGCAGGCTTGGCGGCGAACGAGACGCCATAGTGACCGACAAACATGGCTCTGACTCCGCGTTGACGATATACCGGCGATCCGACGGCGCGGTTCCCCCACAAGATACCATCCCCCGTGGCGGCTTGCATCGGCGGGCAAATCGCCGCAAATTGCCGCGAATCCAGCAACCAAGTCCGGGTAACCGCGATGGACCAGACCACCAATCTTGCCCGACACGACCGCCGCCGCGCGGCCGACAGTCTTGCCGCGTTCGTCGCGCAATCGGTCGACGACGCGCGCGCCGTCGAAAAACCGTTCTTCCATCTCGAATTCGACCGCGTGTTCCCCGACGATATCTACGCGCAAATCTTGAAGCTGATGCCGGACAAGACCGACTATCGTCCGATGCACGGCCGCAGCAAGGTGCAGGACGCCAACCCGACGCGCGTCAAGATCGATCTGTTCCCGGAATACATCCGCAATCTGCCGGCCGAGAAGCGCGCGCTGTGGGACGTCGTCGGCCGCGCTTTGTGTTCCGACCCGGTCAAGCAGGCTTTCATCCGCAAGCTGGCGCCGGGATTGTCCAAGCGCTTCGGCAAGGAATTTGCGCAAGTCGGCATGTATCCGATCCCGATCCTGACCCGCGACATTCCCGGCTATCTGATCACGCCGCACACCGACACCCGCTGGAAGGGCATCACGGTGCAGTTCTATCTGCCCAAGGACGACGCCAATACCGACATCGGCACCATCTTCCACGACGTATTGCCGGACGGCTCCAAGCCGAAAGCGGCGCAGATGCGCTTTGCCCCGAACAGCGGCTATGCCTTCGCGGTCGGCGACGACACCTGGCACTCGGCCGACCCGGTCCACGACCGGGTCAAGAGCCGCGATTCGATCCTGCTGACCTATTTCGTCGACCAGGGAATGCTCAAGATCATGCGTAACCGCGGCAAGCGGCTGGGCAATTTCCTGCTCAACGAAGTCCGGCACCGGATTTAGACCTCATCCGTTCGTCCCCGCGGAAGCGGGGACCCAGCTCTTGGCCCTGGATTCCCGCTTGCACGGGAATGAGCGGAACTGGGCAGCGTCGCCGAAGCTGGACGCCATTAAAACCGCCTTAACGCGATTCCCGCATTGTCGGCCGTCATGGTCTCCCATCGCCGCCGCCGCACCATCCTGACCGCGCTCGGTCTTTATATCTTCGCCGCGCTGTTCATCGGCTATTTCGGCGTGAATGCCTTTACCGGCAATCACGGCCTGCGCGCGCAACAGGACCTCGATGCGCAGATGACCGCGATGCAGCAGGAGCTCAAGCAGGTCAAAGCCGAGCGCACGGTCTGGGAGCGGCGGGTCGCCCTGTTGCGGTCGGACCGGATCGACCCGGACATGCTGGACGAACGCGCCCGTGCGCTGCTTGGGCTTGTCGATAGCCGCGACGTCACGCTGCTGACCCACCCGCGCCAGTAGCGGCCGAAGTCGGCCCGGCCGGTTTCCACCCGCGGTTTGAAATTTTCAGCCAAATTCGGGCTGTTTTCCGCAATTCCGCGCGGCCGTCTCGCGCTTTCGCCCCCGGGCGATATAAGCTATTGGGGAGTCTCAAAAGCGCTTCACGACCGGCCTAACTTTCCGATCGGCAATCTTTTAAGTCTCTTGTCTGACGTCCAGGGAGCAACAATGGCGGTCGCCCAAAAAAATCCGAGCGACGATGTGAACGGGGCCACTGCCGGTCGGCGCGCCGGTTCCCGAATTCAGCAAGGATCAGGACCTTGCCGCCTACCAGACCATGCTGACCATCCGCCGCTTCGAGGAGAAGGCCGGCCAGATGTACGGCATGGGGCTGATCGGAGGCTTCTGCCACCTCTATATCGGCCAGGAAGCCGTCGTGGTCGGCATGCAGATGGCGCTGAAAGACGGCGACCAGGTCATCACCGGCTACCGCGACCACGGCCACATGATCGCCTGCGGCATGGACCCCAAGGGCGTGATGGCGGAGCTCACCGGGCGCACCCATGGCTATTCCAAGGGCAAGGGCGGCTCGATGCACATGTTCTCCAAGGACAAGGGCTTCTACGGCGGCCATGGCATCGTCGGCGCCCAGGTTCCGTTGGGAACGGGCCTGGCCTTCGCCAACCACTACCGCGGCAATGACCATGTCAGCCTGACCTATTTCGGCGACGGCGCCGCCAACCAGGGCCAGGTCTACGAGAGCTTCAACATGGCGGAGCTGTGGAAGCTGCCGACCATCTACGTGATCGAGAACAACCGCTACGCCATGGGCACCTCGATCGCGCGCGCCTCGGCCGAGGTCAACCTGTCGAAGCGCGGGCTGTCGTTCAACATTCCCGGCGAGCAGGTCGACGGCATGGACGTGCGCGCGGTCAAAGCCGCCGGCGACAAGGCGGTCGCCTGGTGCCGCGCCGGCAAGGGGCCCTACATTCTTGAAATGCTGACCTACCGCTATCGCGGCCACTCGATGTCGGATCCGGCGAAATACCGCACGCGTGAAGAAGTCGACAAGGTCCGCACCACCACCGACCCGATCGACATGGCGCGCCACCGCATCCTGGAGAAGAAATTCGCCAACGAGGAGGCGCTCAAGAAAATCGACGCCGGTGTGCGCGATCTGATCAACCAGGCGGCGGAATTCGCCACCCACGATCCGGAGCCGGACGTGTCCGAGCTTTACACCGACATCTACCGCTAAACGCGCGCATGATCCCGAAAAGTGGCAACCGGTTTTCGGAAAAGATCATGCGCAAAAAAACTACGTGTAGGAAACAGTAGCGCCCATGCCGATCGAAGTGCTCATGCCCGCGCTCTCGCCCACGATGGAGAAGGGCAACCTTGCCAAGTGGCTCAAGAAAGAGGGCGACAGCATCAAGTCGGGCGATATCATCGCCGAGATCGAGACCGACAAGGCCACCATGGAAGTGGAAGCGGCCGACGAGGGCACGCTGGGAAAAATTCTGATTCCCGCCGGCACCGCCGATGTCGCGGTCAATACGCCGATCGCGGTGATCCTGAGCGACGGCGAAGATTCTTCGAGCATCAAGGCCGCTAAGCCGGCGCCGCAAGCGAAACCCGCCGAAGCCGCGCCGCCGCCAAAGGCTGAATCGAAGCCTCAGACGCCCGCGGCACCGGCCGCGCCGGAAGCCCCCGTCACCCACGCCGCCGCCGATCCCGACATTCCCGAAGGCACCGAGATGGTCTCCATGACCATGCGCGAAGCCTTGCGCGACGCCATGGCCGAGGAAATGCGGCGCGACGCCGACGTCTTCGTCATGGGCGAGGAGGTCGCGGAATATCAGGGCGCCTACAAGGTCACGCAAGGCCTGTTGCAGGAGTTCGGGCCCAAGCGCGTCATCGATACGCCGATCACCGAGCACGGCTTTGCCGGCTTGGGCGTCGGCGCGGCGCTGTCGGGGCTCAAACCGATCGTCGAGTTCATGACCTTCAACTTCGCCATGCAGGCGATGGACCAGATCATCAACTCGGCCGCCAAGACGCTGTATATGTCCGGCGGCCAGATGGGCTGTTCGATCGTGTTCCGCGGACCGAACGGCGCGGCCGCGCGCGTCGCCGCCCAGCACAGCCAGGACTACTCGGCGTGGTATTCGAGCGTGCCGGGCCTGAAGGTGGTCTCGCCGTCGAACGCCGCCGACGCCAAGGGCCTGCTCAAGGCCGCGATCCGCGATCCCAATCCGGTGATCTTTCTCGAAAACGAAATCCTCTACGGCCATTCCTCGCCGGTGCCCGTGCTCGACGACTTCGTGCTGCCGATCGGCAAGGCCAAGATCGCCCGCGCCGGCAGCGACGTCACCATCATCGCCTGGTCGATGGGCATGTCCTACGCGTTGAAGGCGGCCGAAGAACTCAGCCAAATCGGCATCGAGGCCGAAGTCATCGACCTGCGCACGCTCAAGCCCATGGACACCGACACCATCATCGAGTCCGTGAAGAAGACCGGCCGCGCCGTCACCGTCGAGGAAGGCTGGCAGCAGTCCGGCGTCGGCGCCGAAATCGCCGCGCGCATCATGGAGCACGCCTTCGACTATCTCGATGCGCCGGTCGCGCGCGTGTCGGCCAAGGACGTGCCGATGCCCTATGCCGCCAATCTCGAAAAGCTGGCGCTGCCGTCGGTCGCCGAAGTGGTCGAGGCGGCCAAAGCCGTCTGCTACAGGTAGGCGCGCACGATGCCCACCAACATCCTCATGCCCGCGCTGTCGCCCACCATGGAGAAGGGCAACCTCGCCAAGTGGCTCAAGAAGGAAGGCGACAAGATCAAGTCGGGCGACGTCATCGCCGAAATCGAGACCGACAAGGCGACCATGGAATACGAGGCGATCGACGAAGGCACGCTGGCCAAGATCGTGGTGCCGGAAGGCACGCAGGACGTCGCGGTCAATTCGGTGATCGCCGTCATGGCGGACGAGGGCGAGGACGTGAAGGCGGCGGCGCGGGCTGCGGCGCCGGCGGCGAAAGCGCCGGAGAAGAAATCCGAGTCAGTTACCCCCTCACCCCAACCCTCTCCCCAGCGGGGAGAGGGAGTCCCGCCGAGTTCGCCGCGCGCTCCTGCTTCACCTCTCCCCGGTGGGGAGAGGTCGCCGCCGAAGGCGGCGGGTGAGGGGGCTCCTGCGCCAACGACTGGCCGCATTTTCGCTTCGCCGCTCGCTAAACGTCTCGCCAAGGAAGCCGGCATCGATCTCGTCTCGCGTCACCGGCTCCGGCCCGCATGGCCGCGTCATCGCGCGCGATATCGAGGACGCCAAATCCGGCAAGGGCGTCGCCAAGCCTGCGCGCCAGCGGCAGCGCCGCCCGCCGCAGACGCCGGAATGGCGATCGCGCCTTCGATGAGCGATCAGCAAATCCGCGCGCTCTACGAAGACGGCTCCTACGAACTCATCCCGCATGACGGCATGCGCCGCACCATCGCGCAGCGCCTGACCGCCTCGACGCAGACCGTGCCGCATTTCTATCTGACGATGGACTGCAACATCGGCCGGCTGATGGCCGCGCGCGAGGAGATCAATGCCGCCGCGCCGAAGGACAAAGACGGCAAGCCGGCCTACAAGCTTTCGGTCAACGACTTCGTCATCAAGGCGCTGGCGCTGGCGCTGCAACGCGTGCCCGACGCCAATGTGTCGTGGAGCGAAGCCGGCATGCTCAAGCACAAGCATTCCGACATCGGCGTCGCCGTGGCGCTGCCCGGCGGGCTGATCACGCCGATCGTGCACGCCGCCGAAACCAAATCGCTGTCGGCGATCTCCAACGAGATGCGCGATCTCGCCGCGCGCGCCCGGGCCAAGAAGCTCAAGCCGCACGAATACCAGGGCGGCACCTCGTCGGTGTCGAACCTCGGCATGTACGGCATCAAGGATTTCACCGCCGTGATCAATCCGCCGCAGTCGACCATTCTCGCGGTTGGCGTTGGCGAGGAACGCGCCATCGTCAAGGACGGCAAGATCTGGAAGCCGCGACCATCATGAGCGTGACGCTGTCCTGCGATCACCGCGCGGTCGACGGCGCGCTCGGCGCCGAGCTCATCTCGGCGTTCAAGGTGCTGATCGAAAATCCGGTGATGATGGTGGTGTGACTTTGTTGCCATGGCCGGCATAGCCCGGCCATGACCAAGAATTAAAGGTGAGTACAATTTAAATGCCCGACACTTCCTTCGACGTTCTGATTATCGGTTCCGGCCCCGGCGGCTATGTCTCCGCCATCCGCGCCGCCCAGCTCGGCTTCAAGACGGCCATCGTCGAGCGCGACTATCTCGGCGGCATCTGCCTCAACTGGGGCTGTATCCCGACCAAGGCGCTGCTGCGCTCGGCCGAGATCTATCACTACATGCAGAACGCCAAGGCCTATGGCCTCAAGGCGGACAATGTCGGCTACGACGCCGCCGAGATCGTCAAGCGCTCGCGCGGCGTGTCGAAGCGGCTCAATGACGGCGTCGGCTTCCTGATGAAGAAGAACAAGGTCTCGGTGATCTGGGGCGAGGCGGCGATCGACGCGCCCGGCAAGGTCACCGTCAAGGCGTCGAAGAGCGAAGCGCCGAAAGGCGCGCTGCCGCCCGGCGCCTATACGGCCAAGCACATCATCGTCGCCACCGGCGCCAGGCCGCGCGTGCTGCCCGGCTCTGGAGCCCGACAAGAAACTGGTCTGGACTTATTTCGAGGCCATGGTGCCGCCGGCAATTCCGAAGTCATTGCTGGTGGTCGGCTCCGGCGCCATCGGCATCGAGTTCGCCTCGTTCTACCGCACGCTCGGCGCCGAAGTGACGGTCGTCGAAGTGCTGCCGCAAATCCTGCCGGTCGAGGATCACGAAATCCAGGCTTTCGCGCGCAAGAGCTTCGAGAAGCAGGGCATCAAGATTTTGACCAATGCCAAGGTCGTGAAGCTCGACAAGAAGGCCGACAGCGTCACCGCGACCATCGAAGAGGGCGGCAAGACCCAGACCATCACCGTCGAGCGCGTCATCTCCGCGGTCGGCGTGGTCGGCAATATCGAGAACCTCGGCCTGGAAAAGCTCGGCGTCAAAACCGAGCGCGGCCTCATCGCCATCGATGCCTTCAACAAGACCAACGTGCCGGGCATCTATGCCATCGGCGACGTCTCCGGCCCGCCGATGCTGGCGCACAAAGCCGAGCACGAGGGCGTGGTCTGCATCGAGGCGATCAAGGGCCTGCATCCGCATGCCATGAACAAACTGATGATCCCCGGCTGCACTTATTGCACGCCGCAGGTTGCCTCGGTCGGTCTCACCGAACAGGCCGCCAAGGCCAAGGGCCTCGACATCCGCGTCGGCCGCTTTCCGTTTGTCGGCAACGGCAAGGCGATCGCGTTGGGAGAGGACCAGGGCCTGGTCAAGGTGATCTTCGACAAGAAGACCGGGCAACTGCTCGGCGCCCACATGGTCGGCGCCGAAGTCACCGAACTCATTCAAGGCTACGTCGTCGCCATGAACCTGGAGACCACGGAAGAAGAATTGATGCACACGGTCTTCCCGCATCCGACGCTTTCGGAGATGATGAAGGAAGCGGTGCTGGATGCTTATGGACGCGTGCTGAATATGTAGCTCGTCAATTCAAGGCGACCAATCGGGAGAACACAATGGCCAAATTCGACAGCATTCTCGGCACCGTCGGCCACACGCCGGTGGTGCGCATCAACAAGCTCGGGCCGAAAGGCATCAACCTCTACGTCAAGGTCGAGGCCTTCAATCCGCTCGGCTCGGTCAAGGACCGGCTCGCGCTCGGCGTCATCGAGGCGGCGGAAAAATCCGGCGAACTTAAACCCGGCATGACCGTGGTCGAAGGCACCTCGGGCAATACCGGCATCGGGCTGGCGATGGTTTGCGCCGCCAAGGGCTATCCGCTGGTCGTCACCATGGCGGAAACCTTCTCGGTCGAGCGCCGCAAGCTGATGCGCTTCCTCGGCGCCAAGGTGGTGCTCACCCCCGCCGCCGAACGCGGCTTCGGCATGGTCGAGAAGGCCGCCGAGCTCGCCAAGACCCACGGCTGGTTCCTGACCCGGCAGTTCGAGAACGAGGCCAATCCCGACATGCATTCGCGCACCACCGCGCGCGAGATCGTCGACGATTTCAAAGGCGAGAAGCTCGACTACTGGGTCACGGGCTTTGGCACCGGCGGCACCTTGACCGGCGTCGGCCGCGTGCTGCGCAAGGAAATGCCCGACACCAAGATCGTGGTCTGCGAGCCGGCCGATGCGCCGATGCTCTCGAGCAAAACGCCGCAAGAGCGCAACGCCGACGGCTCGCCGGCCAAACCCAATCCGGCGTTCAAGCCGCATCCGATGCAAGGCTGGTCGCCCGACTTCATTCCGAAGATTACCGGCGAAGCGGTCGATGAGGGGCTGATCTCGCAGATCGTCACCGTCACCGGGGCCGACGCCATGAAATGCGCCAAGGCGCTGGCGCAGCAGGAAGGCATCTTCGTCGGCATCACCTCGGGCGCGACTTTCGCCGGCGCGCTCGAAATCGCCAAGACCGCGGCGCCCGGCTCGACCATTCTCGCCATGCTGCCCGACACCGGCGAGCGCTATCTGTCGACGCCGCTGTTCGGCGACGTCGGCGCCGACATGAACGACGACGAACTCAAGATTTCCAATTCGACGCCGAACCACCGCATGCCGCCGCCGAAGGCGGCATGATCTACTCGCGGTACCTGCGCAAGAAGGCGCCGGCGATATTGGAGTAATCGTCGGTCCAGGTCCGCACATCCGGGTTGGGATAAGTCTCGACCCAGTTCGGGCTTTGCGCCAGCGCGCCGATATCCGCCGGCTCCTTGGCCGCAATAACGACGTTCGACGCCGAAATAAGCTCACTGTAGTCGTTGCGGTCGTTGGGGTTGCGCCACAGCCAGGTCTTCAGGCCGTTCGCGGCGGCGATGCCGGCGACCACGCTTCGCAGTTCAAGGTGACGGTTGGAAATATGCATGGTGACGACGCCGTGCGGCGCGAGCTTTGACTTGTAGATCGCCATGGCCTCGCGCGTGGCGAGATGCACCGGGATCGCGTCGGAGGAATAGGCGTCGATGATGATGAGATCGTAGGCGCCGTCCGGTTCCTTGGCGAGCGTCAGCCGCGCGTCGCCGAGCACCACGGGAAGATCCGGCGCGCAGGCCGAGATGAAATTGAAGTATTTCGGGTTGCGCGCGATGGCGATCACGGTCGCGTCGATCTCGAAGAACCGCCACTGCTCGTTCGGCTTGATATAGCAGGCGAGCGAGCCGGCGCCGAGCCCGACCACGGCGACGTGCATCGGCTTTTCGCTGCGCGCCCGCACCGCCTCGATCACCGCCGCCATCGCCGAGCCGCGATGATAATAGGTCAGCGGTTCGGGCCGCCCGGTCACGATCTTGCCATCCGCGGTGCGCAGCATCTGCGCGCCGTGAATGGTCGAGCCGTGCATCAGGATGCGGAAGCGGCTGTCGGCGGTTTCGTACACCAGATTGACGCCGAAGAAACTGCGCACCGTATGGCTGCGGCCGACGTCGGTCGGATAGAGCCGGATCACGGCGAAGGCCAGCGCCACGGCGACGGCGGATTTCGGCGGATCGCGCAGCAGCGCGATCGACAGCACGGCGAGCGCCAGCACCACGGCGTGCTGCTTCGGCTGCATCGCGACGGTCACCTCAAATCCCGAGATACGACGGCACGATCAACGCCAAGGCAACGACGGCGGCGATCGGCCAGAACCAGCGTCCGGCCGTCTGCAACAACTTCTGCGCTGCCGGCGGCACAAGGCGCTCGAACGCCGGCCAGGCGTCAAGCTTGAACGGCCGGCACAGCACCGCCAGCACGGCCAGGATCGGATATTCCGCCACCCAGGAAAACGTATAGGGCGCGACCAGCCCGGCGAATAATCCGCCGATCATGCCGCCGAACGACAGCGAGACATAAAACGAGGTGAGATGCGCCGGCGCCGGCCGGCTGCGCGCCAGTTCGCCGTGACAGGCCATGGCGATGACGAAGAACGCCAAAAGGTGCGCGGTCAGGTTCGGCAGCAGCGTCACCCGGCCGCTATAGAGCAGCAGCGCGACGATCGCGGCGACCGCGAACGGCTGCAGCAGCAGCATGAAGCTCTGCGAGAACATCGGCTTGCGCGCGAACACCAGCACCCAGGTCAGCAGATAGAGCGACAGCGGCATCACCCACAGCAACGGCGCCGCCGCCACGTCGGTCGAGATGTGGGCGGTCACCGCGACCAGCAGCCCGGACGGCACCGCGGACACGAAAATCCAGCGGCCGAGCGTGAGCCAGGTCGGCTTCAGCGCGGCCGCATCCGCGGCAGGGTCGATCGCCGGAACCGGCGACGATCGCAGCAGCAGAGTGCCGCAAGCCGCGATCAGCGCCGCCAGCAGCGCGAAGCCGCCGCTCCACAGCGCATTTTGGGTATGCAGCGAAAACGCGGGCTCCAGCAGGATCGGATAGGACAACAGCGCGAGGAAGCTGCCGATATTGGAAGCGGCGTAGAGAAAATACGGATCCTTGCCGTCGTGATGCCCGGTGCGCACGAACCAGGTCTGCAACAGCGGATTGTTGGCGGCGAGCGCGAAGAACGGCAGGCCGATCGAGATCGTGAACAGGCCGAGCAGCCAGAACGCCGTGCCGCTGGCCGGCGGTTCGCCCCAGCCGAGCGCGATCGACAACGGCAGCGTCAGCCAGGCGGCGCCGAGCAAGGCCAGATGCACCAGCACCGGCACCAGCCGCGCCTTGGCCTTCGCCAGCCAATGCGCATAGGCATAACCGGCGAGCAGCATGGTTTGGAAAAACACCATGGCGATCGACCACACCGACGGCGAGCCGCCGAGCTGCGGCAGCACCATGCGGGTGAACATCGGCTGCACGGCAAACAGCAGCAGCGCGCTCAAGAACACCGACGCGGTGTAGGTGGCGAGCACCAGCCGGGACGAACGCGCCGCGGGGACTGAGACGTCGGCCATCGCAAACCGATCGGCGAGAGGGCGGAGCTGTGACGAACAATAACTATCGGTGGGGGTCGTCGACCCGCGAGTCCTATACTAAATTCGCAAGGCGCCACCATGACCGGACCGCCGGATTGGGAGCGCCAACAAGGAGGGTATTATGGGCGTCATTGCCTGGATCATCATCGGCCTGGTCGCCGGCTGGCTCGCCACCCAGATCATGGGCGGCAGCGGCGGGCTGTTTTACAACCTCGCGATCGGCCTGGTCGGCGCCATCGTCGGCGGCTTCCTGTTCGAGAAGCTCAACCTGCAGGTCATGCCGGATTTCTGGGGCAACCTGATCACCGCCACCATCGGCGCCATCGTGTTCCTGCTGATCTGGCGCGCGATCAGACGGGCGTGATTGGCGACGTTCGCGAATGAGCGGCGAACTCCCTTCCCTCCAGGGGAGAGGTGAAGCGAGGTTGCTGCCCGGCCATGGCATATTGCCTGGGCTGCGCCGCCTTGCGGCGCCCCAGCCGCAGCCGTAAGTAGGGGCATGGCCGTCGTCCTCGACCTCGTCAACAACCCGCGCCCGCGCCATCCGGAAAAGGCGCATCGCCCGGATTCGGCGGTGCTGCAAAAGCCCGACTGGATCCGCGTCAAGGCGCCGGTGTCGAAGGGCTATGCCGAGACCCACGCCATCATGCGCGCCAACGGTTTGCACACCGTGTGCGAGGAGGCCGGCTGCCCGAATATCGGCGAGTGCTGGGAGAAGAAGCACGCCACTTTCATGATCATGGGCGACACCTGCACGCGGGCTTGCGCCTTCTGCAACGTCAAGACCGGCCTGCCGGGCGCGCTCGATGCCAACGAACCGGCTTCATGTCGGCGAAGCCACCGCCAAGCTCGGCCTCAATCACATCGTCGTCACCTCGGTCGACCGCGACGATCTCGAAGACGGCGGCGCGCAGCATTTCGCCGACACCATCCGCGCTATCCGCAGCCACGCGCCCGGCACCACCATCGAAGTGCTGACGCCCGATTTCCTGCGCAAGGACGGTGCGCTCGAGATCGTGGTCGCGGCCAAGCCGGACGTGTTCAACCACAATCTGGAAACCGTGCCGTCGCTGTATCTCACGGTGCGGCCGGGCGCGCGCTATTTCCATTCGCTGCGCTTGCTGCAGCGCGTGAAGGAAATCGACCCGAGCATGTTCACCAAGTCGGGGATCATGCTGGGGCTGGGCGAGGAGCGCAACGAAGTGCTGCAGGTGATGGACGACCTGCGCTCGGCCAATGTCGACTTTCTCACCATCGGGCAATATCTGCAGCCGACCCGCAAGCACACGCAAGTGATGCGCTTTGCCCCGCCCGACGAATTCAAGGCGCTGGAGACCACCGCCTATGCCAAGGGCTTCCTGATGGTGGCGTCGTCGCCGCTGACGCGTTCGTCGCATCACGCCGGCGAGGACTTCGCGCGGCTGAAGGCGGCGCGGCAATCCAAGGCCTAGATGCCTTCCTTCTCCACCAAGCGCCGCGTCCGCCACAGCGCGACCGATATGTTCGACCTGGTCGCGGACATGGAGAAATATCCGGCCTTCGTGCCGCTGTGCACCGCGCTTAAGATCCGCAGCCGCACCGACAAGGGCGAGGGCGTCAGCGTCGTGATCGCCGAGATGACGGTCGCCTACAAGATGATCCGCCAGACCTTCACCAGCCGCGACACGCTCGACCGGCCGCACTTGAAACTGCTGGTCGAATATCTCGACGGCCCGTTCAGCCGTCTGCAAAACCGCTGGACGTTCCATCCGACCGGCGAGAACACCTGCGAGGTCGAATTCTTCATCGACTACGAGTTCAAAAGCCGGACGCTCGCCATGCTGATGGGCGCGATGTTCGACACGGCGTTTCGCAAATTCGCCGCCGCCTTCGAAAAGCGCGCCGATGAGATCTACGGCCGCAAAACCGCTTACGGGTTGAGCCACCAGATCGCGGCATTGAGCGCCGTGGCATAGGCGACCCATAAAGCCAGCGGCACCAGGCACCAGGCGGCGACCCGGTCGAGCCGGCCGAACGCGACGATGGTCGCAACGATCAGCAGGAACTGCGGCACGATATTGATCAGCCCGAGCAGCGGGCTGTGCGCGGCAAAAAACATCCACGACCACGCCGCGTTCAGCGCCAGTTGGCCGAAAAACAAGACGATCGCATTGCGCCGCGCCGGCGAGGCCGGCAGCCGCAAAATCCGCCACGACGCGAAGGCCATTAGCGCGTAAAGGCCGGTCCAGACCGGGCCGAACAGCCAATTGGGCGGATTGAAGCCAGGCTTGATCAGCCCGGCAAACCACGGCGTCAGGTTCGGGAAGGTCGCCAACTGGCCGAGCGTCAAGGCGATCACCACGCCGCCAAGCGGCAAGGCGGCGATGCTGATGTCGCGTTGCCAGCCTGTGACTTCGGTCTTTTTCATCGAATATTCTCGGCCAATGTCTGCATCATCGCCAAGGCCTGCATCACCGATTTGCGCCGCACCTCGGCTCGGCCGATGTCGCCGTAGCGCATGGCCGCATGCATCGAGGTGCCGTCGCGCGTCGCCGCGGCGAAATGCACCAGCCCGACCGGCTTGTCGGCGCTGCCGCCGCCGGGGCCGGCAATGCCGGTGATCGCCACCACCAGGTCGACGCCCGATTTCGCCAGCGCGCCGCGCGCCATCGCCTCCGCGGTCTGACGGCTGACCGCGCCGTAGTCGCGCAAGGTCTCGGCCGGCACGCCCAGCATCTGCTGCTTGGCTTTGTTCGAATACGTAATAAAGCCGCGGTCGAGCACGGCGGAAGAGCCGGCCACGTCGGTCAGCGCGCCGGCCACCAGTCCGCCGGTGCAGGATTCCGCGGTCGCGATCGTCAGCTTGCGGTCGGTGCAGAGTTTGACCAATGCGGTCGCGGCGGCAAACAGTTCGCTCGTCATAGCGCGCTCCAGGGCAGCCGCAGCGTCGCGGTCGCATAAGCGGCGATGCCTTCGCCGCGGCCGGTGAAACCGAGTTGCTCGCTGGTGGTGGCCTTGACCGCGACACGGCCGATGCCGATGTGGGCAAGCTCGGCGATGCGGGCGCGCATGGCGTCGCGATGCGGACCGATCTTGGGCGCTTCGCAGACGATGGTGAGATCGAGATGGGCGATGCGGCCGGAGCGTTTGGCCACGCGCTCGACCGCGAAGCTGAGAAATCGATCCGACGACGCGCCGCGCCATTGCGGATCGCTGGGCGGAAAATGCGCGCCGATGTCGCCGTCGGCGAGCGCGCCGAGGATGGCGTCGGTGAGGGCATGCAGCGCGACGTCGGCGTCGGAATGCCCGACCAGGCTGCGGTCATGCGGAATGCGAATGCCGCCGAGCGTGACGTGATCCCCCGGCCCGAAGGCGTGCACGTCGATGCCGGTGCCGGTGCGCACGTCGCCGAGCGCGGCAAACTGCATGGCTTCGCTGCGGGCAAAATCCTCGGGGCTGGTGATCTTGATGTTGCCCGGTTCGCCGGCAAACACGCTGACCTTCATGCCGGCCCATTCGGCCAGCGCCGCATCGTCGGTGAAGTCGTCGCGGCCGGCGCTCGCCGCGCGGCGGTGCGCCGCGAGCAGGGCGTCGAATTTGAACGCTTGCGGCGTCTGCACCGCGCGCAAACATGTTGCGATCGAGGGTCTTGTCGACGAAGCCCGCGGCGTCGACGGTCTTGACCGTATCGGTGATAGCCAAAGTCGGTATTGCAGCACCGTTTTTTTCCGCCGCTGCGATTGCGCGCGACACGAGTTCGGCGCTGGCGAAGGGCCGCGCCGCGTCGTGGATCAGCACGATGTCCGGCGCGCGCGCCGCCAGCGCCTCGAGGCCGGCGCGCACCGAGGCCTGCCGCGTTGCGCCGCCAAAGGCTGGCACCATGAGATCGCCGGCCGGCATGCGGGCCGCGACTGCCTCATAAAGATCGAGATCCGCAGCATGAATAACCGGCTGTACCGGGCCGACCATGCCGTGTTCTAGGAACATGGACAGCGTCCGGGTCAGCATGATCTCGCCGCCGATCTGCCGGAATTGCTTGGGCAATTCGGCACGGCCGTCGCTGGCGCGGGTTCCACGTCCTGCGGCCACGATGACGGCGGCGACCTCTGTCATGTTCTACGGTGCTCCCGGATTGCCTTTACCGCATGATCGCGCGAAGTGGGAGCTAAGTTCGGTCCGTTAAGTCGCCTGGCTGACACAATAAGCCCTGCTACTGCAGCATATCCGTCCGCGCATGGCTCTTAGGCATAAACAACTTATTGCAGTGCAGCACTTGCGCCCTTTGTCAAAATGGCTAAACTCTAAGCAATGAAAGGGGCCGCCTAAATGCTAGGCAGTCATCCCGTGCGGGGCCAAATTAGCCAGTTTCCCACCATACCGTTGCGGATCGGCACTGTGAGCGTGCCAAACCGCGTGATCCTGGCGCCTATGTCGGGGATCACGGACACGCCGTTCCGGCGGCTGGCCGAACGACTCGGCGCCGGCCTGGTGGTGTCCGAAATGACGGCTTGCGCGGCCTTGGCGCAAGGCCAGCGCGAGGCCCGGGTCCGCAGCGAGGGCCGCGGCGTCGGCATCCAGGTGGTCCAGCTTGCCGGCTGCGAAGCCCATTGGATGGCCGAAGGCGCACGCATCGTCGAAGCGCAGGGCGCCCAGATCGTCGATATCAACATGGGCTGCCCGTCCAAGCAGGTCACCAATGGCGCGTCCGGATCGGCGCTGATGCGCGATCTCGATCATGCCCTGAGCCTGATCGAGGCGACGGTTGCCGCCGTGAAGGTGCCGGTCACGCTGAAAATGCGGCTCGGCTGGGATAGCGCCAGCATCAATGCGCCGGCCTTGGCGCGCCGCGCCGAGGACGCCGGCATTCAACTCATCACCGTGCACGGCCGCACCCGCTGCCAGTTCTACGACGGCAACGCCGACTGGTCGGCAGTCCGAGCGGTCAAGCAGGCGGTATCGATCCCGGTCGTGGTCAATGGCGACATTCGATCGTTCGACGACGCCGCGCTGGCGCTGAACGCGTCCGGCGCCGATGCGGTGATGATCGGTCGCGCCGCGCAGGGCCGGCCCTGGCTGCCGGGGCAGATGGCGCAATTCCTTGCGACCGGACGGCGCGCGCAGGCGCCGCGGCTTTCCGATCAACTGACGCTGATCGACACGCTTTACGACGAGATGCTCAGCCATCACGGCCTCAAGATCGGCCGCCGCCACGCCCGCAAGCATCTCGCCTGGGCGCTCGATTCCGCCGCGGCCAGCGCCAATGTCGCCGCCGATATTCTCAAGAGCCACCGCGCCAGAGTCCTGACGGCCGAAGAGCCGGTGCAAGCCCGCCGTCTTCTCGCCGACGCCTTCGACGCCTTCGCATGGAGAGCCGCCGCATGAGCCGGGCCCACGCCATCTCCGCCGACGTCAGTACGCCAGCCGATGCGATGCTGCATGCCTTGCCGCATCCGGTGCTGATGGTGTCGCCCGAGGGCAAGATCGCCGACGCCAATGTGGCCGCCGAACAGTTCTTCGAGTCCTCGATCCCGGTGCTGCGCCGGCACATGCTGCGCGACCTGGTGCCGTTCGGCTCGCCACTGCTGACGCTGATCGAGCAGGTCCGCCGCACCGGCGCCGCGGTCAACGAATACAAGGTGGATCTGGCGACGCCGCGCAATCCGGGCGAGCGGCTGGTCGACCTGCACGTGGCGCCGCTGGCGGAATACGAAGACCACGTCATCGTGATGCTGCAGGAGCGCACCATCGCCGACAAGATGGATCGCCAGCTCACCCATCGCGGCGCCGCCCGTTCGGTGATCGCGCTCGCCGCCATGCTGGCGCACGAAATCAAAAATCCGCTGTCGGGCATTCGCGGCGCTGCGCAACTGCTCGAACAATCCGCCGGCGACGACGATCGCCAGCTGACCAAGCTGATTTGCGACGAGACCGATCGCATCGTGAAGCTGGTCGACCGCATGGAAGTGTTCGCCGACGAGCGGCCGGTCGAGCGCGAGCCGGTCAACATTCATGTGGTGCTCGACCACGTCAAGCGCCTGGCGCAGACCGGTTTTGCCCGCCACATCAAATTCATCGAGGAATACGACCCCTCGCTGCCGCCGATCCTCGCCAACAGGGACCAGCTTATTCAGGTGTTTCTCAATCTGGTGAAAAACGCCGCCGAAGCGATCGGCGAAACCGCCATCGATGGCGAAATCCAGCTCACCACGGCGTTCCGCCCGGGTGTGCGGCTGTCGGTGCCGGGCATCAAGGCGCGCGTCGCGCTGCCGCTCGAATTCTGCATCAAGGACAACGGCCCGGGCGTGCCGGAAGACCTGATGCCGCATTTGTTCGATCCGTTCGTGACCACCAAACAGTCGGGCAGCGGCCTTGGACTGGCGCTGGTGGCCAAGATCGTCGGCGATCATGGCGGCATCATCGAATGTGAATCGCAGCCGCGGCGGACCGTCTTCCGCGTGCTGATGCCCATCTACAGCGGCGACGAAGCCATCGGCGACGATGCGCCTTCCGTCCAGAGCCCGTGAGGTCGACGATGCCAACGGGAAGCATTCTAGTTGCCGATGACGACGCCGCGATCCGCACGGTGCTCAATCAGGCGCTGTCGCGCGCCGGCTATGAAGTGCGTTCGACCGGCAATGCCGCGACGCTGTGGCGCTGGATCAGCCAGGGCGACGGCGATCTGGTCATTACCGACGTCGTGATGCCGGACGAGAACGCTTTCGATATGATCCCGCGCATCCGCAAGGCGCGTCCCGATCTGCCGGTCATCGTGATGAGCGCGCAGAACACGTTCATGACCGCGATCCGTGCATCCGAACTCGGCGCCTACGAATATCTGCCGAAGCCGTTCGATCTTAAGGAACTGATCGCCATTGTCGGGCGCGCGCTCTCCGAGCCCAAGGAGAAGCGGCCGGCCGCGGCCAAGCCCGACGATTTCGATTCCATTCCGCTGGTCGGACGTTCGCCGGCGATGCAGGAAATCTACCGCGTGCTGGCGCGGCTGATGCAGACCGATCTGACGGTGATGATCTCGGGCGAGTCCGGCACCGGCAAGGAGCTGGTGGCCAAGGCGCTGCACGATTACGGCAAGCGCCGCGCCGGCACCTTTGTCGCCATCAACATGGCGGCGATCCCGCGCGATCTGATCGAGTCGGAATTGTTCGGACACGAGAAGGGCGCCTTCACCGGCGCCAACACCCGCTCGTCCGGCCGCTTCGAGCAGGCCGAGGGCGGCACGCTGTTCCTCGACGAAATCGGCGACATGCCGATGGAAGCCCAGACCCGGCTGTTGCGCGTGCTGCAACAGGGCGAATACACCACGGTCGGCGGCCGCACCCCGATCAAGAGCGACGTGCGCATCATCGCCGCCACCAACAAGGATCTGCGGCTGCTGATCCAGCAGGGTCTGTTCCGCGAGGATCTGTTCTTCCGCCTCAACGTCGTGCCGCTGCGCCTGCCGCCGTTACGCGAACGCACCGAGGATATTCCCGACCTGATCCGGCACTTCTTCACCCAGGCGACCCGCGAAGGTCTGCCGCCCAAGCAGCTCGATCCGGCGGCGCAAGACCGGCTCAAGCGTCATCGCTGGCCCGGCAATGTGCGTGAGCTGGAAAACCTGGCGCGGCGGCTGTCGGCGCTTTATCCGCAGGAGACCATCACCGCGGCGGTGATCGACGCCGAACTGGCGCAGCCGGCGATGCCGATCGGCGGCGACGAGCCGCGGCCCGAGGAAAGCCTCAGCGCGGCGGTCGAGCGGCATCTGTCGACGTATTTTTCCGGCTTCGAGGACGGCCTGCCGCCGGCGGGCCTCTATCACCGGATCTTGCGAGAGATCGAATATCCGCTGCTGACGGCCGCGCTCGCCGCCACCCGCGGCAATCAGATCCGCGCCGCCGATCTGTTGGGCGTCAACCGCAACACTTTGCGCAAGAAAATCCGCGATCTGGATATTCAGGTATTTCGCAGCGGCAATTGATCCTTTTGATCCTTGTGGCATCCCTCGGCTGATTAACTTTATGGCCGCGGAATTGTCGTAATTCGGCAACATTGTTGTATAAAAGCATCAGTGCTGGGAGGGATTCGCCTCCTTCGGCGCGCTTTCGCGAGCGCTCACGAACGAATTAGCCGTCAGGGGTCAATGAGCGTCGATCAGCTCGCCACCGCCGAAGCTGCCCTTGCTGGTCCCGCTGCGAGGCGGGGAGAGATGCGGCTGCTCGGCCCGATCGCCGTCGGTCTGGCGCTGCTGTCGGCCTTTGCCACCTTCGTCGTTCTGGCCGATTTCACCCCGATTTCGCCGACCCATTACGTCGTCGTCTCGCTGCTGCTGGCGAACGCGGCGACGGTGCTTTTGCTGCTCGGCGTCATCGTGCGCGAAGTGTGGCAGGTGGTTCAGGCCCGGCGCACCGGGCGTGCCGCGGCGCGGCTGCATGTGCGCATCGTCGGCTTGTTCTCCATCATCGCCGCCGCGCCGGCGATCCTGGTGGCGATCGTGGCGAGCGTGACGCTCGACCGCGGCCTCGACCGGCTGTTTTCCACGCGCACCCGCGAGGCCATCGAGAATTCGCTGATCGTGGCGGAAGCCTACTTGCGCGATCATGCGCAAGTCGTGCGTTCCGACATCATGCTGATGGATTTCGAAATCGTGCGCGGCAAGTCGGTGTTCGAAGCGGACCATGAGAAACTGCGGCAATTTCTCACCTTTCAGGCCTCGGTCCGCGGCCTCGCCGCCGCGATTGTGATCGACGACAAACTCAACGTCATCGCGCGCGCCGACCTCAAGACCAACCAGACCTTCGCCATGCCGCCGCGGGAGGCGCTGCCGCATATCACCGATAAGGATCCGCAGATCGTTCTGTTGCCGGATACCGATTATGTGGCGGCGGTCGTCAAGCTGGAAAAATTCGACAACTATTATCTTTATGTGACCAGGCTGCTCGATCCGCGCGTCGTGCCGCAGTTGCAGGCGACGCGCGCGAGCGTGACCGAGTATGCCGCGATCGAGTCGCGCCGCGTCGGCGTGCAACTGGCATTTGCCTTGATGTACACCGTCATTGCGCTGATCGTCTTGCTTTCTGCGGTGTGGATCGGCCTCAACTTCGCCAACCGGCTGGTGGCGCCGATCCGGCGCCTGATCGGCGCCGCCAATCTGGTATCGACCGGCAATCTGTTCGTGCGGGTGCCGGTGCGTCCGTCGGAGGGCGATCTCGGCCAGCTTGGCGAAACCTTCAACCGCATGACGCAGGAACTGCGCACCCAGCGCGACGACATCGTGCGGGCGCGCGATCTGATCGACAGCCGCCGCCGGTTTACCGAAGCGGTGCTGGCCGGCGCCAGCGCCGGCGTCATCGGCGTCGACGGCAACGGCTGCGTCAGCATCCTCAACCGCTCCGCGGAAAAATTGATCAACCGCACCGAGGTCGAAGCCCTCGGCCGGCCCGTGGTCGAGGTGTTTCCGGAGCTCGCCGACATCATGGCGGCGGCGCAATCGGGCGCCCGCATGCAGGACCAGGTGACGATCAGCCGCAACGGCCGCGAGCGAAATCTGTCGGTGCGGGTCACCAGCGAGCAGTCGGCCGAATCCGAACACGGCTATGTCGTGACGATCGACGACATCACCGAACTGGTGGCCGCCCAGCGCACCTCGGCCTGGGCCGATATCGCGCGCCGCATCGCGCACGAGATCAAGAATCCGCTGACGCCGATCCAACTATCGGCCGAACGGCTTCGCCGCAAATACGGCAAAGTGATCAACGACGAGGACGGCGTGTTCGCCCAGTGCACCGACACCATCGTTCGCCAGGTCGACGACATCCGGCGCATGGTCGACGAATTTTCCAAGTTCGCGCGCATGCCCAAGCCGGTGATCGCCGCCGACGATGTCGCCGACACCGTGCGGCAATCGGCGTTTCTTCTGCGCGTCGGCAATTCGGACATCGATATCGACGTCGAGATTGCCGAGGATCCGATGCCGGCGCTATTTGACCGGCGTCTGATTTCGCAGGCGCTGACCAACATCATCAAGAATGCCGCGGAAGCGATTTCCGCGGTGCCGCCGGCCGAACTCGGCAAGGGCCTGATCCGGGTATCGGCCGCGCGCGAAGGCGACAACATCGTCATCGACGTCGTCGACAACGGCATCGGCTTGCCGAAGGAAAATCGCAACCGGCTGCTGGAGCCTTATGTCACCACGCGGGAGAAGGGCACCGGGCTCGGTCTCGCCATTGTCGGCCGCATCGTCGAGGACCATGGCGGCAGCATCGAGCTGCGCGACGCCGCCGACAAAATTCCGGGTCAACGCGGCGCCTGGGTGCGCGTGCAGTTTGCCGCCGCCGGCAAGCCGGAAACGCCCGAACTTGAACGTCAGACGACTGCCATGAGTGACGCCAAATGAGTGATCCCAAGGCCCCCGAAATTCTCATCGTCGACGATGAAGCCGACATCCGCGATCTGGTCGCCGGCATCCTGCAGGACGAAGGCTATAACGCGCGCACCGCCCGCAACAGCGACGATGCGCTGGCGGCCATCGTCACGCGCCGGCCGAATTTGGTGTTCCTCGACATCTGGCTGCAAGGCAGCAAGCTCGATGGCCTGCAACTGCTCGCTGCCATCAAGCAGGATCATCCCGAACTGCCGATCGTGATGATTTCCGGCCACGGCAACATCGAAACCGCGGTCGCCGCCATCAAGCACGGCGCCTATGACTTCATCGAAAAGCCGTTCAAGGCCGACCGGCTGGTGCTGGTGGCGGAACGCGCGCTGGAAACCTCGCGGCTCAAGCGCGAGGTCAAGCAGCTCAAGCAACTGGCGCCGCAGCCCTCGATGCTGGTCGGCAAGTCGCCGTCGATCTCGCAGTTGCGTCAGGCCATCGACCGGGTGGCGCCGACCAACAGCCGCGTGCTGATCGTCGGCCCCTCCGGCGCCGGCAAGGAACTGGCCGCGCGCACGCTGCACCAGCTATCGGCGCGCGCGGCCGGTCCGTTTATCGTCATCAACGCGGCGGCGATCACGCCGGACCGCATGGAAGTCGAACTGTTCGGCGTCGACAACGCGAACGGTTCGGACGCCCGCAAGGCCGGCGCGCTTGAAGAGGCCCATGGCGGCACGCTGTTTGTCGACGATATCGCCGATCTGCCGCGCGAAACGCAGAACAAGATCTTGCGCGTCCTGGTCGATCAGACCTTCCAGCGGGTCGGCGGCAGCACCAAGATCGCCGTCGACGTGCGGATCGTGTCGTCGACCGCGCGCAATCTCGAGGCGGCGATCGCGGAAGGCACGTTCCGCGAGGATCTCTATCACCGCCTCTCGGTGGTTCCGATCCGCGTGCCGGCGCTCGCCGAACGGCGCGAGGACATTCCCGGAACTGGTCGACTATTTCATGGACCAGATTTCGCAGGCGACCGGATTGCCGAAACGCCGCATCGGCGACGACGCCATGGCGGTGCTGCAGTCGCATAGCTGGCCCGGCAATGTCCGTCAGTTGCGCAACAATATCGAACGGCTGATGATTCTGGCCGGCGGCGAGCCGGACGCGGTCCTCAGCGCCAGCATGCTGCCGCCCGACGTCGGCTCGATGGTGCCGACCATGCCGAACGGCAATGGCGGCGAACAACTGATGGGCCTGCCGCTGCGCGATGCGCGCGAAGTGTTCGAGCGCGAATATCTGGTGGCGCAGATCAGCCGCTTCGGCGGCAACATCTCGCGCACCGCCGAGTTCGTCGGCATGGAGCGCTCGGCGCTGCATCGCAAGCTCAAGGCGCTGGGAATAGGCTAGCGCAAGGAACAGCACTTCATGTCGCGCATCGCCTATGTCAACGGCCGCTATCTGCCGCACGCGCAAGCCCAGGTCTCGATCGAGGATCGCGGCTTTCAATTCGCCGACGGCGTCTACGAAGTCTGCGAGGTGAGGGGAGGCCTTCTGGTCGACGAGCGGCGTCACATGGCGCGGCTCGATCGTTCGCTCAAGGAATTGCGCATCGCGCGCCCGATGTCGGCGGCGGCGCTCTCCGTGGTGATGCACGAGACGGTGCGCCGCAACCGTGTGCGCGACGGCATCGTCTATCTGCAGATCACCCGCGGTGTGGCGCGGCGCGATTTTCCGTTTCCACCGGAAGGACACGCCATGCTCGGTTATCGTCACGTCGCGCAGCAACGATGCCGCGTGGCTCGAACAGATGGCGGGCGAAGGCATCGCCGTGGTCACTGTGCCGGATATCCGCTGGCAGCGCGTCGACATCAAATCGGTGGCCTTGCTGCCGAACGTGCTCGCAAAGCAAACGGCGCGCGACCGGGGCGCCCGCGAAGCCTGGATGGTCGACGCGCAAGGCCGCGTCACCGAAGGCGCGTCGTCGAATGCCTGGATCGTTTCCCGCGACGGCAAGCTCATCACGCGTCCGCTCGGCCGCGATATTCTGCCCGGGATCACCCGATCGGTGGTGATCGACGCCATCAAAGGGCAGGGGCTTTCCTTCGAGGAGCGCGCCTTCACGGTCGAGGAAGCCTATGCCGCGCGCGAAGCCTTCGTGACGTCCGCAGGCCAGATTGTGATGCCGGTGGTGAGCATCGACGGCCGGCCTATCGGCAATGGTGCGCCCGGCCTGATTGCAACCGGACTGCGCCGCGATTACCGCCGCTACGCCGAAACCACCTGAAATCCGCTCAAATCCGGCCCGGCTGCGGTCTTTCAGCCGGCCGCATGGCAGCTCTGCGCGAGGGCCGCAAAAGCCACCCGCAACGCTGGCAAAGTGTCATTTAATTCAACAACTTGGTGCGGTGCACGCCAACTTGTGCTTGCACCCGGCGTGTACCTACCATCTAATAGGACCGCTCCTGGATCTTCTATCCGCTTTAGCGCTGGGCAAAGCGGCGCATGAAATGCGGAACTCGCATGCGAAGTAACCGGGTCACATAACTCTCGCGCTAATGACGCGGGCAAAAAATGGAAAACGGCCATGGCAGCCGAACGCGCACAAAATCTGCAAGACACCTTTCTCAACCACGTCCGCAAAGCAAAAATTCCGCTCACCATATTCCTGGTGAACGGCGTAAAATTACAGGGCGTGGTGACCTGGTTCGATAATTTCTGCGTGCTGTTGCGGCGGGATGGGCATTCCCAGCTCGTCTACAAGCATGCGATTTCGACCATCATGCCGGGCCACCCGATTCAATTGTTTGAAGGCGGCGAAGAGCCGCTGACGCCGGACAAACCATAGTTGGAACAACGCCGTCGTGATGAGCACGCGGACCTCCTGACGCCGTCGGGTGAGGAGAGCGGCCGCGCTATCGTCATCGAGCCGCATCTCAAGCACGCCGCGGCGCGTGGCGTCTCCGCGCGCGCCGCCGCCGACACGCGCACGCCGGACGCGCGTCTGGCGGAGGCGGTAGGCCTTGCCGCCGCGATCAATCTCAACGTGGTGCAGGCCGGGCTGGTGACGCTGCACAGCATCCGGCCGGCGACTTATCTCGGCACCGGCAAGGTCGATGAAATCGCCGGCCTGACCAAAAGTCTGTCGGCCTCGGTCGTCATCATGGATTGTCCGATCTCACCGGTGCAGCAGAAAAATCTGGAGAAAGCCTGGAACGCCAAAGTCATCGACCGCACCGGTTTGATTCTGGAAATTTTCGGCCGGCGCGCGCGCACCAAGGAAGGCGCGCTGCAAGTCGAGCACGCGCATCTCACCTACCAGAAAACCCGGCTGGTCCGCGCCTGGACCCATCTCGAACGCCAGCGCGGCGGCTTCGGCTTTCTCGGCGGCCCCGGCGAAACCCAGCTTGAAGCCGATCGCCGCATCATCGAAGAGCGCATCGCCAAGATCGAAGGCGAACTCGACAAGGTCAAGCGCACCCGCAAGCTGCATCGCGACAGCCGCAAGCGCGTGCCTTATCCGATCGTGGCGCTGGTCGGCTATACCAATGCCGGCAAGTCGACGCTGTTCAACCGCATGACGGCGGCGACGGTGCTGTCGGCCGATATGCTGTTCGCCACGCTCGATCCGACCTTGCGCGCCATCGATCTGCCGCACGGCAACCGCATCATTTTGTCCGATACCGTCGGCTTCATCTCCGATCTGCCGACCATGCTGGTGGCGGCGTTCCGCGCCACGCTGGAAGAAGTCATCGAAGCGGACGTCATCCTGCATGTGCGCGACATGTCGCATGAGGATGCCGGCGCGCAGTCGGCGGACGTCGCCAAGGTGCTCGGCGAACTGGGCATCGAATTGGGCGACCGGCGCCTGATCGAGGTCTGGAACAAGATCGACCGGCTCGACGCCGAAGGCCGCGCCCGCATTCTCAATCTGGCGGAGCGGCAGCCGCCGGAAAACCGGCCGGTGCCGGTGTCAGCGCTGAGCGGCGATGGTATGGACCGGCTGCTCGATGCGATAGAGACGCGCCTGAGCGAGAAGCGCCTGACTATCGCGTTGTCGATCGATCCGGCCGACGGCGCAGGCTTAAGTTGGCTCTACCGCCACTCCGAAGTGCTTTCCAGGGACATGGATGACGACGGCCGGATGGCTGTCACCGTGCGCGCGGATGCAAAGAATGCCGATATGGTACGCAGTAAATTTCTGCCGAAGACGACAGATTAGCGGGCCAAAGTCTCCGACAGCTTGCGCGCAGCCTGTCTGAGTTGCGGCAAATGCTCTTTGGCCCGCTCGGCGCTCAATCGAACACTTGGTGCGTGGCAGGCCACCGCGGCAATGACGGAACCATCGAGCGACGTCACTGGCACGGCGATCGCCGCCATGCCGAGCAAAAACTCCTCCTGATCGAGGCTATAACCTTGCTGGACGATCTGGGTTAGCTCGGCATCGAATGCGGATCGCTTCGTAATGGTGTGTGGTGTGTATGCCGGCAGGCCGACCGCATCGATGATACGTTTGCGGTCCGATGCCTTCATGAATGCGAGCAGCATCTTGCCGCTGGCTGTGCAATGCACGGGGACACGCGACCCTGTGTCGAAATGGAGGCGCAGCGGCCAGCGCGCTTCGACGCGGTCGAGGTAAAGCACCTCGTGCCCGGCCAGCGTCGTAAAATTGCAGGTTTCGCCGATAGAGTTGACCAATGCCGTCAGCGCTTGATGTCGTTCCGCCGTGAGACCCGAACGAAGGGCGTTGAACCCGACACGCAATAAACGTGCGCCAGGCGTGAACCTCCGTCCTCCCGGCTCGCGAACCACATAACCATTCTGTTCAAGCTGCTGGCACAAACGGTGTGTGGTGGCTTTCGGCAAATTCAGCAACGCGCAAATCTCTGGCAGCGTCAGCGGCCGGTCCGATGCCGCGACAGTTTCGATGAGACGGAGCGCTCGCAACACGACGGCGCTGCCGGTGTTCGCTTTGGTGACGGCGGTCGGATTTTGCTTGGTCGTCATGGCATGGACCCGATTGAACCAATCTATCCCACACATGCTGGGAAATGCGTCTCGTATTATGGGACAAAACGTTCCAAAATTCATTGACTATCGCAACTCCAAACACCACCATTTTCGTCAAAGATACGGTGGGGAAATGACCGGGGCTGAATTCGACTTCGTGATAGTCGGCGCGGGCTCGTCGGGCTGCGTGCTAGCCAATCGGTTGTCCGAGGACGGCCGCAATAGCGTGGCCGTGCTCGAAGCCGGCCCGCGTGACTCCAGCTTCTGGATCCATCTGCCCATCGGCTACGGCCGAACCATGTGGGATCCGCGGGTTAACTGGAAATTCCAGACCGAGCCCGAACCACAAATGGATGGGCGGCAAATCTATTGGCCGCGCGGCCGGGTGCTCGGTGGATCAAGCTCGATCAACGGCCTGATCGTCATTCGCGGCCAGCATGAAGATTACGACCGCTGGGCCGAGCAGGGCAGCCCCGGCTGGGCGTGGCGGGACGTGCTGCCTTATTTCATCAAGATCGAGAGCAATGCGGCGCTTGGCGACGAACAGTTGCACGGCACCAGCGGACCCTTGCCGGTCAGCAGTATTGGACGGCGGCACGAATTGATCGAGGCGCTGATTAAATCTGCGCAAGCCAATGGTGTGCCCCGCACCGACGATTTCAACGGACGCTCGCAAGAGGGCGCCGGCTACTTCCAGCTCACCACAAAAAACGGGTGGCGCGTGTCCGCCGCGGAAGCCTATCTCCGCCCTGCCGAAAAGCGGAAAAATGTGAGTGTGCTGACCGACACACAAGTCGTACGGGTGTTGTTCGAGGGCCGACAGGCCGTCGGTGTCGTTTGCCGCACAGGTGATCAGACCCGAAGCATCAAAGCGCGCCGCGGCGTCATTCTCTCGGCGGGCGCGATCCAGTCGCCACAATTACTCATGTTGTCGGGCATAGGCCCCGCTAAACACCTGCAGAGCAATGATATACCGGTGCTGATCGATCGCCCGTCGGTTGGGCAGAATCTGCAAGATCATCTGCAATTCCGGCTGACATACAAATGCTCCAAGGCCATCACAACGAATGACGCGTTGCGCTCCCTGTGGGGGCGTTTTCGTCTCGGGTTGGAATGGTTTTTGTTCCGCACCGGCGCGCTGGCCATCGGCATCAACCAGGGTGGGATCTTTGCGCGGCTGATGCCCGACGCCGAAACGCCCGATATCCAGTTTCATGTCGCGACACTGAGTGCCGATATGGCCGGCGGGAAGGTTCACGACTTTTCCGGTTTTACGCTATCGGTCTGCCAATTGCGGCCAGAAAGCCGCGGACACATCGCGCTGGCCTCCGGCGATCCGATGGCGCGGCCGCTCATTCACGCCAACTATCTGACGACCCAAACCGACCGCGACTACGCCGTCAAAAGCATCGAATTCGCGCGCAAGCTCGCAAAGACGAAGCCTTTGTCCGACCTGGTCGCAGCCGAAGTGCTGCCGGGGCCCGGGGTCAAAACCGAATCCGACATCCTCGATTTCGCGCGCCGCAGCGGCGCTACGATTTTCCACCCCTCGGGCACCTGCCGCATGGGGGCAGACGATGCCGCCGTCGTCGACCCTCGACTGCGCGTGCGTGGTGTGTCGGGCCTTTGGGTCGTCGACTGCTCCATAATGCCAACGCTCGTCTCCGGGAATACCAATGTTCCGGCAATGATGATCGCTGAGAAAGCCGCCGATATGATTCTGGACGACAATGAAAAACAAACGAAAGGGAGAACACCATGGCAAGCGGAGCACTATCGGATCGCGATTTAAGAAGGGTCGTTGCCGCAAGTCTGATTGGCGCGACGGTCGAGTGGTATGACTTTTTCCTCTACGGAACGGTCGCCGGCATCGTCTTCAACAAGCTGTATTTCCCAGCCAAGGATCCGCTGGTTTCTATCCTGCTGGCCTATGCCACTTTTGCCGTCGGCTTCATTGCCCGTCCGCTCGGCGGCGTGATTTTCGGCCATTACGGGGATCGCATTGGCCGCAAGAGCATGCTCGTGCTCACGCTGATGATCATGGGCATTGCCACGGTGCTTATCGGCCTCCTGCCGACCTACCAACAGATCGGGATCGCGGCGCCGATCCTGCTGCTGGTGCTTCGCGTCCTGCAAGGCATTGGCCTTGGCGGCGAGTGGGGCGGGGCAGTGTCGATGACCTATGAATATGCCAACGAAAACCAGAAAGGGCTCTTCGCGAGCTTCCCGCAAATCGGACTGTCGATCGGGTTGTGCATGAGCGCCGGCATTGTCGCCGTGGCCTCTAGCCTGCCGGAAGAGCAGTTCCTGGCCTGGGGCTGGCGTGTCGGCTTCCTGCTCAGCTTCGTGCTGGTTGCCGTTGGTCTCTACATTCGCCTGCGCATTCTGGAAACACCGGAATTCACGAAGTTGAAGGCGATGCGGCAGGAGGTGAGCATTCCGTTCATGACCATGCTGCGCGAATACCCGCGCAACATTCTGCTCGGCATGGGCGCGCGATATATCGACGGCGTATTCTTTAACGTCTTCGCCGTTTTCAGCATCGCGTATCTCGTGAACACGGTGCACATCAATCGCACCCAAGCGTTATGGGGCGTATTCGGCTCGGCGCTGGTGATGATCGTGTTCATCCCTCTGTTCGGGCATCTGTCCGACAAGTGGGGCAGGGGCAAGACCTACGCTATCGGCTCGATCCTGCTGGCGATCTCGGTGTTCCCCGCGTTCTGGGCAATGAGCGGGGGCAACCTCCTCGCCATTTATGCCGCAATGATCATCCCGTTCGGCATAGTCTATGCGATGTGCTACGGGCCGGAAGCCGCATTGTTCTGCGACCTGTTCGACCCCCGGGTGCGCTACACGGGCATCTCGTTTGTCTATCAATTCTCGGGGATATTCGCGAGCGGCATTACGCCGATCATCGCCACCTATCTGATCGCCGCCAATGGCAATCAGCCCTGGTATCTGTGCGCCTACGTGGTGTTCGCCGCGTTGATCAGCGCGGTCTGCGCCGCCTCAATCAAGGGCAGGGCGTCGTATGCCGCAGGAGATTTCCAGCGGTATGACGCGGCCGGCGAAAGCGTGACCGGCGGCTAATCAAGAATTGGCGGAGGCGGCCTTCTCGGCCGCCTTCGCTTCGTCCCATAGGCTATCCATCTCGGCCAGGGTCGCGTCCTTGGGCGATTTGCCCCGCGCGGCGAGCGCCCGTTCGATTGAAGCGAAGCGGCGCTCAAATTTGAGATTGGTCGCGCGCAAAATTCCTTCCGGATCGGCGTTGAGATGGCGGGCGAGGTTGACGACTGCGAATAGAAGATCGCCGACCTCGGCCGCCGTCTTGGTTTGGTCGGCCTGCTGGTCGAGTTCGGCCTCGATCTCGTCGGCTTCCTCGCGGATCTTGGCGAGCACCGCGCGCGGATCGTTCCAGTCGAAGCCGACCCGGCCGGCCTTTTCCTGGAGCTTAAGAGCACGGGTTAACGCGGGCAGGCCGACCGGAACCCCGTCCAGGGCGCTGGCTGGCGCCCCGGCGCCGCGCCCGGCCTTTTCCTCGGCCTTGATCTTCTCCCACAGGCCTTTGACGTGTTCAGCGGTTTGCCCCTCGGCATCGGCAAAGACATGCGGATGCCGGCGGATCATTTTGGCGGTGACGCCGTCGACCACGTCGCCGAAAGCGAAGGCGCCTTGCTCCTCGGCCATGCGGGCGTGATAGACGACCTGAAGCAGCAGATCGCCCAGTTCGTCCTTGAGGTCGTCCAGATTGCCCCGCGCGATCGCGTCAGCCACCTCGTAGGCTTCCTCGAGCGTATACGGCGCGATGGTCTGGAAGTTCTGCTCCAAGTCCCAGGGACATCCGCTGCCGGGCGTGCGCAGCGCCGCCATGATCTCGATCAGGCGGGCGATATCGCGGGACGGTTTCACGGGGCTGGGCTCGAACTGGGCTGGTACGACGACCGTAGCAAAGCCGACCTTAGGTCGCGACCGCATCGCATGATTCGCATAAGACATATTATGGAATATTTTGATCTAGGGTAACTAGACATAGCAATCTGGCCCGACATTAACGATTGGTCGAAAGACATTGATAAATCTCATTTATTCACAAGGCTGATGGATGGCGTTGTGGTTTGCATTCAGGGCTTGTTTCTTTCGATATTCCAATGCGCTGGTACAAAATATCAATGTCTTGCTTTAGCCAACCGTGAAGCGCATGCCGTCAAAGCCCGGCTCGACATTGGACGGCAATTCAGCGCGCAGCGCATCGTAGTCCATGTCGCTGTGCAGGTTGGTCAGGATCGCCCGCTTCGGCTTGATCCGGCCGATCCAGTCCAAGGCCTCGTCCAGATTGAAATGGCTCGGGTGCGGGTGCTTGCGCAACGCGTCGACGATCCAAACCTGAAGCCCGGTCATGAAGGCCAGGCTTTCCGGCGGTAGCGCCTTGATGTCGGCCGAGTAGGCGACGTTGCCGAAGCGGAAGCCCAGGGAGGCGATCTCGCCGTGTGACTGCAACACCGGCAGCACCTCGATCGGACCGCCCTTCCCTTGGATGGTCACGGCGCGTCCCGGCACCAGCCGGTGCTCATTGAGGATCGGCGGATATTCGCTGCCGGGCGGCGTCGCGAAACAATAGCCGAAGCGGGCGCGCAGCACGCGCGAGGTGGTTTCGTCGAGATAGGCGTCGACCCGGTGGCGCCTGGCCACAAACAGCGGGCGCAGATCGTCGATGCCATGGGTGTGGTCGGCATGATCGTGGGTAAACAACACGCCATCGAGCCAATCGACGCCGGCGTCGATCAATTGCTCGCGCAAATCGGGCGAGCAATCGACCAGAACGCGGGTTAGGCCGCCGTCGGACCCGCTGCGTTCGACCAATAACGAACAGCGCCGCCGGCGGTTTTTCGGATTGTTCGGGTCGCAATCGCCCCAGCCGAGGGCGACGCGCGGCACGCCCATAGAAGAGCCGCAACCGAGGATGGTGAAGGTCAGGCTCATGCTGCGTCCGCCAAATTCCGCGGCACCTTGTTGAACAGCCGGAAGAAATTCTCCGTGGTCGCCCGCGTGATCTCGTCCAATGAAACGCCGCGCGTCGTGGCAAGAACCTTCGCCGTTTCAACCACGTAAGACGGCTCGTTGCGTTTGCCGCGATACGGCAGCGGCGCGAGGTATGGCGCGTCGGTCTCGACCAGGATGCGATCGCCCGGCAGATCCTTGGCGATGTCGCGCAGGTCCTGGCCATTCTTGAACGTGAGTATGCCGGTGAAGCCGATATAGAGGCCGAGTTCCATGGCCTTGAACGCCAGATCGCGGCCGCCGGTATAGCAATGCAGCACGGCCGGGAAGGCGCCCTGCCCGGTTTCTTCCTCAAAATCCCGCCATGTCGGCGTCGGCCTCGCGCGCATGGATGACCAGCGGCAGGCCGGTTTCGCGCGCCGCGGCAATGTGCTGGCGGAAGCTTTGTGCCTGCGCGTCACGCGGCGACTTGTCGTAGTGATAATCGAGGCCGGCCTCGCCGATCGCCACGACTTTCGGGTGTTTGGCGATCGCCACCAAAGCCTTGGCGTCGATGTCCAATTCCTCGTGGGCATTGTGCGGATGGGTGCCGACCGAGCAGAACACGTCCGGATATTTCTCCGCGATTGCCAGCACTTGGGCATGTTTCCGGACCCGGGTCGAGATCGTGACCATGCGGCCGATGCCGGCCGCCCGCGCGCGCGCCACCACCGCATCCAGCTCGCTGGCGAAATCCGGAAAATCCAGGTGGCAGTGGCTATCCACCAGCATCGTCAGGCCTTCGGCTTCGGCTTGTTAGGCTTTTCCGGCTTAGGCTGGGGCTTGGGCTGCGGCTCGGAATCGGGTTCGACATAACGCGGAAATACGCCGGCCGGCGGCGGCAATTGAGCGCCCGCTTTAAGCCGGTTGCCGGGCTCAAGCGCGGCGAACGCGCGTTCCTCCGGCCCGACGTTAAGCAGCGCCAGCAATTTCCCCGCCGAGTCCGGCATGAATGGCTGCGCCAATATCGCGACCTGCCGGATCACCTCGGCAGTGACGTACAGGATCGTGCCCTGACGTTTCGGATCGATCTTGGCCTGTGCCCATGGCGCCTCGGACGCGAAGTAGCGGTTGGCGTCGGCCACCACCGACCAGACCGCGTTGAGCACCTGGTGCAACTGCTGGGTCTTCATGTGCTCGCGCGCGATGCCGATCATGCCGTCGGCCGCCGCAAGTATGGTCTTGTCGGCTTGCGTGAATTCGCCAGGCTCCGGCAGCACGCCGCCGAAGGCTTTGGCCACCATCGACAGCGAGCGCTGCGCCAGATTGCCGAGGTCGTTGGCGAGATCGGCATTGATGCGGTTGACGATCGCCTCATGGCTGTAGCTGCCGTCCTGCCCGAACGGCACTTCGCGCAAAAAGAAAAAGCGCATCGGGTCGACGCCATAGGCTTCCGCCATAGCGAACGGATCGATGACATTGCCGACCGACTTCGACATTTTCTCGCCGCGGTTGAACAGGAAGCCGTGCGAGAAAATCCGCTTCGGCACCGCGACCCCGGCCGACATCAAAAACGCCGGCCAATAGACCGCGTGGAAGCGCACAATGTCCTTGCCGATGACGTGCAGCGCCGCCGGCCAGTAGCGCTTGAACATTTCGCTCTCGGTGTCGGGAAAGCCGACGCCGGTGATGTAATTGGTCAGCGCGTCGACCCAGACATACATGATGTGCTTGGGATTGCCGGGCACCGGGATGCCCCAATCGAACGTCGTGCGCGACAGCGACAGATCCTTGAGGCCGCCTTTGACGAAGCTCGCGACCTCGTTGAGCCGCTCCTTCGGCAGCACGAAATCCGGTACGTCGGCGTAAAGCTTCAGAAGCTTGTCCTGATAGGCCGAGAGCTTGAAGAAGTAGCTCTCCTCCTCCACCCAGTCGACCGGCGTGCCGGTCTTGGACGACACGCGCACCTTCTGCTCATTGAGATGCGTTTCGTCCTCGGCGTAATAGGCCTCGTCGCGCACCGAATACCAGCCGGCATATTTGTCGAGATAGATGTCGCCGTTCTTCTCCATGCGGCGCCAGATTTCTTCCGACGAACGGAAGTGGCGCGCCTCGGTGGTATGGATGAAGTCGTCGTTCGAGCAGTTGAGCGTCTTCACCATGGCCTCGAAGCGCGGCACGTTGCGGTCGCGCAATTGCCGCGCGGTCAGGCCTTCCTTGGCCGCGGTCTGCTGCATCTTCTGGCCGTGCTCGTCGGTGCCGGTCAGGAAATAGACGTCGTAGCCGTCGAGCCGCTGGAAGCGCGCAATGGCGTCGGTCGCGATCGCCTCATAGGCGTGGCCGATATGCGGCACCCCGTTCGGGTAGGAGATGGCGGTGGTGATGTAGAAGGGCTGTTTAGAGGGCATAATTTGACTGCGTTCAGAGGCTCGTTCCGTCATGCCCGGCCTTGTGCCGGGCATCCACGACTTATGCAAGGCAGGTTTTATAGACGTGGATGGCCGGGACAAGCCCGGCCATGACGCCGGTGGCACAATCCCCGCCGCCACATCGACAATAGCGAATTACGTTACCCCGTCCGCCACGTCACGGCGCCGGCGCCGCACAGCGGCAGTCCGAAGGCAATGACCAAAATGAGATCGGCCGGGTCGCGATGGACGGCCGCAAACAGCACGATGGCAAATCCAAGCAGCAACATGATGGCCGCATTTCTGCGGCCGTGCTTCTTGCCGCGCGGCGCGCGGCCTGCTCGCATCGACCATCGCCAAGGCGCCGCAGGCCCGGCAAAAACGATCCGCCGGATCGATTGCGGCCTGGCACGACCAACAATGCAAATTCGCGGCGGATTGCCCGCCCGCCTGGTCCGTCATTATTCGCACCGCTCCATGGCCCGGGCAACGCCGGGCGCCTCGGCCAGTGTAACGCGAATTGCGCTTGGTTTCATCAGGGGTGCAGGCTCGGCGGGTTCGCGGGCACCCTCCCCAACCTTCGCCGCAAAGTGAGAATGAGGAGTAAGGGGGGCCCACATTGACGGCGCGCAATAACGCCACGAATTTTGTCAGCGGAACTTAATTCCTTCGAGAACGTAGGCTCGAGGAGCTGTCGCGCCTTCATTTGAAGCCGCACGTGCCTCTATCGGTGTACCTCATGAATATTTTTTACATCATCGGCGTGATCGTCGTCGTGCTCTTTGTGGCCGGGTTCTTTGGGCTGCGCTAGGCGGCCCGAATACATCATCATACCGGCTGAATTTATGTTCATGGAACGCCGGGCCAAGCCCGGCAATGACGGCGGTGAGGTGATTGCCATTGCTCATTGGCGCACGACGCCGCCGCGCTTCGCCCTGCCCTACCAGGCGTTCAGGTTGCGCTCGACGGGCGCATTGTCGGCATAGCGATTGACCGGGCCGCGGCGGCGGCCGCTGAACGCCAATTTGGTGCCGCCATCGGGCACCACCACCAGGCGGTCGACCTCGCCGCGCAGAAATGCCTCCAGGAACTTGTCGTAGTTCTTGAACGACACGCAGCCGTTCGACTGGCCGTTGGGGCCCAGCATGTAGGTGTGCGCCAGCATGCCGTCGCGGCCGAACATCTTGTTGTCGTCGACCGGGTTGAGCCGGATGGCGCGCACGCCGTGGAACAACTGCTCGCGCAAGGTCAGATCGTAGACGTTGGGCGGCGTCGGCCCGCGCATCTTGACGCGGACATAGCGCGGATCGTCGAGCTTGTCGTAGAGCCCGGAATGCGCCTCGAGCCTGTCGCCGTTCGGCATGTAAACGGTGCGCGCCGAAATGTCATAGACCGCGGTGCGGCTGTCGGGATCGGGCAGCGTCATGGCCTTGTTTTGGGCTTGCGGCGCGACGCGCTTTTCCGCGGCGGCCGGCGGCGGCGTGAGCATCGCGAACTGCGGCGCGGCTTTCGGCTGCTCCTTCGGAGCCACCTTCGATACAACTTGCGGCGCCGCTTTCGGCTCGGCTTTTGCCACGACGATTGGCGCTGTTTGCGGCGCCGGCTGTTCGACCGGCGCCTTGGCGATTTCCTGCAGCGCTTGAACCGGCCGCGAAGGCGGCAAAGGCACATTGTTCGCGCGTTCGGGCATGCGCCGCGGCGGCAGCGGCGTAACGGCGGGCCTTGCTGCCGGCGTCAAAGCGGCAACCTGCATTGAGCCGCGCGCGCGGGCGATGGCGCGATTGTTCGTGATCTCCGGCATCAATGGCACGGCTCCGGTCGAGGCCCGCGCCCATTTCGATTCGAAAGTCATATCGGCGCGCGCCATTGCCGGATCGCCGCCGGCAAGCGCCAGCGTGCCCGGCCCGCTCAGCGCCTTGGCATGGATATGCGGATTACCGGCAAGACTGGTGTTGAGGATCCAGGCCGCCGTCACCGTGACCGCGGCGATCAGCAAGCCAACGGCTGCGACCGCGCTTAGGCCGATGACGACGCTGCTGCAAAGGGCGCGAAACAGCCGGCGAACGGCGTCGAAAGGCAGACCGCGTCCGGCGAAAGGAGACGCGCCATAGAACGTCGCGGCCGTATCGGACATGTCTGCTTTACTCGTACACAACTGCTTACACGCGGCGCCGGACCGACGCCGTTTCGCTTCAAATGCGATGGAGAAAACTATGCAGGGCTTAAGGTTAAGCTGCTGTAAACCGCCGGCGCCGGCGCGCCGAAATTTGCGGGGCGCGGCGCGGTTCCATTCAGGCCAAGCCCCCGGCCGTCCACCTATCGCACCACCCGCATAAGGTGTAATATTACCGAAGTTTCACCCTGAGTTATGGAGGCTTCGATGGGCGCGAGGTCGTACGGGCGTTGCTGGCTTGGCTCTCTGGTTTTGCTTGGCGGTTTGGCATTGGCGCTCGGCAGCGGGCCGGCGGCGGCGCAAAGCGCAACCAGCGTGTCGCTGATCCTTCAGGACTTCTCCGACTGCACCAACGCCAATGTGCCGACGCCCGCCAACGCGCCCGCCAATGGCACGGTCTTCATCGTGCGCAACACCGACGGCAGCGTGAGCCTCAAGGTCGGAATCACGGTCAAGGCCGATACGACCTATCATTTCTACTTGAAATGCGTGCGCCAGCTCGGCGACATCACGACCGGCGACGAGGGTGTCGGCGAAGCGATCTTCACGCTGCCGCCCGGCACGGTCGGCAATGTGTTTGCCTTCGACATGTATCCGGAAGGCGCGCCGGCCGGAAACAAATATCAGAGCATCCAAGTGCGTCTGCCCTAAGCCGCAGCTTTAATCCGGCACATCGCGCGTCGCCGAACCGCCGGCCGTTCCGCCGGCGGTTGCGCGGACGCATGCGCGCAGGGCTGCGGTTGGGCCGCTTTCGCAAGGGCCATTAACCGACGATTTACGATAAACATCGGCACCGCCGTTTCCGCCGCGGACCTCGCGCAAATTAGGCTTAATTCGCGGGTTTATGCCGCCTACCGTTGGCAAAAAAATAATAATGCCCGAATAGTTTGGCGCTCCTGCCCGCGGGGTAACACGTCAAGAGCTCAACCATGAACATGGCCGTCAATCCAGATTTCTCGCCAGCTCTTTCGCGCGACACCTGCGAAGTCGCCATCGTCGGCGCCGGCCCCTACGGGCTGGCGACCGCCGCGCATCTGCGCGCCGCCAATGTGCCGATCCGCATCTTCGGCGAGGCGGTGTCGTTCTGGCGCAACCACATGCCGGCCGGCATGAAGCTGCGCTCGCCGTGGGTCGCCACGCACATCGCGACGCCGAACGGCCGCTATTCGCTCGACGACTATTACGCGCAGGCCGGCATGGAAGTGCCGAAGCTGTTGCCGGTCGAGAACTTCATCGACTACGGCACCTGGTTCAAGGACTGCGTGGCGCCCGATCTCGACACCCGCGCGGTCAAGCGCGTCGAAGCGCTCGACGGCGGCTTCCGCCTGATGCTCGACGACGGCGAGGCATTCTTTGCCAGGCGCGTGGTGATGGCGATGGGCCTGCTCGGCCATGAATACCGCCCGGCGCCGCTCGATCAACTGCCGCGCGATCTGGTCAGTCACTCCTGCGAGCATACCGACAGCGAACGCTACCGCGGCAAGCGGGTCGCGGTGATCGGCCGCGGCCAGAGCGCCTGCGAGTCGGCGGCGATCCTGCACGAGGCCGGCGCCGACGTCGAAATCATCTGCCGCGGCAATCTGGTCTGGAACGCCGACCCCGGCCAGCGCGGCGCGCTGCGCAAGGCGGTGCGCGGCATGCTCGGCTCCATGCTGATCCCGCCGTCGCAGGTCGGGCCGTTCCCGTACAACTGGCTCAACGAAGCCCCTGGCATCGTGCACAACCTGACCCAGCCGATGCGCGACCGCGTCAACGACAACAGCCTCGGCGCCACCGCCATCACCTGGCTGCAGCCGCGCCTGCGCGATATTCCGATCAATGCGGGCCGCAGCATTCTCGACGCGCGCCGCGACGGCGACCGCGTGACGTTGACGCTGGATAACGGCACGCGCAGCTACGACCACGTCATGACCGCGACCGGCTATCGCACCAACATCGACAAGATGACCGTTCTCGACGCCCGCATCCGCGACAAGCTGGCGCGGCACGGCGACCTGCCGCTGCTGCATGGCGGCATGGAATCGAGCGTACGCGGCCTGCATTTTGTCGGCGCCGCGGCGGTCGCGAGTTATGGGCCGCTGCTGCGGTTCATTGCCGGCGCCGGCTTTGCCGCCAAGCGCGTCACGCAAGCCGCGGTTCGCGGCATGTGCGAGGCCCGCATCGCCGCCGACTGGCGCCTCGACACGTTCCGCGAGCCGGCGCCGATGTCGCTTGCCGGCGAGCGCGAGCACACATGAGTGCAACGCCCGCGGTCCCCGGCGCCCTTATCGTCGGCGGAGCGCATGTCAGCATCGCCGTGGCGCGCAGCCTGGGTCGCCAGGGCGTGCCGGTATGGCTCATGGCCAACCACCCTATTCCGAGGTTCTCGCGTTACGTCCAGCGCAGCTTCCCCTGGCCCGGCGCCGAGCATCCCGACGGCGTGTCCTCGATCATCGACGTCGCTACCCGCCACGGTCTGAAGGATTGGGTTTTGATCGCGACCGGCGATCAGGACATGCAGATGATCGCGAAAAACCATGCGCAGCTGTCGGCGCATTTTCGGGTCGCGACCCCGGACTGGGACACCATCCAGTGGATCTACGACAAGCGCTTCACCTATCAACGCGCGGCCGAGCTTGGGATCGATTTTCCCTGGAGCTTTCAGCCGCAGAACCTTGACGACGTCGCCCGCCTGGAATGCCGGTTCCCGGTCATTCTCAAGCCGGCGTTCCGCAAAAGCGCGGACGAATTCACGCAGGCCAAAGCCTGGAAGGCGGACGATCGCGACGGCATTGCTGTCGCTGTATAAGCGCGCCGCGGCCCTGGTCGGCAACAACGCCGTCATCGTGCAGGAGTGGGTGCCCGGCACCGGCGCCGCGCAATTCTCCTATGCCGGCCTGTGGGACCGCGGCGAGCCTATCGCGTCGCTGGTCGCGCGGCGGACCCGGCAACTGCCAATCGATTTCGGCCGCTCCAGCACCTTCGTCGAGAGCATCGACGAGCCGCGGGTCGCCGAACTGGCCGGGCGGTTCCTGAAGTCGCTCGCCTATACCGGCGTCGTCGAACTCGAATTCAAACATGACGCGCGCGATGGCCAGTACAAATTGCTGGACGTCAACGGGCGCTTCTGGACCTGGTGCGGGCTCGGCGCGCTTGCTGGCGTCGATTTCCCCTATCTGGCCTGGCGCCAGGCCATCGGCCAGACCGTCGCACCGTGCACCGGCCGTGCCGGCGTCGGCTGGATGCATGCCAGTCACGACATCGTCGCCGGCTACCGCGAGATCAAGCGCGGCACGCTGACGCCCGGCGGCTATCTCAAGTCGCTGTGGAAACCTTTGACCTTCGCGGCTTTCGCGCTCGACGATCCCTTGCCGGGCATCGTCGAAATCCCGGTCGCCGCCTGGAACCGGTTGGCGCCGCGGCAAACTCGGCACGCTGCACCAGGCGCTGCCGCAAAAGATTGCGCCGAAATCCGGCATGGTCGCGGGCAAGAACGCGAAATAGTCGGCGGCTTTGCGATATACTCCCGCTTTGCCAGCCCCGCGGGACTCAGCGATGTACAGCGCCACGATCGGACACCGCCGCTACACGTTCCGCGATCTGAAGGATCTGCTGGCCAAAGCCTCGCCCTTGCGCAGCGGCGATCAACTGGCGGGCCTTGCCGCTTCGACCGGCGAGGAACGGGTCGCCGCGCAATACGCGCTGGCCGACCTGCCGCTGGCCGACGTTCCTGAGCGACCATGTCGTCAGCTACGACAGCGACGAGGTCACCCGCCTCATCGTCGACACCCATGACAAGGCGGCCTTTGCGCCGGTCGCGCATCTGACGGTCGGCGGTTTCCGCGACTGGCTGCTGTCGGACGAGGCCACCACGGCGGTGTTGTCCGCCCTGGCGCCGGGCATCACGCCGGAAATGGCGGCCGCGGTCTCAAAGATCAGCCGCCTGCAGGATCTCATGATCGTTGCGGCGAAATGTTCGGTGGTGACGAAATTCCGCAACACCATCGGCCTGCCCGGCCGCCTGTCGGTGCGGCTGCAACCCAATCACCCGACCGACGACGCCCGCGGCATCGCGGCCAGCATTCTCGACGGCCTGCTGCTCGGTTCGGGCGACGCCGTGATCGGCATCAACCCGGCAACCGACAGCCCGGAGCGCACGCATGCGCTGCTGTCGATGCTCGACGACATCAGGGCCAAGCTCGCGATCCCGACCCAGACTTGCGTCCTGGCCCATGTCACCACCACGCTCGATCTGATCCGCAAAGGTTCGCCGGTCGACCTGGTGTTTCAGTCGATCGCCGGCACCCAAGCCGCCAATCAGAGGTTTCGGCATCGATCTCGAACTGCTCAATGAGGCGCGCGACGCCGCGCTGTCGCTCAACCGCGGCACGATCGGCGGCAACGTGATGTATTTCGAGACCGGCCAGGGCAGCGCGCTGTCGGCCAATGCGCATCACGGCGTCGATCAGCAGACGCTGGAGGCGCGCGCTTACGCGGTGGCGCGGGCCTATAAGCCGCTGCTGGTCAACAGCGTGGTCGGATTCATCGGGCCGGAATATTTGTTCGACGGCAAGCAGATCGCGCGCGCCGGTCTGGAGGACCATTTCTGCGGCAAACTGATGGGTCTGCCGATGGGCGTCGACGTTTGCTACACCAATCATGCGCAAGCCGACCAGGACGACGCCGATGCGCTTTTGGCGCTGCTGGTCGCGGCCGGTGTGACATTCGTCATGGGCGTGCCGGGCGCCGACGACATCATGCTCGGCTATCAGAGCACCTCCTTTCATGACGCGCTGGCAATGCGCGATTTGTACGGCCGCAAGCCGGCGCCGGAATTCGAGGCCTGGCTGGGGCGGCAAGGCCTGATGGATGCCGAGAACCGCATCCGCCCGCGCGAACTGCCAAGCCAATTCCGCGTACTGTTGCCGGCGGCGGCGCCATGACGAGCGATGACGGCGTCCCGTCCAAGCCGGCGTCCAACGACGATGCCCTGTGGAGCGGCTTGCGCCGGCTGACGGCGGCGCGCATCGGACTTCGCCGCGCCGGCGCCTCGCTGGCGACCGGGCCGCTGCTCGATTTCCAACTTGCGCATGCCCGCGCCCGCGACGCGGTACATGAACCGCTCGACCAGGCTCGGCTAGACGCAGACCTGGCCGGGCTCGGAGTTCCGGTCCTGAGTGTCGCTAGCGCGGTTGATGAAAAGCAAACTTATCTGATGCGGCCCGACCTTGGCCGTAGCCTCGCTGCCGGCGCCGATGCCGTGCTGGCGCCTTACGCGCATGAGTCCGGACCGCCCTATGACGTCGCGTTCGTGGTCACCGAAGGCCTGTCGGCCGGCGCGGTGCAGGCGCATGCGCAGCCGGTTCTAGCGGCTGTGTTGCCAGCGCTCGCCGCCGAGGGCTGGCGGATCGCACCTTTGGTCTTCGTTCGCTACGGCCGGGTGGCTATCGGCGACGCCATCGCCCAAAGGCTGCGCGCCGACAGCGTCGCGGTTTTTATCGGGGAACGGCCAGGCTTGACCGCAACCGACAGCCTGGGGGCCTACCTCACCTGGCAGCCGGGGTCGCACACGACCGACGCGGATCGCAATTGCATCTCCAATATTCGGCCCGAAGGCATCGGTTATTACGACGCGGCCTTTAAACTTGTCCATATCCTGCGGGCGATGCGGGCCCGGCGGCTTTCCGGGGTCAAGATCAAGGACTCCTCGGATCGGTTGCTGATTGGCGGCGGTTGAGGTAAGCGGACGCCGCAGATACCAGTGAATCGCGCCTGCCCGCCGTTGAACAACAGGTCCGGGCACGCCATATAACCACCGAGCAGATTCCCCCCTCAGGAGCATCAATGAGCAGTTTTCGGAGCCCCGACGTTCTGGAACGTCGGAATAATGCAGCCGCCGTCAAAAAGGCGATGTTGGAAAAGTTTCGTGCCGCCGCGCAGGACCCCGCCCTCGAAGAGCAGCGCCTCAACCGCATAGCCATCAACGAAGCACGCGAGGCCCGCATGGCCGAGCGCGAAGCCGCCAAAAAGGTGCGCGAGGCCGAGATGGCCGCCGAAGCCGCCCGCGCCGCCGAACGCGCCGCGCAGGCGCAGCGCGAAGCCGACGAACTGGCGGCGCTCGCCGCCGCGGAAAAAGCCGAACAGGCCGCCGCGCTCGAGGCCGAGAAAAAAGCCGAACGCGATGCCCGCTACGCGGCGCGCAAGGCCGCCAAGAAAGTCCGGCGCCGCGGTTACTGAAGTTTTTGGATGAAAATGCCGAACGCGCCGGGAGCTTTCCCGGCGCGTTTTAGTTTGCCCTGGACTTCGGCCACGCGGCGCTCGGCCGAGCGCGCAGCGTAACGGCGTCAAGATCGAGATCGTCGATCTTCTTCTCGAGTTGCTCGATCACCACCCGCGAGAACGGTCCGAGGTGAAGGTAAAGCGCGATCAGCGCCACAATCCAGCGCGCCGATCGCGGATTGCTGGACACGCAGTTCGAAAACGTCGGCCAGAAGATGTCGCGCGGCTCCGGCAGATTGCTGATGATGCGGTGAACCATGTCCGAACCGCTGACATTGTGCCGGGCATCGCTGGCTTTGGTTCCGCGGACGCGCTCCGGGCGCTTGAGCAATTTGGCGAGCCGCGTCACACGGCCCGCATAGGCCGCCGGATCGTAGACTTTCTCCAGCACCCGCTTGTAGTCGGCCAGGATCTCCTGCCGCGGCCGCAAGGTTTCGAAATTCAGGCCGAGCGTGCACTGGTCGCCGATGCCGCCGAGATGCGCCTCCGGCGCCGGATGCAGGCGCCCTTCCTTCGCCAGCCGGCGGGTGAGCTGGGTGTTGGGCAAGCGCATAGAGCAGGCCGACCATGCAAACCGGGATCGCCGCCTCTTCGATCAATTCGATCATGCCGTCGGCGACCGAGCCTTTTTCGCTGTCGAAGCCGACGATGAAACCCGCCGTCACGAACAGACCGGCGGCATAGATCTTGTGAATGCTTTCGGCCAGGCTGCGGCGGGTGTTCTGCTTCTTTTTCATCGCCACCAGCGTTGCGGCATCGGGACTTTCGATTCCGACAAAGACGCCGACGAAATTCGCCGCGGCTCATCGCCGTCAGGAAATCGTCGTCGTCCGCCAGATTGACCGAAGCCTCGGTGGTGAACTCGAACGGATAATCGTGCCGCTCGAGCCAGTCCTTCAGCTCCGGCATGAACGTCCGCACGGCTTTCTTGTTGCCGATGAGATTGTCGTCGACGAAATCGACATGGCCGCGATAGCCGAGCCGGTAAAGCTCGTCGAGCTCGGCCAGCATCTGCGCATTGGTCTTGGCGCGCGGCACCCGGCCGTAAAGCTCGATGATGTCGCAGAATTCGCATGTGAACGGACAGCCGCGCGAAAATTGCACGCCGATATTGAGATAGTAGCCGAAGTTCAAGCAGCGAGAAACGCGGGATCGGACTCTTGGTCACATCGACGGTGAACTTCTCGGCCTCGAAATATCCGCCGGTCGCGTCCCAGCTTCCTAGGCGTCGATGAATTGGTCGATGATGCCTTCGGCTTCGCCGAGCACGCGAAAATCCGCGGCGGCGTAGACTTCCGGCGTCGAGGTGACGGCGGGTCCGCCGACCGCGACCGGCTTACCGTGCGCGTGACACAGGTCGATGACCTCCAGCGTGTCGCTGCTGCTGCGGCAACATGCCGCCGGTCATGACCAGGTCGGCCCATTCCAGATCTTCGGTTTTGAGCTCTTCGGCGTTGCGGTCGATCAGCCGCACCGTCCATGACGGCGGCAGCAGCGCCGCCAAAGTGATCAGACCGAGCGGCGCCGCGGGGCAGCGCGCGCCAAACAATCGGCAAGTTTCCGCAAAGTTCCAAAACGTGTAGGCGGCAAAACGCGGGTAGACCATCAAAATATTGCGCGTTCGCAATGCCATGGTTGGATTCTCGCGACTGGAACAAAGTCTGGAGTATTCAACGCCGGCAATCGAACGTATCGCCGCGCGCCGGACGTTTCGCGTCCGGCATCATGCTATCACGGTTCGCTGACGGGTCCATTGCAACCCGTCAGCGCGCCGTTCAAACGTGACTCGGCTGGTTCCCTTGCGTCATCATGTCGCGCGGAACGATTTGCGGTAAAGCCCGGGATCCGCGTCCGCACGCTGTCCAGCACGAACAGCCGGATAGCGGACGACAGGTTGCCCTGCCGGCGCTTGGTGTCGATATCGCCGACCATGGTCGACAAAGTCATTTGCCGGCCGTGGGCAATCTCTTTAAGTCCGGTCCAGAACGGCTCTTCGAGACTGACGCTGGTCTTGTGTCCGGCGATCACGATGGAGCGCTTGACGACGAGTGACTTCATAGGCGTCTCCTCTTGCACGGCAGTACACGCAGTTAGGCGACGATTTCTAGGCAATCGTCCTTGCGTACACGCCTAATGAACGTTGAACGCTTGCAATTATTCTTCCAACTCATTGCGGTGCCGGCTTGCCGATACCCAATCCGAACACCGAGACGCCTGCGCACGAATCAAGCGCATCGACGCGGTGACCGATTTCGCCTAATCAAAATATGACACTGGACGTATGGTTGCGCTGGTCAAAATTGCACAAGACCACAAAATACCTTTTGGGAACTATGGCGGCGGGAAGGCAGCACCAAGGGCTGCCATCGGCGGCTGTGCGCCGCGTCAGCGCCGGGCCGTTTCCGCCAGCAAGCCGAAAACGGCAAACACCAGCGGTTTACGTTCGAGATTGTAGGTCTCGACGTCACGCGCCGCGCGATTGACCTTGTCCCAAGTCTGCGCAACTTGAGCCATTTCCGTAACCTTGCGCGGCGCTCGATTTGAATCGATATCGATCTGTGCCGATAACCAGCCGTTCACCAGGTCCATGAAGGCTTGCAGCGTCTGCGGTTCGCTGCCGCCCAAGGCGTCGCCGAGCGCGTGCAAGGCGCGCGGGTCGGGATTGGGAAGCTGGGCAAACAAGTCGAGCACGCGCTGACGCAGCGCCATCGCCGGACCGTCGAGAAACCGCAGCGCGCGAGCGACGCTGCCGTCGGCGGCAGCCGCCGCTTCCTTCACCGCGGCGTCGTTGACGTCGCGGCCGGTCGACGCGGCGATCGCGCGCGCCACATCCTCGGCCGACAGCGGCCGCAACAGCAGCCGCCGGCAACGCGAACGGATGGTCGGCAATTCACGGCCCGGCGCGTGGCTGATCAGCAGCAACAGCGTGCGCGCCGGCGGCTCTTCCAGCACCTTGAGCAAAGCATTGGCGCCTTCGCGCTGCAGATCGTCGACCGCATCGACGATGGCGATGCGCCAGCCGCCCTCGCCCGCGGTCGAACCGAAAAATCCGACCGAACGGCGCACGTCGTCGACGCGGATCACGGTATACAGTTTGCCGGTCTGTTCGTTGATGGTGCGCTCCAGCACCAAGAGATCGCCTTGCGCCTGCGCGGCAATGCGGCGCGCCACTGGATTGTCGGCGGCGACCGAAAGCGACGTGGCGCCCTGCACCGCAGGCGAATTCGGATCCGGATGCGCGAGCACGAAACGCGCCAGCCGATAAGCCAATGTCGCTTTGCCGATACCGGGCGGCCCGCCGATCAGCCAGGCATGCGGAATGCGACCGCTTTGGTAGCTCTCGAGCAGCGTTTGCTCGGCCTCGGCGTGGCCGAACAGCGCGAAGTTTTCGCGCGGCCGCAGGACATCGCTCTCATCGGTGTCGGCGTCGCTCACGGCGCGGCCGTCTCGGCGGCGAGGCGTTCCAATCCGGGTGCAGCCGTTCCTGGACGGCGGCCCAGATTCGTCCCGCCACCACGTCACGTGGCGCGCGGCCGTCGATGACGACGCAGCGCTTCGGCTCGTTGGCCGCCAAGGCGAGAAAGGCCTGGCGCAAATTCTCATGATACTCGACCGATTCCGCCTCGAAACGGTCGGCAACGCCTGCGCCGCGCCGCGTCTTGGCGCGGGCCAGGCCGATCGCCGCCGGCACATCGAGAACAAAGGTGAGATCGGGCATCGCGCCGCCGACCGTTACCCGTTCGAGGCCGCGGATCAACTTGCCATCGACCTTGCCGAGCACGCCTTGATAGACCCTGGTGGAATCGATGAAACGGTCGCAGATCACCCATTGGCCGGCGTTCAACGCCGGCAGGATCGTCGCGCGCACATGATCGTCGCGCGCCGCCGCGAACAATATCGTCTCGGTCTCCGCGCCCAGCGGTTTGGCGATGCCGGAAAGCAGGATGTGGCGGATGATTTCGGCGCCGGCGGAACCGCCCGGCTCGCGGGTCAGGACGACCTCGATCCCCGTCGATTTCAGCTGGCCGGCGAGCGTCGCCGCGTGTGTGGATTTGCCGCTGCCTTCGCCGCCTTCGAAGGTGATGAAATGTCCGCGCAAGCGAGTGAGCCTCTTTCGTGTCATCGCCCGCGCAAAGCGGCGACAGCCATCATAGCCGCTCGGCCCCGGCGCGGAACAGGCCAATCATCAATTCAGTCACAGCATCGAAGGCGCGTTGCGGCATGGTGCCTTTGGCGACGTTCTCGGCGGCCTTGAGCGGCAAATCGAGGATCACAGTGTCGTTGCGCCACACCTTGAGCGCGCCGATCCGCTGGCCCTCAACGACCGGCGCCGGCACCGGACCGGTATAGACGATGCGCGCGATCAGCCGGTCGCCGCCGGCTCTTGGGCATCATCACCCGCGCCACGCCGGTCGCCACCAGCGGCACGTGGCCGATTGCGCCGCCGAACACCTTGGCCGTGCCGATGATCTGGCCTTCCGCGAACAAGTTGCGCTGCTCGAAACTGCGGAAGCCCCATTCCAACAATTTCCTGGCTTCGTCGCCGCGCTCCTTGGCGGTCTTCAGTCCATTGACCACCACCACGAGCCGCAAACCGTTCTGCACCGCCGAGCCGACCAGGCCATAGCCGGCCTCCTTGGTGAAGCCGGTCTTGAGGCCGTCGGCGCCATCCATGGAGGTCAACAGCGGATTACGGTTCTGCTGCCGGATCTTGTTCCAGGTAAATTCGCGCTGGCCGTAGATCGGATAGTATTCCGGATAATTGCGGATGATGTAGCGCGCCAGCAGGCCGAGTTCCCGCGTCGTCACTTGCGTGCCGGGATCCGGCAGTCCGTTCGAATTGGCGAAAGTCGATTTGGTCAGGCCGATCTCGCGCGCGCGCTGCGTCAGCTTGGCGGCAAATTCGGCTTCGTTGCCGTCCAGCGCCTCGGCCAAGCACGATGCAGGCATCGTTGCCGGATTGAATGATCACGCCATGCAGCAGGTCGTCGACGGAAACCTTGCTGTGGATCGCCGCATACATGGTCGAGCCGTGCGACGGCGCGCCGCCTTTGCGCCAGGCGTTCTCGCTCACCGTGAATTCGTCGGTGAGCTTGATGCGGCCTTCCTTGAGTGCGTGGAACACGTATTCGGCGGTCATCAGCTTGGCGAGGCTGGCCGGGAAAATCATCGCGTCGGCATCGCGCTCGAACAGCACCGCGCCGTTCTCGGCGTCGATCAGAATGGCGTGCGGCGCGCTGATGGGCGGCTCATCCTTACGCGGGGCGTCCTTTTTGGGCACGTCCTTTTTCGCCGCCAGTCCGGAGGACGGCCTGTGCTGGGGCGTCGCTGCAAAGGCCGCAGCCGTCAGGCCGGCGGCTAAAACCGCCACCGCCAGCAAACGCCCGATATGCAAACTCCGGCCGATCATGCCTTGAGGCATCCTTCGCAAAACTCATCGTCCACAGGCGGTCTACGCCCGTGAAATCGCTGCGTGCAATGGCGGCGCTGTGACGGAAAATTGCGGCTCAGTAAAGGCCGCGGCCGCTCATGAATCCCGCCGGCTGATCATAGCGGGTCGGGGCATAGGCGGAAACCGGCGAAACTTCGGGCTCGGCGGCCGGCAGCTCGCTGCTGGCGACGGTTCGGACCGGCTGCGGCCGCGCGGCGGCGGCGAGTTCGGTGGTCGGCGCGCGTGACGCGGTTTTGACTTCGAATTCAGCCGGGAGTTCGCGGGCGCCCTCGCCCAGCCGGTATGGCCGCTCGGGCGGGACTTTGGCCGCGACTTCGGTCATCGGCCGGGCATCGAAATAGGCGGGCGCGAAGGGTTTGTTGGAGGCGACCTGCACCGGCGCCTCGGCGGGGCGCCTTCGCGTAAGGTCGCCATCAGTTTGCGGTCGTCGGAGCCGGCCAGCGGCGCGCGGCCGACATAGTCCACTTTCACCTTGGCCAGGCCGTGGCCGTAGAAGCCCAGGAGCTGCGCGGTCTTCACCGACAGGTCGATGACGCGGTTGGCGGCATAGGGGCCGCGGTCATTGACCCGAACCACGATCGAACGATGGTTGGCGAGATTGGTGACGCGCACATAAGACGGCAGCGGCAGCGTCTTATGCGCCGCCGAGATCGAATTCATGTCGAAGATTTCGCCATTGGCGGTGTAGCGGCCGTGGAAATCGTCGCCGTACCAGGACGCGATGCCGACGGCGCTGTAATTGACATCCTCTTCGGGGATGTAGACCCGGCCGGCGACCGTATAGGGATTGCCGACGCGGTATCGGCCGCCGCCCTTGGGAACCGGCGCGCCCGGCTCGACCACGCGGGCGCTGGCGGAGACGCCGTATTTGGGATTGACCCTGCTGGACATGCCGCCGGAGCAGTTGGCGAGCGCGAGACAGCCGGCGCCGAGCGCCACAAGACGCGCAAATTGGCGCATTTGGCGGCCTGACATGCCGTTGCCCCCGAATCCGCCCATCCTGCTGAAAATCCCCGAATGCATCGCGGCCAGAATGGCACCCAAATAGCTTATCGCGGGTTTAGCGGGAACCGCCCGCTGGTTGTCGTGGTAAACAATTGGTTCCACAACAATTTTTGCTCTGGTGGTTTTTAGTCAAGACTTGGGCAAATGCATGGCAAAGGTGTGGAAGCCAGGCTTTTGGGGCAAAACCAGCCGGCTGCGGCCTTGCCAGCGCGGCCGGCTTCGACCATTGGACTGGTCTTGTTCGACGGCGTGTTACGGAAGGGTGGCCGAGTGGTTTAAGGCACCGGTCTTGAAAACCGGCGTGGGTGCAAGCCCACCGTGAGTTCGAATCTCACCCCTTCCGCCAATATCTGTTCGCAGATGTTCGCTGACGTACGTAATCCCCAGTAATTTCGATGATTTCTTGATGTTGGACGCCTCTTCGCCAGCAGGCCTTGAAGTCTTGAGTGTTTTCGCATTGCCCGAGGCTTACCCACACTCCTACCTACACAATTGCGACGTTGATGGCCAACGGTAGCAGAATATGCAGACCTCAAAATGCAGTATCAAAGAATGCTAGCGTTACGTTGTCACGCCACCGGAAATGGCCGAACTTAAAGCTAGAAAATGTCGAAGACGAACCGCTTGTGCCGCGCGATT
>CAWGRN010000018.1:0-527455 GCA_963825015.1 uncultured Alphaproteobacteria bacterium | reverse complement strand
AAGGTGCTGCTGGTGCCGGCGCATGCGCCAGGCTTGAGCGTGCGCGAGCACGAAAACCCTTGGCAGCACGGCTCAAGCGGCGATGTGACTTTCAACGATTCCTGCAGCGTTCCGGCCGGCAATTTTCTCGGCGACGCAGCCGCGGCCTTGTTGGCCGGCGTCGATGCGCCCGGTGAGGGCATCCCATTGTTCCAGGCGCTGGCCCTCGGCATCGGCCGGGCCGCTTATGAGGCCGCGGTCGATTATGCGCGCCTGCGCGTGCAGGGCGGGCGGCCGCTGATCGAACACCAGGCGATCGGCACCAAGCTCGCCGAAATCGCGATCAAACTTGAGGTCGCCCGCGCGACCATCTGGCAGGCGGCCTGGGCGTCGGATCATCCCGCGGCTATTGCCGACCGCAGCCTGCCCGATCTGCCGCTGCAGACGATCGCGCAGGTCTTTGCCTCCGAGATGATGGCGAAGGCGACCAAGGATGCGGCCGAAATCTTCGGCGCCATGGGCGTGATGCGCGACATGCCGTTGCAGAAATACATCCACGATGCGCGGGTGTGTATGCACAGCGGCAACGGCAATAGCGACGCCAAGCTTCGTCTCGCCGAGGCGATCGCAGGATATCGGCGGTCGACGCAGGCGCAGGCCGCCGAGTAACACTCAGAGATCAGGTGCTCCCATGGACTTTTCACTCAGCAACGAACAGCGCTCCTGGCAGATGCTGGCTCGCAAATTCGCCGACGAGGAGATTCGCCCGATCTCGCTGCAGCGCGACGCCATCCCGACGGCGCGCGAGACGTTCGATTGGGAGATCATAAAAAAGGGCTCCAAGCTCGGCTTCCGCACCATGGCGGTGCCGAAAAAATACGGCGGCCAGGAAACCGATTTCGTCACCCAGGCGCTGGTGATGACCGAGCTTGCCAAGGCCGACAGTGCGATCTCGAAGGCGTTTAGCCAAAACTGGAAATGGAGCCACCTGATTTCCGCGGCCTGCACCGACGAGCAGAAGGAGCGCTTCCTCAAGCCGTTCGTCGCCGACGACACGTTCGTTCTCGGCAAGGGCATCACCGAGCCAGGCGCCGGCTCCGACAATCGCCTGCCGCCGGAGGACGACGCCAAGCCGGGCTTGAAGCTGAAAGCCGAGCGCCGCGGCGATGAATGCGATTCTCAACGGCGAAAAGGCTTTCATCGCCAACGCGCCGATCGGCAAGCTGTTTTTCATCGACGCGCGAACCGACCCGACGGTGCCGCTCAAGCAAGGCATCACCATGTTCCTCGTTCCGAGCGACACGCCCGGCTTCCGCATCGGCAAGGTGTTCAACAAGAGCGGCTGGCGGTTCTATCAGAACGGCGAGATGATCTTCGAGAACGCGCGCGTGCCACATGCCAATGTGGTCGGCGAGGTCAACGGCGGCGTTCGCAAGACCGGCGGCGAGGGCGGCGACACCACGGGCGGCGACCTGTTCGGCGATCTCGAGCTCTGCGCCAACGCGCTTGGCATCTGCGACGATGCCTGCGCGAGCGCGCTGCGCTATGCCAAGACGGCGAAACAGGGCGGCCAGGTGCTGTTCGCCCAGCAGCACGTCCAGCTCAAGATCAACCGGATGTTCATGGTGACCGAGGCGCTGCGCGCGTTCGTCATGCGGGTCGCCTGGGAGCACGACCAGAAAATCCACTCATCCAACGCTGGTCTGGCGATGAACTATTCGACCGACGTCGTGCAGGACGTCACCGAGCTTTATATGGACATTCGTGGCGCCGAGGGTGGCCACATGGATCACCACGCCGACAAGCTGGTGCGCGATGCGTTCATTTGGAGCCATCTCGCCGGAGATAGCGTATCGCGCATGAAGGTGACGCGGCGCATTCACTGACCGGCGGTGCGGTCAGCGACGGGGTGGGCGTCAGCCTTGAAGCACGTAAGTGCCGGGGGCATCGGCATAGGGAGCAAGACCCGTTGTCTTGGCGCCCATTTCCGGCGGACTGACGGGCTCACCAGAGCGTGCGCTTAGCCACGCGACCCATTCCGGCCACCAGGAGCCTTCTTTGCGCGGCGCAGCCGCCAGATAGGCCGCCGGATCGACGTAGTTTGCATCCGCTTCTTTGGTCATGACCTGGAAGCTGCGGCCATCGTGGCCTGGCTCGGACACGATGCCGGCATTGTGGCCCCCGGTCGTGAGCAGGTACGTCACGTCGGTGTCGGTCAACAGGTTGATTTTGTAGGTGGAGCCCCAGGGCGCCACATGGTCGCGCGTTGTGCCGACGGTGAAGATCGGAGCACGAATGTCCGCGAGTGCGATCGATTTGCCTGCGACCTCATAGTGCCCTTCGGCGAGTTCATTGTTCAGGAACAGGCGCCGGAGATACTCCGAATGCATGCGATAGGGCATGCGGGTCGCATCGGCGTTCCACGCCATCAGGTCGGTCATCGGGGCTGCGCTCACCCATCAGGTAGTCGCGAACGCTGCGGGACCAGACCAGGTCGTTCGAGTGCAGCATCTGGAAGGCGCCAGCCATCTGCGTGGCGTCGAGAAAACCCTGCTCCCACATCATGTCTTCGAGGAACGCGATCTGGCTCTCGTTGATGAACAGCATCAACTCGCCGGCTTCGTGAAAGTCGGTCTGCGCCGCCAGCAGCGTGATCGAGCGCAGCCGGTCGTCGCCGTCGCGCGCCATCGCCGCCGCGGCGATCGACAACAATGTGCCGCCAAGACAATAGCCGACGGCGTGCACTTTTTGCTCCGGTACGACCGCGCGAATAGCGTCGAGCGCCGCCATGACACCGAGGTTCGATAGTCGTCGAGGCCGAGATCGCGATCCTGCGGATCGGGGTTCTTCCACGAAATCATGAAAACCGTGAAGCCTTGCTCGGTGAGGTATTTCACCAGCGAGTTGTGCGGCGAAAGATCGAGGATGTAATACTTCATGATCCACGCCGGCACGATCAGCACCGGTTCGGGCCGAACCTTGTCGGTCGCGGGAGCGTATTGGATGAGCTCGATCAACCGATTGCGGTAGATCACTTTGCCCGGCGTCACCGCCACGTCGCGTCCGACCACGAAGTTTTCCGTGCCGGGCGGCTTTTTGCCGCTTGTTGTGCGCTCCCAGTCGGCCATCAAATTCTGAAAGCCGCTCACCAGGTTCGTTCCGCCTTTGCTGCAACGTATGGCGGAGCACCTCGGGATTTGTCGGCAGGAAGTTCGAAGGGGAAACCATGTCGAGGATCTGGCGCGACACGAATTCCACCATGTTCTCATGGTGCTTGGTCACGCCGCGGATGCCGGTGGTGGCGTTGTGCCACCATTGTTGGTTGAGCAGGAAGGACTGATACATGAGATTGTATGGCCATTTCTGCCAATCCTCGCCGGCAAAACGCCGGTCTTGCGGCAGCGGCTCGATGCAACAATCCGCATTGCTGCCGGCTTGCAACGCACTCCGCCCGGCATAGTTGGCGAAGCGCACGGCCTTTCTGGTCGCCTTATCGACGAGCTGAAGCCGTTTGCCCGGCGAAAAAGCCAGATGGGTCGCCCAATCCATATAGGCTTTGGCAAGCGCCGCCGGCGACAGCCCCATGGTAAAGCGCGCGGCCGCGGCATGGAGCGAACGATCGATGATGTCGCTGAAGGCCGTCACGGCATAGAGAATCGCGGCCGTCGGCGGCGTCGGATGGAACGTCCGGATTCGCGATCCTGCGCGCCGTTGTTGTGGTAGGGGGCGTTGCAATCGTCATGGGTATTGCCGTCTTGTAATTTGTTAAATGTACGCGCCGGATATTATTTCGATATGATTTGGATCAATCGCCTACGCTAAACAATTGCGAATATAGATCAATTCGTCGCTATTCCGTCACAATGCCGTTCGCGGCAGCGGTGCTTAATGCCGCCATCAAAAGACCTCGAGTGAGCAGCCGGGATGTCTATTCGCAATCTCGACAAGATGTTCCGGCCGCGATCGGTCGCCGTCATTGGCGCCTCGGATAAGCCGAACTCCGTCGGTTCGGCATTGATGACGAATTTGCTGCGCGCCGGCTTTAGCGGCCCCATCATCCCGGTCAATCCAAAAGCCGCCGCGGTCCACGGCATCATGGCGTTTAAGGACGTTGCAAGCTTGCCGATCACACCCGATCTGGCGATCATCGCGACACCGCCCGATACCGTTGCTCCGCTGGTCGCCGAACTCGGAACACGCGGTACGCGCGCCGCGGTCATTCTAACGGCGGGTTTTTCCGAAGGCGGGGCTGCCGCCGGCAAGGCGCGCAGCCGCCCAGCTGCTCGCGGCCGCGCGGCCGCATCTGTTGCGCATTGTCGGTCCGAACTGCCTCGGCATTGCCGTGCCGGGTATCGGGCTCAACGCGACGTTCGCACCGGCCAACATGCTGCCCGGGAACATCGCGTTTTTGACGCAGTCGGGCGCGATGGCGACAACGGTCCTCGACTGGGCCTTGCCGCGCGGAATCGGTCTTTCCGCCGTGGTCTCGATGGGCGATATGAGCGACGTCGATTTCGGCGACCTCTTGGACTATTTCGTGTTCGACGAGGCGACGCACGCGATCCTGATTTATGCCGAAGCGATTACACACGCGCGCAAGTTCATGTCGGCCGCGCGGCGCGCCGCGCGCATCAAGCCGGTCATCGTCGTCAAAGGCGGGCGGGCGGAAGAGGGCGCGCGTGCGGCCACCTCGCATACCGGCGCGCTCGCCGGGGCCGACGTTGTCTATGACGCCGCGTTCCGGCGCGCTGGCATGCTGCGCGTCAACGAACTGGAGGAGTTGTTCGATGCGGCCGCGACGCTCGCCCGCATGTCGCTGCAGCGCGGCGATCGGCTGGCCATCGTCACCAATGGCGGCGGCGCCGGTGTGCTGGCGACCGATCGGCTGATCGAACTCGGCGGCCGGCTTGCGACGCTCGGTCCCGACACGATCGCCAAACTCAATGCCGTGCTGCCGCCGACCTGGAGCCACGCCAACCCGATCGATATCATCGGCGATGCCGACGCCGACCGTTATGCCAAGGCCGTCACGATCCTGATGGAAGATGCCAGCAGCGACGCTCTGCTGGTGGCCTATTGTCCGACCGCGATCGTGTCTTCGGCGGCGGCGGCCGATGGCCTTATCAGCGCTTTGGCGCAGCCGGACGCTTCGCCGCAAAAGAATGTGTTCGCATGCTGGATGGGCGCGGCGACCGTCGCTGAGGGACGCGCCCAACTCGTTGCGGCCCGCGTGCCGGACTTCGAGACGCCGGAGCGGGCGGTGCGCGCATTCATGTATCTGGTTCAGTATCGTAAGAGCCAGAACCTGCTGCTGGAAACGCCGGCGTCCGGCGCGCCAAGTTCGCAGCACGACGTCGAACGCGCGCAACGGATTATTCGCCACGCGTTGGACGACAAACGCGAATGGCTCGATCCCGCCGAAGTGGCGGCCTTCCTTAGCTGTTACGGCATACCGTTCGTGCGCACCGAGGCCGTGCCCGATGCCAAAGCGGCGGCACAGGCTGCCGCCCGGATCAGTGCGCCGGTGGCGCTGAAAATTCGCTCGCGTGACGTCGTCCATAAATCCGATGTCGGTGGCGTGGCATTGGATCTCACCACGCCAGCCGAGGTCGCAACTGCGGCCCAGCAGATGACCGTGAGGGTGTCGGATGCGCTGCCGCAGGCGCGGCTTGAAGGTTTCATCGTCCAGGAGATGGTTCACCGGCCCGGCGCCTATGAACTGATCGCCGGCCTTTCGACCGACCCGACCTTTGGGCCGGTGATCCTGTTTGGACAAGGCGGAACCGCGGTCGAAATTGTCGGCGACAAGTCGCTCGAACTCCCGCCGCTCAATACCGCACTGGCGCGCGCGCAGATCGAGCGAACCCGCATCGCCGCGTTGCTCAAGGGCTTCCGCGATCGGCCGGCGGCCGACATCGACGGCGTGGTCGATGTCCTCGTTCAGTTGAGCGCGATCGTGGCCGACCACGCCGAGATCACCGAAATCGACATCAATCCGCTGCTTTGCGACCCGCAGGGCGTGATCGCCGTCGACGGCCGCATTCGCGTCAGTGCCAGCACGGCATCCGCGCAATCGCGCTTCGCCATCCGGCCCTATCCTCAGGCATTGGAGACCGAGATCCGGGCGCTTGACGGACAATCTTATGCCGTGCGCCCGATCCGGCCGGAAGACGAGCCGGCGCTGCGGCGGTTTGCCGACGAAGTCGATACGCAGGATCTCTGGCACGCATTTTTCGCTCCGCTTCGCGATCGCACCCACGAGACCGCGGCTCGCCTCAGTCAGATCGACTACGACCGGGAAATGACGCTGGTCGCCTGGGACGGCGAACGCGTGGCGGGGCTGGCGCGTTCGACCGCCGATGCCAATTTTGAAAATGCGGAATGCGCGGTCATCATCCGCGGCGACCTCCGCGAAAAGGGCTTGGCGCGGCAGTTGCTGGATGCGCTTCTGAACGCCATTGCCGGGCAGGGTGTCGGCAAAGCCCTGCTTGTATTCCCCGCCGACCGGTCGCGAATGGTCAGCCTAAGCACCGAACTTGGTTTTGAAATTGCCACGTCGCCGGCCGACGCGTCGCAGATTAGATTTACGAAGACGCTGCACGCCGAAAAAACATCCGCAAAGATCAAGGTCTGAACGGCGCAATTTAAGTCGCGCGGCGCGCCGGCCGGATCCCGAAGGCCCGATACATCTGGGCGGCACCTACCGCGCGAAATGTTCTAATGCAGGCTGACGGCGACCGGGCGCCCGAGACCAAGGCCGGCGCTAACGGCCGCTGCAATTTGTGAAGGCGTATCGACGACCACGACGCCGGCCGCTTCGAGAGCTGCACGCTTGGATGCATAGCCGCCGGTATTCCCGGTCACGATGGCGCCGGCATGTCCCATTTTCTTGTCGCGTGGCGCGGCCGCGCCGGCGATAAAGGCGACCATCGGCTTGGCGACGCGCTTGGCATATTCGGCAGCCCGCTCCTCCATCGCCCCACCAATTTCGCCGACGATCACGATGGCGTCGGTGCCGGCGTCGGCGTCAAGCGCCTGCAGCGCATCGCACGTGGTAGTGCCGAGCATCGGGTCGCCGCCGATGCCGATAAAGGCCGACTGGCCGATCCCCGCGCGTGTAAGATTGAGACATACCAGCGTGCCGAGACTGCCGCTGCGCGAGATCACGCCGACGCGGCCGGGCTTGAACACGCTCGGCACGAAAGCCGGCATGATGCCGACGAAGCATTCGCCGGGCGTGACCAGGCCTGCGGTATTAGGCCCGATGATGCGTGTACCATGCTTGGCAGCCGCGGCATGCATCGCCATCACGTCCTGCGCCGGAATGTGCTCGGTGAGTACCACGAGAGTCTTTACGCCGGCTTCGGCCGCCGATACGGCGGCCTCGCGCGCCATCGGCGGTGGAATAAACATGACGGCGATGTCGGCGCCGGCATTCCTTGCGGCTTCGCCAGTGGACGCGAAGATCGGTATGCCGTTGTAGTCTTGGCCGGCGCGCTTGGGATTGATCCCGCCCACCACATTGGTGCCATAGCCGACCATCTTGTCGGTCCAGAACATGCCTTGTTTGCCGGTGATGCCGAGAACGACGACACGGTCTTTTTTTCGAACAATCATTGTGCCGCCTTTACCGCCGCCTGGATGGCGTCTTCCATGAAGTCGTATGGTTCGATGCCGAGCTCGGCGCGCACCAATGCGACAGCCTCGTCTTCGCCGGTGCCGTGGATCGAGAAGAACACGGGCACCTTTGGCCGCAGCTTCTGCCAGGCGCGGACCACGCCTTCCGCCATTACATCGGTGCGGGCATAGGCGCCGCAAAAATTGATGACCAGGCTTTTGACGCCGGGATTGGACAGCACGAGATCGAGCGCAATCTCGGATTTGGTGTAGGCTTCGCCGCCGATTTCGAGAAAATTTGCCGGCTTGCCGCCATAATAGCTGATCACATCCATCGTCGTCATGGTGAGGCCCGCGCCGTTGGCGAGCACGCCGATATTGCCGTCAAGCTGGATCAGCCTAAGCCCGGCTTGGGCACCGCGTTTTTCCAGAACAGTCATGGCGCCGGGGGAGCCGGCGGGAGCGAGCTCCTGCTGGCGATAGAGCGCGGAATTGTCGAGCACGAACTTGCAGTCGAGCGCCACGACGCGGCCGTCGCCGAGCAGCGCCAGCGGATTGATTTCCAGCAGCTCAGCATCGCGCGCGCGAAAGGCGGTGTAGAGTTTTTCAAGGACAGAGGCGATTTGATCCTCGGCCGCGCCAAGATTAAGGCCGGCCAGCATGGCGGCAAAGTCCCTCGGCTGCGGCTTGCCGTCGATGTCGACCAACAGACGGCGGATCGCGTCAGGCTTGGTGGCCGCGACCTCCTCGATATCCATGCCGCCTTCGGTGGAAAACAGGATCAGCGGCTTGCGCGCGGCGGTGTCGAACAATACCGCCGCATAGAACTCGCGCGCGATCTTGGCTTGCTCTTCGATCAGAAGCCGCTCGACGACGTAATCGCCGATGGTCATGCCGAGGATCTGGCCGGCGATATGCTCCGCTTCCGCCGCCGTGCCCGCGAGCTTGATGCCGCCGGCCTTGCCGCGCTTGCCGGTTGGCACCTGCGCCTTGACCACGCAGGGGCCTATTTCCGCCGCCGCGTTTTTCGCTTGCGCCGCCGTCGTGCACAGGATGCCGCGCGGGATAGGAATTCCGGCAGGCCCAAGCACGAGCGATTTTGCTGCATGTTCCTCGAAGTTCATTATTCTATCTGCCGTATTTCGCCCAGTGGGCGCCGAACAGGTCGGCTTCCTCGGGCTTGTCTTCCGGAATGGTGGTGACGAGATGGGTGATGTTGAGGAAATTCATATAATTCAGATTATCTGTGATGCTGTTGCCGCCCCATGTGCCGCAGCCCATGCTGAGCGTGAAGTTCAGGCCGGTATCGAAGCCGCCACCATTGGCAAATGTGTGCGCCTGATTGATCAGCACGCGCACCACATCCGACTGCTCAGCCAGCTTGCGCGCCCGGCTCATGTCCTTGGTGTGCAGCCCGACCGAGTGGCCGCGGCCTTGATGGGCGAGGATTTCGTTGGCCCGAACCATGGCGGCGTCGAAATCTTTGGCGCGGTAGACGGTCAGCACCAGCGACAGCTTCTCGCTGGAGAATGGGAAGTCGCGGCCAACGCCGGTTTCCTCGACCATGAAGAACTTTTTGGCTCCAGCCGCCTCGGGCAGGCCGAAGCCGCGCGCCAGCACATCGGGGTCGCGCGCAATCAGCGTGCGGCTGAGTTTGCCGTCCGGCCAGAGTGCCGCCTGGATCTTGGCCTTTTCTGCGGTCGAGGTCATATAGCCGCCGGTGCGCTCAAGCGCGGCGATCGCCTTGTCGTAGACGGCATCGACGATAACCACGGAGTTTTCCGACGAGCATGAGGTCGAATTGTCGAAGATTTTCGACGCGCAGATTTTGCGGGCGGCAGCGTCGAGATCGGCGGTCTCGTCGATAATCACCGGCACATTACCGGTGCCGACGCCGATCGCCGGCGTGCCGCTGGAATAAGCGCGTCGCACATTGTCCTGCGAGCCGGTGGCCACCACCAGATCGGCCGCCCGCATCAGCGCCTGGGTCATGTCTTTGGACGCCGGTGGCGGAAGAATTTGCACCAGGTCTTCGGGCGCGCCGACCTTGCGGAGCTCGGCACGCATCAGATCGACCGCGCGCATGGTGGTCTTCAAGCCGGCAGGCGAGGCCGCGATGATGATGGCGTTGCGGCCCTTGATGGCCATCATCGCCTTGTTGACCGGGGTGGCGCCTGGATTGGTCGAGGGCGTGATGGCGCACACGAGGCCGACGGGCTTGGCATATTTCACGATGCCGCGCTTCTTATCCTCTTCGATGATGCCGACCGACTTCACCCGCAGAAGATCGCGCAAGGTGCCGAAAGTCTTGCGCTGCTTCTTGATGATCTTGTCGGGAACATTGCCAAGCTTGGTGTCGGCGACCGCCAATTCGGCCAGTTCCTTGGCATGCGCGAGATTATAGATCGACCAAGCAAGCGCCGTGACCGCCTCGTCGGTTTGCGCCTGGTCCGCGTTGGCGAATATCGCTTGCGCCGCCCGGCCTCGCCGGACCAGCTCGTCGACGACTGCCATCGCCGCCGGGTCGGCCGTTGGTTTTACTGCCACCGTCATTGCGCGCTCCCTTACGAAACGACCTGGGGGCGCATGTCTTCGCGCTTGATGCCGGCGACGACCACCGGCTTCTTCATGGCGTCGCGGCGGAAGGGCTCACCCAGTTCCTGATTGAGCACCACCTCGATAAAGGTGGTGATGCGCTTCTTCTGCGCTTCACAGGACGCTCGGAGCGCTTCCGTCAGTTCGGCCTGCGTTTTAACCGTTACGCCTTTGAGACCGCAGCCTTCAGCGACTTTTGCATAGCTCAGATGGGGGTCGAGTTCGGTGCCGACGAAATTGTCGTCGTACCAAAGGATCGAATTGCGCTTTTCTGCGCCCCACTGGTAGTTGCGGAATATGACCATCGTTATGCCCGGCCACTCTTCGCGCCCGATAGAACTCATCTCGCTCATGGAAATTCCGAATGCGCCGTCGCCGGCGAAGCCGACGCATGGTGTATCCGGGTTGCCAATTTTGGCGCCGATGATCGCGGGAAAGCCGTAGCCGCAGGGTCCGAACAGGCCCGGCGCCAAATATTTGCGCCCGTTTTCAAAGGTCGGATAGGCATTGCCGATGGCGCAGTTGTTGCCGATGTCGCTGGTGATGATCGCGTTTTTCGGCAGCCCCGCCTGGATCGCGCGCCAAGCCTGGCGCGGCGACATCCGGTCGGAGTCGCGCTTGCGGGCGTCCTCGTTCCACGTTGTGCCCGGATCGTCGTCTTCATGATCCATGCTCGAAAGCGCTTGTAGCCATCGCGATTTCGTCGTGTGGACCAAGGCCTTGCGTTCCTCGCGGCCGGCGTTGCCGGCCGATGGCGAGAGTTGTGCCAGCAGGCTCGTGGCAACCAGCTTGGCGTCGCCGCAAATTCCGACAGTCACCGGCTTTGTCAGACCGATGCGGTCCGCGTTGATGTCGACCTGGATGATCTTGGCGTTCTTCGGCCAGTAGTCGATGCCGTAGCCGGGGAGGGTCGAAAATGGATTGAGCCGGGTCCCGAGCGCCAAAACCACGTCCGCTTTCGCGACGATCTCCATGGCCGCCTTCGAACCATTGTAGCCGAGCGGACCGACGGCGAGTGGATGGCTGCCGGGAAAGCTGTCATTATGCTGGTAGTTGTTGCAAACCGCCGCGTCGAGCTTCTCGGCAAGCGCGACGCACTCGGGGATCGCATTACCGATAACGACCCCCGCGCCGGAAAGAATGACCGGAAATTTGGCTTCTGACAGCAACTTTGCCGCCTCCGCGACGGCATTGGCGCCACCCGCCGGACGCTCGAACTCGACGATCGCCGGCAGCGCGATATCGATCACCTGAGTCCAATAATCGCGCGGAATGTTGATCTGTGCCGGCGCCGACAGGCGCCTTGCCTTCAAGATGACGCGATTCAAAACCTCCGCGACGCGCGAGGGATCGCGCACTTCTTCCTGGTAGCAGACCATATCGCGGAACAGCGCCATCTGCTCCACTTCCTGAAACCCGCCCTGGCCGATAGTCTTGTTCGCCGCCTGCGGCGTCACCAGCAGCATCGGCGTATGATTCCAGTACGCCGTTTTCACCGCGGTGACGAAGTTGGTGATGCCCGGGCCGTTTTGGGCGATCGCCATGGCCATTTTACCGGTCGATCGCGTGTATCCGTCGCAGATCAGGCCGCCGTTGGTCTCGTGCGCAACGTCCCAGAATGTGATGCCAGCCTGAGGAAAGAGATCCGATATTGGCATAAACGCCGAACCAATGATGCCGAAGGCGTGCTCGATGCCGTGCATCTGCAATACCTTCACAAAGGCTTCTTCCGTCGTCATCTTCATGGTCACGTCCTTTTTCAATTCTCAAGCTTCGCTGAATGTCATCAAGACTATATTCGGTTCTTGCGGATGCGGTGCAATGCGGGTGCTTCAGGCTTTGGCCTGAAAGATTTCGGCCAGTTCGGTGCCGGCGCGGCGAAGTGCTGGCAGATGGAGACGGGCGGTTTGCACGTTCATGCGCGCCTCCGGGGCCTGGATAGCAAGGGCTGCAAGCAATTCGCCGTTCTTGCCGATCACCGGTACCGCCATGCAAATGACACCGACGAGATATTCCTCGCGGTCGAATGACACTTGCTCCTTACGGATTTGCCGCAGTTCGGCGTCCAGCCGCGTTTCGTCGGTGATGGTTCCATCGGTGAAGCGGCGCAGCTCCAGGCTTTGCAGCAGCCGGCGGCGGCGCGGCGACGGCGCCAGCGCCAAATACAGCTTGCCGATCGCGCTGCAATGCAGCGGCACGCGCGAACCCGAGGTGTAGTGCAGGCGTAAGGGCCAATCCTCGGCTTCCACGCGGTCGAGATACACAACCTCGCCATTGATCACAGTGCCGATATTGCAAGTCTCGTTGAGCGTATGAACCATGCGCTGGAGCACGACGTGGGGGGTATCGTTTCGCATCGATGCCGATAGCGCGCCGAAAGCGAGATTGGCGAGCTTGGGACCGACGAGCAGCCGGCGGCGGCCCGGTTCACGCGACAGATAGCCATGCGTTACAAACCAATCGACCAAACGATACGCCGTCGCCTTCGGCAGTTTTAGCGAGGCGATGATGTCGAGCACATCGACGGGCGCCGGCGATTTAGCGACATGCTCGAGGATGGCGAACGAGCGGGCGGTGGCGCCGAGTTTTTGCTCGCTGGCCTTGACGGCTCTGCCCGGACGCGACGCCGGCTTTAACTCGCTAACCGTGCGCGGCGGAGTTCCGGCCGCTGTACCAACGACGGTAGCCCTGGCATCGAGTTCAAGAGTGGTTCGCATGGATCACCTGACTTTTAATTCAAGCCGTGACGGCGCGTCGGGCGCGCCACTTTTGCAGGACCGGGAGCAGCAACATGATGATGGTGAACGCCATGACCGTGCCGGCGATCGGACGGCTGAAGAAGATCGTCCAGTCATTGCCGAAGCTGATCATCGAATTCATGAACGAATCCTCGGCCAGCGGGCCGAGAATGACGCCAAGGACCAGGGGGCGATGGGGAATTTCAGCCGTTCGAACAGATAGCCGATGACGCCAAAGCCGATCATCAGCCATAGGTCCGTGACATTGTTGCGGATCGACAGCGCGCCGATAAAGCAAAGGATGAGCACGTAGGCCGAGATGACCGCTTCCGGAAAATCGAGGATCCTGACCAGCGGTCGGATGGCGAAATAGCCGAGCACGCACATCAGCACGATACCGAGATAAAGCGAGGCAAACACCGTGTAGACAATCGGCGCCGAAGTCGCGAGTACCTGCGGGCCGGGCTGGATGCCGTGCAGCATGAAGGCGCCGAGGATGATCGCGGTGGCGCCGCTGCCGGGAATGCCAAGCGCCAACAGCGGCACCAGCGCGCCGCCGACCGAGGCGGTGGCCGCCGCCTGCGGCGCCACGATGCCCTCGGCGATACCGGTGCCCATTTCCGCGCGGCGCTTGCCGAATTGCGCTTCCAGCCCGTAGCTCACGAACGAAGCGATGGTGGCGCCGGCGCCCGGCACCAGGCCGATGATGTTGCCGAGCAGACTGCAGCGCAGAAACATACTCTTGAGTGTGAGAATTTCCTTGAAGCTCGGCAGTTCGGTCGTGGCGTTGGCGATCTTATCGATCGGCTTGGTCGCAAAGCCGGTCTCCAACCGCGCCAGCACTTCACCAACGCCGTAAGCGCCGACCATCACCACGAGAAATTCGATGCCGTCGGCCAGAATGCGCGAGCCGAACGTAAAGCGGTACGAACCGTAGGTCTCGTCGGTGCCGACGGTGGCGATCAACAGCCCGACCGACAGACTAATCAATGCGTTGGCGAGCGAACCGTGGCCGAGCGCCACCACACTGGTCAGGCCGAACAGCAAGATGCAGAAATACTCCGGCGACGAAAAACGCAGCGCAAAATGCGCGAGCGGCTGGGTGAGCAGCACCATGATGGTCGCCGACAGCAGGCCGCCGCCGAGCGCCGCCATCAGCGTCCAGCCCAACGCTTTGGCCGGCTTGCCTTTGCGCGCCATGGTGTAGCCGTCCCATAGCATCGGCACGTCGATCGGTTCGCCTGGTATTCGAAATAAAATCGCGGTGAAGGCGCCGCCATAAGTGCCGGACACATACATAGCGGTGAGCAGCACAATCGAAGCGGTGACGTCCATGCGGTAGGTGAAGGGCAGCGCGAGCGCCACGCCCATCACCAGCGTCAGGCCGGGCAGCACGCCGATCAGCAAACCGAGCACGATGCCGATGAACAGCATCAGTATGTTCATCGGCGTCAGGCAATCGACGAAGCCTTGGCCAAGCTGCAACAGGATGTGTGACATGACGTCCTTATCCGCCGAGCATGACGCGAATGAAGTCGGTGAAGGCGTCGAACGGCGGCTCGCCGCGCGGCAGCGAAACATAGGCAAAGCGCATGAATAGCAGCGCCGCCAGCAGGGTGATGATCGCGCTGGTGCTCCAGACCGCGACATGTCGGCGGTAACGGCCGAGATACATGAAAGCCGCGAGGAACAGGAAGGTGGATAGCAGGAAGCCGAGGGTGTCGACGACCACGGCATAGATCACCACCAGCACGATACCGCCGGCCAGCAGCCAGGGATATCTCTTGGCCGGCTCTTCTTCGTCGGTTACCTCGATGATTTCGGCGACGCCGAGGGGCTCCGACTTGAAGCCTAGAAACGTACGCGCGATCTCGAACAGGCAAACCAGAGCCATCATGCCGATCGCCATTTTCGGCCAGAAATCGGGGCCGAGCACATGCGGCCGCGGCGTATATTCGATCTCGCGCGCAAAATAATAGAGCACGGCGGAGACGGCGAGGCCGATGAAATAGGGAAACGTCGTCCGAAAGGCGGTTTTATCCATGGCGGATCAGATTCCGTCGGCATCGCGTCCCACACTCCATTCGTCCCCGCAAAAGCGGGCACAAACGGAATGTGGGGGTACGCGGCGCAAGCATCGGGACTAGTTCGTTGCCATCGTCTTTTTCATGTCGTCGAGCTGTTGATTGACGAAGGCCGGAGCTCTCGTGGCGTCTTCGAAGCTGTTCGGGTCGGCGTACTGGTCAACCAGGAACTTTTTGTATTCCGGCGAAGCGGCAACCTTGGCGAAAGCATCCGATAGCTTCTTCACGACGTCGGGCGGCGTGCCGGACCGCACGACGATGCCGCGGAACTGCGGAAGCGCAATCTTGAAGCCGAGTTCGTAGGACGCCGGAACGTCCTTGAAAGCGTCCAGACGCTTTTCGCCGAACAGCAGGATCGGCCGCATCTGTTTGCTGTGCAGGAATTGCGCGACGTCGCCCGCCTGTTCGTAGAGCGCGTCGGCATGGCCGCCGAGGATCGAGATGTAACGCTCGCTCGGCTTGGAGAACGGCACCTGGACGATCTTGACGCCGCCACGGTCGAGCACGGTCAGCGAGAAATCGTCGACGCTGCCGAAGCCGAGCGTTGCGACTTTCAGTTTGCCGGGATTGGCTTTCGCTTCCTTGGCGAAATCCGCCCAGGTCTTGAATGGCGAATCCTGCTTCACGAATATGAACGACGGCACCTTCATCATCACCGCCACCGGGGTGATATCGTTCATGGTCCAGCGTGGGTTCTTCCCGGCGAGCAGCGCGTGGCTGTCGGCAATGTAGACCGCCATCGAGTAGCCATCTGCGGGCGCCGACAAAATCTTCGCCATGCCGGTGGCGCCGGTGCCGCCGGGCACGTTGATCACCGGGATGCCCTGGCCGAGCATCGGCTCCATCAGCTTGCTGACCAGACGGGCCAGTTGATCGGCCCCGCCGCCGGGGCCCCACGGGACAATCAATTCGATTGGCCTCTCCGGATAACCGGCCGCTTGGGCTTTGCCGCCAAATAGCGCAACGGTGGCAGCCGCCAATAACAAGGCGACGCTTCGCGTGGTCGAACGCATGGAAATCCCTCCCTGTCGTCGGCCCTATTGCATCCCGTCCGCCTGTGGCCGCATCAGGTCAGGACGCTTATCCGGCTTATTGGCTGCCGGCTGATGGCGAGGGGTTTTAACAACCCGTCGCCATAGTCTCATTATTTGAGACTGCTATTCTCAATACGATAACAGACCGCTATGCTCCTGCAACGGGGAAACTGAGCCACGCCGTCTCGCAGTTTGGGATTTCGGCCGCAAACGGCGAGAGAGGGCGGCGCTTTTCTCAGCCCGCAGGACTGCAGGTCTTAGCTGGCGCGTTGAGCGAGCGGCACGTACGGGCGCAGGTCGGGACCGTTATAGAGTGTGAGCGGCCGGATCAGTATGTTGTTCTCGAATTGCTCGAGTACCTGCACGACCCAGCCCGGCACGCGGCCTATGGCGAAGATCGGCACGAACAGATCGCGCTTGACGCCGAGCAGGTGGTAGACGACGCCCGAATAAAAATCGACGTTGACGTTGACGCCATGGCGCGCATAGGGCGCCATCGCCGCCACCACGGCCTGCAGAATTTCGAACCACTTCGGTTGGCCCATTTCCTTGGATAGCCGTTCGACGCCGGCGCGCATGTGGCGTGCGCGCGGATCTTCGGCGCGATAGACGCGATGGCCGAAGCCGGTAACCGCCGCGCCGGATTTGCGCTTTTCCTTCACATACTCGGCCGCGCGGGCGGGTTCGCCGATCTCTTCCGCCATTTTCATCACATCCTCGGCGGCGCCGCCATGTGCCGGTCCCGAGAGCGCGGCGATCGCTGCCGTGATCGCGGCATGCAGGTTTGCCTCGGTGCCGACAACCACGCGGGCGGCGAATGACGATGCATTCGAGCCATGTTCCGCATGCAGAATGAGATCGCGGTCGATCAATTGGGCGGCGTCTTGGCTAGGCTTTTCGCCCTTGAGCATCCACAAAAGGTTGGCCGCGTGGCTGAGCAATTCATCGGCCGGCACCGGCTCGAGGCCGGCGCGGATGCGTGCATGGGCGGCCACGATCATGGCAACCTGTGACGACAGCCGCACGCCCTTGCGTAGCGTGGCCTCGCGCGAATTGTCTGACGTCTCCGGATCGAATGCGGCGAGCGCGGACACCGCCGTGCGCAATACATCCATCGGATGTCCGGACTTCATCAAACGGATGATGTCCAATATCGGCGCCGGAAGTTTGCGCGCCGATTTGAGTTCCGCATTGAGGCTTGCAAGCTCCTTCGCGTTCGGCAACTCGCCGTGCATCGAGCAGCCAGGCGGTTTCCTCGAAACTGGAATGTTCGGCGAGATCGTGGATCGAATAGCCGCGATAGCGGAGTTCGCCGGCCTTGCCGTCGATGAAGGTGCAAGGCGAACGATCGAAATAGACGCCTTTGAGGCCGCGATAAATCTTGATCGCTTCGGATGTTTCAGTCATTGATGCATCGCTCCCGGTTTGGCGTATTCTCACACGGTGAGAAGCATGGACTTGATCGACCGCTTGTTTGATATCGCACGCAGGCGCTATCGCAAAATCGTTTTGCCGGAAGGCGAAGATCCACGGATAGTCGCCGCCGCGGTCCGTCTCAAAAGCGAGAAGATCGCGCAGCCGATTTTATTGGGCGCTGCCGAGGCTATCGGCAAAATTGCGGCCGAACGTGGCATCTCACTCGATGGGATTACCCTGATCGATCCGCGCAGCGATGCAAATCTGCAAGCCTATGGCGCGGCTTTGGCGGCCGTGCGCGGCTCTATGACTCCGGCGATGGCGACGCGGCTGATGGCCAAGCCTTTGTATTTCGCTGGCATGATGGTGAGGCAGGGCGATGCCGGCGCGATGGTTGCGGGTTGCGCTAACCCGACACGGCGGGTGATCGAGGCCGGCCTGATGACGGTCGGCTTGGCTGAGGGCATAGCACTGCCGTCTAGCTATTTTCTCATCGTGGTGCCGGATTTTCTCAACGAGGGCCCAAAGCCATTCATATTCGCCGATTGCGCGGTCAATGCCGATCCGACGGCGGAAGAACTCGCCGACATCGCGATCGCCTCGGCGCGCAGCGCTCAGGCTCTGCTGGGCGAGTTGCCCCGCGTCGCCATGCTGTCGTTTTCGACCAAAGGCAGCGCGCAGCATGCGCGTGTCGACAAGGTGCGGCAGGCACTCGAATTGGTGCGTCGGCGCGAGCCGGCATTGGCCATCGACGGCGAATTCCAGGCGGATGCCGCGCTGGTGCCGGCGGTTGCGCAAAAGAAAATCAAAGATGCCAGTGCAGTGGCCGGCGCCGCCAATGTCCTGATTTTCCCCGATCTTGATTCCGGCAATATCGGCTACAAGTTGACACAATGGCTTGGCGGCGCGCAGGCGATAGGGCCGTTCCTGCAGGGGTTCGCCAAGCCGATCAGCGATCTGTCGCGTGGCGCCAGCGTGGACGACATCGTCACCACTTGCGCGGTGGTGTCGGCGATCGACTAGCCTAAAGCGACATTTTACATATTGATGGCGAGACTGGCGTCACCGGCCAAGGAAAAGAATAATGGCGCAAACCCGGCTGCAAACCGCACTGATTGGAATCGGCGCATGGGGGCGGGTGCTGGCCAAGGCGGCGAGCCAGTCCGGCAAAATTGAATTTGTATGCTGCGTCGGCCGCAATGCCGAACGCCTCGCGGCGTTTTCGCGCGACTCCGGCATCCCGGCGTATACCGACCTCGATGGCGTACTCGCCGATCCCGAGATCGCCGCAGTCGTGCTGGCGTTGCCGAACGAACTGCATTTCGCGTTCGCACAGCGCGCCGTGCGGGCCGGCAAACACGTCTATATCGAAAAGCCCATCGCCAATACCATGATCGACGCGGTTGCGATCGCCGCGCTCGAAAGCTCCCATAGCGTGCGCATCGTGGTCGGGCATTGTGCGCGGCTGCTGACTGGCAATCGCGCCATCCGGCACGCGATCAATTCCGGCAGGCTCGGAAAAGTCACCCAGATCGAAGCAAATTTCTCCAACGACCGGGGCTTGCGGCTTTCCCCGCAGGATTGGCGGTGGTATTCGGAAAGCTCGCCCGGTGGCTCGCTCAGCCAGATCGGCGTCCATCAATTCGATACGTTGCGCTATCTCGGCGGCGATATTGTTTCGATCAGCGCCAGTGCCGCGCGCCATTCTCCGGTTGGCGCCGAGGTCGAGGATCAATGGATTGCGGCTGTTCGGTTTGCCGACGGCAAGATCGGCACCGTTATTTCGAGCTGGACGAGCCCGGGCACCTATAGCGTCCGCGCGACAGGCCTCGATGCATTGATGTTTTACGACATCGACCAGACCCATTGGGCGAACCCGGAACGGCTGCACGAAAATGCGACACTCTATGTTCAGCCGCGCGGTAAGGGGCCTGCCGACCGTCAGGCGATGAATGTGCCGCCCGGCAATATATTTCGCGATGAACTCGAGATCTTCGCGGACAGCATCGCCACCGATACGGAATGCGAATTATCGGCCGCTAACGGATGCCAGGCTGTCGCCGCGGTCTATGCGGCGCTTAAATCCGCCAAGGAGGACAGCCGGCACGTGGCATTGAGCGAGATCATCGAGGCGGCACAAGATGAGTTGTCGCGACATTCGATATGAAATGTCGCGCCACGCGCGAGACCGGTCGGATGGCGATGGTCTGCTCGGGCACGCTGAGTCTCGCTGGGTGGGAATTTGTTGCCGGTCGTTTGCACACGCTGCTTCTATAGGCCCACACTTGTACGAGGCTAATACGTCTCGTAACCTGAACTCCAAAAGCAATATGGGTCGGGGCACACCGGCCAAATGGAGGGATGCCGATGCGACGGAAAACCAATTTCCTTTCACGCGTGCTGTTTGGAGTCGTTTGCCTATCGCTCATCGTCGTCGCTGATGCCAGGGCGCTCGATTATCCGACGAGGACTGCGCGTATCATCGTTGCGTACCCGCCTGGCGGCGCCACCGATATCCTGGCAAGATTGTTCGCGAACTGGCTATCGGAAAAACTCAACCAACAATTCATTGTTGAGAACAGGCCCGGCGCGGGAAACAATATCGGCACCGAAGTCGTCATTAAGTCGCCGCCGGACGGGTACACATTCCTGATAGTCAATACGGCCAACACGATCAACGCGTCGCTCTATAAGAAGCTCAGCTTCAATTTTGTTCGGGACATCGCGCCTGTGGCTGGGTTCGTGCGGGTTCCCAATGTAATGGAAGTCAATACGTCGGTTCCGGCGAAAACCGTTGCCGAGTTCATCGCCTACGCCAAAGCCAATCCCGGCAAGGTCAACATGGCCTCGTCCGGCAATGGCACGTCAATTCATCTCTCGGGCGAACTGTTCAAGATGATGACCGGCGTGAAAATGCCCCACGTCCCTTACAAGGGGTCTGCCCCGGCACTGGTCGATCTCATGGGCGGCCATGTGCAGATCATTTTCGACAATATGCCGTCGTCGATCAGCCAAATAAAGGCAGGCAGGATCCGGGCGCTCGCAGTGACCACTGCGACGCGTTCGCCCGAATTGCCGGATGTTCCAACTGTCGGCGATACCGTGCCGGGTTATGAAGCGAGCGCGTTTTTTGGCCTCGGTGCACCCGCTGGAACGCCGAAGGAAGTCATCGAATTGGTGAACCGGCAGATCAACGCGGCGCTCAAAGATCCCGTGATGCTCAAGAAGCTCGCTGATCTCGGGGGCATTCCGATGCCCGGCACGCCCGCCGACTTTGGCAAGGTCATCGTCGACGAAACAGCCAAGTGGGAAAAGGTCGTGCACGCCGCAAACTTGTCGGTTGACTGACGCGGGTCTCGATTGGCGTCCTGATCGTAAGGCAGCGCCCCCGCGAGCACGGTGTTTATTCCCGTGCCGGACCGGTAGTGGGAAGTCTCACTAAACAAGAATCCGAGCGGCGATGCGCGCGCAGCTCAACTCGGGTCGGATGTCACCACGACGCCAGGCGCGTCGAGTTGCTCTTCGAGGTACTTTGTTGCACGGACGCCGACGAAGCGCGCCGGCGTGTCGCCACGAACGCTTAGCTTGTACGCCGACCCTCGCGGAACTTGCACAATGTCGCCGGCGGTCAGACGCTTCCGCTCTCCCGCAACTTCTCCATCGACATTGCCGGCACAGACGTAGAAGAACTGCTCATGTTCGCTGCGGTCGCTCGACACCTCGAAGTCACCAGGAATTTCGAAGAACCCGAAGGCTGCACGCTCGCCCTCGATCCACTCGACGCGGCGGCCGTAGCGGATCGGCGCTTGCAGGGCCTCGGTCATCGGGTAATAGCAATCCGGCACGCCTTCGATGATGGCGCGGGTGCTGTTCGACTGTGACATAGGAACGTCGGGACGCTTGCCGGTACGGGCTATCTGTTCAAATTCTTCCATGGTCAATGGCCGCTCGGGTGCGGCTTCATCGGCGCCGATGCCGACGATCGTCCACGTCCGATCCTTGATGTAGAGATAGGCGCATTCACCGTCTTCCGTCGCCTTCATCGAGTGCCGCACATTGGGCGGAATAATGATGAATGTGCCTGGCGTTGCGATACGGCGGTCCTTGCCGACAATGGCATTGACCTTTCCGCGAACGACGAAGATCAGCAATTCGTTCGGATGGTAATGAAGTTCGGAACCGGTTCCCGCGTCTTTCTGGTTCAAACAAAAATATAGATGACTTCCCTCGATGACCGGTCCTCGCGCTGACGAGAGGTGCAACGTGAAGTTCTTGTTCTCCATGTTCTCGAAGCGATGGAATGGCATTTCTTTCCTCAATATTGATCGTGCGATGGCGAGGAATGTTTCTCACCAAATGTCGTTGAAGTATGTGGCCTCATCAAGAGTGAATCAAGCGCCATGCGCTGCGCGCGATAGTACGCAGCAATCAGTGTCGCCGAAGCCGCGAATGTCTCATCCAATAAGAATGTGTGTTGTCTGACGCGCGCGATGCGCCCCTTGGCGTCAACGTAATTCTAGCGTGAGAAAAAATATTGCAGTAGCCTTTGTTCAAGCGTCCGAAAGAAGCGCACTAAAACAGGGGAGACAGATGAAGACGATCGAAAACACAACCGCGATATTGTCGCGACGCCGCATCATCAAGGCAGCCGGTACGCTCGTTGCGGGCATTGCTGCTCCATCCTTTCTGCGTATTCGCTCGGCATATGCCGCGTATCCAGATCGGCCGGTCAAGATCGTCGTGGCTAACTCGCCGGGCGGACCGTCCGATATCGTCGGTCGTATCGTTGCGGCGGCGTTGCAGGAATCCACCGGCAAAACGTTTATCGTAGAGAACCGCGGTGGCGCTGGCGGTAATATAGGTATGGGCTATGCCGCGCATTCGGATCCCGACGGATACACGATCTTGCTTGCGACCGACGCCTACTCGGTCAACGTCAGTCTGTACAACAGCCTTCCATACGACCCGTCCAAGGACTTCGTCGGCGTCTGCCTACTTGCGACGTCGCCTATTACGTATGTCGTCAGGTCAGATATGCCGGCGAAGACGGTCAAGGAATTTGTCGCGCTCGCCAGGAATCACGAAGACAAATTCAATATCTCGACGCCGCCGATCGGGACCACGTCTTGGATGGCGGCCCAGGTTTTGAAGATCCGCGAAAAGCTGCCGAAGATGCCTTGCGTCGTTTACAAGGGTGGCGGCGATGCGGTGCAAGCTTTGCTTAGCGGCACCGTTCAGCTGTCTTCAGGTTCGTTGCCGCCGGCATATTCGCACATCCAGGCCGGGACGTTGCGATGCCTCGCCGTGACCGGTGACAGCCGCTGGCCCAGCCTGCCGGATGTTCCAACGATGGCGGAGGCTGGCTACGAAAACGTCCCGTTCGCGAACAACACCGCCTTGATGGCGCCGGCGAAGACGCCGCCCGAGATGGTGAAATGGTTGGAGAGCGAGACGCTGAAGGCGCTTTCCATCCCGTCGGTCAAAGACAAGCTGTACAAGACGGGCTTTCAGGCGCGGCCCGAAGGGGCGGACGCTGCCTGGAAACACTACTCCGACGATATTGGCGTGTTCAAAGCCATTCTCGGCCAAGCTGGAATCAAGAAGCTGTAACTTTGACGAAACCAAGTCGCGTCCGCCATGCCGGCAGGCTTGGCGGACGCGATTTTTTGTCTATAAAGGCGGCTTAATTTGTCGATGTGTTACCGAAGGTCATTATGACGGCCAACAGCAATCAGCCGCTCTCGATTCCAGTGAGTGTCATTACCGGCTTCTTGGGAAGCGGCAAGACAACACTGCTGTCGCGGCTGCTCGCGGACGCGCGCATGAACAAGGCCGCCGTCATCATCAACGAATTCGGCGAAGTCGGCCTCGACCATGTCCTGGTGACGACGCCGCGAGAGGACGTGGTTCTGCTTTCTTCCGGCTGTCTGTGCTGCAGCCTGCGCGGCGATTTGATCAACACGCTCACCGGTCTGTGGAACGAACGGGCGCGCGGCGAAATCCCGGAATTCGATCGCGTCCTCGTGGAAACCACGGGATTGGCCGACCCGGCTCCGGTGCTGCTGACGGTGAACGCCGACGAGAAATTGTCCGAGGTGTTTTACATCGAGCGGGTGATAACGACGGTGGACGCCGTTCATGGCCTGGGTCAACTCGACAGTCAGCCCGAGGCCGTCAAGCAGGCCTGCGTTGCCGATGTGCTGCTGTTGACCAAAACCGACCTCGCCGATCCGGACAAGGTCGCCGCCTTGCGGGCTCGGTTGCACCGCCTCAATCCAATCGCCTTGACCGCTTCGGTGGTGCAGGGGGAAATTGATCCGGACTTGCTGTTTAATTTTGCCGCACCCGGCTCGGCGCGAACACGCGATTTCAGTCATCTGGTCGAGAATGTCGAAAGCGCGAATAGCGGCCATCATGACCATGACCACGCGCATCGCCATGATGATCACAATCATTCACATGAGCTGCACGCCGGCATTCAGTCGTTTTCCGTGACCCGCGAGGAGAAGGTGACCTTTTCCGGCTTGGAGGCCTGGATGGGCCTTTTAGGCGAGGTTCGCGGCCCGAATCTCTTGCGGATCAAAGGTATTGTGAACGTCGATGGCCGCCCGATCGTGATTCAGGCGGTGCAACACATGTTTCATCCATTACGCGAATTGCCGGCCTGGCCCGACGATGACCGCCGCTCTCGCATCGTCTTCATCACGCGCGACGTGTCGCGCGAGCAGATCGAGCGCACGCTCGATGCGTTGTCGTTGGATTTCGCGCCGCGGGAGCAGGGCATCAATCCTGAGGCGTTCCGCCAATTTGTCGCCGCTGCGGGTAAGTTCCGCTAGCGCGTCGTCACGATCAAAGCGTCGGCGGCGACCACGCCTTTACCGCGCGGGCGCACGAACAAAGGATTGATGTCCATTTCCACGATCCGCTCTTCTTGCGCCGCCAGTACCGAGATGCGCGCGATCGCCTCCGCCGCGCCGTCCACATCGAGTTCGCCGCGTCCGCGGAAAACGCCGAATAGTGGTGCCGAACGCAGCTCTGCGATCATCGCACGCGCCTGATCCGGGCCGAACGGGGCCACGCGATAGGACAAGTCCTTGAGCACCTCGGTCGCGACCCCGCCGAGCCCGAACGCCACCACCGGGCCGAAAGACGGATCACGCACAACGCCGACGATCGTCTCCAGCCCGTCGGTGATCATCTCGGCTATAATGTAGCCATCGATTGAAGCATCCGGCCGGTGCTTTTTCACGTTGGCATGGATGGAGCGGATGGCTTCAGCGATACCGTCCAAGTTCGTCACACCGAGCCGCACGGCGCCGATGTCGCTTTTATGCGCGATATCGCGCGACAGCACCTTCACCGCCACCGGGAAATTGAGGTCGATCGGTCCCGGCGTCACGGTGTCGGCCGGCAGAACGACTTCACGTGCGATCGGAATCCCGATCTGGTGTAACAGAGCTTTGCTTTGGGCTTCGTCCAAGGTACCGCCGCCATCCGGCAATGTAACCCGACCGATTTGCGGCGGCTTTTCGGGGGCAGCCGCGTTGCGCGAGGCGGCAAATCCCGCCATCCAAGCGGCCGCTTCCGCGACGCGCACCGGCGATTCATAGATCGGCACATGGCCCTGCTCGAGCAGGGCGTAGGCAGCTTCGGCGCGATTGCGCCGCGCCGACCATGCTACCAGCACCGGCTTGTTGTGCTGCTCGACCGCGCTTCTGATGGCGCGCGCAGCTCTGAGCGCCGCTTCGCCGGGAAGCGACGCCAGCAGCACCGCCAATTGATCGACTTGGGAATCGCCCAGGACCGAGCTGATGACATTGGTCAACAAATCGGCGTCGTTGAAAACTCCGGCTGTGACATCAATCGGGTTCGAAATCGAGCCGAATGACGGGATCGCGGCGCGCAGCCGCTGATTGGTGTCTTCGCTCAGCGAAGATAATGTCAAACCGCGTGAGGTCGCGCGGTCGGTAAATAGGATCCCGGCGCCCCCGGAGATGCTGACCGAAGCGACGCGCGGGCCCGCTGGCAGTATGCCGCCGAGGAAAGCGCGGCAGGCGTCACAAAGGTCGTCGATGTCGAAAATCTCGATGATGCCGCACTGGCGAAACGCGGCGCGGTAGATGTCATAGCGTCCGGTCATACTGCCGGTGTGAGACGCCGCGGCGCGCGCTCCATCGACGCTGTTTCCGGATTTCCAGATAAGCAAGGGTTTGCCGGCGGCGAGCGCGCGGCGTCCGGCAGCCTGTAGCCGTCGGCCGTCGGCGATGCTTTCCACATAAGCGCAAATGATGCGGGTTCCGGGATCATCGATGAGCGCCTCGATTACTTCCGGCGTGGTGATATCGGCCTCGTTGCCCGTGGACAGTGCGACACGAAAGCCGATGCCGCGTGCCGTGCAGCTCATCAGCACGGCAAAGCCGAAGCCGCCGCTCTGCGTCACTAGAGAGACCGCGCCCGCGAGCAAATCCGGCTCCTGGAACGGCGAGCCGAAGCCGGCATAAAGCCTGGTCGTCAGATTGAGCAGGCCCTGACAATTTGGTCCGACCATGCGGACACCCGCGTCGGCCGCGGTTTTACGCAATCTGTCTTCGAGCGCAGCGCCGGCGCGCACCCGTCTCGCGAAATCCAGCGCTTAATACAATGCAATACGGAATGCCGGCGGCGCCGCAGTCGCGCACGGCTTTGACCGCGCTTTCAGCCGGCACCGCGATCAGCGCGAGATCGCACTGGGTTTCGATATCTCCGACGCTGGCGTAGCAACGCAAGCCGTCGATCTCGTCATATTTCGGATTGACCGGATAGACGCCGCCCTGAAAGCCGAACCGGTGCAGTGCGCGCACCGGTTGTCCGCCGATGCGGGTGAGGTTGGCCGAAGCGCCGATGATCGCGACCGCGCGCGGCTCGAACAAATGCGACAGAGCGGTCAATCAGCCCCCCAAACCATGTAGCGGCAAGAGTTGCGGCGCGCCGATAACCCGTATGCGCTCTTGCCACGGAATGGTTGTTGTATGCTACGAAGAGGTTCAGCTTGTAAACCGAACTTATCGGCGGACCGACTATGACCAACATCGCTGGGCATGAAACCACGCCAACCGTCGAGCGGGTGACGCTGATTACCGGCGCTACGCGGGGCATCGGCCGCGCGATTTCGGAAAACCTTGCCGCAAAAAAACACCGCATTGTCGGTATCGCGCGCGCGAAAGGCGATGCCGCTTTTCCGGGCGAGGTTTTTGTTGCCGATCTGCGCGATGCTGAATCGGTCAAGGGCGCGCTCGCTGAAATCGTCTCGCGCTATGAGATTACAGGGCTGGTCAACAATGCCGGACTGAATAATATTCAGAAACTAGGCGAAATCGATCTTGCCGCATTCGAAGAGGTGATTGCTGTCAATTTGCGTTCTGCAATTCAATGTGCGCAGGCGGTGCTGCCTGCTATGTTGCGCGCGAATTTCGGACGCATCGTCAACATCACCAGCCGCGCCTTGCTAGGGCGAGCCACCACCTCGTCCTACTCGGCTGCTAAGGCCGGCCTTGTAGCCATCACGCGCAGCTGGGCGCTTGAGCTTGCCGACAAGAACATCACCGTCAACGCGGTGGGGCCGGGGCCGACCGAGACCGAGATGTGGAACAAGAACAATCCACCGGACAGCCCGACCACGCGCGCGCATATCGCGCGGATTCCGATGCAGCGCATGGGGCAGCCCGGGGAGATCGCCAGCGCGGTCGCGTATTTCATGTCGGACGAGGCCAGCTTCACGACGGGGCAGCATCTGTTCGTGTGCGGTGGGCTGAGCATCGGCTCACCCATGGTGTAAAGCTCGCTGTTGCCGGGACACGCATGATAGGCAATCCACCCGCATTCTGATGGACGAGACGTTATGACCACATCGGACTCGCTCCTGATCGAACGTCCATCGAGCGACATCGTCGTATTCAAGATCAATAGACCGCAGGTGCGTAACGCGCTCAATCTCGAGGTGCGGATTCGCTTGGCCGATGAAGTCACTCGCTTTGGCAACGATCCGGATGTCCGCTGTCTGATCGTCACCGGTTCTGAAACCGTCTTTGCGGCCGGCGCCGACATTGGTGAAATGGCGGAAGCAGGGCCTGTCGAGGTCATGGCGCGTAACGTGCAGAAATATTGGCGCGCAATCGCCGAATGTCCGAAGCCTTTAATTGCCGCGGTCGAAGGTTATGCTCTTGGCGGCGGCCTTGAACTGGCTTTGTGCGCCGACATCATCGTCGCGGGTGAGGGTGCCCGTCTCGGTCTGCCCGAGGTCAAGGTCGGCATTCTGCCGGGCGGCGGCGGCACGCAAAAGCTGGCGCGGCTGGTCGGACGCCAGCGCGTCATGCTGCTGCTCATGACCGGCAAGCTGTTCAGCGCGGCCGAAGCCTTGAGCATGGGCGTCATCAGCGAGGTCGCGGCAACCGGCCAGGCCTTGGCGCGGTCACTTGAGATCGCGAAAGAGATATCGAGCATGCCGCCGATCTCGGTCATGCAGATCAAGGAAATCGTCAATGCCGGCCTGAACGCGCCGCTCGAAACCGCGCTGATGCTGGAACGCAAGGCGTTTCAGTTGCAGTTTGCGACGTCGGATCAGAAGGAAGGCATGCGGGCCTTCATGGAAAAGCGCAAACCAAAGTTCGAAGGAAAGTGAAACGTGACGAAGGATTTATCTGAGGCCGGCCTGGTCGTCGCGGTATTCGGCGCCGGCACCATGGGACGCGGCATTGCGCAGGTCTGCGCGCAGGCAGGGTTGAAGACGTTGCTGTTTGATACCCGCGATGGCGCCGCGAAGGAGGCGATTGCCGCGATCGACAAAGCGCTCGAGGGCCTGGTGTCGAAAGGGCGCATGACCGCCGACGCCAAACAGGGCGTCATCGCGAATCTGCGGCCTATCGCAACAATCGGCGAGGCCGCGTCTGCGGGCATCGTCATCGAAGCAATCATCGAAAACCTCGGCGCCAAACGTGATCTGTTCCGTGAATTGGAAAAGCACCTGGCGCCCGATGCTGTGATAGCCACCAACACCTCCTCGCTGTCGGTGACAGAGATTGCCGCGTGCTGTGCGAGCCCTGAGCGCGTCGCTGGCCTGCATTTTTTCAATCCGCCGCCTCTGATGAAACTGGTCGAAGTTATCGGCGGCTTGCGCACCGATCCGGCGCTGGTCGAAGCGCTCATCGGGTTCTCGCGCCGGATCAACAAGCATCCGGTGGTGGCCACCGATACGCCGGGCTTTCTGGTCAACCACGCCGGCCGCGCCTATGGGCCGGAAGCGCTGAGGATCGTGTCGCAGGGCATCGCGTCGCCGCGCGAGGTCGATGTGCTGATGAAGGAAGCCGCCGGCTTCCGAATGGGACCGTTCGAGTTGCTCGATCTGGTCGGCGCCGACATCGCGCATGCGGTGATGGTGAGCATCTACGATCAGTATTTCGGCGAGCCGATGTATCAGCCGTCGGCGCAAATGGCGGTGCGCGTCGCCGGCGGCATATTGGGCCGCAAGACCAAGCAGGGCTTCTACGATTATTCCGCCGCCCCGGCAGCGTCAGCCCCCGACGATCCCGGTGCCGGAGCAGCTCAAGCCGGCTTCGGCGTGGGTTGCGGACGAGGATGGCGGCAAGGAACTTGCCGAAATTCTAAATGGGGCAGGGGTCAAGGCTCACCTTGGCGGCGCGCCGACGAGCGGCGCGCTTTGTTTCGTTACTCCGCTCGGGGAGGACGCATCAAGCGCTGCCGTGCGGCTGAAGCTTGATCCGGCGAGAACGGTGGCTGTCGATATGCTTGGCCGCTACAGCGGGCGGCGCACGCTGATGAAGACGCTGTTGACCTCCCAGGAAGCGCTGGGAGCTGCGGTCGCCGCGCTATCGGCCAGCGCGGCGCCTGTCACCGTGATCAACGACAGTCCGGGTTTCGTGGTGCAGCGGCTGCTCGCGATGATCGTCAATGTCGGCACGCGGATCGCGGAGCTTCGCATTGCCGCGCCCGGCGACATCGACACCGCGGTCGAACTCGGCCTCAATTATCCGAAAGGCCCGCTCGCGCTCGGCGACACGCTCGGCGTCGCCCGCGTTCTGGCGGTGCTCGATGGCATGCATGCCATCACACTCGATCCGAAATATCGGGCATCGACCTGGCTTCGCCGTCGGGCGCGGCTCGGCGTGTCGTTGCTGACGCCTGACTGAAAAAGAGCTCGGGGAATCGCTATGCCGCTCGATACCGAAACGATGGCGCAATTGCGCGAGACCGTACGCCGGTTCGTGCGCAAGCGCCTCATTCCGAATGAGCGCGCAGTCGAGGAGAACGACCAGATTCCCGCCGACATTCTCGCCGAGATGCGCGAACTCGGCCTGTTCGGGCTGACCATTCCCGAAGAGTTCGGCGGACTGGGTCTCAACACCGAAGAAGAAGTTCAGGTCGTTTATGAAGTTTCGCACGCCTCGCCGGCTTATCGTTCGTGCTTTGCCTCGACTATCGGCATCGGCTCGCAAGGCATCGTGATCGACGGCACGCCCGAGCAGCGGCAGAAATATCTCCCGCGCATGGCGAAAGGCGAACTAATTGGCTCGTTCTGCCTGACCGAGCCGGATATCGGATCCGATGCGGCGCATCTGAAATTGTCGGCGCGTCGCGATGGCGACGATTTTGTTCTCAACGGCACCAAGCGCTTCATCACCAATGCCCCCGAGGCCGGCGTCTTCACCGTCATGGCGCGCACGAATCCGGACGAGGATGGCGCCAAAGGCATCACCGCGTTCCTGGTGGAGGCGGGCACGCCCGGCCTCCGGATCGGCAAGACCGACCGCAAGCTCGGCCATCACGGCTCGCACACCAGCGACGTGATCTTCGAGGACGTTCGCGTGCCGCAGAGCACCATCGTCGGCGGCAAAGAAGGCAAGGGCTTCGCCACCGCCATGAAAGTGCTCGACCGCGGCCGCCTGCATATCGCGGCCGCCTGTTGTGGTGCGGCCGAGCGGCTGATCGAGATGATGCTCGACTACGCGGTCGACCGTGTGCAGTTCGGCAAGCCGATCGCCGAACACCAGCTGGTGCAGGGGATGATTGCCGACAGCAAGCGCGATTCCTACGTCGCATGGTGCGCGCTGCTCGATGCTTGCCGCCGCCGCGATGCCGGCGAGCGGGTCACCACCGTGGCGGCCTGCGTGAAGTATTTCGCCAGTGAGATGGTCTGGCGGGTAGCTGACGCCGCCGTCCAGGTTCATGGCGGCAACGGCTATATGCAGGAATACCGGGTCGAGCAATTCCTGCGCGATGTGCGGCTTTACCGGCTGTATGAGGGCACGTCGCAGATTTAGCAGCTCATCATCGCGCGCGACATGCTCAAGGAGCATCGCGGCTAATTCTCGCAAATCAAATAGGAGCAGGGCATGGCAACTGAAGGGGCGGGACCGGATCTGACGTTCCGTGAGCATCTCAAGGAAGGCCGCTTCATGATTTAGAAGTGCGGCGCCTGTGGTGCCTTCATTTTCTATCCTCGTCTGCTGTGCACGGAATGCGGTGCATCCGATCTCAACTGGCAGCCGGCCAAGGGCAGCGGCACGGTTTATTCGACCACCGTGGTGCGACGCAAACCGGATCAAGGCGGCGACTATAACGTAGCGGTGATCGAACTCGCGGAAGGCCCGCGGCTGATGAGCCGCGTCGTCGATATTCCGCCGGCCGAGGTGAGTATCGGCATGCCGGTGCTCGCGAAAATCGACCAGACCGCGAATGGACCGCTCGTGGTCTTCCGTAAAGGGGATAATTGATCATGGCCGCGTCGTTGCGAGGATCAGTCGCTATTGTCGGTGTCGGGACCGCCGGAATTGGGCTGGCGCCGGGACGGACCCATCTCGAGCTTTTGGCGCAGGCGAGCGCCCAGGCGCTTAAGGAAGCAGGGCTTTCGCTCAAAGACGTGGACGGGCTGTTTACATCGACACTGGTGAACTTTTTCCCGACGCTCACCATCGGCGAATACCTCGGCATCCGCCCGAAGATTGCGGGCGGCACTAATCTTGGCGGCGCGTCTTTCGTCGATCACGTGATGTCGGCGACGCTTGCGCTCAATGCCGGCCTGTGTGACGTCGCCCTGATCTGCTACGGCAGCAATGCGCGTTCCGGCTCCGGTAAGCACACGACCATGGCGGACCAGCCGCCGTACGAGGCGCCTTATGAACCGCGCATGCCGATCACGGCCTATGCGCTGGCGGCGGCGCGGCACATGCATCAGTACGGCACCACGCGGCGCCATCTGGCGGAGGTGGCCGTGGCCGCGCGCGCCTGGGCGCAGCGCACCCCGGAAGCATCCGAGCGCGGACCGCTGACCATCGATGAGGTGCTGGCGGCGCGCATGATCTCGGATCCGTTGACGATCCGCGATTGCTGCCTGGTAAGCGATGGCGCCGGCGCGGTGGTGATGGTGCGCGCCGAGCGGGCCCGCGATCTGCCGCAGAAACCGGTCTATTTCCTGGGTGGCGCGGCGGCGCAGTGGCATCGGCAGATTTCCGCCATGCCGGACCTTACCGTGACTGCGGCCGCCGAGTTCGGCCCGCGCGCCTTTGCCATGGCCAGCCTAACGCCGCAGGACGTGGATGTGGTTCAGCTCTACGACGCCTTCACCATCAACGTGCTGCTATTTCTCGAGGATCTCGGCTTCTGCAAGAAGGGCGAAAGCGGCGACTTCGTCTCGAACGGCGGCATTGCGCCGGGCGGCCGTTTGCCGGTCAACACCAATGGCGGCGGGCTGTCCTATTGCCACCCCGGCATGTACGGCATCTTCCTGCTCACAGAGGCGACGCGGCAGCTGCGCGGGGAGGCGGGAGAGCGGCAGGTGGCAGGCGCGAACGTTGCGCTCTGCCACGGCAATGGCGGCACCCTGTCCAGTCAGGTCACCGCCATTTTCGGAACCGCTGCCGCCCTCTGACGTCCGGCTCACTTCGGCAGGAATTCGGCGTCCAGCACCTTCGACCAGTCGACGTCTTTGCCACCGCGCAAACGCCCGCTCTTGGCCAGCTCGTCGGCCTCGGCCTTGAAGTACTTGTCGAGACCGGGAGTAAACTTCGGGTTCACATCCAGCCGCGCAATCAGCTTGCCGATGGTTTCGGCATCCATCTTGTAGCCGGCCTCAGCGTAAAGCTTCGACAAGATAGCCTTCACCTTTTCCGGCTCTTTCTGGAACATCGCCGCCGCTTCGACCATCGCCGCGACCACGGCTTTCGCCGCCTTCGGATTATTTTTCACGAATGTGGAGGTCGAAGCCAGCATGTTCGGCATCGGATCGTATTTTTCATAGTTGATGAGTAAGTCGGCATAGCCGAGCGTCTCGGCAAGCGCGCAGAATGGCTCGACGCCGGCAAAGGCATCGATTGATCCGCCGGCAAGCGCTGGCGCCTGATCCTTGAAATCCACATTCACCATCTGGAAGTCGCTATCCTTGAGGTGGAACGCGGGAAGAATCTTGCTGCGGAAAACGCTGTCGATGGTCGAGCCGGCGCGTGAGCCGATCTTCTTGCCCTTGAGTTGGTCGAGCGACTTGATGCCGGAGCCCTTTTTCACTTCGATGCAGCCGGTGCGGCCTGTATAGGCGACCGTCGCGATCGCGTTGAGTTCGCCGACCGCAGCGCCGACCACGAACGGCGTCCCGCCGACGGTTGCGACATCCAGGCTATTGGAGACGAGCCCATCTCGAGCGTCCTTGCCGGCGCCGAAACGTTTGGCGTCGACCTCGATGCCATGCTTCTTGAACAGGCCTTGCTCGAGCGCCACCACCGCAGGCGCCCCCCACAGGCTGTACTGATAGCCGAGTTCCACCACTTTTGTTTCCGCGCTCGCCGGCGTTTGCAGCGCGGACAGAACGATACCGGCAAATACCAATGACGAGACTGTTCCGGTCCGCGTCGCCGAAGCCCTGCGTGAATTCCAGTTGCGTATCGTCATGAGCGAAATCCTCCTCTGTTGCTTTGGCATCGTGGCTTTCGCCGCCACTTGTTAGATTAATGGAACGGCGCTTGCGTTTGCATCGCACCGACGTTATCGGCCGTGACGTTTGCCGGAGAGGATGCGATGCTGCTTGTCGCCGGTCAATGAGCGTTACATGTCAATTTCTTGCGCAATGAGACTGCAGCGCAAAAGTATACACCCGATTGCCGTTTCATTATTCGGTTTCTATTGACCCATTGTCGCTCGCGCGACTAAGTTTCGCTCGACCTCTGGCTTGGTTGTCGCCTGGCTTTTCTCGTCTACATCCAACTTTGGAATTGCGGAGATATTACCCACATGGCGGAAAAGAAAAAAGTCGCGATCAAGGGAAAAACCCTCATTGACGGCAATGGCGGCCCGGTGGTTGCGAACCCGATTATTGTTCTGGACGGCGACCGCATCACCGCAGTGGGATCGAAGGACAAGGTCAAGATTCCGGAGGGAGCGGAGGTGGTAGACGCCAGCCATTGCACGCTGATGCCGGGAATGATGGACCTCCACATCCATCTTTCGATGTTCAACAACCGCACGTTTAAGAATTATCGCGTCGCGCAGTGGGAAGTTACCCCGCACCTGCAGCAGATGTACGCCTTCTTTCACGCGCAGCTCTGCTTCGAAATGGGCTTCACCACGTTGCGCGACCTCGGGTTGCAGAGCACGCGCGGCCTTCTGACGCAGGAGATGTGCGCCGTTCGCGACGCCATCGACGCCGGCGTGCTGGCGGGCCCGCGCCTCGTGGTTGCCGGTTTCACCTACATGACTGGCTCGCACCTGGAATTGATCTTTCCGCGCGCTGCGGAGCGGCATGGCTTTCAGAACGCCGATGGCCCCTGGGAGCTGCGCAAGCTCGCGCGCCTCAACCTTCGCCACGGCGCCGATGTGATCAAGACCTGCGCCTCCGGTGGCGGCGGCACCGACAAGGAAGAACCCGACGTTCGCAACATGACGCAAGAGGAGCTCGATGCGATCGTCGACGAAGCGCACGCGCTGCATAAGCATGCCGCCGTCCACTGCTTCACCCCCGGCGCGCACCGGATGGCGCTCAAGGCCGGCGCCGACACCATCGAGCATATGGTGTTCCACGACGACGATTCGATGGAAAAGATTATCGAAGCCGGCGTATGGATGACGCCGACGCTGGCGCACCGCACCGACCACGCCATCGAAATTCGTCGCGAAATCGGCACGCCGGAATTCACGCTGACCAAGATGAAGACGATCCAGCCGCACTGCTTCAAGACGTTCCAGCGGTTCTTCAAGTCCGGGGTCAATATCGCGATGGGGACCGACATGGGTTTCGAACCCGGCATGGGCTCGAATGCCTTTGAGCTGGAAATCTACGTCGGGCTCGGCATGAAGCCGATGGATGCGATCCTGACCGCGACCCGCAATGCCGCCAAAGCGCTCAAGAGAGACAAGGATCTCGGCACGCTGGAAGCCGGCAAAATCGCCGACATCATTGCGGTCGACGGCGACCCGCTCGCCGATATCCGCGTCCTGCAGGAGCGCAAACGCATTCAAATGGTGATGAAGGAAGGCGAGATTTATGTCGATCGCCGTCCGGGTCACTCGCGTGAGATCATCCACAGCGAACCCGATACCTGGAGGAAGATCGACTCGTGACGGCAGCCGCGCGGCTGCACGCGCCGCGTGATCTTGAGTCGGATCGATTGGTGAAACGTGTCGCCGCCCTGCCGACGCGGGCATGTTGCTGTCTTGCCGCCCACTGGGATAGTGCGTCCCGTACGTCACCTGTGTTCACACACTGAGGGGGAAGACATGAAGAAACTTTTCGTGACGGCGCTGTTTTTCTGCATGGCGTCGGTGCCGGCGCTCGCAGCAGAGATCGTCGTGTTCTGTCCCGGCGCGGTGCAAACCGTGGTGCGCGACTTGGTCAAATCCTACGAACAGAAGACCGGTAGCACGGTAAAATTTGAATATGGGACGGCGGGCGCGATCGCCAAGCGCGTCGGCGAGGGTGCAACCGGCGACGTTGTGATCGCCTCGGCGTCGGGTATCGCCGGCCTCGCTAAGGCTGGCAAAGTAAATGGCGCCTCCATCCGCGATCTTGGCAGCATGGGCGTTGGTGTCGCGGTGCGCGCCGGTGCGCCGAAGCCGGACATCCATGATGTCGAATTGTTCAAGAAATCGATGCTGGCGGCGAAGTCGATCATGTACGCCAACCCGGCCAAGGGCGGGCAGAGCGGCATTCACGTCGCTAAAGTATTTGCCCAATTGGGCATCGACAAGCAGCTCGAACCGAAGCTGCAGCTTCGCGATCGCGGGCCGGACGGCCTGAAGGAAGTCGCCAAGGGCGACATTGAAATCGGCCTCGGCCAGATCAGTGAAATTCTCGCCAACAAGGATGTGGTCCTGGTCGGGCCGTTGCCGGACGCGATCCAAGGCGCGGTGATGTTCTCGGCCTCCGTCCACAGCGCGGCCAAGGACAAACTCGCGGCTGCGGGACTGATTGAGACCCTCGTCGCGCCGGCGGCCAAGGAGCGATTCAAGGCGGCCGGATTCGCGGTGAAGTGAGCGCTTCGCGCGCGCAAGCCTCGCAAATTGACGGGAGAGTTGGCACATGACACCGGTTAGAGCCGTTGCGTTCATCGGCCTCGGCAATATGGGAGCGCCGATGGCGGCTCAACTCGCTGCGAAAGGCTTCACGCTAACGCTATTCGATCAGCGGCCGGAGTTGGTAAGCGCATTCGTCGCGGCACATGGCGGGCGACCCGCTGGTACGCTAGGCGATGCCGCACGCGGCGCAGAGGCCGCTATCACCATGCTGCCCAATGACAAGGTGGTGCGTGAAGTTGTGCTCGGGGAGGGTGGCTTGGCTTCGGCGTTGGCGCCAGGGGCTATCGTCATCGATATGGGAACTTCCGATCCGCGCGCCACAGTCGAGATCGGCGAAGCGCTGCGGGCGCGCGGCATTGCTTACGTGGACGCCCCGGTCATGGGCGGCGTCGTGTTTGCCAAGAACGGCACGCTCGACGTCATGGCGGGCGGAAAAGACGAGGATATCGAACGCTGCGCTCCGATTTTTTCCGCCGTAGGGCAGGGCCTTTTCCGTTGCGGCGCGCTCGGCTCGGGCCATGCGCTTAAGGCGCTCGCCAATTATGTCAATGCGGCAGCGCTGGTCACTTTGGTTGAAGCCTTGGCCATAGGCCGAAAATTCGGGCTGGACACCCAGGTCATGACGGATGCGTTGGTTAAAATGTGTACGGGCCGCCAGCATCCGCTCGAAAAGAAAGTCATCCCGCACGTCCTGACTCACAAATTCGCTACGGGCATGGCACTCGGACTTATTGCCAAAGACATGTCGATTGCCGCCAATTTTGGCCGTTCAATCGGCGCTATGACCCCGCTCGCCGACAGCGTTCGCGACGTCTGGGCCGAGGCAGAGGCCAAGTTCGGCGCCGGTGCCGATCAGACTGAAGTGGCGCGGCTCTGGGAAGAGGGCAATGGGGTCCGGCTATAAGATTAAAAAGAAGCGCGTCTGGAATATTGGAGATGTGGCGCCAGCGCGCGTGCGATTAAACGTAAATCATCGGCGTCCGGCACCAGAACGATTTTTTTGCACTATTGCCCCGATAATAATGCCGAAGGTGATGAGGCGGGCCAAATAAAACAACGGCTCGACCTCGGAAGGCATTCCGCTAAGACCGAGCAGTACGCGCGCGGCTGCATCCAGGCCAAACGCTATCGCGAAAAGCAAAAAGAATTTGTCCGATGTCTGCCGCCAGAAGCGCAGAAAGAAAATGGTGGCAACAAACGAAGCCATTGCGACCGCGCCGGACAATACGGAATTGAGGTTGCTCATCATTCGGAGTCCCAGATCAGGCCGTAAAGAAGGACCGTCATTGCCAAGAGCGCGACCGACGTGCGCCAAAACGCCAGGTCGACAGTCGGCAATATGACCTTGTCCAGCACGAGCAGCAGGTTATTCAGCGTGAGGCCTGCAAAACAAAGACCGCTCCAAAGCAGCAGCCGGTAATTTCCCCGCTGGTAGGCTTGTAGCAACAAGTAGGTGCAGAACGCTGCGGCGATCGCGCATAGCCCGTATATGACAGGCGCCATGCTAGGTGTCCTTTCGTAACTTGAACGCGTCCGCAAACGCGCGGATAGTACGCGGGCTCGAATGAATGATGTTGGTCACCGGGATGAGATAGCGGGAATAGAGCACGGCCAGACGCTCGACGATCGCTTGATTTTCCGGCGAAACATTTTTGTAACCGTATATCCCGTCGGAACAATCCAATAGTCCATCGGCACACAGCCGGTTGAGCGCTTCGGTTATCTCCGGTTCGCTGACGTAGAGTCGCTTGGCCATTCTCGCAATGCTCCACACCTCGTCGGGATTGGCGCGCACCAGTAGCAGCGCCTCAAGTTGGGTGACCGAGCCGATGCTTCTGATGATAAAATCCCGAATATCATCGGGAATAAGTTCATGTCCCATTCCGCCTCAAAGTTTCGGTACCCTGAGCGATGTCCGGAGCCTTAAATGGCGCAGCCCGGCACTAAGGTCGCTCAATCGCTGCTATTTTGCCCCGACAGCGCGCTCATGTTGCGTCGTCGGTTTTGCGAAAATCGTCTTCAGAAGTTCACGCTCAATCGGCTTCTGCAGAATCGGTGCATCGCTAAACCGCGGATCAATGCTTTCCACGCCGTAGCCGGTCACAAAAATAAATGGAATGGCCCGATCCTGCAACACTTCAACCAATGGATAAATCATTTCGCCGCCGAGATTTACATCGAGTATCGCCGCGTCGACCGAATTCTCATCGAGGCTCTGGCGCGCTTCGGAGACGCTGGCAAAGGGGCCCGATACTGACAGGCCTAATTCCACAAGCGCGTCGTTCACCGCGAGAGCCACCAGCGCTTCATCCTCAACCACCAATATCCTCGTGCCCCTCAAACGGATCGGCGGGCTGGCGATTTCGCCGTTGGCGCTGGAAATATCCGCGCGGTTCTTCGGCAGTCGCGCCGCTTTCGGCAGCGGTATGGTGAAACTGCAGTGCAAGCCCTTTTCGTGCCAATTCAAATGGACACGGCCTCCGAGTTGCTGTTCGACGCTGGCAACGATAATCCGAGTGCCAAAGCCGCGATGGCTCGGCGGAGCCGTCGCCGGCCCGCCGGTTTCCTGCCAATCGAATTTGAGCAGGTCATTTTCGGCATTCCAGTTCAGCCGCAGGCGACCCGAGCCAACCGATAGCGCGCCGTATTTCGCGGCGTTCGTGGCAAGCTCATGAAAGGCGAGGGCGATGGTCTGCGCGGTCGCCGGCTGAAGAAAAATATTCGGGCCCGAGATATCAATATGATTTGTGCCGCTGGATTTATATGGCTCCAATTCCTCGTCGATGAGGCCGCGCAAATTCGCTCCATGCCATCGCGATTGCGACAATATTGTATGGGCCCGCGATAGTGCGCGAATGCGCCCTTCGACGGCATGTGTATATTGCGCCAGGCTATCTGATCGTGTGAGGCGCAATATAGACTGGACGAGCGCCAGCGCGTTTTTAGCGCGGTGATCGACCTCGCGCGCCAGCAGAGTTTGCTTTTCCTCCGCTTCTTTTCTATCCGTAATATCGTAGGTCACGCCGCTGACCCGAATGATGCGACCATTGTCGTCTACGCTGGCGGCTGCGCTGGCCAAGCACCAGCGCAACTGCCCATCGGGTCGGCGCACGCGAAATTCAAACTGATCGGCACGGCGCGCCTGCGCCATTCTCCCGAAGTTGTCCTGTAGTGCCTTCCAATCGTCGGGATGAATTGACGCGCGGATGTTTTCGGCCGTGACGGCGAATTTCTTCGGCTCAACCCCGAAAATCTGATACTGGCCGCTGTCCCAGCTATACCTTCCGCTTTCGGCATCCCATTCCCAAGACCCCATTTGGCCGGCGGCGAGGGCGAGACTGCGCCTTTCCTCGCTTTGCCGCAGCAGCGCGGTTGATCGCTCAAGTTCGGCCGTCCGAGCCGCCACACGCTCTTCCAGCTGCTGATTGAGCAGCTCAAGTTGCTGCGTCTTGCGGTAAAGTTCGGCAAATACCCTGACTTTGGCACGTAGCACTTCCGGGACGACCGGCACCGGCACGTAGTCCACGGCGCCCATCTCATAGCCGCGCAGGCTGTCCATCTCGCTCAGCAGAATGGCGGAAATAAAAATGATGGCCGTTTTCTGAAACCGCGGATGGTCGCGAATCATCGCCGCGAGCTGAAAGCCGTCGAGGTCCGGCATGCAGACGTCGACCAGCACGACCGCCACATCGGTCTTGAGCAAATGCTCCAGCGCCTCCCGTCCCGAACTGGCCTTGAGCAGATTTTCATTGAGGCCGCTGAGAATGGCTTCATAGCTCAACAGTTTGCCGGGCTGATCGTCCACCAGCAGAATGTTGACTTTTTCTTGCCCGGTCATTGGCGGTATCCTAGCTATCGGTGCAGCCACATGCGCAGCGCCGAAAGTAATTGTTCGGTGTTGACGGGTTTTGCGAGATAATCCGAGGCTCCGGCCTCGAGGCACTTTTCGCGGTCGCCTTTCATGGCCTTCGCCGTCAGAGCAATGATAGGCAGACGTTGCAGAGAAGGAATTTCGCGGATAGCTGCGATTGTCTGGTAGCCATCCATCTGCGGCATCATGATATCCATCAATACGATGGCCAGTTCGGGCGTCGATTTCACCAGCTCGATCGCTTCCGTGCCGGTAGTCGCCGTCAACACGCGCATGCCACGGCGTTCGAGAACGCTGCTCAACGCGAAGATATTGCGGGCGTCGTCGTCGACCAGGAGTACGGTACTGTTGACGAGATCCTCGTCAGAATTGTTAAGGCGCTCGAGCATTTTCTGTTTCGACGCCGGAAGATCGGTGACCACGCGGTGCAGGAACAGCGCCGTCTCGTCCAGTAGGCGTTCGGGAGATTCGACGCCCTTTACGACGATGCTTCGCGCCATCATGTGCAGCTGCGCATCCTCCTCCGGCGACAATTCGCGCCCGGTGAACACGACCACGGGCACATCGCAAATCGACGCATCGGCGCGTATCGCGTCGAGCACCTCAAAGCCCGACATGTCGGGTAGGCGAAGGTCCAAGACCACGCAGTCGCAGGGCTCGGTCCGCAACATGGCGAGGGCTTCCTGCCCATTGCCGCTCATCACGATGTCGATGTCGTCGTGGTTCAGCAATTCGGCAATGCTCAGTTGCTCGGCGGTGTTGTCTTCCACCACCAGCAGACGCCGCCGTTTCGCCTGTGCGAATTCCTTGATGCGGCTGAGGGCGGCGCCGACGCCCTCGACGGTTGTCGGCTTGTTGACGAAGGAAAATGCCCCGCGCGCCAATGCGTGCTGGCGGTCCTCGTCGAGCGTGATGACCTGGACCGGGATGTGGCGCGTCAACGGGTTCTGTTTGAGCTGATTGAGGACGGTCCAGCCCAGCATGTCGGGCAGGAACACGTCGAGCGATACGGCGGTCGGCTGGAACTGTTTTGCCAGATCGAGCGCGTCCGCGCCGCGCGCAGCGACGATCACCTTGAAGCCTTTGTCGCGCGCCAGATCCATCAGAATGCGGGCATAGTGCGGATCGTCTTCGATCACCAACAGGATAAAATCGCCGGCTTGCACTTCAAGACGGTCATCGGCAATTTGCTCCGTTGCGCGCGCGCTGACGACTTGCGGCCGCGTTGCCGACTGGCGGTCAACGCTATCTTTCCTTCCGTTCGATGAAGGCGCGGCCGTCAGCGTGGCCGGGCCGACATAGTTCAACGGCAGATAGAGCGTGAACGTGCTGCCTTCGTTGGGTGTGCTGCGAAGCTGAATTTCACCACCCAGCAGCCCCGACAGCTCACGGCTGATCGCAAGTCCAAGGCCGGTGCCGCCATATTTGCGGCTCGTGCTGGCGTCTGCCTGCTGGAATGCTTCGAAGATGATCTTCTGCTTTTCCGGCGGGATGCCAATGCCGGTATCGGTCACCTCGAAGGCAATCACCTGCGGCACCGTATTGAGCAGGGGGTGCTCGGGATTCCACCCGCCGGAAGCCGCAGAAACGCTGAGTGTACGCCACCCGTCTTGGTAAACTTGAAAGCGTTGGACAGCAAATTCTTGAGGACTCTGTTGCAGACGCTTCGAGTCGGTCGAAATGCTGCGGTTGACCGCGCTGTCGATCTTGACGTCGAAAGAGAGCTGTCTATTTTCCGCCTCATGCCGGAAGGGCCGCGCCACGCTGTCGAGCAGGTTCGACAGCAGTATATCCTCTTCTTCGACCGTCACCGTTCCCAACTCGATCTTCGAAAGATCGAGAATGTCGGTGATGAGATTTAGCAGGTCGGTGCCGGCGCCGTGGATCGTCCGGGCGAATTCGACTTGCTTGCCGCTCAGATTTTTATCGGGATTCTCGACCAGTTGCTGGCCGAGGATGAGGATGCTGTTGAGCGGCGTGCGCAGTTCGTGCGACATATTGGCGAGGAATTCCGACTTGTATTTCGACGTCAGCGCAAGTTCGCTCGCTTTTTCCTCCAGCGCGCGGCGCGCTTGCTCGATTTCCTGGTTCTTGCGTTCCACTTCGACGTTTCGTTCGGCAAGCTGCTGCGCTTTTTGTTCGAGCTGCTCGTTTGTCTGTTGCAGCTCCTTTTGTTGGGTTTGCAACTCGCCCGCCAGGTTTTGCGATTGCTTGAGGAGGCCTTCGGTCTGCATTGTAGCTTCGATGGAGTTGAGCACGATGCCGATACTTGTCGTCAGTTGCTCGAGGAACGAAATCTGAAGCGTCGTGAACGTGGATGTGGATGCGAGCTCGATGACAGCCTTGACCTGGTTCTCGAACAGCACCGGCAAAACGATGATGTTCTGAGGCACGACTTTGAATAAAGCCGAACCGATCGGCACTGCATGCGTTGGCATTTCCGTGATAAGCAACCGCCTCTTGTCGAGCGCACATTGCCCGATCATGCCTTGCCCTATGCGCAGGCTCTGGGGATGCCCGGTCGCGCCGTCGTCGGCGTAGGCCGAGAGCAGCCGCAACGTCGTCTCGTCGCCGACTTGGTAAATGACGCCCAATTGGGCGTTCACCAATTCGGCAAGTTCGGACAGCAGCAGGCGGCCGAGCGTCGTCAGATCGCGCTGGCCCTGCAGCATGCCGGTGAATTTAGCCAGGTTCGTCTTCAGCCAGTCTTGTTCGGTGTTCCGATCCGTAGTCAGACGCAGGTTGTTGATCATCGTATTGATGTTGTCTTTGAGCTCGGCGACTTCGCCGCGCGCATCGACCTGGATCGATTGTGTCAAATCGCCTTTGGTGACCGCAGTGGCGACTTCCGCAATGGCGCGGACCTGGGTCGTCAAATTGGCCGCGAGTAGATTGACGTTGCCGGTCAGATCCTTCCAGGTACCCGCCGCGCCAGGCACTTCGGCCTGTCCGCCCAGCCGCCCTTCGACACCGACCTCGCGCGCCACGGAGGTCACCTGGTCGGCGAAAATCGCCAGGGTATCGGTCATGTTATTGATCGTTTCGGCAAGGGCCGCCACTTCGCCCTTCGATTTGACGGTCAGGTTTTGTTTGAGATCGCCGTCCGCGACCGCAGTCACGACCTTCACGATGCCGCGGACCTGCTCGGTCAGGTTGGCGGCCATCACGTTCACGGTGTCAGTCAGGTCCTTCCAGGTGCCGTCGACGCCGGGAACGTTCGCTTGACCGCCGAGCTTGCCTTCGGTTCCGACCTCACGGGCGACGCGCGTAACTTCTGACGCGAAGGCGTTGAGCTGGTCCACCATCGTGTTGATGGTGTTTTTGAGCTCAAGAATTTCACCCTTCACATCCACGGTAATCTTGCGCGACAAGTCGCCGCGCGCCACCGCGGTCGTGACTTCGGCGATGTTGCGGACCTGAGTGGTGAGATTGCCGGCGAGCAAGTTGACGTTGTCGGTCAAATCTTTCCACGTGCCGCCGACGCCAGGCACCACCGCCTGGCCGCCGAGCCGGCCGTCGGTGCCGACTTCGCGCGCCACGCGGATGACTTCGCCGGCAAACGAGCGCAGTTGCTCGACCATGGTGTTGAGCGTGTCTTTGAGCAGCAGGATTTCGCCGCGCACGTCGACCGTGATCTTCTTCGACAGGTCGCCGCCGGCGATGGCGGTCGCCACCTCGGCGATGTTGCGGACCTGGGCGGTCAGGTTGCTCGCCATGAAGTTGACGTTGTCGGTGAGGTCTTTCCAGGTGCCGGCCACGCCTGGCACCTGGGCCTGGCCGCCGAGCTTGCCTTCGGTGCCGACCTCGCGGGCGACGCGCGTCACTTCGCCGGCGAAGGCATTGAGCTGGTCCACCATCGTGTTGATGGTGTCCTTGAGTTCGAGAATTTCGCCTTTCACATCGACCGTGATTTTTCGCGATAGATCGCCCTGCGCCACCGCCGTCGTGACTTCGGCAATGTTGCGGACCTGGGCGGTCAGGTTGCCGGCCATGGAGTTGACGCTATCGGTCAAGTCCTTCCAGGTGCCGTCGACGCCCGGCACCTGGGCCTGGCCGCCGAGCTTGCCTTCGGTGCCGACCTCGCGGGCGACGCGCGTCACTTCGCCGGCAAAGGCGTTGAGCTGATCCACCATCGTGTTGATAGTATTTTTGAGCTCAAGAATTTCACCCTTCACATCCACGGTAATCTTGCGCGACAGGTCGCCGCTCGCCACCGCGGTCGTGACTTCGGCGATGTTGCGGACCTGAGTGGTGAGATTGCCGGCGAGCAAGTTGACGTTGTCGGTCAAATCTTTCCACGTGCCGCCGACGCCAGGCACCACCGCCTGGCCGCCGAGACGGCCGTCGGTGCCGACTTCGCGCGCCACGCGGATGACTTCGCCGGCAAACGAGCGCAGTTGCTCGACCATGGTGTTGAGCGTGTCTTTGAGCAGCAGGATTTCGCCGCGCACGTCGACCGTGATCTTCTTCGACAGGTCGCCGCCGGCGATGGCGGTCGCCACCTCGGCGATGTTGCGAACCTGAGCGGTCAGGTTGCTCGCCATGAAGTTGACGTTGTCGGTGAGGTCTTTCCAGGTGCCGGCCACGCCGGGCACCTGGGCCTGGCCGCCGAGCTTGCCTTCGGTGCCGACCTCGCGGGCGACGCGCGTCACTTCGCCGGCGAAGGCATTGAGCTGGTCCACCATCGTGTTGATGGTGTCCTTGAGCTCGAGAATTTCGCCGCGCACGTCGACCGTGATCTTCTTCGACAAGTCGCCGCTGGCGATGGCGGTCGAGACCTCTGCGATGTTACGCACTTGCGCCGTGAGGTTGCTGGCCATGGAGTTGACGCTATCGGTCAAGTCCTTCCAGGTGCCGGCCACGCCCAAAACGTTGGCCTGTCCGCCCAGCTGTCCTTCGGTGCCGACCTCGCGCGCGACGCGCGTCACTTCGCCGGCGAAGGCGTTGAGCTGGTCCACCATCGTGTTGATGGTTTCTTTGAGCTGAAGAATTTCGCCGCTGACATTCACCGTAATTTTCTTGGAGAGGTCGCCGCCGGCAATGGCCGTGGCGACGTCGGCGATATTGCGAACCTGCGCCGTCAAGTTGCTGGCCATGAAGTTGACGTTGTCGGTCAGATCTTTCCAAGTGCCGGCCACGCCCGGCACTTGCGCTTGGCCGCCAAGCTTGCCTTCGGTGCCGACCTCGCGCGCAACGCGCGTCACTTCGCCGGCAAAGGCGTTGAGCTGGTCGACCATGGTGTTGATCGTCTCTTTTAATTCGAGAATTTCGCCGCGCACGTCGACGGTGATTTTTCTCGAAAGGTCGCCGCGGGCGACGGCGGTGGTCACCTGCGCAATGTTGCGCACCTGTGCGGTCAAATTTCCGCACATGGCATTGACCGAGTCCGTGAGATCTTTCCAGGTCCCTGCCACGCCGGGCACGATCGCCTGGCCGCCGAGCTTGCCGTCGGTGCCGACCTCGCGTGCCACGCGCGTCACTTCCGACGCGAACGACCGTAGCTGGTCGACCATCGTGTTAATAGCTTCTTTTAGCTGAAGAATTTCGCCGCGCACGTCGACGGTGATCTTCTTGGACAAGTCGCCATCCGCAACCGCAATGGTCACCTCGGCGATGTTTCGGACCTGAGCGGTCAGGTTGCTCGCCATCAGGTTCACGCTTTCGGTGAGGTCTTTCCACACACCGGTGACTTCGGGAACCTGCGCCTGACCGCCGAGCTTTCCTTCGGTGCCGACCTCGCGCGCGACGCGCGTCACTTCCGACGTGAACACGCCGAGCTGTTTGATCATCGTGTTGACGATCGTGGCCGAGCGCAAAAACTCGCCGCGTAACGGACGTCCTTCGACGTCGAGGGGGACGGTCTTGAGCAGATCGCCTTGGGCGACTGCAGCGATGGCTCGGGTCACCTCGGTCGTCGGCCAGACCAGATCGTCAATGAGCGTATTGACGGAGTCTTCCATTTCCCCCCATGCGCCATTGGACAGGCCGAACTTTACACGCTGGCGGGTTTTGCCGGCGCGCCCCACCACTTCGCCGACGCGATCGAGTTCGCTTGCAAAACGTTGGTTGGCCTCGACGATTTCGTTGAATAAATCGCCTATTTTGCCTTGGAGGCCGATGTTCTTGCCCGACATGCGGACCGAGAAATCGCCGGCTCGCATCGCTTGAAAGGCGCTGAGGAGATCTTCTAGGAAAAATTCCTCGGTATCGGCGGCCGCCGAGGGTCCGTTGGAACGGCCTTCCGGCGGTTGCGCTAGTTTTTGGCCAGCTTTCGAGCCTCGTTCCATTCACTCCCCCCAGTTTCGACGCGGAATGGTTGAACCTCACGCGCCTCGTCAAAACATAAAAAATGTTGACAAAACAGTCGGTTACGCAAAGGCGGCGCCCTGTCGCCGGACCTCAACGATACTCCGTGCCTGAAATTTCCCGCCCCCGTGCGAAAGCGAAACGCTGAAATGGGATTTGGGTTCCGGCTGGCCAAAAAATAATTTGCTGAGCGCGCGTGCGCCGTCCGACGCAGTGTCCTCCGCGCCGGGAAACGCGATTAATGGCCGGGCTGGAAATGGACGGCAATAAGCCGTAATGAGTCGCCACCGGACCATTTGCGGCGGCTCTCCAGCGCCGAAATCCGCCTTAACAGCCCCGAAAAATGCAGCAAAGACGCTTCAGTATCGCCCCGATGATGGAATGGACCGACCGGCACTGCCGGTTCTTCCATCGCCTGCTGACGCGCCGGGCGCTGATCTACACCGAGATGCTCACCACCGGCGGCGATCCTGCGCGGCGACCGCGCGCGGCTGCTCGGCTTCGATGCGTTCGAGCATCCGGTGGCGCTTCAGCTCGGCGGCAGCGATCCGCAGGCGCTTGCCGAATGCGGCGCGCATCGGCGCGGATTTCGGCTACGACGAGATCAATCTCAATGTCGGCTGCCCGTCCGACCGCGTGCAGGAGGGCCGCTTCGGCGCCTGCCTGATGAACGAGCCGGCGCTGGTCGCCGATTGCGTCGCCGCCATGAAGGCTGCGGTCGAAATTCCGGTGACCGTGAAATGCCGCATCGGCGTCGACGAGCAGGATCCGGACGAGGCGCTGTTTTCGTTTGCCGCCACGGTCAAGGCCGCGGGCGCCGACGCGCTGATCGTGCACGCGCGCAAGGCCTGGCTGAAGGGATTGTCGCCGCGTGAAAACCGCGAGGTGCCGCCGCTCGACTATGCGATCGTGCATCGTCTCAAGGCGGCGCATCCGGATCTCGAAATCGTGCTCAATGGCGGCATTGCCACGCTCGAGCAGGCGCAAGCCCAGCTCGCACATGTCGATGGCGTGATGATGGGGCGGGCCGCCTATCAGGAGCCGTGGCGGCTGCTCGGCGTCGATCCGTCGATCTATGGCGAGGCGGCGCCGTTTGCGACGCCAAAGGACGCCGCGCTGGCGCTCATTCCCTATATCGAGCGTGAACTGGCCAAGGGCGTGCGGCTGCATTCCATCACCCGCCATGTGCTGGGCCTGTTCCGCGCCGTGCCGGGCGCGCGCGCCTTCCGCCGGCATCTGGCGACCGAAGCGGTCAAGCCCGGCGCCGGCGCGTCGGTCATGGCTGATGCGCTTGCGCAGGTGCTGGACAGCGGCAAGGATTTGTCGCACATCGCCGCCTGACGTCTTCCTCCTGCCGCCATTATCCGGGGACATATGCTGCTGGGTTATCCGATCGGCGAGATCGTTCTGCTCGCGCTGTGGATCGCGGGCGCCGGCATCCTGGTCGGCATTCTCGCCGGCCTGTTCGGCATCGGCGGCGGCGCCATCATCGTGCCGGTGCTGTACGAAGTCTTCCGCGCCCTCGACGTGCCCGAAGAAGTGCGCATGCAGCTGTGCATCGGCACCTCGCTCGCCATCATCGTGCCGACCACGGTGCGCTCCTACATCGCGCACAAGAAGCGCGGCGCGGTGATCCCGCAGGTGGTGCGGATCTGGACGCTGCCGGCGATCGTCGGCGTCGCGATCGGCTCGGTGACCGCGACCTATCGCGCCGGCGCGGTGTTCAAGATCGCCTTCGTGGTGTTCGCGACCTTCATCGCGATCCGCATGCTGTTTGGCGGCGACCGCTGGAATCTCGGCACCGAATTGCCGGGCCGCGGCGCTGCTGGCCTTCTACGGCTTCATCACCGGGCTGTTTTCGTCGCTGGTCGGCGTCAGCGGCGGCGCGGTGTCGAACGCGGTGCTCACGCTCTACGGCCAGCCGATGCAGCAGGCGGTCGCGACCTCGGCCGGCATCGGCGTGCCGATCACCATTGCCGGCACCATCGGCTACATGCTGGCCGGCTGGCCGCACATGGCGCAGTTGCCGCCGTTGTCGATCGGCTTCGTGTCGATGCTCGGCTTCGTGCTGATGGCGCCGGTGTCGAGCTACACCGCCAGCTACGGCGTGCGGCTGGCGCACTGGCTGCCGCGGCGCAAGCTCGAGATCGGCTTCGGCATTTTCCTGATGTTCGTGTCGCTGCGGTTTATTGCTCAGCCTGGTCTGGTAACGCAGGCTTACGGATTGCCGCGCAGGCGCAGCGTGTCGCCGCGCACTTCCCAGCTTTCCAGCCGGTTGAGGAAGGTCATGCCGAGCAGGTTCGTCTTGAGTTGTCCGTGCTGCGCCACCAGCGCCGGCACCGAACGCTCGGTCAAGCCGCCGACGGCGAGGCGGTCGAGCGTCACCGCGGCGGCGCGGGTGCGGCCATTGGCGGTGTCCACATTGACCGTATAGTTGAGCACTTCGATCGGCAGGCCGGCGGCCTTGGCGGCTTCCTGGGTCAGCACCACCGAGCTGGCGCCGGTGTCGAGCACCATCGGGATCTTCGCGCCGTTGATATGCGCCGACACCGCGAAGTCGCCGCTATTGCCGCGCACCACCTGGACGTTACGGCCGTGGCCGGCGACGTGGCCCGGCATCATTTCCGCGATGACGCGGTCGGCGACGTCGCGCAATTCGAAGCGATAGGTGTAGCCGACCACCAGCAGCAGGCCGACCACCGCCCAGAACACCGTCGCTTCCAGCGCCTTGGTGAATTTTTCGCGGAACAGCACCAGCACCAGGCCGCCGGCAAACACCACCAGCGCGACCTTCAGCACCAGCGACCCGATGTCGTGGCGCAGCAGATTGGCGATGGCGTCCTGGTCGTTGCTGGCGATCAGCGCCGCGAGCGACAGCGCCACGCCGATCAACGAAGACCCAAGTCAGGCGGCGGCTCACGGAATTATCCTGTCGCGGTTGAGGCATTGGCGATTTCGGCTTGGGTCGATTTTTGCATGGCGATGCGCGCCGGCAATTCGCTCATCACGCGGCGCGTTCGGCCGCGCTCATGGCGGTCCAGCGCGCGATTTCGTCGATGCTGCGGCCGCACCCGAGGCACATCCGGGAACGGGCATCGAGCGTGCAGATTTTGACGCAGGGGCTCTCGATCATCGGCTCGATCTCAAAAGACTTTTCAGCTGCGAACATAATTGCCGGGCCGGGGAACGCAATCGCGCCCGTTGTCGCAAGCCGTGATTTAGGTGCCGGCCCGGAACAGCGGCCGCCGGCTTAGACGGCGCTTTTCCTCCGGCGTCAGGATCGGTTCGCCCGGCGGGGTGATCGGCGGCGCCTGCATGGTCATCGGCGCCATCGCCGCCACCACCCGTTCCGGCGGGAAGGTGACGATCACTTCGGTGCCGATGCGCAGCTTGGATTTGAACACGAAGGTGCCGCCGTGCAGGTCGGTCAGGCTCTTGGCGATCGGCAGCCCCAGCCCGGCGCCCTGTTCGGCCGATTTGATCGAGTTCGAGCCCTGGCCGAACGAGGCCAGCACGATCGGGATTTCCTCTTCCGGAATGCCGGGGCCGGTATCCTTCACGCTCATATATTGGCCGCCCGACGCGGTCCAACCGACTTTGAGCCAGATCTCGCCGCCCTGCGGCGTGAACTTGATCGCGTTCGACAAGCAGATTGAGGCAGATCTGGCGGATAGCGCGTTCGTCCGCCCATAGCCGCGGCAGATCGGGCTCGAACACCTCGTGCAACGTGATGCCGCGATTGGTGGCGCGCAGCTTGAGCAGATGGTGGCAATCCTCGACGATGCCGACCAGCGAAACCGATTCCTCGTTGAGCTCGTAACGGCCGGCCTCGATGCGCGACAGATCGAGAATTTCGTTGATCAGGCCGAGCAGATGCACGCCGGAATTATGGATGTCGGCGGAATATTCCTTGTAAGCCGGCACCGCGTGTTCGCCGAACACCTCGGTCTTCATCACTTCGGAAAATCCGAGAATGGCGTTGAGCGGCGTGCGCAGTTCGTGGCTCATCTGCGCCAGGAAGCGCGACTTGGAAATGTTGGCGGCTTCGGCGCGCTGGCGCGCCTCGTCGGAAATGGCCTTGGCCTGTTCGAGTTCGCCGATCAGGGCGTCCTTTTCCGCGCGCGCGACCAGCGTTGCCAGCGTGGTCGAGTAGAGCCGATAGGCGAGCACGGCGAAATAGCCCTGCGCGGTGACCGCCATGATGGCGAGAATGTAGTTGCGCAGCGTGCCTTGCAGGATGAAGTCGAGCGCGATCGCGGCGGTGACCGGGAAGGTGGCGGCGAACACCGCCATCGGCAGGCTCGACGCCAGCATGCTGGAGACCGCCACCACCAGCAGCATGACGAACAGCATGAAGGTGCTGGAGCTTTCGTCGGAGCCGACCGGATGGATCAGGATGAACATCCAGGCCAGCCCGTAGAACAGGTCGAGCATGATGAAGCGCAGGCGCCACTGGTGCGGCGGTCGCCTCCGACACCGGCTGGTCGAGGAATTGCCGGCATTTGCTGACCATGACCGCGTGGATGACCAGGACCGAGGCGGTCCAGACGCCGGCCGTCACCGCGCCGGTCCACAGGCTCGACAGGAAGCCGATGGTGGCCACCAGCAGCAACATCACCAGCGAGGCGGACAGGCGGTTCTGCGCGTATTGCCGCAGCAATTCGTAATCGAAAGCGGGCCGGGTGCCGCTGGACGAGGTCAGCCGGTCGCGGGCTTCGCGCACATATTGCGCGGCGAGGCGGCGCTTCACCGGAGAAGTCTCCGGCGGCAGGGCAGTGAGATCGGGCTGTTCGCCTGGAACTGGCATGAAACACGGACGCTTTTACGCAAGAGCCATAGGGGGCTCAACCTCGCCCAAAATCCTTAAGACTAAGCTTAAGACCCGGCTAAAATCACTGGTTAACGATTTCCGATCGCCCCTTTGACAGGGGGATTTGCCCGTGTTCGGCTCTTTCCAAGGGGAAATCGCTGCCGGGAGGATCAAATGAAGCTCTACGACACGAAAACCGCGCCAAATCCGCGGCGCGTGCGCATTTTCCTGGCCGAAAAGGGCATTTCGGTGCCGACCGAGCAGGTCGACATGGTGACCTTCCAGCACAAGACGCCGGAATACACCGCCGATGAACCCGTTGCAGCGTATGCCGGCGCTGGTGCTCGACGACGGCACGGTCATTACTGAATCGATCGCCATCTGCCGCTATTTCGAGATGCTGCAGCCGGAGCCCGCTTTGTTCGGGAAGGGCGCCAAGGAGGTCGCGCTGGTCGAAATGTGGAACCGGCGCTGCGAGATCAATTTCTTTGCCAATGTCGCGGCGGTGTTTCGCCATCTGCATCCGGCGATGAAGGCCTATGAGGTGCCGCAGGTGCCGGCCTATGCCGAGGCGATGCGGCCGCGCGCGATCTGGTTTCTCGAACTGTTGGAAAAGGAATTGGCCGGCCGCGAATTCATCGCCGGCGACCGCTTCTCGGTTGCCGACATCACGACCTTGGTCGCCGTCGATTTCATGAAGCCGGCGCGGCTGGCGATGCCGGAGAACGCCGCCAACGTGAAACGCTGGCACGCCGCGGTGTCGGCGCGGCCGAGCGCGAAGGCGTGATATTGCCCGTCAGTCCGGGGCGCGGCCCATTGGCCGCGAACCCGGAATCACCTCGTAGCGGATGAGCGAAGCGAAATCCGGGTCTTGAGCTAAAAAATCTTCATCCGGCCTCTTGACTTTAATCCCAAACTAGGACTACTATCCATTATCCCGCCTCGACCTACCGAGGGGCGTTTGATCAGCACTCCAGATGCTGAGGCGGGGAGCGGTGGCCGGCCGGGGGCGTTGGAGATGCGACGCACGTTTTCCTCGGGCCGGCGGTCCAAGCCGCGTTGTGTCCGGCGTGCAGTCCGCACGTTACGGGGCCCCCTGACGGCCGAGGGCCTCGCATCCCTGTCAGCGCATGCGAGGTCGAGTGGCCGGGGCTCGCCGGTGGAGCGTCGTGGCGTCTGTAACTGACGCAGCGGACGAACGGGTCTACCACCGAGACCAACGCGGAACAAACCTAACAAACACCGCGCGCGGAGCGCCGGGGATCCGGCAGTTTCGTGGTGACTTGCTCGTGTGAATCTAACTCAACAATCACACGAGGCTGCGGGGCTGTTGTGGCCCCGGCGTTCCGCGCGCCCTCGGATTGCGGGGGCGGACGGAAACTGGCCACGCGAAGATCAAGGACGACGGCCTACCCGGGGCCGCTAAAGAATACGGGCGATTTTGCACGCCCATACGTCGCCGCGCAGCGCCCGGGACACGAGCGGCTACTTCCGATCCAGCAGCGCGATCAGGCTCGACGTATCCCAGCGCTTGCCGCCCATGCCTTGAACTTGCGAGTAGAACTGGTCGACCACCGCGGTGACCGGCAGGTTGGCGCCGTTCTTGCGCGCCTCGCCGAGACAGATGCTCAGATCCTTGCGCATCCAGTCGACCGCGAAACCGAAATCGAACTTGCCCGCCGCCATGGTCTTGTAGCGGTTCTCCATCTGCCAGGACTGCGCCGCGCCCTTGGAAATGGTGGCGATCAGCTTCTCGATGTCGAGACCGGCTTTCTTGGCGAAGTGCAGGCCTTCCGACAGACCCTGCACCAGGCCGGCGATGCAAATCTGGTTGACCATCTTGGCGAGTTGGCCCGAGCCGGGCGCGCCCATCAAATTGCAGGCCTTGGCATAGGCCGCGATCACCTTCTCGGCGCTGGCGAAAGGCCCGGCATCGCCGCCGCACATCACCGTCAGCGCGCCATTTTCGGCGCCGGCCTGGCCGCCGGACACCGGCGCGTCGATGAATTCGAAGCCGCCTTTTTTCGCCGCCGCGTAAAGCTCGCGCGCGATTTCGGCCGACGCGGTGGTGTGATCGACGAACACTTTGCCCTTGCCCATGCCGGCGAAGGCGCCGTCCGCGCCGAGCGTCACCTCGCGCAGGTCGTTGTCATTGCCGACGCAAGCCATGACGAAATCCTGGCCTTCGGCTGCGGCCTTGGGCGTCGGCGGCGGACTTGCCGCCGTATTGCTTGACCCATTGCTCGGCCTTGGCGGCGGTGCGGTTATAGACCGTCACATCGTGCCCGCCTTTGTTCTTGAGATGCCCGGCCATGGGATAGCCCATGACGCCCAAGCCCAGAAACGCCACTTTCGCCATTACATCCTCCCCGATAAATGCGCTGAACGCCTTGGTTGGCCCCGGCCGGTGCCTATCTCTCAAGTGTCATTGCAGGGGCGGGCGCGTCAACTCTGCCGTTACGGGCCCCGCCGGATTGACCGCCCGGCGGCGGTGCCTATGGTATCGGCGCGAGCGGCAGAGCGGCGGCAAGGAAATGCGATTATGGCTGTGACGAAGGAACAGGTTCTTAGCGCGCTGGCGAAAGTGCGCGTCGCCCGGCGGCGCGGCCTTGCCGGATGCGGGCGCTTTGTCCGACATCGTTGTCAGCGACGGCAAGGTGTTCTTCTCGATCACGGTCGATGCGGCGGCCGTGAAAGAATGGGAACCGGTGCGTGGCGCGGCTGAAGCGGCCGTGCGCGCCATTCCCGGCGTGCAATCCGCCCTGGTCGCCTTGACGGCGGAACGCTCCGCCGGCGCTGCCGCGCGCGGCCCGCAGCCGGCCCATGTCGCCAATCAGCCGCGTGCGGCCAAACCCGCGCCCCATGCGCACGCCCATCCCGCCGACAAGGTGCAGCCCGGCATTCCCGGCGTCGATGCGATCATCGCGGTCGCCTCCGGCAAGGGCGGCGTCGGCAAATCCACCACCGCGGTCAATCTTGCGCTGGGCTTGCGCGATCTCGGCCTCAAGGTCGGCATTCTCGATGCCGACATTTACGGGCCGTCATTGCCCAAGCTGCTCGCCATCAAGGAGAAGCCGCAGACCGTCGGCGGCAACACTCAAGCCGATCGATCGCTACGGGCTGACCGTCATGTCGATCGGGTTCCTGATCGACGAAGAGACGCCGATGATCTGGCGCGGCCCGATGGTGATGTCGGCGATCACGCAGATGCTGCGCGAAGTCGAGTGGGGCAAGCTCGACGTCATGGTGGTCGACATGCCGCCCGGCACCGGCGACGCCCAGCTCACCATGGCGCAGCAGGTGCCGCTGAAAGGCGCGGTGATCGTGTCGACGCCGCAGGATCTCGCGCTGATCGACGCGCGGCGCGGCGTCGCCATGTTCAAACGCGTCAACGTGCCGGTGCTCGGCGTGGTCGAGAACATGAGCTATTTCCTGTGCCCGGAATGCGGCACGCGCTCGGACATCTTCAGTCACGGCGGCGCGCGCCACGAGGCCGAACGCCTGGGCGTGCCGTTCCTCGGCGAAGTACCGCTGCACATGACCATCCGCGAAAAATCGGACTCCGGCCTGCCGGTGGTCGCCACCGAGCCGGACGGCCCGCACGCCAAGATCTATCGTGATATCGCCGCCAAGGTGCTCGAACAGATCAAGGGCGGGGCTTCTGCCGGGCGCGTGGCGCCGAAGATCGTGATCGAGGCGTAACGCTTTCTGCGGAGTGGCCGATGAACGCGCGGACAGTCTTTTGGCTCGGCGCCGGCGTGTCGGTTGCAATGGCCGCGATGTCGTCGTCACTCTGGGCACAAAGCGAGGCGACGCCGCCGCCAGTCGAAGCGCCGCCCGCTATCGTCACGCCACCGGCTGTTGTAAAGCCGCCTGCCATCGCGCCGCAGGATTTGGCCTTCGGCCGCTTCATCGCGCTTATCCGCGGCGCACCTGCTCACCGGCGACGAATTGGTCGGCCGGCGCGAATGGGGTCTGGCGGCCCGGCATTACAATTTCCCGATCGAGGAAATCTACGGGATTATTCGCGACGAGGTGCGCACCTATCGGACGCCGCCGTTCGACGGCGCGCTCAAGGCGCTGGTCCGCACCGTCAAGGCGCACAGCGCCAAGCAATATCCGAAGGCGCGGCAAAAGGTCGAGGATGCGCTCGCCGCCGCCGATGCCGGATTGAGGGCCCGCCAGCCGAACTGGCCGCGCTTCACGGTGGCGGTGGCCATGGAGGTGCTCAAGGCCGCGCCGGACGAATACGACGACGCCGTCGCCAAGGTACGCATCGTGCACCCGATCGGCTATCAGACCGCGCGCGGGCTGATTTTGCAGGCCGACCGGATGGTCGAAAGCGTGGCGGACGAACTTGGCGCCGGCAATGCGGCGGCGCTGAGCGAAATTCGGGCCGGGTTTGCGCAACTCAAGCAGGCATTGATCAATATCAATGCGCCCAAGCAGGCGGCGATGGATGAAGGCGCGATGTCCGAAGTCGTATCGCGCATCGAGCGGGCCGCTGGCCCGTTTATGTGAACTCCTCGCCGTGTCGAAACGACGCGGCATCCGCGGCGCGCATGCATGCAATGCAGCCATATCGCTGGTCACATTAGCGGCGAACTGCTTTGCACAATCGTTTCGCTAAGCGATGCGGCGAAGAAATCCTCAAATCGAAATCTGGAGTGAAATGAAATGAAACGCCGACAATTTATTGGCGCGGCAGGCCTCGGGCTTGCGGCGGCCGCGGTCGCCAAACCGGCCATCGCGCAATCGAGCCCCGAAGTGAAGTGGCGTCTGACCTCGAGCTTCCCGAAATCGCTCGATACCATCTTTGGCGCCTGCGAAATATTCGCCAAGGCGGTGGCCGAAGCCACCGACAACAAGTTCCAGATTCAGACCTTCGCCGCCGGCGAACTCGTTCCCGGTCTGCAAGCCGCCGACGCGGTGCAGAACGGCACCGTCGAAATGGCGCACACCGCTTCATACTATTATGTCGGCAAGGACCCGACCTTCGCGTTGTTCACGGCGCAGCCGTTCGGCCTGAATGCCCGCATGCAGACGTCGTGGATGCAGTTCGGCGGTGCGCTCGATCTCGCCAATAACTTCTACAAGAAATACAACTTCATGGCGCTGCCGGCCGGCAATACCGGGACCCAGATGGGCGGCTGGTTCCGCAAGGAGATCAAGACCGTCGACGACATCAAGGGCCTGAAATTCCGCATCGCCGGATTTGCCGGGCAGATTTTCGCCAAGATGGGCGCGGTGCCGCAGCAGGTTGCCGGTGGCGACATCTATCCGGCGCTGGAGAAGGGCACCATCGACGCCGCCGAGTGGGTTGGTCCCTACGACGACGAAAAGCTCGGCTTCTACAAGGTCGCCAAGTATCTACTACTATCCGGGTTGGTGGGAAGGCGGCGCCATGCTGCACAACTTCATCAATCTGACAAGTGGAACGAACTGCCGAAGAGCTATCAGGCGATCGTCAAGGCGGCGTCGGAGACCGCGCATAACTGGATGCTGGCCAAGTACGACGCCGGCAATCCGGGCGCGCTCAAGCGGCTGGTCGCCGGCGGCGCGCAGTTGCGGCCATTCCCGCAAGCGGTGATGGAAGCCAGCTACAAGGCCGCCACCGATACCTACAATGAAGTCAGCGCGAAAAATGCCGACTTCAAGAAGGTCTACGACAGCATGGTCGCCTTCCGCGGCGACGAGTATCTGTGGTGGCAGGTGGCCGAGCTCGGCTTCGACTCCTTCATGGTGCGCATGCGATCGAGCGGCTGACGCCGCGATTTATTGTGCACCGCGATTATGGGGCCCCCGTCCGGCATTGCCGAACGGGGGCCTTTTTCTTTACGTGGAACTATCTGGATTTCCTGGTCATAAAAGGTCATCCTCTCCCCACTGTCCCGGCAAGCAAATCGGGTCAAAAAAAGTTAATCATCGGAGGGAGGCTTTCGAATGAAACGTCGTCAATTTATCAAGGCGGCTGGACTTGGCGTGGCCGCAAGCGCGATCGCCGCACCGGCCATCGCGCAGTCGATGCCCGAACTCAAATGGCGCTTGGCCATGAGCTGGCCGAAGTCGCTCGACACCGTCTACAGCGCTGGCGAAACGCTGTCGAAGTTCGTCGCCGAAGCCACCGACAACAAATTCCAGATCCAGGTCTTCGCTGCCGGCGAGATCGTTCCTGCGCTGCAGGTCGCTCGATGCGACGAGCAACGGCACGGTCGAAATGTGCCACACCGCCGCCTACTACTTCATCGGCAAGGATCCGACCTTCGCGCTGTGCAATTCGATTCCGTTCGGGCCCAACCCGCGCCAGCAGAACGCCTGGTTCAACGACGGCGGCGGCAACCAGCTGGTCAACGACTTCGTCAAGAAGTTCAATCTCTATGCCATGCCGGGCGGCAACACCGGGACGCAGATGGGCGGCTGGTTCCGCAAGGAGATCAATACCGTCGACGACCTCAAGGGCCTGAAGATGCGCATCGGCGGCTGGGCGGGCAAGACGCTGCAGAAGCTCGGCGCGATTCCGCAGCAAATCGCCGGCGGCGACATCTATCCGGCGCTCGAGAAGGGCACCATCGACGCGACCGAATGGGTCGGACCTTACGACGACGAAAAGCTCGGCTTCTACAAGGTCGCGAAGTACTACTACTATCCGGGCTGGTGGGAAGGCGCGACCTGCCTGCATTTCTTCCTCAACTCGGCAAAATGGGCCGAGCTGCCGAAGAGCTATCAGGCGATCATGACGACGGCCGCGGCCTACGCCAACACCGATGTGCAGGCGCGCTATGATGCCCGCAACCCGCGGCATTGAAGCGCCTGATCGCCGGCGGCGCCCAGCTTCGGCCGTTCAGCCAGCCGATCATGGAAGCCTGCCTCAAGGCGTCGAACGAGGTGAACGCCGAGACTTCGGCGGTGAACGCCGACTTCAAGAAGATTTACGAAAACCTGATGGCATTCAAGAACGAGGAATATCTGTGGTGGCAGGTGGCTGACTACAGCTACGACAGCTTCATGATCCGCCACCGCGGCTAGACGCGATTAAATATTGCGGGAATGGAATCGGGGCCGGCCCACAAAGCCGGCCCCGGCGCTTTTTGGGCCGTTCTAGCCGAATTTCCACTTACAACTTCAATTGAGCCGGTGCAGACTGGAATAGGGTGGCAAGCGCGTCATGGTTCCAGCCATGCCGCAGCGGGTGAAAAAACGAGAGCCGCGGGCTGTGGGGCCTTTGCTGCCAAAAACCAAGGGAGGAAAGAGGGATGAAACGTCGTCAATTTATCAAGGCCGCCGGTCTCGGCGTTGCCGCCAGTGCGATCGCCGCGCCGGCGATCGCGCAGACGAATCCGGAAATCAAATGGCGCATGACTACGAGCTGGCCGAAGTCGCTCGACACGCTGTTCGGCGCGGCGGAAACCATGGCCAAGGCCGTCTCCGACGCGACCGACGGCAAATTCCAGATCCAGGTTTTCGCCGGCGGCGAAATCGTGCCGCGGCCTGCAGGTCGTCGACGCGGTGCAGAACGGCACCGTCGAATGCGGCCACACCGCTTCGTACTACTATTTCGGCAAGGACCCGACCTTCGCGTTCGGCACCTCGGTCGCGTTCGGCCCGAACGCGCGCCTGAACCAGGGCTGGTATACCTTGGGCGGCGGCAAGGAAGTGCTCAACGAGTTCTACAAGAAGTACAACTGCGTCTCGCTGCTCGCCGGCAACACCGGCTGTCAGATGGGCGGCTGGTTCCGCAAGGAGATCAACACGCTCGACGATCTCAAGGGCCTCAAGATGCGCATCGGCGGCTTCCCCGGCCGCGTCTTGCAGAAGCTCGGCGCGGTGCCGCAGCAGATCGCGGCCGGCGACATCTATCCGGCGCTGGAAAAGGGCACCATCGACGCCGCCGAATGGGTCGGGCCCTACGACGACGAAAAGCTCGGCTTCTACAAGGTCGCGCCGCACTACTACTATCCCGGCTGGTGGGAAGGCGGCTCGATGCTGTTCTGCATTCGTCAACCTCGACAAGTGGAACGCGCTGCCGAAGCACTATCAGGCGATCCTCGAACAGGCTGCGGCACTACGCCAACACCTGGTGCATGGCGAAATACGATCTGGTCAATCCGGCGGCGCTGCGCCGCCTGCTCGCCGGCGGCACCAAGCTGCACGGTTTCTCGCCGGCGATCATGGAAGCGTGCTACAAGGCCGCCATCGAATTGCACGACGAGATCGCCAAGAAAATGCGAGCTTCAAGAAGGTCTACGATTCGATGAACGACCTTCACGCAGGAACGGCTACCCTGGTTCCAGGTCGCCGAGCTCGGCTACGACTCGTTCATGGTCCGCCATAACCGGGCTGATCGCCAAGCTTGCAACAGCAAACGCAACGCAAAACCCCGGAGCCTAGGCTCCGGGGTCATTTTTTTTGTCTGCAGGCTTATGGCTGCATTTATTTCGGCGGCTCCTGAAATTGAGCGGCGGCAGATCGATCTGCGGAATTTCGATCTTCACCTTGTTCGGATCGATGGTCGAGGCGGCGCCCTTGTAGTGCATGACCATGGCCGGGAACAAGATCACCAGCAGCACCATGATCACCTGGATCACCACGAACGGCACCGCGCCCCAGTAGATCTGCCCGGTGGTGACGCCATCCGTGCGCTTGCCGGTGACGCGATCGATGAACGGTTCCTTCGGCGCCACCGAGCGCAGATAGAACAGGGCGAACCCGAACGGCGGATGCATGAACGAGGTCTGCATGTTGACGCCGAGGATGACGCCGAACCAGATCAGGTCGATGCCGAGATGCTCGGCGGCGGGGCCGAGCAGCGGAATGACGATGAAGGCGAGCTCGAAGAAATCGAGGAAGAAGGCGAGCACGAACACGAAGGCGTTGACGAAGATCAGGAAGCCGACCTGGCCGCCGGGCAGCGACGTCAGCAGGTTCTCGACCCAGATGTGCCCGCTGACGCCGTAGAAGGTGAGCGAAAACACGCGGGCGCCGAGCAGGATGAAGACCACGAAGGCCGACAGTTTGGCGGTCGATTCGACGGCCTGGCGAACCAGGTCCCAGGTCAGCCGCCGCTTGAGGGCGCCCAGGATCAACGCGCCGCTGGCGCCCATGGCGCCGCCTTCGGTCGGCGTCGCGACGCCGATGAAGATGGTGCCGAGCACCAGGAAGATCAGGAACAGCGGCGGCACCATCACGAAGGTGGTCTGCTGCGCCATGTGCGACAGGAACCGGAAGCCGGTGAAGCGGGCGACGAGCCAGTTCACGACAGCGACGCCAAATGCGAACAAGATGCCATAGAACATGCTCAGCACGACGAAGTCGGCGCCATGCGTTTCGGAATGCCGCATCATGAACCAGCCGAACACGCCGCTCGCCACCGCCAGCACCGCGAGCGAGATCAGGCCGCGGCTGCCGTTGGCCTCGCGGAAGCCGACCGCCTCCGCCGGCAGGCCGGGCGTTGCCTTCGGGAAGAAGATTGTGACCAGGAAAATGTAGACCGGCGTAGAGGCCGGCCAGCACGATGCCGGGAATGAAGGCGCCTTCGTACATGTCGCCGACCGATTTGCCGAGCTGGTCGGCCATGACGATCAGCACCAGCGACGGCGGAATGATCTGCGCCAGCGTGCCGGACGCGGCGATGACGCCGGAGGCCACGCGCCGGTCGTAGCCGTAGCGCAGCATGATCGGCAGCGAGATCAGCCCCATCGAAATGACCGACGCCGCGACCACGCCGGTGGTGGCGGCGAGCAGCGCGCCGACGAAGACGACCGCATAGGCCAGGCCGCCGCGCACGGTGCCGAACAATTGCCCGATCGTATCGAGCAGGTCTTCGGCCATGCCGGATCGTTCGAGCACCAATCCCATGAAGGTGAAGAACGGAATCGCCAGCAGCGTATCGTTGCTCATCACGCCGTAGACGCGCTCGGGCAAGGCCTGCAGGAAGTCCGGTACGAACAGGCCGAACTCGATGCCGATCAGCGCGAAGATCAGGCCGACCGCGCCGAGCGAGAAGGCCGCCGGATAGCCGAGCAGCAGGAACACCACAAGGGAGCCGAACATAATCGGCGCCATGTTGTGGATGAGAAAGACTTCCATTGAAAACTCCGGAGTCCGCTACGGGCGCTCAGCGCTTCTCGATGGCTTCGACAATGTGCTCGACCTCGGCTTCGAGAGCGTGCACCTGGGTTGCGTGCGGATCCGGAATGAGGTCGCGCATCACCGCGATGCGCTTGATCAATTCCGATACGCCTTGCACGAACAGCAACGCGAAGCCGATCATGACCAGCGACTTGGCCGGCCATTGCGGCAGGCCGCCGGCATTGCCCGACTGCTCGTTGATCTCGATCGAGCGAAGAAAGAACGGAATGCCGGTGATGATCATGACGATGGTCAGCGGCAGCAGGAAAAATGCGTGTCCGATCACGTCGATGCTGTCGCGCACGCGCTTCGGCAGCATGTTGTTCACGATGTCGATGCGGATGTGCTCGTTGGCGAGCAGGGTCCAGGGCGAGCACAGCAGGAACACGATGCTGAACAGCACCCATTGCAGCTCGAGCCAGGAATTCGACGAGGTGTCGAAAACCTTGCGGACCGTGGCGTTGACCGCCGAGACCACCACGGCGGCGAGGATCAGCCACGCCACGCGTTTGCCGATCCATGTGGTGGCGGCGTCGATCACGCGCGTTGCCGGCAGCAATGCCTTAAGGCATGCGTCGAGAGCGCCCACTTGCATTTCCCCTCCAGTCGCGACCGCGCCGCCCCATCGGCTGTTATTTTTGCTTTTTGTCCCCACGGCTTGGCCGAAACCAAGCCCACCACCTTAATCCGATGGCGGCAGGAGGCGTCAATGGTGAAATGGTCGTGGATCGGGGGTCAGGGATCGCCGGGCGCGGCGCGGGCCGGCCGGCGCCGGGCAGGCCGCCAAGCGTGCGCGGGGGCGGAAACTCATGGTTAAGGAACCCTAAACCCTCGGTTAACCACGATCGGGCTACAAACGGCCTTGGCGCCCTTGGGGGCGCTGGCCGCGCCATTTCTGGATATCCACCGGGAATACAGCGTCGGCACGCAAGGTGGGGCATGCGGCAGTTCACCATCGCTGAGCGGCTTTTTGTGGCCATCCTGCTGCCGCTCGTCGCGATTGCGGCGGTGCCGTATGTGACCGCGGCGCTGACTCCTTTTCTGGGCGAGGCCATTGCCGCCTATGGATGGATCGCCGTCAGCCTCGTCGCCGCCGCTTTGACCGTGGCCGCGGTATTGCGCATCGCCCGCGGCATCGCGCGTCCGCTGGCTGAGGCCGCCGACACGCTCGACGCCATCGCTTATGCCGAGCTGGAATCCGTCGCGCCCTTGCCGCCGGGCCGCAGTGAGATGGCGCGGTTGCTTGTGGTCACCGAGAGACTGGCGAATGTCCTCGGCGAACGTCAGCGGCGCGAACTGGTCCATAACGATCTCGATCGCACCTGGCAGGCCTCGCGCCGCGTCAATTTGTCCAACCTGGCCCGCCAGGTCGAAATCACGACCGAAGGCGGTATCCAGCCGATCGTTGACGGCGCTGCGATCTTGCAAAATCAAAGCCGAAGACATGCTCGCCGCGCTGGAAGCCGTTCGGCAGGCCTTCGATGAGACAACAGTCGCCGCCGAAGGTTCGCGCACCATGAACCAGGCCGCCGGCCAGTGGTCCGACCAGGTGATGCAGGCGATCGCCGAAATCTCCGAGCAGGTCGGCAGCGGCAGCGGTCTCGGCCGCGAAGCGGTGATTCGCGCCAATGCCTCGCGGGCGACCATCGATGCGCTAACCAAGGCGGCCAATCAGATCGGTGACATTGTCTCGGTAATCGACCAGATCGCCGCGCAGACCAATCTGCTGGCGCTCAATGCGACCATTGAGGCGGCGAGGGCGGGCGATGCCGGGCGCGGATTTTCGGTCGTCGCCTCCGAAGTCAAGAGCCTGGCGACGAAGACCGGGCAATCGACCGAACGCATTGGCGCGAAGGTTTCAGAGATTCAATCCGCCACGCGCGAAGTCGTGGCATCGTTGTCCGGTGTAGCCGAGGCGATCGATCAGTTCTCCGGCGTTACCCAATCGGTATCCGCGGCGATCGAGGAGCAACGCATCGCGACCGAAGATTTCGCCGTGAGCGCCCGTGAAACAAGCGCCGCGGTGTCCGACGTCGCGGGGCGCATGATCGGCATCGCCGATATGGTCGAACGTTCACGCGTGACCGCGCAGGAAGTATCCGCCATCGCTGCCGAGATGCGTGCCACGTCGCACTCGCTATGCCGCGAGATTCCCGACATCGTGCGCAAGGCGGTCAAGGCCGATTTGCGCGAATATCCGCGTTACGACGTGAACCTGGCCGCGCGGCTGGAACGCAACGGCGTTGTCGCCGATGTGGCTGTCCGCGATGTCAGCGAAGGCGGCGCACGTATCGTTAGTGCGGGCAATCTCAAGGTCGGCGATCAGGTCGAACTGACGTTTCCCGGCATGAAAGCGATCGCCGGCGCGATCGTGCGCAACGGCGGCGACAATTTAGGGGTTTGTTTCGCGCCGTCCCGGCTGCGGCCGGAAGAATTGCGCGATCTTGTCACGGCGGTGGATCGGGCGGCCTAGCGGCTCGCTTGCGGCCTACCGCACTACCCGCCGGTTACGCTCATGTGGCGCGATAGCGCCGGCCGCTGCTGGCGCCGATCGATCACGAAATCATGGCCTTTCGGCTTGCGGGTGATTGCTTCGTCGATCGCGCTATGGATCAAGCCATCGCTTTCCGATGCGCGCAGCGGCGATCGCAGGTCGGCGGCGTCTTCTTGGCCGAGGCACATGAAAAGTGTGCCGGTGCAGGTGATCCGCACGCGGTTGCACGATTCGCAGAAGTTGTGCGTCATCGGTGTGATGAAGCCGAGACGCCCGCCGGTTTCCTTGACCCGCACGTAACGCGCCGGTCCGCCGGTTCGATAGTCGATATCCTCGAGCGTGAAGCGTTCCGCAAGCCGCGCTCGCACCAGCGATAAAGGCAGATATTGATCGAGCCGGGATTTCGTCGATGTCGCCGAGCGGCATTACCTCGATTACGGTGAGATCCATGCCGCGGCCGTTCGCCCATTCGAGCAGACCGGCAATCTCGTCTTCGTTAACGCCTTTGAGCGCGACCGCGTTTATTTTCACCTGCAGTCCGGCCGCTTGCGCCGCGTCAATGCCGGCCAACACCTTAGTGAGGTCGCCCCAACGGGTGATGGCGCGGAACTTATCCGCGTCCAATGTGTCGAGCGAAACATTGATGCGTTCGACGCCGTTGCTCTTGAGCTCGGCCGCATATTTTTCGAGTTGCGAGCCATTGGTGGTGAGCGTGAGCTCCTTGAGCGCACCGCTGGCGAGATGACGCGATAGCGTCGATACCAGCGTCATGATGCCGCGACGGACCAGCGGCTCGCCGCCGGTCAGGCGTAGCTTGGTCACGCCCTTGGCGATGAACGCGCTGCACAGCCGATCGAGTTCCTCCAGGCTGAGCAGATCGGCCTTCGGCAGGAACGACATATGTTCCGACATGCAGTAAACGCATCGAAAGTCGCAACGATCGGTCACCGAGACGCGCAAATAGGTGATCGCGCGCGCAAAAGGGTCGATCAGCGCGCGGGGAAGGGTGCCGGCGCGATCAAGTTCGACCGTGGATGTTCCGTTCGTCAATGCCATGATCCATTGCTGCGAGCGAGTTTCTGCCGTCCGCTCCGCACCATATAGGAATAGTGGCCGATATTGGCCATAGGGTCCAGCTAACGCGCGGCCCGGATGGATTTATCCCGTGACGCGCAGGGGCGCCGGTTATCCGGAAGAATCATGGCAGAAGCCGGGCGTCACGCGCGCGGCCGCGACGATGGCGCAGTGCATCAAAAGCGGTAAAGGGGCCGGTTCCCCTAGCGCGGCGGCGGCGTGGCCGGCCAGGGGGCGGGCGCTTGCTGTGCCGGCATTTGCGACGTCGCGCCGGCGGCCGCGGCGGGCTTGGCGCGAGCGGCGGGTTTGGCGGCCGGCTTGGCGGCCGTGGGTTTTGCGGAAGTTTTCTTCCGTACGGGCTTCTTGACCGGCTTCGGCGGCGGCGGTGCTGGGGTCAGCTCCATGGTCACCGGGTTCGGTTGGAACGTCGTCTGGTTGCCGGTCACTGAGACCGGTTCGATGGTTTCCGATTCCGGCTGGTAACCGGTCAGGCTGAAGGTCACTGTCAGCGCAGAGTTGACCGGCAGCGCGAGTGCGCAGGGCGTGCGGCAGGTTTGTCCGTTGGACGTCTTGGCTTCGGCGCCCGGCGGTTGTGACTCGAAACGCACGGTGTCCATTAGCGGAGCCGGCTTCAACGCATCGAGACTTAACCAATCCGGACTCGATGAACACGCGGCGAGAGCAAGCGCGCCGCTCACTATCATGAATACTCGGTACATCATTTTACCCGTCCACTCGAGCGACCTAAGGGCGCCCGCCCTTTGAGAAGAATACGGTCGTTGGCATAGTGAGGCAACCTGTGGGGCAGCGTTAACCTTACCGCGTTAACCATACGGCATAGGGCCATCATCATTGTGCGGAAAAAAAGGCGGCAACCGCTGCCGGCAATTGCTCGAAATGGCTGATGACGTGGTCCGGCCTGTATTCGGACACGGGCCGTTCGCTGTAGCCGAAATCGACGGCGATGACCGGAACGCCGGCTGCACGCGCGGTATCGATATCGGTGACGGAGTTGCCAATCATAATCGCTTGCTGCAGGCTTCCACCGGCAGCCGCGATTGTGCGGCGCAGAATTTCCGGATCGGGCTTTTGGACGCTGAAGGTGTCCTGTCCGCAGATTGCTGCGAAGCGGTCGGCAAGCTTGAGTTTCTCCAACAGCAGAACCGATAGGCCTTCGAGCTTATTGGTGCAGACGGCAAACCGGCAGTCCCGCGCAGCGAGCGCATCGAGCGCATCGATCAAGCCAGGAAACGGCAGCGAGCGGTCGGCGACATGCGCGGTATAGTGCGCGATAAAATCCGTGAACATCAGTTCGCGCTTTGCCGGCGCAATGGTGCGTCCTTCGGCCTCGATCCCGCGCGCGATCATCGCCTTGGCGCCGCCGCCGATGAGATTGCGCGCGGTCTCATAGGCGACCGGCGGCAATCCCTCTCGTGCAAACACCACATTGAGGGTGTCGATGAGATCGGGCGCGGTATCGATCAAAGTGCCGTCGAGGTCAAAAACGATGGTGGTGGCGGTCATGACCGGATCGCTACCCTCCGCTCGCGATCGATGCAAGGGCAATTGCCGGGAGCATTCGCAGTGTCATTTTCGACTATTCAGGCGCGATGATCGGCGCTAGATAGGCGTGGCAATAACATCATTGATCCTCGCTCGAATTCTCAGCCGGTCACCATGAACGCCGAAGCCCAGAAACGCGCAGCCGCCGCTCGCGCCGTCGAGTTTGTGCGGCCCGGCATGAAGCTCGGGCTTGGCACCGGATCGACTGCCAAGCATTTCGTGGAGTTGATCGGTGAGCGCGTTAGCGCCGGGCTCGATATCGTCGCGGTGCCGACATCGGAAGTCACCCGTGCCGACGCCGAGCGCTTGGGCATTCCTTTGACCACCCTGGATGAGACGCCGGAGCTCGACCTCACGGTCGACGGCGCCGACGAGGTCGGGCCCGATCTGTGCCTGATCAAGGGTGGTGGCGGCGCGCTGTTGCGGGAAAAAATCGTTGCCGCGGCGTCCGCGCGCATGATCGTCATCGCGGATCAGAGCAAGCTCGTGTCCACACTGGGCCGGTTTCCGCTGCCGATCGAGGTGACGCCGTTCGGCTTTGCCGCGACCCTGCGGGCGGTGGAGAAGGCAATTTCCGCGATTCAACGCTGCGGGCCGCTTTCGCTGCGCAAGGGCAAGGACGGCCATGCTTTCGTCACGGATGGCGGCCATTGGATCATCGACGCCGCGCTAGGCCGGATTGACGACCCGAGAGCGATGGCGCATGCGCTTTCAGGTATCCCAGGGGTCATGGAGCATGGTCTGTTTGTCGATCTTGCGACCACGGTCATTATTTGCGGTTCGGACGGTATCAGGCTGATCGATCGGCCCTGACGGTTTGAACCAAACGGAGTGACGATGATGCATTTCATGCAAGCCACCCACCGCGCAGCGCGCCTGGTCGTGATTGCGATCGCGCTCGCTGTTTCCAGTCCAGCGGCATACGCCCAACAGCCTTCCGCGGCGGCGGTGGCGACTGCCAAGGACATCATCAACACTACGGGCGCAAACGCGCTGTTCACCCCGTTGATCGCAGGCGTCGTCGAGCAAGCGAAGATTCTGTTGCTTCAGCAAAATCCGAACCTGAGCAAAGTTCTCACCGAGGTCGCCGACAAAATGCGCGCCGATTTGGCGCCGCGTTTCGACGAAATCGGTAACCAGTTGGCTAACCTCTATGCGACCAGTTTTACCGAGCAGGAGCTCAAGGACTTGCTCGCGTTTTACAAATCTCCGCTGGGCAAGAAATTGCTCGTCGAGCAGCCAAAGATCGCCGATGCCAGCCTGAAGTTCGCGCAGAATTGGGCGAATGCTCTCTCCGACGAAGTGATCGCGAAGATGCGCGAAGAACTGAAGAAACGAGGGCACCCGCTTTGACCCGCGTTTATTCGGTCGCCATGCGGCGGCTTTCATAACAGGGCGATAGCGGACGATGGCGGACAACGACGTCGATCTATTTGTCATCGGGGCGGGCTCCGGCGGCGTGCGCGCCGCGCGCATCGCATCAAGTTACGGCGCGCGCGTCATGATCGCGGAAGAATTCCGGGTCGGCGGCACCTGCGTCATCCGCGGCTGCGTGCCGAAGAAGCTTCTGGTCTACGCATCGCGTTTTTCGGCCGAATTCGAGGATGCCGTCGGTTTTGGCTGGACCGTCCCGGAGCCGACATTTCACTGGCCGACGCTGATCGCCAACAAAGATCGCGAGATCGACCGGCTGGAAGCGGCCTATGTCAGCCACGCTTGAACGCTTCAACGTCAAGCTGGTCAAGAGCCGGGCGGTACTGGAAGACGCCAACACCGTGCGCCTGCTATCGAGCGGTGCGCATGTGCGCGCCGAGACGATTCTAATCGCAACCGGCGGCTGGCCGCATCTCGGGCCGAAAATCCCGGGCATCGAACACGTCATCTCGTCGAATGAAGCGTTCCATCTCACCGAACTGCCCAAGCGCATCGTCGTCCAGGGTGGCGGCTATATCGCGGTGGAATTTGCCTGCATCTTTGCGGGTCTTGGCAGCGAAGTGACGCTGGTCTATCGCGGCGAGAACATCCTGCGCGGTTTCGACGACGACCTGCGCGAACACCTGCGCAATGAAATGCGCGGGCGCGGCATCAAGGTGACCTGCGGCCATACCGTCGATGCCATCGAAAAAGTCGGGCGATGAACTCGTCACGCTGCTGTCGGATGGCAGCAAGATCACCGCCGACAAGGTGATGTTCGCCATTGGCCGGCGGCCCAATGTCATGGGCCTCGGAATCGACTCCTTGAATATCAGGCTTCACGAGCATGGCGGCATCGAAGTCGACGAATATTCGCGCACCTCGGTGCCAAACATCTATGCCGTCGGCGACGTCACCAATCGCGTCAATCTCACGCCGGTGGCAATCCGCGAAGGCCATGCTTTTGCCGACACGGTCTATGGCGGCAAACCCACCCCGGTCGATCACGCCAATGTGCCGACCGCGGTGTTTTCGGAGCCCGAACTCGGCGTCATCGGGCTGACCGAGGCCCAGGCCCGCGAGCAACTCGTTCATGTCGACGTCTACAAGACCAGTTTCCGCCCCATGAAGGCGACGCTGGCCGGCCGCAATACCCGCTGCTTCATGAAGCTTCTGGTCGACGGCCTCAACGGCCGTGTTGTCGGCTGCCATATTGCCGGCCCCGACGCCGGCGAGCTGATCCAGCTTATAGGCGTGGCCATCAAAATGGGGGCGACCAAGGCCGATTTCGACGCCACCATGGCGGTGCACCCGACGGCGGCCGAGGAATTGGTCACCATGCGCGAAAAGGCCATGAGCTACGTCCGCGGCAAGGTTCAATAGGCCGCAAATTCAAGGCTTTCGAATATCTGGCATTGGGCCGGGGTGGTCGTGTATAACCCCCGAAAATGTCGGAGTAATTCGTAATGCCCGAACGTTGGACGCCCGATAGTTGGCGCAAGAAGCCGATCCAGCAGGTGCCGGATTATCCGGACCGGCAGGCGCTGGTCGATGTCGAAAAGCAGCTTTCGACCTTCCCGCCGCTGGTTTTTGCAGGTGAGGCGCGCAGCTTGAAGAAGCAGCTCGCGCGTGTCGCCAATGGTCAGGCTTTCCTGCTGCAAGGCGGCGACTGCGCCGAAAGTTTCGCCGAACACGGCGCCAACAATATTCGCGACTTCTTTCGCGTGTTCCTGCAGATGGCGATCGTGCTGACATATGCCGGTGCTTTGCCGGTGGTGAAGATCGGCCGCATTGCGGGGCAATTCGCCAAGCCGCGCTCGTCGCCGACCGAGAAGCGCGATGGCAAGGAATTGCCGAGCTACCGTGGCGACATCGTCAACGATTACGCCTTCACACCGGAAGCGCGCACGCCCGATCCGCGCCGCCAGCTTGCCGCATACCGGCAGTCGGCGGCGACGCTGAATTTGCTGCGCGCCTTCGCCAAGGGCGGCTATGCCAGCGTCGAGAACGTGCATCAATGGATGCTGCAGTCGGTGAGCGACTCGCCGCAGTCGCGGCTCTATGCGGATCTGGCTGACCGGGTGTCCGGCGCGCTCGATTTCATGCGGGCCTGCGGGCTCACCTTCGCCGTGGACTCCTCGCTCGGCACCACCGATTTCTACACCAGCCACGAAGCGCTGCTGCTCGGCTACGAGGAAGCTTTCACCCGTATCGATTCGACCACCGGCGACTGGTACGCCACGTCCGGCCATATGATCTGGATCGGCGATCGTACGCGCCAATTCGATCACGCTCACATCGAATATGCCCGCGGCGTGAAGAATCCGATCGGCCTTAAATGCGGGCCGTCGCTTAAAGCTGACGATCTGCTGCGCCTGATCGATATTCTCAATCCGGACAACGAGGCAGGCCGTCTGACGCTGATCGGCCGCTTCGGCGCCGAGAAGGTCGGAGAGCATTTGCCGGCGCTGCTGCGCGCGGTGAAACGCGAGGGCAGGGTGGTGCTGTGGTCGTGCGACCCGATGCACGGCAACACCATTACATCGGCGAGCGGATATAAGACCCGACCGTTCGACCTCATCCTCAAGGAAGTCCGCGGCTTTTTTGATGTGCATGCGGCTGAAGGCACCCATGCCGGAGGCGTGCACCTGGAAATGACGGGGCAGAACGTCACTGAATGCACCGGCGGCGCCCGCGCCATTTCCGATGCCGATCTCAACGACCGTTATCACACGGTCTGCGACCCGCGGCTCAATGCCGAGCAGGCGATCGACCTCGCTTTTCTGCTGGCGGAATTGCTCAAGAAAGAGCGGATCGGCCACGCCAAACCGATGCCGGCGGTTTCCGGGCTTTGAGCGCATGATCCCGAAAGTGGCGATCGGGTTCTCAGAATAAATCATGCGCAGGCAAAGGAGCCGGCAAGCTCTGCGTTTTCGGCGTGGCAGGCACCTGATTGCCGCGTCTAAGTGCAGGCGCTAGATCATAAAGATGAACGCCCGACCTTCCGATAGACTCGCGATCGCGGTGGCGCAGCTCAACTCGACTGTCGGCGATATCGCCGGCAATGCCGAGAAGGTGCGGCTTGCGCGCGTGACCGCCGCGGCCCAGGGCGCCGATTTGGTCGTGTTTCCCGAATTGTTCATCGCCGGCTATCCGCCCGAAGATCTGGTGCTCAAACCGGCCTTCCAGGCCGCCTGCCGGGCGGCGATCGAAGCGCTCGCGCGCGAGACGGCGACGCCCGGCCCCGCGCTGTTGGTCGGTTCGCCCTGGCTCGACGGCGGCAAGCTCTATAACGCGGTGGCGCTGCTCGATGGCGGCGCGATCACCGCGCTGCGCTATAAAGTCGACTTGCCCAATTACGGCGTGTTCGACGAAAAACGCGTCTTTGCGCCCGGGCCGTTGCCGGGACCGGTGAATTTCCGCGGCGTCCGCCTGGGCCTGCCGATTTGCGAGGATATCTGGGGCCAGGAGATTGTCGAATGCCTGGCGGAGACCGGCGCCGAACTGCTGGTGGTTCCCAATGGCTCGCCTTATTGGCGGCAGAAGGGCGACGTGCGGCTCAATATCGCGGTGGCGCGCGTCACCGAGCAGGGTCTGGCGACGATTTACGTCAATCAAGTCGGCGCTCAGGACGAACTCGTGTTCGACGGCGTATCGTTCGGGCTGCACGCCGATTGTTCGCTGGCGTTTCAACTCGCGGCCTTTCAGGAAGCCATCGTCACGACGCAATGGGTGCGGAGCGGCGACACCTGGCGCTGTGAAAACGGGCCGATGGTCGCTTCGGTCGAGGCCGAGCGGGCCGACTACGCCGCTTGTGTGTTGGGCTTGCGCGATTACGTCAACAAGAATGGATTTCCCGGCGTCGTGCTGGGCTTGTCGGGCGGCATCGACTCCGCGCTGTGCGCGGCAGTCGCTGTAGACGCGCTTGGGGCCGAGCGCGTGCGCTGTATCATGCTGCCCTACAAGTTCACGGCGCAGGAATTGCTCGACGATGCGGCGGCCTGTGCCAAGGCACTGGGCGTGCGCTATGAGATTTTGCCGATCGCGTCCGCTGTCGAAGGTCTGGAAAAGGCCCTCGCTCCCGCGTTTGCTGGATTGCCGCGCGACGTCACCGAAGAAAATCTGCAAGCACGTGCACGCGGCACGATGCTGATGGCGATCTCCAACAAGTTCAATCTCATGGTGGTGACCACCGGCAACAAGTCGGAAATGTCGGTCGGCTATGCGACGCTGTACGGCGACATGAATGGCGGCTTCAATCCGATCAAGGATCTGTACAAGACCGAGGTGTTCCGCCTGGCACGGCTGCGCAACGGCTGGAAACCGGAGGGCGCGATGGGTCCCGATGGCGTCGTGATTCCGGAGAATATCATCACCCGTCCGCCGACCGCCGAATTGCGCGAGAATCAGAAGGACGAGGATTCGCTGCCGCCTTATTCGGTGCTCGACTCGATCCTGGAGCGCTTGGTCGAGCGCGAGGAGCCGATCTCGGCCATTGTCGCGGCGGGCTTCGACCTCGCCACCGTGGTGCGCATCGAACGCATGCTCAACATCGCCGAATATAAGCGGCGGCAGGCGGCCCCGGGCGTGAAGGTGACCTTGAAGAATTTCGGCCGCGACCGCCGCTATCCGATCACCAACCGCTTTCGCGATCCCGGCACGCCGCTGCCGGCGCCAGACCCGTCGCTGGTCACCGGCAATCCGAGCTAAGACCGAAGCGTTTGACTTCTAGCGGGCCGGCAGAAACTTCGGCCCCACCGTGCGCACCGTCCGCTTGGCTGGATCGGTCTCGCCCGGCGCGTCCACGAGCGCCGCTGGATTCTCAGGCGCAGGCGCCTTGGCACGCGGATCGGGCTTGATCGGCTTGCCGTCGGCGCCGATGCGCGGCTGCGACAGACGCTTGGCGTTCTGGTCGGTGACGACGACGTCGCCGGGCGCAACGGTAGTATCGGCGCCTACGGCTTTGAGCGCCGCGGCCCAGCTTTCGCCCGGCCTGCGGCAGCTGCAAGCCGGATTGAGGGCCTTGCGATAGCTGAACGCCGTCGGAAGCATGGTGTAGAGCTGGCCGTTGAGCGAAACCGCCTGCGCCACTTCCTCGCCGGGATTGTGATAGCTGTAGAGCGAAACCTCGGCCGCCGGGCACATGCGCTGACAGGTTTGTTCGTCATCGCGGAAGCGATCGGGCGACGTCGAATACGAAATCGGAAAATAGAAACCGTCACAGGTCCGCACGCAGATGGTGCGATAGGTGCCGCCCATCGGGCCGGCCGGCGACGACGAAATGCTACTATCATTGTTGCCGAACAGACGATCGAAGAATCCGCCCTGCTGTCCGGCGAGCGCGGCCGACCGGTATTGCGCGCCGCAGCCGTTGTTGCCGAGTGCGATCAGCAACGATTGACGCTGCGAGGCGCGTTCGGTGGTGCCGCCATTGAGCTGCTCGTATTCATTCTGCATCCGATCGAGAACATTGCGCTGCTGGCCGATCTGCCGGTTGAGCGCGCCGCATTGCGGCGGCGGATTGCTGAAGATCGAGAAGAAGCCGGAGTTCTCGCAGCCCATGCGGCGGCCTTGCGCGACCAGCCGGTCGACTTCGAACTGCTGGCGGTTGACGGCTTCATCGGCGCGGCGAATTTGATCGGCGCGCGCCGGGTCGCTGTTGCCGCGATCGAGCGAGGCGAGTTGGGCTTCCAGCCGCTGGCACGACGGGTTCGGCGCTTGCGCGAACGCCGCGGCGGTGGCCGACGCGACGATCGCGGCTACGGCCGCAAGTTTCGTAATCCTTCCACTCATGCGTGGCACTCTAATGCGAAAATCATGGCACGGCGAGCCTTGCCCGTGCGGCTTCTGACCGCAGATTCCATAATACGCCGGCAACGATGATCAGCGCGCCAAGCAGCACGAAAATGTCGAGCCGCTCGCCATAAAACGCCCAGCCGACGACCGCGATCAGCGGAATGCGCATGAAATCCAACGGAACCACCAGTGTTGCATCGCCCCAGCGGAACGCGTTGCTCAGGCAATAATGCGACGTTAGGCCTGCGATACCGACCCCAATTGCGGGCAAAATGTGGCGTGTCTCGAGATGGAAAAATACCGCCGGGTCGCTGCCGATGAGCGACAGCGGAAGTTGGATCACCGCCATCCAGAACACGATGCCGAACGTGGTCTCGGTCGCGGTCAGTTTTTTGGTGGTGATCATGGTGATGGCGTAGCCGAACGCGGCCATCAGCACGAGAAATGCCGCCGGATTGAAACTGGCAATGCCCGGCCGCAAAATCACCAGCACGCCGATGAGCCCGAGCACGACCACGCCGAGACGGCCTGGAGTCATCCGCTCGTGCAGCAGCCAGACCGCAAGCAATGCGGTCCAGGCCGGCATGGTGAATTCGAGCGCGAACACCGTCGCGAGCGGCAGCATGGTGAGACTGACCGCCCAGGCATATTGCGAGGCGTAATGCACCGAGTTGCGCAGCAGGTTGAGCCCCATGCGGCGCGGCCGCGTGTGGACGCGCAAATCCGGCCGCACGATCAGCAACACGATCAGCACCAGCAGCGCGACGCGCGCTGCGGATGGCGAGAATTTCGAAAATGCTCAAGCCGCCTTTGGCCAATGCGCGGATCGACACCGCCATGACCGAAAACGAGAGCAATGCGCCGACCATCCAGAAGACGACGCGGACAAGTTTGTTGGATGACACGGGCGTATTCGCAGATTGACGATGGATGGGAAGGCGCGGGGGCGTGGTCTAGCAGGCCAGCGCGCTCGCGTCACTCCGCGTCCGGCTGATTTTCCGGGCGCGCTTTGTCGAAGGCCGGCAATTTGAGACAGGCGGCGTCGACCGCGACGATTTTCGGGAACTTGTCGAGCGGCACCTTCAGCCGCCGCGCATTGAACACCTGCGGCACCAGGCAAATGTCGGCCAGCGTCACATTCGCGCCGCAGGCATAGGGTGCCGGCGTCGATCATGGCTTCGATCGCGGTAAAGCCTTCGATCACCCAATGGTGGTACCAGGCGTCGATCTCCGGCTGCTCGTGCTTGAGCTGACGCTTGAGGTATTGCAGCGCGATGAGATTGTTGAGCGGGTGGATATCGCAGGCGATCATCTGCGCGATGGCGCGCACCTTGGCGCGTTCGAGCGCGTCGGCCGGCAACAGCGGCGGTTCGGGATTGATATCGTCGAGATACTCGATGATCGCCAGCGATTGGGTCAGCACCTCGCCGCCGGAGAGTTCAAGCGCCGGCACCCGCTTATGCGGATTGATCGCCATAAATTCCGGCTTGCGCTGCTGGCCGCCGTCCTTGATCAAATGGACGGGAACCGTCTCATAGGGCAGGCCTTTGAGATTGAGTGCAATCCGCACGCGGTAGGCGGCGGACGAGCGGAAATAGGAATAAAGTTTCACGAAATGCCCCGGATTTTTTGACCGACCGAAGTCTATCGAGGGTCGCCGCCTTTGGCGATATCCGGCAGCAATTGCGTCGAGCGCTCGGCCAGCTTCTTGAGTGCGCGATCGAGCGCGGCACGGTCGGCAGCGTCCACCGTGTCCAACAGTTGCTGGACAAAATCGCGCGCTATCGGGGCGATCTCGTCGTAAATGTCGCGGCCGGCAGGCGTGAGCGACAGAAAAGCCTCGCGCAGATCGTCGCGATTGGCGCGCCGGGTCACCAGCTTGCGGCGCTCCAGCAGGGCCACCGCGCGCGAAACCTTGGTCTTGTGCATGTGGCTGTGAACGCCGACCGCCTTGGCGGTCATGACGTCATACTGGCCGAGGGTGACCAGCACACGCCATTCCGGCACGCCGATCCGGTAGCGCTCGCTATAGACGCGCGATAGCGCCGCCGTCACCAGACTGGCGCAGACATTGAGGCGATAGGGCAAAAACTCTTCCAGCTTGAGCGTGGCCTGACCGCCGGGAGGCGTGGCGCTCTTTGGGTATTCTCGTCCATCATTTTTGCGTTGCCGCGTTCCCGCGCGCCAAGTGGATCCTTATGACCGGACCCTGCGTATGCCAGCGCGCGGTGTGAACTGTGGCTGAAGTTGTGACCGCATGCAACCAGTTTGGAAATGTTCTAAGCTAAGGATTGTATTGAATTTTTGCCGACGTGGCGTGGATGGGCCGCTGATACCGCCCGGGCGTCCGTGCTAGGCCTGCCTCAGCGGCTTACCGAGGGATCATCATGGAGCTGCCGTCCCGGCTCATAATTCCCGCCCTGGGCGCGCTCTACCGGGCGCTGGCGCCGGTCACCGAGCCGTTGATCCGGGTGGTGGCGGGCGGGTCGCTCGCTATCCACGGCTACCCCATCTTGTTCGGCCATACCGGCGCCGCGGCCAAATTCCTGGAAAGCACCGGTTTCGAAAACGGCTTGTTCTGGGCCTATGTGGTCGGCACGGTCGAGCTTGTATGCGGGCTTTGCCTCGCGCTCGGCCTTTTCACCCGCGTGGTCGCGGTTCCGATCATCGGGTTCCTGGTGATCGCGATCGTCAGCTATCATTGGCAGTTCGGCTTCGGCTGGGAAAATCGCGGCATCGAATATCCGCTGTTCTGGTCGATCGTGGTGTTTCATTTCCTGGTTCGCGGCGGTGGACGATGGTCGCTCGATGCGTTGATCGGGCGGGAGCTGTGACCGCATGACCGCGAAAACCTTTGCTTCCACCGAAGACACCGCCGAGAAAAAAATTTCGTTCGATCAGATCGGCCACGGGCTCTATGCCTACACCGCCGAAGGCGATCCGAATTCCGGTGTCATCGTCGGCGATGACGCCGTCATGGTGATCGATGCGCAGGCGACGCCGGCGATGGCCAACGAGTTGATCGCGCGCGTCGCCAAGGTGACCGACAAGCCGATCAAATATGTCTTGCTCACGCATTATCACGCCGTGCGGACGCTGGGCGCATCGGCCTTCAAGGACGCCGCTATCCTGGCCTCCGATGCGACGCGTGAACTGATCGCCGAACGTGGCCGGCAGGACATGGATTCCGAGATGGGCCGGTTTCCGCGGTTGTTCCGCGCCGTGGAACCCGGTTCCGGCCTGGTCTGGCCGACGGTCACCTTTCCCGATCAGATCTCGGTGTGGCTGGGCCGGCGCGAAGTACGGATCATGCATATCGGCCGCGGTCACACCGCCGGCGACGTGATCGCGGTCGTGCCGGACGCAGGCGCCGTGTTCGCGGGCGATCTGGTGGAGTCCAAGGCGGCCTGCTATTGCGGCGACGCGCATTTTACCGATTGGCTGGCGACGCTCGATCACCTCGCCGAATTGCAGGCCAATGCGCTGGTGCCGGGCCGTGGCGCCGCGCTCACCACGCCGCAAATGGTGGCGGATGGCATCGCGCTCACCAGCGACTTTCATCTCGACGCTTTTCGACTCGGTCAGCGACAGCGTGGCCAAGGGGCGCTCGCTGAAAGATGCCTTCGACTTCGCCCGGCTTGCGATGGACTCGAAGTTCAAGTCATTCGCATCTACGAGCACTGCCTGCCGTTCAGCGTCGCGCGGGCCTATGACGAGGCGCGCGGCGTCGAATGGCCGGTGATCTGGACTGCCGAGCGCGACCGCGAAATTTGGGCCGCGCTGGAAGCGTGACGGCGAACCGCGCCTGGCGCGCGGATTTTCAACGCGAATGCTGAAGTTTTATCGCGTGCAGACGATGCCGACGAAGTCGTCGCACTTGGGTCCCTTGCAGCCGCCCGAGCCGCCGGTGGGAATGGCGCCGGTGATGTCGTCTTTGTCGACCTTGCTGTACGACTTGGCCTCGGCGAATTCGTGCGACTTGCAGTAGGCGTTGGCCGCCGCCGCGCCGCACTTGGCGCCCGAGGCAAGGCAACGGTCGATGCCGTAGCCGTCGGCATCGTTGGCGATGATGAACATGCGCCGCTCCGCCTGCGCGGAATTGACGAGGCCGAGGCATAGAACGGCGGCAAGACTGACCAGGACTGTCCGCATGAAAATCGCCCGCTTTCTTGGAGGCGCCTGTCCGGCACCGCTGGCGATAATGTGAGCAAAATCGTTAAGGCCCGCTTAACCACTGCGGCGCGGGCGGGGCGGCGGCCTTCAGGCCTTGACGGAATCCGCCTGAAGTCATCATTGTGCGTGTCATGAACGGCCTTAACCATATCTGCGGCATTTGCCGGAAGATTATTAGCTAGCGCACAACGCTGGCTGCGGCCGTCTTTTCTCAAGTTCGAGATATCAGGGACGCCCGGCCAGCGAGGCCGACGGATGTCTTTGGCTATGGAATTGAAGCTCTACGATACGCTGACGCGCGAGAAGCGGGTGTTCGCCCCGATCGATCCCGCGCGCGTGCGCATGTATGTGTGCGGGCCGACGGTCTACGACTTCGCCCATATCGGCAATGCGCGGCCGGTCATCGTGTTCGACGTGCTGTTCCGGCTGCTGCGGCATCTCTATGGCGCCGATCACGTCACCTATGTGCGCAACATCACCGACGTCGACGACAAGATCAACGCGCGCGCCGCCGAGCGCGGCGTTCCGATCCGCGAACTGACCGACGAGACCTACAAGAATTTCAAGGCCGACGTCGCGGCGCTCGGCTGCCTGCCGCCGACGGTCGAGCCGCGCGCGACCGAGCACATCGAGGAGATGAAGACGCTGATCGAGCGGCTGGTCGCCTCCGGCCACGCCTATGTGGCGCGAAGACAACGTGCTGTTCAACGTGCCGTCGATGCCGGACTACGGCCAGCTCTCGAAGCGCCCGCTCGACGAGATGATCGCGGGCGCGCGCGTCGAAGTCGCGCCCTACAAGAAGGACCCGACGGACTTCGTGCTGTGGAAGCCGTCGAAGCCGGGCGAGCCGGGCTGGCCGTCACCGGCCGGCATCAAGACGCCGGGCCGGCCGGGCTGGCACATCGAATGCTCGGCGATGGCCTGGAAGCATCTCGGCGAGACCTTCGACATCCACGGCGGCGGCATCGATCTGGTGTTTCCGCATCACGAGAACGAAATCGCGCAATCGCGCTGCGCCTTCCATACCGACGTGATGGCGAATTACTGGATGCACAACGGCTTCTTGCAGGTCGAAGGCGAGAAGATGAGCAAGAGCCTCGGCAATTTCGTGACGATCCGCGAGTTGCTGGCCGATTGGCCGGGCGAGGTGGTGCGCTGCAATATGCTGCGCACGCACTACCGGCAGCCGATCGACTGGACGGTGAAAGGGCTGGAAGAAAGCTGGAAGACGTCTTGACGATTGGTACGCCGGAATTGCCGCCGAAGGCCGCGATGAGTGAACCGGTTTCCGGTATGTGCATTGAAGCGCTGTGCTGACGATCTCAACACGCCGCATGGCGATCGACGGCGTTGCACGGCGCTGCGCAATCTTGCCTAAGGCGGCGATGCCGCTCGCGCGCGGCTGAACTTTCGGCATGCACTGACGGTTCCTCGGTTTCGCCTGCGAGAGACTCGAAGAGCGAATGGCCGGATCGAAGCATGCGACGAGCTGGCGTCTGGATATCTGACAGATTCCAAGGTCGAAACCTTGATCGCCGCGCCGGACGGCCGCCCGCACAGCAAAGAACTTCAAGAATCCGACCGCATCCGCGACGAACTCGCCGCCATGGGCGTCGTGCTGAAGGACTCCAAGGACGGCACCACCTGGGAGATCGCGCGATGATGGCCCGCGCGCACCCCAAACTCGCGCTGCGGCCGTATCTGCCGGACGACGCGCCGGTGCTCGCCGAAATCTTCCGCGCCAGCGTCATGGATCTGACCGGCGAGGACTACACCGAGGCGCAGCAGCAGGCCTGGGCGTCGGCCGCCGACGACGAAGCCGCCTTCGCCAAGCGGCTCGGCCACCAATTGACGCTGGTCGCCAGCCTCGAAGGCTCGCCCGTCGGCTTTGCCTCGCTTGGCCCCGGCGGCAAGATCGACATGCTCTACGTCCATCCGGCGGCGACCGGGCAGGGCGTCGGCGCCATGCTGATCGACGCGCTGGAGAAACTCGCCGGCGCGCGCAAAGCCGAAAAGCTCATCGTCGATGCCAGCGACACCGCGCGCGGCTTCTTCGAGAAGCGCGGCTACATCGCGCAGCAGCGCAACACGGTTTCGACCGGCGACGAATGGCTCGCCAACACCACGCTTCACAAGCAACTTGCGGCCAAACCGGAGGCTCCATGACCAAGCCCGACACGCCGTTTCCGCGCCACTGGCTTTATTACATCGTGCTCAAATTCGCGGTGCTTGCCGCCGCAATTCTGCGTTGCGCTGTACTATTTCGGAGTGATCTGAGGGCGCCATGGCCAAGGAACGCCTCTATCTGTTCGACACCACGCTGCGCGACGGCGCGCAGACCAATGGCGTCGATTTCACGCTGGCCGACAAGCTGGCGATCGCCGGCATGCTCGACGAGCTCGGCATCGATTATGTCGAGGGCGGCTATCCCGGGCGCCAATCCGACCGACACCGAACTGTTCGCCTCCGACCACGGCTTCGATACGACCTTCACCGCCTTCGGCATGACGCGGCGGCCGGGCCGTTCGGCGTCGAACGATCCGGGGCTCGCCGCGCTGCTCGAGGCCAAGGCCGACGCCATCTGCTTTGTCGCCAAGGCCTGGGACTATCACGTGCGGGTCGCGCTGGAGACCACCAACGAGGAAAACATCGCCTCGATCCGCGACAGCGTGCGCGCGGCGAAAGCAGAAGGGCAGGGAAGTGCTGCTCGACTGCGAGCATTTCTTCGACGGCTACAAGGCCAACCCGCAATTCGCGCTGGCCTGCGCGCGGGCGGCCTACGCCGAAGGCGCGCGCTGGGTCGTGCTGTGCGACACCAATGGCGGCACGCTGCCGCACGAAGTCGAAGAGATCGTCGCCGAGGTGGTGAAGACGATCCCCGGCGATCATGTCGGCATCCATGCCCATAACGACACCGAGCAGGCGGTCGCCAATTCATTCGCCGCCGTGCGCGCCGGCGCGCGCCAGATTCAAGGCACGCTCAACGGGCTCGGCGAGCGCTGCGGCAACGCCAACCTCGTATCGATCATCCCGACGCTCAAGCTCAAGCCGGAGTTTTCCGACAAGTTCGAGATCGGCGTGTCCGATGCCCAGCTCCACAAGCTGACGCAGGTTTCGCATGCGCTCGACGAGCGGCTCAACCGCGCGCCCAACCGCAATGCGCCCTATGTCGGCGACAGCGCGTTTGCGACCAAGGCCGGCATTCATGCCTCGGCCATCGCCAAGGATCCGGCGACCTACGAGCACACGGCGCCGGAAGCCGTCGGCAACAAGCGCAAGGTGATGGTGTCGGAGCAGGCCGGCAAATCCAATATATTGGCCGAGCTCGAACGCATCGGCATCAAGGCCGACAAGGACGATCCGCGCATCGGCCGCCTGCTGGAGATCGTCAAGGAGCGCGAGACCATCGGCTACGCCTACGAAGCGGCGGACGCCTCGTTCGAACTGCTGGCCCGGCGCACGCTCGGCACGGTGCCGACTTATTTCGACGTCAGCCAGTTCGACGTCAACGTCGAGCAGCGCAACAACGCCAAAGGCGAACGCGTCACCGTCACCATGGCGGTGGTCAAGGTCAAAGTCGGCGACGACAATCTGATCTCGGCGGCGGAAGGCAACGGCCCGGTCAATGCGCTCGATCTCGCGCTGCGCAAGGACCTCGGCAAGTACCAGAAATACATCGCCGGCTTGATGCTCACCGATTACCGCGTGCGTATCCTCAATGGCGGCACCGAGGCGGTGACGCGCGTGCTGATCGAGAGCGAGGACGAAGCGGGCGACCGCTGGACCACCATCGGGGTCTCGGCCAATATCATCGACGCCTCGTTTCAGGCCTTGATGGATTCCATCATCTTCAAGCTGGTGAAGTCCGGCGCGCCGGCGTGAGATAGCTCGCCATGATCGACCACGTCTCCGTCTCCGTGCGCGATCTTGCCGCCGCCACGCGCTTTTATGAGGCGGTGCTCGGTACGCTCGGCATGGCCAAGCTCGAAGCCCGGCCGGCCACTGTCGGCTTCGGCAAGAAATATCCGGAGTTCTGGATCAACCTGCGGCCCGACATGCAGGCTGTGCCGGCGACCAGTGGCGCGCACGTCTGCTTTCGCGCCCGCGCCACCGAGCTGATCGATGCCTTTCACGCGGCGGCGTTGCAAGCCGGCGGCTTGAGCGACGGCGCGCCGGGCTTGCGTCCGCAGCATGGCGATGGCTACTACGCCGCCTTCATCCGCGATCCGGACGGCAACCGCATCGAGGCGGTGACATTCGTCGCGGCGAAATAAACTTTACAGCTTGTCGGCGACGGCGGCCGGCATTTTCTTCGCCTCGTCCGGAATTGCTTCCACCGCCTTTTGCAGCATCGGCAGGATGTCGCCGATCTTGTCGGCGACCAGCAGATCGAAATTGAGATCGCCGCGAATAAACTCGGTCGTGCGCATGTGATCGAGCAGGGCGCATAGCGGCTCCCAGAACCCGTTGATATTGGCGAGCAGGATCGGCTTCTTGTGCCGGCCGAGCTGCGCCCAGGTCATCTGCTCGACGATTTCCTCGAGCGTGCCGACGCCGCCCGGAAACGCCACGAAGGCGTCCGCCATTTCGAACATCTTGCGCTTGCGCTCATGCATGTCGTGGGTGACGATCAATTCCTGCGCCCCGCGTAACGCATGCTCGCGCCGTGTCAGGAACTCGGGGATGATGCCGGTGACCGTGCCGCCCTGGTCCAGCGTCGCATGGGCCAGAGCCCCCATCATGCCGTCGCCGCCGCCGCCATAGACCAGGCCAATGCCGTTAGCGGCGAGAATCTTGCCGAAGGCCTTGGCCAATTCGACGAAGCCTGGGTCGGTACCCGGTCCGGACCCGCAATAGACGCAGATTTTTGCGATTTTGCTCATGTTTTCCATTCTATTCCGGGCCTGCATGTGCATCGCAGCAACGCCAGCGTCAAGGCACCTGCAAAAATACCCGTTGTTTGCCGCCGCAAGGCCGGCGGCGGGGTGATTGTCGCGCGGAATCCGCCTATATGAGCCCTCGAGAGGGCCGCTGAAGGCCCGTTTGCCCGGGCCCTGAATGAGCGACCACCACCACCATCGATCCGCTGCGCCGCAGCCTGCCGTATCCGCCGACAGCGGCTCGCTGCTCGGGACCATTGTTCATTTGTGGCCCTACATCTGGCCCGCCGACCGCCGCGATCTGAAGGTCCGGATCATCGGCGCCATGGGGCTGCTGCTGGCCGCCAAACTCGCCACCGTCGCGGTTCCCTTCACCTACAAATGGGCCACGGACGCGCTGGCGGGCCACGGCAGCGCGCCGGTCGGCGCGTCGGAATGGTTTGCCTGGGCGCTCGCCGCGCCCATCGCCATGACCGTCGCCTATGGCGGCATGCGCATCCTGATGGCCTCGCTCACGCAATTGCGCGACGGGCTGTTCGCCAAGGTGGCCATGAATGCGGTGCGGCGTCTTGCCTTCCGCACCTTCGTCCACATGCACGAACTGTCGCTGCGGTTTCATCTGGAGCGCAAGACCGGCGGCCTCACCCGCGTACTGGAGCGCGGCCGCAACGCCATCGAGACCATCGTGCGCATGGTCATCCTTCAGCTGTCGCCGACCATCATCGAACTGGCGCTGATCGTCGGCGTGTTGATGTGGCAGTTCGACTGGCGCTACGTCCTGGTGATCCTGATCACCGTCGCGGTCTATATGACCTACACCTATCACGCCACCGAATGGCGCATCGGCATCCGCCGCCGGATGAACGAAAGCGACACCGACGCCAACGTCAAGGCGATCGACTCGCTGCTCAACTACGAGACGGTGAAATATTTCAGCGCCGAGGAGCGCGAAGCCGCTCGTTACGACAAGTCGATGGCGCGCTACGAAGGCGCCAGCACCATGGCCTATACCTCGCTCGCCATTCTCAATGCCGGGCAGGCGGTCATTTTCACCTTCGGGCTTGGCGCCGCCATGGTGATGTGCGCCTTCGAGGTCCAGGCCGGCACCAAGACGGTCGGCGATTTTGTGCTGATCAACGCCATGATGATCCAGCTCTACCAGCCGCTGAATTTCATGGGCATGGTCTATCGCGAGATCAAGCAAGCGATAACCGATATCGAACTCATGTTCTCGATTTTGGCGCGCCCGGCCGAAATCAAGGATGTCGCCGGCGCGCCGCCGCTCGCCGTGACCAGCGGCAATGTGCGGTTCGAGAATGTGGTGTTTTCCTACGAGCCGACCCGCCGCATCCTCAAAGGCATCAGCTTCGAAGTGCCGGCCGGCAAAACCGTGGCGGTGGTCGGCCCGTCGGGGGCCGGCAAGTCGACGATCTCGCGGCTGCTGTTCCGTTTCTACGACCTGTCCGGCGGCCGCATCCTGATCGACGGTCAGGACATCGCCAAAGTGACGCAGAAGTCGCTGCGCAAGGCGATCGGCATGGTGCCGCAGGATACCGTGCTGTTCAACGACACCATCCGTTACAACATCCGCTACGGCCGCTGGGAAGCCAGCGACGCCGAGGTCGAGCAGGCGGCGTCGCTGGCGCAGATCGACGGCCTGATCCGCCTGGCGCCCAAAGGTTACGAAACCGAAGTCGGCGAGCGCGGCCTGAAGTTGTCCGGCGGCGAGAAGCAGCGCGTCGCCATCGCGCGCACCATTCTGAAGGCGCCGCCGATCCTGGTGCTCGACGAGGCGACCTCCGCGCTCGACAGCCACACCGAGAAGGAAATCCAGGATGCGCTCGAGCGGGTGTCCAAGGGCCGCACCACGCTGGTGATCGCGCACCGGCTTTCGACCATCGTCGGCGCCGACGAGATCATCGTGCTCGACCAGGGCGAGATCGTCGAGCGCGGCACCCATTTCGCGCTGCTGGCCCAGAACGGGCTCTACGAAAGCATGTGGAACCGGCAGCGCGAGGCCGAGGAAGCACGCGAAAAACTCGCCCGCGCCGCCGAGGACGACGTCGCGCCCAACCGCAATCCGCCGCCGGTGGAGGACGCCATTTCCGTCGCCAGGCCATTGGAAGCGCCCGCCGACGCGGCGGAGTAGGATGCTCGAGCATGTCGATCTACGATTCGATTCGTCAGCAAATCGTGCCGATCACGCCGGAAGGCTATCCGTTCATCGGCGCCTTCGCGCTGATCAGCCTGATCCTGTTCTGGCTGTGGAGCCCGCTCGGCTGGCTCGGCACGGTCGCGACCCTGTGGTGCGCCTATTTCTTCCGCGATCCGCCGCGGGTGACGCCGGTGCGCGAAGGCCTGGTGGTGGCGCCCGCCGACGGCCGCATCAGTCAGATCACGACGTCGGCCCCGCCGCACGAACTCGGCCTCGGCGACAAGCCGTTGCCGCGCATCTCGATCTTCATGAGCGTGTTCGACTGCCACGTGAACCGCAGCCCGGTGACCGGCCGTGTCGAAAAAATCGTCTATCAGCCCGGCAAGTTCTTCAACGCCGACCTCGACAAGGCCAGCGTCGACAACGAACGCAATTCACTGGTGATCGCGACCGCCGGCGTGCGCATCGCGGTGGTGCAGATCGCCGGCCTGGTGGCGCGCCGCATCGTCTGCTTCGTGCGCGAGCAACAGCCGGTCGGCGCCGGCGAACGCTTCGGCATGATCCGCTTCGGCTCGCGGCTCGACGTCTATCTGCCGGAGGGCACGGCGCCGCTGGTTGCCATCGGGCAAACCTCATTGGCCGGCGAAACCGTGCTGGCCGACCTGCGGGCGGGTGAAGTGGCGCTCACGTTCCGAAGCGGCTGAAGCCGACCAATCGTTAACGAGGCCGCGCGGCGGGTTCCACCTGCCGTGGCGCGCGGCCGGTTAAGTGGCTATATTGCAGACATGGTCTTCCAACCGTTCGATCCCGCTCCGCCGCCCCGCCGCCGCCGCTTCAAGGCGATCCCGGTGCGCACTTTGCTGCCCAATCTGATCACGCTGCTGGCGCTATGCGCAGGCCTGACCGCGATCCGGCTGTCGGTCGAGGGCAAGCTCGATTTGGCATTGGCCGCGATCGTGTTCGCGGCATTGCTCGACGGTATCGACGGCCGGGTCGCCCGCCTGCTCAAGGGCACGTCGCGCTTCGGCGCCGAACTCGACAGCCTGGCCGACTTTGTCAATTTCGGCGTGGCGCCGGCGCTGATCCTGTACTTCTGGGGACTGCACGAGCTTAAGTCCGCAGGCTGGATCGCGGCGCTGGTGTTCGCGATCTGCGCCGGTTTGCGGCTGGCGCGCTTCAACGTGATGATCGACGATCCCAACAAGCCGGCTTGGGCGGGGAATTTCTTCACCGGTATTCCGGCGCCGGCCGGCGCCATGACCGTGCTGCTGCCGATCTATCTTTATTTCCTCGGCGTTTCCAACGGGCTCGTCACGGTTTGGGTTACGTTCTTCTACACGCTGGCGATTGGACTGCTGATGGTCTCGCGCCTGCCGGTGTTCTCCGGCAAACGCGTCGGCAAGCGCGTGCCGCCCGAAATCGTGCTGCCGGTCTTCGTCGTGGTGGTGTTGTTCTTCGCGTTGCTGATCAGCTATCCGTGGGAAATGCTGACGCTCGGAACGGTGGCTTATCTCGTCTGCTTGCCGCTCGGCTGGCTGTCCTACCGCAACTATCAACGCAAGGACGAAGCTGCGCTCGCCGCTGCCGCGACGGGTGGAGCGCCTGCCAGCGATACGCCGCTGTCGCCCAATCATGCCGACGTTGAACGGGATACCGATCCCGACCGTCCGGCGCGGTTGAACTAGGGCGCGTCACTCATAAATTGGCGCCGGTATCTAGGCCACAGCCACGATGACGTGTGCCTGAATTTTGGCGGCAACTTCGCCGTGGCCATGTCTGTCCGCAATCGCGGATTCGGCGTAGTCGGTTGCAGCTTCCAGTTTGCCCGCGTCTCTGGCCTCGATTTCGCTGCGGAGAACAGTCCCCTGACAATAAGCAACGGCCGGAATGCGCGGCGAGGAAGCACGGCTTTGTTCGGCTCTCGTCTCGATCGCCACGCGGGAGAAACCTGCCTCCTCCAGCTCGCGACGGATCAGGGCCGTATCGTGGTAGCCGTGCGGCGTGCGGGCCATAAAACGCGGCGGGTCGTCCGGAAATATCCTTGCGAGGGCATTCGTCACGTCGTCCGCAAAGTCATTCTCCTCGATGCGGTCCCATACGTTGAATAAATAATGTCCTGCGGGCTTCAGGACCCGCTTTGCTTCGCGGTAGGCCGCCAGGCGGTCGGGAAAGAACATCGCGCCGAACTGACAACAAACGAGATCGAAGGCCGCATCTTCAAACGGCAGCGCCAGCGCATCCGCCTGGCGCCATGTGATGCGACCGTCGGGACCTTGTCGCGAAGCGGCGTAGTCGAGCATCGGCTGGTTGAGGTCGGTTACGGTATAGCTCGCGCCGGCGGACAGTTTTGGCGCCAAGGCGCGGGTGACGACCCCGGTGCCCGCAGCGATTTCCAAAACCGCGCTGGGCGACAAGGACGCTGCACGCTGTGCAAGATCCGCGGCGTAGGGCTCGAAAATCAACGGCACCATATAGCGGTCGTAGTTTTCCGGAATCGAGCCGGCGAACACCTTGTCAGTTTCCAACATTACGATCACCTTCCGCCCGTTTGACGGTTCGCGCGGCGAGCATATATCGTTTTAGTGATGTCCGCTTTGGGTCACTAGCCGAAAAATTGACCAGTCAATGCGACATCTGCTTTACCCCAATAGCGGACATTCGGCGGCCCGTTTATGAATCCACGCCCTAACCCCCCGGATCGGTAGCTTTCATGCCGCGCGCCACCAGTGTCATTGCCGCCGCCGACCGCCATGACCGGCCGGTGATCGATACCGTGATCCTCGATTATGCGCAGCGCAGCGCGCAAAAAGTCACCGTCACCGGCAGCAAAGGCGCCACGATCGAAATCGATCTGCATGAGCCTGTGCGGCTGGGCACCGACGATCTACTGGTGCTCGAAGACGGCGGTCTGGTGGAAGTGGTGGCGGCGCCCGAGCCGTTGATCGAGGCGCGCGCGGCGGACGTTGCCGGCCTGTCGCGGCTGGCCTGGCATCTCGGCGACCGCCATGTGCCGGTGCAAGTGCTGCCCAATCGCATCCGTGCGCGGCGCGATGCCGCGGTGGAAACCTTGCTCGCGGCGCTCGGCGCCAAGGTGGCGATCATCGAAGCGCCGTTCGAGCCGGAAGGCGGCGCCTATGCGTCATCGCATGGGCACGACCACGCGCATCATGACCATGCATTCGCACGGTCATCGCCACGATTAGCGATTGCGGTAGCCTTGCGTCCCGAACGGATAGCCCGGCATCAGGTCGTAGGGGTGGCCCCAGTTCGGCAGCGCCTGCACGCGGTCGAGGAATGCCGAGATCGCCGGATAATCCTTGCGGATGTCGAAGCCGAATTCCTCGGCCGGGTAATAGAGGTAACCGCACATCGAGATGTCGGCGATGGTCGGCCGGTCGCCGACAAGGAACGGTGTCTTCTGCAGCCGCTTGTTGACGATTGTCAGCGCGCCGTCGATGCGGCCTTTCATGAACGCCATCACCGCCGGATCGCCCGGCTTCGGGGCGAAATTCTTCAGAAAGCGGTAGGGCCCAAGAAAGCCATTGACCTTCTGGTTGTCGAAGATGATCCAGCGCAGCGCTTCGAGTTCCTCGTCTTCGTTCTGCGGCAGAAATTGCTTCGACTTGCGCGCAAGATAAGTGAGGATGACGCCCGATTGGCTGAGCTTCTTCTTGCCATGCACCAGCACGGGGGCTTCGCCCATTTCGTTGATGGTATCGCGAAACTCGGGCGAGCGTTGCGGCGCCGTGCCGAAGAAGTCGTACCACACCGGCTCCCAGTCGGCGCCGATCAGATTGAGCATCAGCGCGGCGCGATAGGCGTTGCCGGACTGCGCGAAGCAATAAAGCTGAAATTCGGTCATGAATTGCCTAGTTTGCAAATGTGGGCTGGCGCGTCAGCGTCAACGGCGTGCCGGCGGCGGATTGGCCTTCGAAACGGCCGCCGGCGAGATTGAGCCGTCCCAGCGGATTGTTCTCGTCGTCGTTGATCACCAGCGCGTCCTGTTCGAGCGCCCAGGTCCGGCTCAGGTAAAAGTTTTCCGGACAGCCGCCTTCCGGCGCGACTTTGCCGGCGCGCGCGCCGGCGGCGACCGAGAAGTTCATGCCGCAGACCGGCGCATTCGGCGCCGCCAGCATCCAGCGGCCGGCCATGGTGAACTCTTGCGGTTGCGCCGCGGTCGGGCCGGCGCCGATAAGCCCCGGTCCGTTGGCGCAGCCGGCGAGCAGCAGTGCCCCGACAACGCCTGCTGCGGCCCGAATCATCTTCATGCCGTGCCGCATCCTCACTTCATGGTCGGGATCACGAATTCGGCGCCTTCTTTGGTGCCGGTCGGCCAGCGCGAGGTCACCGTCTTGGTCTTGGTGTAGAAGCGGATCGAATCCGGCCCGTGCTGATTGAGATCGCCGAAGCCGGAACGCTTCCAGCCGCCGAAGGTGTGATAGGCCAGCGGCACCGGAATGGCGAAGTTCACGCCCACCATGCCGACCTGCACGCGGTTGACGAAATCGCGCGCGGTGTCGCCGTCGCGGGTGAAGATGGCGACGCCGTTGCCGTAGTCGTGTTCCGACGGCAGCCGAACCGCCTCGTCGTAGTCCTTGGCGCGGACCACCGAAAGCACCGGTCCGAAAATTTCCTCTTTGTAGATCCGCATGTTCGGCTTCACGTTGTCGAACAGGCAGCCGCCCATGAAGTTGCCGTTCTCGTAGCCCTGCATTTTGAAGCCGCGGCCGTCGACCACCAGTTTGGCGCCTTCCTTGACGCCCACGTCGACGTAATCCCTGACGCGGTTGAGCGCCGCTTTGGTCACCAGCGGGCCGTAGTCGGCCTGCGGGTCGGTGGAGGGGCCGATCTTGAGGCTCTCCACGCGCGGGATCAATTTCTTGACCAGAATGTCGGCGGTCTTCTCGCCGACCGGGACCGCCACCGAAATCGCCATGCAGCGCTCGCCGGCCGAGCCGTAACCGGCGCCGATCAGCGCATCGACCGCCTGATCCATGTCGGCGTCCGGCATCACGATCATGTGGTTCTTGGCGCCGCCGAAACATTGCACGCGTTTGCCGTGCGCGGTGCCGGTCGAATAGATGTACTGCGCGATGTCGGACGAGCCGACGAAGCCGATCGCCATCACGCGGGGGTCGGTGAGAAGCGTGTCGACCGCTTCCTTGTCGCCATTGACCACATTGAGAATGCCCGGCGGCAATCCGGCTTCCAGGAACAGCTCGGCGATCCGCATCGGCACCGACGGGTCGCGTTCCGACGGCTTGAGGATGAAGGCATTGCCGCAGGCGATCGCCGGCGCACATTTCCACAGCGGGATCATCGCCGGAAAATTAAACGGCGTAATGCCGGCGACCACGCCGAGCGGCTGCCGCACCGAATAGATGTCGATGCTGGGGCCGGCGCCTTCGGTGTATTCGCCCTTCAGCAGGTGCGGAATGCCGCAGGCGAATTCGACCACTTCGAGACCGCGCTGGATGTCGCCCTTGGCATCCGGAAACGTCTTGCCGTGCTCGGACGACAGCAGCCGGGCGAGGTCGTCATATTCCTTCGCCACCAGTTCGAGAAATTTGAACATCACGCGGGCGCGGCGCTGCGGATTGGTCGCGGCCCAAGCCGGTTGCGCGGCATGCGCATTGGCGATGACCTGCTCGACCTCGGCTTTGCTTGCCAGCGCGACCTTGGCCTGCACCTCGCCGGTATTGGGATCGAAAACGTCGCCTTGCCGCCCGGAGGTCCCCTTGACCGTCTTGCCGCCAATGAAATGGCCGATATCACGCATGGGTCGATCTCCTCCGGTTTTTTAAGGCTCCTCGACGGAACCTTGGGGCATTGGCTGCCCAATTTTGCCGATTTTCGCAGTTTTTGCCCGGCCGGTCACGGGTTGGCCGGCCTTTTCCGGGGCGTTTTTCTTTCACGAACGGTTAGCCTTTACCGCCTCTTAACAGCGCCAGTCTAGGGTCGAGTTCGGGATCGTGGGTAGCGACGGTCTTGCCGCTTCGCGCTGCAAGCCTCGGTTGCCGAAAACCGTGTGTGTTGAGTGGGGTAAGTTATGGATATTGCGACCAGCCTAGGATTGGCTGCCGGCATCGGCGTTATCGCTCTCGTGATCTTGATGGGCGGCGATCTGCACATGTTCGTCAGCGAACATGCGGCGATCCTGATTTTCGGCGGTTGCACGGCCGCGACCCTCATTCGATTTCCCCTCTCCTCGATCATGCATGGCGTGCCGCTCGGCGCGAAATTCGCGTTTTCGATGCGCCGCATGACCCAGCGCGAACTGGTGGACGAAATCGCCGGGCTTGCCGAAGTCGCCCGCAAGTCAGGTCCGGTCGGCCTGGAAAAAGTCGAGATCGAAGATCCATTCCTGGCCAAAGGCGTCCGCTTCGTCGCCGACGGTTACGACACCAGCTTCATCCGCGACAATCTCGAGCGCGATCGCGACAACTTTCTCACGCATCTCGACGAAGGCCAGAAAATCTACCGCGCCATCGGCGACTGCGCGCCGGCCTTCGGCATGATCGGTACGTTGATCGGCATGGTGCAGATGTTCGCCAACATGACCGATCCGTCCAAGCTTGGCCCGTTCATGGCCGGCGCGTTGCTGGCGACGTTTTACGGCGCAACAATCGCCAACTTGTTCTGCCTGCCGCTCGCCGACAAGCTGCACCTCAAGCTGGTGGACGAGGAAGTCAACCGCACGCTCATCATCGACGGTATCCTGATGATCCGCGAGGCCAAGAGCCCGACCTTGGTACGCGAAATGCTGCTGGCCTATCTGCCGGAAAAGCATCGCCATGCTCATGAAGAAGACGACGTGGCGGAGGCGGTGGCCGCCTAAATCGCGGCATATCGGGACGGCAAGCAATGGCAAAACGTAAAGAAGCGCACGGCGGTCACGGTTGGTTCGTGACGTTCGCCGACTTGATGGCCTTGCTGGTCGCGTTCTTCGTGATGCTGGTGGCCTTCTCCACGCAGGATCAGGCCAAGCTGCAAGTGGTCGCCGGCTCGATGCGCGACGCGTTCGGCGTGCAGGACAAAGTGCGCTATTCGGGCGTCATCGAGGTGATGGGCCTGCCGACGCGGCCGAAGCTCAAGAACGTCGCCAATATCGATCCGTCCGAGGCTTCGGCCGATCCGTCACCGGACGAAAATGATCATCAGCGCCACTACGGTGCGCGTCTCAAGGAAGATCGCAAATTCGCGCTCGCCTCCGCCTCGCTGCGCCAGGCCTTGCAGGACATGCCGGAGATCACCGAGGCCTCGAAGCACATCATGCTCGAGGAGACCAAACAGGGCCTCAACATCGAGATCGTCGATCAGGACGGCCGCTCGATGTTCCCTGACGGCGGCAAGGAACCCTATGAGCGCACCCGCCAGTTGATCCAGAAGATCGCGCCGTCGCTCAAGGCCATGCCGTACCGCATCTCCATTACCGGCCATTCCGCCTCCAGCAACGTGCCGGCGAAACCCGGCTATGGACCGTGGGAACTTTCCGCCGACCGCGCCAATGCGGTGCGCCAGATCCTCGCCGGCGAAGGCGTGCCGACCGGGCATATCTTCATGGTGGCCGGCAAGGCCGACACCGATCCGCTGTTTCCGGACAATCCCTCGATGTCGCCGAACCGCCGGGTCACCATTACCTTGATGCGCGAAGAGCCGCCGCTTCCGACCGATTTCACCCCTAAGCCGCCGAAATCCGGTTCCATCGCCGCTTGATCCGGGTCAAATGGCCGCGGAAAATGCCCGGTATTCTCGCGCACGGAGCGATGTTATAAGCCCCGCTTCCAACGCATCGGCGGAGCCGAAGCTAATTCAAAAAATGGGCGATCAAGTGAACGAAACGGCTGCCGCTGCCGAGGTCAATAACGCGGGCACCGGTCAAGTAGCGCCCGCCGAGCTTTGTGGCGTTGGCTCTGGGCAGCGTCGGCGTCGTCTACGGCGACATCGGCACCAGCCCGCTTTACGCGTTCCGCGAGGCGGTGATGGCGGCCAGCAATCGAGCAAGGCGTCACCCGCGACATCGTGCTCGGCGTGCTCTCGCTGATCGTGTGGGCGCTGATCGTCACGGTGACCCTGAAATATGTTTTGTTGCTTTTGCGCGCCGACAATAACGGCGAGGGCGGCACGCTTTCGCTGACGGCGCTGGCGACGCGCGCGCTCGGCCGCCGCACCGCCTTGATCTTCATTCTCGGCGTCATCGGCGCCTCGATGTTTCTCGGCGATTCCGTGATCACGCCGGCGATTTCGGTGCTCTCGGCGGTCGAGGGGCTAAAACTCGCAAGCCCCGCGTTCGGCGAATACGTGGCGCCGCTGACGGTGATCATCCTGATCGCACTGTTTGCCGCGCAGAGCCGCGGCACCGCCAAGGTGGCGGCATTGTTCGGACCAATAATGGTGGTCTGGTTCGTGACGATCGCCATCGCCGGCGCGATGCACATTCTCGACGATCCGCACGTCTTGCTGGCGATCAATCCGCTCTATGGCATCGCCTTCGTCGCCGAACACGGCCAGATCGGCCTGATCACGCTCGGCGCGGTGTTCCTGGTGGTGACCGGCGGCGAGGCGCTCTACGCCGATCTGGGCCATTTCGGCCGCAAGCCGATCCAGACCGCCTGGCTTTGTCTGGTGCTGCCGGCGTTGCTGATCAATTATTTCGGGCAGGGCGCCAAAGTCCTGGCCGATCCGGGTGCGATCGAGAATCCGTTCTACCGTCTGGTGCCGGAAACCTTCCTGCTGCCGATGATCGTGCTGGCGACCGCGGCGACCGTGATTGCGAGCCAGGCCGTCATCACCGGCGCCTATTCGCTGGTTCACCAGGCGATCCAGCTCGGCCTGCTGCCGCGGCTCACGATCCTGCACACGTCGGCCTCGCATGTCGGCCAAATCTATATTCCGCGCGTGACCATCGCGCTGCTGGTCGGCGTCTTGCTGCTGGTCGGACTGTTCCGCACCTCGAGCGCGCTGGCGTCCGCCTACGGCATCGCGGTCGCGACCACGATGGTGGTGGACGGACTTCTGTTCTTTTTCGTGATCTGGAAGCTCTGGAAGTGGAAATTCTGGCAGGCGCTGGCGCTGATGCGTGCCATTCGTGATTGTCGATTTGACCTTCTTCTCCGCCAATTTCATGAAATTGTTCGAGGGCGCCTGGGCGCCGCTGCTGTTCGGCGCCACCTTGGTGCTGATGATCCTGACCTGGCGGCGCGGCACCGGAATCCTTGCCAGCAAGACGCGGCGCACCGAAGTGCCGCTCGATACTCTGTTCCGCAATCTCGAAAAGAAGCCGCCGCATATCGTCCCGGGCACCGCCGTTTTTCTCACCAGCGACCCGGATTTCGCGCCGACCGCGATGCTGCACAATCTCAAGCACAATAAAGTGCTGCACGAGAACAACGTGATCCTCACCATCGTCACCGCCGACACGCCGCGCGTGCCGGAGGAGGACCGCGTTCAGATCACGCCGCTGTCGGAGCACTTCTCGCGCGTGTCGCTGAAGTTCGGTTACATGGAGCAGCCCAACGTGCCGAAGGCGCTGGCGATCGCGCGCAAGCACGGCTGGCAATTCGACATCATGTCGACGTCGTTCTTCCTGTCGCGGCGCACGCTGCGGCCGTCGCCGCAGTCCGGCATGCCGACCTGGCAGGACCATCTATTCATCTGGCTGGCGCGCTCGGCCTCAGACGCCACCGACTTCTTCCAGATTCCGACCGGCCGGGTGGTGGAAGTGGGAACCCAGGTAACGGTGTAGCCGTTGGCTCGTGGCGATAACGCATTGATATAACTAGCAAAAGTAACGGCTTGCGGATTTCGCATGGCTCGGCGCGGCGTTTTGCGTAAAATCAAGTGCTGCCAGCTACGGACCGCGTTATAAGCCGCCTCCCATCGTTTTTGCATTGCAACAAATCCAGGCCGTTCATGTCCTCCAGTAAAGTCGCCAGCAACGGCGGCTCGATCGCGGCCCCAGACGGCAGCGATGCGCCAGCGACCACCGGCTTCTGGGCGCTCACGGTCGGCAGCATCGGCGTCGTCTACGGCGATATCGGCACCAGCCCGCTCTACGCGTTGCGCGAGGCGGTGCTGGCGGCGGTCGGGCCCGGCAATCCGGCGAGCGAACCGGTGGTGCTCGGCATCCTGTCGCTGATCATCTGGGCGCTGTCTGTTGGTCGTTACCGCCAAATACGTTCTCATCCTGCTGCGCGCCGACAACAACGGCGAGGGCGGCACGCTGGCGCTGATGGCGCTGGCGTCGCGTGCGCTCGGCGCGCGGCAATGCGATCGTGATCCTGCTCGGCATCATCAGCGGCGCGTTGTTCTACGGCGACGCCATCATCACGCCGGCGCTGTCGGTGCTGTCGGCGGTCGAAGGCCTGAAAGTCGTGACGCCGGCATTCGATGCATACGTGGTGCCGATCACGGTGGTGATCCTGATCGCCTGTTCTGCGGTGCAGTCGCGCGGCACCGCCAAGATCGCCGCCTTCTTCGGCCCGCTCACGCTGGTGTGGTTTGCCGCCATCGCCGCCGCCGGGCTGTGGCATATCGCGCAAAATCTCGACCGTGCTGCTGGCGTTCAATCCGCTATTACGGCGTGCACTTTCCTGCTTGCACCACGGCCTCATCGGGTTTTTCACGCTCGGCGCGGTCTTCCTGGTGGTGACCGGCTCGGAAGCGCTCTATGCCGACCTCGGCCATTTCGGCCGCGGCCCGATCCGCTTCGCCTGGCTTGTGGTGGTGCTGCCGGCGCTGCTGATCAATTATCTCGGGCAGGGCGCGCTGGTGCTGGCCGATCCGAAGGCGATCGAGAATCCATTCTTCCTGCTGTTTCCGCGACTGGGCGCTGCTGCCGATGGTGCTGCTGGCCACCGCCGCCACCGTGATCGCGAGCCAGGCGGTCATCACCGGCGCCTATTCGCTGACGCGGCAGGCGATCCAGCTCGGCCTGCTGCCGCGCCTGGAAATCCGCCACACCTCGGAATCGCTGTTCGGGCAGATCTACATGCCGCGGGTCAATACGCTGCTTGCTGGTCGGCGTGCTGCTGCTGGTGGCGCTGTTCCGCTCGTCGAGCGCGCTCGCCTCGGCCTATGGCATCGCCGTCACCGGCACCATGGTGGTCACCGCCCTGATGGCGATCATCGTCATCTCGACGAGTCTGGCGCTGGCCGCTTGGCCGCGGCACTGGCGCTGATGCTGCCGTTCCTGTTCATCGATCTGACGTTCCTCGCCGCCAACATGCTCAAGATCGTCGAAGGCGGCTGGATGCCGCTGGCGCTCGGCGCCGTGGTGATGACGATGATGTATACGTGGCGGCGCGGCAGCCGCCTGCTGATCCTGAAGACCCGCAAGTCGGAAACGCCGCTCGATTTCCTGGTCGCCAACCTGGAAAAGAAGCCGCCGATCCGCGTGCCGGGCACGGCGGTATTCCTCACCAGCGATCCGGACTTCGCGCCGACCGCGCTGATGCACAGCCTCAAGCACTACAAGGTGCTGCACGAGAAGAACGTCATCCTCACCATCGAGACCGCCGATACGCCGCGGGTCGATCCGGCCGAGCGCGTGCGCATCGAGCCGGTGGGGCAGACGTTCTCGCGCGTGGTGCTGCGGTTCGGCTTCATGGAAACGCCCGAACGTGCCGAAGGCCTTGGCGATCGCGCGCAAGCTCGGCTGGCAGTTCGACATCATGTCGACGTCGTTCTTCCTGTCGCGCCGCTTGCTCAAGCCGGCCGCCCATTCCGGCATGCCGCGCTGGCAGGACCGGCTGTTCATCGGGCTGACCCGCTGGGCCAACGACGCCACCGACTATTTCCAGATTCCGACCGGGCGGGTGGTGGAAGTCGGGACGCAGGTCACGGTTTAAAAGTTTGGTGCAGCGCGCTCCGTTTCCCGCTAAAAAAGCCTGTCCGTAGGAATGGAGTTGCGTTATGGCCGACGAAATGCCGCGCGCCGACGAGGTGACGAACCTGACGCCGGAAGAGGTCGCGCGCGGGCTCACCGAAGGCCGCATGCTGCTGGTCGACGTGCGTGAGCCCAATGAGACGGCGGTGGAAAGCTACCCCGACGCGGTGATCGTGCCGCTGTCGGCCTTCGATCCGACGGCCATTCCCGACCCGCAGGGCAAGCAGGTGGTGTTCGCCTGCCGCTCGGGCCGCCGTTCGATCACCGCTTCGGTTGCGGCGCAGGATGCCGGCTATCCCCTACAGCGCGCACTTGGCCGGCGGCATCATCGCCTGGAAGGCGGCGGGGCTCCCGACCAAAACCTGACGCTTAGCTAGCCTTCTTGCGGTCTTCCGGCCGCCAGCGGCGGTGCAGCCACAGCCATTGCTCGGGATATTCGCGGATCCAGCCTTCGATCACATTGGTGATGATCTGCATGGTGCCGGCGATGTCGATCTTGCCGGCGGCATCGCGAGCCGGCGCTATTTCCTCGGTCAGTTCGGCGCGGAAGCGATGGCCGGGCAGGCGGATGATGCGGGTGCCGTGGATCGGGCAATTGAAATGCTGGGCCAGCCGCGCGATCAGCGGGTTCGCCATGGTCGGGCGGCCGAAGAACATAACCTCGACGCCGCGGACGTAATACTGATCGACCAGCATGCCGACATGGGCGCCGCGCTCCAGCGCCTCGGCGATCTTCATCGGTGCGCCGAGATCGGTCGGAATGATCTCGCCCATGCTGGTGTTGCGGGTCTCGCGCAGCCATTCGTTGATGACGGCGTTGTTGGGCCGGCGATAGAGCACGGCGCTGTCGAGCTTGTAGGTCGCGGCGGAAACCGCCGGCAGCTCCCAATTGGCGAGATGAGCGGCAAAGATCAGCGCCGGCTTGCCGTCGTCTTGCAGTCTAACGAAACGCTCGATCGAGTCCGGGTCGAGCGTGACGCGGCTGTTCTCCGGATGCAGGTAGGCATCCTCGTTCCACAGCCGGTCGAGCTGGGTGAATTCCGCGCCCATACGGCCGAGATTGTCCCAGACGCCCCGAATAATGGTTTCGATTTCGGCGGCTGATTTTTCCGGGAAGGCGGCCGTCAGATTGGCGCGCGCGATTTTGTTTTCCGGAAACAACGGACCGATGCCGCGCATCAGCCAAGCGGCGATGTCGGCCGTGCGATCCGGACTGCCGAGCCGCAACAGTTTGATCGCGGCCACCGCCAGGGTACCCAGCAGCGTATCGCCGGCGCGCTTGGCGCGTCGGCGCAGACGGTGGAGCATCGAACTCATATTCTTTTGCTCATGATCTGGTCCGAAAACCGGTGCCCACTTTTCGGGATCATTCGCTAGAAGTTGACGATGACTTTGCCGAACACCTGCCGGCTTTCCAGCCGCGCCAGGCCAGTTTCGAAATCCGCCAGCGCGAACTCGCTATCGATGATCGGCGACATCCCGGTCGCGATCTTGGACAGGCTGTCGCGGATGTTGCGGATCGAAGCGCCGAACGAGCCGAAAATCTTGTACTGCTGCTGGAACAACTGCATCAGGTTGATGGTAACGGACGGTCCGGCGGTCGAGCCGCAGGTCACCAGCCGGCCGCCGCGCTTGAGCACGAACAGCGACGCGTTGAAGCCTTCGCCGCCGACATGTTCGAACACCACGTCGACGCCTTTCTTGGCGGTCAGCTTGCGCGTGACGCCCTCGAAACGCTCGGTCTTGTAGTTGATGACATGGTCGGCGCCCAAGGCCTTGGCCTTTTCCGCCTTGGCGTCGTCGCCGACGGTGGTAATGACGGTGCAGCCGATGGCTTTCGCCATCTTGATGGCGACCGAACCGATGCCGGAGCCGCCGGCATGCACCAGAATGGTTTCGCCTGGCTTGAGCTTGGCATTGTCGAACAGCATGTGCTCGGTGGTGCCGAAGGCGATCGGCGCGCAGGCCGCGTCGCGCAACGACACGCCGGCCGGCACCGGCAGCACCAGCCGCGCCGGCAGATTGATCAGGTCGCGCGCGAAGCCGTCGATATGGAAACCCATGATGCCGGCGACGTTTTCGCACAGATTGTCGCGGCCCTCGCGGCAGGCGGCGCAGTGCCCGCAGGTCATGGCGCCATACATCACGACTTTGTCGCCGGGCTTGAAGTTGCCGACGCCTGAGCCGACCGACGCGATCTCACCGGACGCCTCGGCGCCGACCACCAGCGGCAGCTTGCGCTTGGCGAAGGCCATGCCGCGAAAGCCCCAGACGTCGAGGTGATTGAGCGCGACCGCCTTGATGCGGATCTGCACTTCGCCGTCGCCGGGCGGCGCCGGATCCGGCACCTCGACAAGTTCGAGTTTACGATCGCCGATGAGTTGGAGTGCGCGCATGGTGGAAATATTGGTCTCTTCGTTTAATTGCGCATGATCTTGCCCGAAAGCGGTGTCCGCTTTTCGGGATCATGCGCTACGCCGGCTCAAGCCCCATTACCAGCGAGACGTTCTGCCCGCCGAAACCGAACGAATTCGAAATGGCGTGGGTCACACGGGCGTCGCGCGCCTGGTTCGGCACGACATCGAGCGGGATCGCCGGATCCGGCGTGTAATTGATGGTGGGCGGAATGCGCTGGTGCTGCAAAGTGAGAATTGAGAACACCGCCTCGATCGCGCCGGCCGCCGACAGCGTGTGGCCGATCATGGACTTGTTGGACGAGATCGGCACGCTCTTCATGCGTTCGCCGATCACGGTGGAGACGCCGAGATATTCCATCTTGTCGTTTTCCGGCGTGCTGGTGCCGTGCGCGTTGACGTAGTCGATATCGGCCGGCGTCAGACCGGCATCCTTGATCGCATTGGCGATGCAACCGATGATCGGCTTGCCGTCGGGGCTGGAACGGGTGCGGTGGAACGCGTCGGTCATCTCGCCGCAGCCTTCCATGACGCCGAGAATTTTTGCGCCGCGCGCCATGGCGGAATCGTAGCTTTCCAGCACCAGCGCGCCGGCGCCTTCGGCCATGACAAAGCCGTCGCGGTTCTTGGAGAACGGCCGCGACGCGGCGTTCGGGTTGTCGTTGCTGGTCGACAGTGCCGAGAGCAGCGAAAACCGGACCAGCGCTTCCGGATTGATCGAGCCATCGGTGCCGATGCAAAGCGCGGCGTCGGTTTCGCCGCGCCGGATCGCCTCGACGCCGAGCTGGATCGCGCTCGCGCCCGAGGCGCAGGCGGTCGACAGCGAGATCGGCGAGCCTTTGGTGCCGAATTTATCGGCCAGATAATCCGCCACCGAGCCGAACAAATAGCGCTGATGATAGGCCGGGAAGTCCCGGCTCACCCGCAGCAGGTCGTTATAGGTGACGTTATCGTTGGCGCCCGACTTGGCGCCGACCTCGAGCCGCTGCGACCAATCCATTTCGATAGGCGGCACGGCGACGAACAGCGGGCCTGGAAAATCGCCGCGCGAGCCGATGCCGGATTCGGTGATGGCCTCGTCGACCGCCAGGTCGGCGAAGCTCTCGGACAGCGCCGCGGTGCAGTCGCGCGGCGGCAGAAAATCGATGGTGCCGGCGATGCGGGTCTTGAGGCCGTCGGTGGCGAAACGGGTAATGGCGCGGATGCCGGATTGACCGGCGGTCAGCTTGGCCCAGTTGTCGGCCTTGCCGGCGCCGAGCGAGGTGACGACGCCGAGACCGGTCACCACCACGATCGGCCGGCCCAGTTTGTCTTTGGTCGAAGGCATTCCGCGTTCTCCCTCAGCCGACGCGTTCAAGCAATGCGAGGCCTTCGCCCCGCCAATGCCCGACGCTGGTCACCACCACCTGGTCCAATTGCCCGCTCATCGGGCGTTCCAGTCCGGTCTTGTCGCAGGGCGGGTACAAACTAGCTTGCCCCAGCGCCACCGTGGCCAAGGCCACATTCATCGGGAATTGCGGCTCCAGCCCATGCCCGAGATAGGTGCCGGTGGCGCGCACGGCAAGGTCGCCGTGCTGCTCCAGGAAGCTGCGCTCCTCGGCGGTGATGACGGCGGCGCCGGTGGCGCCGGACAGCACGGCCGTGTGCCCAGGCTTGACCTTGGATTTGATCTTGTCCCACAGCCGCGCCGAGCGCGCTGCGTGACCGCACCGGGCGCCCGTTTGGTGCGGTCGGAGACCACCGCCACCAGGCGCGCCAGCGGTTTGGCGCCGCGCTTTTCGGCATGTTCGCGCGCCTCGATCACCAGAAACGCGCCGAGCGAGCCGAGGGCAAACCCGCCGTTCTCGCCGCGCTCCCAGACCGGAATGAGCCGGTCCTTCAAGTTGAATCTCGCGAACTCATACAGCATCAGCAGATCGGGCCGTTCGCCGTTATGCGCACCGCCGACCAGCGCGATGTCGCTTTGCCCGGAGGTGATGCGCGCCAGCGCGATGCGCACGGCGTCGACGCCGCTGGATTCCTCGCCCATGAAGGTGCGCGACGAACCGGTCACGCCGTGCACGATCGAGATGTTGCCGGCCAGCAAATTGGACAACTGCGCCAGGAACAATGTCGGCCGCAGGTCGCTCATCAGACGTTCGTTGAGAAACGCCGCCTGGTTCGGCGCGTGCGGCATGCCGGAAAGGATGGTGGCGTCGACGGCGAGATCGCGCTCACCGCCGCCGGCGGCGACGATCATGTCGACATGGGAGAGAATGTCGGCCTGGCCTTTGACGCCGGCCGAATCGAGCGCGAGACCGGCGGCGTAGGTGCCGATGCGCTGCCAATTCTCCATTTGGCGCAGGTCGCCTTTTTTCGGAATCTGCAGGTCGAAATTGATCGGCGCCAGCGGGTGCACGATGTAGGGCGCAAATGTCGTGGTGTCGGCGGTCGGCTGCCCCGCCATCAGCTTTTGCCAATGCGCTTCGCCGCCTTCGCCCAGGCACGAGACGATGCCGACGCCGGTGATCCAGGCTTCGCGACCGGCCTCAGCCATCAGCGGGGGCCTCGATATTCATTCCGATCCGGTCGGCCAGTTCGCGCATTTTTTCCGCTACCTCGGCATTCGGGAATTCGAGCACCCGCAGCGTCAGCGTGGCGTCGCAAATCAATTTGCCGTCGCATTTGATCTTGGCCTTGGTCACCGCATAGCCCGAACCGTCATGGTCCAGATGCGCATTTATCGACAGCCGCTGGCCCGGGGTTACGAAGGTGCGCAATTTCGCCTCCTTCACTGCCGCCAGCAACGGCATGCGCTTAAAGTGCTTCAACGCCAGCAGCAACCAACCTGACGTCTGCGCCATGGCTTCAATCAGCAGGACGCCCGGCATCAGCGGATGACCGGGGAAATGTCCTTCGAAGATCGTGCTCTCAACCGGAACCACGGCTTCGCTTTTGATCGTGCGGTCGACGAGATTGAGGTCGACGATCCGGTCGATCAGCTGGAAGTACTCGAGACGCATGTGTTGGTGAGCTTTAGGCTCCCTTGGCAGCGACGAGCTCGTCGATGCGGGCGCTGAGGTTCTTGAGGACAAAATACTGATCGGTGGTGGCCTTGCCGTCGTTGACCTCCTGCGTCCACTGCTCGAGCGGCAGCTTGATGCCGAACGCCTTGTCGATGGCAAACGCGATATCGAGGAAATCCAGGCTGTCGATGCCGAGATCGTTAATGGCGTGGCTTTCGGGCTTGATCGTGTCGCGCGGGATATCGCAGGTCTCGGCGATAATATTGGCGATGGTGTCGTAGGTCGAAGACATAAGTAACTCTCTGATTTATTAGCCGTTTTGGCAATTTGACCGCCGAAACGCGGAAAGCCGCCCAACGGCCCCTGGCACGATCTCGAACCGGCAAGCGGTAAGCTGCCCCGTATAGCGAAGCGGACGGTCAAGTTCAATGGCGCGGGCCATTTACGGCCAAAAGAGCCAAATCACCCTTCGACAGGGCCGGAACGGCTACTTTTTCACCTCGATTGGAAAGCAGTTCCTTCGCCCGGACGAAACGCAGTCCTGATTCTTGCGCATCTCGGCCATGGAATCGGCGAGCCAAAGCCCGGCGGCGATCAATGCGACAACGAAGCCAAACGCCGCCACATTCATCATCATGCGGTGACGATAGTCGTCGGCGCTCTCATCACGCTCATATTTGGCGAGGTCCTCGACCGGTGTCGGTCCCGCCGCAGGCGGGCGGGCGCCGCCCGGGCCGCGGCGAAAATTCACCACCCGCGGCTCGCCGTGAGACGAAGACTGCTTATCGCTGACCATGACGCTCAAACCTAGCACGACGCGTACGTTGCTTCGACCGATACGGTCTCATTGGGTGCCTAATTACGAGCCGTTTCAGTGAATTGGCAAGAAGAAGTGCAGGGCGTCGCCTCGGACCACAGCAAGTTGGAGCCCCATAGCCAGCCACGCCCTAGCAGATCAAAGGATTTCGCGCCGGAGGTTGCAAAAAGGCGTCTGTTGCCGTTACACCACGCTGCAATGCACAAGCGTCAAGCGGCTTAATGATATTGCCGGGCATCATACGAAGTTCCTTGTCCCTCGCATCCCGTTAAGCCAAAATCAATTTCGGAGCTAAAAGCGTAAAGAGCGGGGGCTCTGCTTTTCATTGGGGTGTCAAAACCCCTGATCATAAACGGTTCGGTGGCAAGCCGCGCCGGGTGAAAGGTTGTTAGTCTTTTCGCCAACACGAAAAGACAGTGTGGGGATTGGGGAAACGCTTGTTTCAATCGATAACGGTGCTTGGCCATATCGCCGCGCTCGATATGTCCGGGTTCGCTAAAATCACTTCACTGTTGATGTTGCCTTTCGCGCACGAGGATCTCGCGATCATCCTCGGCGGCTACATCATCGTGAACAAACTGATGCCGGCTACTCTGGTCGGCTTGAGCATCTATGGCGGCATCGTCGCCAGCGACTTCGCGCTCTATGGCATCGGCGCCGCGGCGCGCCACGTGCCGTGGCTGTCGCGCTATGCGGTGGACGATCGGGTGCGCCGGATCGGCGACAAACTCCAGCGCAATGTATTCGGGCTGGTAGCGCTGTGCCGCGTGGTGCCGGGCGTGGTGTTCGTGGCCTTCGTCGCCTGCGGCTGGGCGCGCGTGCCTTTGGCGCGTTTCACCGCCGCGAGCCTGATCATTTCCGCGCTCTATCTGCCGCTGATGCTCTACCTCGTCATCGTGTTCGGTGACGCGCTCGACGACAGCATCGGGCTGTGGGCCTGGCCGATACTGTTTCTCGCCATCACCGCGACCAGCTTTGCGCGCAAGCGCGTGTTCGCATTCCGCGACACGGCGGCGCCGCAAGCGGCCGCCGACACGGCGCTGCCGGAATCCTGCTTCGGCATGCCGCCTCTGTCGCGCGCCGACCGCAAGGTCGCGATGGCCGAGCGCATTCCGCCGGCGCTGTTCTATCTGCCGCTGGTGATCAACTGGATCCGGCTCGGCGTGCGCCACCGCTCGTTGACGCTGCCGACCGCGGCGAACCCGACGATTTTCACCGGCGGCATGTGGGGCGAAGCCAAGAGTTCATATTTCTGCGACGTCGCTGCCGCCGAGCGCCAATGGATCGCCGATTTTGTGCTGGTCAAGCGCAATGCCGGCGTCTGGAGCCTGCCGGCCGACATCGACTCTGCGATTCGTGCGCTGGCCGACGCCAACCTCGATTATCCCTTGATCGCCAAGCCCGATATCGGCTGGCATGGCCATGGCGTGCGGCGCATCGACAGCCGCGCCGAACTCGATAACTACATCGCGCATTTCCCCGAATCCAACACCATCATGCTGCAACGCTACGTGCCGCATGCCGCGGAAGCCGCGGTGCTCTATGCACGGCTGCCGGGCGAGAGCAGCGGACGCGTGCTTTCGCTCACCTTGCGCTATTTCCCGCAGGTGATCGGCAACGGCCGCATGACGGTGCGCGAACTCATTGCCACCGATCCGCGCGCGCAATGGAAATCCGCGCTGCATCTGGGCGTCGATCCGACCCACCGCGGCGTCGATCCGTTCGACCTCGAGCGCGTTCCGGCGCGCGGCGAGGTGGTGCGCATCGCGCTGATCGGCAACCAGCGCGCCGGCGCGCTGTACCGCGACGGCCGCCGGCATATCACCAAGGCGCTGGATGCGCGGTTCGACGCCATCGCCTGCGGCATGAAAGAATTTCACTACGGCCGTTTCGACATCCGGTTCGAGACCGTCGAAGCACTGATGCGGGCCGAGAATTTCTCGATTGTGGAAATAAACGGCATCGGCGGCGAAGCGATCGATTGCTGGGATCCGCGCCTGTCGGTCGGCGAAGTCTATCGGCGCCTGGCCGAACAGCAGCGGTTGCTGTTCATGATCGGCGATCGCAACCGCGCGCGTGGTTTTCGCCCGACGCCGGCCGGCGATTTTGTGAGCAGTCTGTTCCGCCAGAACCGGTTGATCCGCCGCTATCCCGCCTCGGCGTGAGCGGCTACGTAGACGCCTGCGCGCGAACCGCCTATTCTCGGGATTAATGCAAAAAGCTGTCCGTCCCCGGCGAATGATTGCGCTGCTCGCGGCCTATGTGGTCGTGCTGCAGGCTTTGCTGCTGCCTTTGTCGGTCGCGGCCGGCGTTCCCGACGCGTCAAGCATCTGCGCCGCCGCCGCTGAAGGTTCCCATGCGCCCGGCAGCCATGAGAGCAGCTGCCCGTGCGCGGCCGGCTGCGGCATGCAGTGTTGCGTGCAGGCGCTGACCGGCGCGCCGCCGCTGGTTACGGGACAGGCGTTGGCCTATGCCCGCGTCGACGTGCCGGCGCCGGCGATGGTGGCGATTGCCAGACCGGCCGCCAAAGGCCCGCAGATTCCGCGCGGACCGCCCGCCGCCTGACGTCTGCCTTCCCAAGCCCCTCATATAAACCATGTGCAAGCCGCCCTTACATGGCGCGCGCTTGCGTCGTCAGGAGCCTCAATATGTTTCGCATCGCTTTGCTTGCCGCCGCGGCGTCGACCGCAATTCTTCTATCGCCGGCGTCCGCCCACGACTACACCGTGGGCGCTTTGAAAATCGCTCACCCCTGGGCGCGCGCCACGCCGAAGGGCGCACCCGTGGGCGGCGGCTATCTGACCATCACCAATACCGGCAGCGCTCCCGACCGTCTGATCGGCGGCGCGTCGGATATTTCGACCAGGTTCGAGATCCACGAAATGAGCATGGACAACGGCGTGATGAAGATGCGCGAGGTCGCCAAGGGCCTCGAGATCAAGCCGGGCCAAACGATCGTGTTCAAGCCGGGCGGCTATCATGTGATGTTCATGGGCCTGAAAAAGGGCCTGGTTCAAGGCCAGCACGTCGCGGCCACGCTCGAATTCGAGAAGGCCGGCAAGGTCGCCGTCGACTTCACGGTCGAGAGCATCGGCGCGCAAAAACCGGCTTCTGGCGGCGGCGACGATCACGCCATGCCCGGCATGAAGATGAACTGACAGCCGTCGGCGCCGAAGGCGGTCCGCTACCAGCCGATTGCCTTCGGCAGCCAGGTTGCAAGGCCCGGAAATACGAACACCAGCACCAGCGCCATCACCTGCAGAGCGACGAACGGCACGATGACCGCGATAAATGTCGTTGGTGGTGATCTCCGGCGGCGCCACGCCGCGCAGAAAGAACAGCGACCAGCCGAACGGCGGCGTCAGGAACGACGTCTGCAGGTTCACGCAGATCAGCGTTGCCAGCCACACCAGGTCGGTATTGGCGTTGATGAAGATCGGCAGGAACAGCGGCACCGCGATGTAGGAGATCTCGATCCATTCGATGAAGAAGCCGAGCACGAAGATCAGCGCCATCAGGAACCAGATGCTGGCATTGATGCCGCCCGGGATCAGCGTGAAGGCGTCCTGAACCAGCTTTTCGCCTTGCAGCCCGCGGAACGCCAGCGAGAACACCTGCGCGCAGATCAGAATGAACATCACCATTGCGGTGATGCGGGTGGTGGCCTGCACCGTCTCGCGCAGCACCTGCACCGACAGACGCCGGCCGATGGCGGCAACCAATATCGAGCCGAGCGCGCCCATGGCGGCTGCCTCCGACGGCGCGGCGATGCCGGCTATGATCGAGCCAAGCACCAGGATCACCAGGCCGATCGGCGGCGCCACCACGCGCAGCAATTTTCCGGCAAGCTGCGCGCCGGAAATCGCGGCACGCTCTGCTTTCGGAATTGCCGGCACCATGTCGGGCCGGATAACGCCGAGCACCAGGATGTAGATGATGTAAAGCACCGAAAGCATCAGCCCCGGGACCATGGCGGCGGCAAACAGCGTGCCGACCGATTGGTTGGTGATGTCGGCGAGCAGAATCAAGAATCAGGCTGGGCGGGATGATCTGCCCTAGCGTGCCGGAGGCGCAGATGATGCCGCAGGCCAGTCCGCGTTCGTAGCCGCGCCGCAACATGCCCGGCAGCGTCAACAGGCCGAGCGTCACCACGGTGGCGCCGACAATGCCGGTGGTGGCGCCCATCAGCACGCCGACCAGGATGATGCCGATGCCGAGCCCGCCCTTGAGCGATCCGGCGGCGAGGCCGATCACGTCCATCAGCTCTTCGGCGAGCTTGGATTTCTCCAGCATGACGCCCATGAACACGAACAGCGGGATAGCCAGCAGCGTGTAGTTGGTCACGACGCCGAACACGCGGTGCGGCAGCAGGTTGAACAGCTGAATGCCGAATCCGAGATAGCCGAAGATAAATCCGGTGGCGGCCAGCGTCAGGCCGACCGGAATGCCGATCAGCAGCAGCACGAAGAACGCCACCAGCATCAGGCTGGCGAGGACCTCAAACGTCATTATTGCTTGCTCCGCCAGGCTGCCGCCGACTGAATGGCTTGCGCCAGCGACTGCAGGAACAGCAGCGCAAAGCCGAGCGGGATCATCGCCTTCATCACATAGAGGCCGCCGATGCCGCCCGGATTTGAGGAGCCTTCGCCCATGTCCCAGGACTGCATCGACAAAGGCGATCGACAGAAAGACCACGAGCGCGGAGAAGATCATGCGCGATCGCCGCCGAAATGACGTCGACCGCCAGTTTGGTGCGTGGCCTGAAGGTGGCGAACAGCACGTCGACGCGCACATGTTCGCCATGGCGTAGCGCGTAGGACATGCCGACAAGCGTCAGCGGCACCAACAGATGCCACTCCAGCTCCTGCGCCCAGATATAGCTGATCGAGAAGCCGTAACGCAGGAACACATTGGTGCCCATCACGATAGCGACCGCCAGCGCCAGCCACGAGATGGTGCGGCCGACGAGGTCGATGAACACATCGATCCCGTCGGCCAGTTTTCCGGCTGAGGTCACGTCACGCCATGCCACTTTAAGCTTTGCCCAGGATCTTGTCGTAGTAGACCGCCTCGCTGTAGCTCGCCCACTGCTTATAGGTCGCCATGTAGGCCATGTAGAAGTCGTGCACCTTCTTGGTCGCCGGATCCTTGGCGACCGCTTCGGCGAGGATCTTGGCATTCGCCGCCCGCAGCGCATCGACCACGGCATCGGGCAGCGGCTGGGCGTGCACGCCCTGGTTCTTCACCAGATCGTCCATCGCTTCGGCATTGACCTTCTGGCACCAGGCTTCGCCGCGGTCGTTGCAGGCGCCGCAGGCGTTTTCGACAATGGCCTTGAGATCGGGCGGCAGCTTGTCCCACGCCGCCTTGTTGATGGTGAGTTCGCTCGCGGTCGCGGTCTCGTGCCAGCCGGTGGTGTAGTAATATTTCGCGACCTTGTGCAGGCCGAGCTGGCGGTCGAGATAGGGGCCGACGAATTCGGCGGCGTCGATCACGCCGCGTTCGAGCGCGGGAAAGATGTCGCCAGGCGCCAGCAACTGGGCGCTGACGCCGAGTTCGGAATAGACTTTGCCGGCAAGGCCGGGGATGCGCATCTTCAGACCCTTCAGGTCTTCGACTTTCTCGATCGGCTTGCGGAACCAGCCGGTCATCTGCACGCCGGTATTGCCGCACAGGAACGGCACCAGATTGAACTTGGCGTAAACCTCGCGCCACAGCTCGAGACCGCCGCCGTCGTACATCCAGCCATTGAGGCCGACGAAATTCATGCCGAACGGCACGGCGCAGAAGTATTGCGCGGCGAAGCTCTTGCCGGTCCAGAAATAGGAATTGGCGTAGTTCATCTCGACCGTGCCGGACGACACCGCGTCGAATCCGGCGGCGGCAGGGATCAGCTCGCCGGCGCCGTAAAACTGGATCTTCAGCCGTCCGCCAGACATGTCGTCGATACGCTTGCAGAGATCCTTGGCGCTGCCCGGACCGGTCGAATAGAAAAATGCGTTCGGGCCGTAGAAGCTGGTCATCTTCCAGTTGAACGTGGTTTGCGCCTTGGCAATCGCCGGCGCTGCAAGCGTGCCGGCGGTGCCGGCCAAAGCCAATTTGGTAAAGTCACGACGTCGCATGAAAGCCTCCGAGTTTTTTGCTGGCAATTCACAGGGGGAGGAGAGCAAACGACGTGCCATCCGGAAGGACTGCAGCAATCGACGCATTGTCGGCCTAATGGCAATTGCGGCGCGACATTGCACAAAATAGTAGCGAAATGCCCAGTTCTCGCCCAGCGGCCTCGCCACAGGTATTTAGATGCCATCACGGTGACCGGGTCGGTAAAATTTGCGGGAACCATGGCGCAGCCGCCGAGTTGCTACAGGCTTCGGGGCGGACAAAAGGAGGCAACATGCGTTTGGCTATTTTGGGCGCCGTTATCGGCGCGACTCTCTTGGGTGCACTGCCGGCTTCGGCGGAAGTCGTGATCCGCGCCGGTCAAGGCGGCGTCGCCGTTCATGAGCGCGATAGCTATCGTCATCGCAATGACTGGCGTCGTCATCACGCCGAATGCCGCGTGGTCCGCGAGCGCATCGTTACGCGGAGCGGCCGCGTCATCATCCGGACCCACCGCACCTGCTGATGCGGTGACGTTGCCGGCATTGTTTCGCTGATTTCTAATCCCGGCGTCGCCTTGGCGCCGGGATTACGATTCGTGGCCGCACCGATTTGCTTATTGACGGCAAACATAGGCATAACCGCCCCATGACGAACAAAGCCAAGCCGACACCCAAGCTCGTCATCCGTAACGCCGTACCTACCGACATCGTCGGCATTCGCAGCGTGATGGCCAAGGCCTATCCCTCGCTCGGCGCGCATGGCGTTTATTCCGAAGCGCAATTGCTCGGCCAACTGCATCAATTTCCCGAAGGCCAGTTCGTCGCCACGTATGAAGACCGCATCATCGGCTATTGCGCCACCTTCTTGATTCCGGAGTCGCTGGCGCTGCAGCCCCATGATTGGGCGACCATCACCGGGCGCGGCTATGCCTCGCGGCACGATCCGGCCGGCGATTGGGTCTACGGCATGGATGTCTGCATCGATCCCGAGTTTCGCGGCCGCCGCATCGGCCAGCGCCTCTACAACGAACGCAAGAAATTGTGCCAGCATTTGCGTCTGAAGGGCGTCGTATTCGCCGGCCGCATGCCGAACCTGGCGCGGCGCTGGAACGCCGTCGGCTCGGCCGAGAACTACCTCAAGCTGGTCATCGAAGGTAAGCAGCGCGACCCGGTGATCGGCTTTCAGTTGCGCAACGGCTTTGAGCCGATCGGCGTCTTGAAGGATTACCTGCCGCTCGATCATGAATCGCGCGGCTATGCCACGCACATGATCTGGCGCAATCCGCAGGTGCCGGCCGAATCCGCGTCGGCGCCGAAACGCGGCATGCGGCGGGCGCAGACCGTGCGGGTCGCGGCCATCCAGTATCAATTGCGCGCCATCGCATCGTTCGAGGAATTCGCGCAACAGGTCGAGTATTTCGTCGACGTCGTCGCCGACTACAAGGCGGACTTCGCGGTATTTCCCGAGCTGTTCACGCTGCAATTGCTGTCGATCGAGAATCGTCACATCCCGGCCGCCGAAGCCATCTCGGCGCTGACCGCCTACACCTCCCGGTTCAAGGACATGATGAGCCGCCTGGCGGTGAGCTACAACGTCAACATCATCGGCGGCTCGCATCCGACCCGCGAGGCCGACGGCGAGGTTTACAATATCTCCTACGTGTTCCTGCGCGACGGCAGCATTCACGAGCAGCACAAGATCCATCCGACCCCGAACGAGCGCTATTGGTGGAACATCAAGGGCGGCAGCCGGGCGAACGTGATCGACACCGACTGCGGCCCGATCGGCGTGTTGATCTGCTATGACTGCGAATTCCCCGAGCTCGTGCGCCACCAGATCGACCAGGGCGCCGCGATACTGTTCGTGCCGTTCTGCACCGACGAGCGGCAAAGCTATATGCGGGTGCGCTACTGCGCGCAGGCGCGCGCGGTCGAAAATCAATGTTTCGTGGTGATGGCGGGCAATGTCGGCAATCTGCCGAAAGTCGAAAACATGGATATCCAATATTCGCAGAGCTGCGTGCTGACGCCCTGCGATTTTCCGTTCGCGCGCGACGGCATCGCTTCCGACACAACGCCGAATGTCGAAATGGTGGCGATCGCCGACTTGCAGCTCGACAGCCTGCGTGCCGCGCGCCAGGGCGGCACCGTGCAGAACCTGAAGGACCGCCGCTTCGATCTTTACTCGGTGACCTGGCGCGGCAGCTGAGCGGGACGTGCGCTATTTCGGCTCGGCGAACGCCAGTTCGGCATCGGCCGGCGGCATCATGCGGAACACGTTGAGCGTCATCGAGATCATCACGTAATAGCCGAGAATGCCGACCAGCTCGACGACGCCGGCGTCGCCGAACAGGGCATGCACGCGCTTGTAGGTGCGATCGCTGACGCGCTTGGTCTTGTAGATCTCCTGGATGAAGTCATAGACCGCGCGCTCGTCCTTGGCCGCGGTTTTCGGCACGCGGCCGGCGCGCAGGTCGGCAATGGTCTTCGGTTTGACGCCGGCCTTTTCGGCGATCGGCGCATGCGCGAACCATTCGTATTGCGCGCGCCACAGCCGCGCGGTGCACAAAATCGCAAATTCCGACAGCCGCGGCGGGATCGAGGTCTGGTAGCGGCAAAAGCCGCCGACCGCCTGCGCCAACTGGCCGAATTCCGGCGCGTGCAGCCAGACCGCGAACGGCCCGCGTGGCGTGATGGATTTGCCGCGCGGCCCGGAGCGGATCGCCGCCATCAGGCTGCGCTGGGCCTCGTTCATGCGCTGTTCGTCGATCAGGGCGAGGCGTGGCGCCGGGCGCTTGGCGGGCATGGGAATTTCCTTGTTGGATAGGGCGCGAAGGGCGGGCTGGAGGGGGCATGACGCGGCGGGCAGGCTTCGATTACTATAGCCCGCAATGATCGGCAACTTGTCCACACCGCGCAGGGGCGCAAACATGATCGGCATTCGGCTCAAAACATTGATTCCGGCGCTTGTCTTGACGATTCTCGCAGGCCCCGCCTTGGCCGATGCGATCGACGGCAACTGGTGCCACAGCGATGGACGCCGCTTCGCCATCCGCGGGCCGGAAATCGTCACGCCCGGCGGCAAGCGCATGGAAGGCAATTACGGCCGGCACTCATTCGCCTACACAGCGCCGGCGCCGGAGCCCGGCGCGGGCCAGAATATTCTGATGACGCTGGTCAACGAAAACACCGTGCATCTGCGGCTGGGCGAGACGGCATCCGCGCCCGAAGTCTGGGTGCGCTGCTCGCCGTCGATCAGTGCGATCGGATTGCTGCCGCGGGCTTGACGCGTCGGCTACTCGATAGCCGCCGTCACCTTCATCACGCCGCGGCCGGTCATGTGCAATGCCTCGGCGGCGGCGAACGACAGATCGAGCACGCGGCCACGGACGAAGGGGCCGCGATCATTGACGACGACGGTCACGACGCGGTGGCTGCGTGGATCGGTCACGCTCAGGCGCGTGCCGAACGGCAAGGTGCGGTGCGCGGCGGTCAGTTTGGTTGAATCGTAGTGCGAACCGGACGCGGTGCGTCCTTTATAATTCTTGTCATAATACGACGCGACGCCGGTAAATTGCCGCGGGCCCTGCGCCGAGGCCGCACCGGTCGCGAAACCGCAGGCGATCGCCAAGCTTGCGCCGATGCAATTCGCCCACCTCATCCGCCTGCCGTCTCCATTGCCGGGACTTCCAGTGACACCAAAATTCAAGCAAGTTTAAGGCCAGACGCTCTCAATGATTAACCGCGCACCGAATAAGTTCGCGGCGTCTTAAAAAGTTCCCAACTCCGCACGATCATGATTTTGCCGCTTGCCGTGCCGCACGGCGCGCCGGTTTGGCCGCGCGTGTCGCCGCGGTTTGCGCCTTACGCGGGCCGTTGTCGTTTATGCGTTTGGCGTTTTGGCGGTCCTCGAGGTGTTCGCCGGTCATTTCCGCGCGTTCACGGCAATCGTCGTGCAACGCTTGCAGTTCCTCGTCGCTGAGGTCCTCGATGGCGGCGAATTTGTTTTCCGCGCCCTTCATCGCCAACACCAGCTCGGACAGTTTGAGCTGCACCGCCAGCATGTCGCGGTTCTGGGTATTCTGAATCAAGAACACCATCAGGAATGTGACAATGGTGGTGCCGGTATTGATCACCAATTGCCAGGTATCGCTGTAGTTGAAGAGCGGCCCGGTCACGATCCACACGACAATGACGGCAACCGCCAGCAGGAAGGCCAGCGGATGGCCGGTCCAAACTGACGTCTGTTGCGCGAAATGGGAAAACCAGCCGGTCAGCGTTTTCGCATGGCCGTTGGCGCCGTTATGGCCGTTCGATGTGTTCGTCATGAATTCCCCGGCCGGCAGGCGCCTTTCCCCGATTCGATATCGGCCTCAACGCCCGAGCGGGTTCCGGAGTTCCATCGGCCGGGCGGCGTTCGCTATTTGAATTTGGGCAATTTCTGCTGCGTGCGCCCGATATTGGCCCAAGGGTCGGTGCGCAGGCGCGCCAGGCGCGGGATCAAGTTCTTCACCGTGTACTGATCGGCGCTTTTGAGCGAACCGAGCTCCGACCAGTCCACCGGCACCGACACCGGCGCGCCGGGCCGCGCGCGGGTGGAGTAGGGCGCGACCGCCGTGGCCTCGCGGCTGTTGCGCAGATAGTCGATGAAGATGCGGTTGTTGCGTTTGCTCTTGCTGACCGTCGCCGTGTAATGGGCCGGATCGTCGGCCGCCATCGCCGCCGCCACCGCGCGGCAGAACGCCTTGGCCTCGTCCCAGGGCGTAGGCCTGATCGGCAGCACCACGTGCAGGCCCTTGCCGCCGGACGTCTTCACGAAGCGTCTTGAGCTTTAACTTGGCGAGCCGCGCCCGCACGTCGCGCGCGGCGGCGACGACGTCCTTCCAGCCGGTGCCGGGACCGGGATCGAGATCGAACACCAGCCGGTCGGCGTCGCCGAGATGGTCGATGGTGCTGCCGCGGGTGTGGACTTCGAGCACGCCGGCCTGCACCAGCGAAATCAGTCCGTCGAGATTATCGATCGAGATGATCTTGACGCCTTTTTCGGTGACCTGATGCAGATGTTCGGTGGCGATGCCGGCGGCAGCGTGTTTCTGAAAGAAACATTGCCCGGCGGCGCCCTCGGGACAGCGCAGCAGCGAAATCGGCCGGCCGATGACGTGCGGCCGCATCCATTTCCAAACCTGCGTATAGAATTCGGCGAGATCCCGTTTGGTGACGCCGGCATCTTCCCAATAGACGCGGTCGGGATGGGTCAGCGTGATGGCGCCGACTTTGTTGTCGGCTTTGCTCGGTTTCACCGGCGCGCTTTTGCGTTTGGCGCTGGCCTGGCTGTTGACCGCCGCCATGGTCTTGACCTCGCGCACGACTTCCTTGGCCGGCTTGTCCTCGCGCAGGCCCTGGAACGAAGATTGGCGCACGCGGTCGCCATGGGTCCAGCCGTGGAAATCGACTTCCGCCACCAGCTTCGGCTCGACCCAGACCGGCCGGCGCGCGCCGCGTTCCTCCGGCGGCACCGGATCGAACGCCGATTTGTCGCGCGTCAGCGGTTTCAGCGTCCGGTAAAGCTGGCGCGCGCTGTCATGGGTAAATCCGGTGCCGGTGCGGCCGGCGTAATGCAGCCTGCCGTGGTCGTAGACGCCGAGCACCAGCGCGCCGACCGAATGCTGGTCCGCGCTCGAGGGCGCAAAGCCGGCGACCACGAATTCCTGCCGGTCCGAGCATTTGGTCTTGAGCCAGTCATGGCCGCGGCCGGAATGATAGGTCGCATCGGCGCGTTTCGAGATGATGCCTTCCAGCCCCAGCCTGCAGGCGTGCTTGACCAGCAGCGGGCCCGGCTCGTCGATCGACTCGCTTAAATGCAGCGGTCCGGTTTGCGGCGCGCCTTTGAGCAATTGCGCCAGCGCCGCCTTGCGCGGTTTAAGCGGCAGCGGCCGCAAATCGTCGCCGTCGAGATGCAGGAGATCGAACACGTAATAGGCCATGCGGCCGTCACGGCCGGCTTTGAGGTCCTGTTGCAGCAGCGAAAAACTCGAGACGCCGTGATCGTCGTTGACCACCAACTCGCCGTCGATCAGCGCGGTTTGCGCTGGCAGCTTCGCGACGGCCGCGGCGATGCTCGGAAACTTCTTCGTCCAGTCGAGGCCCTTGCGGGTCAGCAGTTTGACCTTGCCGTCATCGAGCCGGGCCTGGAGGCGGTAGCCGTCGAACTTGATTTCATGAATCCAGTTGCCGCTCTCCGGCGCCTTGTCGGACAGCGTCGCCAACGCCGGCGCAACAAAGTCGGGCAGGGCGTCGCCGCCCGCCCGCTTGCGTTTCGCTTTGCGCTTTGCCGTCTGCTTCTTTGCTTTCTTGCTGGTTTTGGTTTTGACTTGGCGACGCGCGGTCTTCGGCTTGGCGGCCGGCTTTTGTCGAACCCCTTGCGCGATCTCTTCCATGGTGCGGCCGGATTTCACCGAGCGCGGCTGCTCCTCGAGAATGTCCTTGTCGCGGGGCCCGCGCGCCGCGTCGTCATGTGACTTGATCAGCAGCCAATTGTCCTTGGTTTCGCCGGGCCGCCGGTGCATCCGCACCAGGTGCCACAGGCCATGCAGCTTCTCGCCGTCGAGCGTGAACGACAGATGGCCCTTCTTCAGCCCCCGATGCGGATCGTCCTCCGGCGTCCAGCGGCCGCGGTCCCAGATCATAACGGTGCCGCCGCCGTATTCGCCGTGCGGAATGGTGCCTTCGAATTTGTTGTAGTCGATCGGATGGTCCTCGACCTGCACGGCGAGGCGCTTTTCGTCCGGCACCAGGCTGGGGCCGCGCGTCACCGCCCAGCTCTTCATCACGCCGTCGAGCTCGAGCCGCAGATCGTAATGCAGCCGCCGCGCGGCATGCTTCTGGATGACGAAGGCGTGGCCTTGGCTGCGGGCGACCTTGCCTTTCGGCTCGGCGGTGACGTCGAACCGGCGCTTGCCGTGATAGGTCTTCAGCCCCGCCATAATTATTCAGCTCGCCTTCTTCACCTTGCGCCGCGCCGTCGGGCGTTTGCGCTGGGCGCTGGCTTTAGGTTTTGCCGCCGGCGTGCGGCGTTCCGCCTTGGCGCTGCGCCGTAGCGCATCCATCAGGTTGATCACGTTGCCCTGCTTGGGTTCGGCAATGATCGGCGGCGCCTTGCCGGCCTGTTTGGCCTTGATCATTTCGACCAGGGCGTCTTCGTAGCGATCCTTGAATTTCTCCGGTTTGAAATGCGCCTTCTTGGTCTCCAGAATATGCGTCGCGAGCTTGAGCATGTCGGCCGGCACCTTGATGTCGGGAATGTCGTCGAAATAATTCTTCTCGTCGCGCACTTCGTCGGCGTAGCGCAGCGCGGTCGCCAGCAATCCCTTGCCGCGCGGCCGCAGCAACAAGCAGCCGCTCGCGCCGGTACACCACGACCCGCGCCAGCCCCGCAAGCTCTTCCTTTTCCATGGCGTCGCGGATCACCGCGAAGGCCTCCTGCGCGACCTTGTCCTGCGGCACGATGTAGAACGACTCGTCGAGATAGATGCGGTCGACCTCCGCCATCGGCACGAATTCCTCGATGTCGATGGTGTGGGTGCTTTCCAGCGCCACATTGTCGAGCTCATCGTCGTCGATCAGCAGGTACTGGTCGTCCTCGAGCTTGTAGCCCTTGACGCGGTCTTCCTGATCCACCGGATCGCCGGTCTCGGCGTCCACGACTTCGTTGTGAATGCGGTTGCCGGTCTTGCGGTTGATGATGTTGAAGCGGATGCGCTGGCTGGTGCTGGTGGCCGAATACATCGCCACCGAACAGGACACCAATGACAGCTTGAGAAAGCCCTTCCAATTCGGCCGCGGTGCCATGATCGCCACCCCTTTTTACGCTACTGACGCTACCGCCATGAACGCCCAAGCGATGGAACCGGTTCCCCAAACAGGCAAGCTGCTGCGATAGCCGTGCTTTTCGCCGTTTTCACAACCCCAAAAAACATATTGCATTGTCGTAATATGTAAGGGAACTTGCGGTCAGCGCGGTCCTTTTTGGGGGCCGTGCCAACAAGCGCCGTCCCTAGGGGCGGCCATAATAAGCCATTCGGGGAGAAAATCATGCCGGCAAATACGCATCATAAGGTTCTGATCGTGGGCGGCGGCACCGCCGGCGTCACAGTGGCGGCAATTCTACGCCGCCGCGCCGGTAATCTGGACATCGCGATCGTCGAGCCGAACCAGGAACATTATTACCAGCCGGCGCTGACGCTGGTGGGGGCGGGGGTCTATCCGCTGGCGAAAACCCATCGGCCGCAGCGAAGCGTGATGCCGCCGGGCGTCACTTTGATCTCTAGCGCGGCCACGCGCTTCGAGCCCGAAGCCAACACCGTGCGCCTGCAGAACGGCGAGGCGCATACATATGACTATCTGGTGGTCTGCACCGGCGTGAAGCTGGACTGGGGCAAGATCGCAGGTCTCGCCGATACGCTCGGCCGCAATGGCGTGTGCAGCAATTATTCCGCCGCACACCGTGAGCTACACCTGGGAATGCGTGCAGAAGCTCAAAGCAGGCGACAAGGTGGTGTGCACGCAGCCGCCGATGCCGTTCAAATGTCCCGGCGCGCCGCAGAAGATCATCTACCTGATCGCCGACCGGCTGCGCCGCCGCGGCATCCTGAAGGACTGCAAGCTGGATTTCTTCACCCACGCGCCGGCGATCTTTGGCGTGCCGTATTTTGCCCGCGCGCTGGTCAAGGTCGCCAACCGCTACGGCATCGGCGTGCACTACCAGCAAAACCTCGTGGCGGTGGACGGGCCGGCCAAGACCGCGACTTTCGAATTCGTCGGCGATAACCGCAAAGGCGAGAAGGAGACCGTGGCTTTCGATCTGCTGCACGTGTCGCCGCCGCAGAGCCCGCACGACGACATCAAGGCGAGCCCGCTGGTCAATGCCGCCGGATGGGTCGAAGTCAATCAGGCGACGCTGCAGCACGTGCGCTTCGCCAATATCTATTCGCTCGGCGACGTCTGCTCGACGCCGAATTCGAAGACCGCGGCGGCGGTGCGCAAGCAGGCGCCGGTGGTGGCGAACGAAATTCTGACTTCGCTCGCCGGCAAGCTGATCCCTGGCGCCTATGACGGCTACGCGTCATGTCCGCTGACGACCGGGATTCGGCAAAACCATCCTGGCGGAATTCATCTACGGCGGCAAAGTCACGCCGACTTTGCCGCTGCTCAGCCCGGCCAAGGAGCGCTGGGTCGGCTGGTGGATCAAAGTCACCGGCCTGCCGCTGATGTACTGGCACTACATGCTTAAGGGTTACGTCTGGTTTCCCAAGCACAACACCGACTTCAAGGAAGAGGCGCCTTGATGGCAGTCTGACCCGGTCGGGAACATTTCGGCGCAAATCGCGTTTTCTATCCACGCTGGTTTATGCCGTAACCGATGAAAGGGGACTGCGATGTTAGGTTGGGCCGTAACGTTTCTGATTGTCGCGTTGATCGCCGCCGTGCTGGGTTTTGGCGGCATTGCCGGCGTTGCCGTGGAAGCCGCCAAGCTGGTCTTCGTGGTGGCGATTATCTTGTTCGCCATTTCGGCGATCGTCGGACTGGTGCGCGGCCGATCGCCGACCGTACCGTAACCGTTGCGGTGGACGCGGGTCGCGTCACGCATTGCTTCTATTGTTACGCGCCTCGTGCGGCTTGACCCGCGCGGGGCGCGTGTTTTCTATTCAGGCGTGTCAGACGGCGCTGCGTTGGTCAGCGTGAGTTCGCTCTCGGGCGCGATACGCTCGTGTTTTTCCGCGATGCTCTTGATGCGGTAGATCGGTTCGCGCGGATCGTTATCCGACGCCGGCACCAGTTCGCGAATTTCGTAGGGCCCCAGCGCGGCCGCCCGCAACACCTTCGGCATCAACTCGACGACCTGGCCTTTGGTGAATTTGTGCGCCACGGAGCGATTCCTTTCCAACGAATCTGTGCGGTAACGAAGTAGCCTCTGCGTCATATAAGAACGATCGCGCCGTATTGCGAGGAACTCGGTGGAACATTTGTCCCATGGTGCGCGTTAATTCGCGAGATTGACGAGAACCGCCGGTTCTCACTCACCCGATTAAGCACTCGGACACAATCGCTCTCACCAAGGAGTTTTACCATGCGCTCGATGCTCAAGACTGGATTGCTCGTGTTGACGCTGGCCGCCTTGCCGGTCATGGCTCAAGCCGGAACGCTGGAAGGCGTTGCCATCGGCGCCGGTACCGGCGCCGTGGTCGCTGGACCTCCCGGCGCGGTGGTCGGCGGTGTGATCGGCGGCGTCGTCGGTGGCCCGAATATCGTCCGCCATCCGCGCCATCGTCATTGCTGGACCAACAGCTACGGCAATCGCCGCTGCGCCTGGCGCTGAGCGTACACGGGCGTTTCCGGGGCGGAGTATTGCCGCTCCGGTTCGCTCGGAATATTGCGGTTGATCGCCATATGCGGTGTTCAATATTGCTCAGACGCGGCGCGTCACGTCTGCATATTCTACCGGCTCCGGACGGTCTCAATGCCCCCCATTGACGCCAGCGTCCGGCAAGTTGGCCCCGGCCGGCAAAACCGGCCGGGGTTCTCTTTTGTCGATCGCGGTGGGATCATCCGATCATGAATCGCAATGCCGCCTATCTTGTCATCGCCGTGCTCGCGCTTGCCGCCGTGGTTCTAGGCTACCAGCTCTATCAAGAGCGGCACAAGAGCGGCGTCGAGATCAGCATCGGCAATCGCGGAATTTCGATCGAGAAGAAATAGCGCTTCATGCCGGGCTAGCGGCAAAAATTTACATTGCAACTGATGGTTGACTGATACCGGCCGGCATGGCTAATTGTGCCGAGGTCGCATTTTCAAAGCGTGGTGTCATGAAGTCCATGGTGCGAATTTCAAATTGGATTTTTGCAGCGCTGCTGTTGGGCGCGGTCGCGGCACCCGCCGTTCAGGCGCAAACCTGGCCGACGCGGCCGATCACTTTGGTGATCGGGTTTGCCGCCGGCACCGGCGATGCAGTCGGTCGCGTCTTTGCCGATTTCGCCACCAAGCAACTGGGCGAGCGGATGATCGTCGAAAGCCGGCCCGGTGGCGGTGGCGTCGTTGCCGCCATCAGCTTGGCTAAGACCACGGCGGATGGCTACACCATCGGCCTTTATGCCAACGGTCCGATGTTGTTGCGGCCGCTGATGGACCCCTCGTCGGTTACGATGCGGACAAGGATTTCACGCCGATCGTGCTGTTCGGCGACACGCCGAACATCATCCTCGATGGCGCCAAGTTTCCCGCGCATTCCGTGCAGGATGTGGTGGATTGGGCGAAGAAGAACCCGGGCCGGCTGACGATCGGTCACCCAGGCCCCGGCACCATGGGGCACCTGGCCGCCTTGTTGCTGGCCTCCAATGCCGGCATCACCGGCACCTATATTTCCTACCGCAATGTCAGTCAGATGGTGGTGGATCTGCTGGGCGGGCAAATCGATATTGGGGTTGCAGCCTATACGCCGCAGCATAAGGCCGCTCGCATCCTGGCGGTCATGACGCCCGATCCGGTCGCTTTCTGCCGGGCGTGCCGTCGATGCGCGAAGCGGGATTTCCCGGCGTCTATGCCTCGACCTGGTTCGGCCTGTTCGGTCCGCCGAACATGCCGCCCGAGATCGTTCAGCAAACTCAACGCCGTCGTCAACGCCTTCGCCCATGACGCCGAAGCGCAGAAGCGGCTCGGAGACCTGGGCTTTCGCATGATCGGCGGGATCCCCGGCGATCTGACCAAGCGGATCAATCGAGGACAAGCCGCTGTGGTCCAAGGTCATCAAGCGACTGCCGGCGTTAAGTTGAACGACCAGAAATGACGGCGGTCACGGAGCGGCACGTCGATATTCCGACGCCCGCCGGCGCGATGGATACATTCGTTGCCCGGCCGGCCGGCAGCGCCGACCGTGCCGTTGGTCATCGTTTTCATGGACATCTGGGGCGCCCGGCCGCAATTGTTCGAAATCGCAAGCCGCATCGCGGCGCAAGGCTATTGCGCGGCGGTGCCCAATTTCTATCACCGCGACGGCATCAAGGGATTTGATTTCCGCAATGCGCACGGTCAGACGCTTTCGATGGACGTTTTGCCGGCAGAGCAGCGCGAAGCCATCAGACGCCTTGGCATGGCGCTCAGCAATGAGATGGTCGAAGCCGATGTCGACGCGCTGTTGAAGTTTTTTGAAGGCGAGGCGGTCAGCCAGGGCGCCGCCGGCTCGGTCGGGTTTTGCATGGGCGGGCGGCACGCCATGCATCTCGCCGGCACCCGGCCGGAACGGTTGATGGCGACCGCGTCATTGCATGGCACCCGCCTGGTCGGCGACAGTCCGGATTCTCCGCATCTGATGGCCGAACGGTTTCGCGGCGAGATCTATTGCGGCTTTGGCGAACGCGATCCATTCACGCCGCCGGAGACGGTCGCGACGCTCGATCGCCTGCTCGGCCATCGGCCGAACCTGAAATATCGTTGGACGGTGCACCCGGGCGCGCGGCACGGCTATGCGATCCCGGATCGCGATGTCCACGATCATCCAGCCGCGGAACAGGACTGGCAGGAGATATTTGCGATGTATGCCCGTGCGCTACGCTGAGGCAAATGCAGTCCGGATTTGTTTGAGCACGGCGCGCACCGCCGGCGATGGTTCGGCAGTCCGGTAGACCACGGAGTTTTTGGAATATTTCGGCGGGCCCGCGATTGGCCGGATCAGAACCGGGCCGGTGGCAACATGTTTGAGCGATTCCGGCACCACCGAAATCCCCACATTGGCGCTGACCAGCGTCAATAAGGAAATCGCATCGGGCGCGCGTTGCACGATTTGAGGAATGGTGCCGGGCGGCAGCACGGCTTGAATGTTTCGCCAAAAGCCGACCTCGGCGTCCAGCTCGAACGCCACGAATTGCTGTTTTTCCAACATCGCCGCGGTAATCGTTTTTTGTTTGGCAAGCGGGTGGTCGCGGTGCACGGCCAGACAGAATCGTTGCGGCGGCAACTCGAAAGCCTCGATCCCGTCCGGATAGCTGTCCATGGCGCGCACGAAACCGATATCGATGTTGCCGGCGCCAAGCGCCCTGATTTGCGGCAGCGATTCCATTTTGCGAATGTTGACGAGGACGTTCGGCGACGCTTTGCGCGCCAGCTCGATGACCCGTTTGATGTAACCGGCGGTGACGGTCGAGAGCACATAAGCCAGCCGGATGTCGCCGACCTCGCCGCGCGCGGCCTCGCGGGCAAAACGTTCGGCCTGTTCGAAGCTTTCGATCAGGCTCAGCGCGCGTTTCTGGAATTGCTGGCCGGCGAATGTCAGCTCGACTTTGCGTTTGGTGCTGCGCGTGAACAGCGCGACGCCGAGATAGGATTCCAGCCATTTAATCTGTTGGCTGAGCGTCGGGGCCGCGATGTTCAAACGCTCGGCGGCGCGTGCGAAATGCAATTCCGACGCGACGGCAGCGAAGTAGCGCAGGTGGCGGACTTCCATCGCAAAATTATGAGGTCAGACCTCATAAAAATCCACCCCTGTTTGGCGGCAACGCCGGACGCCGGGCGTACGAAATGGCGATACGGCAAGGATTGAATGGTCGACTTGCGTAGATTTAATCTAAAATATTATCGAAATAATGCGGGAGTTTGCTTACTCGCCGCCGCCCGCCAGCACCGCCCGGGTCTGCTCGTCGGGACCGAAATCATTGACGCCGTCGATCGACAGCAATTCGGCGAGCCTGGTGCGCGCGCGGTTGACGCGCGACTTGATGGTGCCGACGGCGCAGCCGCAGATGTTGGCGGCTTCTTCGTAGGAAAATCCGGAGGCGCCGACCAGGATGAGCGCTTCGCGCTGGTCCGATGGCAGATGCGACAGCGCTTCCTTGAATTCGCGGAATTCGATCTGGCCGTGCTGCTCGGGCTGCGACTTCAGCGAGTCGGCGTAGTGGCCGTCGCTATCCTCGACCTCGCGCCGGCGCTTGCGGTATTCCGAGCGGAAATGGTTGCGCAGGATGGTGAACAGCCATGCCGACATGTTGGTGCCGGGCTGGAACGAGTTGATATTGGCGAGCGCGCGCAACATCGTCTCCTGCACCAGGTCGTCGGCGCGATCGACGTTCCCGCACAGCGAGATCGCGAAGGCGCGGAGACTAGGCACCGCGGCAAGAACGGATTTGCGGACCGACTCGTCCATAGGCATTAGTGTTTGTCCTTATTCCCGTTGCCTTCGAGACGATTGAGCAGATCGGCGAAGCGATCCGGTACGCCCTGGTTGACGACGTCGTCGTACATGGCGCGAAGCTGCTGGCCGAGCCGGGCCTGCACGTCGCGGCCAAGCTTGCCGGGCTTGGCGCCGTCTTTTTTGCGGGTCTCCGCGGTTTCCATTGGCTTTTGTTGTCCCACGGGTTTGCGTTCCGTCATTTGCTTTAAGCCCCGAATGCCCTTTCGCCCTTAGCCGGGCGGCAGGTGTCCCCCCACTAGGTCAAGTCAAAACCCATGAATTGGCAGTTGGTTCCATAGATAGGGAACTTTTTTCCAATCCCTACGTTAGGAGGTCTAGAAGGTCTGCTAGGGCCTTCGGGGGGCTTATGCCCAGTTGCCCAGGGCCATTCGTTTCGGGAGGGATTCTTGTCGACATCTCAATCAGTTGCACAGCATTTGCCGTATCTGCGCCGCTACGCCAGAGCGCTTTCGGGCAGCCAGGCGTCCGGCGATGCCTATGTGGCGGCCACCCTGGAGGCCCTGATTCAGGACCCAGGCGTGCTGGACACCACCTCGTCGACCCGCATCGCGCTCTACCAGCTGTTTACGAAAATCTGGAATTCGGTGGCGGTGAACAGCAAAGCCGGCGACCTCGACCCCAACCAGGCGGTCGAGCGCCATCTAGCCCAGATCGCGCCGCTGCCGCGCCAGGCGTTCCTTCTGGTCGCGCTGGAAGGCCTGTCGGAAGACGACGCCGCCAAGGTACTTGACGTCGACGTTCCGAAATTGCGCGAACTGGTCGAGCAGTCCGGCCGCGAACTCGCCGCCGAAATCGCCACCGACGTGATGATCATCGAGGACGAGACCTTCATCGCGCTCGATCTCGAGGGCCTGGTCGAAGGCCTCGGCCACAAGGTGCTCGGCGTCGCCCGTACGCACGCCGAAGCCATCGCACTCGCCAAGGTCAAGCGCCCCGGAATTATCCTGGCCGATATTCATCTGGCCGATGGCAGCTCCGGTCTCGATGCGGTGAACGAATTGCTGCGCACCTTCGAAGTGCCGGTGATCTTCATCACCGCCTATCCGGAACGTTTCCTCACCGGCGAGCGGCCGGAGCCGGCCTTCCTGATCGCCAAGCCGTTCCAGCCGGCGACGGTGTCGGCGGTGCTCAGCCAGGCGCTGTTCTTCGAGCGCAACGCCAAACGGCGCGAACGCCGCGCTAGCTAGCACTTGGTCGGCAAACTAAATCGCCGCGAAATTACCGGGCGCGTTCCGATTTAAATCGGGGCGCGCCCGTTTGCATTGCGCGCCTGCTCAATGGGTCAGTTCGGACAGGCGCCAAGGCGCCGCCGAGTTGCGGCAAGTTGCGGTACGGTTCGGCAAGGGCGCGCGAGCTAGCTTGCTCGCTCCTTCTTTTTGCCCATTGAGTAGCCGAGCATCCCGGCTTCTACGAGCATGGCCAACTGCATTTCGGCCGAAGCCGGCGCGACCGCGGGGGCGGCGGCAGTAGTGGGTTTGCGTCCCATGATCCACAGGATCGCGAGGCTGATGAGCGTTAGCGCGATGTAAATCGCCCCGACGATCAGTTGCGCGTAAAGCGCGCCATATTGCTGTTCCAGCGCTACGGTTCCGGCTGCGGTAAAATGATAAAGCGCGACAAGCGCAAACACGACCATCAGGAATGCCAGCAGCGCGCGACGCAACAGCCGGCCGGCGAAATGCCCGGCAGCCGCCGTCACGGTGTTATAGAGGCTCATCGCCTTACCGCCTGTTCGCCATCCCAACAAGAAATCCGATTCCGGCGGCAACTCCAAGCATGACCAACGGGCGATTTTCAACTTCGTCCGTCAGCTTCTTGAACGCATCGGTGCCGAAACGTGTGGCCTCGTCCGCGACCGTCTGGGTGACACCCGACGCGCTGTCCTTGACCCGGTTCATGATGCGGTCGAGCGCTTCACTGACAAAATCGCCAACTTCGCCGGACGCACCCGAAGCCTCGCGCCGCGCGGTCCCGGAAAGTCGACGAAGCCGCTTTTCAAGATCGGCCATCAGATCCTCGATTGCCGCGATTTCTTCGGCGGCGGCGGATTTGGCTGCACGCGTGGTCATCGTTACCTCTAGCCGTTGATTTTGTTGTGAAACCTCGAAGGATAACGTGTTTCCGCCGAAAAAGTTCCATAAGCGAGCGCTCTCAATCGCGCGGCTCAGTCGGTCTTCGCAAGCTTGTCTCAATTATCGCCAGGCGATGAAACGGTTTGTCATCGGCTGCGTTAAGCCCTTCTCAGGCCGACGGAATATGTCGCAGCGACTGATGCGCTCAACGAGGTACAACGTGGCCTCATTCGTGGAGACAATCCGACGCCTTCAACCCCCACGCTCGAATTGGTGGCCATCGAAGCCGATCACTGTGCCAGCTTCGGCATGGTGCGGGGTTTGTGAGCTTATGCGGTGGTGCGCGCCATGCCGGATGTAAACAGGCCAGATCTGCAAAAGATGCAACGGCTGGAAGCCGACATCGGTGCCCAGGCGCGGGAATTAAGCCTGCTGCGCGCGCGCTTTGCACGCTATGAGACCGCGCTGCGCGGCTCGCAAGTCACGGTATACACGCAGGATCGCGACTTGCGTTACACGTCGAGCAGCGACGCGCTGCAGGGGCGCTCGATCGACGATATTCTTGGGCGCACGGACGATCAAATCTTCCCCGCCGATACCGCGCCTGCCATTATTGCGTTGAAGCGGGAAGCGCTGACCAGCGGGCAGCCGTCACGCGCGGAAATCATGGTCGGAGAGGCGTCGGGCGCGCGTTGGTACGATTTGCATGTCGAGCCTCTGCGCAACGACGCCGGCGATACCGTCGGCATCACCTGCGCATCAATCGATGTGACCGAGCGCAAAGAGGCCGAAGGCCATTTGCGGCTGTTGTTGCGCGAGCTGACCCATCGATCGAAAAATCTGCTGGCAGTCATCCAGGCCATGGCTCGGCAGACCGCGCGTCATGCCGGCTCGATCGACGGCTTCCTCAATCAATTCAGTGCGCGATTGCAGGCACTTGCGGCGTCCCACGACCTGCTGGTGCGCGAAAGCTGGTATGGCGCGTCGCTTCGCGAGCTGATCCAGTCGCAACTGGCCGGTTATATCGAGCGCAAGCCGGGGCAGATCGTGATCGACGGTCCGGCGATTGCGCTCAAGCCCGAGGCGGCGCAAAACCTCGGACTGGCGCTGCACGAAATGGCGGCCAATGCCGAGAAATTCGGCGCCCTGTCGGTGCCCGATGGGCGCGTATCTGTCACCTGGGGGGGCGGTGAAAGCGCCAATGGCAACACGATTGTGTTCGATTGGCGCGAGCAGCTCGGCCCAAAGGTGAAGGCGAGGCGCAAGACCGGCTTTGGCAGCATGGTGATCGAGCGAAATCTTGCGCGCGCGCTCGATGCAGAAGTGAAACTGGAATTCGATCCGGACGGCGTGCGCTGCCGCGTCACGATTCCGGCCAGCCAGATCCTCGCCGCACGCTAGTGCGGCCGGAACCAATCTCGTCTTCCGCCGTTTCTTCTTCATCTTCCCATAGGCACATCGTGGCAATTGCGGGATGGCGCCAGCGGAAGTTGGAGAAACGCCGATGCGCGGCCTTGTTTCATATGTGGTGACCGGCATTTTACTAGGATTGGCGCTGTATTTGATCGTTCCAGCGGGCAGTCTTCGTGTGGCAGCGGCACCTGCCGTCGAGCAGGGTGCCGTGGTGCAGTCGGTGAACCGCGCCCATAAAGGCAACCGCATGATGGTCCCGATGTCGACGGTCGGCAAAACCAAGCCGATGCCGAAGTCGCCGATCCTGCTGGCGGGTTGCGAGCCTGCATTTAGCCGACTGTCGGCATCCGCCCAGGCGAACATCTCCGGCCGCTGCCTTGCCTGATTGCCGACTGGCTGGGCCGGTGGAACGATTTTCGCCGTCGCGTGCTAGAACCATTTGCCTCGTGTGAGGTTATTTTGCAATCATCCATGACGACGAGGAGAATCCGACATGCGTAAACTATTGATCGCTTTTGCCGCCACGGCGGTTGTCGCGGCCGTTGCCATGCCCGCCGCGAGTTTTGCCCAGGCGCCCAATCGAACAAAAGTCGGCACGCTGACCTGTGACGTTTCCGCCGGCATCGGCCTTATCATCAGTTCGAAGAAAAATTTGACCTGCATGTTTACGCCGGGACAGCCCGGCCCGCGTGAAGTCTACACCGGTTCCATCAACAAATTCGGCCTCGATCTCGGCGCCACCACTGGCGGTGAAATGGTGTGGGCCGTCTATGCGCCCAGCAACAAGCATTTCGGCGCGCTCGCCGGTCACTATGCCGGAGCCACTGCCGAGGCCACTGTCGGCGCCGGCCTTGGCGCCAACGTGCTGGTCGGCGGCTCTAACCGAACCGTCGCTCTGCAGCCGTTGTCGGTGCAAGGTCAAACCGGTCTGAATTTGGCGGTGGGCGTCGCTGGGCTTGATCTGCGCCCGGCCCGGTAGATTCACTTACATCATCGTGCATCGTGCATTGCGCGACGCGCGGCCGCCTTTCGGGGCGGCCGTTTGCATTTGTAGTAACAAAAAAAGAGTGGGTAACGGAGCACCGAACGAGGCCTAGTGCGCAAGAGTATTTGTACCTAGCAAATGCTGGCGTTTCTTCACGCAAAGTACACGACGGTTCCGTACGTTGAGCCGCTTGTTGCATTGGCATTTAGCTGGATTGCCGCGTCAAAGGCTGAGCGATGTCTGGTTGGTTCAATCGTGCGTTCGACAACATCGAAAGACGGTCGCCCGCTCGTCTGCGTGTCGTGACGTCGAAGCCCTCCACCCGATTGACCTTGGCGTTCGTATTAATAGCGATGTCGTACAGCCAGTTCAAACAATTACCAAGGAGGTGGCATGAGTGCGCTAAAGGTTCTCCACGTAGACGACGAGCCCGATATCCGCGAATTGGTCGAAATTTCGCTCGGGCTCGATCCCGAATTGACGGTGAAGAGCTGTCCTTCCGGCTCCGATGCGCTTGCTGCTGCGGCCGCTTGGTCGCCGGATCTCATCCTGATCGATGTGATGATGCCGGTCATGGACGGGCCGCAAACGCTAGGGCATTTGCGGGAACATGAAGCGACGGCGAAAATTCCGGTAGTGTTCATGACGGCGCGCGCCCAAGCGCGTGAGCTTGCGCATTTTCTCTCCCTTGGCGCCGCCGGCGTTATTCCGAAGCCGTTTGATCCGATGACGCTCGCCGGTATGGTGAAGCAATATGTTCACACCGGTGCGCCGGAACCGGCGCTACTCAAGCGCCGATATGTTGCGCGGGCAAAGGGTAGCGTCGGTGAAATTATCGAAATTCGCGGCAAACTAGAAACCGACGCGGGCGCCAACTTTACCAGGCTTGAGGAAATATGCCGGCCGTTGATGGATGGCGCCGATGTCTGTGGCTTCGTCGCGGTCGGCTCGGCGGCCTCGACATTGGATCGGATGGTGGAAGATGCCAAAAATGGCATTGGCAGCGTCCGCGATGTTGAGCACGCCATCGACCGATTGATCGATGCAATCGATCGCAATTGTCGCGATGACGCTGTCGCTATGCCCGAAGTGCGGTCGGCGTAGCGGCAGGGCATTTTTCCATAACGTCATTCTTAGCCAGCGTCTGATTGCAACTCGGATTGGGCCGCCGTGCGCAGGCCATCGAGCCTCGCAATGAAGGCAACGATTTCCTGGTCGGTCAAAGAACGCTTTAAACTTCGCCGGTTCACGCAATAACGTTTCCGCCGCACGGGCGGCGTTGCCGGTCGCTGGAAAGCCGACGCTTGGCGCAATACCGCACATTTCGTGAAGCTTGCGGTGCAAGACAATGATCGTCTCGATAGCCGCGGCATCCTTGTCCCTGAGTTTCGGCAAAGACGCGAAGCTGTCGTCGACCTTGCTGCTGAGTGTATTGGCGAAACGTTCGCGGATGCGAGCGAGCCGTTTGGTAAATTCATCAACTTCCAAGTGTCGATCTCCCGTCGACGAAGAGAAGGCGGAAATTGCCATGCGCGAGTTAAGAACGTCTGTGTGCGCGATGCGCTGATAAAACTGCACGTACGTAATATCAATTATCAATGGTACGATGCGGTAGTAGTGACGTGCGGCATCCGTGTTCGTACGTAGGGCCGATGTCTGTCGGCTGCATTACGAAAATACCGATTGCCGGAAGTGAAAAAGATGGGCGCCGATGCGAATCACCGGCGCCCAAATGGAATCACGAACGAGCAATCAAACGTGATGGCCGTCTTAGGCCTACATGGCTTTGTTCGCGTCCTTTAACAGCGAACTGTCGATATGCGGACGCGCACGTCGAAGGATTTCGGAATCATCTTCAACTCGGCCAAGCTGTCGACATTACTCTGCAGGGCCGTCTCGTTCAGCATTCCGTCCGGTGCATGGAAGTAATCTTTGCCGGGCAGTAACGCCCAATCGGCAAAGGCCGCCTCGGGCCGATCGGTCAATTCGGACATGATCTTCAGCACCCGCGGGCGGTTTTTCGCGTCCTGGACAACATTTGTGCCGTGAACATAGTCGGCCAGAAATTTTACAAGCACGTCGCGGTGCGACTTGATGAAATCATCCTTGGCCGCGAAGAACAGGAATTCGGTGGTGCCCATTCCGTCTTTTTGCTGGAACAGTTGACGGAAGCCGCCGTCCTTCTGTGCCTTCGACCAAAACGGAGCGAGGAAGGAGCCGACCTGTACTTTATTTTCCTTGGTCATGGCCTCCATGGCGCCGAACCCGGCCTCGATGATGCGCACGTCACGGTCCGGCGCCAGCCCGTTTTTGACAAGCACGCCGCGCGCCGCCATATCGACCGCGCCGCCAAAGGCGTTGACCGCGATGGTATGGCCCTTGAGGTCTTTCACGCTTTTGATCGGCGAGTTCGCCGCCACGCCATAGACGGTGGAAAAGCTCGGTCCGTCCTGCGCCACATCGGCGATGCCTTTGATCGGCAGATTGGCGTTGACGATGCCGGTGGCGAAGGTCGAAAAGGCCAAAACCGCGACATCGACCTGATCGCCCGCAAGCGCCTGCAATTGCAACGACGAGCCTTTGAAGCGGATGAAGTCGATGGTGTAGTCCTTGCCGAAGTGCTTGAGCTGGTCCGGCATCTTGAAAATGATCGGCGCTAGATGGGTCGGAATGGTGTCGTAGCCGACCCGCAGCTTGTAGGGCTCGGCGGATGCGATGGTGGTGAGCGCTGCGCCCAACACAGCCACGAGCCCAAGTTTTATTGTTGATCGAAACATGCGTCGTCCTCCCCGTTTTCGTTGACCGCAATTTGTTGACCGCGCAGGCGATCGGCAAACCGGCGCCGGCTGGTTATTGCGCCGACGGCGGAGTTTAGCCCAACTTTTCGGGTAAAAGGCCAATAAAATGCGGCGCCTGAATCGCGGGTCAGGCGCCGGCGGCAACGGCCACAGACTCGGCGTGCCACACCAGAAGTTTCGCTCTCAGAACCGCGAACGACTGGATGAAGAACAGCCCGGTGAACAGCGTGGCCAGGAGCCCGGCGAACACTTTGTCGGATTGGGCAAAGCGAACGGCGCGGATCATGTAGCCGCCGAGACCATCGCCGCCGGTTAGCATTTCCGTCACCACCGCGATGATCAGCGCCAGCGGGAACGCCACCTGCAGGCCGCTGATGATTTGCGGGGCAGCCGCCGGGATCACCACCTTCCAGAACAGGTGATGGCGGCTGGTGCCGAGGTTTCGCGCCGACCAGAGAAAGTATTTGTCGACCGTGGCGGTGCCCAAATAAGTGGCGCTGATGATGGGAACGACGCAGGTGAAGGCGATCATCAAGGTCTTCGACAGGTCGTCGAGCCCGAACCACAGGATGAAGATCGGCATGAAACTGATTTTGGGGATAGGGAATGCGACCGAGACAATCGGCTCCATGATCCGGCGCATGATGGCCGACATCGACATCATCGCACCGGCGGCGACGCCGAAAATCGCCGCCAGGCCAAAGCCGACAAAGGCGCGCATGCCGGTGGCCAGCGCGTGGCGCGGGATTTCACCGTCGAGAATGTCGAACCAGCCGCGCACCAGCACCTTGCTCAGCGGTGGCAGCAGGAAATTGTTGAACACGCCGGTTCGCGTGGTCAGTTCCCACAGGATCAGGATCACCACGATGGAGGCATTGCGTTCGATGGTGCGCCGCACCCAGGCAAATGGCGATTGAGGTGTCATCGTTCGCGCCACGACAGCAGCCGGTCGTTCAGCCACAGAAACAGCCGGTCGGCGCCAAAGCCGATCAGCGTCACCGCCAGTACGGCGGCGAACATGCCGGCATAGTCGCCGTCCTCGCCGAGCGTTGCGATTAGATAACCGAGGCCGCGCTGTCCGATCAGGAATTCCGCGCTGACCATCAAAGTGAAGGACAGCGCCAAAGCGGTGCGCAGGCCGCTCATGATTTCGGGCAGGCAGGCCGGCAGCACCACTTTCCACGGGATCAACCAGGTCGGGGTGCCGAGGCTCCAGGCGGACCACACCAACTGCTTGTTGATGCCGCGCGCGGCGTTGAAGGTCGAGACCACGATCGGCAGCAGGCAGCCGAGGAATACCGCGGCGACTTTGGCGGCGTCGCCAATGCCGAGCCAGAGGATGAACAACGGGATTAGCGCCGATTTCGGCAACGGGTAGGTCGCGCGCAGCAGCGGTTCGAGGATATTCCGGACCTGGCGGCTTTCCGCCATCAAGATGCCGGAAACGATGCCGAAGGCGGCGGCTAGGAAAAAGCCGCTGGACTGCCGAAACAGCGACACCCAGGCATGTTGCAGGAGATGGCCCTTTTCGGCGAGGCGCACGAAAGCGATCAGGACGTCGCCGAGCGACGGGAACAGATTCGGGTTAAGCAGGCCGGCGCGCGCCGCCAGCTCCCACAGGAGGAGGCCGACAAAGATCGGAAGATAGAAGATCGGGATGCGCAGTGCCCGGGTCATGCGACTGGTCTTTCCTCGGCGATGGTGCGCACCACCTCGTCGCGCAGCAAATCCCAAAGTTCGTCGGCTTTCTGGTCGATTGCCGCCCTCGACGCATCGGCGCCGAGCCCGGTCTCGATGATGGTCTTGATCTGGCCGGGGCGGGCCGACATCACGACGACGCGCTGCGACAGATAGACCGCCTCGCGAACGTCATGGGTGACGAACACGACGGTCTTGCGGAAGCGCTGCCACAACTCGCGAACCTCTTCCTGGAGAATCTTGCGGGTCTGCGCGTCCAGCGCGCCGAACGGCTCGTCCATCAGCAGGATCGATGGCTCGCATGCGAGCATCCGGGCGATGGCGACGCGTTGCTGCATGCCGCCGGATAGCCGGTTTGGAAAAGTATTCTCGAAGCCGGAGAGCTTGACCATGTCGATGAAGGCTTGTGCGGTGCGCCGCCGCTCGGCCTTGGCGATGCCGCGCTCGGCCAGGCCGTATTCGACGTTGCCAAGCACGGTTTTCCATGGGAACAGCGCGAAATGCTGAAACACAATGCCGCGATCGGGGCCTGGCGAGGTGACTTTGGCGTCGCGGACGCGAATTTCGCCGGACGAGCAGGGCACGAAGCCGCCGATCATATGCAGCAGGGTGCTCTTGCCACAGCCACTCGGGCCGATGATCGATACAAACTCGCCATCGCCGATGGTGAGGTTGACGCGATCGATGGCCGTGAGTTCGCGGTTGTTCTCGAGCGGATAAATTTTGGAAACGCCGTCGATTTCGATGAGCGCCATCCCGCCTTGTTCTCCCCGTTGGCCGCTGGGTGGTTAAAATCCGCCTCCGGCCTTGTGCGCCCAAATGCCATTGTGCCGCACCGCAGCGGGCAATGCCAGCGGCGCACGTTACTCCGCACGCGTGCAATGTTGTGCCGTGCGCGATTAGCCGAACGTGAATGCGTCGTGATAGGCGCCCTGAATACGGCCGCCCGGGATCGGGCCGCCACCCGGCACATGCACCGCGTTGCCGATCACCGCGACGGTCGCGCCGTGGAGCCCGTGACGCGGCACCTTCATCGGCGCCAAGGCCTCCCAAGTGTCGGTCTTGGGGTCATAGCCCTCGTTGGTACCGAACACCTTGCCGGTGGCTTCGCCGCCGAACACGACGATCTTGCCGTCGATATAGACCGCGGACGGGCCCGAGCGCGCTGTCGGCAGCGGGGCGCGGAACGACCAGCTATCCTTCTTGGGATCGTATGCGGCGTTGAGGCTGGTGTTGAAATCGTAGGAGTCCATGCGCCCGGCAATGGCGTAGATCAGCCCGTCGGCGACGACCACGCCCATATGGTCGCGTTGGCCGACAAAAGGCTGCGTCATGGTCGAACCGCGCATCGCGGCGCGGTCTTCGTATTTATCGGTCGCCGGGTCATAGACTTCGTGCCATTCGACCGAACGCACGTCGCGGCCGCCGAGCAGATGGATCTTGCCGTCGAGCGCCACCGCCGAGATCGCGCCGCGCGGTCGCGACAGCGAAGCGATGCGAGCCCATGTGTCGGTAGCGGTATCGTAGACGTAGCAGAGCGAGTGCGGGCATCGGTTTTGCTCAATGAAGCCGCCGAACGTGAAGATTTTCGAGCCGATGGCGACACCGGCGACGTGGTTGCATGGCGTCGGGAATTCGGCCTTCAGCGACCATTGGCCGGATTTGGAATCGAACACCTGGTGAAAATTGCCATCGACGCGGTGCCGCGCGTAGCCGGCGATAATATGAATTTTGCCTTGGCATTCGATGACCGCGTGCTCGCCGGTTGGGATCGGCAGGCGGGGCTGTTCGATCCATTTTCCGGGATTGGCCGCAACGGGCGCGACACTGGTCATGTAGCGCTGTTTGGCGACATCGGCGGGGATATCGGTGATGGTCTTGTCGAACAGACCTGCAAATAGCGGATCGGCGATCTCGGTCATTTCATTCCCTCAGTTTTTGTAGGTGGGGACTGCCTCTCGCAACAATTGACGCGTGAGCTCGACGCCCTCGCGCGCGACGTCATAGGGTGAGCGCGCCCATTGTTCGGGGTTGGGCGCTTCGTAGCTCAGATAGCCGGTATAGCCCTTTTCGGCTAACAGCCCGAGCATCTCGCGCCATTTGATCACGCCCTTGCCGGGCGGCAGCCGGTCGGTCGGACGCCGTACGCCGGTGACGGGATTGGGCGACAGATCGCTGTACTGGAAGCAGTAGATCTTGTCGGCCGGGACGGATTCGAAACCGCGGCCACCCGCGCCGCTGCGGGTGAAGTGGTAGGCGTCGATCAGATAGCCGCAGTTTGGCTTGTCGGCGCCGGTGATGAGCTCGGTCAGCACGGCCAGGCTATTGAGCACGTCATGCTGGGAATTGAACTCGATCGCCAGCTTGAGCTTGTATTCGGCCGCAACGTCGCCGGCTTCCTTCAGCCGCATGATCGCGTCCGGTATCGGCCCGCTGATCTGCCCGGGTGCGCTCATCAGCATGTCGCAGCCCATGGCGACCGCGTTCTCGCAGGATTCGCGGAATACCTTGAATAATCGCTTGCTTTCGTCGCCAGTGGCGAACAGCCAGCCATATTCGACGCCAAGCACGCCGCAGGGAATGCCGCTGTTCTTGATGATATCGAGCACTTGCGCGTTGCTCATGCCTGCGTCGTAGCAGCGCTTGAAATCGGTATGACGCAATTCCACCGCATCATAGCCGGCCTGTTTGGCGGCATCGAGCGCGGTTGGCAGCGGCGTGGTGTCGATGGTCCACATATGCAGGGCGAGACGCCCGAACTTCTCACTCATGATCGGTCAATGTCCTTCATATTGGAGGATATAGAGCCCGGCATTCGTGTCAGTGAGGTACATCAGGCCCGTGGGATCGACGAAAACATCGCAGGACTGAATGACATTAGCGGGGTTCGGCCGTTGGTCGACGATTTTGTCCGGTGCCGGCGGCACAAAATAGCCGACCTGCTTCGGGTGGAATGCATCGCGGATATCGTAAATCCGCAAGCCGGCGTTGTGGTAGGTGGCGAAGATCAGGTCTTCGGTCTGCATCGCGCCGGGCCGGTTCTCATGCAGATTATGCGGCCCGAATTTGGCGCCCTTGGCGCAGAAATCCTCTTCCGAAGGCGTCGGCAGCGTCGCGATCGACACCGGATTTGCCGGCTCGCGCACGTCGATGACCCACGTGTAAGCCAGCCCGCTGGCGCACTTCGCCGACGTTGCCTCGTCGGCCAGCACCAGCAACTTGCGGTTCGGCAACGGCAGCGGCGTATGCGCGCCGCCGCCGAAGGGCGGGGCGTAATTGCGGCGGCTGATCAGCTTCGGCTTCGCCGGATCGCTCAAATCATGGATGGTGAAGCCGCCGTCGCGCCAGGCGGCATAGCCGAGATTGCCGGCGCTGATCATGTGGTGCAACGCGGTGCGCTTGCCGAACGATGCGGGAGGCGTCTCGCCGCCGGCGCGCCACATGCCGGGCAGCCACCAGTGGCCGGCCAGCTTAGGCTTTGCCGGATCGGCCAGATCGACGATCGCCAACACGTGGTCGATGAAGCCGTCGAGATGCACCGAGACGTAGGCATAGCGGCCGCCGACCCACCAGATCCGATGCGCGCCGAAGCCTGGCATGTCGAGGAACGCGATCTCGCGGGGGCTTGCCGGATTGGCGATGTCGAAAACGCGCAGGCCGGCGGCAAACTTCTGTTCGGTCTGCATCGAATCGATCAGCGACCTGGCGTAATAGTCCTGCTGCGAGGCGTATTGCTGCATCGCCCAGATATTCGGTCCGTTGACCGCGAGCAGAAGATCGCCGTGGATCTGCAAATGGTGTGAGCGGGTATTTTTCGGCGCGGCGACGAAGCCCACGGTCTTGGGATGAAGCGGATCGCGCACATCGACGACCGAAAAGCCGTCGCTGAACATATGCCCGACGAAGGCGTGGCCGTTGTGGACAATGACTTGCACGCCGTCCGGACGCCCGCCCTGATCGCAGCGCGAAACGAAACGGACATTTTTAGCGGTCGCGCCTGAAACGGAAGGGGTCATGGTGTTGCTGTAACGTTATCGCTTAGAAGCGCCGAGGCCCGGCCCGGCATCGCGCCGAACCGGGCCCCGCAATTTTGTCGAATCCGGATCAGCCGGTCGGCGCGGCGACTTCGTCGAGCCCGAGCTGTTTGGATTCCGGGCCCATCTGCGTTGCCGAATAGGCCGCGATGCACAGCACGATGGCGATCGATACGAATACCGGCCGTCAGACCGTAGTTGTTCTGGATCAGCAGAATAGCCGGCACGATCCAGGCCGTCATCAGCCGTCCGACGCCGGAGGCCATGCCGAATCCGGATGCGCGCGCATTGGTGGGGAACACCTCCGACGCGAAGATCTGGATCGAGTTGCCGGCGACCTGATAGAAGAAGATCATGACGAAGCCCGCGATCAGCAACTGGAAATCGCTGGCCGCATTGGCAAAGGCGATCGCCATGATGCCGGCGCAGATGAAGGTGGTCACCGCGGTCTTCTTGCGGCCGAAATGGTCGAGCGCGTACATCATGAACAGGCTCGCGCACGGCACCGCCAGCGTCATGCCGAAGGTGTAAGTGAGCGACTTGGTGATGGTGAAGCCCTTGCCGCTCATGATGTTCGGCAGCCAGGTGCCGAGCCCGATCGCGACACCGAAAAAGCGGTGAAGCAGACCATGGCGGCGATCACGCGTCCCGGGAACTGCCGGAACACGACCATGAACGGATCGCTCTTGGTGTCGCTCGCCGCGTCTTCGGTCAGCTTTTCCTTCGGCCCGTCGATGCCGAGCTTCTTCAGCACGTCGAGCGCCTGATCGCCCTTGCCATGGGTGGCGAGCCAGCGCGGCGATTCCGGCAGCGTGAAGCGGAACACCCAGACGATGAGCGCGCCGACGCCGATGACGATCCAGACGCCGCGCCAGCCGATCGAATCGCGGAAGGCGAGGGTGAACAGCGCCGCGATCGGCCAGACGCAGGCGCCGCCGATGAAGTGCACGATCGCCAGGATGCGGCCGCGAATGAGCTTCGGCGAATATTCGCCGGCATAGGCGAAGGCGAGCGGCTGCTCGGCGCCGAGCCCGACGCCGGCGATAAACCGCGCCGCCGCGAGCCAGGTCACGCGTCGGCGCGAAGGCGCCGAGGATGGTGAAGATGCCGAACAACAGAAGGTTGAACTGGTAGATGTTCTTGCGGCCGAAGCGGTCGCTGAACTGGCCTTGTCCGAAGGCGCCGACGAACAGACCGACCAGCGTCGCGCTGCCGATCAGGCCTGCTTCGGTCGGCGTGGCGAATTTGGATTGAACCATGTCCGGGATCAGCGACCCCAGCACGATCAGATCGATGACGTCGAAGAAATAACCGGCCGCGATCAGCGCGACCACTTTGACATGGAGAGGCGAAATCTTCGCATCGTCCAATGCATTGCCGACAAATGCCTCAATTGTTTGAGCCACGGCGTTCTCCCCTGTCCTGGACTTTTTATGGTGGCTTGTTATTCAGCCTTAGGCGGCAAAGATGATCCACAATTGGAACGCTGACCAGCCCATTTTCGGCCGCGCGTTGAAATCCGGTGGAACGGTCGTGGCAATTTCAATTAGTGAAACGATGGGGACGAGTTGGCTGGGGGACTAGGATTCGAACCTAGATTGACGGAGTCAGAAGTTCGCAGTTCTACCGTTGAACTATCCCCCAACAGGACCGGCTCGATTGCGGCCGAAAAAACCAGCCGTCGGGCACGCCGGAGGCCCTGACATGGGGCAATTTGGCTGATTTGACAAGTCCGTAGCCCGCACCCGGCCGGGAAATTCGGCAACCGGTTGCGGGACGGGGCTTGCGACGGCACTGGACCTAGCGGGCCGCCGGTCCGGCCGCACGCGGGGCAGCGTCACGACGGTCAGGATCGCGATCAGGCTGAAGGCCGCCACCGCCATGAACACCAGGCGCGGGCTGCCGTGGTCCATGATGGCGCCGAAAACCAGCGGCGAAACAATGCCGCCGATATTGAAGCCGGTGGTGACGAAACCGAACACCTTGCCGAACGAGCCCGGGCGGCGTGATATCGCGCACGATCATGTCGCGCGAGGGCATGATCACGCCGTAGAAGAACCCGCAACACCGTCATCACCGCGATCAGCGGCAGCGTGCCGAAATCGACACTGCCGATCAGCGCGGTGGTCACGGCGATGCCCACGAGCCCCAACGCAGCCACCAAGGCGTGGCGCGAGGTGCGCGCCACCACCAGGCCGCCGATCAAGACGCCGATCGCCGACAGCAGCAGCAGGGCGGACAGGGCGGAGTTGGCCACGGTCACCGGGGTGCCATAGAGCGCGCCGAGCGCGACCACGGAATAATTGTACATGCCGCCGCTCATCAGCGCGATCAGGATGAAGAAGAACAGATTGAGCAGGATCGGCGCCGACAGCAGAAGCCGCCAGCCATCCGCAGGCTTGTCGGCGCCGGCAGAGGGCGGCGGAGCGCTCGCCTGAATCGGCGGCGTTGTCGCGGACCAGGACGAGGATAGCCGCCACGGCAAAGCCGAAAACGCCGGCGCCGATAAAGGCGCCGCGCCAGCCCCACACGCTCTGCATCATCAACAGGCTGGCCGGCGCCACCGCCGCTCCGAGCATGCCGGCAAAAGTGTGAATCGAAAACGCCTGGCCGATGCGCTTGGGCGGCACGTGATGCGACAGCAGCGCGTAGTCGGCCGGGTGATAGACCGTGTTGCCGACGCCGGCGAGCGCGAACATCGCCACCATCACCCAGAACGAATCGACCAGGCCGACGACCACGAACGCGCTCGCCTCGATCAGCAATCCAACGATCAGCAACACGCGTGCGCCGAGCCAATCGACCAGAAAGCCGGCCGGCGTCTGCAGCGCGGCCGACACGACGTTGAATGCGGCGAGCGCCAGACCGATCTCGGTATAGCTGACGCCGTATTCCGACGCGCACGAACGGCAGCAGCGGCGCCAGAATGATGATGTAATAATGCGAGACGAAATGCGCCGTGCTGATGACGCCGACGATACGGAAATGAGACGCGCGGCTTGCGTCCAGAAGTTCGGTCGCCTGAGTCATGATCGGTAAGTTCCCGGCAGGGCGCGGACTATGGCCCGCTTGGGCGCGCCAATCCAGCGCATTTCCAGCGGGTTGGCCATGTGCGCGGGGTAGAACGCGGGTTCCATGTTGCAATGCAATGGGCATCGCACCGGCCAATATATATTTCGTAAATACAAGCGGCTGTGAAGTGGGCCGCGCCCGGCGCGGTGTTAGTGTTGGATATCCAGGCGGCACGGTTGGAGGCGCCGACCGGCTGCCGCGCACAGTCAAGGCGCCCTTGGGAAACGCCATGATCTCCTTCACCGTCAACGGCAAAGCGCATCGGCTCGATATCGAGCCCGAGACGCCGCTGCTCTGGGTCATCCGCGATGAACTGGGACTGACCGGCACCAAATTCGGCTGCGGCATCGCGCAATGCGGCGCCTGCACCGTGCATGTCGACGGCGAGGCCGTTCGCTCCTGCGGCATGCCAGCTCGGCGACGTCGCCGGCAAGAAGATCACCACCATCGAAGGCCTGTCGGCCGACAGCAAGCATCCGGTGCAGCAGGCCTGGCTTGCCGAGGACGTGCCGCAATGCGGCTACTGCCAGTCCGGGCAGATCATGGCGGCGGTGGCGTTCCTCAAGGAACACCCGCAGCCGACCGATGCCGACATCGACGCCAATCTCACCAACATCTGCCGCTGCGGCACCTATGTCCGCATCCGCAGCGCGATCCATCGCGCCGCCGCGCTGATGAAGACGTGAGGGAGGCAACCATGAACAAGAATCGTCAAACGCACCGCTCACCCGCCGCCAGTTCGTCGTCGCTTCGGCTTCGGCCGCCGGCGGCCTTGCCATCAGCGTGGCGCTTCTCAGGCGTGGCCGAGGCTGCCAGCATCGGTCCGCAGACCTGGGGTGCCGGAGACCGCGCCGAACGAGATCAACGCGTTTCTCGCCATCGATCCGGATGGCAGCATCCTGATCCGCTCGCCGCACAATGAGATGGGGCAGGGCGCCATCACCGCGCTGCCGATGATCGTCGCCGAGGAACTGGAATGCGACTGGTCGAAGGTGAAAGTCGAATACGCGTCGCCGACCCGCAATCTGCGCGAGAAAGGCGTCTATGGCGACATGGTCACCGCCGGCAGCCGCGGCGTGCGCACGTCGTGGCAGATGCTGCTGCAGGCCGGCGCCAGCGCGCGGGTGCGCCTGGTCGCAGGCCGCGGCGCAGCGCTGGAACGTGCCGGCTGGCGAATGCGAGGCCGGCCAACAGCAAGGTCACGCATAAGGCCGTCCGGCCGCACGTCTCGAATACGGCGCGCTCGCGGGCGATGCCGCCGAAGATCAAGCTCGCACAAGGAGCCGGCGATCCGCACGCCCGATCAGTTCAAGCTGATCGGCAAATCCGCTGCCGCGGCTCGACACGCCGCTCAAGATCAACGGCTCGGCCAAGTTCGCCATCGACACCCGGATTCCCGGCATGGTCTATGCCGCGATCGCCGCCTGTCCGGTGCCCGGCGGCAAGCTCAAAAGCGTCGACGAGACGCCGGTCAAGGCCGGCGCGGCGTCGAGCAAGTGGTCAAGCTCGCCGATGCGGTGGCGGTGGTCGCCGACCGTTACTGGCGCGCCAAGCGAAGCGCTGGCCGCTGCTCAAGCCCGAATGGGACGAGGGCGAAGCCGGCAAGACCGACAGCGCGCAGTTCGCCAAGCTTTATCGCGACACGCTCGAGGGTCCGATGGTGACGCGCGCGCAACGACGGCGATGTCGATGATGCCTTCACGAAGGGCGGCAAGGTGGTCGAGGCGACCTATGAAGCCCCGCATGCCGCGCATGCGCAGATGGAACCGCTTAACGCCACCGTCGCACTTCAATGGCGGACCAGCTCGACGATCTGGGTCGGCTCGCAGACATTCCGATGGCCGCGTCGCGGCTGGCGGCCGCCACGTCCGGCCTCAAGCCCGAGCAGATCACCATCAACAACTGCTTCCTCGGCGGCGGCTTCGGCCGGCGCGGCAACAACGACGAAATGCGTCAGGCCATCCTGGTCGCCAAAGAGGTCGGCAAGCCGGTCAAGCTGCGTGTGGACGCGCGAAGAGGACATGACGCACGACCGCTACCGGCCGCAGGCGGCGGTGCGGCTGAAGACCGCGCTCGGCGCCGACGGCTGGCCGACGGCCTTCGACGCCAGGATCGCGGTCGGTTCGATCCTGCGCTCGGTCGGCATGCAACAAGGTGGAAAGCGGCGTCGAGCCGCAGGCGGTCGAAGGCATCGCCAACACGCAATACAAAATCCCGAATGTGCGTGTCGGCGTCATGCTCAAGAACACGCACATGCCGGTGGGCTTCTGGCGCTCGGTCGGCTCGTCGCAAAACGCCTTCTTCATGGAAAGCTATGTCGACGAGCTGGCGCATGCCGCGGGCAAGGACGCCTATCAGTTCCGCCGCACGCTGCTGGCGCACCGCCCGGACTTCATCGGCGTGCTCGACAAGATCGCCGAGAAAGGCGACTGGGGCAAACCGATGCCGGCAGGTCATGGCCGCGGCATCGCGATCCACGAGTGCTACGGCACCATCATCGGCCAGGTCGCGGAAGTCTCGGTCAATCCGAAGGGCGAGGTGAGGGTGCATCGCGTCGTCGCCGCGGTCGACTGCGGCCACGTGGTCAATCCCGGCGATCGTCGAGGCGCAGATCCAGGGCGGCATCATCTACGGCCTGTCGGCCGCGCTCTATGGCGACCTCACCATCAAGAACGGGCGCATTCAGGAAAACAATTTCGACCAGTACGAAATGGTGCGGCTGGCCGACGCGCCGAAGATCGAGGTCTATCTGGCGCTGTCCGGCGGCAAGAAATGGGGCGGCATCGGCGAACCCGGCACCGCGGCGACCGCGCCGTCGGTCGCCAACGCGGTGTTCGCCGCGACCGGCACGCGCGCGCGCTCGCTGCCGCTCAAGAACGTGAAGCTGTCGGGTCCGGCGTAACAAAACGGCCCGCGCACTCCACCTGTCATGGCCAGGCTACGCCCGGCCATGACAGCTAGTTGGGCTACGCCGTCTGCTTCTTCTTGGCGTCCTCGATCGCCTGCCAGATCCGCGACGCCGTCATCGGCATTTCCAGATGCCGGATGCCGTATTCCGACAGCGCGTCGATCACCGCATTGGCGACCGCGGGCAGCCCGCCGGAGGTGCCGGCCTCGCCGCAGCCTTTGGCGCCGATCGGATTGGTCTTGGTCGGCACCGGCCGGTTGGTCGACATCGATCATCGGCGCATCGTGCGCGCGCGGCATGGCGTAGTCCATGAACGAGCCGGTGACGAGCTGGCCGTCGGCATCGTAGACCGCGCCTTCCAGCAGCACCTGGCCCAGCCCCTGCATCGCGCCGCCCTGGATCTGGCCTTCGACCAGCATCGGATTGACGACGGTGCCGAAATCATTGACCGCGGTGTATTTCACCGCACGGGTCAAGCCGGTGTCCGGATCGATTTCGACTTCGACGATGTGAACGCCATTCGGGTAGGTGCCGGGAACCGCTTCGGTGACATGCGTCACGTCGAGCGACGTCGGCACGCCTTCCGGCAATGTGATGCCGGAGCGCAGGCGTTCCGCCAGCGCCATGATGTCGATCGAGCGGTCGGTGCCGGCAATGGTGAAGCGTCCGCTTTTGAATTCGATGTCGCCGGCGGATGCTTCCAGCACATGCGCGGCGATCTGCTTGCCGATCTCGATGACTTTGTCGGAGGCCTGCGCGATCGCCGTGCCGCTCATGGTGATGGAGCGCGAACCGCCGGTGCCGCCGCCGGTGACAAGCCGGTCGCTGTCGCCTTGCACCAGGCGTATGCGGTCGAACGGCACGCCGAGCTTTTCAACCAGCACCTGCGCGAAAGCCGAGGCGTGGCCCTGGCCGTAGTCGAGCGTGCCGGTGACGATGGTGACCGTGCCGTCGGCATTGAAGCGGATGGCGCCTTGTTCGGTGGTCATCGCCGCCGTGGTTTCGACATAGCAGGCGACGCCTAAGCCGCGCAGCTTGCCGGCGCGCTTGCTCTCGCGCTTGCGCGCCTTGAAGCCTTTGACGTCGGCGCGTTCGAGCGCCTCCTTGAACAGGCCCGGGAAAATCGCCGCAGTCGTAAGTCATGCCCGAGGCGGCGTTGAATGGCATCTCGCGTGGCCTTGATGAAATTGCGCTTGCGCAGCTCGAACCGGTCGATGCCGAGTTCGGCGGCGGCGTAATCCATCGTCCGCTCCATGTTGAACGCGCCTTCCGGCCGCCCGGCGCCGCGATAGGCCGAGACCAGCGTGGTGTTGGTGAACACGCATTGGGTCGCGACTTCGAGCAGCGGCGTGCGGTACATGCTGACGATGTTCTTGGTCACGTTGACGGTCGGCAGCAGCGGGCCGAACGCTGAGCAATAGCCGCCCAGATTGCCGTAGCCGGTAAGCCGCACGCGCCTGGATCAGTCCGTCTTTGTCGAAGGCCACTTCGACGGTCATGTCGTAGTCGCGGCCATGATGGTCGGACACGAAGCTGCCGGAGCGCTCGTCGGTCCACTTCACCGGCCGGCCGAGCGCGCGCGCCGCGTGCAGGATGCAGACATATTCCGGATAGACCGCGGCCTTCATGCCGAACGAGCCGCCGACATTGCCGGTGAGGACGCGGACCTTGTCGGCGGGCGCGCCGAGAATGTCGCGCAGCATGTTCTTGAGCCCGAAGACGCCCTGGCTGCACGAATGCAGCGTCCATTTTTCGGCGCCGCGTTCGTATTCGCCGATCGCCGAACGCGGCTCGATCGAATTCACCACCAGGCGCTGATTGACCAGCGGCAGGCGCACGACATGCGCCGCCTTGGCGAATGCCTCGGCGACCTTGTCCTTGTCGCCATAGTGATAGTCGAGCGCGATGTTGCCGGGCGCCTCGTCCCACAAAAGCGGCGCGCCGGGCTTGGCGGCATCGCGCGCGCTCACCACCGCGGGCAGCGGTTCGATGTCGAGCACGACCGCTTCGGCCGCGTCTTTTGCTTGCGCGATGGTTTCGGCAACCACGCAGGCGACCGGATCGCCGACGAAGCGCACCTTGTCGCTGGCCAGCGCCGGGCGCGGCTTATACTTGATCGGCGAGCCGTCGCGGTTCTTGAGCGGCAGATTACATTTCAGCCCGCCATAGGCTTTAAGGTCCTCGCCGGTCAGAACCGCGAGCACGCCCGGCATCGCCTTGGCGGCCGCGGTGTCGATGCCGCGGATGACGCCGTGCGGCTCGCTCGAGCGCACCATCACCGCATAGGCCTGGCCGGCCAGACCGATATCGTCGGTGTAGGGGCCTTCGCCGCGGACCAGTTTGGGGTCTTCGCTTCGCCGAACCGGCTGCCCAATGCCGAATTTGGTCAACGAAAGTGCAGCTTCGGTGGTTCTGTCATCCATGCCGGAACATATAAGGTTGGAGGTGGGATGTTCCAGATAAAGCAGCCCGGCCGCTTCCACAAGAATGGCTTTTGGAACTGAGGGTTGCGTGAAGCGGGGGCGCTGTTACACTTTTGCGATCTTGGGAACATTGCCGCCACCGGTACGCTGGGAGGCGATCCGGGGAGCGGCAGGAAGGTTGACGTTATGAGTGGCGAGGCCGGGGACAACCCGGGCCTCGACCCCATTGTCGAACGGGCGCCGCCGGTGCGGCCCCCGTGGGGTCGGCGGTCGCCTGGACGGTCCGATGCGGGCTTCGGCAGCGATCGGGGCGGGCCGACCTATGCCGCGCTCGATCTCGGCACCAATAACTGCCGTCTGCTGGTGGCGCGTCCGGCCGGCGACGGCTTTCGCGTGGTCGATGCCTTTTCCCGCATCATCCGGCTCGGCGAGGGCGTCTCGGCGTCCGGCCGCTTGAGCGAAGCGGCGATCGATCGCGCGCTCGCGGCGCTGGCGATCTGCCGCAACAAGATGAAAAACCGCGGCGTCACCCGCGCCCGCCTGATCGCGACCGAAGCCTGCCGCGCGGCCGAAAATGGCGACGAATTCCTCGCCCGCGTCGCCGACGAATTGGGCATCGCGCTCGAGGTGATCGATCGCGAGACCGAGGCGACGCTCGCCGCCACCGGCTGCACGCCGTTGATGGATCCGCGCGCCGAGGGCGTCGTGCTGTTCGACATCGGCGGCGGTTCCTCCGAACTGGTGCGGCTCGACCGCTCGCAGTCGACAAGGCGCGGCCCGCCGCTGCCGCAGATCCGCGGCTGGATATCGCTGCCGAACGGCGTGGTGACGCTGGCCGAGCGTCACGGCGGGCTCAACGTCACCCGCGAGACCTACGAGGCCATGGTGACCGAGGTGGCAGGCCAGATCGCGCCCTTCGCGCGCGAACATGGCGGCGACGACTTGCGCGGCGTCCATATGCTCGGTACGTCCGGCACCGTGACGACAATCGCCGGTGTTCATCTCAACCTCAAGCGCTATGACCGCAACCGCGTCGACGGCTGCTGGCTGAGCGCGCCGGAAATCAATGCGGTGCTCGAGAAGCTGCTGGCCATGAGCTACGAGGAACGCGTGGCGAGCCCTTGCATCGGCGCCGAGCGCGCCGATCTGGTGCTTGCCGGCTGCGCCATCCTGGAAGCGATCCGCCGGGCATTCCCGTGTCAGCGCCTGCGGGTCGCCGACCGGGGCCTGCGCGAAGGCATGCTGGTGCAGATGATGCGCGATGACGGCGCCTGGGGCGACGGCACTTCGGGTGGAAGCGGTTGGGACGGCGGCAATCAGACGGCGGCGTCATGAATATGCCGGGCAAAGGCAGCGGCTCGCGCGAACTCAAGGTTCGCGTCAAGACCGGCAAGGGCCGCAAACTGTCGTCCAAGCTGTGGCTCGACCGCCAGCTCAACGATCCTTACGTCGCGCGCGCCAAGCGCGAGGGCATGCGCTCGCGCGCCGCCTATAAGTTGTCGGAAATCGACGACAAGGCGCGCTTCCTCAAGAAAGGCGCGCGCGTGGTCGATCTCGGCGCCGCGCCCGGCGGCTGGAGCCAGGTCGCGGCCAAGCGCGTCGGCGCGCCGCAACAGGGCCGCGTCGTCGCCATCGATCTGCTGGCGATCGATCCGTTGCCGGGCGTCGAATTCATGCAGCTCGATTTCCTTGATCCATCGGCGCCGGAGAAGCTTAAAGCGCTGCTCGGCGGCCGCGCCGACGTGGTGCTGTCCGACATGGCGGCCAACGCCACCGGCCACCGCAAGACCGACCACATCAAGATCGTGGCGCTGGTGGAAGCGGCGGTCGAATTTGCCCGCGAGGTTCTGGCGCCGGGCGGCACCTTCCTCGCCAAGGTGCTGCAAGGCGGCACCGAAGCGACCTTGCTCGCGCCGCTCAAGCGCGATTTCGCGACCGTCAAGCACGTCAAGCCGTCGGCAAGCCGTTCGGATTCGGCGGAGCTGTATTTATTGGCGACCGGCTTTCGCGGCTAGCCGTCAGCCGGCGTCTTAACGCCGATCGACCCAGATGTCGGTGAAACGCGTATCGCGACGGCGATTTTCGTAGCGGCGCGATTCCTCGGAGCCGGCGCGGATATAGCGCGGCCCTTCATCCCTGACGTATCGCCTTGGTTTCGGCTGCGGGCGCGTGACAATCTTCCGCCGGTCCTTGCGCGCGCGCGCGTCTTTTTCGGATTTCCTGCTCGGGCGTTCCGTCCTGACGATGACGCGTTCGGCCTTGCGGCTGGACCGTTCGATTCGCTCGGGCGGCCGAGCGCGCTCGACCCGCTCGGCCGGAACGGGCGCGGGCGCCACGGCGCTGCGGTCGTCGGGCTTGCCTGGGCGTGCGGCGCGCTCCGGCGGATAAGGAATGCTGGCGACGTTCTCGACATCCTTGGCGGGCAGTGCTGCAATTTCAGCCGGCCTGGCGGGCGGCAGGACGTCCACGCCGGCTTTCGATGCTTGCACCGCCGTCTGCACATCGCTGCCGCGGCGCGCCGCCTCCGCAAGCCTGGCCGCGTTGTCGAGCTTCTTCTGGCTTTCGGCGGCTTTCACCTTGTGCCGTTGTTCCTCGGCGGTCGCGCGCGCCAGCGCCTTCTTGGCCTCGGTCAAGTTGCGATCGTTGGCCAGCGCCATCTTGTAATCGGCGACGGCCAGTTCGGGACGGGCGGTTTGCTCGCGGGCAAAGCCACGCTGGTAATAGAGCTGCGCATTTTTCGGATCGAACTTGATCAGACGATCGAAATCGTCGGCCGCCCGGGCGTAGCTCTTGGTCTCGAACAGCGCCGCGGCGCGGGCGCGAAGCGCTACGCCATTGTTCGGCTCGCGGTTGAGCACGGCGTCATAATCGGCGATCGATCCGGCCGCGTCGCCTTTGGCTTGCTTGATTTGCGCGCGCGCCAGCCGCCCGGCGAGATTGTCCGGCTGGCGCTTCAAGCCTTCGTTGAGATCGGCCAGCGCCTGATCGGTTTCGCCCTTGGCCGCGCAACGCGGCGCGTTCGAAATACGGCTCGGCCGGCCGCGGATCGCGTTGGATCGCCTGGCTGAAATCGCTCACCGCCTTGGCGGCGTCGCCCTTCGACTTGTAGATCATCGCGCGCGCGCGATAAGGCGCGGCGCTGATGCTGCCGAGTTCGATGGCGCGGCTGAGGTCGGCAAGCGCGCGGTTGGTGTCGTTCTTGGCGACGTAGATCTGCCGCGCTCGCCGAACGCCAGCGCATCGTTGTTATCGGCCTCGATCGCCTTGTCGAGATCGGTCAGGCGCGTGGCCGTAGTCTTTCTTGCGGGCAAAGGCCGCGCCGCGCAGCGACAGCGCGGCTTTATTGTCCGGCTGAATTTTCAGCATGGCGTCGGCGTCGTGCACCACGCCGTCGAGGTCGCCGTCCTCGAGCCGCAACGCGCCGCGCACTTTCAGAAAATTTGCATCCCAGCTGAACTTGAGCGCACGGCTGATGTCGGACATCGCGCGGTTGCGGTCGCCCTTGGCGGCATAGGCCTCGGCGCGCAGCTTGTAGGTCGAAGGCATGTTCTGGTCGGCGAGCACCGCGCGGTCGTAAACCGCGATCGCCTTGTTGAGATCGCCCTTCTTGCGCCAGACGCCGGCCTGCGCGGTCAGGGCGGCGACGCTCTTGCGGGTCGAGCCTGGCTGCTTCCTGATAATCGCGCAGCGCGTGGTCGAGATCGCCGGCGCCTTCGCGGGCCTGCGCGCGCAGCATGTAATTGCCGGCGGCCGGATTGAGCCGGACCGCGCGGTCGAAATCGGCGATGGCGCGGGCGTAGTCGTGCTGGCGCAGATAGACCTGGCCGCGACCGCTGTAAGGCGTTGAGCGGTTGGCGCCGAGGCTGATCGCCTTCTGGTAATCCTCCAGCGCGCCTTCGGTATAGCCGAGATCGCGCCGCACCGTGGCGCGGTTGACGTAAGGCGAGGGCGAATTGGGATCGAGCCGGATGGTCGCGTCGTAGTCGGCCAGCGCCTCGCCGTAATTGCCGCGCGCGTACCAGGCATTGCCGCGGTTCTGATAGGCCGGGGCGAAATCGGGGGCGAGCTGGACCGCGCGGTTGAGGTCGGCAATGGCGTGCGCGGATGTCGCCGCGGTCGAGAAACGCCAGGCCGCGCAGCCCATAGGCGACGCCGAGCGGCTTGTCGCGCAATCGGCCCGATTTCCAGGAGGTGGCTGCAGGCGGCGATGCGCTCGGTGGCGAGGTCTTCGGTTTGGGTCGCGCACATGCGGGCTTCGCGGACCTGCGCCTGCGCGCCCTGCGGCCATAGGCCGGCCAGCGCGATAGCCAGCGAGCCCGGCGGCTCGGATCAGCCAATAAGGCTGGTATCCACGCATACGCATTACCCTACGCATTAACCATATTAGAGCCCGAAAATACTCGCCGGACCAATGACTTGTCCATAGGTTAAGGTCCCAGCCGGGCGTATTAACCTTTCATTATGGTTAACGGCCAGGGCTTTCAGCGGGGTGGCTGGTCGCTGTTTTCGGTCGGTTCCGGGAGCCGATTGGCCATTTCCGCCCCGGCATCGTGGGGCAGGCGGGCGAAAATGACCGCCGAAACGGCCGAAATCGCCGCCACCGCCAGAAATGCCGGCGGAAAATCGGCGGCTTGCAGTGGGCCGCCGCCGCGGTACTGGACCGTGAGTTCCACCGCCATGGCGCCCACGGCGACGCCGGACGAGATCGAAAGTTGCTGGGCGACGCTGATCAGGGCGGTGGCGCGGCTGACCCTGGACGGCTCGACCTCGGCATAGGCGATTGAATTGATGCTGGTGAATTGCAGCGAGCGGAAAAATCCGCCGAGCAGCAGAAGCCCGGTCATGATCGCGACCGGGGTCGTTGCGGTGAAGCCTGCGCAGACGCCGAGAAACACGGCGCTAATCAAGGCATTGGCCACCAGGACGGTGCGGAAGCCGAAGCGCCGCAGGATCGGCCCGGTCGCCCACTTCATGCCCATGGCGCCAAGCGCCGTGGCGAAGGTGACCATGCCGGATTGGAACGGCGTCATGCCGAAGCCGATCTGCAGCATCAGCGGCAGCAGAAACGGCAGCGCGCCGAGCCCGAGCCGGAACATGAAGCCGCCGGCCACGCTGGCGCGGAACGTCGGCAGCCTGAACAGCGTCAGATCGAGCGCCGGAATGGCGGTGTGGCGGGCGTGGACGAAATAGGCGCCGATGAAGCAGGCGCCGCCCACGATCAGTCCAACCACCACGGTCCAGGGCAGGAAGTTCAGGCCGAGCACCGAGAACCCGAAGGCGACGCCGGCGATGCCGAGGCCGGCGAAGACCATGCCGACGACGTCGAAACGTTCGTGCTTTTCGGCGCGTATGTCCTCGATGTAGCGGGTGGCCAGCACGATGCCGAGCAAACCGATCGGCAGGTTGATGATGAAGATCCAGTGCCAGGTCGCGTAAGTGGTGATGAAGCCGCCGACCGGCGGCCCGAGCACCGGCCCGATCAGCGCCGGCGTCGACACCCAGGCCATGGCGTTGACCAGCTCGCGCTTGCTGATGGTGCGCACCAGCACCATGCGGCCGACCGGCGTCATCATCGCGCCGCCCATGCCCTGCACGATGCGGGCGATGACGAAGTCGGTCAGCGAGCCCGACAGCGCGCAGCCGATCGAGCCGAGCATGAACACCGCGATCGCCGCGCGGAACACGGTGCGGGCGCCGAAGCGGTCGGCGGTCCAGCCGCTCGCCGGGATGAAGATCGCGAGCGACAGCAGATAGGACGTGACCGCGAGCTTGAGCGCCAGCGGATTGGTGCCGATATCGGTCGCGATCGCCGGCAGCGAAGTGGCGATCACGGTGGAGTCCATGTTTTCCATGAACAGGGCGACCGCGATGATCAGCGGGACGATACGGTCACGGCGCATCAGCGCATGATCCCGAAAAGTGGGTCCGGTTTTCGGACAAGATCATGCGCATGTAAAGTAGTCCGGCAGGCCCTGGATGAGGCATGTCTTGAACAGCAAAGCGGCGGCGGAAGGAAGACCGCATCGTCGGTGGCTGTTCATAACAGCCATCCGCGAATGGCTGTTGTCTATCGCATGGCGCGGCGGCGGGCCTATCCACTTCGCCTGACAATGCCCTAGGAATCACTGCATTCCCGTGCTAACGACCACGCCAACCCAAAAGCGGGCCGTGACGCAAGCGCGAGGAACCCCTCGCGACAGGCATTTTATAAGCCTGCGGCGCCAGGTCTTGATCCCTTTTCGGGTGTGACGGAGTTGGCGATGGCCGCAATAAATAACGCAAACCCGCGTGAAGCGCTCACTTTCGACGACGTGCTGATCAGGCCCGGCCTGTCGGAAGTGCTGCCCGGCGATGTCGATATCCGCTCCAAGGTCACCCGCTCGATCTCGGTCAATATCCCGATCATCGCCTCCGCCATGGACACGGTGACCGAGTCCCAGATGGCCATCGCCATGGCGCAGGCCGGCGGCATCGGCGTCATCCACCGCAATCTGGAGCCGGACCAGCAGGCCGCCCAGGTCCGCCAGGTGAAGAAATTCGAGTCCGGCATGGTGGTGAACCCGCTCACCATCGAGCCCGGCGCGACGCTGCAGCAGGCGCTCGACCTGATGAAGGACAACCGGATTTCCGGCATCCCGGTGGTGGAAGGCGGCGGCAACGGCAAGGCCGGCAAGCTGGTCGGCATTCTCACCAACCGCGACGTGCGTTTCGCCACCGACCCGCGCCAGCGCGTGTCCGAACTGATGACCAAGGACAAGCTCATCACGGTGCGCGAAGGCGTCAGCCAGGATGAGGCCAAGCGCCTTCTTGCACCAGCATCGCATCGAGAAGCTGCTGGTGGTCGACGACCAATACCGCTGCGTCGGCCTGATCACGGTCAAGGACATCGAAAAGGCGGTCGCCAATCCGAACGCCTGCAAGGACGAGCAGGGCCGGCTGCGCGTCGCCGCCGCCACCACGGTCGGCGACAAGGGCTTTGCGCGCACCGAGGCTTTGATCGCGGCCGGCGTCGATCTCGTCGTGGTCGACACCGCGCACGGCCATTCGCAATACGTGCTCGACGCGGTGCTGCGCATCAAGCGCCTGTCGAACGTGGTGCAGGTGGTGGCCGGCAATGTCGCCACCGCCGAAGGCGCCAAGGCGCTGATCGATTGCGGCGCCGACGCCATCAAGGTCGGCATCGGCCCGGGTTCGATCTGCACCACGCGCATCGTCGCCGGCGTCGGCGTGCCGCAGCTCACCGCGATCATGGATTCGGTCGAGGCGGCGAAGAAATCCGGCATCCCGGTGATCGCCGACGGCGGCATCAAATATTCCGGCGATCTCGCCAAGGCGCTCGCCGCCGGCGCCGACGTCGCCATGGTCGGCTCGCTGCTGGCCGGCACCGACGAGACGCCGGGCGAGGTGTTTCTCTATCAGGGCCGCTCCTACAAGACCTATCGCGGCATGGGCTCGGTCGGCGCGATGGCGCGCGGCTCGGCCGACCGCTACTTCCAGCAGGACATCAAGGACGCGCTCAAGCTGGTGCCGGAAGGCGTCGAGGGCCAGGTCGGCTACAAGGGTCCGGTCGCGAACGTGCTGCACCAACTCGCCGGCGGCCTGCGCGCCGCCATGGGTTATGTCGGCGCGGCGACGCTGGATGACTTCCACAGCAAGGCGCAGTTCGTGCGCATCTCCGGCGCGGGGCTTCGCGAGAGCCACGTGCACGACGTGGTCATCACCCGCGAGAGCCCGAATTATCCGAGCGGGCGTTTAGCCGCGATTATTTCTTGTCGATGAAGGCGCTCACCGCCTTCACGGTCTGCGCCGGCTGCTCTTCCATGATCCAGTGCCCGGAATTCGTGATGATGCCGCCTTCGACATTGCTGCCGACGATGCGCATGATCGCGGCCTGCTGGGCGCCGAACGAGTTGTCGGCGCCGAACGCGAGGATCGGCATGGTCAGCTTGGCCTTGGGCGCGAAGGCCTTGTTGTCGGTGGCGTCCTGTGTGAAGGTCGCGAACTGGTTGAAGGCGGAGTGCATGGTGCCGGGGCGCGCATAAAGCCTCGCATAGTGCCGGCGCGTCGCCTCGTCGATCGCCTTCGGATTGGCCGACAACTCGTTCTAGAAGCGATCGAGATAGATGCGCTCGCGGCCCTTCACCAGCCGGTCGACGTCGGGTCCGCGGAAATTGAAGTGCCAGAGCAGCGGGCTCTTGAGGATCTCGTCCCACGGCCCGATGCCGGGCAGCGGCGCGTCGATGATCACCCATTTGGTGATGCGGTCGGGATATTGCGCCGCCAGCGCGTAGCCGACCATGTTGCCGATGTCGTGGGTGACGAGATCGGCCTTGTCGACCTTGAGCGCGTCCATCACCTTGGCGATGTCCTGGCCTTGCGTCTTCTTGTCGTAGCCGGCTTCCGGATGCGACGAGAGGCCCATGCCGCGCAGGTCGGGCACGATGATGGTGTGGTCTTTGACCAGCGCCTTGGCGACCGGCGCCCACATGTCGCCGGTGTCGCCGAAGCCGTGCAGCAGGACGACCGCCGGGCCCTTGCCGCCGACGCGGACGTAGATCGTGGCGCCGTCGGTCTTGATCTCGCTGCGGTGCGGAAGCCGGCCGGAAACCGTTCGATCTTGCGCCGACGCCGGGGAGGTCGCACGCGCAGGGCGCAAAGCGCGCGATCAAGCCAGAGCAAATGACGCACAGCGGGCATCGCTCGTCGAAGCTCCATGTCAGCGAATTGGGGCTGGACGGGAAGCAGGGCCAGGTAAGCGCGACGGATCAGGCCGCTAGCGGCGGCATTGTCTTTGACATTGCCTGACGATTTCAGTCACGCCGAAGGCCGTCCTGGGATACCGCATGGCTATGTCCATCCAAGTCGATCCTGCTGCCGCTGTTCGTTCAGGTCGTGCTGACCTTCGGCCTGCTGCTCTGGATGGCGTCCTGCGCGCGCATGGCGATCTCAAGAGCGGGGCGGCGCAGCTCGTCCAAGATCGCGCTTGCGCGAGCCGAACTGGCCGCCGCGCACGCAGCAGGTCGCCAATTGCTTCAGCAACCAGTTCGAGCTGCCGGTGCTGTTCTACGTGCTGACGATCCTGGAGATCGTCACGCGCCACGCCGATATCGTCTTTGTCGTGCTGGCCTGGGTGTTCGTGCTGACGCGCTCGCGCATGCCTATGATGCACACCAGCACGCAATATCGTGCGCGCCGCGGCGACGATTTTCGGCGTCGGCTTCGCTCGTGCTGCTGGCGATGTGGGTGATCTTCGTGGTGCGCATTCTGAGTTGGGATTGCCATGACGCCCGCTGCACGGCTCGCCGCCGCCATCGAAGTCTTCGGCGCAATCTGGAGAGCGATCGCCGTCCCGCCGCCGACGCGCTCAAGGCCTGGGGCCTGGCGCATCGCTTCGCCGGCTCGGGCGACCGCGCGGCCATCGCCGGGCTCGTCTATGACGCGCTGCGCCGGCGCGCCTCGAGCGCCTACCTCATGGGCGCCGAGACGCCGCGCGCCATCCTGCTCGGCATGCTCAAGCGCGAGCGCGGGCTCGACGGCGAGGCGATCGCCAAGCTCGCCGACGGCGCGCGGCTATGCGCCCGGCGGCGCTGAGCGACGACGAGCGCACGCGGCTTGAAGCCGCCGACATGGCGGGCGCGCCGGCCGCACGTCGCCGGCGATTATCCGGAATGGCTCGACGCCGCATTTCGTGCGCGCCTTCGGCGACGACGCGCGCCGAGGAGGGCGCGGCGCTGGCCTCGCGCGCGCCGCTCGATCTGCGCGTCAACACGTTGAAGGCCGAGCGCGACAAGCGGCAGCCATGCTGTCCGATCTCAAGCCCGAAGCCGACGCGCTGGTCGCCCTGGGGCCTGCGCATTCATCTCGGCGCCGACGCCAAGAGCCCGGCGATCCACGCCGAGCCGGCCTTCATCAAGGGCATGGTCGAGGTGCAGGACGAGGGCTCGCAGCTGGCCGCGCTGTTCTCGGGCGCCAAGCCCGGCGAGCAGGTCGTCGATCTCTGCGCCGGCGCCGGCGGCAAGACATTGGCGCTGGCGGCGATGATGCAGAACAAGGGCCAGGTCTTCGCCACCGACGACGACAAGCGGCGGCTCGCGCCGATCCACGACCGGCTCGGCGCGCTCGGGCGCGCGCAACGTGCAGGTCCGCACGCCGAAGTCGGTCGGCGGCGAGATCGACGACCTCGCCGGGCGCATGCGACCTGGTGCTGATCGACGCGCCCTGCACCGGCACCGGCGCCTGGCGGCGCAATCCGGACGCCAAATGGCGCATGCGGCCGGGCGCGCTGGAGCAGCGCACAGAAGGAGCAGGCCGAGATCCTCGATCGCGCCGTGCCGCTGCTCAAAGCCGGCGGGCGCATCGCCTACGTCACCTGCTCGGTGCTCGACGAGGAAAACGGCGCCCAGGTGCGCGCGTTCCTGGCGCGCCATCCGGAGTTTTCGGTGCAGCCGCCGGCCGAGGTCGCCGGCGCTTGGCGAGCGCGCCGTCATGTTCGCGCAAGGCGGCGCGGCTGTCGGCCGAAGGCATCCTGATGACGCCGCGCACGACCGACACCGACGGCTTCTTCGTCAGCGTGCTTGAGCGGGGCTGAGCGGCGCCGACATTAACGTTTGGGTTACGCGAATATCCCCGATTGCGCCTCAATCCCGGCCAAACATTCTCCGCGAAGATTTCGTGACTGACGGCAGCGACTTTTTCAGCCGAGGTCTCTCCTCCCATGTTGGTGGCGACGCGCGATCCCTTCCACGCAGGGTCGGACGACGTGTCGCATCCGGCGCCGGGCGGCCATTCCGCCGGCTGGCCCGCGCCATGACGCGTGTTGCAGATCGCCGGCACCGCTGCTGGCGATCCCGGTCGGGCTCGGCAGCGCCTATTCGATGTACCGCGCCAATTTCTCGGTCGACACCACCTGCCAGAGCCTGCGCGCCAATATCATCGCGATGATCGACAAGAAGATCGACGCCGGCACCCGGCGCATGCTGGTGCGCCGCGACGTCGAGACCTTCGAGAAGACCTGCGGCGGCGTCGATCCGGACGCCGAGGCGGCGTTCAAGACGATGCTGGCAGCCGACAAGGCGCCCGCCGCGCCGGCAAAGCCGCATGCCGACGCGCCGGCGAAGGTCGCGGCGCATAAGGCCGAGCCGCATCCGGCGCTGGCCGCGAAACAGCCGCCGGCCAATGCCGCGTCCGTCGCCGCCGAGGCCGAACCGGTGCGGCACGAGGCGGCGGTGCCCGATGACAAATGGCTTGGCGCGGTCCGCAACGCGTTGGTCACGCATGAGCCGGAGCACGCAGCCCCAGCTAAAGTGGAAGAACCCGCGGTGGCTAATGTGACGCCGGCTGTTGCCCGGCCCGCGCCGCCAGAAGCCCAAGCGGCGAAGCCGCCAGACGCCCAAGCGGCGAAGCCGCTTGAAATCCACGTGGCGAAGCCGACGGAAATTGAAGTTGTGAACAAAACGCCGGCACCCGCGGTAATGCCCACGCCGGACGCGCCGGTGTTTGCGCCGGTTCTACCGCCCGCGACCTCGGTCGCAGCCGCGCCCGCGCCGCAGGCCGAACCCGATCACCCGGTGCCGCCGGCGTCGATTCCTGAAGTCACGTCGTCGGTGGCCGATAACGACCGCGCCGGCGGAGCCCAGCTCGCGCTTCGGCTGGATCGCGCATATCCCGCTTTTGGGACACGCGCTCGCGCGTTAGTCGCGCTAGCTCGTTGCCGGGCTGCCAGTCCGCGACCGTTGCGAGATCGGCTTCGACCTGCCAGCGGCCGGTGCGGTCGGGCTGCTTTCGGCCTGCGCCAGCCGCGCCAGGAAATCGCCGCGCGGGATTTCGCGAAAGCCCATGTCGCGCGTCGGCGTCGTGATCAGCTTGCCGTCGTTGAAGGCAAAGCCCCAATGCGCGAGATGCCAGTTGAGCACGGTGAAGCCGATCTTCGACGTGTTGGGCTCGTGCGAGAATTGCGACTCGGTGACGAAGGCGCCGCCGATCGCGACGCCGTAGCCGCCGCCGGCGAGTTCGCCCTTTTCATTCCAGACTTCGAACGAATGCGCATGGCCGGCGTCGAACAGCGCGGCGTAGGCATGCATGACCTTCGGCGTGATCCAGGTGACGTGCCAGCGGCCGGAACGGCGCCCGGCGCAGGACTGTGATGACGCCTTCGAAATCGCGGTCGAAGGTCACGGTATATTGGCCTTGCCGCATCTGGCGGCGCAGCCGCTTGGCGATGTGCAATTCGTCAAAGAACAGCAGCGAGCGCTGCGGCGGCGACCACCACTTCTGCGGCGCGATATGCGCCAGCGGATAGAGCCCGCGCCGGTAGGCCGCGAGCAAGGTCGGCACCGAGAGGTCGTGGGCGATGCCGGCGAGGCCCGCCGGACTGGCCAGGGCGCGTTCGGGATCGGGCAGGGCGTAGTTCGGCGCCAGCAACTCCTCAAAGCAGAGCTTGGCTAAACCCGGCAGTCCGCCGATGCGCGCCGGCATCAGCGCATAGGCGAGCCCCAGCGTCCAGCGTTCGGCCAGATCGGCCGCGGTTTCGCGAAACAGCGCGGCGCGGCGGCTGGCGGACGCGCCGTTTGCCTGGGAAAGCGTCATATGATCGACGTGGTAGGCCAAGCCGGTCCCCTAAACGTGTGGAAATGGCGAAAATCTTCGCTCTTGTCTCTCACGCGGCGGCTAATGGAGGGTTATCTGAATAGCTCGAAATGCGGCGTAGTTAACCGGAGCCTGACGCGCCTTGACCCCGGGCGCCCGCAATCCCACAAAGCGGCCTCGAATGGCGCCAATTCCGGCTCGCGGCGCGCCTCGCCAGTATCGATAAAAATATGCATGACAAGGTTCTGATCGTCGATTTCGGCTCCCAGGTCACCCAGCTCATCGCGCGCCGGGTGCGGGAGGAGAAGGTCTATTGCGAAATCGTGCCCTATCAGAAGGCCGAGGAAGCCTTCCGGAGGATGAAGCCGAAGGCCGTGATCCTGTCCGGCGGGCCGGCTTCCGTGCTCGACAAGGACGCGCCGCTGGCGCCGCAGGCGATCTATGACGCCGGCGTGCCGGTGCTCGGCATCTGCTACGGCGAGCAGGCCATGGCGGCGCAGCTCGGCGGCAAGGTCGAGGGCGGGCATCACCGCGAATTCGGCCGCGCCGAAGTCGAGGTCATCGCCGACAGCCCGATCTTCGAAGGCGTCTGGGAGAAGGGCGGCAAGTATCCGGTCTGGATGAGCCACGGCGACCGCGTGACGAAATTGCCGGCAGGCTTCCGCGTGCTCGGCAGCGCGCCGAATTCGCCGATCGCCATCATCGGCGACGACGCGCGCAAATTCTACGCCACGCAATTCCATCTCGAAGTGATGCACACGCCGCAGGGCGCGGCGCTCATCCGCAATTTCGTGCGCAACATCGCCGGGCTGACCGGCGACTGGACCATGCGCGCCTTCAAGGACGAGGCGATCGAGAAAATCCGCAAACAGGTCGGCAAAGGCCGCGTGATCTGCGGCCTGTCCGGCGGCGTCGACTCGGCGGTGGCCGCGGTGCTGATTCACGAAGCGATCGGCGAGCAGCTCACCTGCGTGTTCGTCGACCACGGCCTGCTGCGGCTGGCCGAGGGCAAGAAGGTCGCGGCGCTGTTCCGCGACAGCTACAACATTCCGCTGGTGCACGTGAACGCCGAGGACACCTTCCTCAAGGCGCTCGACGGCATTTCCGACCCCGAGGAAAAGCGCAAGACCATCGGCCGCTTGTTCATCGACGTGTTCGACGCCGAGGCCAAGAAGATCGGCGGCGCCGATTTCCTGGCGCAGGGCACGCTCTATCCGGACGTGATCGAAAGCGTGTCGTTCACCGGCGGGCCGTCGGTCACCATCAAGTCGCACCACAATGTCGGCGGTCTGCCCGACCGCATGAAGATGAAGCTGGTCGAGCCGCTGCGCGAACTGTTCAAGGACGAAGTGCGCGCGCTCGGCCGCGAGCTCGGCCTGCCGGAAGCTTTCGTCGGCCGTCATCCGTTTCCGGGGCCGGGCCTGGCGATCCGTATTCCCGGCGCCATCACCAAAGAGAAATGCGACATCCTGCGGCTGGCCGACGAAATCTACATCGAGGAAATCCGCCGCACCGGACAATACGACGACATCTGGCAGGCCTTCGCCGTGCTGCTGCCGGTCAAGACCGTCGGCGTCATGGGCGACGGCCGAACCTACGAATATGTCATCGGCCTGCGCGCCGTGACCTCGGTCGACGGCATGACCGCCGACTTCTATCCCTTCGACATGCGCTTTCTCGGCATGGTGGCGACCCGCATCATCAACGAGGTCAAGGGCGTCAACCGCGTGGTGTATGACGTGACCAGCAAGCCGCCGGGGACGATTGAGTGGGAGTGAATTTGAGCGCAAGACCAATTGAGCTTGCCATGGTCGGGATCAGATCGTCAATGATCTATGACGAAGGGCTGAGCGTTATCAGATCCCAGTGAGTATCTGAATCTGTTGAAGTCGCGTAGGCGACGGAAGTCTATTACGATCCTAGGAAGTTGCCGAAACGCGTGTTACTTCGCCGTAGCGAAAGTCAACGTGTCGCTGACCTACGGTGTCTGATGTACTTGGCTTTGAGAGCCCAGAGCTATCTCGACTTTCCAACCCTGGCAATTCTGATCATGGCCTCGTCGAACGAGGCGATTCGAACGTCACGAGTTTGCGCTCGCGTTCAGCCGGCATCGACCACTTTCGTCGAAGATGTCGATTTGAACTAGGCTCGAAGACGCATTCTGCTGCTGCTCGCATTCGGTTCAGCGCAATTCGAATTTGAGGAAGATCTGGCGATTTCGGTTCGATGAACAGCGCGAGCGAGTCGCTTGACGGCTGATCAAGTGTACGAGACCGGATTTCCTGAATTGTCTTGCGCGCGTATGATCAACGTTGCGCGATTAGCGCCAAAGCTGATCAACGGCGCGGCTGGGCAGAGGCGCCGCAGCACATATCCGACCAGTCGAAGCGTGGCCATGACATGGTGAACAACGGAATGCGCTTTCCAGGACGGCCACTTGACGTCGATCGCCGCTGATCGCGCTTGGCCGATGACCTGGCAGATGCACTTTCTCGCAGGCGAATGACCAGTACGCACGTGCGAGCGTTTCGCATACCAGTCTGACGCCGCGTTTCGCCGTGCGACAGTCCGACCGGCGATCGAGGCTTCGTTCGAATGCTGAGCGCTGTTCGCAAACAGATCCCCCCGCTACGTTAGATAGACAGATCGTCATGCCCATCACCATCTACGGCATCAAGAACTGCGACACGATGAAGAAGGCGCGCGCCTGGCTGGACAAGGCCGGCGTCGATTATGCCTTCCACGATTATAAATCCGCCGGCATCGAGCGCGAGAAACTGGAAAGTGGGCGAAGAAGGCGGGGTGGGAAACGCTTGCTCAACCGTGCCGGCACCACCTTCAAGAAACTGCCCGACAAGGACAAAGATGGCCTCACCGAGAAAAAAGCCATCGCGCTGATGCTGGCGCAGCCGTCGATGATCAAGCGGCCGGTGCTGGAGCTTGGCGGTGGAAAATTGCTGGTCGGCTTCAAGCCCGAACTATACGCGACCGCTTCGCGTCGCGGCTAGCTCGCCGGCTCAGCGCCGCCACCGGCACCGCCAGCAGCGGGCAGGGCGCCTGGCGCAGCACGCGCTCGGTGGTCGAGCCGCGCAGCGCATCCAGGAATCCGTTATGGCCGGCGGTCGGCATGCCGATCAGATCGGGCTGCCAGTCGCTCGCCGCATTGATGATGGTGTCGACCACGTCGCCTTGGCGGATGGCGACCGGGATCGGATGGTGCGGCTCGGCATGGCGCTGCACCTGCGGCGGATTGCGGCCGACATGCAGCAGGCGCTCTTCGACGTCGATGCCGGCCAGCGCATGGGCAAATCCCATGATGGTGCCGATGGCGGCGGCCGGCTTCGGCTCGCGATCGACCGGGATCAGCACGCGGTGCAGATGCAATTCGCCGCGGTTCTGATCGACGAAGCCGCGCGCCTGGGCCGGCACGAACAAAGTCGGTGTCCCGGCATGGCGCGCCAGTTTTTCCGCGACCGAACCGCGCAGCCAGCGGGCGGCGCCTTGCCGGCCTTCGGTGGCCAGCACGATGAGATCGACCGCGTTGCTCTCGAGGAACGCCAGGATGCCGCCGATGGTCGATTGCGGCGCCAGTTCGATCTTGACGATTTTGACGCCGAGCCTGCTGCTCACCACGTCCGCCGACTCGCCTGCGTTCAAGAGCCCCCATCGCTGCAGCAACTCGCTCACCTGCGGCAGTGCCATCCAGTCTACCCGGTCGCGCCTTGTGGCGACGTGCAGGATGCTCAGGGGGCATTTAAGCGTGAGCGCGATGCGCAGCGCGTGGACGAAGGCATTGGCGCTGGCGTCGGAAAAGTCGGTCGGATGGACGATGGAACGCAGCGTCAGCATGGCGTGCTCTTTTGACCCCGGGCTTGTTGAACTGAAACCTGACGGTCAATCTACCAACCTGGGTCCGGCGGGCTTTGCGCGAGATCAATCCGGCGCCGGCGGGCGCGCGCCGCCGCGGCCGGACCCCTTGATTCGGCAGGCTTTCCCTGCCACATGCGCCCCATGAACAAGGCGCTTGTTCCCGTCCGATTCTATGCAAACGTCGCCGCTGGCCGCCGAGGTCGAGCGCCGGCGCACCTTTGCCATCATCTCGCACCCGGACGCCGGCAAAACCACGCTGACCGAGAAGCTGCTGCTGTTCGGCGGCGCCATCAATCTCGCAGGGCAAGTCAAGGCCAAGCGCGACCGCCGCTCGACCCGTTCCGACTGGATGGCGATCGAGCGCGAGCGCGGCATCTCGGTGGTCACCTCGGTGATGACCTTCGACTACGACGGCCGCGTCTTCAATCTGCTCGACACGCCGGGCCACGAAGACTTCTCCGAGGACACCTACCGCACGCTCACGGCGGTCGACTCGGCGGTGATGGTGATCGACGGCGCCAAGGGCATCGAGGCGCGCACCCGCAAGCTGTTCGAAGTCTGCCGGCTGCGCGACATTCCGATCATCACCTTCATCAACAAAATGGATCGCGAGACCCGCGACCCCTTCGAACTCCTGGACGAGATCGAAAAGACCCTGGCGCTCGACACCACGCCGATGAATTGGCCGATCGGGCGCGGCCGCGACTTCGCCGGCACTTACGATATCGCGGCCGGCGACATGCGGCTGCTCAACGACGACGGCAGGGCGGCGGTGCCGCAGCCGCTCGATCTTGCGTCGCTGGCGGCGAAAAACCCGATGCTCGACGCCAAGGCGATTGCCGACGAACTGGCGCTGGTGAAGGACGCCTGCCGGCCGTTCGATTTCGCCGCGTTCCGCGAGGGCCATCTGACGCCGGTCTATTTCGGCTCGGCCATCAAGAATTTCGGCGTCAAGGATCTGCTCGACGCGCTGGCCGCCTTCGCGCCGCCGCCGCGGCCGCAGACCGCCAATACGCGCACGGTCGATCCGGAAGAAGACGGCATGACCGCCTTCGTGTTCAAGATCCAGGCCAACATGGATCCCAATCATCGCGACCGCATCGCCTTCGCGCGGCTGTGCTCGGGCAAGCTGCGCCGCGGCATGAAGGCCAAGCTCGTGCGCACCGGCAAGCCGATGACGCTGTCGGCGCCGCAATTCTTCTTTGCGCAGGACCGCTCGGTGGCGGACGAGGCCTATGCCGGCGACGTGGTCGGCATTCCCAACCACGGCACGCTGCGTATCGGCGACACGTTCACCGAAGGCGAGGAGATCGAATTTCTCGGCGTGCCGAATTTCGCGCCGGAAATTCTGCGCCGCGTCAAGCTCGGCGATCCGATGAAAGCCAAGAAGCTCAAAGAAGCGCTGCAGCAGATGGCGGAAGAGGGCGTGGTGCAGGTGTTCCGCCCGCTCGACGGCGCGCCGGCGCTGGTCGGCGTGGTCGGCCCGTTGCAGCTCGACGTGCTCAAGACGCGGCTCGACGGCGAGTACGGCCTCGAGATCGGCTTCGAGACGCCGGAATTTCAGCTCGCGCGCTGGATCGCCTGCGACGATACCAAGAAACTCGACGAATTCGTGTCGGCGAATTATTCATCCGTCGCCGACGATCTCGACGGCGACCGGGTGTTCATGGCGCGCAACCAGTTCATCCTCGACTACACCCGCGAGCGCGCGCCGGGCATCGTCGTTCACGGACATCAAGGACGTGAAGAAGGACGCGGCGTAGCGCGCCTCAATTCACCTTGACATTCGCCGCCTTGATCACCGGCGCCCAGCGCGCGATCTCGCCGTCGATGCGGGCGCGGAATTCCTCCGGCGAATTGCCGACCGGCTCCATCAATTGCGTCGCCAGCTTTTCGCGGATCGCCGGCAGCTTGATGATGGCGACCACGTCCTTGTTGATGGCGGCGATCATCGGCTTCGGCGTGCCGCCGGGCGCGATCAGGCCCATCCAGGCGTCGGCATCGACATCGATGCCGCTTTCCTTCAGGGTCGGAATGTCCGGCAGAAACGGCGAGCGCGTCGCGGTCGACACCGCGAGCACTTTCACCGCGCCGCTCTTGGCCTGCGGCATGACCGAAATCGCCGGCAGGCAGCCCATCTGCGCGTCGTTGCGGATCACCGCGGTGACCGCCGCCGGCGAGCCGGCATAGGGAATATGCACCATCTTGGTGCCGGACTTGATGGCGATCGCCTCCATCGCCAGATGCGACAGCGAGCCGTTGCCGATCGAGGCGAAATTGTATTTGCCCGGATTGGCCTTGAGCAGCGCCACCAGTTCCGCGACCGTGTTGACCTTGAGCTCCGGGTTGACCGCGAGCGCGCTCGGCTGCGTGATCAGTTGCGTGACCGCCGCGATGTCCTTGCTCGGATCGTAGGGCAGTTTGGAAAACAGCAAGGTGTTGATGGCGAGCGGGCCGCCGATGCTGATGCCGATGGTCGAGCCGTCGGGCGCGGCCTTGGCGACCGCGTCGGTGCCGAGATTGCCGCTGGCGCCGGGCTTGTTCTCGACCAGGAAGGTGCTGCCCGGATATTTCGTGCCCAGTTCGTTGGCGATCAGCCGGGCCACGATGTCGGGCGTCGATCCCGGCGCCGAACGGCACCATGATCTTGACGGTTTTCGCCGGCCACTCTTGCGCCAGTCCGGCGCGCTGCGGCGGCGAGCAACAACAGCGCCGTCAGCGCAAAGCGTTTCAACATGCGTTCTCCCTACTATTTTGAAGCGATTTCGCGTCCGAGATAGACGCCGTCGCTTTCCAGCGTTTGCTTGCAGCCGGTCGATCGGAATATCCGCGCAGGCGACGTTTGCCGGCAAGCGAAAGATGCGCGGCGCAGCCGGCGGCCTGGCCCATGACGAAACAGCCGCCGCTGACGCGCGCGGCCGACTGGCCCTCATGCGTCATCGATGCGCAGCGTCCGGCCACCAGCAGGTTGTCGAACCCGGGCGGCACCAGCATGCGGTAGGGCAGGTGGTTGAACCCGCGCGAGCCGGGAATATCCGGCCAGCGCCAGATCACGTCGCCGGCGGCGTGGTTCTCGATCGGCCAGCCGTTGACGCCGATGGTGTCGGCAAAACTCGCGCAGGACACCACGTCGTCGGCGGTCAGCTGATACAGGCCGGTGACGCGGCGCGTCTCGCGCACACCCAGTTGCGGCGGAATGTCGACGACATAGGCGTCGGCAAAGCCGGGCGCCTCGCGCCGCAGGAATTCGAAGAAGTCGATGGCCTGACGCCGGCCCTCGATTTCGCCATGCGCTCAATTCGCGCGCATCGGTGCCGTCGACCGCGCGGCCGTCGGCGTTCTTGACCTGCGTGACGTTCACGCGCCATTCGCTCGAATGTTTTTGCGGGCGCACGATCGCGCCTTTGCGCGGAAACTTGACGCCGCGCTTTTCGGCTTCGTCCATCAGCGCCGGAATGGTGCGCCAGGCTTCGCCCGCGCAGCGCGGCATCGACGCCGTTCACGCGAAACATCATGGTCGGGTAAAGCGTATTGCCGTCGGCGTCGCCTTTCTCGAAAGCGGCGCCGGCAAAGGCCGCGAGATCGCCGTCGCCGGAACAGTCGATGAAGACTTGCGCCGAGCATGGCGCCGCGGCCGGATTTGGTCTCGATCAGCAGCGCCTTGATCCGGCCTGTCGCCGTCCATCACCACGCCGGTGGCGAGCGCGTGGAACAGGATGTCGACGCCGCGCGACAGCAGCAGATCGTCGGCCGCGCATTTGTAGGCCGCGGTGTCGTAGGCCTGGGCGAATATCTTGCCGAGCACGAGATGCGGCTTGTTCAGGCCGCCGAGCCGGTCGATGCGCGCCAGCAGATCGTCGGCGACGCCGTGCACGACCTGCCGGATGTCGCCATGCACATTGGCGTGCAGCCCGCAGAAATTGGTGACGCCGGCCGCCGTCCCCATGCCGCCGAGAAAACCGTAACGCTCGACCAGCAGGACCTTGCGGCCGTGGCTTGCTGCGGCGGCCGCCGCGGCGATGCCGGCCGGGCCGCCGCCCAGCACGATCACGTCATATTCGCCCATAACGGGGGTTTGGCGTTCCGGTTCTGCTATGGTGGCTAGCCCTGCGGCCATCGATGAATTCCTATGCGGGGCGCGCGGCTTGCATTGGCCGCCGCGATCCTCTACCTCGGCTTCAATAGAGAGATAAAAGGCACCGGGAGTAAAGCATGGGCTTAGCTGTCCTCATTCTCGGGCTGGTGGTGTTCCTCGGAAACCATCTGTTCGTCACCCGCCGTGACGCGCGCGCCGCCGCCATCGCCCGGCTCGGCATTCAGACATATCGAGGGCTGTTCGCCTCGGTCTCGATCATCGGCCTGGCGCTGATCGTTTGGGGTTTTGCGCAATATCGCGCCCATGAATGGATCCAGATCTGGTCGCCGCCCGATTTCATGCGGCACATCACCGTCGGCTTGATGTTGATTGCGGTCATTTTTTTCACCGCCGCTTTCATCCCCAGTCACATCAAGGCCAAGGCGAAGCATCCGATGCTCGCCGGCATCAAGGCCTGGGCGCTGGCGCATCTGCTGTCGAACGGCGACCTCGGCTCGATCCTGCTGTTCGGTTCGTTCCTGGCCTGGGGCGTTATCGCGCGGATCGCCGCCAAGCGGCGCGCCGACATCGTGCCGGCGGTCGCGCCGGCCGGCTGGACCAACGACATCATCGTGGTGGTGCTCGGCATCGTGCTGTTTCTCGCGCTCGGCTATGCCTTCCACCCGATCGTGATCGGCGTGCCGGTGTTCGGGAGATAATCGCGTGTCGGTGCAAGACGAGATCAAGCGGATCACCGCGCCGGATATCCTCGCCCGCAAGGGCGGCGAGCCGATCGTTTGCCTGACCTCGTATCACGCGCACACCGCGCGCATCGTCGACAAACATTGCGACGTCATCCTGGTCGGCGACTCGCTCGGCATGGTGATGCACGGGCTTCGAGACCACGGTGCCGGTCACGCTCGACATGATGATCCTGCAAGGCCACGCGGTGATGCGCGGCTCCAAGCGCGCGCTGGTGGTGGTCGACATGCCGTTCGGCTCCTACGAGGCGTCGAAGGAACAGGCCTTCATGAACGCCGCGCGCGTGCTGAAGGAAACCGGCTGCGGCGCCATCAAGGTCGAAGGCGGCGTGCGCATGGCGGAGACCATCGCCTTTCTGATCGAGCGCGGCGTGCCGGTGATGGCCCATGTCGGCCTGACGCCGCAGTCGATCAACACCATCGGTTCGTTCCGCGCGCAGGGCCGCGAGGAGGCCGACTGGGCCCGCATCGAGGCGGACACCATTGCCGTGGCCGAGGCCGGCGCGTTTTCGATCGTGATCGAGGCGGTGGCCGAGCCGCTGGCCCGCAAGCTCACCGCCGCGGTGCGCGATGCCGACCATCGGCATCGGCGCCAGCGTCGCCTGCGACGGCCAGATCCTGGTGATGGAGGACATGCTCGGCCTGTCGCCGCGGGTGCCGAAATTCGTCAAGCGCTACGGCGACCTCGGCCCCGGCATCGACAAGGCGATCGGCGATTACGCGGCGGAAGTGCGCGCCCGCACCTTCCCGGGGCCTGAGCACACCTATCCGATGAAGACGAAGAAAGCCATAAGCTGCTTTGAATATTAACGATTATCGGCGTAAGCTTTGCCTTGAGGCGCGCCACATCGTTAGGTTACGCCGCAATTCGGCCCGGGGTGGGTCTAACGAGCGGGTCTGGAGCAATTTGTGGCCGATATTTTTCATGAAGTTGACGAGGAAGTCCGTCGCGAGCAGCTCAAAAAGCTGTGGGAGCGCTACAGCATCTTCATTATCGCCGCCGCCGTCCTGATCGTCGCCGGCATCGGCGCCTGGCGCGGCTACGAATATTATGTCGCCAAGCAAGCCGCCGCCGCCGGCGCCGCCTTCGAATCCGCGGTGACGTTGAGCGAGCAGGGCAAGCATGCCGAGGCGGAGGCCGCCTTCGCCAAGGTCGTGGCCGAGGCGCCGGGCGGCTATCGCGTATTGGCGCGCTTCCGCGCCGCCGCCGAACTGGCGGCGGTCAAGCCTGCCGACGCGGTGAAAGCCTATGACGCCATCGCCGCCGACAGTTCGCTGGGCCCGACCTGGCAGGATCTCGCCGGCATTCGCGCCGGCCTGTTGCTGGTCGATACCGCCCAGCTTGCCGACTTACGTCACCGCCTCGATCCGCTGATCGAGCCGGGCCGCACCTTCCGCCATACCGCGCGCGAATTGCTGGCGCTGTCGGCCTGGAAAAATCACGACGTCACCGCCGCGCGCCGCTATATCGACATGATCGCGACCGATGCCGAGACGCCGCCGGGCACCCGCGCGCGCATCGACGTGCTGTCGGCTTTGATCGGCGCCGACGGTAGTAAGAGCTGAGGAACTGTTTATGCGCCGCATGCAACGCATCCTGTTGTTGGCCGTCATCGTGGGCGTGATGCCGGTTCTCGCCGGCTGCGCCGACTTCGATCCCGACAAGCTCGACATTTTCGGTCTCAACGATAAGAAAAAATTGCCGGGCGATCGCAAGCCGCTGTTCCCCGAAGGCGTGCCCGGCGTCAGCCAGGGCATTCCGCCGGAATACCTGAAGGGTAATCAGCCGCCGCCGGAGACCGCGCAGACAATTCCAGCCGAACCCGACAACAAAGCCGCAGGCGCGGCGCCTGGCAAAAAGACCGCCGCGGTCGAGCCGGCGGAAAAGCCGAAAGCGAAAGCGAAACCGAAACCCAAGGCAACGGCCAAGCGCAAGGCAAAGCCGAACGCGACGGCCGCGGCGCCGGCGGCGCAAAGCCAGCCGGCGGCGTCCGATCAGCAGTTGGCGCCGTGGCCCACGCAAGGGCAAACCACGACCAATTCGCCCTGGCCGTCGGCCCCGGCTCCCGGCGCGCGCTGATCTTTTAAACCCCCTCCCGCAAGGGGAGAGGGGAAAGAAAAATCCATGACCTTTACCGTGGCCATTATCGGCCGGCCCAATGTCGGCAAATCGACTTTGTTCAACCGCCTGGTGGGGCGGCGCGTCGCGCTGGTCGATGACCGTCCGGGCGTGACCCGCGACCGGCGCGAAGGCGAGGCCACGCTCGGCGATCTCGAATTCACCGTGATCGATACCGCGGGGCTGGAAGAGTCGGCGCCTGAGACTTTGTCCGGCCGGATGCGCGCGCAGACCGAAACCGCGATCGGCCAGGCCGACGCGATCTTTTTCATGATCGACGCGCGGGTAGGTCCGACGCCGGAAGACCGCGCCTTCGCCAATCTGGCGCGCAAGTCCGGCAAGCCGACGGTGCTGATCGCCAACAAGATGGAAGGCACCGCCGGCGAACCGGGGCGCTATGACGCCTATGCCCTCGGGCTTGGCGACCCGGTCGGGATTTCCGCCGAGCACAATGAAGGCCTCGCCGATCTCTACGACGCATTGCGCGCGGCCTTGCCGGAACGCACCGCCGAGCAGATTGCATCCACGGGCACGCCGGACGGTCCGAAGCCGATCCGCGTCGCCATTGTCGGGCGGCCCAATGCCGGCAAATCCACCTTGGTGAACTTCCTGTTCGGCGAGGAGCGCCTGCTGACCGCGCCGGAAGCCGGCACCACGCGCGACGCCATCGCGGTCGATCTCGACTGGCACGGCCAGAAATTCCGTATCTACGATACCGCCGGCATTCGCCGCCGTTCGCGCATCGACGAGAAGCTGGAGAAGCTCTCGGTCGCCGACGCGCTCAACGCCGTGCGCTTTGCCGAAGTCGTGGTGGTGCTGCTCGATGTCGAGAATGCCTTCGAGGAGCAGGACCAGCGCATCGCCGATCTGGTCGAGCAGGAAGGCCGCGCCATCGTCATCGGCGTCAACAAATGGGATTTGAAGGAAGAGACCGCCGGCGAGATCGGCAAATTGCGGATCGAGGCCGACGAAAAACTGCGCCAGATGAAGGGCGTGCCGCTGGTCGCGCTGTCGGCCATCACCGGCGAGGGCGTCGACCGGCTGATGCAGGCGATCGTCGATGCCTTCGAAGTCTGGAACAAGCGCATACCGACCAGCGCGCTGAACCGCTGGTTCGAGGCCATCATCGAAGCCCATCCGCCGCCGGCGGTGTCGGGGCGCAGGCTGCGCTTGAACTACATCACGCAAGCCAAGTCGCGGCCGCCGAGCTTCATCGTGTTCTGCACGCGCGCCGACGCGCTGCCGGAAGCCTACAAGCGCTATCTGGTGAATTCATTGCGCGAAACCTTCGAATTGCCCGGCACGCCGATACGCCTGACGCTGCGCGAGAAGGAAAATCCGTTCAAGGGCAAGGCGAAGCACAAGCATTGAAGGCTTGCGTCGCATCAGGCCGGTTGCTCAAAACGATTTCCGAATCCGTGACCGGCAAGCTCAAGCGTGTTATTTCAGCCATCTAACCAATCGCGAAAGGACACAGCATGCGGCTCAATATTTCAGCGATGGGAATAGCGTTCGGTCTTATTTGGGGCGGTTGCATCCTAGTCGTCGGCGTCGCCAACCTGATCTGGCCGAGCTACGGTCAGGCGTTCCTTCAACTCTGCGCATCCATCTACCCCGGCTACGCCCCTGGCACCGGAATCGGCTCGGTCGTTACCGGAACGATATACGGGCTGGTGGACGGCGGCTTCGGCGGCGCGGTTTTTGCCTGGCTCTATAATCTGTTCGCGGCAAGGACAGCTTAGCAGCTCGGCGAGCGGTTTACGCCGGCGCCCGGAATTCCAGGAATTTGCCGGCGCGGAAATCATAGACCTTGCCGCTTTCGGTGCAGTCGGCCAGGCACAGCGGCACGATGGCCTTGCGCGACTTGTTCCGGCGGCGGCAAGGTTTCCGGATCGACGCCCGGCCAGCCGCCGGCGTACATGCGCGTGCGGGTCGGTCCGGGATTGAACGCATTCACCCGCACATTGCTGGTCGCGGTTTCCGCCGCATAAGTCTGCACCAGCACGTTCACCGCGGCCTTGGACGCGGCATAGGGTCCGGTATAGGCGCGCCCCAGCCAGCTCAGCGCCGATGAAATGAACACCGCGCGCCCGGCGGGCGCGGCCTTGAGCAGCGGGTCCATGGTGCGGATGAGCTGCCAGTTGGCGGTGACGTTGACCGCCATGATGTTGTCCCAGTCTTTCGGCTCGACATGACCGAGCGGCGATAGCGGGCCCAGCACGCCGGCATTGCCGATCAGGACGTCGAGGCGGCCGTAACGCTCGTTGAGCGCCAGCGCCAGCCGCGCGATGCCGTCTGAAGTCCTTCATGTCGAGCGGCACCAAAGTCGCCGAACCGCCGGCCGCCTTGATCTTGTCGTCGAGTTCCTCCAGCCCGCCGACCGTGCGTGCGACCGCGATCACGTGCGCGCCGGCTTGCGCCAACTGCAACGCCAGCGGCGGCGCCAATGCCGCGCGAGGCGCCGGTGACCAGCGCGATACGGTCGGAAAGGGGTTTGGACATAAGCTGACGAATGCCCGCCGATTAAATAGCTTCGGCGAGTAGCGACAGCTGCCGTGGGCTGGCGTCCTGCGCGGCGATATCGGTGAGCGCCGTCGGATAGTCGCCGGTGAAGCAATGGTCGGTGAATTGCGGCCGCACCGGATCGCGCTTGTCGAAGCCCATGGCGCGGTAGATGCCGTCGACCGACAGGAAGGCCAGCGAATCGGCGCCGATGAATTGGCGCATGCTTTCCAGATCGTGGGTGGCGGCCAGCAATTTGTCGCGTTCCGGCGTATCGATGCCGTAATAGTCCGGATGTGTGATCGGCGGCGAGGCGATGCGGAAATGCACTTCCGTGGCGCCGGCGTCGCGCATCATCTGCACGATCTTGCGTGACGTGGTGCCGCGCACGATCGAATCGTCGACCAGCACGATGCGCTTGCCCGCGACCACCGCGCGATTGGCGGAATGCTTCATGCGCACGCCCTGATCGCGGATCGCCTGGGTCGGCTGAATGAAGGTGCGGCCGACATAGTGATTGCGGATGATGCCGAGCTCGTAAGGGATGCCTGAACTCCTGCGCAAAGCCGATCGCCGCCGGCACGCCGGAGTCCGGCACCGGCACCACCACGTCGGCTTGCGGCATCGACTTGCGCGCCAGCTCCATGCCCATGTTCTTGCGCACGTCGTAGACGTTGCGGCCGCCGACGATGGAGTCGGGCCGCGAGAAATAGATGTATTCGAAGATGCAAGGCCGCGCCGCCATCGGCGGGAACGGCTTGTGCGATTGCGCGCCTTCCTCGTCGAAGATCACGACTTCGCCGTTCTCGACGTCGCGCACGTAAGTCGCGCCGATCATGTCGAGCGCGCAGGTCTCGGAGGCGAGTATCGGGCAGCCGTCGAGCTTGCCGATCACCAGCGGACGGATGCCGAGCGGGTCGCGGGCGCCGACCAGTTTCTTGTTGGTCATGCCGACGAAGGCATAGGCGCCTTCGAGCTGGCGCAAACCGTCGATGAAGCGGTCGATGAAGCGGTTGCGGCTCGATTTCGCCACCAGGTGCAGGATCACTTCGGTGTCGGTGGTCGACTGCATCATGGCGCCTTCGCGCACCAGATCGCGCCGCAGCTTGAGACCGTTGGTGAGGTTGCCGTTGTGGCCGATGGCAAAGCCGCCGGCGTTCAGCTCGGCGAACAGCGGCTGCACGTTGCGCAGGATGGTTTCGCCGGTGGTCGAATAGCGCACATGACCGATGGCCATGTTGCCGGGCAGGCGGTCGATCACCTCGCGGCGCGAAAAATTGTCGCCGACCAGGCCGAGGCGGCGCTCGGAGTGGAATCGTTTGCCGTCGAAACTGACGATGCCGGCCGCTTCCTGGCCGCGATGCTGAAGCGCGTGCAAGCCGAGCGCGGTGATGGCGGCGGCGTCGGGATGGCCGAAGATGCCGAAGACGCCACACTCTTCGCGCAGGCGATCCGCGTTCGGATCGAATTCGGCCGCATCGGCCTGCGCGAGGTCTGGCGTCTGATTTTGCATCGCTATCGTGTTCCCAATGCTTGGACCAGCTGCGTGGGGGCCTGGATCACCGGCGGCTGCAGTTCCGACTTCTGGCCAGGGGCGGCATCCGGCGGCGCGTCCTGGTCATCCGGTTTCGGCTTCTTCAACCTCTTCAAGATGGTGCTTTCGGGGTCATCCGGCAACATCGACATCAGCCATTGTCCCGTACTTTGCAGTACGACCTTCGACTTGGCGCCGCGCACCCACTCCGGCTGGCTGCGATCGGGTACCAGCCATGCGAAAAACAGGAAGGCGACGACCACGATCACCAGGCCGCGGCCGAGCCCGAACAGAAAGCCGAGCGAGCGGTCGAGCGCGCCGACCCGGCTGTCGAGCACCATGTCGGAAATGCGCACCGTGATGATCGACACGATCAGCAGCGTCAGCAGGAAAATACCGCCGACCGAAACGCCGGCCGCCACCATGTCGCTGGAGAAATAGCCCTTCGCGATCGGCAGCACGCGCGCATAGGTATAGAGCGTCACCAGCGCAGCGACGCCCCAGGCGCCGATCGACAGGATCTCGCGCATGAAGCCGCGGATCATGGCCAGCAGCCCCGATATCAGCATCACCACCAGCAGAAGAATGTCGAGCAGCGTGATCGGCATGACGGCTCAGGCGCTCCGCTGACAGGCGTAAGAGACCGCGCGCGCAAATGCCGCCTCGCGCGGCGAATCCGGCAACGCCCGAAAGGCTCCGGAACAGGGCGGCAGTGTCGACCTTAAGTGCTTAATTTTAAGCCCATTTCTGCCTTCGGGGCGGCGCCCGCGAAAGCCCAGCTTACGGCTTGAACGCGCCCCGTATATAGCGGGGCGTCACCGTGCCGTCACCCGTCTTGTCCACGGGTTTTGCCGCCATTTCGCGGCTTGCCCAGGGCCGCGATATCCGCGACCAGACTGGTCAAATTGGCGACAGTTGAGGCCTTAAGGCCGCCATCGCCGGCCTCGGACTTGGCGGCGTCCGGAACGACGGCGCGGGTAAAGCCGAGCTTTGCGGCTTCTTTGAGCCGGGACGAGGCATGCGCCACCGGCCGGATCGCGCCCGACAGCGACACTTCGCCGAAATAGACCGCATCGGCGGGCAAGGGCGAATTGGCCAGCGACGACACCAGCGCCGCGGCGGCGGCGAGATCGGCCGCCGGTTCCTGAATGCGCATGCCGCCGGCGACGTTGAGATAGACGTCGTGGCCGCCGAGCTTGACGCCGCAATGCGCCTCCAGCACCGCCAGCACCATGGCCAGCCGGCTGGTGTCCCAGCCGACCACCGCGCGCCGCGGCGTGCCCAGCGACGTCGGCGCCACCAGCGCCTGGATTTCCACCAGCAGCGGCCGGGTGCCTTCCATGCCGGCGAACACCGCGGTGCCGGGCGAGCCGAGATCGCGCTCCGACAGGAACAGTTCGGACGGGTTGGTGACCTCGCGTAAGCCCGAACCGGTCATCTCGAACACGCCGATCTCGTCGGTCGGACCGAAGCGGTTTTTCACCGCGCGCAGGATGCGGAACTGGTGCGAGCCTTCGCCCTCGAACGACAGCACCGCGTCGACCATGTGCTCGACCACGCGGGGGCCGGCGATCTGGCCGTCTTTGGTGACGTGGCCGACCAGGATGATCGCCGCGCCGGACCGCTTGGCATAGCGGATCAGCGCCTGCGCCGAGCCGCGCACCTGGGTGACCGTGCCGGGCGCCGATTCGACCAGATCGGTCCACATGGTCTGGATCGAATCGATGACGATCAGACGCGGCGTCTTGCCTTCCGACAAAGTGGCGATGATGTCCTCGACCGAGGTTTCCGCCGCAAGCTCGACCGTCGCATCGCGCAGGCCCAGCCGTTCGGCGCGCAGGCGCACCTGGGCGACGGCTTCTTCGCCGGAGATATAGACGGCGCGATGCCCGGCGCGCGCCATCGCGGCGGTCGCCTGGATCAGCAGCGTCGATTTGCCGATGCCGGGGTCGCCGGCCATCAGCAGCACCGAGCCGCGCACGAAGCCGCCGCCGGTGACGCGGTCGAGTTCGGCCACGCCCGACGCCAGCCGCGGCGCGTCATGCGCCTCGCCGGCCAAAGCCTCCAGCTTGAACAGCCGGCCGCGGCCGGGCTTTTTGCCGGGACCTGCCGGCCGCTCGGCGCCTTCCTCGGTCAGCGTGTTCCATTCGCCGCAGGCCTCGCATTTGCCCTGCCAGCGCGACGCCGCGGCGCCGCAGTTCTGGCAAATGAAGCTGAGGCTGCGTTTGGACATGCCGGATTCCTTGGGAATCGCCTGTAATTGCTGCTCAGGACGTTAAAACGCCCATGAGAACAATACAAGAACATTGTTTACGAAGGGCTTAATCCTCGGGGAAACCACCCGTTTTGGCCGCCCACCGCCAGCGCCTCACTCCGCCCGGTAAACCCGGTGATAGCGGCGCCCGAGGCTTGTGAGCACCTCGTAGCCGATGTTGCCGGCGGCAAGCGCAACCGCATCGACGCCGATCTCGTCGCCGATCAGCGTCGCGAGGTCGCCGCGCCGCACGCTGCCTTCCGGCACGGCGGTAATATCGATCGCCAACAGGTCCATCGAAACGCGCCCGGCGATCTTGCAGCGCTTGCCGGCCACGATGGCGTCGCCGCCCGGCGCCGCGTCTGAGGCGCTGGCCGAGCGCGGATAGCCGTCGGCGTATCCGACCGCGACCACCGCCAGCCGGGTGGCGTGCTTGGCGGTCCAGGCGGCGTCGTAGCCGACGGTTTCGCCGCGCGCGATCGTGCGCATCTGGACTATGTGCGCCTCTAGCCCAATCACCGGGCGCATCGGATTGCTGTGGCCGGGGGTCGGGTTGACGCCATAGAGCGCGACGCCGGGCCGCACCATGTCGCAATGCGCGGAATTGCCGAGGAACACGCCCGACGAATTGGCGATGGACGAGGGGATGCCGCGATAGAGAATGCGCACTTCGCGGAACAGGCTGATCTGCTTTTCGTTGAGCGGATGATCCGGCAGCTGCGAGCAGGCGAGGTGGCTCATCAGCAGCGTGATGCCATGATTTTCCGAGCGGATGCGCGGCGCCAAGGCGGCCGCCTCATTGGCGGATATGCCGAGCCGGTTCATGCCGGTGTCGACATGGAGCGCCGCGCCGCCGTGCCACTGGTTGGCGGAGGTGAAGGCGTCCCATTCCGCCAGTTCCTGCATGCTGCCGATCACCGGCCGCGCCCGCAGCTCGGCGTAAGTCGCGGCGGTTCCCGGCAGCAGGCCGTTGAGCACATAAATCGCCGGCTCCTCGGCGGCCGCGCGCAGGCGCCGCGCCTCGGCCAGGTCGGCGACGAAAAACGTCTTGCAGCCGGCTTTGCTGAGCCTGGCCGCGACCTGCTCGATGCCGCAGCCATAGGCGTCGGCCTTGATCACCGCGGCGCATTCCGAGGGCAGGGCGCGGCGGCCGAGCGCAAGCCAGTTGGCCTCGATCGCCGAAAGATCGACGGTCAGGATGCCGCCGGCTTCGTTCGCCGGTGGGCCTGTTTCCGCCGGTTCGGCGGCGGACGGATTCTGGTCGGGCTGGATGGGGGTGTCGGTCATGGCCATGCGGCCCAAGGTTTAGCGGGCTAGACGCTGGCCGTCCATGTGACGCAAAATCCAATTCCTCGGCAAACGGAGTTCGCATGACCGGAAATGGCCAGCCCAACGATCGCCCTTTGGTGACCAAGAAGGGCCACGAGCACGGCAATACCGGCCAGTCGGGCGGTTTGAAACTCATGACCGGCGTCGGTCCGCAGCACACCCCGGCGACCAAAATCTGGTTCGGCAAGGCCAGCAACCCGCCGGGCTTTCGTTCATTGCCGCACCATCACGGCGAAGCCGAAACCGGCGCCTATGTGCTGTCGGGCCGCGCCCGCGTCTATTGGGGCGAGGACTTCAAGGAATACGTCGATCTGTCGGAAGGCGACTTCATGTTCGTGCCGCCTTTCATCCCGCATCTCGAAGTCAACATGAGCACGACGGAAGAACTGTGGTGGCTGGCCTGCCGCACGCCGGAAAACATCGTGGTGAACCTGCCCGATGTCGAGGATGCGCTGCTGGTCGGCTACCGCCGGGCTTAAAGCCGCGGCCTTAGCCCTGGAAAATCAGCATCACGAAGGCGCCGAACAGCACCGCGTGCACGCAGCCCTGCAGAATGTTGGTGCGGCCCGAGGCGAAGGTGACGACGCAGACCGCGAGCGTCAGCAGCATCAGCACGTTGTTGGCCGGGTCGAGGCCGAGAAAGACCTCGTGACGGGTGAAGTGGCTGATCGCCAGCATCGCCGGCACCGTGAGCCCGATCGTGCCCAGCACCGAGCCGAGCGAGACGTTGATCGAGCGCTGCATATGGTTCGACATCGCCGCGCGCGTCGCCGCCATGGCCTCGGGCGTCGCCACCAGCATGGCGATGATGATGCCGCCGAGCGCGGTCGGCGCCTTCAGCGTCTCGATGATGTAGTCGATGGGCCGGGCGAATTGTTCGGCCAGATACACCACCGGTAAAATGTAAATCAGCAACAGCGCCGCGTGCCAGCGCAGCGACGGCGCGGCCTTGTGCGCATGCGGCGGCGCTTTCTCTTCGCTGCCGTCGCTGAAGTAGCCGCGATGCCGCCCGGTCTGGATCGCCAGGAATGCGACGTACAGGCCGATCGCCATCACGAACAGAAACAGCTGCTGCGCCGACGACAGCGTCGGCCCCGGCGTCGTGATGGTGGCGTTCGGCAGCGTCATCGTCAGCACGGTCAGCGGAATGATGACGCCGAGATAGGCGTTGGCGCCTTGCAGATTGTAATGCTGCTCGCGATGGCGCCAGCCGCCGAGCAAGAGCGAGCCGCCGACCATGCCGCCGAGAATGATCATGACGATGGCGAACAGCGTATCGCGCACCAGCGTCGGGTTATTCTCGCCATGCAGCATCACCGCGGAGATGCTCATGACCTCGATCGCGGTCACCGCCAGCGTCAGCACCAGCGTGCCGTAGGGTTCGCCGAGGATTTCGGCGACATGGTCGGCGTGCCGCACCACGCAGAGCGCCGAGCCCAGCACGACGGCAAACAGCCAGATGAAGATCAGCCCAAGCCCCAGCGGCGTGGTCAAGGTGGCAAACAGCGGATCGGCGAAAACCGCAAAGACGATCACGGTCGCCAGGCTGACGCCCAGGAACCATTCCTGTCCGATGGCGTGACGCAAGTTGACCGAGGCGTTTGGATTTCAAATGCGTTCCACCGGTTTGATCACACGACACGGCGCCTGCACAAGGCAACGCAACGATCAGTCGCCGATGCGGTCCGGCATGTGGTCGGACCTGGCCAGCGACGAGAACTTGGTGATGGTGCCGTCGAACGCCAGTTCGACCGTGCCGGTGGGGCCGTGGCGCTGCTTGCCGATGATGACTTCGGCCTTGCCGTGATACTTGTCGCTGTCGGCCATCCAGGCGGCGAACTTCTCGCGGTCGGATTCCAGCGGCTTGCGCATCACGTGGTAATATTCCTCGCGATAGACGAACAGCACCACGTCGGCGTCCTGCTCGATCGATCCCGATTCACGCAAGTCCGACAGCTGCGGATGCTTGTCTTCGCGGCTTTCGACCTGACGCGACAATTGCGACAGCGCCATGATCGGCACTTGCAGTTCCTTGGCCAGCGCCTTGAGCTTGGTGGTGATCTCGGTGATTTCCTGCACGCGGTTTTCGGATGAGCGCTTGCGTCGAACCCGACAGCAGTTGCAGGTAGTCGATGATCAAGCAGGTCGAGGCCGCGCTGGCGCTTGAGCCGGCGCGCGCGCGCCGCCAGCTGCGCCATCGACAGGCCGCCGGTCTCGTCGACGAACAGCGGCAGGTTCTGCAATTCGATCGAGTGGTCCTTGATCCGTCTCGAAATCGGCCTCGTTGATGGCGCCGCGCCGGATCTGGTTCGACGGAATGCCGGTCTGCTCGGCGATGATACGGGTGGCGAGCTGCTCGGCCGACATTTCCAGCGAGAAGAAGCCGACGATGCCGCCATTGACGGTGACCGAATGGCCGTCGGGCGCGCACGTCGCCGCGCCAGGCGCGGGCGACGTTGTAGCCGATATTGGTGGCCAGCGCGGTTTTGCCCATGCCGGGGCGGCCGGCGACGATGATCAAGTCGGACGACTGCAAGCCGCCCATCATGCGGTCGAGATCGTCGAGGCCGGTGGCGATGCCGGACAGCTTGCCGTCGCGCTGATAGGCGCTTGGCCGCCATGTCGACGGCGGTGGTCAGCGCCTGGGCGAAAAGCTGGAAGCCGCCGTCGTAGCGGCCGGTCTCGGCCAGCTCGTAGAGCTTGCGCTCGGCGTCCTCGATCTGGTTGCGCGGCGAGAAATCGACCGGCGCGTCGAAGGCGACATTGACCATGTCCTCGCCGACCAGGATCAGCGCGCGGCGGATCGACAGGTCGTAGATGGTGTGGCCGTAGTCCTCGGCATTGATGATGGTGGTGGCTTCGGCGGCGAGCCGCGCCAGATATTGGCCGAGCGTCATGCCGCCGATGTCGATGGTCGCGTCGAGGAAGGTCTTCAGCGTGACCGGCGTTGCGATCTTGCCGGCGCGGATCAGGTCGCGCGCGATCTGATAGACCTTCTGGTGGATCGGCTCGAAGAAATGTTCCGGGTTGAGGAAATCCGAAACCCGGTAGAACGCTTCGTTATTGACCAGGATCGCGCCCAACAGGCCTTGTTCCGCCTCGATATTATGCGGTGCGGAGCGGAAGAGCGGGGCAGGTTCTGCAACCTGCTTGCGGGCGGTCGAATCGAGAGGTGCCATGGGTGTCTTTGTTTAAACGGAAGTTGTGGCATAGCACGAGGGTTAACAAAGACAGTCCAAGTGGTGCGAACTTGCCCGCAATTCACAAGGCTTAATCAGCGGTGGGAAAGGCCGGTTTTTTCTTGACCGGCCTTGCTGGTTTGCAATCGGCAGGCGCGCGGCGGAATTATTCGCCGGCCAGCCGCAGTGGCGGGCGCCGTTTGGCCTCGGCGCCGAGCAGGCGCTGCTCCTCGCGCATGATGTAGTCGCGCGTCATCGGCACCACGTCCTGGCGCTTGGTGAGCTGGATCTGGAACACCATCAGATTCTGCTCGCGGAACGACATTTCCGACGCCGCCAGATAGAACTCCCACATCCGCTCGAAGCGTTCGTCGTAGATGCGCTCGATTTCCTCGCGGTGCGCCAGGAACCGCTCGCGCCAGTGCTTGAGCGTTTCGGCGTAATGCAGGCGCAGGATCTCGATATCGGTCACCAGCAGGCCGGAGCGCTCGATCGCCGGCAGCACTTCCGACAGCGACGGAATATAGCCGCCGGGGAAAATGTATTTCGCGATCCACGGGTTGGTGCCGGCTCGGGCCTTCCGAGCGGCCGATCGAATGCAGCAGCATCACGCCGTCGTCGGCCAGCAGTTGCGCGCTCTTGCGGAAGAAGGTGTCGTAATGATTGACCCCGACATGCTCGAACATGCCGACCGAGACGATGCGGTCGAACGGGCCGCCGACGTCGCGATAGTCCTGCAGGTTGAAACGGGCGCTGGTCGCTGAGGCCTCTTTCCGCGGCGCGCTCATTGGCGATCGCATGCTGCTCCTGCGAGAGCGTGACGCCGGTCACGTCGGCGCCGCAAAATTCCGCGAGATAGAGGCCAAGTCCGCCCCAGCCGCAGCCGATGTCGAGCACCGCGCTTGTCCGGTCGTCGAGCCGCAGCTTGGCGGCCAGATGGCGCTTCTTGGCCAGTTGCGCGTCGTCGAGCGACTGGTTCGGCCGCTCGAAATAGGCGCAGCTATATTGCCGGTCGGCGTCGAGGAACAGCGAGTAGAGCCGTCCGTCGAGATCGTAATGATGCGCGACGTTACGGCGTGAGCGTTTGCGCGGGTTGAACTGGCTCAGACGCCGGTAAAGATAGCGCAGCAGTCCCTGGATCCGCGCCCAGTGCGGCACGTCGGTGTTCTGGCCGAGCATGACGGCAAGCACGTCGGCGATCGAGCCTTGCTCGACCAGGAAAGTGCCGTCCATGTAGGCTTCGCCGAATTTAAGTTCGGGATCGAGGAGAATTCCCCATTCGGCGGCGCGGGAGGCAAAACGAACCGAAACCGGTCGGCCGGTCCCATCCCCGAAGGTCAATATCGTTCCGCGCGAGGTGGTAACTCTGAACGTCCCGCGCTTGATAAACTTATTGAGCAGAAATCGAAGCAACCGGTCCATCGGCGGTCACCATCACTGTATCGTTTTACCGGCTCCTTGAGTAACAAGACGTATCGGGAAAAGTTCCCGGAGGTATTTCATCAAGGAAAAACCGGTGCGGCAAGACAAATTTTGCGATTTTGAGTGGGCAGGCCCGTTGGCCGGCGCGGGCGCGCAATCCCACCGGCGGTCACAATCTGGAGATAATGCGGTATCAAGAACACGAGTCGCGGAATAAGCGGGCGGCGTTAAGCGAAACGAGGGGTTGAGGGCTATGACGGTTTTTAGGCGCGGTATTGGGCTGGCAATAGGCGTTTTGGCACTTTGTTGCGCGGCAGCGGGCGCAGCAGGAGCCCAGGAAAACCTGGATCAGGGCAAGTCGCCGGCCCAGCTTTTCGCCTCGGACTGCGCGATTTGCCACAAGTCGCCGCAGGGCCTGGCCAAGGCTGGCGGCATCCTGGGGCTCGAGAGTTTCCTGCGTGAGCACTACACCGCCAGCCGTGAATCGGCGGCCGCCATCGCCAGCTATTTGAAGGCGGTGGGCCAGCCGCCGGCAGGGCCGGCGCGCCGCGCCACCACCACCAAACGCAACGCCAAAGGCGACGACAAGGGCAAGCCTGGCGAGAAAAAGCCGGAAACCGGCAAAAAGTCCGTGACGCTGCCGGGCGACAACAAGCCGGCCAAATCGGCCCCCGCTGAGGCCAAGCCGAGCGAGGCAAAGGCGCCCGAGCCAAGGTCCGAGCCCAAGGCGTCCGAGCCCAAGGCCTCGGAAACCAAGCCTGCGGAAACCAAGCCGTCTGAAACCAAGCCTGCCGAATCCAAGCGCCGCCGACCCGAAGCCGGCCGATAGTCCGAAAGTCGGACTAGGGCCGGGCTTCCGGTCTAGGGGCCGATCAGGCCTCCTCGGCGTCTTTCTTCTTCGCCTTCTTGGCGGGCTTCTTCTCGGCTTCGGCTTCCGCCGGCTCGGCTTCGGCCTCTTCGCCTTCCTTCAGCGCCTTGGCGGCTTCCGGCTCGAAGAAGGCTTCGGCGGCGGCAAGCGCTGCTTCGGCTTCTTCCTCGGCGGCCTCGCGCCGCACCGTGACGTCCTCGCCACGCGCGATGCGCTCGGCTTCCGCCTCGCTGCGCGCGACGGTGATCGTGACCGACACCTCGACATCGGGATGCAGCGCCAGCGGCACCTTGTACTGGCCGATCGACTTGATCGGCGCGTTGAGTTCGACCTGGGTGCGCGTGACTTCCGCGCCTTCGGTGCTGATCAGGCTGGCGATGTCGCGGGTCGAGACCGAACCGAACAGCTGGCCGGTTTCGCTGGCCTGCCGGATCACCACATAGGTCTTGCCGTCGACCTTGGCGGCGAGCTTGCCGGCTTCGCCCTTGGCTTCGAGGCTGCGGCTTTGCAGCTCGACCTTCATGCCTTCGAATTTCGATTTGTTATCGGCGGTGGCGCGCAGCGCCTTGCCGCGCGGCAGCAGGAAGTTGCGGGCATAGCCGTCCTTGACGCGCACGACGTCGCCCATTTGGCCAAGCTTGCCGATACGCTCGAGCAGAATTACGTCCATTGTCGTTACTCCTTGATTTGAACTTTGGTTGTTGTGAATTTTCAGATTGCGGTGGCGTGAAATCTTTAAGTGCGGGCGGGTGGGCCTCGCTTGCGGGCGAGGCGCGCGCGCAGATCGAACACGGTTTCGCCTAAGCCGAGCAGGCAGAGCACCAGCACCGGCCAGCCGAATACGAAAACCGAGGCATAGATGCCGCCGAGCAGGAAGGGACGGCTGCGGATGCCGCGCGTGATGGCATGCAGCACCGCGCAGCCGAGCACGCCATAGGCCATCAGCAGGCTCGCCGACAGCACGCCGGCGATGATGCCGACCAGGCCGCCGGCAAAGCTCAACCGCCATCGCCACTGCCATTGCCGCCGCGACCGGGCGCGGGAATGTCATGGCGGAAAAATCCGGCCACGGCCGTTTCAGCAGGCCGGAGAAACTTCACGATGCGCGCGGCCAGCCACAAGTTGGCCAGGCTGGTGACGGTGGCGAGCACCGCCGCCGCCGGCGGGATGGCGTTCACCAGGAAATCGATCAGCCGGCCGGGATCGGAGACGCCGGGAACCGCGACCGGTTCGCCGGCACCGCCGCCGGTTTCGACCCGCAGCATGCTGGTGAGTGCGCTGTGCAGTCCGGCGCGAAAGCTCTCGGCATCGCCGCCGAAATTGGGAATGGCGGCGACCACGATCAGCGCGGCGAGCCCTGCCGCCCAAACCACCAGCCGGCCGGGCGGATACCATTCGAGTGCCGGCGCGTTTCGCCGTTGCCGCTGCCCGGGCGTGCCAGCATGGTGAGATAGCCGAGCCACCAGGCGGGAATGCCGGCGCCGGCCAGAAAGGCAAAGCACAGCATGGTGCCGAAGACGGCGCCGATGGCGAGTGCGCCGGTCGAGCGCCGCGATGAGGGCCGCCCAATGGCTCCAGCCGATGCCTGCGATCATGATCGGCAGCGGCGCCAGATAGAACAGCAGGATCGATATCCACGAGCCGGACGTCACCGAGGCAAACAGCAAAGCTGCCGCGGCGCCCGCACCGATCCCGATTAGTCCGAACTGCATCATCACGAGCTGTCCCGCTCTTCGAGCGGTTAGAGACGGAAGTTTGTCCGCCCCAACCATCGGCTCCCGGGATGACCCCGGAAGCCTCGTTTCGTCATTTACGTCCGCAGATGATCCGGCAGCGGATCTAGCGAATCACGTAAGGCAGCAGGCCGAGGAAGCGCGAGCGTTTGATCGCCTGCGCCAATTCGCGCTGCTTCTTGGCCGACACCGCGGTGATGCGGCTCGGCACGATCTTGCCGCGCTCCGAGACGTAGCGCTGCAACAGCTTGACGTCCTTGTAGTCGATCTTCGGCGCATTGGCGCCGGAGAACGGACAAGTCTTGCGCCGACGGAAAAACGGCCTGCGGGCGCCACCGCCCCGCCGCCACCACCGCCAAAACTGGAACCCTGGGATGATCCGAATGCCATGGCTCTATTCCTCCACCGTCACTGCGTCGTCGTCGCCGCGCGGGCGCCGTGCGACCACGATCGCCGCGATCGCCGCGATCACCTCGATCGCCGCGATCGCCGCGGTCGCCACGATCGTCGCGATCGGACTTGCGCATCATGGCGGAGGGGCCTTCCTCGTGCGCCTCGACGCGAATGGTCAGGTAGCGCAGAACGTCTTCGCTCAGCCGCTCCTGGCGCTCGACTTCGTTGAGCGCGGCCGCCGGCGCTTCGACATTGAGCAACGTCAGATGCGCCTTGCGGTTCTTGGCGATGCGGTAGGACAGCGACTTGAGACCCCAATATTCGGTCTTGGTGATCTTGCCGCCATTCTGCGTGATGACGCCCGACAAAAGCGTCGTCAATTCTTCGACCTGCTGCGTGCTCAGATCCTGGCGCGCCATATAGACGTGTTCGTACAATGGCATGAAATGCCTTTCCCTTTTTAGGCCCTTCACTGGGCCGATGACCTCGAACCTGGCGCCTAGCCCCTCGAGCCCTTCGGGAAAGGCTCGATGCTCTGAAGGCGGGAACACGGGACGTCGGGCACAGGGGCCCTACCGTTCATGACCGAAGGTCATGAAAACGGCCGTCCGTTCAGCTCCCAACCAGGATCGACGGAACGCGCGGTTTATAGGGATTTCTGACGGAAAGGCAAGGTCAACCTTGCCTGGCGGGAACGCCCCGGTCAGGCCGCCCGCGGATCGGGATTTTGGGCATTCTGCTGCAGCCGGTCGGCCAGCTTGACCGCGAGGTCGACGCCTTCCCGGATCTGACGCGCGGCGTCAGGCTTGATATCGCTGGACCGGCGCATGTCATTCAGCGCTTCCAGCAGCCGCTCGAGATTGTCGGCCATCAATTGCTGGCGGAATCCGGGGTCGGTGCGTGCCCGCGCGAGATCGTCCTCGGTTACCAGGTCGCCCATCGCTCAGCCCCTGAATGAAGAACAGGCACCCTAGCCGCAGAGTCTTGTCGGTTGGTTACCACCTGGCGCGCAACTTGACAGACCGGCTGTTCGGGGTGTCTTTCGGCCCGATTTCGCTAGCTTCGAGCGGCAAAAAGGCAAGGCAAGGCGCAAATGGCAGTCGCTTTCGTGTTTCCGGGACAGGGCAGCCAGACGGTCGGCATGGGCAAGGCGCTGGCCGCGAATTTCGCGGCCGCGCAACAGGGTGTTTTCCGAGGTCGACGAGGCGCTCGGCAGCAAGCTCTCGGCCATCGTTTTCGAAGGCCCGCTCGATACGCTGACGCTGACCGAAAACGCCCAGCCGGCGCTGATGGCGGTCTCGCTCGCGACCATTCGCGTGCTGGAGCAGGAAGCCGGCCTCGATCTCAAGCGCGACGCGCAATTCGTCGCCGGCCATTCGCTCGGCGAATATTCCGCGCTCGCCGCCGCCGGCGCTTTCACCATTGCCGACACCGCGCGGCTGCTGCGCACGCGCGGCCAGGCCATGCAGAAGGCGGTGCCGGTCGGCGTCGGCGCCATGGCGGCGCTGATCGGGCTCGAGTTCGATGCGGCGGTTGCCGTAGCCAAGGAAGCCGCCCAAGGCCAAGTTTGTGAAGCCGCCAATGATAATGGTGGCGGGCAAGTTGTCGTCTCCGGCGACAAGGCCGCGGTCGAGCGCGCGGTGGAAATCGCGAAAACCAAAGGCGCCAAGCGCGCGATGATCCTGCCGGTATCCGCGCCCTTCCATTGCGCGCTGATGCAGCCCGCCGCAGATGTGATGGCGCAGGCGCTGGCGCAAGTTGCGGTCAAATCGCCGGTGGTGCCGGTCGTCGCCAATGTGCTGGCCAAACCCATCCAAGACCCGGCCGAGATCGTGCGCGCGCTGGTCGCGCAGGTCACCGGCACGGTGCGCTGGCGCGAGTCGGTCGCGTTCATGGCACAAGCGGGCGTCGATAAATTCTATGAAGTGGGCGCCGGAAAAGTATTGAGCGGACTGATCAAACGCATTGCCGATGGCGCGACGTCGACGGCCATCGGCAGCCCTGAAGACATCGCCGCCTATAAGGCCGCAAAATAACGAGCCCGAGGAAGCGCTTAATGTTCGATCTAACGGGTAAGACCGCTTTGGTGACGGGCGCGACCGGCGGCATCGGTGCCGGCATCGCGCGCGCGCTGCATGCGCAGGGCGCGACCGTCGCGATTTCCGGCACCAGGGCCGCGGTGCTCGAGACGCTGGCCGCCGAGCTCGGTAGTCGCGTGCATGTGCTGCCTTGCGATCTCGCCGACAAAGAAGCGGTCGAAAGACTGGTGCCGTCTGCGGAAGAGAAGATGGAAAAGCTCGACATCCTGGTCGCCAATGCCGGCGTGACCAAGGACAACCTGTTTGTGCAATTGAAGGACGAGGACTGGGACCAGGTCATCGCCGTCAATCTGACGTCGACGTTCCGGCTCGCCCGCGCGGCGGTGAAGACCATGATGCGCCGCCGCTTCGGCCGGGTGATCGGCATCTCCTCGGTGGTCGGCGTGACCGGCAATCCGGGGCAAGGCAATTATACCGCTTCGAAGGCGGGCATGATCGGCATGCTGAAGTCGGTGGCGGCGGAATATGCCAAGCGCAACGTCACCGCCAATTGCATCGCGCCCGGATTTATCGCCACCCCGATGACCGACAAGCTCAATGACAAGCAGCGCGAGGGCATTCTGTCGCGGGTTCCGGCCGGCAGGCTTGGAACGCCCGCCGATGTGGCGGCTGCGGCGGTCTATTTGGCCTCGGACGAGGCTGCCTATATGACCGGGCAGACCCTGCACATCAACGGTGGAATGGCGATGTTCTAGCGCATGATCCCACAGGCAGAGACGAAATGCGTGGCTTTTCAGGGCCTGTCCGGCTACGCTGCCGCGCGCTAGTCAACGCAATTGAAGTATGGTAACCGAAATTCGGCCCGGCTGGGGTGGCCGGTGGTGGAAGTCGCAACGAGCGCTCCGCGATCGGAATTCGCCACACCTAAAGTCAACCACGACGAGGCCGTCAACGATGGTTGTGACCTGCTCCGGGTCGCAGCCTAATCTAAAAAGCACGAGGTTGGAACGATGAGTGACATTGGCGAGCGGGTGAAGAAGATCGTCGTGGAGCACCTGGGGGTGGAACCCGACAAGGTGACGGAACAAGCGAGTTTCATCGACGATCTTGGCGCCGACAGTCTCGACACCGTCGAGCTCGTGATGGCTTTCGAGGAGGAATTCCACTGCGAAATCCCCGACGACGCCGCCGAGACCATTCTGACCGTCGGCGATGCGGTTAAATTTCTCGAGAAAAACGCCAAAGGCTGAACAGCCGCCAATGCAGCTGCTCAATCGCTTCACGCGTCGTTGGCTGATGAGCTCCGCGCGGTGCACGTGCGCAGGCAAGTTTACGCAGTCTGCGCAAGCTTGACTGCGTTCGCGGATAATTTTGCTCGGAGCCGGTCATGAGGCGTGTCGTCGTCACCGGAATGGGAATGCTCACGCCGCTCGGATGCGGCGTGGAGACGACGTGGCAGCGCCTGATCAAGGGCGAGAGCGGCGCCGGCAAGATCGAGCGATTCGACGTCTCCGATGTCGCCTGCAAGATCGCCTGCAGCATTCCGCGCGGCGATGGCAGCAACGGCACCTACAATCCCGATCAATGGATGGCGCCGAAGGAGCAGCGCAAGGTCGACGAGTTCATCGTCTTTGCCATGTGCGCGGCGCGTCAGGCGCTCGACGATGCCGGCTGGCGTCCGGAAAGCTACGAAGACCAGACCACCACCGGCGTCCTGATCGGCTCCGGCATCGGCGGCATCGAAGGCATCGCCGAAATGGCGGTCGATACTGCACGAGAAGGGGCCGCGCCGGGTATCGCCGTTCTTCATCCCCGGTCGCATCATCAATCTCGCCTCAGGCTTCGTCTCCATTGAATTCGGCCTCAAAGGCCCCAATCACGCGGTGGTCACCGCCTGCTCGACCGGCGCGCATGCCATTGGCGACGCGGCGCGCATGGTCGCGCTCGGCGATGCCGATGTGATGGTGGCGGGCGGCAGCGAATCGCCAGTCAATCGCATGGCGCTGGCCGGCTTCTCGGCGCTGCGCGCGCTCTCGACCAATTTCAATGACGACCCGACCCGCGCCTCGCGGCCTTACGACAAGGCGCGCGACGGCTTCGTGATGGGCGAGGGCGCCGGTGCGGTGGTGCTGGAAGAACTCGACCACGCCAAGGCGCGCGGCGCCAAGATCTACGCCGAACTGGTCGGCTATGGCATGTCCGGCGACGCCTACCACATCACGGCGCCGTCGCCCGACGGCGACGGCGCGTTCCGCTGCATGAGCATGGCGATCAAGCGCGCCGGCATTACCGCTGGCGACCTCGACTACATCAATGCCCACGGCACCTCGACGCCGCTCGGCGACGAAATCGAGCTCGGCGCCGTGCAGCGCCTGGTCGGCAATTCGGCCAGCCGCATTTCGATGTCATCGACCAAATCCTGCGTCGGCCATCTGCTCGGCGCTGCCGGCGCGGTCGAGGCGATCTTCTCGATCCTGGCGATTCGCGACCGCGTGGCGCCGCCGACCATCAATCTCGACAATCCGTCGGTCGAAACGCCGATCGATCTGGTGCCGCACAAGGCGCGCGAACGCGACATCGACATCGTGCTGTCGAACTCATTTGGCTTCGGCGGAACCAACGCCTCGCTGATTTTCCGCCGCTACGCGGACTAACGCATGTCCCATGGCGAGGCCCGCGGCCGCCCCCCAGCTTTCGCCATAATTCTTCCTAACCTGCGAGCGTCACTGGTATTTTTCGAGGGCTTCGATCGACCCCGACTGCGACGTGCTTGGGTGAATTGGCCAGGGCTGACAGCGGGAGCCGGCGTTTGAATTCCAATCCACCCCCCAATGGCAATGGCCGCGCGCCGAATGCGCAGGGACCGAGCCCGGTTCCGCCGCCGCCCCCGGCCAGCAAGCCGCCGCGCAGTCCGCGTGCCGCGCTCGAGCCGGAACGGGTGCCGCCCCCGAAGCGCCGCTCGGTCCGGACCCGCCATCCCCTGGTGATAGTCGGCAATGCGATCTTCACGGTGCTGGTGTTGATCTCGGTCGTGGTCGGCGGCGCTTTATTCGTCGGCAAGCAGCGTTTCGAAGCGCCCGGTCCGCTGGCCGAGGACAAAGTGGTCAATATTCCGCGCGGCCTCGGCATCAAGGACATCGCCGAGATCTTGCAGCGCGAAGGCGTGATCGATCAGCCTTGGGTTTTCATGGGCGGGGTGATCGTGCTCAAAGCGCGCGGCGAGCTCAAATTTGGCGAGTACCAGTTCACCAAGCACGCCAGCCTGTCCGACGTGGTCGACACCATTATCGAAAACAAAGTGGTGCAGCACGCCGTCACCGTCGCCGAGGGGCTGACCTCCGAACAGATCGTCGCCCGGCTGTTGGAAAATCCCGCGCTGTCCGGCCAGATCAAGGAAATCCCGCGCGAAGGCACGCTGTTGCCGGAAACCTATAAATTCACCCTTGGCATGTCGCGCGAAAACATCATCCAGCGCATGCAGCAGGCGCACAAGCGCGTGCTGGCCGAGGTCTGGGAACACCGCATGCAGGACATTCCGATCAAGACGCCGGAGCAGCTCGTCACGCTGGCCTCGATCGTGGAAAAAGAAACCGGCCGACCGGACGAACGCACGCGGGTCGCGGCGGTGTTCATCAATCGGCTCAAGAGCAAGATGCGGCTGCAGTCCGATCCGACCATCATCTACGGCCTGACCGGCGGCAAGGGCGCGCTCGGCCGTCCGATCCTGAAAAGCGAGATCGAGCAGGCGACGCCCTACAATACCTATGTGATCGACGGCCTGCCGCCGGGCCCGATCGCCAATCCGGGCCGCGCCTCGCTGGAGGCGGCGGCCAATCCGGCGCGCACCAAGGAACTCTATTTCGTCGCCGACGGCAGCGGCGGCCACGTATTCTCGGACAACTACGCCGAACACCAAAAGAATGTCGCCAAATTGCGCGGTGTCGAACGGGGCGAGACCCCGCCGTCAGCCGATCCCGCGCCTGCGCCCAAGCGCAACGGCGGCAAAAGGTAAGTCGGGCCTTGTAGGCGCCAAAGCCTTGTGAGCCCGAAGCCTCGCCGCTAAGGTCGCCGCGACTTTAACGCCGTCAGCAAAGCGAGACGATATTTATGGCTCTATCGAGCATGACCGGTTTCGCGCGCGGCCACGGCGTCGCCGGGCCCTATGCCTGGAGCTGGGAGATCAAATCGGTCAACGCCAAGGGCCTCGATCTGCGCTTGCGTCTGCCGCCGGGCTGGGACGCGGTCGAACTGCCGGCGCGCAAGAATGCCACCGAAAAACTGTCGCGCGGCACCGTCTATGCCAATCTCACGGTCGAGCGCAAAGGCGTGCTGCCGACCGTCAAGGTCAACGAGCCGGTGCTCAACGCCGTATTGGCGACGCTTGCCTCGCTCAGCGGCAAGGTCGACGCCACCAAGCCCACGCTCGACGGCATCCTGGCGCTCAAGGGCGTGATCGAAGTCACCGAGGAAGACGAAAGCGAAGCCGACCGCCGCGCCGCCGAATTGGCGATCGTCGCCGGCTTCGACAAGCTGCTCGCCGATCTTATCGTCATGCGGCGCGAGGAAGGCGCAACGCTCGGCCGCCTGCTGTCGGCGCGGCTCGACGAGATCGCAACGCTGGCGGCGCGCGCGGAAGCCGCGCCCGGCCGCAAGCCGGAAGCGATCAAGGCGCGGCTCGACGAGCAGGTGGCGACGTTGCTGGCGGCTTCGCAACGTTTCGATTCCGACCGCCTGCACCAGGAGGCGATCCTGATCGCCAGCAAGGCCGACATCCGCGAGGAGCTCGACCGCATCGCCTCGCATGTCGAGCAGGTGCGCAAGATGATCGCCGATGGCGGGCCGATCGGCCGGCGGCTCGATTTTCTGGCGCAGGAACTCAACCGCGAATCGAATACGCTCACCGCCAAGGCCAACGACGTCGAGCTCACCAATATCGGGCTGGAGCTCAAAAGCACGGTCGAACAGTTCCGCGAGCAGGTGCAGAATCTCGAATGAGCCACAATCTTGCATGAGCTACGATAGCGACATCACCCGGCGTGGCATTATGCTGGTCCTGTCTTCGCCGTCGGGCGCGGGCAAGACCACGCTGACCCGCAATCTGCTGGAGCAGGAAGAAAACGTCGCGCTGTCGATCTCGGTCACCACGCGGCCGCGGCGGCCCAGCGAAATCGACGGCGTGCACTACCTGTTCATGTCGAAGCGCCAGTTCGAGGTCATGCGCGATTCCGGCGAGTTGCTGGAATGGGCCGAGGTGCACGGCAATTATTACGGCACGCCGCGCGAGCCGGTCGAAGCGGCGCTGGTCGCCGGCCGCGACGTCCTGTTCGACATCGACTGGCAGGGCACCCAGCAGCTCTACGAAAAGATGCGCAGCGACGTGGTCAGCGTCTTCGTGTTGCCGCCGTCGGCCGACGAGTTGAAGGCGCGGCTGGAGCGGCGGGCGGAAGACAGCCACGCGGTGATCGCGCAGCGGCTGCACAACGCCATCCAGGAAATCTCGCACTGGCGCGAATTCGATTACGTCTTGGTCAATCGCGACCTCGACCGCAGTTTTGCGCGCTTGCGCGCGATCCTGACGGCCGAACGGCTCAAGCGCGTGCAGATGCCCGACATCGAATACTTCGTCGACAAACTGCTCGCCGATCTGAAAAAGATCGCGCCCTAGTTCTTCGCCAGCGCCGAGAAGACATTCGCCAGCGCGACGAAGCCCGCGACGTCGATTTCCTCGGCCCGCGCGGTCGGCTCGATGCCGGCTTGCGCCAGCAGGGCGCCGGTGTCGACGCCGAGCGACTTCAGGCTCTGCCGCAGCATCTTGCGGCGCTGGCCGAACGCCGCCTCGGTCATGCGTTGCAGCACCGCGCTGTCGCAGGCGAGCGGCTCGGCCGCGGAATAAGCCGCACCACCGACGACGTGACCTTCGGCTGCGGCACGAAAGCCGTCGGCGCCACATCGAACATGATCTTGGCCTCGCAGCGCCAGCCGGCCAGCACCGCCAGCCGGCCGTAGGCCTTGTCGCCGACCTTGGCGACGATGCGTTCCGCCACTTCGCGCTGGAACATCAGCACCAGCATGTCGTACCAGGGCGGCCACGGCTCGGCCGTCAGCCAGTCGATCAGCAGCGCGGTGGCGATGTTGTAGGGCAGGTTGGCGACCACGCGGGCGCGATCGCCGCCGACCAGGGCGCGCATGTCGACATGCAGCGCGTCGCCGGCGACGATCTCGAGCCGGCCCGGATAGTGCGCCGCGATCTCCTCCAGCGCGGCGATCGCGCGCTCGTCGCGCTCGATGGCGATGACGCGCGGCGCGCCTCGAGCGTCAGCAGCGCGCGGGTCAGCCCGCCCGGTCCCGGCCCGACTTCGACCACGGTCGCGCCGTCGAGCGGCCCGCCGGCCCGCGCGATGCGGGCGGTCAGATTGAGATCGAGCAGGAAGTTCTGGCCGAGGGATTTTTTCGCGCGACAGACCATGCCGGCGGATGACCTCGCGCAGCGGCGGCAGGTCGTCGATCTGCGCTCATGTCACGTTTGCGCAGCGACGACCATTGCGGCGGCGTCGGCGTCGCGCCGCCAGCCGCGCGGCCAGCGCCAAGGCGGCCACCAGGCTCGACGGATCGGCTTTGCCGGTGCCGGCGATATCGAAAGCGGTGCCGTGATCGGGCGAGGTGCGCACGAACGGCAGGCCGAGCGTCACATTGACGCGCGTGGTCGAAGGCCAGCGTCTTGATCGGGATCAGCGCCTGGTCGTGATACATGCACATCGCGACGTCGTAGGTCGCCCGCGCCCGCTCGTGGAACATGGTGTCGGCCGGCAGCGGCCCGACGCGCGTCGATGCCCTCGGCCTTCAGCCGCGCCACCGCCGGCGCCACGATGTCGTCGATCCTCGGTCGCCGAGCGCGCCGTCTTCGCCGGCATGCGGATTGAGGCCGGCGACCGCGATCCGCGGGCGCGTGACGCCGAAGCGCGCGCTCAGGTCGCGCGCCACGATGCGCCCGGTCTCCACGATCAGGTCGGCGGTGAGCGTCGCGACCACGTCCTTCAGCGGCAGATGGATGGTCACCGGCACGACGCTGAGTTCGCTCGACCACAGCATCATCACCGGCCGCCAGGCTCTGCCGGTCGCCTCGCTGGCGAGCCGGCCTAAGAATTCGGTATGGCCCGGCTCGGCAAAGCCCGAGCGGTACAGCACGTTCTTGGCGATCGGGTTGGTGACGATGGCCGCGGCCTGGCCGGCCAGCACATCGGCGACCGCGCGGCGGATCGAGGCGATCGCGGCCGGCGCGCTGCTGGCGTCCGGCTTGCCGGGCGTCGCGGTGACGGCCAAGTCGAGCGGCACCACCGGCAGCGCGCGTTCGAAGGCGGCGTTCGCCTCCGCCGGCGTCACCACGCTCATCGGAACATCGAGGCCGAGCGCGGCGGCGCGGCGCTTGAGAAAATCGACATCGCCGATCAGATAGAACGCCGGCAGATCGAGTTCGACACGGCGCCGCCAGATCGCCAGCGTCAGATCGGGGCCGATGCCGGCCGGCTCGCCGAGCGTCAAGGCCAGCGGAAGGCGGGCCCGCGCGCTCATTTGTATTCGATCATGGCTTGTTTGCGGATTTCATCCAGGAACCGCTTGGCCTCGGCTTCGAAGCGCTTGTTGTAAAGTTCCTCGCGCACCTCGCGCTTGACCGAAGACTTCGTCGAGCTCTCCTTCTTTTCGCACAGCGCGAACATCTGCAGGCCCTGCGGCGTCACCTCCGGCGTGGTCAGGTGGCCGACCTGCATGCTGTCCAAGCAGCTCGCGCAATTGCGGCGCCAGATCGGCCGAGCTTTTATGCAGCGGCTCGCGGACCGCGACGTCGCGCAGCGCCCGCGCCAAAGCCAGGCCTTCTTTGCAGGTGACGAACCGGCTGCGCAGGCTTTCGGCGGTGCTGCGCTTGGTCGCCATGGTTGCATCGTTGGCGCCGCCCGCGACGACCACGGTGACCGGATAGAGCGTGTAGATATAGCCGACGATTTTCTTGTCGGGTTCGTTGCGCGTCAGCAAAGCATTGGCGACGTCGGTTTCACCGACCTGAAGCGACGACTGGAACTTGCCGCGGACCAATTGGCCCCATGTCAGCTCGGCGCGCAGGCGCGCCTTGATCGCGTTGGCGGAAACCCCAGAGCGTTCGAGCAACTGCGCGAACTGCTGCGGCGTCGCGCGCTGGCGCTGCGCCATGTTCTGGAACGCCTGATCGACCTCGGCGTCGGTTATTTCCATGCCATAGGTTTTGGCTTTTGCGATCTTGAGCCGGTCGTCGATCAGTTCCTTGATGACGTCCTGCCGGGACGGGTTCTTATGACTTGAAACCGATATGAGCTTGCTGCGCTGCTGGATATCGAGCTCGGTGATCGGCGAGCCATTGGCCACAACCACCACCTGCGCATTGACCATCGCCGGCGCGGCCGCAAGGCACAGCGCGCACAGCAGCAACGCCAGCCCATGGCGCATTCGATAGATCGCTACACTTGTCTTCGGCATCCCGACATCCATGGCATCAATTGCGGAGGCGCCCACTGGTCCATTCGCGGACAGATCGACGGACCCTTCGGCAAAACCCAAACCACTCAGCGATCACTGTTGCTGATTGAGATTTGTCGTGGTTACGCTGTCGCCGATCGTTCGTAGGCTCAACTGCAACATCACTTGGTGAACCAGCGTGGGGCTCCCGAGCGTATCATAGTTGTAGTTGGTGATGTAATTAAGGCCCAAAATGAAGCAATCGTCGACATAGCCGAGGCCGATCAGCGTCTGATTGATCTTCTTCGCGCTCAGGTCGTAGCGCAGGCTGCCCGACAGAACCCAATTGGCGTCGAGCTTGAGCGCAGCCGAGCCCAGGACGCCCTTGCGGCGGTACAGGAAGCCGAGGTCCGGCTGCGGCGCATAGTCGCCATACATCGCCGTGAAATTCCAGCGCGAGAACGTCGCGGTCGCTTCGATCTCGTTACGCTGGATCGAGTAATTGTTGTGGTCGAGACGGAAGCGCTGGGTAAATTTGTACGTGCTGTTGGGCTGGAACGAGACCCGGGTCACATAGTCGGATTGCGCGGTATCCAGGCCGCTGTTGAGACCGGTATTGGTGCCGCCGCCTTGCGCGAACGAGTTCTGGCCGAACAGTTGGTAGGATTGTCCGACCAGCGCGTTGACATAGCCGGCTTTGTTGAATTGGGCGGTGTATTGCACGCCGGCATTGGCCCGGCTGCCGCCTTCGACCCGGTCCCAGCCGGAGAATTTATCGACGCGGAATAGATTGCTGTCGTCGAAGGTCAAGCTCTGCGCGTCTTCGTTCGGCATGGCTGCCGATCTTGGTTTCATTCGGCCGAATGATGACCTGGCCGATCGGCTCGATCGTCTGGGTGCCCCAGGATTGCGCGTTGATGAAGGGATAGCGGTATTCCATACCGACGGTCGGCATGGCGCGCACCACCTGGCTGTCGCCGGTCTGCATGTAGTTGGAAACGCCCGGATCGGAGCTGATCGACATCGCGGCGGTATCGACGCGCGCCGACGCAAACGGCGTGAACACTTGGCCGTAGGAGTTGGTGAAGCTGCGCCGCCAATCGGTCTCCGCCGAGAAGCGGTTATAAGTTCCGGGAACGCCGCGCAGCAGACAACTCGCCGGCAGTTCTGCCCGCGGGTCGGCGCTGTTGCAGCGCCGCTGGTCGTGGTCGCCGATGTAATCGCATCGAAGTTGGCGGACTGCCGGCTGAGGCTGGTGAAATTCAATTTGTATCCGAGCTCGCCGCCAAGCACGGGATGATCGAGCGTCAGATTGTAATCGATCACCGGGTGGACGATCGGGATCTGAGCCTGCGTATCCGCGGTCGAGAAGCCGTAATAATAAATGCTGCGCGCGTCGAAGTAGCTGCGATTGCCTTTGCCCGACAGATAGAGCTGGGAGACGCCCTCGCTGATGCTCGGCTGCAACGGATCGGCGCGATTTGCAGTAGCGCAGCAGGCCGGGACGATAGTCGGCGAGGAACTGCCGGTCGGAGACCGCCACGCCGGTCCAGCCCCATACCCATTGGGTGTTGATGGCAAACTGGCCCGGGTCTGCACCGCGCCGCGCCAATCGAGATAGCCGGGCGCGCCGACGTCGAATTTTTCCTTGTTCAATTGCCGAATGCCGGCCGCGCTGACGCTGTAGGCGCCGTTGAGCGTGCGCTGGCGGAATTCGCCCTGCAGCAAAACGCCCTGCGTGCTGGTGATCCGCGGCTGGAATGTCGCGTCATAGTCGGGCGCGAGCGCCCAGTAGTAGGGAATTTCAAGGCTGGCGCCGAACAGCGAGCTGTAGCCGGCGATCGGGATCAGAAAGCCGGTCTTGCGCTTGACGGTCGGATCGGGCGCCGAGAAGTAGGGCATCCAGGCGATCGGCATGCCGAAGAATTCGAGGCTGGCGTCCTCGAAATAGAGCATCTTCTCGCCCTGGTCGTGGATCATGCGCACGGCCTTCACCTGCCACAGCGGCGGCTTCTTCGGATCGTCCTTACAGGGCAGGCAGGCGGTGTAGACGCCGTTATGGAAGACGGTGTAGTTGCCGCTTGAGCGCTCGGCGCGGGCGGCCGCCATGCGGGTCTGATCGGGCGTATCGAGCCGCAGCGAATCGACGAAGCCGTCGCGATAGTCGTCCGCCAGATCCATGATCTGGCCATAGGTGACTTTGCCGTCCGGTTCGCTGAGCCGGACGTTGCCTTCGGCGTGCAACCGCTTGGTGGTCTGGTCGTAGATCACCCGGTCGGCTTCGATGGTGGCGCCGCCATAATAGATCTGCACGCCGCCGACCGCCGAGACCCGGTGGTTGGTGTAGTCGTAGTCGATCTCGCGCGCCTGCACGAGCATCTGCTTGTCGCCGGACTTTTCGCGATCGATGGCGATTTGCGACTTGGGCGGCGACGGCGCGGGCGCCGGAAATGTCAGCAGCTGGGCAGCCGCCGGCGTAGCCGCAATCAAGCCGCCGCACACCAAAAGGCTGAGGACGGCAACGACGGTCGACGCGACACCACGGCGCTGGGGCCGGCGCGTTGGGGGACGAGCGCTAGGCAGCCCCGCCATCACCCGTCCTCCTGGTACAACAACGCAATAAACCCCGTCAGTCCCCCGACAAGGACAGGCAACCAAGCCGCTGCTACAGGGTGCATCAGCTCGGCCTTGCTCAAATCCTCGGTCACTTTCGATAAAACATAAAGCAGAAAGCCCGAGGCCATGCCACTTAAAACCATCTTTTGCACCCCGCCGAAACGGAAGAACCGTAAACTGACGGCAGCGGCAAGGAAAACCATGGCGGCGAGCAAAAACGGCCGTGCAAGAAGCTTCTGAAACTGCAACCTATAGCCTGCAGCGCCAAGTCCTGCGTGCTCTGCGATGTTGATATACGCTGGAAGTTCCCAAAATGGGACGGTCTCGGGGGTTGCAAAGCTTTCACGAACCTGTTCCGGCGACAGGCTGGTCTTGAGGGGGTAGGTCGCGTGGTCGGCCGGCAAGACCCCAACTTCATAGACCCGGGCGTCGCGCAACTGCCAGACGCCGGGTTGCAGCACGGCGCCGCGCGCCTCGATACGCTGCTTGAAGTGGCCGGCCGCGTCGAATGTGAACACCGACACGCCGTTGAGCGAGACGCCCTGGTCGCGGCTCGATTTGGCGCTGATGATCGCCTGACCGTCGGTTGAGCGCTGGCTGACCCAGAAAGTGCCGCCGTCGCCGCCGAGCCCGGACTGGTTTTTGCCGAACAACTCGGCCTCGTATCGCTTCGATTGTTCCTGCAAAATGGCGGACACCGGATTGTACACCGCGGTGGCGAAAATCCCGAGCACGAAGGCCACGATCAGCGATGGCGAGATGAATTGCCAGGCCGACATGCCGGCGGCCCGCGCCACCACCAGTTCCAGCCGCCGCGACAGATTGAGATAGCACGACATCGCACCGATCAGGATGCAGAACGGCATGATCCGCTCGGTCACTTGCGGCACCCGGTAGAACGACGTCTTCGCCACCAGGATCGCCGAGACATTGGGAATGTCGGAGGCGCGGCGCATCATTTCGATGTAGTCGAGCAAAGCCACCAGTGCGAAAATGCCGACGAATACCAGCAGCACCGCGTTCAAGAAACGCAGGCCGATATAGCGCGACAGTGTTCCGCCGATGGTCTGCATGATCACATCAGGTCGTGGCGAAGCGGCGGTTGACGCGCTCGGTGAGCGCGGCAACCCCATTCATGATGAAAGCCGGCGGCTCCAGGATGAGGCCGCTGCGGATGACGTAAAGCCCACCGCCGACCGCGGCGACCAGCACCACATACTGCAGCACCAGCATCCACGGCATGGCGGCGCCAAATACGGTGGAGACGAATCCGGCCAGCCGTAGCAGCCCGACGCCGCCGACCGCGCCGACCATCGACAAAGTGCGGCTTTGCCGCGTGGTGCGCGGCGCGCCCAGATAGGCGAAGGCGATCACCACGAAGGCCAGCGGATACATCGGTGCGATCAGCCGGTCGTGCAGTTCGGCGCGGAATTGGCCGGGCTGCTCGATGTAAAACTGATCCTTCGGATCGGGGAACATCAACTGCCAGAGATAGCGCTCGCGGATCGAGTATTTCACCGCCTGCGGGCCGCCGGCGAACTGCGACAGATCGAAAGCGTAGCGATCGAACGCCACCATTGCCGGATCGCGTTCCTTGACCTCGTGACGTTGCACGACGCCGGTCTTGAGCACCAGGAAGGTGCCGTTGTCGTTGTCCACCAGTTCGCCGTACTCGGCCAACACGGTGATGCGCTCGGCCGGATTGCGCTGGTCGTCGAGGAAAATGCCGAGCAACTGGCCGTTATTGGTGCGCTCGCGAATATGGATGGTGACGCCGCTTTCGATCGAGGTGAAACGGCCGGGCTGCACAATGTTGCTCACCACATTGGCGCGCACTTCGGTCAGCCAATCACGCAACATGCGCAAACCCTTCGGCGCGAAATAAGCGCTGATCGCCGTCACCATCAGCGCCACCACGACCGCCACCGTCATGAAGGCGCGGAACAGGAACCACGGCGACATGCCGGACGCGTTCATCACGATAATTTCGGAATCGGTCGACATCTTGTTCAGAGTGTGCGCGACCGCGATCAACAGCGCGATCGGCGCGATCACCAGCACCAGCAGCGGAATGATCAGACCGGTGATGCCGACAAACACCAGGATGGTCTGACCCTGGCTCGTCATCAGATCGATATCGCGCAACGCCTGTGTGACCCAGATCACGGCCGTCAGACTGACGAGCACGACCGTAAAGGCACCGAAGGTGGTGCGGAAAATATAGCGGCTAATCGACCCCATCCGCGGCGACGTCCCCCATTCCGGCAAGCAGCCAGCCGCCATCCGTTCCCCACGGACGCGCAGCAATGTCAGCGTAAACCCATCCCCCGTAACGTTTATCTTGATCAAACGACAAAGTGGCTTCGCAAAGGCAAAGCCGTCGAACATGAACAACAAAAAGTTAAGCACGGACCGGGCCTTAGGCGGTAATCCAAGCCCCTGGACCCCGATTCTGGCAAGCAAATAGCCGGGGCGGTCCGGCCGAACCCCGTCGCCGTCCAACAAAATGTTAGAAAACCTTCAAAACCGGGCGGTTTGGGGCTTTGCAGAGCGGCGCGGGCCGCGCCATATGCTGACTCTCGAGACTTAATCGATTTTCCCTGGATAAGGACCGCGATTTATGACCGACGCCTTGAAGCTCGGGTTTGGCCCATTCACCGCACCCGCCAAGGGGCAGGGCGTCCTCATCGTTTTCTGCGACGACGGGCTGAAATTCGGTCCCGCCACCGCCAAAGCCTTGGGGTCGGCCGCTGGCCTAGTGGCGCGCGCCGCCAAGGCCGAGCGCTTCACCGGCAAGAGCGGCTCGTCGCTCGGCCTGATCATGCCGGAAGGGCTGAAAGTCGCCCGCCTGGTGGTTATTGGCGCCGGCAAGACCGCCGATCTGGAACCCAAGGACATCGTCAAGCTCGGCGGCGCCGCCATGGGCAAGCTGCCGGTAGCGGCGAGCGACGGCGTGGTGTTCGCGGAACTCCCGGGCGGCGCCATGAAGCCCGACCAGGCGGCCGATCTGGCGCAAGGCGTGAGGCTGCGCGCCTATGCCTTTAACCGCTACAAGACCAAGCGCAAGGACGACGACAAGCCGCCGGCAAACCGCAGCCTGACCGTCGCCACCGCCGATGTCGCCGCGGCCCGCAAAGCCTTCGAGAGCCGTTCCGGCATCGCCGACGGCGTGGTTATCGCGCGCGATCTGGTCAATGAGCCGGCCAACATCCTCTATCCGGAAGAATTCGCGCGGCGCACCGCGGTGCTCAAAAAAGTCGGCGTCGCCGTCGAAGTGCTCGACGTCAAGGCGATGACCAAGCTCGGCATGGGCGCGCTGCTCGGCGTCGGCCAGGGCTCGACGCGCGAAAGCCGCGTGGTGGTGATGCGTTGGAACGGCGGCAAGAAGTCCGACGCGCCGGTGGCCTTCATCGGCAAGGGCGTCTGCTTCGACACCGGCGGCATCTCGATCAAGCCGGCCGCCGGCATGGAAGACATGAAAGGCGACATGGCGGGCGCGGCCTGCGTGGTCGGCCTCATGCACGCGCTCGCCGCGCGCAAAGCCAAGGTCAACGCCGTCGGCGTCATCGGCGTGGTCGAGAATATGCCGGACGGCAATGCGCAGCGCCCCGGCGACATCGTCAAGTCGATGTCGGGCCAGACCATCGAGATCATCAATACCGACGCCGAAGGCCGTCTCGTTTTGGCCGACGTGCTCTGGTACACGGCCAAGCGTTTCAAGCCGAAATTCATGATCGATCTGGCGACGCTCACCGGCGCCATCATCGTCGCGCTCGGTCAGGAATATGCCGGCATGTTTTCCAACAACGACGACTTGAGCCATCGCCTGCACAAAGCCGGCGAGGCCACCGGCGAACTGGTGTGGCGCATGCCGCTGTCGGCGGCCTACGACAAGATGATCGATTCCAAATTCGCCGACATGAAAAACACCGGCGGCAGTCGCTGGGGCGGCGCCATCACCGCCGCGCAGTTCATCCAGCGCTTCGTCGCCGACAAGACGCCGTGGGCGCATCTCGACATTGCCGGCACTGGCTTCGATTCGCGCCAGACCGACATCAACAAGAGCTGGGGCTCGGGCTGGGGCGTGCGGCTGTTGGACAAATTGGTGGCGGATTATTACGAAAAATAACAGCGGGCATGTGAGCGGCTGACCATGACCGAAATTCTCTTCTACCACCTGCAAGGCCAGAAGCTGGAAGGCGTGCTCACGCCGCTTCTGGAGAAGTCGCTCGAGCGCGGCTGGAAGGTGGTGGTGCAGGGCGCTTCGGAAGAACGCATCGAGGCGCTCGACGCGCATCTGTGGACCTATCGCGACGACGGCTTTTTGCCGCACGGCACCTGGCGCGAGCAGGACGCAGCGTCCCAGCCGGTGCTTCTCACGCTCAACGACGGCAACCCGAATGCCGCGACCGTGCGTTTCCTGATCGAGGGCGCCGCGGTGCCTGCCGACGCCGACAGCTATGCGCGCATCGTGCTGGTGTTCGACGGCGACGACGACGACGCGGTCGGCGCCGCCCGCGCCCAGTGGAGCGACGCTAAGGCCAAGGGCTTCGAAGCCACTTATTGGCAGCCCGACGAGCAGGGCCGCTGGGTCAAGAAGGCCTGATTTGGCGATATCGGACTAGGCCAATGACCGATCGGCCAATGGCCGCGTTAACCATGCGCCGGCTCGCGCCAAGCTTGGCTTGCCCTGTGCCATCGTACTGACGCAAAATACGGCTTAAGGGACAACGAGATAAGCCATCCGGGGAAGCCGTTTGCCACGCCATCGCACTATTTCAAGGATTGCGCTTGTCTGCGCCATTGCCGCTGGCGTCGCCGGCTGTTCGGGCTCGGCCGCGATTTTCGACAAGAACGAGAGTCTGGTTCTCCAAGCCGGTCGAAATATTCAACAAGCCCGCATGGGCGAGCGCCACCGGCAACAGCAAGGTCGGCGACCTCGGTCCCAGTGGGCCGGTGCGCCCGGAAGACCTGGTCGGCCCTGACGGACGCTGCGGGGCTGCCGCCGAAGCAGCGCAAGCCTCGGCGCCGCCACCGGCCGCTCCAGCCGCGCAAGCCGACCGCCCGGTCGGCTCGGTGGCCGGCGATCTGGCCGGCGCTCCGATGCCGGCGGGCAACGTGGCGATCGCCAATCCCGCCGGGCCGGAAGCTGCCCCGCCGCCGGTGTTGGGCGGCATCGCGCTCGGCATGACGGAATGCCAGGCGGTGCGCCGCGCCGGCTCCCCCGGCAATGTCGCGATCAGCGCCGGCGAAAAAGGCGAGCGCCAGGTCGTGCTGACCTATCTCTCCGGCACATGGCCCGGCATTTATCGTTTCAACGATGGGCGGCTGAAGGTTATCGAACGGGCGCCGGCGCCGCCCGAGCCCGCGAAGAAGCCGCCGAAAAAGAAAATCGTCAAAAAACCTGCGAAGAAGCCCGCGACCTAGGCCGTTTCCAGCGCGGCGCTGGCGGTAATCCATTCTTCTTCCGCTTTCGCCAGCGCGGCCACGACATTGGCGCGAGTCTTCGAAAGATCGGCGGCGCGCGCCGGCTCGCGGGCAAACAGTTCGCCGTCCGACAAAGTCGTGTCGAGCTTTTGCAGTTGCCGCGTCAATTGCGCGATCACCACTTCGGCCTGCGATATTCGCTTGCGCAGCGGCGCGGTGTCGACGCGTTTTTCCGCGGCGGCGCGGCGCGCCTGTACCGGATCCGGCCGCGTTGTGGATTTGGCGCCGACGGTATTTTCGCGGCTGTCCGAGGACAGCACGTAACGCGTATAGTCATTGAGATCGCCGTCGAACGGCTTGACGTGGCCGCCGGCCACCAGCCACAGCCGATCGACGCAAGCTTCCAGCAGATAGCGGTCATGCGAGACCAGGATGACCGCGCCGGGATAATCGTTGATCGCTTCGATCAGCGCGCCGCGGCTGTCGATGTCGAGATGGTTGGTCGGCTCGTCGAGGATGATCAGATGCGGCGCATGGAACGTCGCCAGGCCCAGCAATAGCCGCGCTTTTTCGCCGCCCGACAATTTCTCGACCTTGGTGTTGCCGGCAGCTTGCGAAAATCCGATGGTGCCGACGCGGCCGCGAACTTTTGCTTCCGGCGTGTCCGGCATCAGCCGCCGCACGTGATCGTAGGGGCTGCCTTCCATGTCGAGTTCGTCGACCTGGTGCTGGGCGAAATAGCCGACCTTGAGCGTCGCCGCGCGCGTGACGGTGCCGTGCTCGGGCAAAAGCTTGCCGGCCAAAAGTTTCACCAGCGTGGATTTGCCGTTGCCGTTGGAGCCGAGCAGCGCGATGCGGTCGTCATTGTCGATGCGCAGCGACAGATCCCTCAAAATCGGATGGCCGGGCTCGTAGCCGACCGAGACGTCGTCGGTGGCGATGATCGGCGGCGACAGCAGCTTTTCCGGCGGCGGGATGAGGATCGGGCGCACTTCGTCATTGGTCAGCGCCGCGATCGGCTCCATCTTGGCCAGCATCTTGATGCGCGACTGCGCCTGCCGCGCCTTGCTGGCCTTGGCTTTGAAGCGGTCGACGAAAGCCTGCAGATGCTTGCGCTGCGCGTCCTGCTTCTTGACCATCTTCTGGTCGAGCATCATGCGTTCGCGGCGCAGCCGTTCGAAGTCGGAATAGCCGCCGCGGTACAGCGTCAGCGTCTTGTTCTCCAGCGACAGGATTTGCGTCACCGCATTGTCGAGCAGATCGCGGTCATGGCTGATGATGATCATGGTGCTGGGATAGGTCGCCAGATGGTCCTGCAGCCACAGCGTGCCTTCCAGGTCGAGATAGTTGGTCGGCTCGTCGAGCAGCAACAGGTCCGGCTCGGCGAACAGCGTCGCCGCAAGCGCCACGCGCATGCGCCAGCCGCCGGAGAATTCCGAGCACGGCCGCGCCTGGTCGGCGGTGGAAAATCCAAGGCCCGACAAAATCGACGCGGCGCGGGCAGGGGCTGCATGCGCGCCGATATCGACCAGCCGGGTCTGGATCTCGGCAATGCGGTGCGGGTCGGTCGCGGTCTCGGCTTCTTCCAGCAATTGCGTGCGTTCGCCGTGTGCTTTGAGCACGACCTCGACCAGGCTTTCGGGTCCGTCCGGCGCTTCCTGCGCCAGCCTGCCGATGCGCCAGCGCGGCGGATATTCGATGCTGCCGTGCTCGGCGCCGAGGTCGCCGGTGATGACGTTGAACAGCGTCGATTTGCCGGTGCCGTTGCGGCCGACCAGGCCGACGCGGGCGCCGGGCGTGATGCGGGCGGAGGCGCCTTCAAGCAAAGCGCGGCCGGCGATACGTACGGTGAGATCGTCGATGACAAGCATGCGCGCCTTTTGGCGTAGCGCGCCGCAAGACGCAATGCCTCTTTCGGCAATGCCGTCAGGTGATTTTGGCCGTCAGGTGATTTTGCGCAAACCGCCCTGGCCGGTCTCGCGCTGGTAGATGATCAGGTCGAAGGATGGCGTCGCGTCGTTGCCGGCAATGCTGGAGAGCAGGGCGTGGGCCTGGCCGCGGTGATGGGTCTGATGGTTAAAAAAATGATCGAGCGCCGGCGCCAGCGCCTGCTCGATGGTCTGCGGATTGACGACGGTGCGGTAGCGGATGGTCCGGTTCAAATCGTCTTCGCTCAATTGGCCGGTATAGCGGCCAATCAGCGTGTCCTGGCTCCGGCGCGCGGCCCGCAATGCCGCGAAATCGTCGTACAGGATGGCATCGAGGCTCGGCGGCTGCTCCCCGGCGCCGGTGAACCGCTTCATCCAGATGCGGTCGCCGACCAGCAGGTGGTTCAGGGTTCCATGCAGCGACTTGAAGAAGGCGCCGCGGTCGGCGCGGTAATCGGCATCGGATACCTTGGCCGCGGCCGCATAGAGCCGCTCATTGCACCAGGCGTTGTAGCCGGCAAACATCACGTAACGGGCCTTCATGGTCGCTCCCGTATTTTACCTGAAACTCGGCGAAAACGGCCTTCCTGCGGCAATTGGGCAGCGATCTTGCCGCCCGTCGGGACGCCCGGTATAAGCCGCGCCACTTAAAGCCTCCAATGAATGTCGTTCATCTCTCCAATCAATCACACTGAAGGATCAAATCCGATGGCGGTCGAGCGTACTTTTTCGATCCTCAAGCCTGATGCGACCGCGCGTAACCTGACCGGCGCCATCAATGCCATGATCGAGCAGGCCGGCCTGCGGATCGTGGCGCAGAAACGCGTGCTGATCACGCGCGCCCAGGCCGAGCAGTTCTACGGCGTGCACAAGGCGCGGCCGTTCTTCGGCGAATTGGTCGACTTCATGATTTCCGCGCCCGTCGTCGTGCAGGTGCTCGAAGGCGAAAACGCCATCGCCAAGTATCGCGACGTCATGGGCGCCACCGACCCGGCCAAGGCCGCCGCCAACACCATCCGCAAGGTCCACGCCAAGTCGATCGGCGAGAATTCCGTGCACGGCTCCGACTCCGCCGAAAACGCGGCGACCGAAATCGCTCAATTCTTCGCCGGCAACGAAATCGTGGGTTAAGGTCGCGGCAGAGAGACCGGGGTCTATAACGACTTACTAGAAGGCCCGTTGCCAGCGGGCCGGATAATCCGCGGGGCTTAAAGCGCGGAAATCGGGGGAGGCGCGACGTGGGTTCGCTTGCACAGATGATGGATCCGGCCGGCTTGTGGGCCATGATCAGCGCCGGCTGGAGCGACATGGGCCACGCCGATTTCTGGCTCGCGCTCGCCAAGATCATGTGGATCAACATCCTGCTGTCCGGCGACAACGCGGTGGTGATCGCCATGGCCTGCCGCGGCCTGCCGCACCGGCAGCGGGTCTGGGGCATGATCCTCGGCGCCGGCGTTGCGGTCGGTTTGCGCATCGTCTTCACCGGCGTGGTCGCGTCGCTGATGCTGCTGCCCTATCTCAAGATCGTCGGCGGGCTGGCGCTGTTCTACATTGCCGCCAAGCTGCTGGTGCCGGACGATCCGGACGAGGGCGAAGCGGAGGCTGCCGAGCATCTCTGGCGCGCGGTGCGCATCGTCGCCGTCGCCGACATCATCATGAGCCTGGACAACGTCATCGCGATCGCGGCGGCGGCTGGCGGCAATATGGCGCTGCTGGTGATCGGGCTCGCCGTCAGCATTCCGCTGATCGTCGCCGGCGCGGCGCTGATCATGTCGCTGCTCGACCGCTTCCCGATTCTGATCTGGGCGGGCGCCGCCTTGCTCGGCTGGATCGTCGGCGAGGTGATCGCCACCGATCCGGTCTCGGTCGGCTATCTCAACGGGACCTATGGTCCTGCGGTCGCACATAATGTCGAATATGTTGCGGCAGCGATTGGCGCGGTCCTGGTGCTGCTGGTGGGCGGGCTGTGGCGGCGGTCGCGGACCAAGGTGGCGAGCGAAGTCTAGCCAGATAGGCTATATTGCCGGCATGAATCAAACCGTCCGGCCACCCGACGGCAAGCGGATCGGCTACTCAGCCTGTCCGCACGACTGCCCGTCAACCTGCGCGCTCGAGGTCGAACTGATCGACGAGCGCACGATCGGCCGGGTGCACGGCTCCAAAGACAACGACTACACCGCCGGCGTGATCTGCGCGAAAGTCGCGCGCTACGCCGAGCGCGAGCACCATGCCGACCGGCTGATGCATCCGCTGCGGCGGACCGGGCCTAAGGGCTCCGGCGAGTTCGCGGCCGATATCGTGGGACGACGCGCTCGATCTGGTGGCCGAGAATTTTCTGAAATGCGAGCAGCGCCACGGCGCGCAAAGCGTCTGGCCTTATTTCTATGCCGGCACCATGGGCCTGGTCATGCGCGACGGCGTCAACCGGCTGCGCCATGCGAAGAAATATTCCGGCTTCCATTCCACAATCTGCGTCAATCCCGCGCAAACCGGCTTTGCCGCGGGCGTGGGACGCGCCGCCGGGCCCGATCCACGCGAAATGGCGAAGTCCGATCTGGTGGTGATCTGGGGCACCAATGCGGTGAACACGCAGGTCAATGTGATGACCCACGCGGTGCGGGCGCGCAAGGAACGCGGCGCCAAGATCGCGGCGGTCGACGTCTACATGAACGGCACCATGGCGCAGGCGGACCTCGCCGTGCTGGTGAAGCCCGGTACCGACGCCGCGCTGGCCTGCGCGGTGATGCATTGCCTGTTCCGCGACGGCCATGCCGATTGGGAATACCTGCACCGGTACACCGACGCGCCGCGCGAACTCGAAGCGCATTTGCAAACGCGCGATCCGGCCTGGGCGTCGGCGATCACCGGCACGCCGGTCGAGACCATCGAGGAATTCGCCAAGTTGATCGGCGAGCGCAAGCGCGCCTATTTCCGGCTCGGCTTCGGCTTCTCGCGCTCGCGCAACGGCGCCGCCAACATGCACGCGGCTAGCTGCATAGCGGCGGTCACGGGCGCCTGGGCCCTGGAAGGCGGCGGCGCCTTCCACAGCAATGCCGACATCTTCAAGCTCGACAAGACGCTGATCGAAGGGCTGGACCTGTGGGACCGCTCGGTGCGCATGCTCGACCAATCGCGCATCGGCGCCATTCTGACCGGCGATCGCGACGCACTGCAAGGCGGCGGGCCGGTCATGGCGATGATCGTGCAGAATACCAATCCGATGTCGGTCGCGCCCGATCAAAACAAGGTCAAGCAGGGCTTCGCGCGCGACGATCTATTCGTCTGCGTGCACGAACAGTTCATGACCGAAACCGCGAAGATGGCCGACATCGTGCTGCCGGCGACCACCTTTCTCGAGCACGACGACATCTATCGCGGCGGCGGCCACCAATACCTCATTCTCGGTCCCAAGCTGGTCGAGCCGCCCGGCGAATGCCGCAACAATCACGAGGTGATAACAGCGCTCGCCAAACGCGTCGGCGCCGCGCATCCCGGTTTTGCCATGAGCCCGCGCCAACTGATCGACCAGATGCTGCAAGCGTCGAAGCGCGGCACGCTTGCAGCAGCTCGAAGCCAATCGCTGGCTCGACTGCCAGCCGCCGTTCCGGCAGTCGCATTATCTCGACGGCTTCGCCTGGCCAGACGGCAAGTTCCGCTTCAAGCCGGATTGGGACAACGTGCCGTTCCGCAGTCAATGTAAAAGCGGTCCGATTGCCGACATGCCGGGCCTGCCGGATCATTGGACGCCGATCGAACATGGCCGACGACGCCCATCCGTTCCGGCTGGCGACGTCGCCGGCGCGCGGTTTCCTCAATTCGACCTTCAACGAGACGCCGACGTCGCGGGCGCAGGAAAAACGGCCGACGGTGATGATCCATCCCGAGGACGCAAAGGCCTATGGCATCGGCGACGGCGACTATGTCGTGCTGGGCAATACGCGCGGCGAAGTGCGCCTGCATGCGCGCCTGTTCGACGGCCTGCGCCGTGGCGTGCTGATCGCCGAATCGATCTGGCCGAACTCGGCTTACGCCGACGGCTGCGGCATCAACACGCTGACCGGCGCGGATTCGATCGCGCCCTATGGCGGCGCGGCGTTCCACGACAACAAAGTGTGGATCCGCAGGGCGGGAGGCTGATGCCGCCGCGCCCTGCGTTGCTCGATCAGTTGCGCTGCGCGGTTGTCCACCGACATGCGGCCCCGGTCCGTGAACGAACAGCAACAACAATCCGCCGATGATGGCGAGGTTCTTGTAGAAATTCGCTTCATTGGCGGCCCGCGCCGGGCCTTCCATCGTCCAGAAGGTGTGCACGAACAATAGCGTCAGCACGACAAAGCCGATCAGCACCAGCGCGGCCCACCGCGTCTGATAGCCGACCAGAATCAGAATGCCGCCGAGCAGGTCGATGGCCGCGACCAGATAGGCGAGGATGGTCGGCGTGAGGATGCCGCCGGTCATGCCGGAAATTTTGATGACCGCCGGATTGGCAATGTAGTTGCCGATATGCGTGAACTGAATATATCCGAACACGATGAATACGGCCGATATCAAGACGCGGCTGAGCGGCTGTAAACTGTTAGACATAACGAGACCTCCCCTGGCGATCCGGAAGGAGTTGTTCTCCTCCGTCGCGTTGCATCATGATCGGTAGTCAAGCCATCAGCAATAATCTGTGGCCGACGATTGCCAGTCGTCAACACCATCATGATTGTTGTGCAGCGCAGCTAAATTTCCTTGCCGATCTTGCGGTCGAGCGAGTAGGGGCCGCCGCCGCGCAGCGCGATGGCGAACATGACGATGCCCCAGAACAAGAACAATTCCATCCGCCCGAAGCCGTTAGGTATCTGTACGACAAAAGCAATGATGGCCATTTCGATGGCGATCGCGGCGGCAAAGAACGCGCGTGAACAAGGCCAAGAATAATCGCGATCGCGCCGACCGTCTCAAGGAAAATCGACGACGTAGGCAAGCAGCGATGGACGGCTCAATGCCGTTTCTGCGCCATGATGCCGCGACCGGCGCGACGCCGCCCATCAGCTTGCCCCAGCCGTGATAGAGCAGAAAGCCGCCGGCGGCGACGCGGATCAGCGGATACCAAAGATCGGACACCGCTGCGTAGAATCCGGCGAATCCCGGAAAAATCAATTTCGGTTCGCTGCTCTGCCCTAACATCACGTAATCCCCCGGTCTGAGTCGGCCCCAACCGATTGGTGGCGCGCGCTACGTATAACACCGCGGCGCCCGGAAAATTTCACTTTGAAGTGTGGGGACAAATCAAAGCGGGATAAGCGAGGCGGCATCGGGTACCGCCACGCCGTCGATCAGGCAGCGCCCGTCGACCACCCGCACGCGGCCTTCCGCCACCAGCTTGAGCGCCAGCGGGTAAATCCGATGCTCGACCGCGAGCACGCGCTGGCTCAGCGTCTGCTCGGTGTCGTCATCCCGCACTGCAACCGCGCCCTGCGCGATGATCGGGCCGGAATCCATTTCGGCGACCACGAAGTGCACGGTGGCGCCGTGAACCTTGGCGCCGGCTTCGAGCGCGCGCTTATGGGTGTCGAGGCCCTTGAACGCCGGCAGCAGCGCCGGATGGATATTGAGCAGCCGCTCCGGCCAGCGGTTGACGAAATCGGCGCGTCAGCAGCCGCATGAAGCCGGCGAGGCAGACGATGTCGATGCGATGCTTTTCCAGCGCCGCCTGCAGCGCGCGCTCGAACGCGGCGCGGTCTTTGCCGAACGTTGTGTGATCGACGACTTCGGTGGCGATACCTGCGGCGCGCGCGGTCGCCAGTCCGCCGGCATCCGGTCTGTTCGACAGCACCAGCGCGATCTCGGCCGGATAGGCTTTATCTTTCGCCGCCTCGATCAGCGCCGCCATGTTGGAGCCGCGGCCGGAAATCAGAACGGCGACGCGCTTGCGGCTCATCTGAGTCACCTTGGGTCATACCGAGATCGAGTTTGCCGTCATAGACGACGCGCGGTTCGGCGTCCGCGCGGATCACCGCGCCGATCGTCACCACCCGCTCGCCGGCTTGCGCGAAGGCCTGCGTGACAGCGGCTTCGTCCTTCGGCGCGACGACGACGATCATGCCGATGCCGCAGTTGAAGGTGCGCAGCATCTCGTTCTGCGCGATGCCGCCTTCATCGGCCAGCCACTTGAACACCGGCGGCACCATGACGCGCGCAAGGTCGATGCGCGCGCCGAGCCCCTTCGGCAGCACGCGCGGGATATTGTCGGGAAATCCGCCGCCGGTGATGTGCGCCAGACCTTTCACGGCTTTGGTGGCGCGGATCGCGGCCAGGCACGATTTCACATAGATGCGGGTCGGCGTCAGAATCGCATCGCCCAATGACTGCTCCGGCGCAAACGGCGCCGGCGCGGTCCAGGCCAGGCCGGTCTTGGCGACCACCTTGCGCACCAGCGAGAAGCCGTTCGAATGCACGCCGGAGGAGGCGAGCCCGATGATGATGTCGCCTTCAGCGATATCGCCGCGCGGCAGCACCTCGCCGCGCTCGACCGCGCCGACCGCGAAACCGGCGAGATCGTAATCGTCGCCCTGATAGAGCCCGGGCATTTCCGCGGTCTCGCCGCCGATCAGCGCGCAGCCGGCCTCGCGGCAGCCGATGGAAATGCCGGCGACCACGGCGGCGCCGACTTCCGGCTCGAGTTTTCCACACGCGTAATAATCGAGGAAAAATAACGGCTCGGCGCCTTGCACCACCAGGTCGTTCACCGACATGGCGACCAGGTCGATGCCGATGGTGTCGTGGCGGCCGGTTTCGATGGCGATCTTGACCTTGGTGCCGACGCCGTCATTGGCGGCCACCAGCACCGGGTCGGTAAAGCCCGCCCGTTTGAGGTCGAACAGCCCGCCAAAGCCGCCGATTTCGGCGTCCGCGCCCGGGCGCGCGGTGGCGCGCACCAGCGGCTTGATCAGGTCGACCATCCGGTTGCCGGCATCGATATCCACGCCGGCTTGCGCGTAAGTGAGGCCGCGCTGCTTTTCTGCCATGATGGCTCTGTCTGAACGGGTCACGGTGGTTAAGGTCGGGTCTTACGGAGAAATCGAAATTCGCGCAATGGTCAGCGGCTCGTTATACTCCACCGTTGGGAAAGGCGTGCTTTCGGCCAGACCGGCCGGGTGGGTCTTTAAAGCCGGGATTGCCTTGAGTATTCCAAACCTCATTACGCTGGGGCGCATTCTGCTGGTGCCGGTCGTGGTCTGGGCGATCATATCGCCCGGCACCATGTGGATCGCCTTCGTGCTGTTCGTGGTGGCCGGCGTCAGCGACGCCGTCGACGGCTTTCTGGCCAAACGCTTCGACATGACCACCGAACTCGGCGCCTATCTCGATCCGCTCGCCGACAAGGCGCTGATCGTGTCGATCTATATTACGCTCGGCATCAATGGGGCGATCCCGCGCTGGCTGGTGATCCTGGTGGTGTCGCGCGATATCCTGATCGTCGGCGGGATCATGCTGTCCTGGCTGATCGGCAACCCGCTCAAGATCAAGCCGCTGGTGGTGTCGAAGCTCAACACCGTGGCGCAGATTCTGTTCGCCTGCGTGGTGCTCGGCACGCTCGGATTCGGCATCCAGGCGGCGACGCTGACGCTGGTGCTGATGGGCCTGGTCGCGGCCTTGACCTTGCTGTCGGTGGCCGCCTATGTCGCCGAATGGGTGCGTCACATGAATTCCACGGCGGCCGGACAATGAGCCCGCGCGCCGAACCGCGGAGGCCACCCAAGGCCACACCGTCTGACGGCAACGGCGTCGCGTTGCGGCGCCAGATGACGTTCTGGCTGGTGGCGCTCGCCGTCATTCATCCTGGTGTTGTGGCTGCTCAGCGAAATTCTGCTGCCGTTCATCGCCGGTCTCGCCATCGCCTATCTGCTCAGACCCGTGACCGACCGGCTCGAGCGCCTGGGTTTGCACCGGCTCGCCGCCTCGTTCCTGATCATGACGCTGGTGGTGATGGCATTCGTGCTGCTGATTCTGCTGGTGGCGCCGATCCTCGAGCGGCCAGTTGTCGTCGTTCATCGAAAATATTCCGGGCTACGTGGCCAAGCTGCAATCGCTGCTCAGCGACCCGAGCAGGCCCTGGGTGCAGAAGCTGTTGGGCGCTGGCTTTAGCCCCGACAAATCGATTGGCGATCTGGTGACGCAAGGCGCCGGCTGGCTGACGTCGTTCCTGAAGTCGCTGTGGTCGGGCGGGCGCGCATTGGTGTCGCTGTTCTCGCTGATCGTGGTGACGCCGGTGGTCGCGTTCTATCTGCTTTACGATTGGCACCGCATGATCAACACCGTCGACAGTTGGGTCCCGGTGCATCAGCGCACGACCGTGCGGCAGTTGGCGCGCGAGATCGACGCGGCGATTGCCGGATTTGTGCGCGGCCAGAGCGCGGTCTGCCTGATCCTCGGCTCGTTCTATGCGGTGTCGCTGACGCTGAGCGGGCTTAATTTCGGCCTGCTGATCGGCCTGATCTCCGGACTGATCACCTTCATTCCCTATGTCGGCTCGATGACCGGCTTGATCCTGGCGCTCGGTGTCGCGGTGGCGCAGTTCTGGCCGGATTATACGTCGATCCTGATCGTGCTCGGCATCTTCCTGGTCGGCCAGTTTCTCGAGGGCAATGTGCTGGCGCCCAAGCTGGTCGGCGAGAGCGTCGGCCTGCATCCGGTCTGGCTGATCTTTGCGCTGCTGGCCTTCGGCTATCTGTTCGGCTTCGTCGGCCTGCTGGTGGCGGTGCCGCTGGCGGCGACCATCGGCGTGCTGGCCCGTTTTGCGCTGCGGCGTTATCTGGAAAGCTCGCTCTACACCGGCGAGAAATCGAATTGAGCGTCAAAGTGGACACCATGGGACAGTCGGTCGGTCCGCGTCAGCTTGTGCTCGCGCTCGATCATGCGGTCAGTTTCGCGCGCGAGGATTTCCTCGGCGGGCCCTCGAACGCGGCGGCGCTGGCGCTGGTCGAGCGCTGGCCGGACTGGCCGGACCGCATCGTGGCGCTGGTCGGCCCGGAAGGCTCGGGCAAGAGCCATCTGGCCGCGATCTGGGCCGAGACCACCGGCGCGCGCGTGCTGGCGGCCAAACTCTTGAGCGAGACCGACCTGCCGGCGGCCTTGGCGACCGGCGCGCTGGTGGTGGAAGACCTAGAGCCCGCCGGCCTCGATGAACGGGCATTGTTTCATCTCATCAATCTCGCGCGCGAAGAACGCGCCTATATGCTGATCACCGCGCGCGCGCCGCCGGCGGGCTTTGCCGTCGCGATCCGCGATCTCGCCTCGCGTTTGCGCGCGCTGCCGAGCGTCGCGCTGACGCCGCCCGACGACGTCCTGCTGCGATCGCTGATCGTCAAACTCGCCGCCGACCGGCAGCTGAGCGTGGACGAGGCGCTGGTGAACTATCTGGCCAACCGGATCGAGCGCTCGTTCACCGGCGCGCGCGCCGCGGTTGCGCGGCTCGACGAGGAGGCGATGCGCCAGCACCGGCCGGTGACGCGGGCGCTGGCGGCCGAGCTGTTCCGTTAGCAGGCTTATTAATACCTCCGGATTAGCTTGACGGCCGGCCCTCATTTGGCGCGGACTGTCATCCAGCCGCCATTTTTGTCGGCTAGGCATTTGATCTTTAAGGCATTCATTGAAATGGCCGATCGAGCCCAAGCTATTGTTCAAGTTGAAGAAATCGATGCGGCTTTGGTCCGTGGCGAAGCACTTGCGGGGTCTGAAACCGCGCCCGTGCCGGCCTTAAGGTCGCTGCCGGAGCGGTTCATCAATCGCGAATTGTCCTGGCTGCACTTCAACCGCCGGGTGCTCGAAGAGGCCGAAAACGAGCATCACCCGGTGCTGGAGCGGGTGCGCTTTCTGTCGATCTCGGCCAACAACCTCGACGAATTCTTCATGGTGCGGGTCGCCGGCCTCAAGGGCCAGGTGCGCGAAGGCGTCACGACCAAGAGCCCGGACGGGCTCACGCCATCGGAACAGCTCACGCGCATCGGCGACGCGGTTTCGCAGCTCGCCAGCGATCAGCAGCAGCGCTGGCTGGAATTGCGCCCGGCGCTGGCGGCCGACGGCGTCGCCCTGATCGAAGCGTCGGATCTGAAAAAGGCGGAGCGCATCTGGCTGGAGGAGCGATTCCTCAGCCACGTGTTCCCGTTGCTGACGCCGCTCGCCATCGACCCGGCGCATCCGTTTCCCTTCATTCCCAATCTCGGCTTCTCGATGGCGCTGCAACTTTCGCGCACCAAAGACGGCCGGGCGATGAATGCGCTGATCCGCATGCCGCAGAAGATCGAGCGCTTCATCCGGCTGCCGAGCGCGCCCGACCACAACATCCGCCTGATCACGCTTGAGGAGGCAACCGCGCTGTTCATCGGCCGGCTGTTCCCGGGCTACACGGTGAAAGGCGCGGGGGCGTTCCGCGTAGTCCGCGACTCGGAAGTGGAAATCGAGGAAGAGGCCGAAGATCTGGTGCGGCTCTATGAGAGCGCGCTCAAACAGCGCCGCCGCGGTTCGGTGATCCGGCTTGAACTCAACGCCACCATGCCGATGGAGTTGCGCAGCTTCGTACAGCGCGCGCTGGCTGTCGCCGATGACGAGGTATTCCTGGTCGACGGCGTGCTGGCGCTTAACGATCTCGCCCAGCTCACCAAGCTCGATCGGCCCGATCTCGAATTCGTGCCGTACAATCCGCGCTATCCCGAGCGCATTCGCGATCATGGCGGCGATTGCTTCGCCGCCATCCGGCAGAAGGATCTGGTGGTTCACCACCCTTACGAATCCTTCGACGTGGTGGTGCAATTCCTCCAGCAGGCGGCGCGCGATCCTAACGTGGTCGCGATCAAGCAAACGCTCTACCGCACATCCGCCGAATCCCCGATCGTCAAGACCTTGGTGGAAGCGGCGGAGGCCGGCAAGTCGGTCACCGCGCTGATCGAACTCAAGGCGCGTTTCGACGAGGAAGCCAATATCCGCTGGGCGCGCGATCTTGAGCGCGCCGGCGTGCAGGTGGTCTACGGTTTCATCGAATTGAAGACCCACGCCAAGCTGTCGATGGTGGTGCGGCGCGAGGGCGGGGCGCTCGCGACCTACGTCCATGTCGGCACCGGCAACTATCACCCGGTGACCGCGCGCATCTATACCGACCTGTCGTTCTTTACCGCCGACGCCGTGATCGGGCGCGACGTCGCGCGCATCTTCAACCACATCACCGGCTACGCCGAGCCGGCCGAACTGGAGAAGATGGCGATCTCGCCGGGCGGTCTTCGTGCCCGTATCCTCGATCACATCGCGCAGGAAATCGCCAACGCCAAGGCCGGCAAGCCGGCCGCGATCTGGATGAAGATGAATTCGCTGGTCGATCCCGGCATTATCGACGCGCTCTATGAGGCGTCGGCCGCCGGCGTCCCGGTCGACCTGGTGGTGCGCGGCATTTGCTGCCTGCGCCCCGGCGTGCCGGGCCTGTCCGACAATATCCATGTAAAATCGATCGTCGGGCGCTTCCTGGAACACGGCCGCATCTATTGCTTCGGTTCCGGCCATCTGCTGCCGCATCCGAAGGCGGCGGTATATATTTCCTCCGCCGACATGATGCCGCGCAATCTCGACCGCCGCGTCGAGGTGCTGACCCCGATTCTCAACGCCACCGTGCACGAACAGATTCTCGGCCAGATTATGGCCGCGAATTTCAAGGATAATGAGCAAAGCTGGACGCTCTTGCCGGACGGCAGTTCGACGCGCATAAAGGCCGCGCCGGGCGAGGAACCGTTCAACGCCCACAAGTATTTCATGACCAATCCGAGTTTGTCTGGCCGTGGTAAATCGCTCAAGGAATCGTCGCCGCGCAGCCTCGTCCGCCGCCTCGCCGAAGGCGCCTAAGCGGGCGCGGGCATCCGGCCTGTCGGCCAAAGGCCGCCTCGACCACGGTCCTCCGATCGCCGTCATCGATATCGGCTCGAACTCGGTCCGCCTCGTGATCTACGAAGGGCTGACGCGTTCGCCGACGCCGATCTTCAACGAAAAGGTGCTGGCCGGCCTCGGGCGGCAGGTGCAGACCACCGGCCTGCTGGCGCAGGACGCCATCGATGCCGCGCTCAGTGCCTTGGTCCGTTTCCGTGCGCTTTGCGACACCTTGCATGTGCGCAGGATCTGGGCGATCGCCACCGCCGCCTGCCGCGATGCGCGCAATGGCCGCGCCTTCATCGCCGAGGCCGAGCGGATCTGCAAAACGCCGATCAAGATTCTGTCGGGCAAGCGCGAGGCGCAGCTCACCGCGCTCGGCGTCATCTCCGGCATCTACAAGCCGGACGGCATCGTCGGCGATCTCGGCGGCGGCTCGCTCGAACTGGTCGACGTGCATGGCACGCGCGTGCGCGGCGGCGTGACGCTGCCGCTCGGCGGCCTGGCCTTGCAGGACATCGCCGGCAAGTCGCTCAAGAAGGCGGAGAACTTCGTCGAGGACGAACTCCATGGTCTGCGCCTGCTGAAGCAAGGCGAGGGCCGCACGCTTTACGCCGTCGGCGGCACCTGGCGCGCGCTGGCGCGGCTGCACATGTGGCAGACCGGCTATCCGTTCCACGTCATGCACAATTACCGGGTCTCGGCGCGCGAGGCGCTGGAGTTTTCAAGGCTGGTGCATCGCGTCGATACCGAAACGCTGTCGAAGATCGAAGTCGTGAATGCCGCCCGCCGGCCGCTGCTCGCCTATGCCGCGCTGGTGCTGGAAAATCTGGTGCGCACGATCAAGCCGAAACAGGTGGTGTTTTCGGTGCTCGGCGTGCGCGAGGGGCTGCTCTATTCGCTGCTCAAAAAGCGCGAGCGCAAGCGCGACCCGCTGATCGCCGCCGCCGCCGATCTCAACGTGCTGCGCTCGCGATCGCCGCAACACGGCGAAGAACTGATCGACTGGACCGACCGCTTCATGGCGTCATCCGGCCTGGAAGAAACCGCCGACGAGCGGCGCCTGCGCCACGCCGCCTGTTTGCTCGGCGATATCGGCTGGCGCGCGCATCCGGATTACCGCGGCGAGCAATCGATGAACATCATCGCGCACGGCGCCTTCGTCGCCATCGATCATCCCGGCCGCGCCTATCTGGCGCTATCGGTCTATTTCCGCCACGCCGGCTTGAACGAAGAGGAACTGTCGCCGCGTCTGCGCGAATTGGCGACCACCCGGATTCTCGACCGCGCCCGCGTGCTCGGCGCCGCGATGCGGGTGGCCTATATTCTCACGGCGGGGCAGGAGGGCGTGCTGCCGAAAACGCCGATGCAGGTCAAACGCGGCAAACTGGTGCTGCGGCTGCCCGGCCGTTTCAGCAAGCTCGCCAGCGACCGCCTCGGCAGCCGGCTGCGGCAGTTGGCGCGCCTCGTTGGCCGCGAGCCGATGTTTGAGATGTAGGCGCAGGCCTACGGTTTCGACAAGCGTGCCAAATTTTCCCTGGCGCGCTTGAAGTCGTCATCCACATTGACAAATTTGCCCTTCTTAGGCTTGGACGCCACTGCCCGTTTCAGATCCGCAATGGCGCCCTTGCGATCGCCTTGCTGCTCACGAACCAAAGCGCGGTTTATGTAGGCGGAGGGATTTTCCGGGTCATGGCTGATGGCGATGGTGAAGTCGGCAAGCGCGCGCTTGAGATCGCCCTTGAATTGGTAGGCGCGGCCACGGTTGGTGTAGGCCAGCGTACTCTTCGGAAACAGCTTGATCGCGGTGTTTGTATCCGAGATACCGCGATCATAATCCTTCTTGGCGATCAGTTCGGCGGCGCGATTGATGTAGGCGTTCGCCAGATCGATACCTTGGTAGCGCCCCGAATTGATCGCCCGGTTGCACGCCTCAATGGCGACGTCGCCATTCTCGTAGATGCACATGTGTAAATCGTCGGCGGCGGTAGCGGCCGTGCTCAGCAAAGCTCCGGCGAGCAGAAAACACGAAAAATATACCCGCAGCATATGCCCCCCTGTCGTGCCCCGATCGATCTTATCAAGCCGGCTGACGGTCGGCCACGCGGGCAAGCAGCGAATTCGGGAAAAAGTCCGCTTCCCGCGGCAAGCCGGACAAAAGATCGGCCGTGTCTGAGCGCTTTCGATTTAAGTGAACGCGGCTCAGCTCTTCTCCACCGTCACCACGCGGCCTTTGTCGACCGCGAGCGCCAGTCTGCCGTGCTTGAGGGCGAGCGCTTTTTCGCCGAACAATTCGCGCCGCCAGCCTTTGAGCGAGGGCACATCGGCGTCGTCGTCGGCGGCGATGCGGTCGAGTTCGTCGACGGTCGCGATCACCTTGGCGGCGACGCCGTTGCTCTCGGCCGTCATGCGCAGCAGAACTTTAAGCAGTTCGACCGTGGCCGCCCCGTTCGGCGCCGGGCGGAAGCGTTCCAGCCGCGGCAGCGTCTTCGGATCGCGCTCGATGCCGCGCGTCACCGCCTCGACGATGGCCTCGCCCCAGCGCGAGCGCTCGAAACCTTTCGGCAGCGAACGCAACTGACCGAGTTTCTCGACCGTGGTCGGCGCCTGGGTCGCGATATCGCCGACGACGTCGTCCTTGAGCACGCGCGAGCGCGGCACGTCGCGCGACTGCGCCTCGCGCTCGCGCCAGGCGGCGATCTCGATCAGAATGCTGAGTTCCTTCGGCTTGCGCACGCGGTTCTTGAGCCGCTCCCAGGCGCGCTCCGGCTCCATGCGATAGGTCTCGGGCGAGGTCAGCACGCCCATTTCGGCCTCGACCCAGCTGGCGCGGCCGCGCTTTTGCAGATCGGCGGAAAGCTTCAGATAGACGTCGCGCAGATGGGTCACGTCGGACAGCGCATAGTGCAATTGCGCGTCGCTGAGCGGCCGCCGCGTCCAATCGGTGAAGCGGTGCGACTTGTCGAGCATGTCGCCGGTAATGCGCTGCACCAGCTGGTCGTAGGAGATCGAGTCGCCGTAGCCGAGCACCATGGCGGCGACCTGGCTGTCGAAGATCGGATGCGGGATCTTCTTCGCCATGTTCCAGACGATTTCAATGTCCTGGCGCGCGGCGTGGAATACCTTGACCACGTTTTCGTCGGTCAGCAGGTCGAAGAACGGCGTCAGATCGATGCCCGGCGCCAGCGCGTCGACCACATAGGCCTCGTCCGGGCGAGGCGATCTGCGCGACGCAGAGCAGCGGATAATAGGTGGTCTCGCGCAGGAACTCGGTATCGACCGTGACGAAAGGATGCTTCGCCATGCGCGCGCAGATCTGCGCCAGTTCATCGGTGGTGGTGATGGGTGGCATTGTCTGGCTAAGCCTAACCTGATCTGTGCTGCTCATGGCAATTGATTTGGCAACAGTTGTCATTTTCCGCGCACGCGCGGCATGTGGATGAATTCCCAAGGCGAGGGCATCGCCTCGACCGGCACCTCGATCAGCGTCGGCTCGCGGGCGGCGAATGAGGCCCGCAACGCCGCGCCCAGTTCCTCCGGGTTGCGGGCGCGCCGGCCGGCGGCGCCGAAGCTCTCGGCGTATTTGACGAAGTCCGGATTGGCAAGGTCATTGGCGATCAGCCGGTTGCCGAAATGCTCCTGCTGGATGCGCCGCACATTGCCGAAATAGCCGTCGGCGAAAACAATGGCCACCAGCGGAATGCGGTGGCGCACCGCGGTGGCGAGCTCATTGCCGGTGTACATGAAGCCGCCGTCGCCGTTGATCGACAGCACCGGCACGTCCGGCCGCGCGTGTTGCGCGCCGAGCGCGGTGGCATAGCCCCAGCCGAGATTGTCCTGGTAGCCGGGCGAGAGAAACGTGCGCGGCTTGTACACCGGAAAGGCGAGGCGGGCGGCAAAGCCGATTTGCGTGACTTCGTCGACCAGGATGCCGTCCTCGGGCAGTTCGGCGCGGATCGCAGCGAGGAAGGCGAGCTGCGGTTCGAGCTTGCTGAGCCGTCCGCGCATTTTGGCCTGGCGCACGCGCATCTCGTCGTCGCGCGCCGCGCGCTTTTGATTGGTTCGCGCCAGTTCGTCGATCAGCTTGCGCAGGATCGGCGCGGCGTCGCCGATCAGCGCCACCTTGGGCTTGCGATAGCGCGAAGGCTCGTCGCGGTCGGCATCGACGCGCACCACCGCAAGTTTGCTGTCGATGCCCCAGGCCGTCATCGGATTGAGCTTGGTGCCGACCGCGAGCACGGCATCGGCTTCTTCCCACAGTTCATGACCGAGGGGCAGCGTGACGCTGAACGGATCGCGGCTGTCCAGCACGCCCCGGCCGCGCCGGTAGGCCAGCACGGGCGCCTGCAGCATGCCGGAAAGCTGCGTCACCTCGGGCGAGGCGTCTTGCGCGCCGCCGCCGGCGACGATCAGCACGCGCTTGGCCTTGCCGAGAAGCTTTGCCGCCGCGCGCACGGCGTCGTCATCGATGCGCGGCGGGCGCGGCGGCAGCGGGCGAGGCAATCGTGCCGACCTTGCCGCGCTTGCCCCAGACGTCGATGGCGCATTCGAGCGCGGCCGGCCCGGGCCGGCCTTGATGCATGGAAGCGATCGCCTTGGCGACCTTGGCGGGCGCTTCCTCGGGTCCGTCGATGCGGACGGAATGATCGACCAGCCGCGCGATGATACCGGCCTGATCGCGAATCTCGTGCAGATGACCCATGCCGAGGCCGATCTCGGCTGCCGGAATTTGCCCGATCAGCGCCAGCACCGGCGCGTTCATGCCATAGGCGGTCAGCAGCGCCGCGCCGGAATTCAACAGGCCGGGGCCGGGCACCACCGAATAGGTCTGCGGTTTGCCGGTCGCCAGCGCCGCCCCCAGCGCCATATAGGCCGCGCCCTGTTCATGACGGCTGTGGACCACCCGCAGGCTGTTGCCGGCGCGCTGGAACGCGTCGAACAGATGATCGTTGTGGACGCCCGGCAGCGCATAGACGGTATCGAGCCCATGGGCGATCAGCGTCGCCACGGTGGCCTCGGCGGTCGACATATCGGTAAAACGGGCTTCGCCCTATTGTCGGTGAGAACGGGCTTCGCCCTGTTGTCGGCCGCAGGGGCACTCTTCGCGGTCTTTTTGGGGGACTTTTGCTTGGGCACACGACGCTCCGGCTACGAGCCTTGAGTTTGCAGATAACCCCGAGTCTGTCGAGCCGTTAGGCCCTTTACCGGCCATGCGCCTTATCTTGACAAAGCTCACCCCCCATGCGCTTTTCGCGCACCTCACACCCACATCTGAATCGCCTGCCGGATCGGCCCCGAATGACCATGCATCGCTATCGTTCACATACCTGCGGCGCGCTTCGCGAGAGCGATATCGGCAAGCAGGTCCGGCTGTCGGGCTGGTTCCACCGCATCCGCGACCATGGCGGCGTGCTGTTCATCGATCTGCGCGACCATTACGGCCTGACCCAGGTGGTGGCCGATCCCGACAGCCCGGCCTTCAAGCTGGCCGAGACGCTGCGCGCGGAGTGGGTGGTGCGGATTGACGGCAAGGTGCGCCGGCGGCCCGCCGGCACCGAAAATCCGGACCTGCCGACCGGCCAGGTCGAAGTCTATATCGACGAGATCGAAGTGCTGGGCGCGGCCGGCGAACTGCCGATGCCGGTGTTCGGCGAGCAGGAATATCCGGAAGAGACCCGGCTGACCTATCGCTTCCTCGATCTGCGCCGCGAGAAGCTGCACAACAACATCATGCTGCGCGGCGCCGTGATCGACTCGCTGCGCACCCGCATGAAGCAGGGCGGCTTCTTCGAATTCCAGACGCCGATCCTGACCGCGTCGTCGCCGGAAGGCGCGCGCGACTATCTGGTGCCGTCGCGCATTCATCCGGGAAAATTCTACGCGCTGCCGCAGGCGCCGCAGCAGTTCAAGCAGCTCATCATGATCGCGGGCTTCGACCGCTATTTCCAGATCGCGCCGTGCTTCCGCGACGAGGACGCGCGCGCCGACCGCTCGCCCGGCGAATTCTATCAGCTCGATCTCGAGATGAGCTTCGTCACGCAACAGGACGTGTTCGACGCGGTCGAGCCGGTGATGCGCGGCGTGTTCGAGGAATTCGGCAAAGGCAAAGCGGTGACGCCGAAGTTTCCGATGATCCCTTACGCCGAGGCGCTGTCGAAATACGGCACCGACAAGCCGGATCTGCGCAACCCGATCGTGATGCAGGACGTCAGCGAAGCGTTCCGCGGCTCGGGCTTCAAGATCTTCGCCAACATCCTGGCGGCCGATCCGAAGAACGCGGTGTGGGCGATTCCGGCGCCGACCGGCGGCAACCGTGCGTTCGCCGACCGCATGAATTCGTGGGCGCAAGGCGAGGGCCAGCCGGGCCTCGGCTACATCTTCTGGCGCGAAGGCGAGGAGGGCGGCGCCGGTCCGCTCGCCAAGAACATCGGCCCGGAGCGCACCAAGCAGATCGCCGACCAGATGGGCCTCAAGGTCGGCGACGCCTGTTTCTTCGTCGCCGGCAAGCCGAAGGATTTCGTCAAGTTCGCTGGCCCTGCGCGCACCAAAGTCGGCGAGGAACTCAACCTGATCGCCAAGGACCGTTTCGATTTCTGCTGGATCGTCGACTTCCCGATGTTCGAATGGAACGAGGAAGACAAGAAGATCGACTTCTCGCACAACCCGTTCTCGATGCCGAATTATCCGGTCGATGAATTCCTGGCGCTCGATCCGGCGGATCAGGACAAGATTCTGTCGATCAAGGCGTTTCAGTACGACATCGTCTGCAACGGCACCGAACTGTCGTCCGGCGCGATCCGCAATCATCGTCCCGAGGTGATGAAGAAGGCCTTCGCCATCGCCGGCTATAGCGAGGACGTGCTGGAGGCGAAATTCGGCGGCATGCTGCACGCGCTGTCGCTCGGCGCGCCGCCGCATGGCGGCATCGCGCCCGGCATCGACCGCATCGTCATGCTGCTCGCCGGCGAGGAAAACCTGCGCGAGGTCGTGCTGTTCCCGATGAACCAGCGCGCCGAGGACCTGCTGATGGGCGCGCCGTCGGAAGCGACGCCGAAGCAGCTCAAGGAGCTGCACATCCGGCTGGAATTGCCGAAGAAAAACTAAAGCTGGATCCCCGCTTTCGCGGGGATGACCCGAGACGGATCACTTCTCCGGCAGCGGAATGAACTCGATCTCGTCGCCCGGCACCTTGCCGAAATGGCCGGCGGTCCATTCCGCCTTGGCCTGCTCGATGCGTTCTTTCCGCGACGACACGAAATTCCACCAGATATGGCGCGGACCGTCCATCGGCGCGCCGCCGACAATGACGAAATGCGTGTCGGTCGCGGCCGTGATCGTGACGCGGTCGCCCGGCTTGAACACCAGCAGCCGGCCGGGCTCGAACTTGTCGCCGGCGATATCGACCGTGCCGTCGATCACATAGAGCGCGCGCTCCTCGTGGTCGGCGTCGAGCGGCAGCGTCGCGCCGGCCTTGAGGTAAACATCGCCGAACATGGTTTCGTGCACCACCGGCACCGGCGACGTCGCGCCATAAAGCTGGCCAACCACCACGCGCACGGTCTTGCCGTTGTCCTTGATCATCGGAAATTCGGCCGTCGCGTGATGGGCAAAGCCCGGGTCCATTTCTTCCTTGGCGGCGGGCAGGCCGACCCACATCTGCAAGCCCGTGAATCGGACTGCCGGTGGTGCGCAGTTCCGGCCCGGTGCGCTCGGAATGCACGATGCCGCGGCCGGCGGTCATCCAGTTCACTTCGCCCGGCTTGATCGGCGCCGCGGTGCCCAGGCTGTCGCGATGCATGATCTCGCCGTCGAACAGATAGGTCACCGTGGCCAGCCCGATATGCGGATGCGGCCGCACATCGAGCCCGTTGCCGGCGCGGAACTCGGCCGGCCCGAAGTGGTCGAAGAAAATGAACGGCCCGACCATGCGCGAGCGTGCCGACGGCAGCGCGCGCCGCACCGAGAAACCGTCGCCGAGATCGACCGTGCGCGGCACCACCACATGGGCGATGGCCTCGCAGCTATAGGTGTCGCCCGCTTCCGGGTCCTTGCCGGGGAAGAAACTCATGCGCGGCTCCGTTGTTTTATTTGTTTGCGCATGATCTTATCCGAAAACCGGTTCCCATCCCCGATCGGGTCGAGGACATGCTTTTCGGGATCATGCGCTAAACCAGCGTGACGAACTTCTGCCCCTTCACCGCCTCGCGCAATCCGTCGAAAGCCTCATTCACCTTGCCCCAGCTCGGCAGCTTTTTCATGGTATCGAGCCAACGTTTGACGTTCGGATAGGGCGCGAAATCGACGCCGATGATTTCGCCCAGCGTCACAATGCCGACGCCGAAAAAGTCGGCGATGGTGAGCGTATTGCCGACCAGATAGTTATTGGTCGGGCCGATCCAATAATCGTTGAGCAGTGCAAGCCAGCGCTTGGCGTTCTGCTGGCCGAATTCCAGCGTCGCCGCCTGGGCCTCGTCGCTGCGCCGCTTGAGATGCGGGAACAGTTGCGGGTAGCAGAGGTTGTAGCCCCATTCGCGGTAGAAATTGGTGTTGATCCAATCCATCATCTCGTTGACCTTGGCGCGCTGCTTTAGGTCCTTCGGATAGGCCGGCGAGCCGATCTTGTCGGCGAGATATTTGAGGATCGCCGAACTTTCGGTCAGTTTGAAGTCGCCGTCTTCGATCATCGGCACCAGACAGTTCGGATTGATGGCGGAGTAGGGCGCTTGCATATGGGCGCCGGTCATCAGGTCGATGAATACTTCCTCGACCGGAATGTTGTTTTCGGCCAGGAACAGGCGGACCGGCCGCGTCGTCATCGACACCGGGTGCATGTAGAGCTTCATGGTCGTTTCTCCCGCATGATTGTGTTGTCGCCGCGCGCTCAGGCCTTGAGCCGCGGCAGCAGCTTGAGCGCGGCGCCGCGCTCGATCGATTGAATATCGGCGGCGGTGAAGCCGTAGCCGGCGATGCCGGCATTGACCTCGGCGCCGTCCCGGAACGGGAAGTCGGTGCCGTACATCACCTGTTCGATCGACACCATTTTCAACAGCGCCGCGATCTGGCCCGGCGTATTGCCCTGCGCCAGTTCGTAATGGAGCTTGCGGATTTCCGGCATCGGCCCGTTCGGCAGGAACGCCGGCTTGCGTTCCTCGGCGAGCCGGACAAGCCGGCCGGTCAGGAACGGCAGCGTGCCGCCGCTGTGCGAGAATATCCAACGGATGTCGGGGAATTTCGACAGCGTGCCGCTGAACACCAGATGCGCGATGGTGCGGGTGGTGTCGGTGGCGTATTCGATCGAGCCGGCGGGAATGCCCGGCACGATGTTGCCGCAGCAGTTCGGCGTGGTGGGGTGGACGTAGACCACGGCCTTGCGCCGGTTGAGCTCGGCATAGACCGGCGCGAACGACGGATCGCCGAGATACAGGGTGCCGTAGCTGGTGAACAGCGCGATGCCGTCCGCCTTCAGCGTATCGAGACCGTATTCGATTTCCTTCAGGCTGCCTTCGGCGTCCGGCGGCGCGATGCAGGCGAACAGGCCGAAGCGGCCGGGATGGTCGCGCACCAGCGTGGCGCCGTAGTCGTTGAGTTGGCGCAGCAGCTTGCGGGATTCCTCCGCCTTGCCGAACCAGGTGCCGGGTTGAATGATCGACAATACCGCGGTGGCGATGCCGCTCTTGTCCATGTCGTCGAGCGACATCTGCGGCGACCATTTCGGCCAGGGGCCGGGGCGCTTTCCGGCGATCGCGTCGCGATGAAATCCCGGCGCGAAATGGTGATGCACGTCGATGCGGCCGGGCTTGGCCTGTGCCGCCGCCGGGCTTGGCATGAGGCCGGAAGCCGCCGCGGCGCCGGCCACCGCCGCCGACGCGATAAAGCCGCGGCGGCTCAAGCCGGCCTGGTCACTGCAGCAAGCGCAGGAACGCGTGAAACGGCGGATAACGTCGGCCATGGTCGTCCTCCCATGCCGCCATCTTGGCGAGGCGGCTTGGTGCCAGTCTAGCGGGTCGGCGGCCCGAGCGCTCAGTCATTTACACATCGCTAACCATATCGTGCCGCATGTGCCGGAATTGCCGTATTTATCGCGACCGCCCCTTAAGCTTAAGGCGGCCTTTACGGCGGCCATGTCTCATCAACCGGATACCAGAACGGGGTTGGCTAGCCGGGACCAGGATGGGGTTATTTGTGCGCGCTCTTACGCGCCGAAATCTTATTGCGATTGCCGCGGGCGTGCTGCTCGCCGGCGCGCCTTTGGTCGCTTTTGATTTCTGGCTCACGGGAATGATCGACCGCCAAGGCGGCGCGGAGATCACCAACGCCGCCCGCCGCGCGGTCACGCTTGCCGACACCCGATTGGACTTGGCGATCAGCGGGCTCGACGCGCTGGCGGCGCAGGGCGTCAATTCGTGCGGGCCGAGCCAGTTGGCGGCGATGCGACAGGTCGCATTCAATACCGCAACGGTCCGCGAGATAGCGATCGTCGGTCCCGATGGCGAAACGCTATGCACCCATCTCGGCCCGCCGCTCGGCGAGCGCAAGGTCATCGCGTCGAAGCCGATCGCCGGCGCCGACGGCTACACGTTCGATGTTATCCAGTTTGCCAATGGGGAGAATATCGTGCGGCTGCGCCGCAAGGTCGGCGCCGGTCCCTTCGGTGTCGCCGCTTTGGTGCCGGTTTCCTTGCTGCTGCCGCAGGTCTCGATCGATGGCAGTCCGTTCCGGGCCTACGCCCAGCTCGCCTTTCGCGACGGCGTCCTGATCGGCTCGACCGGAAACCGGCCCGCCGCTAGCGACGCCCAATTCTCCGCCGGCGTGCCGTCAGGCAAATTCGGCTTCGTGGCGGAACTCGTGGCGCCGCGCGCGTTGCTGCCCGCGGAAGCTGCCGGCGGCATCAGACTGCTGAGCCTATTCGCCACTGGGGCCGTCGTGCTGGTTCTGGCAGGGTTCGCCCTGCTGATGCGGCGCCGTGCCGCCGGCAATCCGGTCGCCGATATCGAGCGCGCGCTCGCGGCCGGCGAGTTCGTGCCGTACTACCAGCCGATCGTCGATATCCGATCGGGCCAATTGCGCGGCGCCGAGGTGCTGGTGCGATGGCGAAAACCCGACGGCACCCTGGTTCTGCCCGGATCCTTCATCCCGCTCGCGGAATCGAGCGGCCTGATCCTGGAAATGACCCGCGACCTGATGCGGCGCGTCTGCGCCGAAGCAGGCCCCGCCATCGGCTGCCGCCCGTCACTGAAGATATCGTTCAATTTCGCCGGCCAACTGTTCCGCGACGAGTCGATCGTCAAGGACGTGCGCAAGATCTTTTCGGGCTCGCCGATCAAAATGTCGCAGGTCGTGCTGGAATTGACCGAGCGCGACCCGATCGAAAATTTCACCGTGACGCGCCAGGTCATCGCCGCTCTGCAGGGGCTCGGCGTGCGCATCGCCATCGACGATGTCGGCACCGGCCACAGCGGGCTGTCCTATATGCTCAAGCTCGGCGTCGACATCATCAAGATCGACAAGATGTTCGTCGACGCCATCGGCACCGACCGCAACTCCACCACCATCGTCGAGACCCTGGTCGACCTGGCGCACAATATGCGCATGGACGTGGTGGCCGAAGGCGTGGAGAATTTCGAGCAGGTGATGCATTTGCGGGAGCTCGGCGTCCGCTCGGCGCAAGGCTATGTTTTTGCCCCGCCGCTGCCTGGCAGCGCTTTCCTGCAACTGGTCGAAGCGATCGATCCGCTGCCGGTGGCCGATGCCGACCTGAAACCGGCCGATGGCCATAGCCGGGTCGCCGCCGCCTGAGCCGATCACCCGGCGGCGCGCCGCTTTGACCTGCGTCAATTGAGTTGCCGGCCGGTCTGACATAAAATCTCGGTCAAGCAAGCGGGAGGAAACAATCATGATTCGGATTATTGCGGCGATTGCTGCTTTGGCTCTGATTGCAGTTATGCCGGTGCCGCAGGCATCGGCACAGAACAATACGGCGGGTGGCGCGATTATCGGCGGCGGTATCGGCGCGATCATCGGCGGCGCGGCGACCGGCAGAGGCCGGCGGCGCGATCGCCGGCGGCATTATCGGCGCGGCGGCCGGTGCGGCGCTCGGCTCGCAGATGGAGCCGCGCCATGGCCGCTATTACTGGTACAATGGCCGTTGCTGGGTGCGGCGCGGCGACGGCAACTACTACCGCGCGTCCCGCCGCTATTGCGACTGAGTGAAGTGCGTTAGCCCGCGATGAAAAAGGGCGGCCTCGCGGCCGCCCAGTTATAACGCCACGCGGGAGGAACCTCGTTGAGGCTCGGCTGCTATGGCCGCCGGCCGACGTGACCGAATGTCAGATTGACAGTCGGTCACGGGAGCGGTGATTCGTCAATCTGAATTTATCGGAATTGTGACAGCGCGCGATTCGGCGGGGCGCTCCGGCCGCGCTAAGCGCCGGCCAGTTCATTTTCGATCGCCGCGATCACGCGCGGGTCGGTCGGCTCGACGGCGGACGTAAAGGCGGCTTTGAGCTGGCCGTCGCGGCCGATCAGGTATTTGTGGAAATTCCAGCGCGGCGCTTCCAGCGGGCGCTCGAGCGCCGCCCATTTGTAAAACGGGTGCGCGTCATGGCCCTTGACCGTGGCCTTTTCGGCGAGCGGGAAGGTGACATGGTATTCATCGTGCGCCGTCTTGACGATGTCGCCGGCGCCGCCCGGCTCCTGGCCGCCGAAATCGTTGGACGGCACGCCGAGCACCATCAGTCCCTTGTCCCGATAGCGCGTCCATAGCGCCTGCAAGCCGGTGTATTGGGGCGTGTAACCGCAAAGCGAGGCGGTATTGACCACCAGGATCGGATGGCCGGCATAAGACGACAGCAGGATCTCGGACCCGTCGAGGCCCTTGAACATGAAGGCATAGGCGGTGATGCGGCTCATGTTGCCAGCTTGGGCGGGGCGACCGCCGGCGGCAAGCAGCGCGCCGGCCCCCAATGTCATAAAACCCTGCATAAAACCGCGACGGTCGATCATGGCCGCAATATAGCCGCCGACGCCGCAAGGTGCGCGCAAAATTGCGTGAACGGCGGCCGCGCCGCCGAATCGGAGCAACGAGAGGAGCCAGCTCAACGCATGAGGCGCCGCTTTGTTTGCACACGGGGCGTGGGCGCGCGCGCTTGAGCCGGCTCCTCCGTTACGCGTCGTCATGTCCCGCTTGCGGGCTCGTCGTTAGGCCGCATAGCGAATGGTGGTCTCGAATGCGTAGCCGCAGGCATCGCATTCCCACAGGTGGCGAACCCGCCGCGCATCGACGAATTCCGACCATTCCGGCACGAACAGATGCTCGCCGCATTGCGCGCATTCGATCACGGGACGCGAGCGGGCGAATCTTGCGGCGGCTGGGGAGAGTTCCATGGAGCCTCCTCGATCGGGTTCGCGCAAGCTCACGGTGAGCATGTGCGTCGCGGCCCCCAGCCCTCGCTTGCTTCAAAAGATAACGCAGGTAGGTATCGTCATTGAAGCAGCAAGGCTGACGTATCGAGAAAAACACCACGATTTTTTCGCGCCTGAAGTGTCGAGCGCGATCGCAGCGGCGGCATCGCGGCACTTTGAGTCAAATGAGATTTGCAGTTCGCCACACCTTGTCCCAGGGTCGCGCCATGTATCGCTCGCTCGACCCATCGACCTCGCCACCGTGCAACCCGCTCATTATTGCTTTGTTTTGCGCGATTATCGCGATCATCGGCATGGCCGCGCATTTGCCGTGAGCGAAGCGGCTTGCCGTCGGTTGGAGTTCCCCAAAATATCGAGACCCGCCGCCGCTCCACAGCGGCGCACCGCATGCATGGCAGGGCTGCGCATATTCACGCCCAAATTTTTCCTGATGCATTTCCGCCGCAGTCGTCGCCTAGAGGCCGTGCGGGCTTTCAACAGACGAGAATCGCCGTGGCGCAATCCGAGCACTTCGATATCCGCAGTTTACCGCGACCTGCCGGGCGTTCCTTGCAACAAACCGTGGCGCAATATTCGCCTTACATCCTGTCGATCCTGCGCATCGTCGCGGGATTATTGTTCTTCGAGCATGGCACGTCGCGGCTGTTCGGATTTCCCTCGCCATTGGCAACGCCGGCACTGTTTTCCATGTATTGGTTCGCGGGTGCGCTTGAATTCACCGGCGGCGCGCTGCTGGCGCTCGGCCTGTTCACGCGGCCGGTGGCGTTCGTCGTGTCGGGCGAAATGGCGTTCGCCTATTTCATCAGCCATGCGTCGCACGGCTTCTTTCCGATCCTCAACCGCGGCGACGGCGCGATCCTGTATTGCTTCGTATTCTTCTACATCGCCTTTGCCGGCGGCGGATCGTTAAGTCTGGACGCGCTGATGCGAAAGAAGCCAAGCTAGCGCGTAGCCGCCAATTCAGGCCGCGTCGGCGACGTGCCGATTCAGCAGGCCATTCTTGGCAATATCGAGCGCCAGCGCGACGGCATGCCGGCCGGACATCTTGCGCGGATCGAGCTGCGGCCCGAGTTGATGGCGCGCCAGCAACGCGTCGCTTTCGCCCTGCAGGTTGGCGCCTCCCATCCACCAGTCGGCGAACATGCGGTTTTCCACGGTTTGCACGTCAATGACGGTGACGGCGGCGTGGCGCGGATCGGCGAACAGCCGCCCGAGCGTGGCGGATACCGGTTCGCGTTCGCCTTCCAGAATCTGGATGAACCAGTTCGCATCGAACAGCAGCGCCCCGGTGATGCCGTCACGCTGATTGTTGAGGTTCGACACCGCCAAGATGGCATTAAGCTCGGCGGTCGCTTGCCCAGCGACGAGGTGATTTTCCGAGTGATAGATCAGTCTGGTGAGCATGACAGGAACCCGGTGAGGCAGGCGGTGCCGGAGTTGACGCCGCGCAAGTTGCGGGCTGGTTAAACCGTCCGCATAAACCGCCGGCGATCCTACTGTCCGCAGTTCCACATCGGGCCGATAGGTGTCTGGGTATAGCAGGGGCCGAAACCGCCGCCGTTCCAGCGCCCGCGGTAGAAGCGCGGCCAGGCCGGGCCGTAATAATGCGGCCCGCTCTGCCAATAGTGTTCGGCCCGCTCGCGTTCGATCACATAAGGCGGGCGGTAGCCTGGCAAAAAGCCGTAGCCGTTCCAATGCCGAACGACACGCCGCTTGGTGACGTGTGGCTTGGTGACGTGTTGTTTGGTGATGTGCCGTGTCTCGGTGACCGGCGCGCCTTCTCGCCGGCCGGCGCGGCCAAGGCCGCCGACCCGAAAGCCAGCATGACCGAAACCGCGATCAACCCCAGGAAATGACGCGGCATTGAGGCCCTTCGCGATTGAGACGGCGGCAAATGCCAAAGGGCGGCCCGCTTCATGGTCAAACTGAGACGCGGCATGTGGTTCACAAGGATGGCGGTTCGCAAGGCGCGCGATTTGGCGGTAAGATGGTCTGCCTGGATCATATTCACGACGCCGAGTGTGTCGATGAGCCCGACCGCCGTCAAACCGCGCACCAAGACCAAAACCAAAACCCAGCGGCCGCCGCTGTGGAAGGTCATCCTGCTCAACGACGATTTCACGCCGCGCGAATTCGTCGTGCAGGTGCTCAAGGCGGTGTTCCGGATGAACGAAAGCCAAGCTTACGTCGTGATGATGACCGCGCACCAGAAGGGCGCCTGCGTGATCGCGGTCTATACCCGCGACGTCGCGGAGACCAAGGCCAAGGAGGCGACCGAACTCGGCCGCAGCAAAGGCTATCCGCTGTATTTCACCACCGAGAAGGAAGAGTAGCGAACGCCGTCGCTTCACGATGCCGGCCCGCGCATGTGGCCCTTCGCGGTTGCAGCATGGCCGTATTTCTTCCGCCGATTGATCTGCCGCAATGCGAACCGCAAGGCCTGGCGTGAGCCTAGCGCGCTCCTCGGCTGCGGAAAAAAAACGGGAGGTAACGATGACAAGTGGCGGGGAACGTCTGGTTTATGAGATCGCGGTCACAAGTCCTGGAACGCGAAGCCAAGGCTGGCGCGGCACGCTGTTCGACAAGAACGGAACGGCCATGCAGGTCGAGCCCGGCAAGACCGTGCTCACCAATGTCGGGCAATTCGTGTGCGTCGGCGAAACCACGTTGCAGATGCCGTGCGGCATGATTTACACCGACATGGCGCGCTGGATGACGACGGGCAACGGCAACGTCATCGTCGACAGCGAGCCGTGGGAATACCGGCTCTATGTCGCGCACGAGGGCTCGAAGAGCGAAGGCTGGCGCGGCGAGTTGCGGCATAGCCGCGGCATCATCGCGGGGCCGAACGGCGGCGAACCGGCCAAGACGCCGATGGGGCCTTATGCGTGGATCGAGAACGAACACATGTGGGGCCTGCATGGCTGGATTTACGTCAGCTGGACGCGTGCCAAAGCGGAGGCGCAGCCCGATGCGGCGCTATAGCGGTAACCGCATACGGGCATTGAGTAAGTCTGCGTGTTAGACTAAAGTATAAGTACTTGAGTTTGCGGATGGTGAGACCCCTGAAATCAGGGGCCATTCGGCCCCTGAGCTGTCGGCCCCCCGCAGGCCACGCTCATGGAGCAGTACCATGACAATGCATAGCGATCATCACGAACAGAACTTCATCTATACCGCGGCCGGACAGACCGTGCTGCTGGCGGCGGGGGTGGTCATCGTGATCGCGCTCGCCTGGCTCTACGTCTTCTAGCCGGGCAAAGCCCGGCGCGAGCCGATCGAGCCCCGCCTTTAAGACTGCTGAGCGATGCGCTCGGCCAGCGTGAGCAGCGCGCGCGGTGCGGGCGCGTAGCGCGGCGTCGCGCTGCGCGGTCATGCGGCGGCCGACCACGAACATCTGCACGCGCAGCAGCGTGCCGATCACCTCCATGGTGCTGGCGACGACGAGGCGCGAACCGGCGCCGTCGGGCTCGATGGTGTATTCGGTGCGGCCGTTCCAATCGATGGTGTCGCTTTCCAGCGTCAGGCGGTGCGGCGGCTCGGCCAGCGCGATGCGATACTCGATCTCGACCGGCGCCTCGCGCGGGCCCGCGCTGGCGCGGATCAGCGCGCCGGCGGCGAGCGGGCCTGGCGGCTCGATGCGCGCGAAGGCCAGATCCGGAATGACCTCGGGCCAGCGCTCGACCGCCTCGAACGCCGCCCACACCGCTTGCGGCGGCGCGACGGTCGGGAAGTCGGCGATGATCGGATAAGAGAACATGGCGGGAGGTTTTAGCGGGCAGGGCGATGGGCGCAAGTGCGACGTCGATCGCGCCCATGCCCGCCCGCCGGGTTGTCAGTGAAACAATTCCACCGCGCGGCGCGCGACGATCCAATTGTAGACTGAGCCGAACACCAGCGCGATCAGCCATCCGGCGACGACGCTCCAGATCAGCCCTTCGGCCCACATGCGCGTGGAACTGATCGGGGCGTCGGAGAACAGCGTCACATAGCCGTGCGCGGCGCGGATCGGCACGAACAACACGGCCAGCATGCAAAGCACGAACAGCACGACGAGGGCAGCGGAAAAGCCCCAGCCCAGACCGCTGATGCTGAGCCGCGTATGCGCCTGAGTGATCGCCATGACGCTCTCCATGAAAGACTTGCGCACATGCAACGCGCAAACCGGCGCTGCGGCATTGATTCACGTCAACGGGCATGTGCTCAGTTCGCGCATTCGCCGATGCGTTCGCCCTCGATGCGCGTGCGGGACAGCATCGTGGCGCCGCCGGGCAGCACCATCTGCACGATCAGCTCCCCGGTGTAGTGGCGGGCTGAGTCGAATTCGTACCAGCCGGAATTGTCCATCTCGACCGGGGCCTTGCACGCGATGCGCCAGGACAGCCGGCGCCCGGTCCATTCGTATGCCGTGCGCGTGCAGGCTGCGCCCTGCTCGGGGGCGAAGGTCTTGTCGAGGTCTTTGATCTGCTCCGGCTTGAGGCAGCGCTCGCTGGCGCGCGCCGGCGCGGCGACACCGCCGGTCTCGGTCGTGACCGTCACTTTCCAGAGCCCGGGCTGCGGGCCGTCGGCCGCGAGCGCGGGCAGGGCCGGCAGCAGAAGCAGACCGGCGAGGGCGGCTTTGCCGATGACAGTGAGCATGGCAGGGCTCCGCGGATTTACGAGAGTGCGAGCGTAGCATGGCCTCGCCTTCGACATTCCATAATCACAAACCCCGTACGCGCGGGCCGCGATGCGGCGGCGCGCTGCGCACGACCGGGGCGGGCGCTTCCGGCGCAGGCGCTGCGGGCGGCGCGATCGCTGCGGGCGAATTGGATTTCATGTGGCGTAGGATCGAGGCCGGCAGCGGCGCGCCGGGTTCCGGCATTTTGACGCCAAAGCGCGCTTCGACGTCGGCCATGATCTTGAGCCGATGTTGCATGTCGGCATTGGCCGCGTGCAGGGGCTCTTTCCACGCCATGCCGCCGCGCACGAATTCCAATGTCTTGTGCAGCAGGGCGCGCGCGGACGCAGCGCTTGTCGGGGCATAAGGATTTGGTCAGTTCGGCCACTTTGACAGCAGCGAATGCACTTATAGAGGCAACGAAAAAGGGTACGGATCGAATTGTTTAGATAAGGGGTTTAAATCCAAGCTGTTGTAGTGCAACAAAAAGGCGGCCTTTCGGCCGCCCTTTTTATTCTTGGATGGCCGGGTCATTTTGCATGAAGACGCGCTTCGCGCTTTTAGTCCGGCCTATGTTCGCTCAATAAACTCGGCGGACTTGGACCGTTTCATCCATGCCGTCGACGCTTAAGACGATGCCTTCAATCCCATTAACGACGACAGCTTCGGGCCTATATGCGTAGTGGTAGGCATATTTATATGCGGCCTGTTTCCATTTTTGACCGTTTTGAAATTCAAATACGGAGTCGCCGTCAAAGCCGTTGAAGCCGTTGAAGTCGGAAACGATGACGCCCTCGCAAAGTACATTTGCAGGGACAACTTCGATTTGGTCGTGCATGCAGGGAACTTGCATAACGTATCCGCCTCCCTGCCTGCTGACCTCAACGACGGGCCGATACGCATAGTGGTAACGGTATCGGTATCGGTATCGTGCTTGCTGCCACACTTGGCCATTGGCCAAGCGAAATACAGCGTCTCCGTCAAAACCGGCAAAGTCACCTTCTATTCGAGACGTTGTTCCCATTGGTCCATTCTCTCACGAACACCCGCTGGTCCCGCCGCACGTGTCGCACTTCATGCAGGTGCCGTTGCGCACCAGCGTGAAGTTGCCGCATTCGCCGCAGGCTTCGCCTTCGTAGCCCTTGGCGCGGGCTTCGGCGCGCTTTTCGGTCGCCGCCGCCTTGGCGTGCAGTTTCACATCCTCGGCGTCGATGCGTTGCTGGTGCTCCAGTTGCTGCGCCGGCGACAGCTTGGCCTCCGGCTCGCTCTTGAGCGCGGTCGCGCCCGAGGCGTGGAAGGCGGTGACGTTCGACACCCCACCCGGCGCGCTTCGCGCGCCGACCCTCCCCGAGCGGGGAGGGACGACGAGCCCACCACCGACAGCTTGTCGGAGCGCGAGCGCGTCAGGCCCTTGGAGACGAAGTTGGGCTGCGGCTTGCCTTCGTCGATGCCCTTGCCGAGCGCGTCGAAGCCGCCGGCCTCGCTCGGATCGACATGGGCGAGATCGAAGCGCTCGAGGTAGCACACCGCCAGCTCGCGGAACACGTAATCCAGGATCGAGGTGGCGTATTTGATCGAGTCGTTGCCCTGCACCGGGCCCTGCGGCTCGAAGCGCGTGAAGGTGAAGGCGTCGACATATTCCTCCAGCGGCACGCCGTATTGCAGGCCGAGCGACACCGCGATGGCGAAGTTGTTGAGCAGCGAGCGCAGCGCCGCGCCTTCCTTGTGCATGTCGACGAAGATCTCGCCGATGCGGCCGTCGTCATATTCGCCGGTGCGCAGATAGATCTTGTGGCCGCCGACCACCGCCTTCTGGGTGTAGCCCTTGCGGCGGGAGGGCAGCTTCTCGCGCTCGCGCAGCACGGTGATGCGCTCGACGATCTTCTCGACGACCTTTTCGGCCAGGCCGCGTGACGCGCGCGGCGTTCGGCTTGTCGATGAAGGCCTCGACCGCATCCTCGTCGTCGTCGTCATCCGCGATCAGTTGCGAATTGAGCGGCTGCGACAGTTTCGAGCCGTCGCGGTACAGCGCGTTGGCCTTCAAGGCGAGCCGCCAGGACAGCAGATAGGCTTCCTTGCACTCCTCGACCGTCGCCTCGTTCGGCATGTTGATGGTCTTGGAGATGGCGCCGGAGATGAACGGCTGCGCCGCCGCCATCATGCGGATGTGGCTTTCGACCGACAGATAGCGCTTGCCGGTGCGGCCGCACGGATTGGCGCAGTCGAACACCGGATAGTGCTCGACCTTGAGGTGCGGCGCGCCTTCCACCGTCATGGCGCCGCAGGCGTGGATGTTGGCGGCCTCGATCTCGCGCTTGGTAAAGCCGATCGCGGCCAGAAGGTCGAAGGTCGGCAGCGCCAGCTTCTCGGCGAGATGCCGAGCGCGTCGCGGCAGAACTCCTCGCCCAGCGTCCACTTGTTGAAGACGAACTTGATGTCGAAGGCGGTCGGCAGCGCCTTCTCGACCTTGGCGATCGCCTCGTCGGTGAAGCCCTTGGCCTTGAGCGTGGTGTGGTTGATCGCGGGCGCCTGCGCCAGCCCGCCGTGACCGACGGCATAGGCCTCGATCTCGGCGATCTCGGCTTCGGAGTAGCCGAGCGTGCGCAAGCGCTTCGGGCACCGCGCGGTTGATGATCTTCCAGTAGCCGCCGCCGGCGAGCTTCTTGAACTTGACCAGCGCGAAGTCCGGCTCGATGCCGGTGGTGTCGCAATCCATCACCAGGCCGATGGTGCCGGTCGGCGCGATCACGGTCGCCTGCGCGTTGCGGTAGCCGTGCTTCTCGCCGAGTTCGATGGCGAGGTCCCAGGCCTTCTTGGCGTGCGCGACCATCTGCTGATCGGGGCAGGCGGCGTGATCGAGCGGCACCGGCGGCTGCGACACCTTCTCGTAGCCGTTGCGTTCGCCATAGGCGGCGCGGCGGTGATTGCGCATCACGCGCAGCATGTGCTCGCGGTTCTTCTTGTAGCCCGGGAAGGCGCCGAGCTTCTCGGCCATCTCGGCGGAGGTGGCGTAGGAGACGCCGGTCATGATCGCGGTCAAGGCGCCGCACAGCGCGCGGCCTTCGTTGGAGTCGTAGGAAATGCCGGAGGTCATCAGCAGGCCGCCGATATTGGCGTAGCCAAGACCGAGCGTGCGGAACTCGTAGGAGAGCTGGGCGATTTCCTTGGACGGGAATTGCGCCATCAGCACCGAGATTTCCAGAACCACCGTCCACAGCCGCACCGCGTGCTCGTAGAACTCGACGTCGAACTTGCCGGTCTTCACGTCGCGGAAGGTCAGCAGGTTCATCGACGCGAGGTTACAGGCGGTGTCGTCGAGGAACATGTATTCCGAGCACGGATTGGAGCCGCGGATCGGGCCCGTCGCCGGGCAGGTGTGCCAGTCGTTGACGGTGGTGTGGTATTGCAGGCCCGGATCGGCGCAGGCCCAGGCGGCGTGGCCGATCTTCTCCCACAGTTCGCGGGCATCGACCGTCTTGGCGATCTTGCGGTTCTTGCGGAAGGTGAGGTCCCACTTGCCGTCGGCCTCGACCGCCTTGAGGAATTCGTCGGTGACGCGCACCGAATTGTTCGAGTTCTGTCCGGACACGGTGAGATAGGCGTCCGAATCCCAATCGGTGTCGTAGACCGGGAAGTCGATATCCTTGTAGCCCTGCTTGGCGAACTGGATCACGCGCTTGATCAGGTTGTCGGGAATGTAGGCCCGGCGCGCGAGCTTGATCTCGCGCTTCAGCGCCGGGTTCTTCTCCGGCTGAAGCAGTCGTCGCCCGAGCCTTCGCAGTTGACGCAGGCCTTGAGCACGGCCTTGAGGTGCTTCTGGTTGATCTTGGAGCCGGTGACGAGCGCCGCCACCTTCTGCTCTTCCATCACCTTCCAGTCGATGTACTTCTCGATGTCGGGATGATCGACGTCGACGATCACCATCTTGGCGGCGCGCCGCGTGGTGCCGCCCGACTTGATGGCGCCGGCCGCGCGGTCGCCGATCTTGAGGAACGACATCAGGCCGGACGACTTGCCGCCGCCGGAGAGTTTCTCGCCTTCGCCGCGCAGATTGGAGAAATTGGTGCCGGTGCCGGAGCCGTATTTGAACAGGCGCGCCTCGCGCACCCACAGGTCCATGATGCCGCCTTCATTGACCAGATCGTCCGAGATCGACTGGATGAAGCAGGCGTGCGGCTGCGGATGTTCGTAGGAGGATCTTCGATTTGGTCAGCTTGCCGGTCTCGAAATCGACGTAGTAGTGGCCCTGGCTCGGGCCGTCGATGCCGTAGGCCCAGTGCAGGCCGGTGTTGAACCACTGCGGCGAATTCGGCGCGCAGATCTGCTTGGCCAGCATGTAGCGCAACTCGTCGAAGAAGGCCTGCGCATCGGCTTCGGTATCGAAATAGCCGCCCTTCCAGCCCCAGTAGGTCCAGGTGCCGGCCAGACGATCGAACACCTGCTTTGAGGAGTGCTCGCCGATCATGCGCTCCTTCTCGGGGAGCAGCGCCAGCGCTTCCTCGTCGGCGACCGAGCGCCACAGGAACGAGGGCACGGTATTTTCTTCCACCTTCTTCAGGCGGGCCGGCACGCCGGCTTTGCGGAAATATTTCTGCGCCAGAACGTCGGAGGCGACCTGCGAGAAGAATTCCGGGACCTCGACATTGTCGAGCTTGAACACCACCGAGCCGTCGGGATTCTTGATCTCGCTGGTGGTGAGCCGAAATTCCAGCCCTGCGTAGGCCGACTGTCCGTCCTTGGTATAGCGCCGTTCGATCCGCATGTGTCTCTAGCCCCTTAAATTGGCCAGGCGGCTTACCGCCCGATTATCGCCAGCGGACTTGTCCTTGTCCGCATGTTTCGCTCGCTACGCCTGCTCGACACCACCTCTACTTAATCGCGGTACTCTGATCCGGCACCGCTTCCTCCCGGGGTTTTGATGCCCCGGACACAGCAAAGCCCAGTCCCAAACCGCCATTTCTGGCGCGGGCGAGACACGACTTGGCGTCGTTTTGAGGGTCCGGAGGGAACCTGTACTCAACCGCACCGAACAAACCTAAGCTAAGTGAACTCGCTGCCGTCGTCAACAACAGATAGACGCGAAATCTGAATCAAATACTAAATCTGGTGGTTCGTCGGTGAACTATGGGGACAACAGCGGCGAGAACGCGGTCAGTATTGAGCGATCCAGGGGTCGCGGAAAGGCTTTTTCTCAAAGTCCGCAGGTAGGTTTTAATGCCGCCGGCCATGACGGAAAAATGACGGAAAATGGGGATCGCAGGGGTTATCCCGCAAAAGGCGCGTATTAGGCGCTCCGTGGATAAGACCGGGAAAAGGCCTCGGATACCTCTGCCGTGGTCGCTGATTCTCGAAACCCGGTCAGTGGTTTAGGAGCTAGGCGGAGGGTGTGGCATAGCGGGGGGAGGTTACCACCGCCTGTGGATTTGACCGCGGCTTGCTCGAGCGGCCGATTGCGCTAGAAGGTCGCGCGTCCCCGCCCCGAATGAACGAAAAACACCCGCCACGACTTAGCGATCAGAATTGGCAATCAAGACTTGGCAATCAAGGCTTGGCATTGTGGATCAGAGCCAAAAAAACCCAAGGCAAAAAAATGCAGATTGAAGTTCGGACCGACAACACCATCGCGGGCCACGAAAAGCTCGCCGCTCACGTCACCAGCGTGGTCGAGGGCGCGTTGGAGCGCTTCAGCGGCCGGATTACGCGGGTGGAAATCCACCTCAGCGAGGTCACCGGTCACAAGGTCGGCCACCACGATACCAAATGCGTGATGGAAGCCCGCATCGCCGGCCGTCCGCCGATCGCGGTCTCCAGCCAGGAGGCGAGCCTGGACGAGGCGGTCGACATCGCCGCCGGCAAGTTGAAGCGCTTGATCGAGAGCACCTTCAGCCGCGAGAGCAGCCTGGCCGGCCAGCGCGACCGCTAGGCGGGCAGGGCTCACGCGGCAGTCCAGACGCGAAAAAGGCGGACCTTTTGGGGTCCGCCTTTCGCACCGGCACTGTCATCGCGAATTTCAGCGGCTTATCCGAATTGCCCAACTCGGCATCGCCGCTGATGAATTCCTGGGCACCATATCCGCAAAACTTAGGCAAACGCAATATCGGCGGCATTGATCTAGGGCAATGCGGCGCTGCGTCGGATTCGCCGATCTGTTTGGCGGGTGTCGCAGGCATGCCGATCATGGCGATACTGGACACAAGGGTGGCGAGGTGGCAGAACGCCGCCATCAGCCTCTTTCAATGTGCGATGGCCATGAAAAGTTTCCTCCTCAAGGTTTTCACTTGGTGGAACGGCCAGACCTTCGGCACGCAGCTATGGACCTGGCTGTACGGCGAAGCGGTCGGCGAGGATGAATTCGGCAATCGCTACTACCGCACCCGCGGCGGCAAGATCGACCGCGCGCTGCTGTTCGAACGGCGCTGGGTGATCTTTAACGGCTATACCGAGGCCTCCACCATCCCGCCGTCCTGGCATGGCTGGATGCACCATACGGTGGACATCCCCCCGACCGACGAGAGCTACACGCCGCGCCCGTGGCAGAAGCCGCACCGGCCCAATATGACCGGGACGCCGGCGGCGTCGCGGCCATCCGGTTCGACGCTTGCCGCAGGCCGCCGCCCGAAGGCGACCGGCGACTACAAGGCCTGGACGCCGGACCGCTAGGCCGGCCGGAGCGCCGGCTGCCGCCCTTTCGCCGCCGCATTCCCCGTGTTAACCGGGCGCCGCAATGGCGCGCTCCCCGCTCTCAGCCACGTTGTTTGTGACCGTCGCGCTGCTGTTTGCGGCGGCGCCGGCCTTTGCCCAGTTCGGCTCGATTTTCCGCGACGAGCCGCCGCGCCCGCCGGCCGATGTGCCGAGCGCGCCGCCGTCCAATTTCCCGCCGCCACAGCAGCAACAGCAGCCCCGCCGCGACGTGCCGCGGCCGCCGGCCGATCTGCGCGCCGACCAGCCGCCGGCGCAACCGCTGCCGGCGCCGATGAATCTGCCGCCTTCGAGCCGACCCGGCGCCCGCTCGATCGAATCGCAACCGCTGGCGCCGCTGCCGGGCGTGCCGGTGGCGCCGCAGGCGCCGGCGCAAGAACAGCCGCAGCAAGCCACCCGCCCGTTACCCGGCCTGCCGCCGGGCGTGCGTCAGCCGCCAGGGACGCCGCAGCAAGCCGATACCGCGCCGCGCCCCGGCGACGAGGTGGTGGTCGAGCCGCCGCCGCAACGCATCGCCAATCCGCAGGCGGTATTCTCCGGTCTCGACAAGATCACCGGCCGCATCATTTCGTTCGACGTCGCCATCAACGAGACCGTGCAGTTCGGCGCGTTACAAGTGACGCCGCGGGTGTGCTATTCGCGGCCGCCGACCGAGACGCCGAACACCAACTCCTTCGTGCAAGTCGACGAGGTCACGCTGCAGGGCGAGATCAAGCGCATTTTCGAGGGCTGGATGTTCGCGGCGAGCCCCGGCCTGCACGCCGTCGAGCACCCGGTCTATGACGTCTGGCTCACCGACTGCAAAGGCGGGCAGGGCCCCGCGGTCGCGGAAGCGCCGGCCGCGCCCGCGCCCGCCGCAAAGCCCGCGGCGAAACCGGCGACCCGTCAGCCGCCGATCCAGCAGCAACGGCCGCAGCCGCGCGCGCAGCAACAGCAGCCGGGATTCCTGCCGGCCTTGCGCTAGGCAAGCTAGCGCCAGCGCTTCTTCGCCGCTGACCGGGCGATCGAGCGGCAACGCGCCGAAATCGGCATCGCCTGAAATCGCGTCTTCCAGCATGCGGTGATAACGCTTCTTGGCGACCTCGACGGCGCCGAAGGTCTTGAGGTGATCGGTGACATATTGCGTGTCGAGCAGCCGGTAGCCGCCGGCGCGCAGGCGCGCCACCAGATGCACCAGCGCGATCTTGGAAGCGTCGCGCGCGCGGTGGAACATGCTCTCGCCGAAGAAGGCGCGGCCGAGCGAGACGCCATAGAGCCCGCCGACCAGCGTGTCGCCGTCATAGACCTCGACGCTGTGGCAATGGCCGTGGTCGAACAGGCTGCGGTAGATCCTGCGGATGCGGGCGTTGATCCAGGTCTTGGCGCGGTCGTCCTTGGCTTCGGCGCAGCCGTCGACCACGGCGTCGAAATCGCGATCGACAAAGACCGTGAACGGCGTCGTGCGCACGGTGCGCGCCAGCCGCGCCGGCACATGAAAACCCTCGAGCGGGATGATGCCGCGCATCTCCGGCTCGATCCAATACAGCGCCGGATCCTCCGCGCTCTCCGCCATCGGGAAGATGCCGCAGGCATAGGCCTTGAGCAGCACGTCCGGCGTGATCTCGATGAAGGTGTTTTCGCGATTGGCCATAAGCGACCGTTTCCAGGGCAGATCGACCCATTTTACGCGCGGTTCGGCCCGCTGTGGAGCAAAATTAACCGAATGATCATCATACCAAACTCATTTGGCGAAAATTTGAACGGATGGCTGAGGCTTGCGTTGTCTTCCCAGCGCATAATCCCGGCCCCGATGCCGGCTCCATCACCAAGATGCGCCGGAAAGTGGGGGATCGCTATGCGTCCAACCAACATTCTGATGGTCGAAGACGAGGTTTTGATCAGCGACATGGTCGCCGACGTCTTGACCGAAAGCGGATTTCACGTTCACGCCGTCACCAGCGGCGAAATGGCGTTGCGCTATCTCGACGACGGGCCGGAGGTGGACGTGCTGTTCACCGACATCAATCTCGAAGGCCGCATGGACGGCTCGACGCTGGCCAAAGCCGTGCGCGAGCGCCGTCCCGATATGCCGATCGTCTATTGCTCGGGACAATATTCAGCGTCGGCGCTGTTGCCGCTGATGTCGCGCTCGCTGTTTCTGAAGAAGCCCTACAATCCGTCGGAATTGTGCACGCTGTTCACGCGGCTGACGGCGGCTTGATGCCTGTGGGCGCTCAAGGCCGCTAGGCGGCCGAGACCGGCACAATGTGCGGCATGCCGTCCGCGAAGCATTCGACCCGGTCGCGACCATTGTGCTTGGCCGCATAAAGCGCCTCGTCCGCGGCCGTAATCAACGCGCCGGCCGACGCCAAATCGCCGCTGAGTTGGGCAACCCCCGCCGATATCGTCACGTTCCCCAGCACCTTGCCGCGGAACGTCAGCGACTTGTGTTTGATTTCCAGCGCGAGTTGCTCCAGGCGCGCGCGCGCGTTTTTCAAATCGCACTCCGGCAACACCAGGAGAAACTCCTCGCCGCCGTAGCGGCACGCGATGTCGCCGGCGCGCAAAGCTTCCTGCAGGAACAGGCCGATCTCCTTGAGAACAACGTCGCCGGCATCGTGGCCGTGCACATCGTTGAAGTCCTTGAAGTGGTCGATGTCCAGCATCGCGACCGAAAGCGCCTTGTTATTGCGCTGGGCCCTGCGGATTTCGCGCGGCATGGTCTCGGCGAGGTAGTGCCGATTGAATAGAGACGTGAGCTGGTCGCGCAGCGCCTGTTCGCTCAGGGTGTCGCGCAGCTTGAGGTTGGTCAGCGACAGTTTGACGACGTCGCCGAACGACTGCATCAACTGACGCAGTTCTTCGTTGACGACGCCATCCGGCGCGAGATTGAGATGCAGCAGTCCGCTGGTCTCGCCTTGCGCCGTGAGCGGCAGGCAGACATAGGGGCCGGCCGGCGGCGATTTGAAATGGCTGCAAACCGTGCCGGTGCCGGGCGCGCCGACCTCGTAGCGCTGGCCGCTGCGCAGCCCCCAGCAGTCGTCGAATGAAAATTGCGGCAGTGTCGTCTGATCCTTGCCCCACTGCACGACCGTATCCACTTCGCGGGTTCCGCTTTTGACATGCGACAGCGCGCCGTTGGTATTCGGAAACAGGTTGGCCGCGGTGGTGGCGATGATCGGAAAGGCTTCGGCCCGCGAGTGGCACGACTGTAGAAGGTCGCTCAGCTTGGCGATCGTCGATTGGTCGCGTTCGTGCCGGCGGAGCACGGCGACGGTCGCCGTCATCTGCGCGTTCAGATTGGCGATTTTCTCCTCCGACCGCCTGCGCTCGGTGATATCCAGCACCACCACGATAATGGCGCGCTTGCCCTGAAAAGATGCCAGGGTGCCTTGCGCCAGCACGTCGACCTTGCCGCCATGTTTCGGCAGCAGCGAGACCGGCACTTCGACGGTGGCTCGCTTGCCTGAAAACAGTCCGCAGCATCGAATAGCGCGCCGTCGGTCTGTCGGCTTCCGCGGTAAAGTCGAGGATCGGACGCCCGATCGCCTCACTGGCGTCCTTAATGCCGAGCATTGCGGCAAATCGTGGGTTGAGATAGGCGACGGTTTCATCCTCGGCGATGATGAAAATTCCGAACATGCCTTGCTCGACCAGGCCGCGGAACATCGCTTCCTGTTCGCGGGTCTTTTCTTCGGCAAGCAGACGCTCGGTAATGTCGTGCGCGGTACCGCGAACGCTGACAATTTGGCTGTTCGGGCCGCGTATGGCTTCGCCGCGCGCAGCGATCCATCCGCTGGTCCCGTCCGCGCGCAGGATCTGCAGGTCGATCTCGTAAGGCGTGCCCTTCGAGCGACAGGCGGCTTGCGCCGCTTTCAGGTTCGCGAAACTCTCGGTCGTCATGAGATGTCCGTGCTCTTGCAGCTTCGGCAAGAATGCGCCGGGGGGCTGGCGGAAAATCCGGTACATCTCATCGGACCATTTGACCTGATCGGTCGCCGCGTCCCACACCCAATTGCCGACATGGGCCAGACGTTGCGCCTCGTTGAGCTCCGCCTCGCGCTCCTTCAATGCGGTTTCGACCTTGACGCGGTCGCTGACGTCGCGCGCGATGCCGAGCGCGTGCCAAGCGCTGCCGTGCGGCATGGCGGATATCGACAGATCGATTGGAAATTCGGTGCCGTCTTTGCGGATGGCGGCGAGGGCCACGGTCTTGCCGAGGAAATCGCCTTGGCCGGTCACGGCGAAGTGGTTGTAGCGATCGACGGCGGTCTGGCGGAGACGGTCCGCCGCCAGCAGCCGATGCGCGCTGTGGCCCATGATCTCGTCGGCCTTGTAGCCGAAAGTGCGTTCAGCCGCCGGATTCCAATAGACGACGTTGCCGTCCGAATCGGTGATGATGATCGGGTCCTGCGCGTTCTCGCCGATGCCGCTCAGGCGTTCGTTGCTTTCCTTGAGCGCCGCCGAAATCCGTTCGCGGTCGGCGACCTCCTGCTCCAATTCGCCGGTTATGCGCCGCAGGTCGCGGTTGAGCGTAGTCTGTGCGATCTTCAGCCGGATGCCGTCGGTGATCCAGTGGTGATAGTCGCGCCCCATCACCACCAGGACGACGGCGAATGCCGTCAGCAACAGTCCCATCTCCACCGAGATGAAGACCCCCTTGGCCAGGAAGGCGACGATCATCGGCACGACGGAAGGAATCGCGAAGCCGTAGAACGCCGGCAGATGGGGCGTGTCCCGCATCGCCGCGCCGGCGGTCATGCCGCCAAGCACGAAGGCGACGAAGACGTAATAGGCCGGGTCCTCGGTCATGAAGACGGTGGAGGCCAAGCAGCCCCAGAGCGAGCCGGTCACGATGGCGCCGAGCGTGAATCGGCCGGCCCAGCGGCCGGCGCGTTCGTCCGATGTTTCGTGCTGGTAGCCGCGCCAGAGCAGAACCCGCGCGCCGACAACCAAGACAAAAAGCCCGATCCATGTCAGCAGCATCCAGACCGGATAGATCGGCCACAGCAACGCGGCCACGATCGGCGCGTTGACCAGATTCATGAACTGAACGCCAAGCGAGCCGTACAGAATCCTGACCTGCTCCGCCCGCACGGCGGTATCATGTGCCGGAGGCAAGTCGTGATCTGGGATGGCGTGCGGCATCAACGGCGAGATCCTCGCGCTCTAATGCGGCAACGAAATCGACGAAGGTGGCAACGCGTGATTGGCGCGCTCGATTGGGTTGCGCATTCCGGCGCCAAGCAGACAGGCAATAAATTAATACAGGCCTTACGCGCTAAATTTAATTGAGTTGAACGCAATCATCCGGCCGCATGGCCAAGAATGCCTTACCGTTTCGGTGCAAGCGCCCTACCAGAGCACCGTTGCGCCCGGCGCTTGCGCTTGGCGTCAGCTTTCCATGCCGCCACGGGCGAGGAACTGCTCGAGCCAGTGGATGTGGTAGTTGCCGTCGATGATGTCTTTTTCAGCCACCAGCGCGCGGAACAAAGGCAGCGTGGTCTCGATGCCGTCGACCACGACTTCGTCGAGCGCGCGCTTGAGCCGCATCAGCGCTTCGGTGCGGGTCTTGCCGTGCACGATCAGCTTGCCGACCAGCGAATCGTAATAAGGCGGGATGGTGTAGCCCTGGTAGACCGCGGAATCGATGCGCACGCCCAAGCCGCCGGGCGCGTGATAATGCAGGATCTTGCCGGGCGAGGGGCGGAACGACACCGGATTTTCCGCATTGATGCGGCACTCGATGGCGTGGCCGCGGAATTCGATGTCGCTCTGCTTGAGCGTCAGCGGCGCACCGGCGGCAACGCGGATCTGCTCGAAGATCAGATCGATGTCGGTGACCATTTCGGTCACCGGATGCTCGACCTGGATGCGCGTGTTCATCTCGATGAAATAGAACTGGCCGTCCTCGAACAAAAATTCGACGGTGCCGACGCCGAGATAGTTGATATCGCGCATCGCCTTGGCGACGGTCTCGCCGATGACGTCGCGGGCCGCGACGTTGAGCGCGGGCGAGGGGCTTTCCTCCAGCACCTTCTGATGGCGGCGCTGCAATGAGCAATCGCGCTCGCCGAGATGGATGGCTTGGCCCTTGCCGTCGCCGAGCACCTGGATTTCGATGTGGCGCGGCTTCTCCAGATATTTTTCCAGATAGACCGCGTCGTCGCCGAACGCGGCCTTGGCTTCCGAGCGCGCGGTCGACAGCGCGGTCGACAGCTCGGCCGCCGAGCGCGCGACCTTCATGCCGCGGCCGCCGCCGCCGGCGGCAGCCTTGATCAGCACCGGATAACCGATGTCATTGGCGACCCTGGTGGCCTCGACGTCGTCGGTGATGCCGCCGTCCGAGCCCGGCACCACCGGGATGCCGAGCCGCTTGGCGGTGCGCTTGGCCTCGATCTTGTCGCCCATCAGGCGGATGTGTTCGGGCTTGGGGCCGATGAAATGCACGTCGTGGTCGGCGAGGATTTCGGCAAAGCGCGCGTTTTCCGACAGGAAGCCGTAGCCGGGATGCACCGCGTCGGCGCCGGTGATTTCGCAGGCCGACAGAATGGCGGGGACGTTGAGGTAGCTGTCTTTCGCCGCCGGCGGGCCGATGCACACGCTCTCGTCGGCGAAGCGCACATGCATGGCGTCGGCGTCGGCGGTGGAATGCACCGCGACGGTGAGGATGCCGAGCTCCTTGCAGGCGCGGATCACCCGCATGGCGATCTCGCCGCGATTGGCGATCAGGATTTTATCGAACATTGTGGCAGCGAAGGTCTGAGGTCACTCGATAATCACCAGCGGCTCGCCGAACTCGACCGGCTGGCCGTCTTCGAACAGGATCTGGATGACGCTGCCGGCGCGCGGCGCCGGTATCGTGTTCATGGTCTTCATGGCTTCGATGATCAGCAGGGTGTCGCCGGCCTTGACGGTGCTGCCGACTTCGATGAACGGCTTGGCGCCGGGTTCGGGACTGCCATAGGCGGTGCCGACCATCGGCGACTTCACCACGCCCGGATGTTTGGCCGGATCGAGCGGGGCTGAGATCGTTTCCGCGACCGGTTGCGGGGCGGGCGCTGCCGCCGCGCGCGACGGCGCGGGCGCCGCCGTGGCAACTGTGCCGCGCGCGACCCGCACGCGCTGGCCGTCCTGCTCGATCTCGATTTCGGTCAGGCCGGTTTCGTCCAACAGCTTGGTGAGCTCGAGGATGAGCTCGCGATTGACCACAGATGTTTTCGGCGATTTTGCCATCAAGCTTTTTTCCGGGTTTATTTGATTTCTTTGGCGCCGATCATGCCGGCCAGCCCGGCGATCGCCAGCGCATAGCCGTCGGTGCCGAATCCGGCCATCACGGCTTTCGCCGCCTTCGATACGTAGGAGTTCTGCCGGAAGCTTTCGCGCGCGTGAATATTGGTGATGTGGATTTCGATCACCGGCAGGCTCAAGGTCAGCAGCGCGTCGAGAATGGCGATCGAGGTCGTGGTGTAGCCGGCCGGATTGATGATGAGGCCGGCCGCCTTCTTGGCCTGCGCTTCCTGAATCCAGTTGACCAGTTCGCCTTCCAGGTTGGACTGGCGGCACACCACCTCGAGCCCGAACCGGGCGGCGGTGTCGCGGCACAATCTTTTCCACGTCGGCCAGCGTCGCGGTGCCGTATTTTTCCGGCTCGCGCGTGCCCAGCGTGTTCAGATTGGGGCCGTTGAGGACGTAGATGGTCTTTGGCATTTGACGGTTTGGGTTCAAGGGCTCGCGCGTTTCGATTCGGCTGCGCGTGAAACTCGGCCGCTTTATAGGTGGCCCGGACGCCAAGGGGAAGCCCAGAAGAAGTCCTGCCGCCGTAAAGGCTTAAGACGCTGCTTGGCCCGGCGCCAGGGTCTCGGCCGCGACCCAGTCGATGACGTCGGCGATCGCCGTTAACCTTCGGCGGCCCGCGGCCGTGGCCTTGGCGAAGATGTCGATCTGGCGGTCGGCGCTGGTGCCCTGATCGATCATGCGGTCGATATGCGCGAGTTCGGCGGCGCAACCGAAGGCCTCGACGTCCTCGGCGATGAAGGCGCGCACCTGGCCGAGCCACTGCTTGATGGTGATCGGCGCGCGCGTGAAGGCATCGACGAAGGTGGCGGCGATGCCGTAGCGCTGGGCGCGCCATTTGTTCTCGGCGGTGATGGCGCGGCCGACGCGGTCGAAGCCGGTATTGATGCCGCGGTTGCGGTCGAGCGCGCGCACCAGGCAACGGAACAAAGCGGCGATCGCCACGGCGTCGTCGAGCCGCGTGCAACTGTCGGCGACGCGCAACTCGATGGTCGGATTGGGCAGCGACGGCCGCAACGCCCACCAGATATAGCTGGCGTCGGGAATGACCTTGGCGCCGACCAGCGCGCCGACGTATTCGTCGTAGTCTTCCTTGGTGCGGAACAGTTCGGGCAACCCGGTGCGCGGCAACTCGTCATAGGCCGCCAGCCGATAGCCGGCGAGACCCGGTGAGGTGGCCCTGCCAGAACGGCGAGGAGGTCGACAGCGCCAGCAGCAACGGCAGGTACGGCGTCAGCCGCATGATCAGATTGATGCGGGCATCGAGGTCGGGGACTTCGACATGGACGTGCATGCCGCACAGCATGTTGCGGTAGCCGATCATCTGCAGATCGTCGAGGATGGCGTCGTAGCGCTCTTTCTCGGTGGCCAATTGCTCCGGCCAGAACGCCAGCGGGAAGGTGCCCATGGCGGCCAGACCCAGCTTGCGTTCGCGCGCCGCCTCGCCGAGCGCGCGGCGATACTGCGCCAGATGCGCGCGAGCTTCCGCCATGCTGGCGCAGGGCGGCGTCGCCACCTCGATCTGCGATTGCAGCATTTCCGTCATGACGCGGTCACCCAACTTCTGGCGGGCGGCGCTGAGGAATTTCTTGTCGATCCGGCGCACGGCGCGACGCGTCTTGGCGTCGAACACGAAATATTCCTCTTCCATGCCGACCGTATACATGCGCGCGATAACTCGCTCAGGCGTGAAACCGTTCCGCCTCGATTGACCCGCAGGGGATAAGGCGGCCGGCGGCTCCGAAACCCTAATGATTTATCCACGGCTTTGCTATGAGATAGGGCAATGGTCGTCACGATCGGAACAATCTCGCCGCGAAAATTATTTTTGCGGTTCTGCTCGGCCTCTCGCTCGGCCCCGTACTGCTGACGCCGATCCCGGCGATGGTTGATTATCCCAATCATCTCGCCCGCATGTATATTCTCAGCGCCAGCGGCACGCCGGACGCCAATCCGTTTTATCGCACCGCCTGGGCGCTCTATCCGAATCTGGCGATGGACCTGATCATTCCGCAGATGGCGCGGCTGATCGACGTCGAAACCGCGACGCGGCTGTTTCTGCTGCTTGAGCCAGCTCCTGGTCGTCGGCGGCGCGCTGGCGCTCGAACGGGTGGTGAAAGGCCGCGTGCAGATCTCGGGCTTTGCGGCCGTCATGTTTCTGTATTGCCTGCCGTTCGCCTGGGGCTTTGTGAATTTCGAATTCGGTCTGGGCGTAGCGCTATGGGGCATCGCCGCCGCGTTGTCGGTGCAGGACAGGTCCTGGCCGGTTCGTCTCGCCGTCAACACGATATTTGTCGGCGCGCTGTTTGCGGCGCATTTCTTCGCGCTCGGCATCTACGGCGCGACGCTCGGCATCTACGAGCTGTGGCGCGGCTGGGCACCGGTCGGCTTTCCGCGACGCCGCGTTGCGGCTGGCCGTGCTCGCCATTCCGGCGCTGGTTCTGCTCGTCGTCATGAAGCTCACCGCCGGCGCGATCGGCGAGGCGGGCACGGCCTGGTTCTTCGCATTCAAGCCGCTGTGGCTGTTCCGCATCCTGAACGGCTACAGCCTGACGGTGTCGGCGGCCGGCATGGTCGCGCTGATCGGCTTCATCTACATCGCGGGAAAGCGCGGCGTGCTGAAACTCGAACCGGCCGGGCTTTGGCTCGCGATCGGTTTCCTCATTCTCTATCTGGCGATCCCGTCGAAGCTGTTCGGCACGTCGTTCGTCGACTTCCGCGTCCTCGCCGCCGCGGCCTTCATCCTGCCGGCGTTTTGCACGCTGTCGCTGCCGAGCCGGCAATGGCTATTCGCCGCGCTGGCGGCCGTCAGCGCGATCACGCTTGCCAATCTGGCGGTGGTCTACGTCGTCTGGCTGTCCTATCGCGCCGACTATGCGGCGATGATCGCGTCATTCGGCAAGCTCGACAAAGGCGCGCTGGTGCTGGTCGGCACCAGCGGCACTGGCGACGATCCGCCGTTCCAGGACCTGACCGAATATCCGATGTCCTATGCGCCGGTGCTGGCGGTGCACTATGCCAAGGCCTTCGTGCCGAATTTGTTTACCGGGGAGGGCAAGCAGCCGGTGCGGGCGCAAGGCGCCGTCGCGCGGCTCGATATTCCCTATGGCGGGCCGGTGCCGATGACGATCCTTGCGGCGATTGCCGCCGGCAAAACCGGTGACGCCGTGCCGCCGTTCATCCGGTCATGGGATCGCGACTTCGATTATCTGTACGTGCTCGGAGCGCCCGGCCGAATCCGTTGCCGGCATTGCTCGAGGAGCTCGACGCGCTCCTCGCGCTTTGTTCTCTATAAAATCAGGCGCAAGTAAAACGTCAGCAGCTCGCCTTGCCGCAGCGCGCGGTGCTGATCTTCTCTTGAAGCGCGGGCAGGCCGACGGCGCCGATCACCACATTGGAGCCGATCACGTAGCTCGGCGTGCCGTTGAGGCCGAGCGCTTCGGCGAGCTTGAAGTTTTCTTCCAACGTGGATTTCACCTCGGGGCTGGTGAGATCCTTCTCGATCTGCGCCATGTTCATGCCGACTTCCTTGGCGGCGGCCATGGCGTGCGCCTTGTCGGCCTGACCGCGGCCGCCCAACAGCTTCTGGTGGAATTCGAGATATTTCTTGCCGGTCTTGTCCTGCATGCGCACCGCGACCGCGACCTGGGCGGCTTCGACCGAGCCGGGTCCGAGCACCGGGAATTCCTTGAGCACGACCTTGAGCTTGGGATCGTCCTTGATCAGCGTCAGCATGTCGTCCATGGCGCGCTTGCAGTAGCCGCAATTGTAATCGAAGAACTCGACGAAGGTGACGTTGCCTTGCGCATTGCCGAGGTTGACCTGGCGCGGCGAGGAGAACAGCGCCTGGGCGTTGGTCTTGACGGCGGCCTGGTGCTTTTCGGTTTCCGCGGCGGTCTGGCGCTTCTCGAGTTCGGCCATCGCCTCCTGCAGCACTTCCGGATGCGCGATCAGATAATCGTGCACGACGCGCTCGATCTCGCCTTTCTGCGGCGCCGAGAATTCGGCGGCGCGTGAGGCCTGCGGCAGGCTAAACGCCAGCAACGCGGCGGCACAGGCGGCGGCGATCAGGCGCGGGCTCGATATCATGGTGTTTGTCCTTGTGGTCATCAGTTCTTCCTGGCCGGCGGCTTGACGTTGACGATGTCGTCGGCGCGCACCCAGGCCGGCGAGCCGATCGGCAGCCGGGTTTTGGCGCGGGTCGCGAGTTGACGCGCGGTCACGATATCGCCGCGGGAGAAGGCGGCCTGCGCCGAGGCGAGATCGGCCTGCGCGACGTCGCCCTTGCGGCCATAGGCCATGGCGAGCTGGCTATAGGCTTCCGGCGCCTCGGGTTCACGCGCGATCGCCGAGCGCAGCAATTCGACCGCTTCCTCGGCAACCTTTGGATTGTTAGTCGCGACCAGCGCCTGGCCCAGCATGATCTCGATCAGCGGCGCGCCATGCGACAGCTGCACCGCGCGGCGCAGCGGCGCGACGGCGTCGGCCGGCCGGCCGCCTTCGAGCAGCATCTGGCCCTTGAGTTCCTGGAAATACGGATTGCCCGGCTGCGACTGGATCAACTCGTCGACCTGAACGACGGCCTGGCGCAAGTCGGCGTGGCGGTAGCTCGAAATGGCGCGGGCATAGCGGGCCGGCAGGCTGTGGTCGCCGAGCGGATAGCGGCGCGCGACCGTGTCGGGCCGGTCCAGGAAGCCCTGCGAGCTTGGCGCGCATCATGTCGTGGCGCAGTTGCAACTCGGGCGAATCCTTGCGGTCCCAATAGGGGCTGGCCTTGGCGAGCACTTCAAGCGCGGCGACCCGCTCGGCCGGCATCGGATGGCTCTGCAGATAGGGGTCGATATAGCGCGAATTGAATAAGGCTTCGTTGGTCAGGCGCTTGAACAATTCCACCATGCCGCGCGGCGACTGGCCGGTGGCGGTGAGAAACTTCACGCCGGCATGGTCGGCCTGGTCTTCCTGGGTGCGCACATAGGCCAGCAGCGAGCGCATGATCGCCGACTGCGGCGCCATGATCGCCGCCGCGCCGATATTGCCGCCGCCGAGCCGGAGCGCGCGCCCGCGACCATGGCGCCGACGCCGGCCAGCATGGCGATGATCGAAGCGGTCTGCGCGGTGGCGAGCTGCTCGCGCAGCCGCAACAGATGGCCGCCGGCCAGATGGCCGGTCTCATGCGCGAACACGCCGATGACCTCGTTCGGCGTCTTGGCGTCGAACAGCGCGCCGGCATTGATGAAGATGTGACGCCCGTCCATGACGAAGGCGTTGAAGGAGCGGTCGCCGAGCACCACCACCCTGACATTCTGCTTGGCAAGGCCGGCGGCCTTCAGGATCGGCTGCGCATAGTCGCGCAACAGTTGCTCGATCTCGGTGTCGCGGATCACCGGCATGCCGCGCAGCGCCTGCTCCTGGGCGCGCGCCGGCGTCGCCGCCGGGATGACGCCGGCGGTCGCAATGGCGAAAGCGGTCAGCATCGCGACGCGCGCGCGCTGCTGGCGCGTGCGCCTGCGTCCTGATAGCTGTGCCGTGCTCGATCATGTCATTGTTCGCCATTGGATCGGCGTGAACCTAGTGACGCCCCCGGAGGCGGTCAACGCGACTTGCGATCACGACTGAGTCATGAAAAGCGCATGCGCCAAGCACGGCCAACAAGCATTTTGAATGCGGCAACAGCGGGGCGGGGCGCCCTGGACGGGCTTAAAACCCATGCTTGAGGCGGCAAAACACCTGTTATTGCCCTCCAAACGCAGCAATGTGCCGCCGTTTATCGTCATGGACGTGATGGCGGCGGCAGCCCAGATCGAGGCCGCGGGCGGCCGAGTCGTGCACATGGAAGTGGGCCAGCCGGCGCGGCCGGCGCCCGCCACCGCCCTGAAGGCGGCGCAAGAGGCGCTCGGCACGGGCCGCCTCGGCTATACCGAGGCGCTGGGCATACCGTCGCTGCGGGCCCGCATCGCCCGCCATTACGAAGAGACCTACGACCTCGCGCTCGATCCCGCCCGCGTGGTGGTGACCACCGGTTCCTCGGGCGCCTTCATCCTGGCGTTTCTGGCGCTGTTCGAGCCGGGCGACCGGGTGGCGCTGGCCAATCCCGGCTATCCGCCGTACCGGCATATTCTCTCCGCGCTCGGCTGCGAACCGGTGCTGATCGAGACCTCCGAACAGACGCGCTGGGCGCTCTCGGCCAAGGCGCTGATCGCCGAACACCGCCGCGCGCCGCTCAAAGGCGTGGTGATCGCCAGTCCGGCCAACCCGACCGGCACCATGATGGATGCCGACCATCTGTCGCAACTGATCGCGGTGGCGGAAGCCGAGGGCATCCGCGTCATCTCCGACGAGATCTATCACGGCCTCGATTATGCGTTCGCCGCCGAAACCGCGGCCAACGTGTCGGAGCGCGCGGTGGTGATCAATTCATTCTCGAAATATTTCTGCATGACCGGCTGGCGCATCGGCTGGATGGTGGTGCCGGAGAGCCTCGTGCGCGCGGTCGAGCGGCTGCAGCAGAACCTCGCCATCTCGGTGCCGACTTTGGCGCAGATCGCGGCGCGAAGCCGCCTTCGACGGCCGCGAGGAAATGGAGGCGGTCAAGCACGGCTACGAGGAGAACCGCCGCATCCTCACCGAAGGTCTGCCGAAGATCGGCCTCGACAAATTCCTGCCGGTCGACGGCGCGTTCTATCTCTATGCCGATATTTCGCGCTTCTCCAACGACAGCCTGGATTTCGCCAAGCGCATGCTCAACGAGGCGGGCGTGGCGGCGACGCCCGGCATCGATTTCGATCCGGTCAACGGCCATAATTTTCTGCGCTTCTGTTACGCCGGCTCCGCCGCCGAGATGCATGAGGCGGTGGAACGGATTGGGGGGTGGCTGAAGCGCGAAGCGTCCTAACTAGCGAGGCGGTTTTTTTCCTTGGCGAAGGGGCTTAAGCCCAGCCAGCCGTGAATCGAGCGCGCCATCGTTTTATCGCCGGTCAGTTGAACATGACCGGCATTGATCTCGGCCTTGAGCGTTGAATGGCCCATCCAGACGGCGGTCATGCTGCGCAGCGTGCTGCTGACGTAAAGATCGATATCGAAACCGGGATCGACGCTGCACAGGTCGACGTCACCACCGTCGATCACGAGCCACCAGGTATTGCGGCCGGCGCTGAGCTCGGGATAAACGAATTGCACCGTGCATTTGCGGTTCGGAATCGAGGTCGGCACGATGTTGCGGCGCATGTCCCACATCAGCAGCGACGGATCGAGGTTCTTGAGCGTCAGCGAGGACTTCGATCCAACGCTGACCCCAGCTGCCCAGCGACATGATCATGCCGCGCAAATCTTCGCCGGCTGCCGTGAGCCTGTATTCGGTGACGCCCGCGGGGCCCGTCGGTCGCGCCGAAATCACGCCGGCTCGCTCGAGTTCCTTCAGCCGCTTCGACAGCAGCGTCGGCGACATCTTCGGCACGCCGCGCCGCAGATCGTTGAATCGCGCCGAGCCGGCGAGCAATTCCCGCAGCACCAGCGGCGTCCATTTTGAACAGACGATTTCCGCCGCCATGGCGACGGGACAGAACTGTCCATAATTCCCAGGTTCGGTTTGACTGCGCACGTGAAGCCCCTTGGCATGCGGAAATCGTGTCGGCATTGGGTAATACGGGCCGGCAATGGCTGGCTAGTACAGAAAGTGTAGCGATAATGTTGCGGCCGACCAACGGCCAAGCGAGACAACCACGCGTTTTCAGCAACTTAGATCGAGCGATGTGGCGGCCGGTAAGGCTGCCGTCCAGTTTGTGAACTGGATCGCTCGGTCGTTCTTCTGCGAGTTGCAGTCACGTCGCGGGGCTAGCCCGTGCCGCACAACCAACCACAGGAGATGACAAGACAATGGCCGTTTATCTGATCGCCGACGTCAAAGTCACCGACGACAATTGGCTGCCGGCTTATGCCGCGTCGGTCCACGACCTCGTGCACAAGCACGGCGGCAAGTATCTGGCGCGCAGCGGCAACGTGAAAACGCTGGAAGGCAAGCCGCTCGACACCACGCTGATCGCGCTGATGGAGTTTCCGTCGGCGCGATGCCGTGAAGCTTTCGCCGCCGATCCGAAATATGCGCCGTTCGCCGCCGCCCGCCAGCAGCGGCAGCGACAGCCGGTTCCAACTGATCGACGATACCGATCTGGCCGGAACCATCGCTTATCTGCCGAAGGCCTGAGGCGCCGCGCGCCACAGCCGATACCGCAACAAGACCTGAAGGACGAAAAAGATGAAACGCTATGTGATCGAACGCGACATACCGGGCGTCGGCAGCATGAGCCGCGATGCAGTTCAAAGGACGCTGCCATGACCTCATGCGATGCGCTGGCCAAGCTTTACGGCAAGATCCAATGGGAGCACTCGTACGTCACGGGCGACAAGACCTTCTGCATCTATCTCGCCGACGGTGAGGCCACCATTCGCGAACACGCCCGGCTGAGCGGCTTTCCGGCGAACAAGATCACCGAAGTGAGCACCGTCATCGACCCGATGACCGCGTTCTCGTGACCTAACAGGCGCCGCCGCGCCGGCATGGCCGGCGGCGTCTCGCATGACCAGAAGGGTCGGTCAGAACTCGACGTCGAGCTCGACCACTTCGTCCGGCTCGGCCTTGGCGGCTTCGTGCCATTCCTGCATCGCCGGCAGCGCCATGATCGCCTTGCAATAGGCGGCGCAGTCGGAATCGAGCTTCACGTCGTAGGTGATGAAGCGCGTCACCACCGGCGCGAACATGGCGTCGGCCATGCCCGGCGTGTTGCCGAACAAAAACGGGCCTTTGCTGGCGGCGAGGCATTCGCGCCAGATGCTCAAGATGCGGTCGATGTCGGCCTGCGCGCCGGCCCAGACCTTGAAGCCGGGATGATGCGCCTTCAGGTTCATCGGCAGCGCCGAGCGCATGTTGGTGAAACCGGAATGCATCTCGCCGGAAATCGAGCGGCAATGCGCGCGCGCGACCAGCGCCTTCGGCAGCAGGCCGGCGTCGGGCAGGATCTCGTTGAGGTATTCGGCGATCGCCAGCGTGTCCCAGACCTTGACGCCGTTATGGGTCAGGCAGGGCACCAGGAACGACGGCGACAGCAACAGCAGTTCGGCGCGGGTCGAGGGGTCGTCGCTGGCGACGCTCTGCTCCTCGAAATCGAGACCGGCCAACTTGCACAGCAGCCAGCCGCGCAGCGACCAGGAGCCGTAGTTCTTGCTGGCAATCGTCAGAGCAGCTTTATCTGGGTAGCCTTGGCCATGGGGCGCACTTATCCCTTTTTCATCGCGGCCCGGCAGCAGCCAGCTTAGACGAAAGTTCAGACTATTCAATACCTTCCCGTGGCGCAAAAAGACACGGCCGTGGCCTTTTCCCCAGACCGGCGGCCGGCCCAATTATTATCTCGCAGTGCAGCATAAAATGCTTTAGCGTTTCGCCAGCGGTCTGCCGGGACCGCCGGGGACCGGATGCTCTATCAAGTCTATCAGGCGCATTCTGACATCATGGTGCCGGTGCGGGCCTTTGCCGGCATGGCGCTCAAGAACATCGGCGCGCAAGCTCAACGGCTCGGCGCGGCCGTCGGCGCTGAGCAATCTCAACGCCGCCTACGAATTGATCGCGCGCGCCGGGCTCACCCATGTCCGCCCGCCTTACGGCATCGACAGCGTCATGGTGGGAAACCGCGAAGTCGCGGTGACCGAGGAGGCCGCCGACGTCACGCCGTTCGCGACGCTGCGGCATTTCAAGAAGGACATCGATCAGGAACAGCCGCGCGTGCTGCTGATCGCGCCGCTGTCCGGGCATTTCGCGACGCTGCTGCGCGCCACCGTGCGCACCATGCTCGCCGAACATGACGTCTACATTACCGATTGGCACAATGCGCGCGACGTGCCGCTGAGCGACGGGCCGTTCAGCTTCGACGACTATACCGCCCACCTGATCCGCTTCCTGGAGAAGATGGGGCCGGGCGCGCATATGGTGGCGGTGTGCCAGCCCTGCGTCAGCGCGCTGGTGGCGGCGAGCGTGATGGCGCAAGGCGACAATCCGGCGCAGCCGCGCTCGATGACGCTGATGGCCGGGCCCGATCGATACCCGCGTCAACCCGACCAAGGTCAACGAACTTGCCAAGGGCAAGCCGATGGACTGGTTCGAGAAGAACCTGATCGCCACCGTGCCGGCGCGCTATCCCGGCGGCGGCCGCAGGGTCTATCCCGGCTTCGTGCAGCTGGCGGCCTTCATGAGCATGAACATGGAGCGCCATATCAAGGCGCACCGCGAGCTCTATGAAAACCTCGCCAACGGCCAGCTGGAAAAGGCCGCGGTCACCAAGGCGTTCTACGACGAATATTTCGCCGTGCTCGATCTCGCCTCGGAATTCTATCTGGAGACGGTGAAACTGGTGTTCCAGGACCACGCGCTGCCGCTCGGTCAACTGACCTATGAAGGCCAGAAGGTCGAGCCGGCCGCCATCAAGCGCACCATGCTGTTCACGGTGGAAGGCGAGAAGGACGACATCTGCGCGGTCGGGCAGACGCTGGCCGCGCACGACCTGTGCACCTGCATTGCGGCCCTACCGCAAGCGCCACCACATGCAGGCCGGCGTCGGCCATTACGGCGTGTTCTCCGGCCGCACCTGGCAGAACCAGATCTACCCGATGGTCAAGAACGTCATTCTGCAGAGCGATTGAGCGCCGGCGTCCTGTCAGCTTCTGACTTCCGGCTGCTCGTGCAGAACCAAATTCAGCAGTGCCGGGTGGATCACGATTTTTCCGTTGTAATCGATCAGGCCCAGCCGCCGAAATTTGTTCATGAAGAAGCTGACGCGCGCCCGCGTGGTGCCGACGATATCGGCCAGCGTCGCCTGGTTTATTTTCTCCAGGATTGGCTCGGGCTGCTCCATTTTTTCCTTGCCGAAATTCGCCAGCAGCAGCAGCGTTCGCGCCAGGCGCTTTTCGCTTGAGTTGAACAATTGATCGACGAGATCCTCCTCGACGCGGCTGTTGCGCGCCAACATGTACAAGATAAACAAGTCGGCAAACTCCGGCTCATCGTGGATCACGCGAAGAATCTCGGTTTTCGGTATCTGCATCACCGCGCAGTCGGTCAAAGCCGAGGCTGTCGCCATGCGCTGCTTCTGTCCGCCCAGGCATCCTTCGCCGAAGAAATCGCCTTTGCCCAGAACCGCGATCACCGCTTCCTTGCCTTGGTCGGACGTCACGGTGATCTTGGCTTTGCCGTTCTGAATATAAAAAACCGAATCCGCAGGATCGCCCTGCCGAAAGATCACTTGGTCTTTTCGGCATTCGGATATGGTTCGTCCGCCTCCCACTTGGCTGAGAAAAGCCTGGACGTCCAACTGCCGCGATTTTTTCGTGCCTGCCATGGTCTTTCCTCCCAATGCTTTTTTGGGTTCGAAAGCGGGCAGCGTTCCCCGATTTTTTTAAAGTAAATGCCTGCTGCAAGAGTGGCCGCTCTCGGCCAACAATCAGTGAAGCGTTGGCATTTGCGCCATTCCGGTCAGCCCGAATTGCGAGTCGCCTAATAAATCATTGCCGCCTTGCGGCAAGAGTCTGTTGATTTAAGTCAACAAACAACAAAATTTCAATGTGTTTTAAAGATGGGCCGGCTGGCGCTGTCAGCGCACGCCCAACAGTCGCTGCCACACCGTGCCGCCCAGAAAGCGGCTGAAGACGACGAAGTAGAGGATGACGATCGCAAACAAAAGAAAGGCCGGGCCGCCCTTGAGTTCGAAGCCCTCGTCGGAAACATTGCCGGTGGCGTAGCCGATCGCATAGCCGGCGATGACCATGATGAAGATGAAGTCGAGGATGGCGGCAAACACCTTGCGCCAGGTGGAAACCGGCTTGGGCTGTGCAGGCTGGGACGTGATCGGCTGGGACATGGCGGCGCCTCTTTCGGTTTGCTGAGCGATGACGCGCGAAGCTGAAGCTTTATCCTTGCGTCGGCGGCCTCGCTTTGACGTTCAACATGATGGGCTTCCACTCGCCTTCGGACGGGACGAAGTCGAGTTCATAGGTCAGCCGGCTCGGCGCGGTATCGAAATAGCCGCGCAGCACCAGCGCGCCGCGGCCGTCGATCGCCGTCGGCGTGGTGACGATCGGCGCCTTGGCGGCGATCAAGCCCCAATCGGCTTTCTGGTCGGCGAACGACTTGAATACCTGTTTCAACTTGTCGGGGCTGAACTGATCCCGGAACGGCTTGGAAAGCTTGGCGTGCAGCACCGTGTAATTGCCAGTCAGGTTCGCGTCGTTGAGCGTGAGCAGGGCGGTCTTGATCAGGATTTCCTGTTGCAGCGGGCTCGGCACGGTGTTTTCGGCTTGCGCCGGGACCACCAGAAGCAGGGCGCCAAACAAAGCTGATAGGAATGGAAAACGCATGGAACTCTCCCGCGCTGCAATTGTGAGTTTATGTTTCATAAAGGGCGCGCCGGCGCATTGCTTTGGATCAAAACAGGACCGCGCAGCCTTCGCGCCCTGCGCCACGGCCGGTCAGCGGCGCTGTCTGATCTAGATCAAAGACAACGACGCGGTTTTGCGCTTTGGTATTTAAGTCGCGTTGGAGAGGGCTCGTTGCTGAGGAGCTTGCGGGCTTTCTTCAACGCACTCATCGAGGACGCTCTTGGGCGGTAAATTGTCCCCTGAAGCCCGCCGAGGGCGCCCCCGTTTTTCCTTTGAATGAATATGTCACGAAAAAACCCGCCGGTGTCTGCACCGGCGGGCTTTTCATTTTCACGTCGGTCAGGCCGCGCCGAGCACCATCAGGATGATGATCAGGCTGATCGGCAGGCCGAGTAACCAGAGCAGAATGGGCATTGCGGTCTCCTGTTGTTCGACAAAGGGTGAAGCGTTACTCGGCCGGGGTGACGACCACGCGGGTGCGCGTGGCGCCGACCAGATACCATTCGCGGTTTCGCAGGCTGCCGCCTTCGATCGCGGCGAGACTGGCCGACAAGGCGCCGGCCAGCATCGACACCACCAGCCAGAGCGCGAATTTCGCGGCCGACTTGCGGGCGGCGTCGGCTGCTTCCTTGGCCTGCGTAATCACCTGATTGACGCGCTGCTCGGCGTCGGCCTGCGTCATTCCGGTGCGGGCCGAGACGATGCTGGCGACATAGGTCTTGTCGGCATCGGACAGGTTGCCGCCCTTGCGCAGGCTCGGCACCAGGATGCGGGTGAGTTCGCCGCGGGTGGCGGCCAGGTTGCCGGCGTTCTGATTGCCGGTCGGCGCCACTTGGCCGCCCTGCAACGGAGCCGGGGTCTGGTCGGCCGCGGTCGGCGAGGTCGCCTGCTGCGTGGCCTGGGCCGGCGAAGTCGCGGTGCGGTTCGCCGTGACCGGGCTGCGCAGCAGATTGTCGACATAGACGTCGGTCGGTGAAGCTCTGCGCCGCAGCGCCCGCCGCCGGCGCCAAGCCGCCGCCGAAGCCGCCGACGATGCTGGTAAAGGCGCCGCCGAGCACGGCCGCGCTCACCACCATGGCGAAGGCCCAGGTCAAGAAACCGTGGGCGGAGTCGCGAAAATACCGCTCGTGTTCGTGCACGCTCGACCATTGCGTCCGCAAACGGCCGGCGAGATAGCCACCGATGGTCGACGCGATCATCGCGATCACGATCAGATAAATGCCGGCGGCGATGGTGAAGGTGGTCGCCGAAATGCCTTGGCCGGCCCACGGCGATACCACCGAAAAACCGACGCCAATACCAAACGCGATCAGAACCAATGTGATGGCGATATTGGCGGTCGCGCCCGCCAGAATGGCCTTCCAGCTCACCGCCGAGTCGGCGTCGTCGTTGATCAGATTCCCGGTCTGCGTAATCATCGTCCCTAGCCTCCTTACAGGCGGAATCATTCACGCCTGGCAGCGGCATAACCGCTGCAAGGAACAATGGTTCCGGCCAAAAATTTCGGAGAACATCGTGCGTTGCGCGCGGCGCCGGGAACTTTTGCCGGGCCTCCGAATTATTACCGGACAATCATGGAGGCGATCATGGGCTTTGGACGAGGCGCGCTATTGTGGCTGTTGGGCGTTCCGCTGCCGATCATCATTATTCTTGCATTGTTCATGCATCACTAGCTCAGCGTCACACGCGACGTTGCAATAGAAAGGCCACCGAAGTCCGCGGGACTTGGTGGCCTTTTATTTTTGCGGCGGAGAGCGCGGACGCTAGTCGACGGATTTTTCCGCCTTCTCGCCGGCTTCGACGATGCTGCCTTTGGTGAACAGGATGCCTTTGAGCTCCTTGCGCCAATCCGGCGTGCGGCGAAGCAAGAATTCCAGATCCATGCCGAAGTGCTTGAATTCTTCCTTTTGCGCATTCTTCATGATGGCGCGCGCCTCGGCGTCCTTCTCCAGCGAGATGCGCTGCTCGTACCAGCCGATGGCCTCGGCTTCCTCGATCAGCGAGGTGATCATGCGGGCGAAGGTGCGGGTCTTCTGGGACAATTCGTCCGGCGGCTCGTGATACTGGTCGAAACCCATGAGCGTGACTTTCGTGGTTGAAGGAATGTGACGGCTAACGCGTCGATAAGCGGAGGGTAGAGGCCCCGGTTCCACCCGGCAACGGTTTTTGCCGCCGCCCCGGCCATCTTCCAATTTGGCGGCCGCGCCCTACATCTAAGCCCACGCAACCATAACTCCGAAACAACCATGCTCGATTTCACATCGTCTTCCGGTGTCCCGGAATCTATTGAGGACGAGGGCCTGGCAGCGGCGCCGTCAGCGTCCGATGCCGAGATCCTCGACGCCTATTCGCACGCGGTCACCTCGGTCGCCGACGCCGTCGGCCCGGCGGTGCTGCGCGTGGAAACCCGTGGCGCCAATGGCGGTCAAGGCGGCGTCGGCTCCGGCGTCGTCATTGCGCCGGACGGCCTGGTGCTGACCAACTGCCACGTGGTGGAGGGCGCCAAGGAAGTGCGGCTGCTCGACACCGAAGGCCGCGTCATGGAGGCGCGTTCGCTCGGCGTCGATCCCGATACCGACTTGGCGCTGCTGCGCGCAGGCTCGGCGCGCGACCTGCCGCACGCGGCGCTCGGCGATTCCAAGAAGCTCAAGCGCGGCCAACTGGTGGTCGCCATCGGCAATCCGCTCGGCTTTGAATCGACCGTCACCGCCGGCGTCATCTCGGCGCTGGGTCGCTCGTTGCGCGCGCGCAACGGCCGCCTGATCGAGGACGTGATCCAGACCGACGCCGCGCTCAACCCCGGCAATTCCGGCGGACCGCTGGTGTCGTCGCGCGGCCAGGTGATCGGCATCAACACCGCCGTCATCATGGGCGCGCAAGGCATCTGCTTTGCGGTCGCCTCGAACACCGCGCAGTTCGTGCTCAGCGAACTGATCAAGCACGGCCGGGTGCGGCGCGGTTACATCGGCGTCTCCGGCCAGACCGCGGCGGTGCCGCGCCGGCACGCCCGCAACGCCGGCATCGAGAACGCCTCCGGCGCGATGGTGACGGCGCTGGAGCCGAAGGGACCGGCGGCGCTGGCCGGCCTGATGACGCTCGATACGATCGTTATGGCCGACGGCCAGCCCGTGACCGGCGTCGACGATCTGGTGCGGCTGCTCAACAGCGAACGGATCGGCCGCGCCATCGCCATCGACGTGCTGCGGCGCGGCACGCTGCGCAGCTTTCGAGGTGGCGCCGCTGGAGCGGCCCACCGCCAAGGCGGCGTGACTCAATATTGTATCGATACGAGCGCCGATTACTTCGGCTCGGCGGCCGGCGCCGGCGCGGCCGCCGGGGCGACAGCGGCGGGCTTTTTCTTGGCCCCCGGTTTGAGGGCTTCCTTGCGTGCCGCCGGTTCGTAATTGGCGTTCGCCATGCAGCGCTTGACGAAGGCGTCGCGCTTCTTGCCTTCGAGCTTGTCGTTATCGGCGCCGAATTTGCAGGTTTCCATCTTCTGCTGCTTTGGTCGCGGCCGATGCCGGCGTCGCCAGCAGCAGGGCAGGCAGCAGACAGATCAGGCTCAAGGTCTTCAGCATCGGCATCGCTCCTCTGGCGGTTCGTCGCGCGGACTTAATAGCACGTTATGGGCAGGACTGTGATCTAGCGCAAAGCGGCGGCGATATTGCCGCCGTCGACGGTGGTAATATCGGCGGTGGTCTTGAGTGCGACCGCCTGGGCCAGGAAGGCCTGCGCCACGTCCTGCGCGGTGACTTCTCGCGCCAGCAGGTTGCCGGTCATGTAGTCCTTCTCGCTCAAGCCGCGCGCCTTGGAGCGCTGCTTGATGAAATCGTCGGTCAGCAGCCCGGAACGGACGCGGTCGGCGTTCACGCCATTGGCGCGGATGCCGTCGGCGCCGTAATCGAGCGCGTATTGCCGGACCAGGAACAGCGTCGCCGCCTTGGGCAGTCCGTAGGGGCCGAAATTGGCGCCCGGGTTCACCGCCTGCTTGGAGACGTTGAACAACAGACAGCCGCCGGCGCCTTGCGCCAGCATGATCTTGACCGCGGCTTGCGCGATCTTCTGGTGCGCGAAGAAATTCAGTTCGAAGCTTTCGCGTAACGTCGCCTCGTCGACTTCGCCGATCTTGCCTTGCCAGGCGGCGCCGGCATTCGACACCACGATATCGACGCCGCCGAACGTGGCGACGACCTTGTCGAAGGCCGCGCGCACCGAAGCGGCGTCGGTGACGTCGCATGCAAGGCGATCGCGGCGCCGCCGATCGCCTTGGCTTTTTCTTGCGCCGCCTTGGCATCGAGATCGAGCAGCGCGACTTCGGCGCCGGCTGAAGCGAATAATTTCGCGGTGGCGGCACCGATGGCGCCGCCGGCCCCGGTGATGACCGCGACCTGGCCTTCGAGCGGCAGCGCCTTGCGCGCGCCGAGCTTGGCCAGTTCGAGCGACCAATATTCCATGTCGAACATGTCGGCTTCCGTGATCGAGGTGAAGTGGCCGATCGCCTCGGCATCGGTGATGCCTTCGATGGCGGCTTCGGCGATATCGGCGGCGATGCGGGCGTCCTTGGCGGTGTTGCCCAGGCCGAACAGGCCCAGCCCCGGCACCAGCACGACGCGCGGCAGCGGATCGTGCATTTTCGCCGCCGGCGCGCGGCTTTTGTGGCGCGCGAAGTAGGCTTGGTACGTGTCGATGAATTGCTGCGCCGCCTGCTGCGCGGCCGCCTTGAACGCGTCGAGCTTGCCTGCTTCCGGCGCCGGCACGATCAGCGGCCATGATTTGGTGCGGATGGCGTGGTCGGGCGTCAGCACGCCGGCCAGTCGCGTAACGCGCGACATCCTTGCCGTTGACGTAATTGAGGATGGCGTCGCCGCTGCGGAATTCCAGGATCAGCCGCTTGTGGGCGCCTTCGCCGCCGACATCCTTCAACGTGCAGGCGCCGCGCAGGATCGGCGCGACATCGGCGACGGCTGCGATCTGTTGCGGCAGCTTGACGCTCGGCGAACACGGCTTTGCGATTTTTCGCCAGCCGCTGTTCGGCCAGCGTGACCATCTCGATCATGCGTTCGTAGGCTTCGCGCGCGCTGTCGCCGAAGCTGAAGATGCCGTGCTTGTCGAGGATCAGGCCCTCGACCTTTGGATTTTTGTCGAAGGCGTCGGCGGCGGCTTTGGCCAGCGCAAAGCCCGGCATGATGTAAGGCACGAAGCCGAGCCGTTTGCCGTAGACCTCCGCGCACAGTGCGGCCGCGTTCGGCTGATCGATCAGGCTGAGCACCGCGGTCGAATGGGTATGGTCGACGAATTTCGCCGGCACGAAGGCATGCAGCAGGGTTTCGACCGAAGGCGAGGGCGCTTGCGGATCGATCAGGCACGACGCGCAGCACGCGCGCCATGTCGTCGTCGGAAAGCGCCGCGCGCGCCCGCAACGTGCGCAGCGGTTCGAGCCGCACCGCCGGCATGCCGGCAGGCTCGATAACACCCATGTCCCAGCCGGAACCCTTGATGTGCAAGGCGGCGACGTCGGCGCCGGTCAGGTCGCGCGCCGTCAGCTTGACCGAAGTGTTGCCGCCGCCATGCAGCACCAGCTTGGGATCGGAGCCGAGCAGACGCGTCGTATAAACCCGCAGCGCCAGGTCGGCAGCGATGCCGGCCTTGCCATAGTGATCGACCGCGGCCTTGGCGTCGCGTTCGGCCCAGGCGGACTTCATGCTGCGTGGCGCGCTTGCGCCATGCGTCAGTCCTTGTCGCCGAGCAGGCGCTTGCCCCACCAGCCGCGTTTCGGCGCGGCGGTTTCCGGCGCGGTGCTCGAGATCACCGGTGTCGGCGGCGGTAGCGTCGGCGACGGGGAGGGCGCGGCGCCGGCAGTCCCGATCGGGGCCGGTTCGCGTATGGTCGAGCGCCGGCGCGGCGGTTCCTGCGCAGGCTCCTGTGCCGCTACTTGTGCCGCCTCTTGCCGCATCGCTTCGCGGCGCGGCGGGCGGCGGCTCGTAAGCCGGCGGCGCATAGCGCGGCGCGCTGTCGAAATCGGCCGGCGGCTTGTCGAGATCGGCAACCGCGCTCTGCAGTTCCGGCTCCGGCGCCGCCTCGTTCGGATTGAACGGCGCGTCGCCGTTGCGATGTTTGTTGCGGCGTCCGCCACGGCGGCCGCGCCTGCGGCGGCGGCGGCCTTCCGCATCGGTGCCCTCGCCATTGGCGGCTGCGCCCTCGGCGACGCGGCTGCTTGCTCGGCGCCGAATTCCTCGGGCGTCGCGCCGTCGTGATCCTCATGCGCGATTGGCGTGTTCGGCGGCGGTGTCGTTGGCAAATTGCGGCGCGCCTTCGCGCGGCTCGCCGGGTCGCCCGTCACGCTGGCCGCCCTCGCGCGGTTCGCCGCCACGGCCGCGGCCGCGGCCACGCCGGCGGCGCCTGCGTCCGCCCTCGCGCTCGCCGCCTTCGCCGCCACGTTCGCCGGTGCCGCGCGCCGCCGTCGCGCCGTCATCGGCATTTTCGATCTGTTCGATGTGGCCGCCGTCGTGTTCTTCGGCGTCCTCGTCGGACGCGGCACGCGCCTCGGTCTCCGTGTCTTCTTCTTCCTCTTCGGATTCCGCGGCGGCGTCGAGCACGTCTTCGTCCGCCTCGAGCGGCGAGGTGATCTGCGGCTGCGCCGCGGCGATCGCCTTGGCGGCGTCCGCGGTGTGCACCAGTTCGCCGCGGTCGACGATGTAGGAGACTTGCGCGTTCACCGTCGCATCGGCCGAAATCGTGATGGTGATGCGGAAGCGCTCCTCCAGCGCGCGCAAATGGGCGCGTTTGTGGTTGAGCACATAGAGCGCGACTTCCGAGCGGGTGCGCACGATCAGATTGTGCGTCGCGCCCTTGTTCAGCATTTCCTCGATCGCGCGCAGCAACTGCAGCGCCACCGACGACACCGAACGCACGTGACCCGAGCCGCCGCAGACCGGGCATTTCTCGGTCGAACTCTCCAGCACCGAGGTGCGGATGCGCTGGCGCGACATTTCCAACAGGCCGAAATGCGAGATGCGGCCGACCTGGATGCGGGCGCGGTCATGCTTGAGCGCGTCCTTCATCCGCCGTTCGACGGCGCGGTTGTTGCGGCCTTCGTCCATGTCGATGAAGTCGATGACGATAAGCCCGGCAAGATCGCGCAGGCGCAACTGGCGGGCGACTTCGTCGGCCGCCTCGCAATTGGTCTTGAGCGCGGTGTCCTCGATGTGGTGCTCGCGCGTGGCGCGCCCCGAGTTGACGTCGATGGCGACCAGCGCTTCGGCCTGGTTGATCACGATGTAGCCGCCCGAGCGCAACTGCACGATCGGCGAGAACATGGCGTCGAGCTGGCTTTCGATGCCGTAGCGGGTGAACAGCGGCGTGCCGTCCTTGTACAGCTTCACGTTCTTGGCGTGGCTCGGCATCAGCATGCGCATGAACTCGCGCGCTTCCTTGTAGCCCTCGTCGCCGGACACGACGATCTCGTCGATGTCCTTGGTGTAGAGATCGCGGATCGAGCGCTTGGTCAGCGAGCCTTCCTCGTAGACCAGCTTCGGCGCCATCGATTTGAGCGTCAGGTCGCGCACGGTTTCCCACAGCCGCAGCAGATATTCGAAATCGCGTTTGACCTCGAGCTTGGTGCGGCTGGCGCCGGCGGTGCGCAGGATGACGCCCATGCCCTCCGGCACTTCCAGTTCGCCGGCGATTTCCTTCAAGCGGTTGCGATCTTCGCCCGAGGTGATCTTGCGCGAGATGCCGCCGCCGCGCGCGGTGTTGGGCATCAGCACCGAATAGCGGCCGGCGAGCGACAGATAGGTCGTCAGCGCCGCGCCCTTGGAGCCGCGCTCTTCCTTGACCACCTGCACCAGCATGACCTGGCGGCGCTTGATGACTTCCTGGATCTTGTAGTTGCGGCGGAAGCGCGGCGCGCGCTCCTGCGCTTCCTCGAGCGCGTCGGCGCCGCCGACCGATTCGACATGCTCGTCGTCGTGGTGGTCGTCGCCGTTCTGGCCGTTGCCTTCCTCGGAACGCGCCGCTTCGACGGCGTGATTTTCCGCGCCGGTCAGGGCGTCGGGCGCCAGATGATCGCCGGTCTCGCCGTGGTCTTCGCCGCCCTCGGGCAGCGGGGCCATCTCGATGTCGCCGGCCGGCGCCTCGTAAGCTTCGCGCGCTTCGTCGAGCGCGTCCTCGCGGGCCTGCTCCGCGGCGTGAGCTTGTTCGTTCGCTTCGGCGGCTACTTCTTGCGAGGTTTCTTGTGGCGCTTCTTGTACGGCTGCTTCTTGCGCGGGCGCTTCGAAAGTCGGCATCGCCGACGCCGACTCGGCGATCTGCGCGGCCGAACTCGTGGCCCGCAGGTTCTTGGCTGCCGGCTTCTTGGACCAAACCCTCTTGGGCCAAACCCTCTTGGGCCAAAGCGTCTTGGACCATCACGGCTTCGCCGGCCTGCTCATGCGGCGCAAGATCTTGGGAAGCTTGCTCCTCGCCGGCGACCGGCTCGGTGCGCACCGGATCGCGCGGGCGGTCGGAGCGCGAGCTGCGGTGCCGGTTGCGGCCGCCGCCGCGCCTGCTGGCGCGATGATCGGCGTCGTCGTCGGCGGCGCGCGCGTCGCGCTCTTCCTGCGCGATCAGCGCCTGCCGGTCGGCGACCGGGATCTGGTAGTAGTCGGGGTGGATTTCGGAGAACGCCAGGAAGCCGTGGCGGTTGCCGCCGTAATCGATGAACGCCGCTTGCAGCGACGGTTCGACCCGCGTGACCTTGGCGAGGTAGATGTTGCCGCGAAGCTGCTTGCGGTTAGCGGACTCGAAGTCGAATTCTTCGACGCGGTTGCCGCGTAGGACGACCACCCGGGTCTCTTCCGGGTGGGTCGCGTCGATCAGCATTTTGTCGGCCATTGTAATGTCTCACTGAGGCGGACCAGCCGGCGTTCTCGCGCGGATTTGACGGCGCAAGGCGACGCAATCGGGTGGTGGCCTGATGGGTGTTGTGGAAGGGGAGGGCCGCGTTTTCACGCGAAAGCTGGCCAAGGCCCATAGCAAAACGCGCCGTCACGAAGCATTCGCGAAAGCGGTGGACCTCGAATTGCCTTTGCTGCGAACTTGGCAGCATAAAATTGCGACCCGTAGCGCTGCGGCCGCGCCATAAAGAAGCGCCGCCGAGGTTTCTGTCGCTCACGATCTATGAAACGCTCGCGGCCAAGGTGGCCTAAGCGTCGATCCGGATGTCCTTCACAAGGGCTTCGGCTTGGCTGCCGTCCGTTCGCCGACCTCCTCGAGGGGCGACACTGGACTGGCGGGCCGGGGGCCCGAACGCGGCACAACCGGAACTTTTAACCGTCAGCAGAACCCTATGTACGGCCGGATTCCGCCAATAGCAAGGCGGGGTTGGAGCCTCCCGCCCGTCATGCCCGAGCCATTGATCCACTTTATCCTGGTATGGCTGTATGAGAAAACGGTTCGCACCATGAACCCGGGGCCATGAAATGCGTGGGTTGCGCTTGAAAAGAGTTGATCTGGTTGTTGTTTGTTGGCGATCAGTCCGGCACCTGGCACTCGTGGCCGCGGCGCTCTGCCTCGCGTTCGGCTGCGGCCGAGGCCGCCACGGTGGTGGCGCTGGGCGCCAGCAACACCTACGGCAAGGGCGTCGCGCGCAGCGAGGCCTATCCGGCGCAGCTCGAGAAGATTCTCCGCGCCAAGGGCCTCAACGTGCGGGTGATCAATGCCGGCGTGAACGGCGAGAAAACCGCCAGCATGCTCAGCCGGCTCGACCGCGCGGTGCCGAAAGGCACCAATGTCGTGATCCTGCAGCCCGGCGGAAACGACCGGCGCAAAGGCGGCACGGATGTTACCGGGGAAATCCGCAGCCGGCTCGGCGCGCGCGGCATCAAGGTCGTGATGATCGCAGAACAGTGCGCTGCGCGGCCTGCCGCATCAGCCCGACGGCCAGCATTTGACGCCCGAGGGCTATCGCATGCTGGCGCAGTCGGTGGCCTCGCAAGTCGCCGGCGCGATTGGACGATAGTGCCGCCGGTTGGCCACACCGCTGCGTGAACCGCCGGTTCCGCTCAAGTTCCGTTAACCGAAGCAGCCCCTAATGGAGTAAAACCACCCCGAAAGGGTCGGATTCGCCATGCTGCGCAGGCTTGCCATCGTCAGTGCCGTCGCCGTCGTGCTCGCCAGCCCGGCGCTGCTGGCGGCCGACCGCACCGGCGCGCTGCCGAAGCAGGCGCTGGCCGCCGAATCGCTGCCCGCCGCGACCGACGTGCGGGTCGGCGGCGACGACAAGCAGACCCGTTTCGTCGTCGATCTCACCCAGAAGATCGATGTCGCCGCCTTCGCGCTGGCCAATCCCTATCGCGTGGTGGTCGATCTGCCGCAGATCGCCTTCAACCTGCCGCCCAAGGCCGGCGAGCAGGGCCGCGGCCTGGTCAAGGCGTTCCGCTACGGCCTGATCATGCAGGGCGGCTCGCGCATCGTGCTCGACACCAAGGGCCCGGTGCGGGTCGACAAGGCCTTCGTGCTGGAGGCCTCCGCCGGCCAGCCGGCGCGGCTGGTGCTCGACCTGTCCGCCACCGACCGCGCCAGCTTCATGCGCACGATCTCGCTGGAGAACCGCACCGCGCGCAGCCCGAACGTCAAGCGCAGCGAAGTCATGCCGCCGCCGAGCGGCGATCCGCGGCCGCTGATCGTGCTCGATCCCGGCCATGGCGGCATCGACAACGGCACCAAGGCGGCGAGCGGCGAATTGGAAAAGGACCTGGTGCTGCAATTCGCCCAGCTGCTGCGCGGCAAGCTCGAGGCCAGCGGCAAATACCGGGTGGCGATGACGCGCAGCGACGACACCTTCATTCCGCTGGCCGAGCGCGTGCGCTTTGGCCGCAGCCACGGCGCCGCGCTGTTCATCTCGATCCACGCCGACGCCATTCCGAAAAGCGAAGGCCAGGCCGAGGGCGCCACCGTCTATACCCTGTCGGAGAACGCCTCCGACGCCGAAGCCGCGCGCCTGGCCGAAGCCGAGAACAAGGCCGACGTCATCGCCGGCGTCGATCTGACCGCCGAGCCTGGCGACGTCGCCAATATCCTGGTCGATCTGGCGCAGCGCGAGACCAAGACCTATTCGGCGCAATTTGCCCGCACGCTGGTCGGCGAGCTCAAGAGCACCGCGCGGCTGCACAAGAATCCGTTGAAGGCGGCCGGCTTCAAGGTGCTCACGGCGCCGGACGTGCCCTCGGTGCTGGTGGAACTCGGCTATATGTCGACCAAGGACGATCTCAAGCTTTTGACCTCGGCGGCCTGGCAGGCCAAGACCGCGGCGGCGCTGGCGCAGGCGGTCGACAGCTATTTTGCGCCCCGGCTGGCGCGCGGCGCGGCGGGGGCCAATTAATATGTCTGCGACCGGAAGCGGGAATCGGCCTAAGTTTCAACATAAAACGCGGCCATTCCGGGGGCTTGCTGCGATTTCGGCGGGACCCCGCGCGGGCAGCAGGCCGGTCCAAGGCGGGACCAATCGTTCATGAAACTATTACTGCGCTTCCTGGGCTTTCTGTTTGCGGCCGGCACCATCCTTTTTGTGGTGGGCGTTGCCGCGACCGCCGGGTTGCTGTGGCATTTCTCCAAGGACCTGCCGGACTATTCCCAGCTGCAGGATTACGAGCCGCCGGTGATGACGCGGGTGCATGCCGCCGACGGCTCGCTGCTCGGCGAATATGCCCGCGAGCGGCGGCTCTACATTCCGATCCAGGCGGTGCCCAAGCTCGTGATTTCGGGCTTCCTCGCCGCCGAGGACAAGAACTTCTACGAGCATGGCGGGCTTGATTTTACGGGCATCGCGCGCGCCGGGTTCAACTATCTGCAGAATTTCGGTTCCAGCCGGCGGCCGCAGGGCGCTTCAACCATCACGCAACAAGTCGCCAAGAACTTCTTGTTATCGAACGAGGTTTCGCTGAGCCGCAAGATCAAGGAAGCGCTGCTGGCGCTCAAGATCGAGCGCACTTACTCGAAAGATAAGATCCTCGAGCTTTACTTGAACGAAATTTACTTAGGCCTCGGCGCCTACGGCATCGCCGCCGCGTCATTGGTGTATTTCGATAAGTCCGTGAACGAACTGACAATTCCGGAAGTCGCCTATCTGGCCTCGCTGCCGAAGGCGCCGAACAATTATCATCCGTTCCGCTTTCGCGAACGTGCACTTGAGCGCCGCAACTGGGTGCTCGACCGCATGGCCGAGGCCGGCTTCATCAAGGTGGCTGACGCTGAAAAGGCCAAGAAGACCTCGCTCGGCGTGACGCAGAAAGCCAACAGCACGCATACTTTCGCCGCCGAATATTTCACCGAGGAAGTGCGCCGCGAGTTGTTCGACCGCTACGGCGAAAAGAAGCTGTACGAGGGCGGATTGTCGGTTCGCACCACGCTCGACACCAAGCTGCAGGTGCTGGCGCGCAACACGCTGACCGAAGGCCTGGTGAAGTTCGACGAGGCCCATGGCTGGCGCGGGCCGGTCAGCACGATCGATATTTCCGGCGACTGGGGCACCAAGCTCGCCGAGGTCAAGTCGCTGACCGACGTCGCGCCTTGGCGTATGGCCGTGGTGCTGGAAGTGAGCGATCAGACCGCGCGTATCGGCCTGCAGCCGGGCCGGGAGCCTGGCGGCTATGTCAGCAAGGAACGCGCCATCGGCATCATCCCGCTTGAGGGCGCGAAGTGGGCCAAGACCGGCGGCAAGGCCGTGACCAAGGTCACCCAGGTGCTCAACCCCGGCGACGTCATCTATGTCGAGGCGGCCAAGACCGAAGGTCAGTTCCGCCTGCGTCAGGTGCCGGAAGTCTCGGGCGCGATGGTGGTCGAAGATCCCTGGACCGGCCGGGTGCTCGCCATGGTCGGCGGCTTCTCCTACGACCAGAGCCAGTTCAACCGCGCCACCCAGGCGCTGCGCCAGCCCGGCTCCTCGTTCAAGCCGATCGTCTATGCCGCGGCGCTCGACAACGGCTACACGCCGTCGTCGCTCATTCTCGACGCGCCGATCGAGATCGACCAGGGCCCCGGCCTCGGCACCTGGAATCCTGAAAACTACGAACGCAATTTCTTCGGGCCGTCGACGCTGCGCTTCGGCGTCGAACATTCGCGCAACGTGATGACGGTGCGGCTGGCGCAGGACATCGGCATGCCGCTGATCGCCGAATACGCCAAGCGCTTCGGCGTCTATGACGATTTGCCGCCCTATCTATCCTTCTCGCTCGGCGCCGGCGAAACCACGCTGCTGCGCATGGTCACGGCCTACGCGATGTTCGACAATGGCGGCCGGCGGGTGAAGCCGACGCTGGTCGATCGCATCCAGGATCGCTACGGCCACACCGTCTATCGCCACGACGAACGCGAATGCATCGGCTGTGATGCCAAGAAATGGGAAAATCAGCCGGAGCCGTCGCTGATCGACCGGCGCGAGCAGGTGCTCGATCCGATGACGGCCTATCAGATCACCTCGATCATGGAAGGCGTGGTCCTGCGCGGCACCGCGGCCGGCGTCGGCTTCCAAAAGGAAGTCGGCAAGCCGATCGCCGGCAAGACCGGCACCACCAACGACTATAAAGACGCCTGGTTCATCGGCTACACGCCGGACGTCGTGGTCGGCGTCTATATCGGCTACGACAAGCCGCGCTCGCTCGGCCGCGGCGAGACCGGCGGCGCGCTGGCGGCGCCGGTGGTCAAGAACTTCCTCAAAGTCGCGTTGGCCGACAAGCCCGCGGTGCCGTTCCGCGTGCCGCCCGGCATCAAGCTGATCCGCGTCGACGCCAAGACCGGCGCGCGTGCCGGCCCTGAGACGCAGCGCGCGATCCTGGAAGCCTTCAAGCCCGGCACCGCGCCGCCGGACAACAATGCGGTGGTCGGCTACGACAATAGCAACGGCGCCGACGGCGGGCGCGCCTGGGGCACCGGCGTGTCGCCCGATGCCGGCCGCGCCGTGCGCTCGGGTACCGGCGGGCTGTATTGACGGCCTGAAGCCGCCGCCGAGGTTGCCACGGCGCGATTGCAACGTTACATCCCCCGCAGACTTGAAAAGCCGCCAGGCGGCCACGGACTTTGAAAGATCATGCGCGCTGAAACCCAGAAGCCTCATCGAAGAAATCAAGCAGTCGGTACGACTGCTGAGGAGGCATCTTTGACGTCGATACCGCGCAACGCCGCCTCGCCGAACTGAACAAAGCCGCCGAAGACCCCAGCTTCTGGAACGACCAGGCCAAAGCGCAGCGCACCATGCGCGAGCGCGACGCGTTGGACGATCAGCTCAACGCCATCGGCCGCATCGAGCGCGATCTCGACGACCAGCTGATGCTGATCGAACTCGGCGAATCCGAAAAGGACCAGGCTACCGTCACCGAAGCCGAAGAAGCGCTCAAGCGCTTGAAGGCGGAAGTGGCGCGGCGCGAGCTCGAAGCGCTGCTGTCGGGCGAAGCCGACGCCAATGATTGCTATCTCGAAGTTCACGCCGGCGCCGGCGGCACCGAGAGCCAGGACTGGGCCGGCATGCTGATGCGCATGTATGTGCGCTGGGCCGAGCAGCACGGCTACAAGGTCGAGTGGCTCGAGGAGAGCGAAGGCGAGGGCGCCGGCATCAAGTCGGCGACCGTCCAGATCAAGGGCCACAACGCCTATGGCTGGCTCAAGAGCGAGGCCGGCGTGCACCGGCTGGTGCGCATTTCGCCGTTCGATTCCAATGCGCGGCGGCACACCTCGTTCGCCAGCGTCGTGGTGTTTCCGGTGGTCGACGACCGCATCAAGATCGACATCAACGAAAACGACGTGCGCACCGACGTGATGCGTTCCAGCGGCGCCGGCGGCCAGCACGTCAACAAGACCGAGTCGGCGGTCCGCCTGACGCATATTCCGACCAACATCGTGGTGAAGTGCCAGCAGGACCGCTCGCAGCACCGGAACCGCGCCATGGCCTGGGACATGCTGCGCGCCAAGCTGTTCGAAGCGGAAATGAAGAAGCGCGAAGACAAGGCGGTCGCCGATCAGGCCGCCAAGACCGATATCGGCTGGGGCCACCAGATCCGCTCATACGTGCTGCAGCCCTATCAGATGGTGAAGGACCTGCGCACCGGTCTGTCGACCTCCGACAGCGCCGGCGTGCTCGACGGCGATCTCGACCCGTTCATGCAGGCGGCGCTGGCGCAGAAGGCCTTCGGCGGCGGGCCGGAGACGGTCGAGGACGTGGAGTAGGGCTAGATATTGCTGCCGAGAATGCTGCCGCCCAGCCGCAATCCCGCGCGCAGAAACTTCTGCGGATCGACCGCTTCGCCATCGATGCGCACTTCGTAATGCAGATGCGGGCCGGTGGAGCGGCCGGTCGAGCCGATGCGGCCGATGGTGTCGCCGAGCTTCACATGCTGGCCGACTTTGACCTCGATCTTCGACATGTGGCCGTAGCGCGTGGCCAGGCCGTTGCCGTGATCGACTTCGACCATATTGCCGTAGCCGCCGTTCCAGCCGGCGATGGTCACCGTGCCATTGGCGGTGACGCGCACCGGATCGCCGATGTCGCCGCGCAGGTCGATGCCGGTGTGGATCGCCGGTCCCTTCATGAACGGATCCATGCGCATGCCGAACGGCGAACTCATATCGACCTCGCCGAATATCGGCTTGCGCACCGGAACCGTGATCAGGGTGTGGGAATATTGGTTGACCTGCGCGCGCGCGACATTGATGCGATAGAGCTGACGCTCGAAAGCGCTGGCGCCCGATTGCGGCGCCTTCATCGGGACGAACGGACCGCCGACGCCCGGCGGCGCCTTGCCGACATTGACGCCGAGATCGCTGAGCACGCTGCGCATGCGCCGCGCTTTGGTATCGACTTGCTCTTCCATATCGGTGAGCGCGGCGGTCTGCTTGCGTTCGACCTTGTCGAGCGAAAACGAGACCCGCGCCAGAATGCTGTCGAGCCCGCCGCCGTTGGCGCGGTCGGCGACGCGGCTGGCGCTTGCCGGCAGGTCGCGCGATTGCAGCCGGGCCTCGCGGTCCGGCGGCGCGACGAAGATCACCGTGTCGCTGATCGGGGAGGCCTTGATCGGTCTATTGGGCTGAGGTTCGGCCGGCGCGATACGCGTAGGCTTGATCGAGCCGGTGGTCGACAGATCGCCGGACAGCGCCGAGGTGCGCAACTCTAGCGTGGCCTGCCGCCGCATCAGCGCGCTTAATTTCTGTTCGAACTGTTCCTGATCGAGCAATTGCCGGCTGGTGATGCGGTCGACCTGGGCGCGCAATTCGGCGATGCGGTCCTCATAGGCGAATTGCAGCTCGGCCTGGCGGCCGATCAGGCGGGTGAGCACGTCGTTGCTGAACGCAAAATAGGTTCCGGTGGCGATCGACCAGACGCCCATGACCACCAAAGTTCCGACCACGATCCAGAACGCGACCGGTCCGATCCGCACCTGGCGCCCGGCATGCACCAGCGTGTAGTCGCCGCCACGGTGGCGATGCAGGTGCTTGGACACGGTGGTCGCCGATTGGGTGCGGGCCGGCGCCGGGCGGGCGCCGTACTCGTAATGCGATCGAGGCAATTGCGACATAAACGCTCCGCGCCGGTTCGGCCGCGGGTGCGCAAGGCCTGGACCAACGCGCCGATATCAAACCGATATGGTTAAGAAATCGAAAATTCCCGCGCCGGCGCGGTATAATTCCTCTGTAAAAGCATGGGATTACAGCGCGCTTCAGAGCGCGCGGGCGGCTTCCAGTACCTCTTCGGCGTGGCCGGGCACGCTGACTTTCGGCCAGATCCGGACGATGCGGCCGTCGGCGCCGATCAGAAATGTCTTGCGCAAGACGCCCATGTATTTGCGTCCATACATCGATTTCTCGCCCCAAGCGCCATAGGCTTCCAGCATCGCTTTCAACTCGTCGGAGCCGAGCGCGATGGTGAGCTTATGCTTGGATTTGAACTTGTCCTGCGCCTTCACCGGGTCGGCGGAAACACCGAGGATCTCGGTTCCGGCCTTGGCGAAGCTGGCGCGCAGCCTTGAGAATTCGATGGCTTCCTTGGTGCAGCCCGGCGTGTCGGCCTTCGGGTAGAAATAGAGGACGAGATTGCCGCCCTTGAAATCCTTGAGCGACACGCTGGTTCCGCCATCGCGGTCCAAGGTGAATGCGGGAGCCTTCGCGCCCGCAACAAGTTCGCTCGCCATATGCCTTCCTTTCGTCGTTTTCGACCGGTCATGGTCGGGCAATAGATCGCAATTGCCATTTGCGTCGGGTGGGCGCAACGGATCAACCGATATGGGTTCCCGGGCCTCGCTGGGCGATAGTCCGGCCGTGGCGAATCATGCATAGGCAAACTTTCAAGGCATGACCGGCAAAAAGCACGCTCACAAGCATCCAGTCCACCACGGACCTGCCGCGGGCCACGCATCGCATCGGCATGCCACACATGGTGCGGGCCGCCGGCGCTGGAGCGTGCTGCGGCGCGGCGCCGTCAGGTTTCTGCGCCATCGCTACCTGCGCCGGCTGTTCTGGACGACGACGGTCTGCGTGGCGGTGGCGACCGTCGGATTTCTCGCTCTGTGGTGGCGGCTGAGCCGCGGCCCGATTGAACTCGATTTGGCGACGCCCTGGCTGAAAGCCGCGATCGAGCAGAATTTCGATGGCAAGCAGACGGTGGCTGTCGGCGGAACCCAGATCGAACGCGACGAGAAGGGCCGCACCGCCTTGCGCCTGCGCGACATTGTCGTGCGCGACGTCGACGGCACGGTGGTGGCGAGCGCGCCGAAGGCCGAGGTCGGCTTGTCCGGCATGAGCCTGCTGATGGGGCAGGTGCGGGCGCAAAGCCTCAATCTGGTCGGCGCCGAGCTGGCGGTGCGGATCGAGACCGACGGCCGCGTGACCGTGTTCGCCGGCGCCGACAAGCGGCCGATCCCCATCGCCGCGCCGCCGCTCAGTCCGGCGCGCGCCAACCTGCCGGCCGACGCCGCCACGCCGCAGGCGTCGTTGCGTTCGGATATCGAGGACGCGGCCGGTGTCATGACCTGGATCGACAATGCCGGCGCCACCGGCTTCGACGGCCAGGAACTGCGCGAACTCGGCCTCAAGAACGGCAATCTCGTGGTCGACGATCGGCGCAACGGCAAGACGTGGACGTTCGATCGGATCAACGCGAGCCTGTCGCGGCCCGCGCAGGGCGGCGTGATCTTCCGGCTTGAGTCCGACAATCCCGAGCGGCCGTGGGGCTTGAGCGCGGCGATGCGCCCGCTCGCCGACGGAATACGGGCGGTCGGCATCGAGGCCCGCAACGTGTCGACCCGCGATATCCTGCTGGCGCTGCGGCTCGAAACCGCCATCGACGTCGATCTGCCGATATCGGCGAGCATCCGCGCCGATATTCGGCCCGATGGCACGCCGCAAGTCGTGCAGGGCCAGCTGATCGCCGACGCCGGTACCGTCATCGATCATCGAGGACAAAAGAGTTCACTTCGATGTCGACCATGCCGACTTCCGTTTCAATTGGGACGCAACGCGGCGCAGTCTGGTCGTGCCGTTCCAGATCAAATCGGGCGGCAATCAATTCACCATGCGCGCCACCGTGGAGGCGCCCGCCGACCAGGGCGCCTGGCTGTTCACCCTGGCGCGCGGCGATCCGGTCATCGACCCGATCATCCTGGGGTCGGCCGGCGCGCCCGAGACGGAAGGCATCGGCATCAACCGCGTTGCGGTTCGCGGGCGTTTCGATCTGGCGGGCAAGCGCATCGATCTCGATCAGGGCGACTTCAGCCGCATCGACACGCGGCCAACGCACAATCTCGGCGTCGCCGTCACCGGCAGCCTGGACTATTCCAGCGCCGATCCGCATCTGGCTTTCGGCGTCGCCGGCACCCGCATGCCGATGTCGGCGATGAAGCGGCTATGGCCGCTGTTCGCCGCCGTCGACGTGCGGGACTGGGTCGAAGAGCACATTTCCAGCGGCACCGTCGAACGCGTGCTGATTGCCGGCAATGCGCCGCTGTCGAACTTCAAGAATGGCGGACCGCCGACGCCGGAAGACGGGCTGTCGGTCGATATCGAAACCAGCGGCACGACGTTGCGGCCGATTGCGAGCCTGCCGGCGATCCGCGACGCCGATCTCACGGTTCGCGTTACCGGCGGCAGCGCCACCATCAATCTCGGGCGCGGCACCGTCGAGGTCGCGCCCGGGCGCAAACTCAATATTGCGAACGGCGTTTTCTCGGTTCCCGATACCCATCCCAAGCCGGCGCCGGCGCGCGCCAGTTTCCGGATCGACGGCACCATGCCCGCCGTCGCCGCGCTGCTTGCCAGCGACGGATTGCGCGGCAGCGTCGGCATCACGCTCGACCCGGCCGCGAGCCGCGGCGCCATCGCCGCGCAGGTCACGGTCAATGTGCCGCTGCAAAAGCTGATGCCGATGAATGCCGCGACCTATTCGATCGTCGCCGACCTGACGAATTTCGCCGCCGACAAGATGCTGCTCGGGCAAAAAGTCGAAGCAGCGGCGCTGCGCGTGACCGCATCGAATGACGGCTATCAGATCAAAGGCGACGTCAAGATCAACGGCACGCCGGCCGCGATCGATATGCAAAAGCAGAAAGGCGACGTCGACGCCGCGCTAAAGTTGCATGCGACGATCGACGAAGCGGCGCGCCGCAGGCTCGGCATCGATTTCGGCGGCACCGTGACCGGCTCGATCCCGGTAAAGGTGACCGGCCGGGTCGGCGACAACAGCCCGGACGAGCGCATGAACGTGGAGGCCGATCTGACGCCGGTGAAGATCGAAAACCTGCTGCCGGGCTGGGTAAAGCCCGCCGGCAAGTCGGCGCGCGCCACTTACACGATGATAAAGACCGGCAAATCGGTCCGGTTCGAGGATCTGAGCATCGAGGGCTCCGGCGCGACGGTGAAGGGCGCCGTCGAGATCGACGCCGCCAGCGAGATCGTGTCGGCGAATTTCCCGGTGTTCAGCCTGTCGGACGGCGACAAGGTCACGCTCAAAGCCGACCGCGGCGGCGACGGCGTTCTGCGCGTGGTGATGCGCGGCGACGTCTATGACGGTCGCCATTTTGTAAAGACGTCGCTGGCGGGCGCGCAGGAAAAGGGCAAGCAAAAGCAGGGCGATCTCGATCTCGACATCAAGATCGGCACGGTCGCAGGCCATAATGGCGAGACGCTGCGCGGTCTCGACCTCAAGCTGTCGCGGCGCAGCGGCCGCATCCGGACCTTCGCGATGACATCCAAGATCGGCCGTGACACGCCGCTCAACGGCGATCTGCGCTTGCGCGCCCGCGACAACCATCAGGTGATCTATTTCGAGACCGATGACGCCGGCTCGCTGTTCCGGTTCACCGACACCTATCCGCGCATGTTCGGCGGCCAGATGTGGGTCGCGATGGATCCGCCGACGCAGGAAGACTTGCCGCAGGTCGGCCACCTCTTTATCCGCGGTTTCTCCATTCGTGGCGAGCCTGCGCTCGAGCGCGTGGTTTCAGGCGCCCCCGGCGTCGACAAGGGCGGCGTCGAGTTCTCGGAGCTGCGCGCCGATTTCACGCGCTTCACCGGCAAGATGGCCATTCGCGACGGTGTGGTCCGCGGTCCGGTCGTCGGCGCGACGATCGAGGGTCAGATCGACTACGCCAATAACGATGTGCATCTGCGCGGCACCTTCGTGCCGTTCTACGGTCTCAACAATATGTTCGGGCAAATCCCGATCGTCGGGCTTTTCCTCGGCGGCGGCAGCAACGAAGGCCTGCTCGGCATCGCCTATGAGGCGGTCGGCCCGCCGAGCGCGCCGCGGATCTCGGTCAATCCGGTGACGGCGATCGCGCCCGGCCTGTTGCGCAAGTTCATTCCGTCGCCAGGCACCTTCGACCGCAATTTCATTCCGCCGTCGCGGTAGGGAGAGCTCGGGAAAACGGGTTGCCTCTGCGGTTGCTGATGCTAGTCTATGCACGGAATGATTGTGCAGGCCTCGGCATGGCATATTCGACGTCACAGCGGCAGACGGCCCACCTTTCGCCGGTGGCGGTGGATCAGGACCTTCGGCGATCCAAAGGGCCGGCCTCGTCCACGCTCGACGGGCTGGCCGGCGATCTCAACCAGCGCCCCGCCGTTGAAACGCTGCGCGGCATGCGGGCAGGGTTGAATCAGTCGCCGCAAGTCGTGGCTCAGGCAAAGCTCGCCGCTACCCTGTCCAGCCAGGCCGGGCGCTCAATGGCGGCGCCGGTGCAGCGATATTTCGACGCAAACCACCCCAGCGAAATCACCGCGGTCGAAGGCTACGTCGAGGCGGTTCGCCCCGATCTCATGCCGGACTTCCGGGAAGCCGACGCTTCCGAAGACGCCGTCGACCTTCACGACTGGCTGGCGCAGCGGATGCGCGTCACCATGCACGATGTCTACGACTGGGAAGACGGCATCGTGCGGGGCCGTCCGCTGATGATAGGCCAGGAAGTCGTGCGGGGCAGCAACGATGTTCCTTTCGAAGCCGACGCCGAACTCGACGAGTTCAACGTCGGCCTCGGCGAGGCCGAGTATACCAACGATGAATTGGAGCAACTGCACCATCTGCTTCGGCTTCGTGACGCGCCGCATGATCGAAGGCGTCGCGAGCTCCTGAGCGCGCATGTCCAGTCACGCACGCAACAGAGCATTGACGAGTTGGTGGGGGCGCTGGACGAAGACGACATCGACCAGCCTTATTTCTCGGAAACCCGTCGGAGTTTGTCGCCTCAACGGGACAAAATCCGGTCTATCTCCTGTATACCCCCGGCCATTTCGACGTGATCCGAAAACAATAGCGGACGCCGTAAACGCTACACCGGCTTGAGCAGCACGTGCTTCTTCTTGCCGAGCGACAGCTTGATGACGCCGTCCGGTGTTAGGTCCTTCGCCGTCAGCATCATCTTCTCGTCAGCGACGGTGGCGTCGTTGACCTTGAGGCCGCCGGCCTTGACCTGACGGCGCGCATCGCCGTTCGAACTGACCAGCCCGGTCTTTTCGGCAAATGCGGTGAGCACGCCGATGCCGTGCTCCAACTCGGCGCGCGCGATTTCCACGGTCGGCAGCGCGCCGGCGAAGGAGCCTTCCTCGAAAGTCTTGCGCGAGGTGTCGCCGGCCTCGGTCGCCGCGGCGCGGCCATGCACCAAGGCGGTCGCCTCGGTCGCCAGCACCTTCTTGGCTTCGTTGATCTCCTGGCCCTGCAACGCGCTGAGCCGCGCGATCTCGTCGAGCGGCAGGATCGTGAACAGCTTGAGGAAGCGCGACACGTCGCCGTCCTCGGTGTTGCGCCAGAATTGCCAGTAGTCGTAGGGGCTGACCAGATTGGCATCGAGCCAGACCGCGCCGGCGGCGGTCTTGCCCATCTTGGCGCCGGACGAAGTCGTGATCAGCGGCGCGGTCAGCGCGAAGAGTTGCGCGTTGGCCATGCGGCGGCCGAGATCGATGCCGGAGACGATGTTGCCCCACTGGTCGGAGCCGCCCATCTGCAACGTGCAGCCGTAGCGCTTGTTCAGTTCGACGAAGTCGTAGGCCTGCAGCACCATGTAGTTGAATTCGAGGAACGACAGTTCCTGCTGACGCTCGAGCCGCATCTTCACCGAGTCGAAGGCGAGCATGCGGTTGACCGAGAAATGCTTGCCGACGTCGCGCAGGAAATCGATGTAGTTGAGCTTGTTCAGCCAGTCGGCATTGTTGGCCATGACGGCGTTGCCGCCATCGGCTTCGAACTTGAGGAACTTGGAAAAGATCGCGCGGATGCCGGTGAGGTTCTGCTCGATCATCTCGTCGGTGAGGATGCGGCGGCTCTCGTCCTTGCCGGACGGGTCGCCGACCCGCGTGGTGCCGCCGCCCATCAGCGCGATCGGCCGGTGGCCGGTCTGCTGCAGCCAATAGAGCATCATGATCGGCAGCAGCGAGCCGATATGCAGCGACGCCGCGGTGCAATCGAAGCCGATATAGGCGGTCAGCGTGCCGTCTTTGGCGCGCGCATCCAGCAGCGTCGGGCTCCGAGACCTGGTGGATAAAGCCGCGCTCGGCGAGAATGTTAAGAAAATCGGATTTATAGGCGCTCATTGCTGTCGTCTCGTGGTCGCGGTCGCTTCCTGTTGGCGGGTGGTGTAACAGGTCCGGCGTAAAGGAAAAGGGGTTCGGGCTTGGGCGTGGTGCAGGGCGATTGGGCTGATGAGCGGGACCTCGCTCGACGGCGTCGACGTGGCGCTGATCGAGACCGATGGCGAGCAAATCGCCGCGTTCGGGCCGACCGGCTATCGGCCCTATGCGGACGGCGAGCAGGCCCTGCTGCGGCAGGCGCTGGCGCAAGGCGCCAGCCTGACCGACCGCGATGCGCGGCCGGGCGTGCTGGCCGAGGCCGACGACTTCGTCACCCGCGTGCATGCCGAGGCGGTCGAGACCTTCCTCGCCACCGAGCATATCGACAAAGCCGGCGTCGCCATTGTCGGCTTCCACGGCCAGACCGTGCTGCACCAGCCGGCCGACGCGGCTGACGGTGCAGATCGGCGACGGCGCCGCGCTGGCGCGCCGGCTCGGCATTCCGGTGGCCTATGATTTCCGCGCCGCCGATGTCGCCGCCGGCGGGCAGGGCGCGCCGCTGGTGCCGGTCTTCCATCAGGCGCTGGCGCGCGATCTCGCCCGCCCGCATCCGATCGCCGTGCTCAATGTCGGCGGCGTCGCCAACGTCACCTTTGTCGATGGCGGCGATCCGGTCGCCTGCGACACCGGGCCGGGCAATGCGCTGATCGACGATTTCATGCGCGCGCGCACCGGCGCGCCGCTCGACCGCGACGGCGATCAGGCCGCCAAGGGCCGCGCCGACGAAGCCTTCGTCGCGCGCGTGCTGGCGCATGAATTTTTCGATCTGCCGTGCCCGAAGTCGCTCGACCGCAATGCCTTTGCCTTCGCCAATATCGGACTGCCGGATTTTTCCGTCGTCGACGGCGCGGCGACTTTGTCGGCGCTGACCGCGGCGTCGGTTGCGCGTGTCGTGCGGCTGTTGCCGGAGCCGCCGAAGGCCTGGATCGTGGCGGGCGGCGGCGCGCGCAATCCGACCTTGATGCGCATGCTCGGCGAACGCCTGAAGCCGGCGACGGTCGAAACCGCCGACGCGGTCGGCTGGTCGTCGCAGTCGATCGAGGCGCAGGCCTTCGCTTATCTGGCGGTGCGCACGCTGAACGGCCTGCCGATCACGTTTCCGCACACCACCGGCGTCAAGCAGCCGATGCGCGGTGGCGTGATGGCGAGGCCGTAGCGGCTACGCCGCCGGCTTGCTCCCGGCATAGCCGGAATATAAGAATTCGCGGCGTTTGCAGACCGGGGCAGCCTATGGCGGACAATCTTGTGATTATCGCCGGTGGCGGCATCGGCGGGCTGGCGACGGCCCTTACGCTCCACCAGATCGGCGTGCCGTGCGTTGTCTACGAAGCGGTGCGCGAAATGCGCCCGCTTGGCGTCGGCATCAATCTGCAGCCCAATGCGGTGCGCGAGCTCTACGACCTCGACATCACGCAGGCGGATATCGACCAGGTCGGCTTGCCCGCGCGCGAATGGGCGCTCGTCGGGCTCAACGGCAACGACATCTATTCCGAGCCGCGCGGGCTGCTCGCCGGCTACAACTGGCCGCAATATTCGGTGCATCGCGGCCAATTGCATATGCTGCTTCACCGCAAGGTGGCCGAGCGTATCGGGCCGAATGCCGTGCGGCTCGGCAGCCGCGTGACCGGCTATCGCAAACATGCCGAAGGCGGCGTGAGCGCGCTCATCGAGCACGCCGACGGCTCGACCTTTGAGGCGAAAGGAAGCCTCCTTATCGGCGCCGACGGTATCCACTCCGCTATCCGGGCGCAGATGCATCCGTCGCAGCCCCCGATCCACTGGGGCGGCGCGATCATGTGGCGCGGTACCACCTGGGCAAAGCCGATCCGCACCGGCGCGTCTTTCGTCGGGCTCGGCACGCATCGTCAGCGCATGGTGTTCTATCCCATCTCGCATCCCGACCCGCAGACGGGCCTGGCGATGATCAACTGGATCGCCGAGGTCACGATGGACAATGCCGAGGGCTGGAAGCAGAGCGGCTGGTTCCGCGAGGTGCCCATCAGCGATTTTGTCCATCACTTCGATGGCTGGGTCTGGGATTGGCTCGACGTGCCGGCTTTGCTGCGGCAGGCCGACACCGCTTTTGAAAATCCGATGATCGACCGCGATCCGGTCTCGACCTGGCGCGACGGACCGGTCGTCCTCATGGGCGATGCCGCTCACGCGATGTATCCGACCGGCTCCAATGGCGCGAGCCAAGCCATCGTCGATGCCCGTGTTCTGGGAGCCGCCATGGTCGAACATGGCGCGACGCAGAAGGCGCTGACCGCTTACGACGACAAGCTTTGCGAGCCCATATCGAAGCTCATCCTGCGCAATCGCGGCGCCGGACCCTTTGGCTTGCTCAACATCGTCGATGAACGTTGCGGCGGTACCTTCGACAACATCGACGATGTCATTCCGCCAAAGGAGCGCGCCGAGTTCATGGCGGGCTATCGGGCCGCCGCGGGCTTTGCCGTCGAACAGCTCAACAACGCGCCGCCGACGATCTTGAAAGGCGCGCGTGTTCGCATGGCGCTCGCTTAGTGGCGTGCGCCCGCTGACCGGCTTTGATCAGGCCGCCGGCTTGCGCTCGGTCTTGAGCCGCTTGTCGAGATAGGCGGCGATCGAGGTGAGCAGCGTGTCGACCTTGCCGTCGAAGAAGTGGTTGGCGCCGGGCACGACCTTCTGCTCGATCACGATGCCCTTTTGCGTCTTGAGCTTCTCGACCAGCGTGTTGACGTCCTTGGCCGGCACCACCGCGTCCTTGTCGCCGTGAATGATCAGGCCGGACGACGGGCAGGGCGCCAGGAACGAGAAGTCGTAGAGGTTGGCCGGCGGGCAGATCGAGATGAAGCCTTCGATCTCCGGACGGCGCATCAGCAACTGCATGCCGATCCAGGCGCCGAACGAGAAGCCGGCGATCCAGCAGCTCTTGGCTTCCGGATTGATGGTCTGCGCCCAGTCGAGCGCTGCCGCCGCATCCGACAATTCGCCGGTGCCGTGATCGAACGAGCCCTGGCTGCGGCCGACGCCGCGGAAATTGAAGCGCAGCGCCGAGAAGCCGCGGTGCACGAAGGCGTAGTACAGCTGATAGATGATCTGGTGGTTCATCGTTGCCGCCGAACTGCGGGTGCGGGTGCAGCACGATCGCGATCGGCGCGTTCTTCTGGCGAGCCGGGTGATAGCGGCCCTCGATGCGTCCCGCGGGACCGGTAAAAATGACTTCGGGCATGGCGACAACCTCGACTTGGTCAGGCGTGCCACGATAATCGATCGTGGCATCGGATTTTGCTCAACGCCTTGCGGAACTTGGCGGCGAAGGCGCTAGTTTAGAATTATTCTAATTATATGATTTCCGCTGTTCACCGCCGCAACAAGAGCTATAAGTTGCGCGGTGCGAATGCGGGCTTCTACCACGACCCCCAGGGCAAAAAGCAAGCTTTTTGGTCAGGTCTGACGCCAAAACGGTAATTGGGATACAGGCAATTTTAATGGCTGAACGCGCCTATTTCGACTGGAATGCCACCGCGCCGCTGCGGGCGGAGGCGCGCGCCGCCATGGTCGCCGCGCTTGGACCTTACCGGCAATGCCTCGTCGGTCCATGGCGAGGGCCGCGCCGCCCGCCGGCTGATCGAGGAAGCGCGCGCACAGGTCGCCGCTGCTGGTCGGCGCCGAGGCCAAGAACGTCACCTTCACCTCCGGCGCCACCGAAGCCAACATGCTGGCGCTGACGCCGGCGATCGAAATCGGCGGCCGCAAGCAGCCGCGCGACCGGCTGTTCGTCTCGGCGATCGAGCATCCGTCGGTGCGCAGCGGCGGACGCTTTGCCGCCGACGCGGTCGAGGTCTTGCCGGTGACCGGCGATGGGCTGGTCGATCTGGTCGAATTGGAGCGCTGCCTGCTGCGGGCCGAACATCCGCTGGTCTCGGTCATGCTCGCCAATAACGAAACCGGCGTGATCCAGCCGATCGCGGAAATCGCGGACATCGTGCACGCCGCCGACGGCGTCCTGCATGTCGACGCGGTGCAGGGCGCGGGCCGTATCGATTGCGCGTTCGGCGACCTCGGCGCCGATCTGATCAGCGTGTCCGCCCACAAGCTCGGCGGACCGCAGGGCGTCGGCGCGCTGGTGCGCGGCGACGACATCCATATTGCCGAGCCGCTGATCCGCGGCGGCGGGCAGGAGCGCTCGTTGCGCGCCGGCACCGAAAACGTCGCCGCCATTGCCGGCTTCGGCGCGGCGGCGTCGGCCGCAAGCGCCGCAAGGCAGGCGGACGCCCTGCGCATGGCGCAGCTTGCGCGACCGTCTCGAAGCGGGCATCAAGGCGACAACGCCGCGGGCGGTGATTTTCGGCGCCAAGGCGCCGCGGCTGCCCAATACCACGCTGTTCGCGGTTCCCGGCATGAAGGCGGAGACGGCGATAATCGCCTTTGATCTCAATGGGATAGCCGTATCGTCCGGTTCCGCCTGCTCGTCCGGCAAGGTGCAGGCCTCGACCGTGCTGGCGGCGATGGGCGTGGCACCCGATCTGGCGCGCGGCGCAGTGCGCGTCAGCCTCGGCTGGGACACCACGCGAAAGCGACGTCGAAAACCTGCTGAATGCTTGGAATAACGTGGTTTCGTCACTACTTAAGAGGCATGCGAACGCCGCTTGGCGCCAGAATCCGACTTACAAAGGGATGATCGCAACGCGATAAGCGAACCGACCATAACCGACTAATCCAACCCGCGGTCCTTGAAACCGTGAGCGGAGGGAAGAATGCCGGCCGTACAAGAGACCGTCGATCGGGTCCGACAGATCGACGTTGACCAATACAAATATGGGTTCGTCACCGATATCGAATCCGAGAAGGCCCCGATCGGGCTTTCCGAAGACACCATTCGCTATCATCTCGGCCAAGAAGAACGAGCCGGCGTGGATGCTGGAGTGGCGGCTGGAGGCCTATCAGCGCTGGCTGACCATGCGCGAGCCGACCTGGGCGCGCGTCGACTATCCCAAGATCGATTATCAGAACGCCTATTATTTTTCGGCGCCGAAGAAGAACGCGCTGGCCTCGCTCGACGAGGTCGATCCGGAAATCCTGCGCACCTACGAGAAGCTCGGCATTCCGCTGCGCGAGCAGGAAATCCTGGCCGGCGTCGTGCGGCCGGAAGGCGAGCGCCGCGTCGCGGTCGATGCGGTGTTCGATTCGCGTGTCGGTCGCCACCACCTTCAAGGAAGAGCTCAAGCGCGCCGGCGTGATCTTCATGCCGATCTCGGAAGCGCTGCACGAGCATCCCGAACTGGTGAAGAAATATCTCGGCTCCGTGGTGCCGGTCACCGACAACTTCTTCGCCACGCTGAATTCGGCGGTGTTCTCCGACGGCTCGTTCGTCTACGTGCCGCCGGGCGTGCGCTGCCCGATGGAGCTGTCGACCTATTTCCGCATCAACGAGAAGAACACCGGCCAGTTCGAGCGCACGCTGATCATCGCCGACAAGGGCGCCTACGTGAGCTATCTCGAAGGCTGCACCGCGCCGATGCGCGACGAGAACCAGTTGCACGCCGCCGTGGTCGAACTGGTCGCGCACGACGACGCCGAGATCAAATATTCGACGGTGCAGAACTGGTATCCGGGCGACGCCGACGGCAAGGGCGGCATCTTCAACTTCGTCACCAAGCGCGGCGACTGCCGCGGCGCGCGCTCGAAGATTTCCTGGACCCAGGTCGAGACCGGCTCGGCCATCACCTGGAAATATCCGAGCTGCATCCTGCGCGGCGACAATTCGCGCGGCGAGTTCTATTCGATCGCGATCTCGAACGGCCGCCAGCAGGTCGATAGCGGCACCAAGATGATCCATCTCGGCAAGAACACGACCAGCCGCATCATCTCCAAGGGCATCTCGGCCGGCAAGTCCAACAACACCTATCGCGGGCTGGTCACGGCGCATCGCAAGGCGACCAGCGCGCGCAACTTCACCAATTGCGACTCGCTGCTGATCGGCGATCAGTGCGGCGCGCATACCGTGCCTTACATCGAGGCGAAGAATTCCTCCGCCGTGTTCGAGCACGAGGCGACGACCTCGAAGATCTCCGAGGACATGCTGTTCTATTGCCGCCAGCGCGGCATGTCGGCGGAAGAGGCGACCGCGCTTGGTCGTCAACGGCTTCGTCAAGGACGTGCTGCAGCAACTGCCGATGGAATTCGCGGTCGAGGCGCAGAAGCTGATCTCGATCTCTCTGGAAGGAAGCGTGGGCTAAGTTTATGTCGTTATTGGAAATCAAAAATCTGCATGTCGAGGTCGAGGACAAGAAAATCCTCAATGGCCTGACGTTGACGGTCGAGAAGGGCCAGGTCGCGGCCATCATGGGCCCGAACGGCTCCGGCAAGTCGACGCTCGCCTATGTGCTGGCCGGCAAGGACAATTACAAAGTCACCGAAGGCGAGATTCTGCTCGACGGCGAGAGCATTCTCGGACATGGCGCCGGACGAGCGCGCCGCCAAGGGCGTGTTCCTGGCGTTCCAGTATCCGGTCGAAGTGCCGGGCGTCGCCACCATGACGTTCCTGCGCACCGCGCTCAACGCGCAGCGCAAGACGCGCGGCGAGCCGGAATTCTCGACGCCGGATTTCATCAAGCTGGTGCGCGACACCTCGGCGCAAGCTCGGCGTCAGCCAGGAGCATGCTGCGCCGCGCCGTCAATGTCGGCTTCTCCGGCGGCGAGAAGAAGCGCAACGAGATCCTGCAGATGGCGATCCTGCAGCCGCGGCTGGCGGTGCTCGACGAGACCGATTCCGGCCTCGACATCGACGCGCTCAAGATCGTGGCCGACGGCGTCAACCGGCTGCGCTCGCCCGAGCGTTCGATGATCGTCATCACGCATTATCAGCGGCTGCTCGACTACATCGTGCCGGACGTGGTGCACGTGCTGGCCAAGGGCCGAGTCGTGAAGTCCGGCGGCAAGGAGCTCGCGCTCGAGCTCGAAGCCAAGGGCTATGCGCAATATGCCGGCGAGGCGGCGTGAGCGCCATGAACGTCGAAGTCCGCGCCATCAAGACCCCGGCCGAGCAGGCGCTCGCGGCGTCTATTCGCCGGCGCGCGCGGCACGCTGCCGGGCAAGGGCGCGGTCGCGGCGCTGCGCGAAGATGCGTTCAAGCGCTTCGATGCCGGCGGTCTGCCGCATCGCCGCGTCGAGGCACTGGAAATACACCGATCTGCGCGCGCTGATGCGCGAGTCTTATCCGCTTGCCGCCGCCGCCCGATGCGGCGGCCAAGCAGCACGGCAAGGCGGCCGGGCAGATGTTTGCCGGCCTCGACTGCCGCCGGCTGGTGATTGTCGATGGCGCCTTCGTGCCGGAACTGTCCGATCTTACGCCGGAGCCGGGCCTCAGCATCGGCTCGATGGCCGATGCCCTCGCCAAGGGCGATGCGCTTGGTCGCGGCCCATGTCGGCAAGACCATTGCGACCGACGATGTCGCGGTGGCGCTCAACACCGCGCTGATGGGCGACGGCGCCGTGATCCGGATTGCCGAAGGCGCCGCGCTCAAGCGGCCGATCCATCTGGTGTTCGCCGCCGGCAGCGACAGGCCGAGTTCCGCCTTCATCCGCTCGCTGATCGTGGTCGAGAAGGGCGCCAAGGCGATCATCATCGAAAGCCACGACAGCGGCCATTGCCAGGTCAACACCGCGCTCGAACTGGTGGTCGGCGATGACGCGCAGGTCGACTATTTCAAGGTCACGCAAAGCCGCGCGCTGCATGTCGCCGAGCCTGCTGGCCACGGTCGGCGCGCGCGCGCGATTCAATACGTTCGCCTTCAACAGCGATTCGCAGCTCGTGCGCAACCAGAGCTTCATCCGCTTTGCCGGCGAGGGCACCAAGGCCGGCATCCGCGGCGTCAATCTGCTGCGCGGCAAGGAGCACGTCGACACCACCTTGCTGATCGAGCATGCCGCCGGCCATTGCGACAGCCGCGAACAATTCAAGACCGTGCTCGACGACCAGAGCCATGGCGTGTTCCAGGGCAAGATCGTGGTCGAGCCGCACGCGCAGAAGACCAATGCCAAGATGATGACGCGGGCGCTGCTGCTGTCCGACGAGGCCGAGGCCGACAACAAGCCGGAGCTGGAAATCTTTGCCGACGACGTGGTCTGCGGCCATGGCGCCACCGCCGGCGCGCTCGATCCCGGACTTGAAATTCTATCTGATGTCGCGCGGCATCCCCGAGAAGGAAGCCGAAGCGCTGCTGATCCAGGCCTTCATCGGCGAGACCGTCGAGGAGATCGCGCACGAAGGCATCCGCGACGCGCTGATGTTTGCCGCCACAAGATGGCTGGGGGCGCGCGGATGAGCATGCATCCGGCAGTCAGCAACGGTTCCTACGACGTCGCCAAGATCCGCGCGGATTTCCCGGCGCTGGCGATGCAGGTCTATGGCAAGCCGCTGGTCTATCTCGACAACGCCGCCTCGGCGCAAAAGCCGCAAGCCGTGCTCGACCGCATCCAGAAGGCCTATACCGCAGAATACGCCAACGTGCATCGCGGCCTGCATTATCTCGCCAACGAGGCGACCGAAGCCTACGAGGGCGCGCGCGAGAAAGTGCGGGCATTCCTCAATGCGCGGCGCGCAAGGAAGAGATCATCTTCACCCGCAACGCCACCGAGGCGATCAATCTGGTGGCGTCGAGCTTCGGCGGCGCGCGCATCAAGGCCGGGCGACGAGATCGTGCTCTCGATCATGGAGCACCATTCCAACATCGTGCCGTGGCATTTCCTGCGCGAGCGCCAGGGCGCGGTGATCAAATGGGCGCCGGTCGACGACGAAGGCAATTTCCTGATCGACGAATTCGAGAAGCTGCTGTCGCCGCGCACCAAGATGGTCGCGATCACGCAGATGTCGAACGCGCTCGGCACCGTGGTGCCGGTGAAGGAGGTCATCAAGCTCGCGCATGCGCGCGGCATTCCGGTGCTGGTCGACGGCGCGCAGGGCGCGGTGCATCTGGATGTCGACGTGCAGGATCTCGACTGCGATTTCTACGTCATGACCGGCCACAAGCTCTATGGCCCGACCGGCATCGGCGTGCTGTACGGCAAATACGATCTGCTCGCGGCCATGCCGCCGTTCAACGGCGGCGGCGAGATGATCCGCGAAGTGTACGAGGACCGCATCACCTATGGCGAGCCGCCGCACCGCTTCGAGGCCGGCACGCCGCCGATCGTGCAGGCGATCGGGCTGGGCGCGGCGCTCGACTACATCCAGTCGGTCGGCAAGGCGCGCATCCGCGCGCATGAAGCCGCGCTGGTCAAATACGCCCATGAGCGGCTCGGCGCGATCAATTCGCTGCGCATCATCGGCACAGGCGCCAGGACAAGGGGCCGATCGTCTCGTTCGAGATCAAGGGCGCGCATCCGCACGACGTCGCGACCATCATCGACCGCTCCGGCGTCGCGGTGCGCGCCGGCACCCATTGCGTCATGCCGCTGCTGGCGCGCTTTGGCGTCACCGCCACCTGCCGCGCCTCGTTTGCGCATGTACAATACCAAGGACGAGGTCGATATCCTGGCGGCGTCGCTGGTCAAGGCACAGGAATTTTTCGCATGACCGAAGACACGCCACGTAGACCGACACGACACCGAGGCCGTACGCCGAAGACAAGCCGCCGCAGAATGCCGCCGTCAGCGGCGCGTCCGCGCTGCCGCCAGAGCGAACTCAACCGGCTGACCGACGAGATCATCGCCGGCATCAAGACCGTCTACGACCCGGAAATTCCGGCCGACATCTACGAACTCGGCCTGATCTACAAGATCGACATCGGCGACGACCGCGCGGTGAAGATCGACATGTCGCTGACCTCGCCGAACTGCCCGTCGGCGCAGGAACTGCCGATCATGGTCGAAAACGCGGTCTCCAGCGTGCCGGGCGTCAAGGAAACCAAGGTGGAAGTCGTGTGGGACCCGCCGTGGGACCCGAGCCGGATGTCGGACGAGGCGCGCCTAGTGTTGAATATGTGGTGACTTATATTTGACGAATTGAGTGCTTAGATATAGACTACGATCGAGAGGACGACCATGGCCACTGCACGACCCCGACCCCAGGTGATGCGGCTCACGGAAGCCGCCGCCTTGCGCATCAAGGACGTGATGGCGCGGGCCGACAAGCCGGTCGCCGGCGTGCGCGTCGGCGTCAAGAATGGCGGCTGCGCCGGCATGGAATACACCATGGAATATGCCGACGCGGTCAGGCCTTCCGACGAGGTGGTCGAGGACAAGGGCGTCAAGATCCTGGTCGATCCGAAGGCGGTGCTGTTCCTGCTCGGCACCGAGATGGACTACAAGACCGAGAAGCTGTCCGCCCAATTCGTGTTCAACAATCCGAACCAGACCTCGGCCTGCGGCTGCGGCGAGTTGCGTGCAATTGACGCCGTTCAAGGACGAAGCCGCCGGCGCGCCGTAGCGCGGTCCGAGGTGCTCCGCTTGGATCCGGACACCATCCACGAATTGTTTTCCGAGTTCGGTGTCGTTCACGTCCGCCGCATGTTCGGCGGCGCCGGGATTTACGCCGGCGATGTGATGTTCGGCCTGGTTTCGGATGGGCAGATTTATCTGAAAGCCGACGCCGACACGGTGCCGGCCTTCGAGCGCGAGAATTGCGCGCCATTCCAGTACGACACCAAGACCGGCAAGCGAACCATCACGTCATATTGGCGCATGCCCGACCGGCTCTACGACGATGCCGGCCGAACTGGCGCAATGGGCCAAGGCCGCGCTCGGCGTCGCGCACGCGCCAAGCCGGCCCGCAAGACGCCGGTCCGTAAGAAGCGGCTCTGACGCCCGGAAGCTTTCTTATCCACGGCGAAGCTCGCGCCACATCCCGATTGCCTTGACAGGTTCCCGCGATTGCGAGCGAATAAACTTCGGGAGCGGTCATGGGGTGGCGTTGGGTGAAAGTGGTCCGGCTTTGGACCGGGCGCTTGCTGTTGGCTTTCGCCATGGTCTTGGCATGGAGCGCCGCGGCATCGTCGGCCGCGCCGAAGGCGGCCAAGAAACAGCCGCCCGCGGTCTGCAAGCAGCCGGCCGACGACAAGGATGCGAACGCGGAAACCAAATCCGCCAAGGCGGGCGCCAAGTCGGACGAACGATGACGACGAGGCTGACGACGACGATGATGACGATGAGGGCGTCCGCTTCGATCTCGCCGGCGCCTGCGCCAAACTGACCGCCGGCGTTTCCTACACCTACCAGCAGGCGAAAAAGACGGCGTCCGGCCTGCCGGTCATCGTCAACCGCAACGGCACCGTCTCGAACGGCACCAGTTCCAATTCGGTATCGGCGAATATCGGGCTGGAGACGACGCGCCAGACCAAACTCGGCGAGTTCAAGACCACGGTCTCGGCGGACTGGTCGAAGGCGACCGACGACGGCACCCAGAACGGCACCGCAAGCGTTTCCGGCTGGAGCGTCGGGCTTAACGGCGATGGGGCGGACTGACCGTCGGCTATACCGGAACGCTTGATGAGCTTCTGGGACGGCGATTTTCTCTCGACCGCGAGTTCGCCGGGGCGCTCGGCCAACACCATCGTCTATGAGCACGAGATCTTCGACAACAACACGGTCTCGTTCGGCTTGGAGTTGAACCTGCCGACGACGCCGCAGGCCCAGACCGGACTGAAGAGCTTCGAATTTTCCGACCCGGTCTATACCGCGCGCTGGCTTTACGAGACCGACGACCTGACGCTGCACTTGTCGGGCCTGGCGCGGCGGGCGGATTTTTCGGCCTCGCCGTTGCTGCCGCTGTTTCCCGATACCGCGACGGTGCGGACCGGTTGGGCCGCAAGTTTCGGCTTCACAGCTGCCGGCCGGTTTCATTGCCGACGACGACGAGGTCAGCTTTCAGGCGACTTACGCCGTCGACGCCTCGTCTTATCTCGGCATCAGTACCGATCTCACCACCTACCAGCACACGGTGCGCAGCGTCGGCCCGACCACCGGCTGGAGCGCGGTCGCGTCCTTTCACCACGTCTGGTCGGAGCAATTCGAGTCGAACGTCTTTGCCAGTTACGTGACGCTGCACGCCGACCTGTTGCTGGCCAAGCCTGAAGTGCAGACGCTTCGCAGCGGCATCAATCTGTTCTGGAAGCCGGTCGACAAGCTGAAATTCGGCGTCGAACTCGGCACTGTCGACACCAAGTTCGCTCCCCATGGCGTGCTGGGGATTTTCGACGGCGCCAGCGGGCGCGCCTATATCGGCTATCTGTCGATGTCGGCCGAGTTGTAGCGCGGCGGGCGGATTACCGCGCGCCGTGTTGCGCCCGCGGTCAGGCCACTTTCGCGGAAGCGGTGACTTCCGGGTCGGTCTCGCACATCACGCGGTTGCGGCCGTGGCGCTTGGCGGCATAGAGGCAGGCGTCGGCTGCGCTCGATCAGCGTCTGCGCCGTGTCGTTCTTGCGCCAGGTGGCGACGCCGATCGAGATCGTGACGCGGCCGAGGTGCTCGCCGGTCGAACGCTTCATCAGTTCCTTGGTCATCACCGCGCGGCGGATGTGATCGGCGACCGTGATCGCCGAGCGCAGCACGGTGTTCGGCAGCACGATGGCGAATTCCTCGCCGCCGTAGCGCGCCGCGGTGTCCTGGCCCTTGACGTTCTGCTTCACCGACATCGCCACCAGGCGCAGCACCTGGTCGCCGGTGAGATGGCCGAAGCTGTCGTTGAAATTCTTGAAATGGTCGATGTCGGTCATCAGCAGCGACAGCGGCTCGTTCTTGGCGCGCGCGTCTTCGATGGCCTCTTCGAGCGTGGTGTCGAAGAATTTGCGGTTGGCGAGCTGGGTCAGCGGATCGGTCAGGCTCTCGGTGCGCACCGCCTCGAGATTGACCTGGAGCTCGTCGATTTCCTGCTTGGAGGCGTTGAGCCGCTCTTCCAGCTTATGGTTGGATGCCTCCATCTCCTTGGCGGTCTGCACCAGGCTTTCGACGATGGTGCGCAGGCCCTCGCGATCCTTCGAGTTGCCGAGCTTCTCGCTCATGTCGGCGAGGCTTTCGGTGTAGCTGTTGGCGGAGCCGGCGGCGGCGTCGATCATCGCCATGACCTGCTCGATCTCGCCCATGACCTGACTGCCGACCTTGTCGATCCGCTCGGTCAGCCGGGTCGGCGACAAATAGGTTTCGTAGATCTGCTCGAGATCGGCGTCGGACGAGCGTGCCGTTTTGCTGCAGCGTCTCGTTGATCTTCTGATTGAGCGACGGCTGATAGCCGGTCGCGTAGGCGTACCAGATTTCGTAATTGCGCGGCGTCGCCGGCTGGCGCAGCGCCTTGATCTGGCCGAGCGCGATCTCACAGAACGCCATCGTGCGTTCGTGTTCGTCGGCGTAACCAGTCATCGGAAAACCCCCTTGAGGCAGGTACTTGCCTGTAGGTCTTCCGCGCGCGCGGCAGGATGGCCGCGTCGCGTCCCTATGCTTGGACCGTACGCGAGGGAGGTGAATCGGCGGTAAATATGGAACTACCTGCGGTGCACAAATATTGCACCGCAACCATCTAATTTGGGAAAACCAGAATTGTCGTTAGGCTTTGAGCGTCACCGGCCGCAGCAGGAAGGCGGGCAGGTGGCTGCCGTCGGAGTTCGCCCGACTGATCGGGCTGGGGCTGCGGTTTGGCGGGCCGGGCCGGCTGTTTGTGTTGGCTGGCCGCGGCTGTGCGGCGTGCGGCGGACGCTGCTGCGGCTGCCGCTCGGGCTGGCGTTCGGCTTGGCGTTCCGGTTGGCGTTCAGGTTGCCGCTCTTGGTGGCTATCTTGGCGAGGCGGCCGGCCGTGACTGCGGCCGCCGGAACTGCGCTCGCCACGGTGACGTTCGCCATGACTGCGTTCGCCTTGGCTGCGTTCGGCTTGCGGCGGCCGGCTTTCCTGGCCGGCGGCCGGCGCGGGCGCGCCCATCGACGGGATCGGCTGGCCGGTCAGCCGCTCGATCGCGGCGACCGATTTGATGTCGGCCGGCGCCACCAGCGTGATGGCGGTGCCGCTCAAGCCGGCCCGGCCGGTGCGGCCGATGCGGTGGACGTAATCGTCGGGGTGGTGCGGCACGTCGAAATTGAAGATGTGGCTGACCGCCGGGATATCGAGACCGCGCGCCGCGACATCGGATGCGACCAGAATCTTGGCCTCGCCGCTGCGGAAGGCATCGAGCGCGGCGGTGCGCGCCGACTGGTCGAGGTCGCCGTGCAAGGCGACGGCGTTGAATTTGTGGCGCAGCAGCGACTTGTGCAGCAGCGCGACCTCGCGCTTGCGGTTGCAGAAGATGATGGCGTTCTTGAAGTTGTCGGCCGAGCGGATCAAGCTGGCGCAACGTCTCGCGCTTTTCGTCCGGCTCGCGGCCGGTCGATGACCTGTAACTGCGTGATGGTGGTGGCGGCGGTGGCGGGTTTGGATACTTCCACCCGCACCGGATTGTGCAGGAAGTTATCGGCGATGCGCTGGATTTCCGGCGGCATGGTCGCGGTGAAGAACAAGGTCTGGCGGGTGAACGGCACCAGTTTGCCGATGCGTTCGATGTCGGGAATGAAGCCCATGTCGAGCATGCGGTCGGCTTCGTCGATGACCAGCAATTCGACACCCGACAGCAGCAGCCGGCCGCGCTCGGAATGATCGAGCAGGCGGCCCGGCGTCGCGATCAACACGTCGACGCCGCGGGTCAGCTTGGTATCCTGGTCGCCGAACGAGACGCCGCCGATGATCAGCGCGACGTTGAGCTTGTGGTTCTTGCCGTATTTCTCGAACTGCTCGACGACCTGCGCGGCGAGTTCGCGCGTCGGCTCCAGGATGAGCGTGCGCGGCATGCGGGCGCGGGCGCGGCCCTGTTCGAGCATGGTGAGCATCGGCAGCACGAAGGCGGCGGTCTTGCCGGTGCCGGTCTGGGCGATGCCGAGCACGTCGCGGCGGGCAAGAACGTGCGGAATGGCTTGGTCTTGAATGGGGGTCGGCGTTTTGTAGCCGGCCGAGTCGATGGCGGCGATAACTTTGTCGGACAAGCCGAGATGGGAAAAGGACATAAAACCTCAGGCAATGACCATCCCGGGCCCGCGCCGGACATGAAAACCAGTTGCAATGCGCGGAGGACGGTCGAATCTAAGTTCGCACCGGTTGGCAGGAACATAGGCCCGAAAGGGCCAAAGTCAATGCTACGACAGTGCAATAAGTCGTATTAATATTTAACGTTTTCGGCCTTTGGAGGATGCAAATGGCGTCACCTTTACCGCTGGTGTTGATCCCCGGGCTGCTGTGCAGCGCGCGCTTGTATGCCGCGCAGGTGGCGGCGTTATGGCCGTTCGGCCAGGTGACGGTCGCCGATCACCGGCGCGACGCCGACATGGCAGCGATCGCCGCAGCGCATTTTGGCCGATGCGCCGCCGCGCTTCGCGCTCGCCGGGCTGTCGATGGGCGGCTACATCGCCTTCGCGATGATGCGGCTCGCGCCCGAGCGCATCGCCAAACTGGCGCTGCTCGACACCTCGGCGCGTCCGGACACGCCTGAAGGCAAGGCCGGCCGCGAGAAGTTCATCGCCATGGCGCAGGCCGGCAAGCTCAACGACGTGGTCGAAACCCTGACGCCGAAATTCCTGCACCGCAACCACGCCAAGGACGAGGGCCTGAAGAAGATCGTGCGCGACATGGCCGCCGAAACCGGCGTCGATGCTTTCGTGCGTCAGCAACGGGCCATCATGTCGCGGCAGGACTCGCGGCCGTTGCTGTCGCAAATCGGCTGTCCGACTTTGGTGCTGGTCGGCGAGGGCGACGAGCTGACGCCGCCGGACCTGGCGAAGGAGATCGCCGCCGATATTCTCGGCTCAACGCTGGTCGTGGTGCCGGACTGCGGGCATCTGTCGACGCTCGAGCAGCCGGCGGCGGTCAACGCGGCGCTGGCCGATTGGCTCAAGGCTTGAACCGGGATCGTATCGACGCGTTGTAACGGAAGCATGACCATGACGCCGCCTCGCGACACCGCCGGAGTCATTGCGCCGCCGCCGCTCCTGGCGCTGGCGGTGGTCGTCTTTGGCCTCGCGCTCGACTGGCTGCTGCCGGCCTATGTGCTCACGGTGCTGCTCGACCTGACCGAGCGCATCGCGATTGGTGTCGTCCTCATGGCCGCCGGCGCCGGGCTCGGCATTTCCGCCATTGGCGTCTTCCGGTCGGCCGGCACGCATGTGGAACCTTGGAAGCCGTCGCTTGCACTGGCGACCGGCGGCATTTTCAACTGGCTGCGCAATCCGATGTATGTCGGCCTGACCTTGATATTGGCGGGGCTTGCCATCGCGCTGGCGTCCGACTGGATGCTGGTGCTGACGATTGTGTTCGTGCCGGTGATGCATTTCGGCGTGGTCAAGCGCGAGGAGCGCTATCTCGAGGCCAAGTTCGGCGACGATTACCGGCGCTACAAAGCGCGGGTGCCGCGTTACGGCTGGCTGATCTGATCCAAAACGCCGCTCGAAGCCATTGGGCAATCTTTTGTCCCAGCCTTTCCGGGCTTCGTCCCTTTGCCGGTGCGAATCCCAGCCCCTATACCGGAGGCAAAACACGGCTCCAGGGAGGCAAACATGCGCACGCAGGTCGGAATTATCGGAGCAGGTCCGGCGGGTCTGATGCTGGCGCGGATCCTGCACCTGCAGGGCATCTCGTCCATCATCATCGAGAACCGCAGCCGCGACTACATCGAGAACCGCATTCGCGCCGGCCTGATCGAGCACTGGGCCGCCGATCTGTTGGTCGATCTCGGCGTCGGCGAACGCATGAAGCGCGAAGGCCTGCTGCATGAGGGCACCAATATCGGCATCAACGGCGACCTGCACCACATCGACTTCAAGGCGCTGGTGAACAAACGCATCACCATTTACGGCCAGCAGGAGGTGGTGAAGGACCTGGTGGAGCAACGGCTTGCCGACGGCGGCGAAATGCTGTTCGAGGTCGACAATGTCAGCGTCCAAGATTTGAAATCGAACCAGCCGACGATCCGTTTCACGCATGAGGGTGCGCGCCAAACGATCGAGTGCGATTTCATCGCCGGCTGCGACGGCTACCACGGCATCTGCCGGCCGAGTTTTCCCGCAGGCGTGCTGAAGGTATTCGAGCGCGACTATCCATTCGGCTGGCTCGGCATCCTGTCGGAATCGCCGCCGCCGGATCATGACCTGATCTATTCCTATACCGACGAAGGTTTCGCGCTCTACACCATGCGCTCGCCGACGCTGGCGCGGCTTTACCTGCAATGCGACCACGACGAAGCCATCGAGGCCTGGCCCGACGCGCGGATCTGGGAACATCTGCACCGGCGGCTGGGCGGCGCGCGCAAGCTGCAGGAAGGCAAGATCCTGCAGAAGGGCGTGACCCCGATGCGCAGTTTCGTGGTCGAGCCGATGCAGCACGGCCGCCTGTTCCTCGCCGGCGACAGCGCGCATATCGTGCCGCCGACCGGCGCCAAAGGCATGAATCTGGCCTTCGCCGATGTCGTGTTCCTGTCGCGCGCGCTCGAAGCTTTCTACAAGAAGAACAGCGGCGATCTGCTGGAGAAATATTCGACGACCTGCCTGCGGCGGGTGTGGTACGCGCAACGCTTCTCCTGGTGGATGACGCAGATCATGCACCGCTTCCCGAACGAGTCGGCCTTCGACCGCCGCCGCCAATTGTCCGATCTGGATTATATCACCAGCTCGCAGGCCGCGATGAAGTCGCTGGCCGAGCAATATGTCGGATTGCCGCTGGACTAGCGTCTTGTCCCGGGCGTAGCGGCCGGATCAGCAGCGCGATAGCACGTCGCGACAAGGCCATTCCCGAACGCGATTGGCCGGTGTACGATTTTGCCAACCCGAACGGGAACGAACACCGAGGGGACAGGGGAGAAACATGAAAACCATACGAAATGGCTTGGCCTGCGCAGTATCGGCCTTGCTCGTGCTGCTGGCCGGCGGGGCCGCTCAGGCGCAGTCCGATTATCCGAGCCGGCCGATCCGCGTCATCGTCGGTTTTGCCGCCGGCGGCGGCAACGACATCTTCGCGCGCCTGATAATGCAGAAGTTCCAGGAGCAGACCGGCGCCACCGCGATCGATCGAGAACAAGCCCGGCGCCGGCGGGCGGATTTCCTCCGAATACGTCGCGCATCAGCCGCCCGACGGCTACACCGTGCTGGTCGGCGCCACCGGACAGATGGCGATCGCCGCCGCGATCTATCCCAATCTGCCCTATCATCCGACCAAGAGCTTCATCCCGCTCAACATGATCGCGTCGTTCCCGCTGATTCTGGTGGTGCCGGCGAATCATCCGGCCAAGACCGTCAAGGAACTGGTGGCCTGGGCGAAAGCCAATCCCGACAAGTCGAATTACGGCACCTCGGCGCCGCCCTTCACCATTGCCAGCGAACTATTAAAGCTCAAGACCGGCATGCCGGGCGTGGCGATCCCGTTCAAAGGCAGCAACGAGTCGAACCTTTGCGTGGTCAGCGAACAATGCCTGTTCACCATTTCTGACGGTGGCGCCGGCGGTTCCGCTGGTGAAAGGCGGCAAGACCCGCGCTTTGGCGGTGACCGGCGCCGAGCGATCGCCCGAGCTTCCCGATGTGCCGAGCATGGCCGAGGCCGGCTATCCGGAAGTCGATACCCATTTGTGGAGCGGCTTTTTCGTGCCGGCCGGCACGCCGGCGCCGATCGTCGCCAAGCTCACGACCGAACTCGGCCGCGCGCTCGCCGACCCGGGCGTGCAGTCGACGTTGAAGAAAATGGCGGTGACGCCAGGCGGGCCGACCGGCGACGCTTTCAAGAAGGTGATCGACGCCGACATCAAGACCTTCGGCGACGTGGTGAAGGCGGCAAAGCTGAAGTTCAACTGAAAAAAGTATCATATTGACGACGACGGCGCGGCGATTGCCGCCGCGCCGATTGCCGTTGCGTTTCGCGCTGCTATGCTCGATCTCGAAATTCGAGTCGGCGGAGCGGCAAGTTCATGCGGATTGTGGCGGCGTTGCTGTTTGCGGCCTTGAGTGCCATGCCTGCCGCCGCGGGCTCATCGATCGAGGAAGTGTTCCACGAATTCGATCTGTTCGGGAACTGGGCGGCCGATTGCAAGCTGCCGGCGACGCCGGCCAATCCCCATGTCAGCATCACCATGCCAAGCCCAGGCCTGGTCATGGAGGACCACGACCTCGGTCCCGACTTCGCCGTCAATCGCTACAGCGTGTTGTCAGCGACGCGGGTGTCGGCGACCCGTCTAGCGATCGAAGTGATCTTTCAGCCGGGCCGGGAAGGCGAGGAACGCCAGAAGCTCGAACTCCTGATCCGCAAGGCTACGCGGCGCACCATGTTCAACCAGGTGGATGGCGGTCCGGTGCGCGTGAAGGACGGCATCGCGCTGGCGCACGGCATCAAGACGCCGCTGCTGAGGAAGTGCGGGTAGGAGGCGCGCCCTAGACGTCCAGCAATTCCTCGCCGGCGAATTCGGCGTTCTCCTGGATGAAGTCGAAGCGCGCTTCGGCCTTGTTGCCCATCAGCCGCTCGACCGGCGCTGGCGGTGGTCTTGAGGTCCTTCTCGGCCAGCATGACCTTGAGCAGCGTGCGCTTGCCCGGGTCCATGGTGGTTTCCTTCAATTGCGCCGCCATCATCTCGCCGAGGCCCTTGAAGCGGGAAACCTCGACCTTGGCATTGGCGTTGAAGTCGCTCTTGAGCAATTGCGCCTTGTGCTCGTCGTTGCGGGCATAGGCGATCTTGCCGCCGTGCTGCAGGCGGAACAGCGGCGGCACCGCGAGATAAAGCCGCCCGGCCTCGATCATCTTCGGCATCTGCCGGTAGAAGAACGTGATCAGCAGCGACGCGATATGCGCGCCGTCGACGTCGGCGTCGGTCATGATGATGACCTTCTCGTAGCGCAGGTCCTTCTCGCTGTAATGCGCGCCGGTGCCGCAGCCGAGCGCCTGCACCAGATCGGCGAGTTGCTCGTTCTGCGCCAGCTTGTCCTTGCCGGCGGAAGCGACGTTGAGGATCTTGCCGCGCAGCGGCAGCACGGCCTGCGTGCGGCGGTCGCGCGCCTGCTTGGCCGAGCCGCCGGCCGAGTCGCCCTCGACGATGAAGATTTCCGAGCCTTCCGAGGCCGAGCTCGAGCAGTCGGCGAGCTTGCCGGGCAGGCGCAGCTTGCGCACCGCGGATCTTGCGGGCGATGTCCTTTTCCTGCGCGGCGGCGCAGCCGGTCCTCGGCGCGGTCGATGACGAAATCGAGCAGCTTGTTGGCCTGCAGCGGATTGCCCGACAGCCAGTGATCGAACGGATCCTTGATCGCGTTCTCGACGATCTTCTGCGCCGCCGCGGTGGCGAGGCGGTCCTTGGTCTGGCCCTGGAATTCCGGCTCGCGGATGAACACCGACAGCATGCAGCCGGAGCCGACCATCACGTCTTCGCTGGTGATCGGCGCTGGCGCGCTTTTCCTGGCCGGCGCGGGCGGCGTGATCCTTCAGGCCGCGCAGCAGCGCGGTGCGCAAGCCCGATTCATGCGTGCCGCCGTCCGGCGTCGGGATCGTGTTGCAATAGGATTGCAGGAAGCCGTCGGCGTCGGCGGTCCAGGCGATCGCCCATTCGACCGTGCCGTGGCTGCCGGTCTTGCCGGACGTTGCCGGTGAAGATGTCGGGATGCACGAGCGTCGCGCCGTCCAGATTGCTGGCGAGGTAGTCCTTCAGGCCGTCGGCGAAATGGAACATCGCCTTTTCCGGCACGTCGTCGCCGGACCGATCAGTTCCTTGGCGCAGTGCCAGCGGATCTCGACGCCGCCATAGAGATAGGCCTTCGAGCGCGCCATCTTGAACACGCGCGCCGGATCGAAATGCGGCCTTGGCGCCGAAGATCTGCGGGTCGGGCTTGAAGCGGATTTTGGTGCCGCGCCGGTTCGGCGCGCGGCCGAGCTTTTTCCAGCTTGCCCTTCGGCTTGCCGCGCTCGAACGCCATCTTGTAGAGCTGCTGCTCGCGCGCGACCTCGACCTCCATGCGCTCGGACAGCGCATTGGCGACCGAGACGCCGACGCCGTGCAGGCCGCCGGAGGTCTCGTAGACCTTGGAGTCGAATTTGCCGCCGGCGTGCAGCGTGCACATGATGACTTCGAGCGCCGACTTGTTCTTGAATTTCGGATGCGGATCGACCGGAATGCCGCGGCCGTTGTCGGTGACGGTGACGAAGCCGTCGGCTTCCAGCTCGACTTCGATCCAGCTGGCGTGGCCGGCGAGCGCCTCGTCCATCGAATTGTCGATCACCTCGGCGAACAGATGATGCAGCGCCTTCTCGTCGGTGCCGCCGATATACATGCCGGGGCGGCGGCGCACCGGCTCGAGCCCCTCCAGCACCTCGATATGCTTGGCGGTGTAGCCGGACTCGGCGCTTGCCGTGCGGCCGGCGGGCTTGTCGCGCGCCGGTTTGCCGCGCGGCGCCGGCACCCGCGCGCCAGGTTTTGCGGCGGCCTCGAACAAATCGGGCTGTTTCGACGGTTTTTTCTTGGTCGCGGATTTCGCCATGAGAGCCTTCAGCTAGCTACGAAACGAATCACTTGCCAGTACTATGCCACGACGGCGCCGCCATCGCGGCTGCCGGCAAAGCTGCCAAACAAGGGGTTAACGTGACTGCCGGCGCGGGACCAGGCGGTAGCAGGGCAGGCTGTGGAAAGCCGATCCGGCAAAATACCCACATCGTCAGTATTTCTCGGCAACCAAATCGCCCCTGGGCCGTTATCTAGGGTTGCGAATATTCGCGATCAAGGAAGCGGCCGGGGCATGAACGAAAAAGTCGACGTGGTGCGCGCGGCGCGGAAACAAAGTTTCCCGCTCGAAATCACCAATGCGCAACCGATCACCGAGGTTTCGCGGATCTGGCGCACGTCGGCGCAGGCCGCGACCATCGGCATCTTCGTCATTATGCTCGTCACGGCGCTGTATTTTGCGCGCCCGATCCTGTTGCCGGCGGTATCCGCCTTCGTCGTCACCATGATGCTCGGGCCCTTGTCGGCGCGCGCGGAACGGGCGGGCATTCCGACGCTGGTCACCGCCATCGTGCTGTGGCTGGCCGTGGTCGTGGTGTTCTACGGCGTTATCGTGCTGCTATCGGCGCCGGTGGTGGACTGGGTCGGCAAGGCGCCGGACATCGGCCGCAACATCCAGGAAAAGCTTCACGTGCTCGATCGTCCGCTGGCGGCGCTGCAGGAAATGCGCGACGCGCTGTTGCCGCGTGACGCCAAAGACAAAGGCGGGGTCGGCTTTGATATCGTCAGCATCGTGAGCCCGGCGGTCTCGATCGTCACGCCGGCGATCGGCCAGATGCTGATCTTTTTCGGCAGCCTGTTTTTCATGCTGCTCGGCCGCACCCGGCTGCGTCATGTGCTGGTCGCGTTCTTCGACGATCGCGAAGCGCGCCTGCGCACGTTGAAAATCATGAACGATATCGAGCACAACCTGACCGGCTATCTGAGCGTCGTGGCGGTTATCAACCTTGCGGTCGGCCTATCCGCCGGCGCCATCGCCTGGGGCGTGGGTCTGCCGGATCCGATCGCCTGGGCGGTGCTGGGGTTCATTCTCAATTTCATCCCCTATATCGGCGCCCTGATCATGGAGGTCACCTTGTTGATGGTCGGGTTGGTGACGTTTGAAACGCTCGCCCACGCGCTGCTGGGGCCGCTGCTGTTTCTGGCCATGGCGACGCTCGAAGGTCATTTCATTACGCCGAGCATCATCGGCCGCAGGCTGACGCTCAATCCGCTCACGGTGTTTCTGTCGCTGGTGTTCTGGACCTGGCTGTGGGGTCCGGTCGGCGCCTTCCTGGCGGTGCCGTTGCTGATCATGGCGCTGGTGGCGGTCAGCCATCTGTTCCCCGACGAAGACCCGGCGCTGCCGGAATAGCGCATGAACTTGCGGCAATAGGCGGCAGCATGCTGGCTTGCCGCGCGGGTCCGGGCTAGACAGCTAGCGCTAGACGGCAGCGCTGCGGCGGTTCGATTCCCGATGCAATTCCAGGCTTATGTCGATCAGGTGATCGCCTTCGTCCGCGACAATGCGGCATGGGCGCCGCTGATCGTATTTGCGCTCGCCTTCGGGGAATCGCTCGCCTTCGTCTCGCTGCTGATCCCGGCCTGGGCCGCGCTGGTCGCCATCGGCGCCCTGATCGGATCGAGCGGCATCAGCTTCTGGCCGGTGTGGATCGCGGCCGCGCTCGGCGCGGCGTTCGGCGACTGGCTGTCTTATTGGATCGGACTGAAGCTGGAATATTCGGTGCAACATATCTGGCCGCTGTCGCGCCATCCCGACCTGATCCCGCGCGGCGAAGCCTTCATGAAGAAATGGGGCATCCCGGGCATTTTCATTGGCCGCTTTTTCGGACCGCTGCGCGCGGCGGTGCCGCTGATTGCCGGAATTTTCGAAATGCCGTTCTGGTATTTTCAACTCGCCAATTTCTCGTCGGCCTTTGTCTGGGCCGCGGTGCTGCTGACTTTCGGCGACGGAATCTCGGTCGTCTTCAAATATTTTTGGGGCTGACGGCGCGCCACAAAAAAATTCCGCCGGAACGTGGTCCCGGCGGAATTCAGGACGGCTATGGCAAGGCGCGGTTATTTGCCGAGTTGCACGAAACGCAACTCGCCCTTGACCAGATCGGGTACGATCACCAGCAGGCCCTTGGCATTCGGGACCACGCAGAAATCGGCCGGGCCTTTGAATCCGGTCGCCAATGGCTTCATTTTCATTTTCCTGTTCCACTGGAACAGCGACCCGGAAATCCAGTCGGTTGCCAGAATATTGCCGTTGCTGGTGCGATAGAGGCCGTCGAGCATGCCGATTTTGTCGGATACCAGCGTCGGCTCGTCATGGCCCAGCGCCAGCTGGTAAATGCCTTGCGGCTTGTCCTTGGCCTCGAAGCCGACCATGAGCAGCGAGCCGTTCTTGCTCGGATAGAGTCCGTTCGGGAATACCGACTTGCCCTTGAACACAACGGTGATCTTGGGCGGCTTTTTCGAATTGAGGAAATCGGCCGGTGCGACGCGCACGAGCTGGTCGGTGCGATTGTCACTGACATAGAGCATATCGCCGACCACGGTCACGTCATTGGCGTAGGCAACCCCGGGCAGCTCCAGCTTCTTGCCGTCCTTGGTCTTGAGATCGAACTGCCAGACGGCGTCGATGTCGGCGACCCACATCCGGTTGCCTTTGATCCAAATGCCCTTGGGCTTGTTGAGGACCTGGCCCTTGGCCGGAAGAAAGCCTTCCTCGATGATCTTGCCGTCGAGCGATACTTTGTTGATTTTGCCTTTGCCGTCCTTGTCGGCTGGCTTGAGGTCGGGACCGAAGTCACCGACGTAAAGCACTTTGCCCTTGGGATCGTAGGCGACGGATTCGGGATGGCCGAAACCGGTGGCCGTCTGCTCGGACAGCACCTTGAGTTCCTGTGCCGACAGCGGCGTGGCCGCCAACTGCACAGCGGCAAGGCAAGCGCCGAGCGCAATACCCGCGAATGTTTTTCTGATCATGGCGTTCCTCCCAAAGGAAATGCGAAATTCCGCCGGGAGTTTCTTCCCGGCGGAATTCGGTTCAAATCTGCAAGCGTTATTTGAGCGCCGCTTGTGCCGGCCAGCGAGATCGTGTCGTCCTGCGAGCCGCTGCCGCCGCTCACGCCGATGGCGCCGATGAGCTTGCCGCCGACCACCAGCGGATTGCCGCCACGCGACATGATCGCGTCGTCGAGGGTCGGCAGATAGGCGAAGAAGGGGCCCTTGCCGAGCAACCGTTCGAACACCACCGTCGGGCGGCGATAACGCGCCGCCGTGCGCGCCTTGTGCTGTGAAATCGTAACCGACGCGTATTGGCAAAGATCCGGCTTTTCGAAATAGACCAGGTCGCCGGACGGGCCGACGATCGCGATGCACATACCGGCCCATTTGCGTTTAGCCGCTTCCGCACTCGCAGCGGCGGCGACCTTCTTGGCGGTTTCGAGATTGATTGGCTCGCCGTACGGGGTGTTCGGCTGCGCCTCCGGCACGGCTTCGTTCGGATTGGCCGGATCGGGCGGCACCTGGGCGAAGGCCCCGGAGCTTATCAAAAGCGCGACGCCGACGGCGCCCGCCCATTTTGTCAGGTGAAGCATCGTATTCCTCCCGTGGAATGTAATTCCGGTTGAACCGGTTTGACTTTTTCTCGGCTGGGCCTGCGCGGCACAATCGACGGTGGCATGTTAGCCGACACGCAAGGCTTCGCCTATCGGGGTTGCTCGTGCGCTGCTGCACCTGCGAACGAACCGGAAGAGGCCGGGTTCGGCGGCCTTTTCGCGCGGTGGCCGGCGTTCTTGACCGGCCGGGCCACGCGGCCTATATCGCCGCTCATGACGACGCCCTTGGCCGCATCGAAGCTCCGCCGCCGCCGTGTCCCCCTGGCACGGGCGCGCTTTCGCGTTTAATCGTCTCCCGTGCCGCCGGATTTTGGCCGCGGCACCTTGATCACCCCCGCCATTGCTTTAATCCGGACCGAATGAACCGCTCCCGGTTGGGAGTATTCGTCTTCGCCGGCTGTTAAGCTGGCCGCGATTGAAGGGCTTCCAAGATGGCCACCAAGGCAAAGATCGGCGTGCTCGGCGCCTCCGGCTATACCGGTTCGGAACTGGTGCGCATGCTGCTGCGGCATCCGCGCGCCGAGATCGTGCTGCTGACCGCCGAGCGCAGCGCCGGCAAGAAGATGCGCGACGTATTTCCGCAGTTCTCGCCGTTCGAGCTGCCGACGCTTGTCGCGATCGAGGGCCTCGACTGGGCCAAGCTCGGTCTCGATCTGGTGTTCTGCGCGCTGCCGCATGCCACCACGCAGAAGGTCTTGAAGGAGCTGTTGGCCAAGGCGCCGGCGACCAAGGTCGTCGACCTGTCGGCCGACTTCCGGCTGGCGGATACGGCCGCCTATGCCAAGTGGTACGGCCACGAGCATCACGCCACCGAACTGCAGAAGGAAGCGGTCTACGGGCTTGCCGAAATCCACCGGCGCGAGATCAAGAAGGCGCGGCTGGTGGCCAACCCCGGCTGCTACACGACCTGCGCCGAACTGCCGCTGATCCCGCTGATCAAGGCCAAGGCCATCGACCTCGACGAGATCGTGATCGACGCCAAGTCGGGCATGACCGGGGCAGGAAGGGCGGCCAAGGAGGCCATGCTGTTCTCGGAAGTGTCGGAAGGCTTCAACGCCTATGGCGTCGGCCATCACCGGCACATGGCCGAGCTCGACCAGGAGTTTTCGCTCGCCGCCGGGCGCGATGTGGTGGTGACCTTCACCCCGCATCTCGTCCCGATGAACCGCGGCATCTATTCGACCATCTATGTGCGGGGCAAGCGCGGCCGGACGCCGGAAGAGCTTCATGAGATACTTTTAAAGTTCTACATGAAGGAGCCTTTCGTGCATGTTTTGCCGTTCGGCGAAGTGCCGCAGAGCCGGCACGTGCGCGGCTCCAACATGACTTTCATCGGCGTCACCAAGGACCGCATCGAAGGCCGCGCCATCATCATCTCGACGCTCGACAATCTGGTGAAAGGCGCCTCCGGCCAGGCGATCCAGAACATGAATCTGGTCATGGGCTATCCCGAGACCATGGGCCTGGAGCAAGTTGCGTTGTTTCCGTGATTCGGGCGTTACAATAGCCGTCGTCTTTTGCCGGGGACGTCCATGTTCGAGGTCGAGAACCAGCCGCCGCCGCTCGAGCCGTACAATCTGTTCGCCAGCGACATTGTGCTGCGCGAGGCGGTCAAGCGCGAGCAGGCGGGCTGGGCGGACAAAGAACTCACCGCGCTCGGCGCGACGCTCGGCACGCCGGAAACCGTCAAACTCGGCTTCGACGCCAACAAATATCCCCCGACGCTGCGAACGCTCGACCGTTACGGCCACCGCCTCGACGAGGTCGAATTCCATCCGGCCTGGCACGCACTGTCCGCCATCGCGCTCAAGGCCGGCCTGCATTCCAGCCCCTGGGCCGATCCGAAGCCCGGCGCGCATGTCGCGCGCGCCGCCGGCACCTACATGTTCAACCAGATCGAGAGCGGGGTCTATTGTCCGATCGCCATGACCTATGGCTCGGTGCCGGCGCTGCGCCACGCGCCGGCGATTGCCGCGGAATGGCTGCCGCGGATCTATTCGCGCGAATACGATCCCCGCTTCCGCCCGGCACAGGAGAAGACCGCGGCGCTGCTCGGCATGGGCATGACCGAGAACCAGGGCGGCTCGGACCTGCGCACCAACACCACGCGCGCCGAGCCTGCCGGCGACGGCACGTTCCGTCTGCACGGCCATAAATGGTTCATGTCGGCGCCGATGTGCGACGGCTTTCTCATCCTTGCGCAGTCGCCCAAGGGCCTCGGCTGTTTCCTGATGCCGCGCTGGACGCCCGACGGCGAGCGCAACGCCATCCACATCGTCCGGCTCAAGGACAAGCTCGGCAACAAATCCAACGCCTCGAGCGAAGTCGAATTCGACGGCGCCTATGCGCAATTGATCGGCGAGGACGGCCGCGGCATTCCGACCATCATCGAGATGGCCGGCTACACGCGGCTCGACTGCGCCATCGGCTCGTCGTCGCTGATGCGGCAGGCGGTGGCGCAGGCGGTGCATCACGCGCGCCATCGCACCGCGTTCCAGAAGAAGCTGATCGACCAGCCGCTGATGACCAATGTGCTCGCCGATCTGGCGCTGGAATCGGAAGCCGCGACCGTGCTGACCATGCGGCTGGCGCGCGCCTATGACGAGAGCGACGAGACCGCGCAGGTGTTCCGCCGCGTGGTGACGCCGGCGGCGAAATTCTGGATCTGCAAGCGCACGCCCTATGTCACCTACGAGGCGATGGAGGTGCTGGGCGGCTCCGGCTACATCGAAGAAAGCATCATGCCGCGGCTCTACCGCGAGGCGCCGGTCAATTCGATCTGGGAAGGCTCCGGCAACGTCATGTGCCTCGACGTGCTGCGCGCCATCGAGCGCACGCCGAATGCCGGCGAAGTCCTGCGCCATGAACTCGCGGATGCCGGCGACGCGCGGCTGAAAGCCTTCGGCGATCGTCTGCAACAGCGTTTGAGCGCGGCCGACCGCAACGACGAGTCGCAGGCCCGCGTGCTGATGCGCGATCTGGTGCTGGCGCTGCAGGCCGCGCTGCTGATCAAGCATGCGCCGCCGGCGGTGGCGGATGCGTTCTGCGCGTCGCGGCTCGGCGGCGACGCCGGCTCTGCCTTCGGCACGCTGCCGCGCGGTCTCGATCTGCGCGCGATCGCGGAGCGGGCGGTGCCGGCGGCTTAGGCTACAGCTTCCCGAACACCGCTATCGCCAGCACGACCTGCGCCAGGAAGCCGACCGTGAAGGCCAGCGTGCGCAACACCGGAATGCCGAGCGCATAGACGATGACGTGCGCCAGCCGCGCCCAGAAATAGACCGCGCAGGCAATCGCCGTGCTCTCGGTCGAATGGCCCATGCTGTCGAGGATCAGCACCAATGTCGCGAACACCACCAGGTTTTCGACCGCATTGGTATGGGCGAAATAGAGCCGCTGCGCCCAGGGCGATTGCGGCTTGTCGTTGCGCGACGGATTGGCCATGGCGCCCATCAGGCCGCGCACCATGCAGCGGTCGAGAACGTAGGGAACCCACAACAACCCGGTCAGGATGACCGTCAGCGTCAGCCACATCAGTTCCCTGGACATCGCCATCCCCGTCATTTGAGTTGCCAGCGGCGGCACACTTATGGGGACGCAGCGTCGCCGGGGCGCAATCAACAAGCCGTCATTATGCCCAAATCGATTTGGCGATGACGTAAAGCCCGACCGCGATCACGATGCCGGAAAACGTCAAGGTGAGCGCATGCTTGTAGCCGGTCAGATGATGGGCGAGCCGGGTGCCGAGCAATCCGCCGAGCGCGCCGCCGAGGATGAACAGGCCGGCGAGCGGCCAGTCGATCAGGCCGGACCAGGCATAGCTGGCCGCGGTGGTCAGCCCGAAGGCGGTGACCGAGACCAGCGACGAGCCGATGGCATTGATCAGCGGCATGGCGGTCGCGCCGATCAGGCCGGGCACGATCAGGAAGCCGCCGCCGATGCCGAAGAAGCCCGACAGCGCGCCGACCGCAAAGCCGATGCCGATCAGCAGCGGCAGCAGCCGCTTCATGCTTTCGCGCGTGAGTTTCACATCCGGCATTGCCGCCGGACTTGCGCGGCCGCAACATCGCGATGCCGACCACGATCATCAGCACGCCGAACAAGGTCAGCAGCCGGCCGCCGTCGACCATCTTGCCGAGCTGCGCGCCGCCGGCGGCGCCGGCAATGCCGGACAACGCGAACACCAGCGCGCAGGGCCATTTCACCGTGCGCGCGCGGGCGTGGCCGGCGAGATTGGTCGCGGCGCTGACCGCGACCGCGATCGCGCTGGTGCCGATGGCGACATGCGGCGAGGGTACGCCCACCACATAGACCAGCAGCGGCACCGCCATGATCGAGCCGCCGCCGCCGACCAGGCCGAGCGTGAAGCCGACCAGGCTGCCGGAGGCGACCGCCAACAGATCGTGCAGGATCAGCATGGCCGCCTCGGACGATCGTCGCGATGCGGGCTCAGCGGAACAGCGCCGCAATGCGATTGATGAGCCCGCCCGGACGGCGTGCGGTCGCGGCCTTGCCGCTGGCGCGCCCGCTTTGCCGAGGTCGGCAGGCCGGCGCGCTTCCATGCCTCGATGCCGCCGCCGAGGAGGTAGACCTCGCATTGACCGGCCGAGCGCCGCCAGCCTCTGCGCGTTCATGTTGGTGCGCGCGCCCGACTTGCAGTGGAAGATCAGCACCGTGTCGCCGGCGCGCACCGGATGCTTGGCGTCGATCTGCGACAGCGCGTGATGGCGCGCGCCGGGGATATTCTCGCCGGCATGCTCGGCCGTCTCGCGGATGTCGATCAGCACGGCGCCGGACTTGACGAGTTCGGCGGCGCGCTCGGGGGTAACGGTCTTCATGGCATCGGTTCCTGTCAGATCGTTTGATGTTGGTGTAGTGGCTTGGGCTTTACGGGCAGTAGATGCTCTTGAGCAGCGCGAGCAGGCGCGCCGCGTTCGGATCGGCGATGCGGTAGAACACGGTCTGCGCCTCGCGCCGGGTGGCGAGCAGGCCGTCGTCGCGCATCTTGGCGAGATGCTGCGACAGCGCCGACTGGCTCAAGTCGACCGCTTCGGCCAGATCGTTGACCGACATTTCGCCCGCCAGCGCCAGCCGGCACAGGATCAAGCAGCCGGTTCTCGTTGGCGAGCAGTTTCAAGCAGCTGCGGCGGCTTCGCCCGCCTTGCGCTCGAGCTCGGCCATGCCGCTATCGGCCGGCTTGGCGCGCCGGGCGGTCGCTTGCGGACATCGGATGCTCCATAAATTAGACATTGCTAAATTAGGAAGTGCTAATATATAAGTCAAGTCCGATGCGCCGATAAAGGTCGGGAGCGCGCCATGTCCGCAGCCAACAAGCCCGCAAATCAGCCGAAGATCCAGGCGTTTTTCGACGAGCCCACCAATACCGTGAGCTATCTGGTGTGGGACGCCGCGACCATGGACGGCGCGGTGATCGACCCGGTGCTCGACTACGACTTCCGCAGCGGCAAGGCCAACGTCGCGTCGGCCGACGCCATTCTGGCCGAAGCCGCAAAGCTCGGCGTCAAGATCGGCCAGGTGCTGGAGACCCACGCCCATGCCGATCATCTGTCGGGCGCGCCCTATATCAAGCTCAAGACCGGCGCCAAGGTCGTCGATCGGCGAGCACATCCGCGACGTGCAGCGCATCTTCCGTCCGGTGTTCAACGCCGTCGACGTCTCGGGCGACGGCTCGGAGTTCGACCACCTGTTCAAGGACGGCGAGCACTTCAAGATCGGCAGCATCGACGCGCGAGGTGATCTACACGCCCGGCCACACGCCGGCCTGCGTCTCCTACAAGATCGGCGACGCGGTGTTCGTCGGCGACACCATGTTCATGCCCGACTACGGCACCGCGCGCGCCGATTTCCCCGGCGGCGATGCGCGCGCGCTCTACCGCTCGATCCAGCGCATTCTGTCGCTGCCGGCCGAAACGCGGCTGTTCATGTGCCACGACTACAAGGCGCCCGGGCGCGACGCTTATGCCTGGGAGACCACGGTCGGCGAGGAGAGGGCGCGCAACGTGCACGTGCACGAGGGCGTCAGCGAGGACGAATTCGTCGCCATGCGCACCGCGCGCGACGCCAAGCTGGCGGCGCCGTTGCTGCTGCTGCCGTCGATCCAGGTCAACATCCGCGCCGGCCATTTCCCGCCGGCCGATGTCGACGGCGTGCATTATCTCAAGGTGCCGGTGAAGCTGGCGTCGTGACGGCGCTTCGACCTTTGCGTGTATATTCGGCATGCGCTACCCTCTCGCCAATTGGTGAGCGGGGAGGGCACGATGCCGAATACGCTGGTCATGATTTATGGCTACTCCGACAAGGGCAAATCCTTCGCGACTTGGCGCGATCGGCTCAAGGACCGCTACAAGCGCACCGAGCAGATCTCCATTTGCGATTACGTCTCGCTGACCAACGAGGTCACGATCAAGGATCTTGCGGAAGGGTTCGACTTTGCATTGAGCACCCGCAAGGGCCTTAACAACGACGAAGATTTCGACGCCATCGTGCATTCGACCGGCATGCTGGTGATCCGGTCCTGGCTCACCACCTATCCGGCGCGCCGCAGCCGCCTCAAACATCTGATTGGGATTGCGCCGGCGACTTTCGGTTCGCCGCTTGCCAAGAAGGGCCGCAGTTGGATCGGCGCGGTGTTCAAGGGCAGCAAGCATCTCGGGCCCGACTTCCTGGCCGCCGGCGACAAGATCCTGGATGGGCTTGAGCTCGCAAGCCCGTTCACTTGGGCGCTGGCCGAGATCGATATGCTCGACGACACGGTCTATTACGGCACCACCGACGGAACGCCTTACGTGCATATTTTCTGCGGCACCGACGGCTATGGCGGGCTGGAAAGTTTCGTGAATTCGCCGGGCAGCGACGGCACCGTGCGGCAGGCCGGCGCCGGCTTCAATGTCCGCAAGATCGTGCTCGACTTGACCAAAAACCAGTCGGTCCTCAATCCCCGCGATCTCAAGCGGAACGTATCGCGCTGGCGCCTCGACACCTGGAAGAATGCCAACATCCCGGTGCATCTTATCGACGGCGTCAATCATGGCACCATCCTGAACGATCCGACCGATGAACTGGTCGAGCTGGTGCGCGACGCGCTCGACGTCGACGACGCCAAATCTTTCGCCGCCTGGCTGAAGGCGGCCGATGCGCCCGGCCGCATCGCCAAGACCACCAAGGGACGCTGGCAGCAATTCATCGTGCGCGTGTTCGACGAACGGCGCGACCCGATCAGCGATTATAATCTGCAGCTTTTCACCGATCGCGACGACCCGACGACGCGCGTTCCCGAGTTCGACAAAAACGTCGAGGTCTACAGCAAGGATTCCAGTTTCCGTTGCTTCCTGGTCGATCTCGATCGCTTCACGCAGACCAAGACGCTCTGGCTCAGCGTGCTGGCGACGTCTGGGTCGGAATATGTCGAATATGAAAGTTTTCAGATGGAGCCGGACGATCAGGTCGGGGCCGGTCACATCGCGTAGCGAATGGGACGCCTGGCTCGATCTATCGGGGCTGATGAATTGGGAGGACAGCCGCGGATTCATGTCGCCCTTCACCACCACGCTGGTCGAAATCTATCTCGACCGCGAGCCCAGCGATAAATTGGTGAAGCTGAGTTAGTCGGGCGGCCGGGCTTAGTCCCAATTTCGCACTTTGACGTAAGATCCCGGCGCATCCTCGATCGGCTTAAGCGTGCCGCCGCCGATCTGGCGCGCCGGCACGGTCTTGGCGCCGTGGCTCTTGAGCCATGCGAGCCAGTCCGGCCACCAGGAGCCCGGATGTTCCTGCGCGCTCGACATCCAATGGGCGACGTCGGAGCCGCTCGGCGCCGCGCCGGTCCAATACTGGTATTTCGGCTTGGCCGCTGGCGGATTGATCACGCCGGCAATATGGCCGGAGCCGGCAATCACGAATTTCACCGGGCCGCCGAAATATTTTGAGCCTTCCAGCACCGATTTTGCCGGCGCGATGTGGTCTTCGCGGGTGGCGAGATTGTAGACCGGGATTTTCACCTTCTTCAAATCGAGCATGACGCCGCCGACCGTCATCTCGCCTTGGCTGAGCTTGTTGTTGAGATAGCAATTGCGCAGATAGAACGAATGATTGGCCGCCGGCATGCGCGTGGCGTCGGAATTCCAGTAGAGAATGTCGAAGGGGACCGGCTTCTTGCCCTTCATGTAGTTGTTGATGACGTAGGGCCAGACCAGGTCGTTGGAACGCAGCATGTTGAACGTCGTTGCCATGCTCGAGGCTTCGAGGTAGCCCTGTTCCTTCATGTGCGCTTCGAGCTGCTGGATGCGCTCTTCGTCGACGAACACCTTGAGATCGCCGGAGTGGGTGAAATCGACCTGGGCGGCGAACATGGTGGCGGTCAGCACGCGGCTCTTTTTCTTCGCCGCCAGATAGGCCAGCGTGATCGCCAGCAAAGTGCCGCCGACGCAATAGCCGATGGCGTGGACTTTCTTTTCGCCGGTCGCTTGCTCGATGGCGTCGAGCGCGGCGAGCGGGCCTTCGCTCATGTATTCGTCGAAGCCCTTGGCCGCGAGCCGCGCGTCCGGGTTGACCCATGAAATCACGAACACGGTGAGGCCCTGATCGACGCACCACTTGATGAAGGATTTCTCCGGCGTCAGATCGAGAATGTAGAACTTGTTGATCCAGGGCGGCACGATCAGCAGCGGCACCTTGAGCACGTCCGGCGTGGTCGGCTCATATTGGATGAGCTGCATCAACTCGTTCTGAAAGATCACCTTGCCGGGCGTCAATGCGAGATTGCGTCCGACCTCGAAGCGCGACGGATCGGACTGCATGATCTTGAGATTGCCCTGGCCGGCTTTGATGTCCTCGGTGAGCTGATGCATGCCGCGCACCAGATTGTCGGCGTTCGAGGCCAGCGTCTCGCGCAGCAGTTCCGGATTGGTCAGCACGAAATTCGACGGCGAGATCGCGTTGGTGATCTGCTTGACGTAGAACGCGGCCTTCGCCCGGGTGTGCTCGTCGACGCCTGAGGCATCGGTCACCAGCCGCTCGCCCCATTGCGCGGTCAGGAGATAGGCCTGCTTGAGGAAATCGAAGAATTGATTCTGCGACCATTCCGGATCGGCGAAGCGCTTGTCTTTGGCATCGGGCGCGGCCGAAGGCGGCGCCGCTTCGCCGGCCATGCGCTTGACCGCGCCGGCCCACAGATCGAGATAGGCGCGCCCGAGGCTCGCCTGCAACGCGACGGCGCGTTGCGGATCGGACAGCCAGTATTCGGCGACCTGACCGACGGTCTTGACCACGTCGGTGACGGCCTCGGCCTGGTCGCCTTTTAATTTGCCTTCCTCGCGCGGCTTCATATAGGCCGCGAGCGCCTTGCCGCCTTCCTCGATCATGCGCGCGAGATTGTGCGCGAACGCCTCGACGTTGACGGAGGAGAGCGTCGCCGGTTCCTTTGGCGCTTCTTTGGCCGTTTCCTTGGCCGGCTCTTTGGCCGGTTCGCTGGTGGGCTTTTCCATCCGCAATCCGTCGGTCCCCACCACCAGAAGTGGCGCGGACGGCTTCCTACTGCAAGGCGCGTTTCATCGCATGGTTTCGCACCGAATGCGGTCTCATGCCCATCGATTTTGTGAAATTTAACCTTGCTGGTGCCATATTAGCCCGATACCCGAGTTAGGCTATAATTCATTGAGTTTGCATTCGTTTCCGGTCCAATCGACAGGTTTTTCGCGACATGGCGCGCCTGCTGCAACGCTCGATAGTGGCAACGATGGCCCTGGCCGCGGCCTTGGGGCTGGCGCTCGCCGGCTGCGCGGCCGGGCCGTTGAGCGATAGTTTGCCGACGGGAATGGGCGGTCTGCCGGAAGGCGCCCCGGCGCGGCCGGCGGCGCCCTACCGATATCCGGCGGTGCACGACATGCCGCCGCCGCGCGACACCCAGCCCATGAGCGAAGAGGACCAGGACAGACTGGAAAAAGACCTGAAGGCGGCCCGCGACAGCCAGGAGGCCGCGGAAAAGGCCGCCGCCGCCCAGGACCTCCAGGACGCCCAGGGTGGTGCCGACAAAAAGTCGGCGCCGGCGGCAAAAGCCAAGCCCGTAGCCAAACCGGTAGCCAAGCCCGCGGCGGTCAAGAAGAAGCCCGGGCCCAAGAAACCCGGCCCGATAAAGCTGGTTCCGACCGCGGCGGCCGACCCTTCTGGTGCCAAAACGACTGGCGCAAAGACCAACCCGTGATAAAAGCCAGCCGGGGTAACGCCTGCGGGCTGGAAAGGGCAGCCGGCGCATCGTGTTGCGTGACGCAGAGCCAATCCGACCTGAAAGTCTGACCGATGGACGAATTCTACCGCATCCGCCGTTTGCCGCCTTACGTGTTCGAGGAAGTGAACAAGGCCAAGGCAAAAGCCCGCAACGGCGGCGCCGACATTATCGACCTCGGCATGGGCAATCCGGATTTGCCGGCGCCGGCGCACGTCATCGAGAAGATGAAGGAGACGCTGGGCAAGCCGCGCACCGACCGCTATTCGGCCTCGCGCGGCATCGCCGGCCTGCGCCGCGCCCAGGCGGCCTATTACGACCGCCGCTTCGGCGTGAAGCTCAATCCCGACACCCAGGTCGTCACCACGCTCGGCTCCAAGGAAGGCTTCGCCAACGTCGCGCAGGCGATCACCGCGCCGGGCGATGTCGTGCTGGTGCCAAACCCGAGCTATCCGATCCACGCCTTCGGCTTCCTGATGGCGGGCGGCGCCATCCGCTCGGTGCCGTCGGAACCGACGCCGAATTTCTTCCACACGCTGGAGCGGGCGATCATCCATTCGATCCCCAAGCCGCAAGTGCTGGTGGTCTGCTATCCGGCCAACCCGACCGCTTATGTGGCGACGCTCGATTTCTATAAAGATCTCGTCGCCTTTGCGAAGAAGCACAGCCTGCTGGTGCTGTCGGATCTGGCTTACGCCGAAGTCTATTTCGACGACAATCCGCCGCCGTCGCTGTTGCAGGTGCCGGGCGCCAACGACATCGCGGTCGAGTTCACCTCGATGTCGAAGACCTATTCGATGCCGGGCTGGCGCATCGGCTTTGCGGTCGGCAATGAGCGGGTGATCGCGGCGCTCGGCCGGGTGAAGTCGTATCTCGACTACGGCGCCTTCACGCCGATCCAGGTCGCGGCCACCGCCGCGCTCAACGGTCCCGACGACTGCATCAAGGAAATGCGCGAGGTCTACAAGAAGCGCCGCGACGTGCTGGTGGAAAGCTTCGGCCGCGCCGGCTGGCATGTGCCGAGCCCGCGCGCCTCGATGTTTGCCTGGTCGCCGATTCCCGAGCCGTTCAAGACGCTCGGCAGCGTGGAGTTCTCCAAGCTTTTGGTCGAGAAGGCCGACATCGCGGTCTCGCCCGGCATCGGCTTCGGCGAATATGGCGAAGGCTATGTGCGCATCGCGCTGGTGGAGAACGAGCAGCGCATCCGCCAGGCCGCGCGCAATGTCCGCCGCTTCCTCGACACCGCGCCGGATCAGCTTCACAACGTCGTTCCGCTCGCGACCCGGCGCTGATCCATGGCTCCATCTCTAAAAGTCGGCATAGCCGGATTGGGCACGGTCGGCGCCGCCTTGGTTTCCCAAATTGCGCAGCAGAAAGAGGCGCTGGCCGCGCGTTGCGGGCGGCCAATCGAAATCGTCGCGGTCTGCGCGCGCTCCAAGGCCAAGGATCGCGGGCGTCGATCTCAAGAAGATGAAATGGTTCAGCGATCCGGTCGCGCTGGCCGGCGACGCCCGGCATCGACGTCGTTCGTCGAACTGATCGGCGGCGCCGGCGATCCGGCCAAGGCCGCGGTCGAGGCGGCGCTTGCCTCCGGCAAATCGGTGGTCACCGCCAACAAGGCGCTGCTGGCCAAGCACGGCGTCAAGCTGGCGGCATTGGCCGAGAAGCATAACGTCGCGCTGAATTTCGAAGCCGCGGTCGGCGCCGCCATTCCGATCGTGAAGACCTTGCGCGACGGACTGGCGGGCAATCAGGTCGAGCGCATCTACGGCATTCTCAACGGCACCTGCAATTACATCCTGACCCGGATGGAGCAGGACAAGCTGCCCTTCGCCGACTGTCTCAAGGAGGCGCAGCGGCTCGGCTACGCCGAGGCCGATCCGACCTTCGATATCGAAGGCCACGACACCGCGCAGAAGCTTGCGATCCTGGCCAGCCTCGCGTTCGGCACCAAGGTCGACGAAAGCGCGATTTACGTCGAAGGCATTTCCTCGATTGCCTCGGCCGATCTGATTGCCGCCGACGAACTCGGCTACCGCGTCAAGCTGCTCGGCGTCGCGGTCAGGACGCCGCAAGGCATCGAGCAACGCGTGCACCCGACCATGGTGCGCAAGGATTCCGCCATCGCCCAGGTGATGGGCGTGACCAATGCCGTCACCGTCGATGCCGAGGGCATCAATCCGCTGACGCTGGTCGGGCCCGGCGCCGGCGGCGCCGCCACCGCCTCGGCGGTGCTGTCCGACATTGCCGACATCGCTCGGGGGCTTGCGTGTCACGCCGTTCGGGCGGCCGGCGGCGCTCTTGACCAGCGTGCGCAAGGCGCCGATGCAGCGCCACGAGGGCGGCTATTACATCAGGCTGCAGGCGCGCGATAAGCCCGGAACGGCCGCAACCATCGCCACCAGGCTGGCGGAGCAGGAAATATCGCTGGAATCGATTGTGCAGCGCCACACCAAAGGCGCCGCCGCCGAGGCCAAAAACGGCTCGGTCCCCGTTATTCTCATTACCTACGCCACCAGCGAAGATGCTGTTAGAAAGGCCCTTGCCGCGGTGGGCCGCGATAAGGTCATCTCTGGCCGGCCGCAAGTCATCCGGATCGAGAAGAATTGACTTGGCGCAATGCGCAAGGGCTGAACCGGCGTCAGTCGGATGACGAAAACAACGCCGGTTTTTGTGAGAGGAACGTCACGATGGCTTCGATTACCGTCCAGCCCGAACTGCTGCTGGAGCGCATTCTCACCCTCGAGATCGTGCGCGTCACCGAGCGCGCTGCGGTGTCGGCCGCGCGGCTGCGCGGGCGCGGCCTGGACAAGGCCTCCGACCAGGCGGCGGTCGACGCCATGCGCCGCGAGCTCAACAAGCTGCCGATCGACGGCACCGTGGTGATCGGCGAGGGCGAGATCGACGAGGCGCCGATGCTGTTCATCGGCGAGAAGGTCGGCAACAAGCACGGCCCCAAGGTCGACATTGCGGTCGATCCGCTCGAAGGCACGACCTTGTGCGCCAAGAACATGCCCGGCGCGATCGCCACCATCGCCATGGCCGACGGCGGCACGCTGCTGCACGCGCCCGACTGCTACATGGACAAGATCGCGATCGGCCCCGGCTATCCGAAGGGCACCATCGATCTCGACGCCTCGGCGGAAGACAACATCATCAGCCTGGCCAAGGCCAAGGGCGTCAAGCCGTCGGAAATCACGGCCATCCTGCTCGACCGGCCGCGCCACGCCGACAAGATCGCGGCGATCCGCAAGCTCGGGGCCGCCGTGAGCCTGATCAGCGACGGCGACGTCGCCGGCGTGATCCATTGCGCCGAGCCGAAGACCGGCATCGATATCTATCTCGGCAGCGGCGGCGCGCCGGAAGGCGTGCTGTCGGCGGCGGCGCTGCGCTGCATCGGCGGCCAGATGCAGACGCGGCTGATCATCGACACCGAAGCCTTGCGCGAGCGCATCAAGAATATGGGCATCAAGGACGCCAAGAAGAAATACGAGATCGAGGACATGGTGCGGGGCGACTGCCTGTTCGCCGCCACCGGCGTCACCACCGGGGCCATGCTGGCGGGCGTCAAGTTCGGCAAGGACATGATCGAGACCGAAACCGTGGTGATGCGTTCGGCCACCGGCACCGTGCGCCGGGTCATCGCCGAACATCGCCAGCTCGAGAAGTTTTTTCTCGATTAGCGGCGGACCTTACCGCGCATTTGGTATCGGGAATTGTCCATGCGGCATGTCCATCTTGTCGGCAGCGTGCCGCTCGCCAGCGCGCGGGATGTGTTTGCGACCGTGAGCGCGGCGCTTGGCGATCGCCTCAAGCGCATTCCGGACGGCGAAACGGGCGACCGCGGCGATTGGATTACCTGGCTCGAACCGGCCTTTGCCAACAATCCGGCACTGGAGAAATCGGACGAGTTGTTTCGAATCCACGCCACCGGCACCGCCCGCATTCGCTATCGGCTCAAGCCAGGCAAGAGCGCAGCCGACGTCTCATTCGACAATCTTTTTTATGCCGACGTGGCGAAACAGTCTTACGCCGAATTCGCCGCGCTCAAACGCGCCGGCAAGATCGCGCCGGACGTGCGCTTTCAGATCGATTTGGTGCCGGCGCATTCGGTGATCTGGCTGTTCCTTCAGGACGATCTGCATCGGGCGCTCGACCCGGTGTTCAATCAGGCGCTCAAGCGCGAGATCGACAAGATCGCGGCCAGCCTGCCGCACGATCAGATCGCGATCCAGTTCGACGTCGCTTCGGCGGTGTTTGCGCGTTTGCAGCGCAACGAGCCGAATGCCTACGGCAAAAATCGCGGCGAGATGCTCACCAACTTCTCGGCAATCCTGACCGATCTCGCCGAGCGGGTGCCGGCCGACATCGAGTTGCTGTTCCATTTTTGTTACGGCGATTCCAACCATAAGCATGTCATCGAGCCGACCGATATGGCCGACATGGTCGATGTCGCCAACCGCCTGTCGGCCGACATCAAGCGGCCGATCAACCTCATCCACATGCCGGTGCCGCGCGACCGCGCCGACGACGCCTACTTCACGCCGCTGTCCGGGTTGCGGCTTCGCCCCGAAACCGAATTGTCGCTGGGGCTGGTGCACTACACCGATGGCGTCGCCGGGACGCGCCGCCGGGTCGCTGCGGCCGAAAAGCAGGTCAAAGGTTTTTCGGTTGCGACTGAATGCGGCTTTGGCCGGCGCGATCCGGCGACCATCCCCGATTTGCTGCGGATTCACGCCGAAATCGCCGGTTGACGCCTGGCTTGGTGGCGTGGCTTTGCGTCACCATCTAAGCCATTCTGACATTGTATTCCCGGCGGGCGGCGCGGCTCGCCAGCGAGGCTTATGGCTATGGCGGTTTTGCCGGCAGCGGCGCTCAACGACAAAGAACGCTTCTTCCTCGGCGTCGAGAAGTCCGCGACCGGGCGCGCCTGGCGCGACCGTCTCGACGAGCGCGGCAATGCGCGCGCGCTGACCATCGCGCAACGGCTCGGCCTGCCGGAATTGCTGGCCCGCGTGCTGGCGGGCAGGGGCGTGGAAGCCGACGAGGCCGAAGCCTATCTCGATCCGACCATCAAGCGGCTGCTGCCCGATCCGCACACTCTGACCGAAATGCAGGCGGCTTCGGCGCGCATCGCCCACGCCATCGTGCGCAACGAGAGCGTCGCCATCTTCGGCGACTACGATGTCGATGGCGCGACGGCGTCGGCCTTGCTCGCCTTCTATCTGCGCCGCTGCGGGCTCGACCCGATCGTGCATATCCCCGACCGCATCTTCGAAGGCTACGGACCCGAACGTCGACGCCATCCGCTCGTTCGCCGAACGCGGCGTCAAGCTGCTGATCACGGTCGATTGCGGCACCACCAGCCTTGAGCCGCTGGCCGAGGCCAAGAAGCTCGGCCTCGATACCGTGGTGATCGATCATCACCAGGCCGACGAGCAACTGCCGCCGGCGGTGGCCATCGTCAATCCCAACCGCGCCGACGATCTGTCGGGCCTAGGTCATCTCGCCGCCGTCGGACTGGTGTTCGTCACGCTGGTGGCGTTGAGCCGCGAATTGCGCCAGCGCGATTTCTGGAACGCCGCGCGCGCCGAACCCGAGCTGTTGTCGCTGCTGCATCTGGTGGCGCTCGGCACCGTCGCCGACGTGGTGCCGCTCAAAGGCCTCAACCGCGCCTTCGTCGCCAAGGGGCTGATCGCGCTGCGCCGCCGCGACAGCGTCGGGCTGACCGCGCTGATGGACGCGGCGCGCCTGTCCGGTCCGCCGGAATCCTGGCATCTCGGCTTTCTGCTCGGGCCGCGCATCAATGCCGGCGGCCGCATCGGCAATGCCGGCTTGGGCGCAAGGCTTCTGCTGGAGGAAGATCCGATCGAGGCCGGGCGCATTGCCGCCGAACTCGACCGCCTGAACAGCGAACGCCGGCAGATCGAGGTCGCCACCGTGGCGCAGGCCGAAGCCGAAGCCTTGGCCGCGCTCGGCCTGGAAGAGAAGGGCGCCGTCGTCGTCACCGCCGCCGAAGGCTGGCATCCCGGCGTGGTCGGTCTGGTGGCGGCGCGGCTGAAGGAACGCTACGGCCGTCCGGCCTTTGCCATTGCGCTGGAGCCGGGCGGCATCGGCACCGGATCGGGCCGTTCGATCGCCGGCGTCGATCTCGGCCGCGCCGTGCGCCAGGCGGTGCACGACAAGCTGCTGCTCAAGGGCGGCGGCCACGCCATGGCGGCCGGCGTCACGCTGCCGAAAGGCGCGCTCGCCGCGTTCCGCGCGTTTCTCGAAGCGACGCTGGCGCCTTCGGTCGAAATCGCGCGGCGGGAAACCGCGCTGCTGATCGACGGCGCGGTCAGCGCCGGCGGCGTCAATCTGGCGCTGGTCGAAATGCTGGCGCGCGCCGGGCCCTTCGGCGCCGGCAATCCGGAGCCGATGCTGGCGTTGCCGGCGCATACATTGGCTTATGCGGACCCGGTCGGCGAGAACCACATTCGCGCGCGTTTCAGATCCGGCGACGGCAAGTTCGTCAACGCCATTGCCTTCCGCGTCGCCGGCACGCCGCTAGGCCGCGCGCTGATCGACAATCGCGGCCGCAATATGCATGCGGCGGGTCATCTCGCCGTCGACCGCTGGCAGGGCGAGGAGCGCGTGCAGATGCGGCTCACCGATGTGGCGATGAGCTAGCGCACGGGCTGATGCGTCAGCACTGAAAGCGGCTGCCGTTGCCGGACTTTTTCGCCTGGCCGGGAGGGCAGAAGCCGAGCGCATTGGCGCCGTGGCTGCGGGCCTTGGCGCGGCCTTTGGCGCCATGTTTGCCGGCCCTCACGTCGGCCCGATCGAGGCCGCGCGAACCGGACGTGTAGGAAGCAGAATTTCCGCCGGCATTGCCATTGCTATGTCCGCCGCTGCGGCCTTGAGCGGATGCCGTCGCAGCGCCGCCGCCAACCAAGGCGGCGAGGGCCGCAACCAAAAGAATCTTACGCATGATGTTCTCCGCCAGGTGCCTGATTGCGCGCCGGCTGTGAGAGCCGGGTCGATGGGTCCGACACCAAGCGATGAAGGTTGGCGTCGTTCCCGCGCGGCTGCGGGCAGGGTGCACGAACGATGAACGAATTGCGCCGACTTTGACCGATCACGCAACGCAAAGCCCGCGGCGCAAAGGCACCGCGGGCTCGACGTTTAGAAGTTTGAACGATCAGTCGCAGACGCGCACGCGGCGGATGTGAATGTTGCCGTAGCGGTCCTCGAACTCACGGCGCTCCATGTGACAGTCGCGATAACGGGCGCGATAGCGATGTTCACGGTAGCCGTCATTATCGCGGTTCATCTGCGAACCGACGATCGCGCCGACAGCGAGACCGCCGATGGCGCCGGCCGCCGCGGCGCCGTTGCGGCCATTTTCCGCCTGCGCCGGCATCGGCGCGACGGTCATTGCCAGAGCCAAGGCGGAAACGGTGGCGAATGTAACGAGCTTCAGCATGTTTGCATCCCTCTTATGTATCTGCGGGAGGCAATGCCCGGCATCGACTAAAGTTCCGATAAATATGTCGATTAAGCATGTAAGGGTCCGCCGCGCGCGAAATCGCCTTTTAGCACCGCGAACGCTGCACCCTGCGCGGTCCGCGGAGGCTTGCCTTGTCATTCGGCGGCCGGAATGGAACAATTGACCCTCAAGCGCCGCCAAACCAACAAACGGGCGCAAACGGGGGAAACGAAATGCCGAATTTCATCAAAGTCGCCGCTGTATCCGCGATCGCCGGCGGCATCCTTGCCGGTCAAGTGCTGAGCGCTGCATCGGCCAACGCGCAGGCCTATCCGGCGCGCGACATCACCTTCCTGGTCGCGTTCGCGCCGGGCGGCGTCGCCGACACGGTGGCGCGCTTCGTCGCCCAAGGCGTCAGCGCCAAACTCGGCCGCAACGTCATCGTCGAAAACCGCGGCGGCGCCGGCGGCAACATTGCCGCGGCGGCGGTCGCGCGCGCTGCGCCCGACGGCTACACCGTGCTGGTCACCACCACCGCTCTGGCGATCAACGAGACTTTGACGCCCAACAAGGGCTTTGCCGCGACCGACCTCAAGGCCATCGCGATTGTCGCCTCGAGCCCGGAATCCTTTGTCACCAGCGAGAGCAATCCGGCCAAGAATCTTGCAGAGTTTCTCAAGGCGGCGAAGGGCAAGAGCATCAATTTCGGCACCGCCGGCGTCGGCAGCGGCTCGCACATCGCGGCCGAATATTTCTTCAAGGTGCACGCCAAGATCCAGGCGGTGCACGTGCCGTTCAAGGGCGGCGCGCCGGCCATGAACGCGGTCATGGGCAATCAGATCGATCTCTGGGCGACCACGCTCGGCGGCGGCGCCGCGGCGCAGATCGCCGGCGGCAAGTTGAAGGGTCTCGGCGTCGCCAGCGCCAAACGGATCTCGGTGGTGCCGAACGTGCCGACCTACGCGGAGGCCGGTTATCCATTCGAAGCCTCGTCGTGGGTCGGGGTCTTTGCGCCGGCCAAGACCAGCCCGGAGATCGTCGGCAAGCTCAACGCGGCGATCGAAGACGTCATGAAGGATCCGGCGCTGCAGAAGAAGCTCACCGCCATCGGCTTCGAACCGCTCAGCGGATCGCAGGCCCAGGCCGAAACCATGTTCAAGGCCGAAGTGACGAAGTGGGGCACCATGGTCAAGACGCTCGGGCTGTCGATCGGCAATTGAGCCGGTAATTCGGTGTGCCTCAGCCGCCCCCTCAAACGGGGGCGGCCGCCCGCCGGGGCCGGGCGCTGCTTAACATTGCGGAAACTCAACCGGGTCAAAATGCTTTCCGTCGCGGCGTTGGCGGGCTTTTAAAGCCGCGCGCCCATCGAATTCGGAAAGCACGTCATGGATAGCTTCGAAACGGCAGGCCGCGGCAAGTCGCCCTCGCGGCGAGCGATATGGCGGACGATTGCCTTCGCCGGTCTCGCCATCGCCGTGCTGGCGGTCGCCTTCCCGCAAAACACGCTGACCGCGCCGATGCCCGACACTGTCGATATGGCCGACATGACCTGGGTCGAAGTGCGCAGCGCCATCGAGCGCGGCTACACCGTGGCGATCGTGCCGTCGGGCGGGATCGAGCAGAACGGCCCGCACATGGTGCTCGGCAAGCACGATTACATCGTCCATCAAAACGCCAACCGCATGGCGCGCGAACTCGGCCGCACTTTGGTGGCGCCGGTGGTGGCTTACGTGCCGGAGGGCGATTACCAGCCGCCGACCGGCAACATGCTTTATCCCGGCACGCTCGGCGTTCCCGAACCGGTTTACGCCCAGATGCTCGAAGGCATTGCGCGCAGCCTGAAGTCGGCGGGCTTTACGACCATCTGCTTTATCGGCGACCACGGCGGCAGCCAGGCGTCGCAGGCCGCGGTCGCCGCCAAGCTCGGCCGCGAATGGGCCGGGCAGGTCAAGGTGCTCAACGTGTCGGATTATTATGACGACGCGGCGCAGAACAAATATCTGCACGACAAAGGCGAGACCGATGCGACCATCGGCAGCCATGCCGGCCTGATCGATACTTCGGAGTTGCTCGCCGTGCATCCGCAGGGCGTCGATCTGGCGCGGCTCGCGGCGATCCCGGGCCGTTCGGAATCGACCGGACATTCCGGCGATCCGACGCGCGCGACCGCCGATTACGGCAAGGCGCTGCTCGACATCCGCGTCAATGCCGGGCTGCGCCAGATCAAGGCAGCGCTGCCGGGCTTTGCGCCGACGCACTGACCTGCGCGCCGTTACTTAACCTCGGTCGCCTGTTTGGCGCAGCCGGTGTCGTAATCGGATTTTGCCACCGGCCAGAGCTTGTCCGCGGTCTTGGCTTTGAGCTGCGCGGAGTTCGGCAGGCCGGACAGGAATTCCTCGCCGGTCATCTGCTCGATATCCGCCACCGACTTGAACCATATTTCCGGATCGAACGGACCCTTGGCGTAGGTCTTGTGGTTCTGCGGATAGACGAAGGCCAGCACGTCCCACTGGTCGCCGGTTTTGCGCGCGACGATCTTGAACTCGCTGGGCGGAATGGCGACCGGCACCACCTTCTTGTTGTTGTCGGAACGCAGCCAGGTGATCTTGCCGGTCTTCTTGAACACCGGGCCGGCGACGATCCAGACCTCGCCGTATTTATTGGCCCAGGCCCCGGTCATGCATTCGAGCGTGAGCCAAGGGCCGGCGTTGAAGACGTGCAGTTGCGGCACGGCGTTGACCACGTTGTGGGTGAACCAGGCGGCGTCGTGGCCGAGACGCTCGGCGAGATATTTCTGCGCCAGATGGCCGCGGTCGTACCAGTTCTTATGCTTTTTGCGGAACGCCGAGGAGAACGCGTAACTGTCGCTGATCGGCGCGATGCCTTGCTGGGCGAGCTCGAAAACGGTGAACCAGTTATTGGGCCGGTCGCCGCTCTCGGGCGATTTGGCGGATTTCTTGACGTGGTGCGCCACCCAATGCGGCACGCCGAGGTATTTCGGTTTGGCGGCGCGCGGCTTGGTGTTGAAATTGCTGATGTAGCCCTCAAAGCAGATCACTTTGTCCGGCTTACCGGCCAGCCCCGGATTGTGATTGCTCAGCACCGCCGGCGTGCAGTCGACGATGCCGGACTTGGCGTCGGCCTCGCTGACCGCGGCGCGCGCCGGCAGCGCGGCCGCCAGCAATGCCGTGACGATGATGCAGGTCTGCAAGAGGCTGGATTTATGCGGTGTCGTGCGAGTGAGGTTCATGGCAAAGCCCCCAAACACTCTCAGATTGCAGGTCAATCCGATGCAATTATAGAGGGTATCCGGTTGTGGGGCCAGAGCTAGGCGAGGCATCGCCGCAGTCTTTTTTGCGCCGGGCGGCGTGGGCTGCGGCTGCAGCGTTAAAAAATCGTCAACGGACCGGGTTTGTTATTTTTTTAACGGGTGGAACCTAACGTTGCCGCTGTGATCCCGGGCCAGGCCCGCGGAGCACAGGCTGCCAGGAGGTGGTTCGATGCGGGTTGTCCTTAGATTTTTGGCCGACGAAGCCGCGACCACCGCCATCGAATACGCGCTAATCGCGGGCGGCATCAGCGTCGCCATCGTCGCTGTCGTCAGCGGCCTCGGCTCGGTGATCAATGCACAATACTCATCCGTGAGCACCTCATTCAAATAACCGCCCGTGGCTGGGCGGAATGATGGGGGGCGTCAGGTAGATCTGGGGCCTCCCATCATTCTAAATTCAAACCCGCCGCGGCAAATCTGCGCAAGACGATCTACCAATCCGGGAATGCGCAATGTCATTCGTTAGTTTCCGCTACCGTCTCGGCGCGATTCATCCGAATTCTGAGCGGGTTGCGGCGCGACAGCGCGGCAATGTCGCTATTACTTTTGCCTTCGCCGCGGTGCCCGTCATTATGGCGGTCGGCGCCGCCGTCGATTACAGCCTGGCGAACCGCACCAAAGCGGTGCTCGACTCGGTTGCCGACGCGGCGGTTCTGTCGGCGACCAACCAGGCCGCGATGTCGTTGACGGCCAAGAACGCCGAAACCCGCGCGGTGAAGTTCTTCAACGCAGAGGCAGCGTCGCTCAAGCGCGGCAGCGTCACCACGGTTTCGGCCAAAGTGACCGACAATGGCAATGGCCGCACCGCGGTGGTCACCTATACCGCTGCCGTCCCGACTTCCTTGATGGGCATCGCCGGCATCAACAATATCAACATCGGCGGGTCGTCGACGGCGGCGTCCGCGGTTCCGACCTATATCGATTTCTATCTGCTGCTGGACAACACGCCGTCGATGGGCGTCGGCGCCACGCCGGCCGACATCACCACCATGGTCAACAACACGCCGGACCAATGCGCCTTTGCCTGCCACCAGTTGGATGTCGCGCCCAACGACTATTACGGCCTCGCCAAGAAACTCGGCGTCACCACCCGCATCGATGTGGTGCGCAGCGCCACGCAACAGCTCATGGATACGGCGGCCGCGACCCAGACGGTTTCCGGCCAATTCCGCGCGGCGATCTACACGTTCGGCGCCGCCGCCAGCACCGCCGGCCTGACCAAGATTCAAAGTCTGACGTCGAGCCTGTCGGGCGCAAAGACGGCGGCCGGCAATATCGATCTGATGACGGTGCCTTATCAAAACTACGCCAGCGATACCGACACCAATTTCGACGACGTGCTTGCCGGATATGAACGCGCAAATTGCCACGCCCGGCGACGGCTCCACCTCATCGAAGCCGCAGAAGATTCTGTTCTTCGTTTCCGACGGCGTTGCCGATGCCGCCAATATTTCATGTACGCAATCGACGAGCGCGGGCCAGGACCCGCAGACCGGCACCAAATACACGCGCTGCCAGGAGCCGCTCACGGTATCGCTGTGCAAGACGATGAAAGACCGCGGCATCACAATCGCCGTGCTGTACACCACCTATTTGGCCTTGCCGACCAACTCTTGGTACATGAGCTGGATCGATCCGTTCAATAAGGGGCCTTACGGCCCGTCGCCCAACAGCCAAATCGCCAAGAACATGCAGAGCTGTGCGTCGCCGGGCTATTATTTCGAGGTCAGCCCGACCGACGGCATTTCCCAGGCGATGACCGCGCTGTTCCAAAAGGTGGTGCAGGCGGCGCGGCTGACGAAATAATCTCCGGGCCGACCACAGGCCTACCAGCGTACCTCTGCCGCTCTGCCGCCCGCAATCGATGGGAACGATTGGGGTGCGCGCGCATTGGCTCGATAGGGGCGATCAGTCGCTGTCCACTCAAAGCCGAACGACGCCATGCACAACTGTCATGGAAGTCGGCTCTAATAAACAAACTCTCCGCTGTGCGCGATGGGGATGCCGGTGCTCACCGCTCCCGCTTGGCTCCCACTTGGCCGTTCGCTCGGGTCCACCACCGTCAGCCAGCTCACCTGAAAGGTGACCGCTATGAATGTCATGACAACGCCAAAACCGGCAACGCGCGCGCCAGGTTCAACTTCGATGAAGGCTCTGGTCTATCAAGGGCCCGGCAAGAAGGCCCTGGAAGACCGGCCGAAGCCGGACATCGCCGCGCCGACCGACGCGATCGTCAAGATCACCAAGACGACCATCTGCGGCACCGACCTGCACATTCTCAAAGGCGACGTTCCGACCTGCAAGCCCGGCTCGCATTCTGGGCCATGAGGGCGTCGGCATCGTCGAGAAGGTCGGCCCGGCCGTCACCGCGTTCAAGGCGGGCGACCATGTGCTGATCTCCTGCGTCAGCGCCTGCGGCAAATGCGAATATTGCCGCAAGCAGATGTATTCCCACTGCACCACCGGCGGCTGGATTCTCGGCAACACGATCGACGGCACGCAGGCCGAGTTCGTGCGCATTCCCTACGCCGATATGAGCCTCTATCCGATTCCCGAAGGCGCCGACGAAGAAGCCTTGGTGATGCTCAGCGACATCCTGCCGACCGGCTTCGAATGCGGCGTGCTCAACGGCAAGGTTTCGCCGGGCGGCGTCGTGGCCATCGTCGGCGCCGGGCCGATCGGGCTCGCGGCGCTTCTCACCGCCCAGTTCTATTCGCCGGCCGAGATCATCATGATCGATCTCGACGACAATCGTCTTGAAGTGGCCAAGCGCTTCGGCGCCACCGCCACCGTCAACAGCAGCGACGGCAAGGCGGTCGAGGCGGTCATGAAGATGACCGGCAAGCGCGGCGTCGATACCGCCATCGAGGCGGTCGGCGTTCCGGCCACTTTCGAACTGTGCCAAAAGCTGGTCGCGGCCGGCGGCGCCATCGCCAATATCGGCGTGCATGGCAAGAAGGTCGATCTGCATCTCGAGGAGCTGTGGGACCGCAATATTTCGATCACCACGCGGCTGGTCGATACCGTCACCATCCCGATGCTGTTCAAGACCGTGGCGTCGAAAAAGATCGACCCCAAGCGCCTGATTACGCATCGCTTCAAGCTCGACAAGATTCTCGACGCCTACGAAACCTTCGGCAACGCCGCCAAGAACAAAGCGTTGAAGGTGATTATCGAGGCCTAGCGGCGGGCAGGCGCTAGCGCCATGACGGCGTTAGCGCTTGCGCGGCTTCTTGCAGAACACGTCGTAGATCGCGCCGATCACGACGCGCGCGTCGGCGCTGGCGAGATTGTAATAGATCGTCTTGCCGTCGCGCCGTGTCGACACCAGCCCGTCGGCGCGCAGCCGCGCCAGTTGCTGCGACACCGTCGGCTGGCGCAGGTCGAGGATGTCTTCGAGCTGGCTCACCGACTTCTCGCCCTCGGCCAGGATGCACAGGATCAGCAGCCGGCTTTCATGCGCCAGCGCTTTGAGAAAATCGCTGGCGCGTTTGGCATTGCCCGCCATGCGGTCGAGTTCGTGCGAATGCCCGCGGCTTTCCAGATGTTGCAAGTCCATTCGTGCACCAACGTTCTCAAACGGGCCTGGTCCGGCGACGTTCAATCGATAGCGTGCAATTTCATTTCGAGCAATTGCACGCGTTGCCCGGCCGTTCCGGATTCATCCAGTTTCTTGACCAACACGCCGAGCAGACCCCAGAAGTTGTCTTCGCCCGGATAGCCGCGAATACGGCCGATTTCACGGCCTTTATCGATCAGCACGAACAGCGGCGTCAGCCGCTCGGCATCGATAAAGCGAAGTTCGGGCGGCACACCTTGCGAAATGTCAACGCGGCGCAGCGGCGCGCGCTGGCCTTCGGCGGTTTTGCCATAGATCGGCGCTATCTCGCGATCGAAGGCCTGGCACCAGACGCAGCCGGCTTCCTCGAACATCACCAGTTCGGCGGCGCGCGCGGGGCTCAACGCTATAAACATCGCGCCGAACAGCGCGATACGAGAAAATAATTTCAAGATGTTCGTCTTGGTCGACAACTTTATGCTCTCGCGCGGAAACAGGCTAAGACAAGACGCAAACAAGAAGATTGAATCGCCGCGAAATATATCACAAAACTCGAATATGTCACCACGCCGAGTCCCGCCTTTGACGCAAAGACCACGCCGATGAGCCTCGACGTCACGATCGGCGGCGCCTTCGTGGCCGGCCTGCTGTCGTTTGCCTCGCCCTGCGTGCTGCCGCTGGTGCCGCCTTATCTGGCCTATATGGGCGGGGTCTCGATCGACCAGTTGCGCGGCTCGGGCGGCGGCGGGGAGGGCGCATGGGCCCGCGGCCGGGTGCTGCTGGTGGCGCTTTGTTTCGTCGCCGGGTTCAGCACGGTGTTCGTCGCGCTCGGCGCCACCGCCTCCTGGATCGGGCAGGCGATCAACGCCTATCTGGGCATCCTCGGCTATATCGCCGGCACGCTGATTGTCGTGATGGGCCTGCATTTCCTCCACATCATCCGCATACCGCTTTTGGACCGCACCGCGCGCGTCGGCGTTGCCGACAAGCCCGCCGGGATGCTCGGCGCCTATGTGATGGGGCTGGCCTTCGGTTTCGGCTGGAGCCCCTGCGTCGGCCCGGTGCTGACGGCGATCCTGCTGATGGCGGGAGCGGCCGACAGCGCCGCCGAGGGCGCGCGGCTGCTGCTGGTCTATTCGCTCGGCATCGGCCTGCCGTTCCTGATCGCGGCCGGTTTCGCCTCAGCCTTCATGCGCTGGAGCGCGCGCTTTCGCAAAAGGCTCGACCTGATCGAGAAGGCGATGGGCGCGTTCCTGGTCGTCGCCGGCATTTTGATTTTCACCGGGCAAATGCCGGCGATCGCCTATTGGCTGATCGAGACGTTTCCGGTCTTGGGCAAAATCGGCTGAGAAAGATCGGCTGAGACCGAACGGTCACGACGTTCAGTCGATGTCCGGCCGGAACGGCCAGACCAGTTGCTGCAGAAATCCCGGCGGCATGGCTTCGCTGATGCCGATATTTTCCGGCGGCCGGTAGTCGCGCGTGTTGAAGTACGTGCCGAACACGTGGTCCCACAGCATGATGTTCTCGCCGTAGTTCTTGTTGCCTTCGCGCAGATCGCGGCTGTGGTGCCAGCGGTGCAGCTCCGGCGTGTTGAACAACCATGACAGCGGCCCGAACCGCATATCGACATTGCAGTGCGTCAACATGCCGATGAAGGCCGTCAGCGCCGATACCCAGATCAACAGCTCCATCGGTGCGCCGAGCGCCACCAGAATGGCCATACCGATAGCGATGCTCTTGATGCTGTCGACGAAATGAAAGCGCCCGGTATTGACGATCCATAACCGGACCACGCTGTGGTGGACGGCATGGAAGCGCCACAGCGGCTTCCATTCGTGGGCGATGCGGTGCGCCCAATAAAGCCCGAACTCGGCGGCGGTGATCGCGAGGATGATCTGGAGCCACATCGGCCAGGCGCGCGGCCAGATGCCGTAGCCGGGCTCGACCGCCGGCGTGACATAAGATGTCAGCCCGATGACCGTGCTGAACACGACCAGCGTCTGCACCGCGCCTTTGCTGAGCAAAGTGTGGGCGATGTTGGCGAAGGTCTGGCCGTCATCCTCGTTCCATGAACGCTCGTGCGGCATGGCGCGTTCCAGCGCATAGAGGCAAACGGCGAGAACGGCGTAGGCGACGTTGAAGAACAGCGCCGGGTGGCCCAGCACGAAACCGTATTGCGTTATCAAGACACAAACCGAAAGCAGTCCCGGCCATGCCAGCCAGGAAACCATTCGGGCAACACCGTGCCGCGACGCGGATGGGACGTAACGATCCAGTCGATGCTTCCCTTGAAGTGGACGATCGGCTTTTACGCCGGGTCACGGCGTATGTCGGTTGCGAGTTTACGCTGATTTCGAACGGCGCCGCCGCATGCGCGATTGGAACAATCGCGGCGCGCCCGGCTAACTCGACACGCGCAGGATATTCAGGTTCGGCAGCCGCGTCAGTCTCTCCGGCGGCACCGCGTCGGTGATCCATGCGGCGACCGAGGTCGCCCAAGTCGGAATCCGTCTCACCACCGCGGTGACGCGGCGCAGCCGGGTCCGGATCGGACCGGCTTCGCCGCGCGCGGCGATCATCACCGGCGCCGGCTCGAACTGCGGCGCGGCGCTGGCCAATTGCAGCGGCATGGCGGCCGCGGTCTTAGCCGTCAGCGGCGCAACCTGGGCGGTCGCGACCTTGCGCTTGAGTTTGTCGGCGGCCGGAGCGGCGAGGGCGAGCGTCTTGGTCTCGGCTTGTTTGGCCTCGCGCGCGGCCAGTTGTTCGGACCGCTCCGCCGCTTTCGCCTGCAAAGTCTTGGCGAGCAAAATCTCGCGCTCGGCGGCGAGATCGGCTTGTTGACGCTGCTCGTTGCTGGATTGCAGATAGCCGGCGATAGCGGCGTGCTCGTCGCGCACCATCTGCATCATCTCGGCGCCGGCCGGCGTCGCGACCGCCGGGCCGGAGGGCTGCGAGTAGGCGGCGAAAGCCGCGGCCGCGATCAGGGCGGCGATGGCGGCCGGCACCAGCCGGCGCAGCGGTTGCGCCGAAACACCGGAAACAAGCGGAAATCTCTGCGGCATGGCTCGTCGTCCCTGCGCGGTACGATGCGCAAACCTAAAGCCATCACGCATTCGGGGCTTAATCGGGGCGCAAAAACGGAGAATTGTCGGCAGCCATCCGGCCTCGGCGCCGATTACAGGTCTGGTCGGCAAGGCTGCGCGTCTCAACGTCGCTGCGCCAGGCTTTGCGCCGCTGCGCCAGGCTCGGCACTCCGGTACCGGAACTTTCCGGCACTCAATTACATATGGCTATCGATAAAGCGGCCCGATAACGTAAGCCCGCGTTGCGCTGCTTAATCAGGGTCGCCCGGCTTGCTCAAAGGAAACATTCCGCGATCCTATCTGGCCCTGTTTTTTGCCGCTTTGCTGCCGGTCGTGATGTTTGCCTCGGCGATCGCGATCATTATCGGGTTCCGCGAGCAGGCCACCTTGGAAGCGACCGCGCTGTCGAAGGTGCGCGAGATCGCGGCCGGCATCGATCGCTACATGGCCGCGCAACTCGCCGCGGCGCGGGTTATGGCGCAAGCCGAGTTGCTGCGGCGTGGCGACCTCGAAAGGTTTTACCAATATGCCGCCCGGCTGCAGCAGGACGAGCCGGCCTGGAGCGACATCGTTGTGTCGGATCGCACCGGCCGGCAGTTGATCAATCTGGCGCGACCGTACGGCGCGCCCTTGGCCGGTGTCAGCGATTTAAAATCGTTTCAGCAGGTTCTGGCGCAGCGCAGCCCGCTGATCGGCGATCTGGCTGAACCGGGCAAGGTCTCAGGCAAGCGGTTTATTCCGATACGGGTGCCGGTGTTCCAGGGTTCCGAAATCAAATACATCGTATCCGTCGCGCTCGACCCCATTAGGCTCAGCAGTTTGTTTGCGCTCGCCGACGCGCCGCCCGACTGGGTCGGCGCGGTCATCGATCGCAACGGCGTCCTGATCGGCCGTAGCGTGCTGGCCGACCAGTTGGTTGGAAAGAAAGCCACCGGCGTGGCGCTCGAAGCCATCAAGCTCGGCAACCAAGGGATTTACGAAGGCTACACGCTCGAAGGCCTCGACACGGTCTTTGCCTTCTACACCTCGCCGCTTACCGGCTGGTCGGTCCACTACGCGGTGCCGCGCTCGACCTATAACGCGCCGTTGCGCAAAATTCTTTGGATCTTGGGCCTCGGCGCGGTCGCTACTGTGTTTGCGGCGTTTTTCCTGTTCACCATCATCGCCCGCGAGGGCGCGCGGCGCCGCGCGCTCGAAGAGGCGCAGTCGGAAGCCCTGGAGCGCTCCGAGGCGCGCCTGCGCTCGGTGTTCGAAACCAGCTACCAATACCAGGGGCTGCTGACCAGGGAAGGCATTCTGCTCGATGCCAATCCGGCGTCGCTGGCGGGGATCGAGGCGCGCCGCGAAGACGTCGTCGGCAAGCCGTTCTGGGACACGCCGTGGTTTACCGGCACGCCCGGCATGCCGGAACAGGTGAAGTCGGCCATTCCACTGGTCGCCTCCGGGCAGACCGTGCGCCAGGAAATCGCCGTCAATCTGCCGACCGGTTTCCGCGTATTCGATTTCTCGATGCGCCCGGTCCGCAACACCGCCAACGACGTCATCGGCATCGTTCCCGAAGCGATGGAAGTGACGGAGCGCAGGGCTGCCGAAGAGCAGCTGCGCCAGTCGCAGAAGATGGAAGCGCTCGGCAAACTGACCGGCGGCATCGCCCATGACTTCAACAATATGCTGACCGGCATTGCCGGCTCGCTCGACATGATCCGGCGGCGCATGGCAGCCGGACGTTCCGACGGTATCGAGCGCTATTTCGATGCGGCAACAACGTCGACGCAACGGGCCGCGGCGCTGACCCACCGCCTGCTGGCGTTCTCGCGCCAGCAGGCGCTGGACATCAAATCCCAGGACATCAACGCGCTGGTTGAGGGTCTCGAGGAAATTCTGCGGCGGACGCTCGGCGAGAAGGTCTCCTACGCCAAGGTTCTGCAGGCCGACTTGTGGCCGGCCTCGACCGACGCCAATCAACTCGATAGCGCGCTGCTCAATCTCGCGATCAATGCCCGCGATGCCATGCCCGAGGGCGGCCAACTGACGATCGAAACCACCAACACGCATCTCGACACCACCTATGCATTGCTCAACGACGGCGTCGAGGAAGGCGACTATGTCGCCATCAGCGTGTCGGACACCGGTACCGGCATGCCGGACGAGGTGATCGAGAAGGCGTTCGACCCGTTCTTCACGACCAAGCCGATCGGGCAGGGCACCGGGCTCGGTCTGTCGATGATCTACGGCTTCATGAAGCAGTCGGGCGGCCATGTGCGCATCTACAGCGAGACCGGCAGGGGCACGACCGTCAAACTGTATCTGCGCCGGGCGCTGAACGCGGCGGTGCAGGCCAGCGCCAAGCCGGATGCCGAGGCGCCGCGCGGCGGCGGCGAGACCGTGCTGGTGGTGGAAGACGACGCCACCGTGCGGCTGCTGATCACCGAATTGCTGGAGGAACTGGGCTACCGCTACATCGAGGTGGCGGACCCGCGCGCGGCAATCCCGCATCTGCAATCGGACGCACCGATCGATCTCCTGGTCACCGATTTCGGCCTGCCGAACATGAACGGCCGGGAGCTCGCCGACATCGCGCGCCAGCACCGCCCCAACCTGAAAGTGCTGTTCATCACCGGCTATGCCGAGAACGCGGCCATCCGGGCCGGCCTGCTGCCGCCCGGCATGGAGGTCGTCACCAAGCCGTTTGCTTTCGACGCGCTCGGCCGCCGGATTCGCGACATGATCACGCGGCCGTTTGCGGACGCCTGAGCAAAGCTTCTAGCCGAAGCGGAACGCCAGCAGATTATCGAACGAGCGCAGTTCGATCAGCACGCGATGCAGCAGGCCGGCGTCGCTTGTTTCGACCGCCTTCGGAATCAGCGCAAGGCTCGCCTTGGCGCCGTCGACCAGCCGGCGGAATTCCGGCTCGCTGTGGATCGGTTCGCCGGCCATGCCGTCGCAGCGCTCCAGCACGTAGCCGTAGATCGAGGCCTTGCCGGCGACGCCGTAGCGGATTTCCGCCTTGGCGAAGTCGAGCGCGCGGTCGTCGTAGACCATCAGCGCGTCCATCGCCTGATTGGCGTCGCGCACGCAATCGGCCAGCACCGCGATGCCGCTGGCCTTGCGCAGCTCGTAGAAATCGCCGCGCAGCGCGTTGAGCGAATCCATCGCCGCGTCCGGCCGTCCGGCGTTGAGCAATAGCTCGGCCCCGATCAGCCGCGCGCTGACGCCGGTCAGGGTCTTGCCATAGAGCCGGTTGCCGTCGAACGGGTCGGGCCGGCGTCCGGCAAAGCGTTGCTGCAGCGCGCCCCAGGCCTGGCGCAGGCGGTCGATTTCCAGCGAGGCCAGATCGGTATTGCCGGTGCGCAGATAGCCGATCGCCACCCGGTTGTGACTGGCGACGGCCTCCATCGCGGTATTGAAGTTGGCGAGGTCGCCGGCCCATGCCGACCCGCACAATGCCGCGCCGCACCATGCCGCCATGATGAGCATGGCGCCGCCCCTAAATATTGCCCGCATCTTCGGTCACCCGGTTTTGAGCCGCGAGGATATAGACCTCGGCCCCGAGCATCTATACGTCTAGGAGCATGAAATCGACACGGCGAGATTTGCTGGCGGGAGCTTTTGGGCTGGCGGCCTTTGGCGTTTCGCGCGCGCGCGCCGAAGAGCCTGTGCTCGGCGATGACGGGCTCTACAAGCAGCCGTGGTTTATCGAGAGTTTTCTGGACCTTAGCGACGACCTCGAAGCCGCGGCCAAAGCCGGCAAGCGCTTCGTGATCATGTGGGAGCTCAAGGGCTGCCCTTATTGCAAGGAAACCCATTTCGTCAATTTCGCCCAACCGCGGATTTCCGACTACATCAAGGCCAATTTCGATGTTCTACAGCTCAACATTATCGGCTCCCGCAAAGTCACCGACTTTGACGGTGCCGAAATGTCGGAAAAGGAATTGGCGGCGAAATACGGCGTGCGATTCACGCCGACTTTCCAGTTTTTCGCCGAACGGGCGGCGCCGCTGAAGACGCTGGCTCCCGCCAAACGCGAAGTGGCGCGCGCGCCGGGCTATCTTAGGCCCGACGATTTTCTTGCTATGTTCCGCTTCGTCCGGGAAAAGGCCTACGAGAGCAAGAGCTTCCGGGATTTCGTCAAAGCGCAGCCAAGCTGAAACTTGGCCTACCAAAGGCTGCGGCTGTGGAATTACATTCTTTTTTGTGAATATGATTTGAACCGGCCGCCGCTCGCCGCTATGGTCGGCCCCGGACGGGGCGCCGTTGCGCCCCGAAGCAATAATTACGGGAGGATTCTGCATGCGACAAGTTTCCCGTCGCGCCGCGCTGGCACTCGGCACCGCCATTGGCGCCGGCAGTGCCGCGTTCACTTTGGTCGGCTGGAGCACGCAAGCCGCCGCCGCCGCCAAGGAAGCGGCGGCCGATATTGCCAAGTTCACCGGTGGCAAGACGGCCGTGAGCGGCAAGATTTCAATCGAACTGCCCGAGATCGCGGAAAACGGCAATACCGTGCCGCTGTCGGTCAGCGTCGACGCGCCGATGACGGCCGACAATTATGTCAGCGAGGTGCTGGTGGTCGCCGAGGGCAATCCGAACCCGGGCGTCGCCACGTTCCACTTCTCTGCCATGTCGGGCAAGGCGGAAGCCTCCACCCGCATCAGGCTTGCCACCACGCAGAACATCATCGTGGTCGCCAAAACCAGCAAGGGCGATTTCTTCACCGGCCAAAAGCTGGTGAAGGTCACTATCGGCGGCTGCGGCGGCTGATCCACCAATAAGAACCCAGCAACAAGAATATTTCAGGAGAGCACCATGGCCGAAAAGCCGAGGCTCAAGCTTCCCAAGGAAGCCAAAAAGGGCGAAGTCATCGATATCAAGACGCTGATGCCGCACATCATGGAATTGGGTCAGCGCAAGGATAAGGACGGCAAGCCGATCCCGCGCAAGATCATCAACAAGTTCACCTGCGAGTTCAACGGCAAGCCCGTGTTCACCGCCAATCTCGAGCCGGCGATCGCGGCCAACCCGTATCTGCAGTTCTCCGCCAAGGTGGACGAGAGCGGGACCTTCAAGTTCTCCTGGACCGACGACGACGGCACCGTTACGACCGCGGAGCAGAAGATCACCGTGGCCTGAGCAACCGTTCCGCGCGGCACGCCCGCGCGGAGACGGCCAATGACAACAATTTCGTTCGGGGAGGATTGAAAGATGCGTGGAGGGATTTGGACAGGCGGCGTTGCCGCCGTCGCGCTGATGGTGGCGGGCGGCCTTCTCGGCGCCGCCTTGCTGGGCTGTAGCGCCGCGTCGGCTGCGCCGGCGGACGGCCAAAAGCTGGCATTCGATCGTGGCAAGGGCAACTGCCTGACCTGTCATGAGATCAAGGACGGCCCGGCGCCGGGCAACCTGGGTCCGCCGCTGGCCGACATGAAGGCGCGCTTTCCGGACCGCAAAGAGCTCATCGCGATCATATCCGATGAGACCAAGCGCAACCCGCTCACCGTGATGCCGCCGTTCAAGCGAAACCTTATTCTGAACGACAAGGAAATCGAGGAGATCGTCGATTTTCTTCAGACTCTATAGTGCAAAGCGCCTCGGACTGAGCGAGTCAATAAAAAGCTCAAGCCTGAACGGCTGAAATTACAGGGAGGATTGAATGCTGCGCAAGATATTCGTAGCGGCTGTATTCGTGCTCGGCACGGCGCAGCCTCTGCTGGCCGACAATGCCGTCGACCCGCAGGCGGACTTCAAGGCATTTCGGGAGTACTTCACCAAGCGTTTCCCCAAAGTGCCGCTGAACGATTTCGTCAACGGCCCTTATTCGATGGACGAGGGGCTGCGCAAGCAGTGGAAGTCGATCGAGGAGCTTCCGCCCTACGAGTTCGTGGTGGAACGCGGTAAGGATATGTTCGCGAAGCCGTTCAAGAGCGGCAAGACCTTTGGTGACTGCTTTCCAAACAAGGGCATCGGCATCCGCCAGAACTATCCCTATTTCGACACCAAATCCGGCGAAGTGATCACGCTGGAACTCGCGCTCAACCAATGCCGCGAGGCCAATGGCGAGAAGCCGCTCGAGCTACACCTCGCAAGACATGGCCGCGTTGACGGCCTATATGGCCTTCACCTCACGCGGAAAGCCCTTCGACATCAAGATTCCGAACGATCCGAGGGCGCTGGCGGCTTATCGCAGCGGCGAGCAATACTTCTACACGCGCCGCGGTCAGCTTAATTTCTCCTGTGCGAGCTGCCATGTGCAAAGCCCGGGCGAGCATATCCGCACCGAGGTTCTTGCGCCGGCCCTCGGCATTCTCAACGCCATGCCGATCTACCGTTCCGAATGGGGCAACATGGGGACGATCACCCGCCGCTTCCAGACCTGCAACAGTCAGGTGCGCGGAGTTCCGCTGCCGGGGCAGGACGTACTCTATCGGAATGTCGAATACTATCTTTCGTACATGGGCAACGGCCTGCCGATATCGGGACCGGGCACGCGTCCATAAACAGGGTCAAAGGCGGTCCGCTTGACGGATCGCCGACATTTTTGGAGGAAACACATGCGCACCCGTGCTTTGATCCGACTGGCGGTCATTCTCTCGGTCGCGGGCCTGACGACGGCAGCCTTGGCTGCACCCGCGGATGACTTCAAGGCGGCCCTGGCCAAGGCCGAAGCGGCGAACAAGCAAGCCGGCGCTCTCAAGAATCAATGGACGACGACGACGAACGCGCTCAAAGCCGCCCAAAAGGCCGCCGCCAGCGGCAATTTCGACGAGGCCGTCAAGCATGCAAACCAAGCCGAGGCCCTGGCCAACGCGTCCATAGCGCAGGCCAAGGCGGAACAAACGGCCTGGACTGCGGCCATCGTCCGCTGAGCTTCGTGTCATTTCTTATCGAGAAGGGGTGAAACAAGATGATCACCCGCCGTGAAATCCTTCAGGTCGGCGCCGCGACCGCCGCCTTGATGGCCGGCGGCGGCAGCTTCACGCGCGCCATCGCCCAGCAGAAGCTGAGCGAAGCCGATCTGCTGAAGTTCGACGCGCTCGGCAATGTCACGCTGCTGCACGTCACCGATATTCACGGCCAGCTGATGCCGGTCTATTTCCGCGAGCCGTCGACCAATCTCGGCGTCGGCGCGGCGCACGGCCAGCCGCCGCATCTCACCGGCAAGGATTTTCTCACCCGTTTCGGCATTGCGGAGAAATCGGCCGCCGCTTACGCCATGACCTCGGACGATTTCTCCTCGCTCGCCAAGAGCTATGGCCGCATCGGCGGCCTCGACCGGCTCGCCACCGTGGTCAAACGGGTGCGGGCTGAACGCGGCGACAAGGTGCTGCTGCTCGACGGCGGCGACACCTGGCAGGGTTCGCTCGGCGCCAATGCCAGCAAGGGCCAGGACATGGCCGACTGCATGGCGCTGCTGAAGCCCGACGCCATGACCGGCCATTGGGAATTCACCTATGGCGAGGCGCGGGTCAAGGAACTGATCAAGGGCTTGGGCTTTCCGTTCCTCGCGCTCAACATCCGCGATACCGAATGGAACGAACCGGTATTCGAGCCGATGAAGATGTTCGAGCGCGGCGGCGTCAAGATCGCCGTGCTCGGCCAGGCCTTTCCGTATACGCCGGTCGCCAATCCGCGCTGGCTGATGCCGACCTGGTCGTTCGGCATTCGCGAGGACGACGTGCGGGCGCAGGTCGACAAGGCGCGCAAAGCGGGCGCGCAGCTCGTCGTGTTGCTTTCGCACAACGGCTTCGACGTCGACCGCAAGCTGGCCACGCGCGTGCCCGGTATCGACGTGATCCTGACCGGCCATACCCATGATGCGATCCCCGAGGCCGTCACGGTCGGCAAGACGCTGCTGATCGCCTCCGGCAGCCACGGCAAGTTCGTGTCGCGGCTGGATCTCGATATCCAGAATGGCGCGGTGAAGGGCTTCCGCTACAAACTGATCCCGCTGTTTGCCGACGTCATCGCGCCCGATGCCGAGATGACCGCGGCGGTCACCAAGGCGCGCGCGCCTTACGCCAAGGAACTGGCGCGGGTGGTGGGGCAGGCGGATTCGCTTTTGTACCGGCGCGGCAATTTCAACGGCACCTTCGACGATCTGATCTGCGCGGCGCTGCTGAAGGAGCGCGATGCCGAGATCGTGCTGTCGCCGGGCTTCCGCTGGGGCACCAGCGTGCTGCCGGGAGCGCCGATCACGATGGAGGACATCCACAACGCCACCGCGATCACCTATCCGCAGGTCTATCGCCTGCCGATGACCGGCGAGCGGCTCAAGGACGTGCTGGAGGACGTGGCCGACAATCTGTTCAACCCCGATCCCTATTACCAGCAGGGCGGCGACATGGTGCGCTGCGGCGGGCTCGGCTATGCCATCGACGTGTCCAAGCCGATCGGCCAGCGCATTTCGGCCATGACGCATCTGAAAACCGGCCAACCGATCGATCCCAAGAAGGAATATGTGGTCGCCGGCTGGGCATCCGTGAACGAGGGGACGCAAGGGCCGCCGGTCTGGGAACTGGTCGAGCGCTATGTCGCGGCCGAGAAAACCGTACGGATTGCACCCAATAGCAGCGTCAAAATATCCGGGGCGTAAGAGCAATTCGCTATTACATTCATGATTGAGAATGTGATAGACGTGGCCCGAAAAGGCGATCCGCCGGGAGCTGCCGATGACAGAACCGACCGACAAAACACGCGCCTCGCGCCGCAAATTCCTCGTTGGCGCCGCGGGCTTGGCCGCCGTTGCGACCCGCCCCGCGCTGGCCGATCCGAAGAATCTGCCGCCCAATGTCGCCGACTGGACGCATACGCTCGGCGAAGCCGTCGGCACGCATGGCTACGGCAGTCCGTCGAAATACGAAAAGAACGTGGTGCGCCGCACCGTGTCCTGGCTCACCGCGACGCCGGAATCCTCGGTCAGCTTCACGCCGCTGCATGAACTCGACGGCATCATCACGCCGAACGGGCTGTGCTTTGAGCGCCATCACGGCGGCATCGCCGAGATCGATCCGAACGATTATCGTTTGATGCTGCATGGCCTGGTGGACAAGCCGCTGGTCTTTACGCTTGAAGACTTGAAGCGGCTGCCGCGCGTCAACCGCATCCATTTCCTGGAATGCGCCGCCAATTCCGGCATGGAGTGGCGCGGCGCCCAGCTCAACGGCTGCCAGTACACCCACGGCATGGTGCATTGCGTGCAGTACACCGGCGTGCCGCTGAAGCTTCTGCTGGAGCAGGCCGGCGTCAAAGCGAACGCCAAATGGATCATGGCGGAAGGCGGCGACGCCGCCGGCATGAACCGTTCGATCCCGATGGCCAAGGCGCTCGACGATTGCCTCGTCGCCTATCGCATGAACGGCGAGATGCTGCGCCCCGAGCAGGGCTATCCGGTGCGCCTCGTGGTGCCGGGCTGGGAAGGCAATGTCTGGGTGAAGTGGCTGCGCCGCCTCAAGGTCGGCGATCAGCCCTGGTACACCCGCGAGGAAACCGGCAAGTACACCGACCTGCTGGAGAACGGCAAGGCGCGCAAGTTCACCTTCGAAATGGATGCCAAGTCGATCATCACCTCGCCGTCGCCGCAGGCGCCGCTCAAGCGCAAGGGCTTCACCGTTATTTCCGGTCTGGCCTGGTCGGGCCGCGGCAAGGTCGCCCGCGTCGACGTCTCGCTCGACGGCGGCCGTAACTGGCGCACGGCGCGCATCGACGGGCCGGTGTTCGACAAGGCTTGCGTGCGGTTCTACGCCGAGATCGAGTGGAACGGCGAGCCGCTGCTGCTGCAGTCGCGCGCCATCGACGACACCGGCTATGTGCAGCCGTCGAAGAACGACCTGCGCAAGATCCGCGGCGTCAACTCGATCTACCACAACAACGGCATCCAGACCTGGTCGCTCAAGGCCGACGGGGAGGTCGAAAATGTCGAAGTCGGTTAAGTTCGCAGCGTTTGTCCTGCTCGTGCTTGCCGCGCCGGCGCTGGCGCAGGTCAAGAAGGACGCGCCGCGCAATTACGGCATCGGTCAGACCGCAACGCCCGAGCAGATCGCCGGTTGGGATATCGACGTTCGTCCCGACGGCCAGGGCGCGCCTCCGGGCCACGGCTCGGTCAAGGCCGGCGAGAAGATCTATCTGGAGCAATGCGCCGCCTGCCACGGCGAGTTCGGCGAAAGCGCCGGCCGCTGGCCGCAACTCGCGCAAGGCAAGGGCACGCTCGCTTCCAACGATCCGGTCAAGACCGTCGGCTCGTATTATCCGTACCTGTCGAGCGTGTTCGATTACATCCGCCGCGCCATGCCGTTCGGCAACGCGCAATCGCTGACCAATGACGAGCTCTATGCGGTCACCGCCTACGTGCTCAACCTCAACGACATTGTGGACGACAAATTCGTGCTGTCGCGCGAGACCTGGGCGCAGGTGAAAATGCCGAACCAGGGCGGTTTCTTCGACGACGACCGCAAAGTCGCCGAGAAGGCGTTCTGGAACGCCAAGCCCTGCATGAAGGATTGCGGGCCGCCGGTGAAGATCACCGGCCACGCCGCCGTGCTCGATGTGACGCCGGAAGACAAGACGCCGCGCAAGGGCGGGGTCGAATAGGCCGCTTTGCCTCGGCGCCTGCTTTCGCTTATGACGTTTCCCGCAATTGCCGGGGAAACGTCTCATGACCAAACTGAACCTTTCCGTCGCTGTCGGACCCTATGACCGCACGCGCGCGCTGGTCGACGGCAGCGTGCAGATCGACGGCGTCAATGCGGTCTGCATGACGCTGTCGCCGGAGGAAATCTTCTTCCGCGCCTTCCGTCACGCCGAATTCGATATCTGCGAACTGTCGCTGTCGAGCTTCACGGTCAAGACCGCGCAAGGCGGCGGCCCCTATGTCGGCGTGCCGGCCTTCGTGTCGCGCGCCTTCCGCCACACCTCGATCTACGTGCGCACCGACCGCATCAAGAAGCCGGAAGACCTCAAGGGCAAGCGCGTCGGCGTGCCGGAATATCAACTGACCGCCAATGTCTGGGCGCGCGCCATTCTGGAGGATGACTACGGCGTCAAGCCGTCCGACATCCAGTGGGTGCGCGGCGGCATCGAGGACGCCGCCCGGCCGGAAAAGATCAGCATCAAGCTGCCGGCCGACGTGAAGCTCGAAGACGCGCCGGCCGGAAAAACCATCTCGGCGATGCTGGCGGAGGGATCAATCGACGGCTTCATCGCGCCGCGTCCGCCGTCGCTGCCGAAAAACACGCCCAATGTCGGCTGGCTGTTTCCCGATCCGGTGGCGGCTGCCAAGGACTACTTCAAGCGCACCGGCATTTTCCCGATCATGCATATCGTCGGCGTGCGCCGCACGCTGGCCGAGCAGCATCCGTGGCTGCCGGGCGCGGTGCTTAAAGGTTTCGAGCAGTCGAAGGCGGCGGCGCTCGAATTGCTGAGCGATACTTCGGCCACCAAAGTGACGCTGCCGTTCATCGAGGAGCGGCTGGCGGAAGCGCGCGCCGTCATGGGCGAGGACTTCTGGTCGTATGGCTTGAGTGCGAACCGGAAGACCCTGGAAACCTTCCTGCGCCATCACCACAGCCAGGGCCTGTCGTCGCGGCTGGTGACGCCGGAGGAGATGTTCCATCCCGGCACGCACGAGGCGTTCAAGCTGTAGCGCCGGGACAATCCTTTCATGGTCACGATCACCAGCATCGCCGGCGGCGCGCCCAAGCCGGTATTCGACCGGCTCGGGTCCGGTCTACGAGCGGTCAAGCGGCAACAAGCTCAACGCGCTCTACGACACCATGAGCGGCATTCAGGCGCGTCTGGCCAAGCTTGAAGCCCTCGACGTGCTGCTGATGCCGGTGTCGATGCTCGACGACTTGCAGAAGGATGGCACGGTGCTGGCGGCCGGCCGCGCCACGCTCGCCATCATCGGGCTCGGCGTCGGCGTCAAGACCGGCGCGCCGATCCCCGATATCGCGACGCCCGATGCGCTGCGGCGGGCGCTGAGCGCCGCCCGCGCGGTGGTGCATGCGCCGCCGACGGCAACGCCGAGCGGCGCGCAGAGTGACAAGGTGATCCGGGAGCTGGGGCTGGCCGGCAAGCTGCCGGTTATCCACAAAGCCGGCCTGGCCGGCGGCGTCGCCGCGATTGCCTCGGGCGAGGCCGAATTCGGCATTTTCCCCAAGAGCGAGATCGTCGCCTTCGACGGCGTCACGCTGATCGGCTCGCTTGCCGGAGGCTTTGCAGCTCAACATCGTCTATGGCGCGGGCGTCACCGCCGCCAGTCCCGTAGCGGGACCTGCGGCGGCGTTCATCCAGTTCCTGATCGCGCCGGAAAGCCGCGCGGTCTGGAATGCCTGCGGCTTCGATCCGCCGGCTGACCCGCGTGCCCTAATCCTTACTTCGCGATATCGGTCTGGATCAGTTCCTTGACCTGTTCCTTGGTCAATTCCTTGGGCGCGTATTTGAGTTCGACCGCGTCCTTGAGCATCTCGTCGAGGCCCTTGATCTCGGTCATCTGCAGCAGCGACTTCGGGAAGAATTCGTCGCGCACGCGCTTGGCCAGCGCCGGCGTGATCTTGGCGAATTCGGCGTAGTCCGCGATCACCTTCGGATTGTCCGAATACATGTAGTCGATGGTTTCGCGATAGGCCTGCATGAAGCGCTTGAGCACATCCTTGCGATTCTTCAGGGCGTCGGCGCCGGCGATGATGGTGCGGATGGTCTGGCCGCCGATGATCTTGGTGTCGCCGCCGCGCGCCACCAGATGGATCTTTCCTTCGTCGATTTCCTTGAGGCCGAATGGCGGCGCGGCCCAGCCGATATCGACCTGGCCGCTCATCACGTTGGTCAGGGTGGCGGGCGGGCTGCCGGTGGCGACCGTCTTCACATCGAGCTTCCACTCCTTGATGAAGGCCTTGACCATCGAGTCGGTCGACGAGCCGTTGGTGGAATAGGCGATCGACTTGCCTTTTGACTGTGCGGGATCCTTCAACGATTTGATCGCCGGGTCCTTGGCATACCAATAGTCGGCGGCGCCGGTGGCTTCGGCTGCGACGATACGGATCGGCGCGCCCTTGGCGTAATAGCCGATGGCGCCGAGCGTGCCGACCGCAAGGCCGAGATCGACATTGCCGGAAATCACCGGCTGCACGGTTTCGCCGCTGCCGCGGGTGTAGACCATCTCCATGGTGATGCCGTGCTTCTTGAAGATGCCGGCCTTCTCGCCGAGATGCGGCACCGCGGTGTCCCAATTGCCGCGCTGGCCGATGGTCATTTTGACCAGATCGTCAGCAGAAGCCGGGCTGCTCAAGGCGATCGCGGCGACGGCCGCGGCGCCTGCGAGGTGTCGGAAATGCTTCATGGTCGGGTCCTCCCTTTTTGTTTTGTTTATTGGCGTTTGATTGTGTGCAGTCCGCCGAGCCGGCCGACCAGGGCATTGGCGCCGATCGACAGCACGAACAGCACGATCAGCATGGCGTACATGCGCGGCATGTCGAAGGTCGAGTAGGCGTTGATGATCAGGAAGCCGATGCCCTTGTTCGACAGTTTGGTTTCGGCGAGCAGGCAGCCGATCAAGGCGACGCCGAGCCCGAGCCGCACGCCATTGATGATCGGATGGCGCATCGCCGGCAGATAGATCTTCACCACCATTTGCCAGGCGCTGGCGCGAAAGCTGTGGCCGACGCGGATCAGCACCTTGTCGATTCCGCGCATGCCGGCCGCGACCGACAGCGCCACCGGGAAGAAGCACGACAGCGTGCCGAGCGCGACCTTGGATTCCGGTCCGACGCCGAAATACATGATCATGATCGGAAAGAAGATGATCTTCGGCGTCGGCCCGAGATAGTAGAGATAAGATTCGAAAGCTTTCGACAGGAACCGGTTGGCGCCGAGCAGGATGCCGGCGGCGACGCCAGCGACGCCCCCGATCAGCAGCGCCATCCCGACTTCGGCCGCTGTGACGCCGAGATTGAAATAGTACTCGCCGTGTGTGAGCAGTTCCACGATGGCGCGGCCGATCGCCAGCAGCGAGGGCACCACGTCGCGGTAAAGCCAGCCGGAATGCGACAGGAATTCCCATATCGCCAGCACCGCCAGGATGATGACGACGCGCAGCAACGTCACCGGGCTAATGACCGGCGCCGGCGCTGCCACTCTTGTCAGTCGACCGGTCTCAGCCATCGCTCGATCTTTTCCAGCGTCATGAAAAACAGGATGCTCACCAGGATCACAAAGCAGATCGCCGCATAGGTGCCGGCGAGGTCGTAGCGTTCGGCCAGATCGTTGATCAGCTGGCCGAGCCCGCCGAAATTGATCAGGAATTCGACGCCGACGATATTGATCAAGGCGAAGATCAAGCCGAGCCGGATGCCGACAAAGATCGTCGGCAGCGCCGCCGGGAACAGGATCTTCCAGAACTGCTGCGAGGCGGTGAGGTTGAAGCTGCGGCCGACATTGACCAGCACCTTGCGGGTGCCGGAAATGCCCTCGATGGTCTTGAGGATCACCGGCGGCAGCGCGGCGACGAAACCCATCATGATGATGGTCCAGGCGCTGCGCCCGAAGATCACCAGGAACAGCGGATAGCACAGCACGATCGGCGCCGACGCCATGGCCGCGACCCAGGTCTCGCAGGCCTGCTGCAACAGCTTGTAGCGCTGCATCAGCACGCCGCCGGCGACGCCGAACACCGTCAGCATGACGCCGGCGGTGAGGCATTCGGTCAGCGTCAGCACGAAGCGGCTGAACACGTGCTCCTCGACGATCACCCGGCCGAAGCTGCCGATGATTTCCGAAGGCGGCGGCACGATGAAACGATTGACCATGCCGGTCTGGACCAGCAATTCCATGACCAGGAAAAACCCGACAACCGTGCCAAGGCCGACCGCCGCCGGCGCGTAGATGCTGGGCCGCGAACGCTTTGGCAGCGTCGCCGCGGTCATGACGCGGCTCCATGCGTGTGCAGCGCGTGGCTCTCCTCGTCGCGCATGCCGCGGCTGGCTTCCTCGCGCAGGTCGGCCCAGATCTGCGCGACGTAGCGGCCGAAGGCCTCGCTGCCGACGATTTCGGAGGTGCGCGGCCGCGGCAGGTCGATATCGACGATGCGCTTCACCTTGCCCGGCCGGTAGGTCATCACCAGGATGCGGTCCGACATCTGCACCGCTTCGGTGATGTTGTGGGTGATCAGCAGCGTGGTCTGCTTCAGCTGCTGCTGGATCTGCAGCACCTTGTCGCCGAGCAGCAGCCGGGTCTGCTCGTCGAGCGCCGCGAACGGTTCGTCCATCAGCAAAATTTTCGGCTCGGAGGCGAGCGTACGCGCGAGCGACACGCGCTGGCGCATGCCGCCCGACAGTTCGCCGGGATAGCGGTTCTCGAAGCCGTTGAGGCCGACCATGCCGATGAAATGCTGGGCGCGCTCGATGCGCTTGTCTCGCGCCATGCCGATCAGCTCGAGCGGGAAGGCGACATTGTCGGTCACGGTGCGCCAGGGGAATGTCGATTCCTCCTGGAACACCATGCCGATCGATTTGTGCGGGCCATTGATCGTTTCGCCCGCGACGCTGACCACGCCCTGATGGCTGCTGAGCAGGCCGCCGATCACGTTGAACAATGTCGACTTGCCACAGCCGGACGGCCCGATCACCGACAGGAATTCGCCAGGGCGGACATCGAAAGAAACGTCGTCGACCGCCACGACCGGGCCTTCGGCGGTTTCGAACCGCACGTTGATATGGTCCGCCGTCAGGATGGCGTTGGCGGGGCTGGGCGGGGGGGACATCGGGCCTCTACTCGCTTTTGTTGATCATCTGCGCGGTGGTTGCGGCGGTGTAGCCGGGCTCGACCCGAACATCGACCACCGCCACGTGGCCTGCTTCGACCGCGGCAATCGCCTTGGCGAAGACCGCATCGAGCTCGGCGATCTCCGTCACCGGGCCGAAGCCTTGCGCGCCTTGTGCGCGCGCAATGGCGGCGAGATCGATGTCGGGCTCGGTGATGCGCTGGCCGATCCAGCGGTTTTCGACCGGCCGGTTGCGCACGCGGGCGACCCGCTCCTGGTGCAGTTCGTCGTTGAAGAACGAGCGATTGTTGGCGACCACGATCAGCAGCGGAATGTGGTAATGCGCCGCGGTCCACAAGGCCGTGACGCCCATCATGAAGTCGCCGTCGCCGCAGACCGCGACCGGCAGACGGCCGGAACCTTTGAGCGCCAAGGCCGCGCCGACCGAAATGCCCGGTCCGCCGCCGACGCCGCCGCCGCCGTCGGAGCCGAGATAGTCCAGCGGATGGCGCAGCGGCCAGCTGGCGCCGTTCCACGACAGCGACACATGGGTGAGGGAGGTGGGCCTGGTCCCGACCGCGCGGCGCAGCGCGTCGGCCAAATGGTCGACCGTCAGCTTGCCGGGGCTGAGCTTGGGGAATTCCCGCGTCGACCGGGGCGGGTGCGGGCGGCGCGCCCGGCCCGAGCGCTTCGAGCAACGCGGGCACGGCGACGTCCGGCTCGCAGCCGATGAACACGTCGACCGGCGGCAGGCCCTGATAGTCCATGCTCCAGCCATTGTGCAGGTGATGATCGAGCGACACCTGGATGACCTTGGCGGCGAGCTTGCCGCCGCAATTCTTGAAGGTGCCGGCGACGTCGAGCCAGTCGAGGCTGACGATCACGTCGGCGTTGCGGATGGCCTCGATCGCTTCCGGCGCCAGCGTCGTGCCGCCGGGCGCGCCTGCGTGCAGCGGGTGGTCGGTCGGGAACGACGCGGCGATTTTCAGATCGGTGACGACGCGCGCGCCCAGGCGTTCGGCCAGCACGACGCGGCTGTTCCAGGCGTCGAGATCGCGCGACACGCGGCCGGCGAGGATGACCGGATGCTTCGCGCCGCGCAGCAGATTGGCGGCCGCCTTGATCGCGCCGGCATCGGCCGCGCTGGCGACCTTGGGCATGAAACGCGCCGTGTCGATCGGCGCCACCGGCTCCGGCAGTTTCATTTCCTGCAATTCGACGTCGAGATTGACGTAAGTCGGCCCGCACGGCGCGGTGTTGGCGATCCAGTTGGCGCGCAGCACGGATTCGCGCGCGGCCAGCGGCGAACCCGGCTGGTCGTCCCATTTGGTATAGCCGCGCACCAGCGCGCCCTGGTCGCGCGCGGTGTGGATCCATTCGATCCACGGCCGCCGCTTGACCGCGTCGACCGGCCCGGTGGCGCCGAGAATGACCATCGGCATGCGGTCGCACCAGGCGTTGAAGATCGCCATGGTGGCGTGCATCAGGCCGACATTGGAATGCACCGCCGCCGCCATCGCCTTGCCGGTCACCTTGGCATAGCCATGCGCGATCGCGACCGCGGCTTCCTCGTGCAGGCAGAGCAGCATCTGCGGCCGCTCATTGCCGAGATAATTGACGATGCTGTCGTGCAGGCCGCGATAGCTGGCGCCCGGGATTGAGCGCGATATAGGGGATGTCGAGCGCGCGCAATGCGTCGGCCACCACGTCGCTGCCGAAACCGGCGGCATTGACGCCGGCGGGGACGGGACGATCGACGGCGGCGATATCGGCCGCCGGTTGCGCGGACGATGCTTTGGCTGGATTGGAATTCGGCATTTTGTGTGGTCAAGCCGTCGCGCCATTGACCGTTGCGGTCGATGGGAAGCTTCCGGCTGGCGTTCTCCCTGTCGCGACGCTTGGGTTTGGCCCCTGCGTCTTTATTACCGTTTGCGCACGCCGGCCCTCTTGGGTTCGCGCGCCAGTCCCTTGTCGCACAGTATAGGCTTTGACATTAGCGCTTAGAAGCCGCTAAATTCGCACAGCATTGTTGCAGTATCCACAACAATAACAGGCCGCCTTGGACCGCTTCCGGACCATGGAAAGTTTCGTGCGGGTGGTGCGCGCCGGCTCCTTCACCATCGGCGCCAGCCAGCTCGGCCTGTCGCGCGCTTTGGTGTCGCGCCACGTCAGCGACCTCGAAGCCCGGCTCGGCGTGCGCCTGCTCAACCGCTCGACGCGCTCGCTCAGCCTGACGGAGGAGGGCACCGCCTATCTCGAATTCTGCGAGAAGGTCTTCCGCGACATCGAGAGCAACGAGCGCGCCATCGTGCGCACGCGGCTGGAGCCGGTCGGCACGCTCAAGCTGCTGGCGCCGAAATCGTTCGGCGCCTTGCATCTGTCCGACGCCGTCATTGCCTTCGCGGTCGTGCAGCCGCGCTTGCGCGTGTCGCTGATGCTGGAGAATACGCCGTATCGCGGCTCTTACGATTTCGCCGAGCGCGATCTCGACATGGTGCTGTGCTTCTCGACCGTGCGCAGCACGTCGGTGGTGGAGCAGGAGATCGCGACGCTCGACTGGGTGGTGTGCGCCTCGCCCGACTATCTGGCGCGCGCCGGACGGCCGTCGACCCCGGCCGAGCTTGAGCGATCACGCCTGCCTGGTGCATGTCGACGTCGCGCCGAACGACAGCGTCTGGCGTTTCGAGGGACCGAAGGGCGCTGCCTCGGTCAAGGTGCGCGGCGCGTTCTTCTCCAACAGCGCGCTGACGCTGCGCAAGGCGGCGGTGGCCGGGTTGGGCATCACGCTGGTGCCGCGCTATTGCGTGGCCGACGAACTGGCCGCGGGGACTTTGCTCAATGTGCTGCCGCGCTATCGGGTGGCGCCGCGTGCGCTGCTCGCGGTCTATCCGCGGGCGCCGGTGATCCCGCACAAGATCGAGGCCTTTGTCGCGTTTCTGAAAGTCTGGATGGCGGAACACGACATCGGCCGCCGCCGCGCTAGTTGCGCCTCGCCAGCGCATAAACACTGCGTCAGCCCTGCCGCAGCCGCGCCAGCACCTTCAGCCCGGCATAGCCGTCGGCCGGCTCCATGCCGACCTTCTTTTGAAACGCCAGGATAGCCTTGACCGTGTCGACGCCGGTGCGGCCGTCGACGCCGTCGGTCTTGAAGCCGTGTTCGTTGAGCCGGCGCTGGATTTCCTTGACCTCGGCCAAGGTCGGCACGCGCTCGCCGCCGGGGAACTGCTGACGGAACGGCGGATCGCCGCGAATGAGATCGCCGAGATGGAGCAAAGCCAGCGTGTAGCTGGTCGACGGATTGTAGGAATAGACGCTGCGGAAATTCTGCCCGACCAGGAACGCCGGCCCGCCGCCGACCGGCAGCCACAGCTTCACCTGGTCGCCCGGCCGCGCGAAGGCCGCGCCGTCGGCGCGCCGCACGCCGAGTTCGTGCCACTTGGCGTAAGCGCGCCAGGTCCGGTTGTCGGCGAGACGCGCGTTGGCCGGCCGGCAATCTTCACTTCGCAGCCCCAGGCTTCGCCGCGGCGATATTTGCCGCGCTCGAGCAGATAGCGCGCGGTGCCGGCGAGCGAGTCGTCGGGCTTGCCGAACGGATTGGCGCGGCCGTCACGGTCGTAATCGACGCCCATGTGCAGCCAGACTTCCGGCATCCATTGGGTGTGACCCATGGCGCCGGCCCAGGAGCCGATCATGTCGGCGGGCTGCGCCCAGCCGCGATCGATAATGGTCAGCGCGTTCGAGCAGTTCGGCTTCCCAATAGTTGCGCCGGCGCGGCTCGCCGAAGGCCAGCGCCGCCAGCGCCGGGATCACCGGCCGCATGTATTTCGGGTTGGTCGATGACGTCGCCGAACGACGACTCCATGCCCCACAGGCCGAGCAGCGTGTAGCGGTCGACGCCGTAATCCTTTTCCACGCGCGCCAGAACGCCGGCATATTCCTTGGCGCGCTCCTTGCCGGTGATGACGCGCCAATCCGAGCAGCGGCGGTTGATGTACTGCCACATCTGCTCGGTGAATTCCGGCTGCGACCGCTGCAGCGCGTAGACGCTGGTGTCGGGCGTGACCGCGTTCATCACGCGGTTATAGGTCGCTTCCGAAATGCCGCGTTTGACGGCGCGGGCGCGGAACGCCGCCACCCAATGCGCGAAAGCCGGCGACTGCGCCGCCAATGCCGGTCCCGCCAAGGCGAGGCTTAGTCCCAGACTTGCCGCGGTGCCGAGCGCGCCCGCCATCAGCGTGCGGCGGTTCAAATGGGGGATGGGAATGGAGGTAACGGGAGCGGGGATTCGCGACATGCCGCATTGTAGTCGCCGCCGTCGGCCAAACAAACCGTTCAAAACCGGCGTCTGCGGAACCGGCTAACGGCTGGTTCGCGGCCAGTCCTCAGCCACGGCCTTCCGCCATCAGTCCTCAACCTTGTGCCTGCGGCGGTGGCGGCGATGCGGACGCCGCTTATGCGGCTTGGCGCTGTCGGCGGCTTGTTCCTCCGCTTTGGCCGGTGGCGAAGCCGCTAGCGGCCGTCGCTGCCGTAGGTTCCGGCACGATCGCCGGATGCAGGATCACCGGCGGCTTGTTGGGAACCGGCGGCGCCGGCTGTCCCGGCAGGATCTCGGTTCCGCGTCCGCCGATCAGCCGCTCATAGGCCGCCACCAGCGTCATGTAGGGATTGACCCAGACCCAGCCGACCGCGGTGAACACCTGAATGTTGAAATGCAGGTGGTACGAGGTGCCGTTCTCGAAATCGCCCCAGGTCGCGACCTTGCCGAGGATCTCGCCCTCGCTGACCTCGCGGCCATTGAGCAGCCCGTCGCTGTCCATGATTTTCGGATTCATGTGCAGATAGCGAAACCGCACGTGGTCGTTGGCCGTGTTGACGACGATATAGGCGCCGAGATTGCCGGCCATGCGCCGGATCGTGCCGTCATGCACGGCGGCGATGGTGTGCTGATAGGGCAGGCAGCGGTCGGCTTCGGCATTGTTGAGCACGCAATTGCCCGGGCGAATATCCTCGCCCTGGTGGCCGTAACCGCCCGGACATTGCCCGACCAGAAAGTCGCGCAGCTCGCACATATTGTCGCGCCACGGATAGGTGAAATTCTCCGCAGCCGATTCATCGAACACCAGCGGCTTGTCGTTGAGCTTGCAGTGGTAAAGCGCTCCTTTCTTGCCGGTGCGCCCGACCTTGCCGGTGTGGTAGCAGTCGCCCCACGGCATGAAGGATTGCGATTTCACGTAAGCCGGCGCATTGGCGATCGGAAACCGCATGCGCGCGTAGACATGATAATCGGCGCGGCCGGGCATTTTTTTCCAGCCGCTGTTCTCGATCAGGTCGCCCGGCCCGTAATAAGTAAAGTCGGGCGACGTCGCGGCCGGCCGGCTGAGGTCGAATTTCGGCGGCTCGATTTGCGCCGGCGCGCCGCCGGCAATGTGCAGCAAATTCAAAAACCGCAGCGCCAGCGGATCGGCCTCCCGGCACGACAGATGTTTGGCGGACGGCCTCATGTCGTAGCACTGGATCGACAGCACATAGGGCACGCCGAAGCGCGTAAACACGTAGCGCACATGGGCTTCGCTCAAGACCCGCCGGATGCCGGGAAACTTTTCGACCAAATCCTTGGGCGCGGGTTCTTCTTTTTCGACGTGATTGGGCGGATCGAGCTCGTAAATAAACGCCGCGCCCGACATCTCGAACACGATCGGCTTATTAAAACGGATTTTGAGCCCGTCTTCTTTATTGCTGAGGGTAAAAGTCGCGTCGTAGCCGGCAGGACCCGGCAGGAAGAATTTGGTCGGATGAAAACCGCCGAAATATTTATTCGAAGTTGCGGCGTCCGGCTTGCCGTCGGCGCTGTCTTTAAGAAAGCCGTCGACGTCGAACGGCAGCAGCACCGGCACCGTGCTTTTGCCGATGCCGGCGAACCGCTTGGCGGTGAGGGCGTTGAGCCGCTCGAAGGCTTGCGCCGGCGTCCCGTCAGGGCCGGGCAGGCTCGCGGCCGCGGCCTGCCAATCGACGCTGCTCAGCGTGATGGCGGGGCTTTGCATCTCGCCCGCCGCCGCCGGACTGGCGGCAAGCAACGTCAGGCAGACCGCAAAACTAGCACCAACAGCGCGCTTCAAGTCCCGTCCCTCGTTCTGCCCGCCAGCCAAGGGAGCATTCGGGCAAAGTAAAAGGCATCGCCGCGCGGCTTACAAGCCACGCGCCCTGGTATAGGGTGCGGCCCACGGCCGCAAAGAACGGCCGGATCAGCGGGAGTGAGAAGCGCGCCATGACGGTCAACGAAGCCAGCAGAATGGGTCCATCGAGCGCCGATCGCGCGCCGGAAATCATCGAGAGCGGCGGCACGGCCCGGCTGCATCTGACGCTGGCCACCACCGACTACGACCATGTCCGCGACCTGGTGAACGGCGCGGTGCGGGCCGACGGCATCGCGCTCACGGCTTTCGTGCTGCCGGTCGAGGAAGTGTTTTTCCGCTTCATCAAGAACCGCGAATGGGACGTTTCCGAAATGTCCTTCGGCAAGTTCATCGGCTTTGCCTCGCAGGGCCATTCGCCGTTCATCGGCATCCCGGTATTCCCGTCGCGGGTGTTCCGCCATTCGGCCTTCTATGTACGCGCCGACCGCGGCATCGCCACGCCGAAGGACCTCGAAGGCAAGACCGTCGGCATTCCGGAATGGGCGCAGACCGCCGGCATCTACGCGCGCGGCTTTCTCAGCGAAACCGCGGGCGTCGATCTCACCAAGATCAAATGGGTGCAGGCCGGCATGAACGAAGCCGGCCGCGAGGAGAAGGTCGAGTTCAAGCTGCCGCCGGGGATCCAATACAGCCAGCGCCGCGACACCAGTCTCTGCGCCATGCTGCTGTCGGGCGAGATCGACGCGGCGATCTCGGCGCGCGTGCCGGCTGCCTTCGCCAATGGCGGCGGCAAAATCCTGCGGCTTTATCCGGACTACCGCAAAGACGAAATGGCCTATCACGCCGCCACCGGCATCTATCCGATCATGCACGTCATCGCCATGCGCCGTGCGGTGTTCGAACGCTATCCCTGGGTGGCGATGAATTTGTTCAAGGCGTTCGACGAGGCCAAAGAGCGCAGCGTCGAGCGCATCCGCGATCTCACCGCCTCGCGCATTCCGATGCCGTGGGCCGAAGCCTTGGCGGCCGAGGCCACCAAGAACTTCGGCGCCGATCCGTTTCCCTATGGGCTGGAGGAAAACCGCAAGACGCTCGAGGCGTTCTGCCGCTTCGCCCACGACCAGGGCGTCACCGCCAAGAAGATGACGCCCGACGAATCTATTCCCGAAGGAAATGCGCGCCAGCGTGCGGGTGTAATTCGCAATGGCGCAATCCACGGCGGGCTCGCTTCGCTCGGCTCACCCTATAGGGCTTTGGGAAATCGGCGACGTTGTAGCGCAACGGCCGAATTTGGTTCTGGCGCCGTAACCCAATCGACTGCATAGTGATCGCATGACAAATACTCGCAAATTCTTATGGGCCTACGGGCTTGTCGCGGTCCTAACCCTCGTCTTCCAGATTTGGATTAGATCCGGGCAATGCGGAGACGCTTGCGGTTTGAGCTACGCCAAGGCCGTGGTCTGGGCCGCTCTATGGCCAGCCTCTTGGGCGGTTTATCTCTGGCCCCTTATTTCCTGACATTACCGCGCGGAACACGCGTTTGACGCGCTGGGCTCCATACGCCGTGACCTATCGAGAAGCTGCTGGATCAGGGTTCCGGCTCTTGCTTGCGCTCGCCCGGGATGACGGCAACAGCATCAATCCTTGGCGCGCTCGACATAGGCGCCGTCGAGCGTCATCACCACCACGCGGGTGCCGGCGACGACATGGGTCGGCACCATGGTGCGCACGCCGTTCGACAGGATTGCCGGCTTGAACGAGCCCGACGCGGTCTGGCCCTTCATCGCCGGCTCGGTCTCGGTGATTTCCAGCGTCACCTTCTGCGGCAGCTCGATCGAAATCGCGTTGCCCTCGTGGATGGCCAGTTGCACCTTCATGCCTTCCTGCAGATAGGCCGCCTGATCGCCGACGATGTCGGCTTGCAGCGCGACCTGGTCGTAGGTCTGGTCGTTCATGAAGTGGAAGCCGTCGGCATCCTGGTAGAGGTAGGAATACTCCACCTCTTCGACGTGGGCGCGCTCGACCTGCTCGGTGGTCTTGTAGCGCATCTGGGTCTTCACGCCGTCGGAAATCCGGCGCATATCGATCTGCGTAGTGGGGGTGCCCTTGCCGGGATGAAAACTTTCCGCATTGAGGACGACATAGAGCTTGCCCTCGAGATCGACGATATTGCCCTTGCGGAGCTGGCTGGCGATGACCTTCACGGCAACAATCCTTAATTGGGAGGCTTCTATAGGTGGGGTTTCGGGCCGCACCATAGCGATCTTGGCGCGAGACGCCAGCCTTTCCCCAAGGCTATTTCCTTGCGGGTTATGGCCATTTCATTGAGGTAAATGTGCGCGAATCGACGCCGTTCTGGCTGCCCGGACCCCATGGCGCCCGCAGGCCCTATCTGGTGGCGCGCGGCAAAATTGCGGCAGCGCTGCGGGCCTGGTTCGCCAAAGCCGATTTTATCGAGGTCGAGACCGCCACCTTGCAGGTCTCGCCCGGCAACGAGACCCATCTGCACGCTTTCGCCACCGAGTTGATCGGGCCGGATACAGCAACGGCATCGGCTTTATCTGCGGACCTCGCCGGAATTCGCCTGCAAGAAGCTGCTGGCCGCCGGCGAGACCCGCATTTTCGATTTCGCCCGCGTGTTCCGCAATCGCGAGCGCGGCGCACTGCATCACCCCGAGTTCACCATGCTGGAATGGTATCGCGCGAACGAGCCTTACGAGACGCTGATGGACGACTGCGCGGCGCTGCTGGCGGAAGCGGCGCGCGCCGCCGGTTCGAAGCAGTTCTCGTTTCGCGGCAAAACCATCGATCCGTTTGCAGCGCCGGAACGCGTGACGGTGGCGGAAGCCTTCGAACGCTTCGCCGGCGTCGATCTGCTGGCGACGGTGAACGGCGGCGAGGGCGATCGCGACGCGGCTTGCGGCGGCCGCCGTCAAAGCCGGCGTCATGATCGCGGCCGACGACACCTGGGGCGATATCTTCAGCCGCATTCTGGCCGACCGCGTCGAGCCGCATCTCGGCGCCGGGCGCGCGACAATATTATATGAGTATCCGTTGCCGCTGGCGGCGCTGGCGCGGGCGAAACCGGGCAGCGACAAGGTGGCCGAGCGCTTCGAGCTCTATGCCTGCGGCGTGGAACTCGGCAATGCCTTCGGCGAACTCACCGACGTCGCCGAGCAGCGCGCGCGTTTCGAGGCGGCGATGGCGGAGAAGCAGCGCATCCATGGCGAGACCTATCCGGTCGATGAGGATTTCATGGCCGCGCTCGCCGAAATGCCGCAGGCGTCCGGCATCGCGCTCGGTTTCGACCGGCTGGTGATGCTGGCGACGCGGTGCGCAACGCATCGAGCAAGTGATATGGACGCCGGTGGCGAGCCGTGAACCGATGGACGAATTGACGAGGAACAGCATGACGACGCTCCGCACAGCCTGCGCAAATCTGCGACCACGGCTTCGCGCCGCCGCAAGATCGCGCCGGCGCTCGAAGCCGTGGCAGCGCGCTACGCCGTGGCGCTGCCGCCCGCCTTGGCCGCGCTGATCGACCGCAACGACCCGCACGATCCGATCGCGCGCCAGTTCGTGCCGAGCGAGGCCGAGCTCGATCATCAGCCGCAGGAACTCAACGATCCGATCGGCGACGAGGCGCACAGCCCGGTCGCGGGCATCGTGCATCGCTATCCCGACCGCGTGCTGCTCAAGCTGACGCCGATTTGCGCGGTCTATTGCCGGTTTTGTTTCCGGCGCGAAATGGTCGGGCCGGACAAAGCCAACGCTTTGTCGCCGGCGGCGCTTGCGCAGGCGCTCGACTACATCCGCGCGCATTCGGAAATCTGGGAAGTCATCCTGACCGGCGGCGATCCGCTGGTGCTGTCGGCGCGGCGCTTGCGCGCGGTGATGAAAGCCTTGGGCGAGATCGAGCACGTCAAGGTCGTGCGCATCCACACCCGCGTGCCGATCGCCGATCCGGCGCGCATGACGCCGGAGCTGGTGCGGGCGATGAAGATCAAGGGCAAGCCGACCTACGTCGCGGTGCACGTCAATCACGCCCGCGAACTCACGCCCGCAGGCGCGCGCGGCCTGCGCCGCGCATGGCCGACGCCGGCATGCCGTTGCTGGCGCAAACGGTGCTGCTCGCCGGCGTCAACGACACGCCGGAGGCGATGGCCGATTTGATGCGGGCTTTGGTCGAATGCCGGATCAAACCGTATTATCTGCATCACGCCGATCTGGCGCCGGGCACCGGCCATCTTCGCACCGACATTGCGACCGGGCAGGCGCTGATGCGCGGCTTGCGCGGCCGCCTGTCCGGGCTATGCCAGCCGACTTATGTGCTCGACATTCCGAGCGGCCACGGCAAATCGCCGATCGGGCCGAATTATATCGAGCACGCGGCAAAAAACGGCGGCGAGCACGTTGTGGTCGAGGATTTCAACGGGAGGCGGCATCAGTATCCGCCGAAATTTTAGGCTCGCCGATTTAGTGCCGGATCGACATCAGGTCGAACAGCGCCGCCGCCACGGCAAGGCTGGCAAAGCCGATGAACACGACGGCGACAACGGCGTTCCCGACAAAGGTCACGTCGCGCCGCAGGGCCGCCACTACATTTTTGCTTTTCATCATGGCCTGACGCTCCTCGTGAGCTGACTGCAGGACAGCGCGAATCTATCCGCTGCGCCGCAACCTGCCTATAATTTCTATGTTAAATAACGCGCCATGCGCGCCAAACCTGCGCATGGCAGCCATGACGGTGCATGCGCGTCACATTGGCGCGCCCTAGGGGATTCGAACCCCTGTTACCGCCGTGAAAGGGCGGTGTCCTAGGCCTCTAGACGAAGGGCGCATAACGTTAACGTGAACGCGGAGCCGCGCTCGGAACGCGGCGAGGTATAAAGAGCTTCGCCGGGACCGGCAAGCGCAAGCGCCGGCACAAATTCAGCGGCCGGCTTTTACCACTTCCCGGTATTTGGCATCGATTTCCAGGGTTCCTGGGGCGGCAGGGCTGCACCCTTCTGCAACAGCTCGATGGAATGCTTGTCGGGCGAGCGGACGAAGGCCATGACGCCGTCGCGCGGCGGGCGGTTGATGGTCACGCCGGCCTTCATCAGCCGGTCGCAGGTGGCGTAAATGTCGTCCACTTCGTAGGCGAGATGGCCAAAATAGCGCGCCTCGCCATAGTCCTCGGTGTCCCAGTTGAAGGTGAGTTCCACTTCCGGTCCGGGCCGGCCGGTTTTCTTGCTGTCCTCGACCAGTTTTTCATCATCCGGGCCGACCAGGAAAACCAGGGTGTAGCGGTTCTTTTCGTCGACCCGCCGCCGGGTCTCCTTGAGCCCGAGCTTGTCGACGTAAAAATCGAGCGCGGCTTCGAGATTGCGGACGCGCAACATGGTGTGCAGAAATCGCATGGGGAATACCTCATAAACGGGGGCGGCAGCCCAAACCCTGATCCGAACTGAGCCGAACCTTGGCGATTATATAGCAATGCTGGCTCCCGATCTTGCGACGGCGATTTCCGATTTGCGCGACCTGATCGAGGGCGCGGACCGGATTCTGCCGTTCACCGGGGCAGGCATATCGACCGAATGCGGCATTCCGGATTTCCGCTCGCCCGGGGGCCTGTGGACCAAGAACCGGCCGATCCCGTTCGATGACTTCATGGCGAGCCGCGAGATGCGGAACGAGTCCTGGCGCCGGCGCTTCGTCATGGAAGAGAGTTTTGCCCAGGCGCAGCCCGGGCGCGGGCACCGGGCGCTCGCCAGTCTCTACCGCGCCGGCAAGGTTCCGGCGCTGATAACCCAGAACATCGACAATCTGCACCAGGCGTCCGGCGTGCCGCCGCAAGATGTCGTCGAATTGCACGGCAATACCACTTACGCGCACTGCCTCGACTGCGCCGAACGCTACGAAGTGGCTTGGGTGAAAGAGAAATTCGACGCCAACGGCCAGCACGCGCCGGATTGTTCCTGCGGTGGGTATATCAAGACCGCGACGGTGTCGTTCGGACAGGCGATGCCGGCCGAAGCCATGCAGCGTGCCGAACAATTGACCAAGAGTTGCGATCTGTTCCTCGCCGTCGGCTCGTCATTGGTGGTGTGGCCGGCGGCGGGTTTCCCGTTGCTGGCCAAACGCAATGGCGCAGCCCTCGTCATCATCAATCGCGAGCCGACCGAGTTCGACGAACTGGCGGATCTGGTGGTGCGCAACGACATCGGCGACGTGCTCGGACCCTTCATCTCCCGCTGATTCGCAAGGGTTTCCGCTGTGTACAGACCTGTGTGCAAGCAAATTTTGCTCTTTGCGGTTCAAGGCCGGGTGTTATCTTCATTCGATAAATTCGTCGAAGCGCTCTCCAAGAGGCGCCAGCAACACGGCGGGTCATTGTGTCGGACGGGATTGAATTGAAAATGCCAGGGACAAACCTCCGACCAGGAACGGTCCAAGATTACGCCGACGATACCGGCACCGATCTGATCGAACTGACCGGCATCATCAAGTGGTTCGACGTCTCCAAGGGTTTCGGTTTCATCGTTCCCGACAACGGCATGCCGGACATCCTGCTGCATGTGACCTGCCTGCGCCGCGACGGTTTCCAGACCGCCTATGAGGGCGCGCGGGTGGTGGTGGAGGTGTCGCAGCGACCGAAAGGTCTGCAAGCCTTCCGCATCGTGTCGATGGACGAGTCGACCGCATTGCACCCGGCGCAGATGCCGCCGCCGCGAACCCACGTCACGGTGACGCCGACCTCCGGGCTCGAGCGCGCCCAGGTCAAATGGTTCAACCGCCTGCGCGGCTTCGGATTTCTCACGCGCGGCGAGGGTACGGAAGACATTTTCGTGCACATGGAGACGCTGCGCCGCTATGGCCTCGCCGAGCTGCGGCCCGGTCAGACCGTGCTGGTGCGTTTCGGTCCCGGGCCAAAAGGTTTGATGGCGGCCGAGGTTCGCCCGGACGGCGGTCCGATTGGTCTGGCGTCGCACTGAGCTTCGACCGGCGGTTCCTAACTTATCCCATCGATTTTTCCATTGCCGCTCGGCTTGGGTCCGCGTAAAGGCGAGCTTATGCACGCCTTCCGCAGGATCGCCTTCGCTCTCATTGCACTGTTCGTCGCCACCGGCCCGGTCCGGGCGGCCGGCCTGCAGACGCTTGAAATCGCCAGCAAGACCGGGGTGCACGCGTTTTCCGTCGAAATTGCCGATAACGATGCCGATCGGGCGAAAGGCTTGATGTATCGGAAGGAATTGCCGGAAGGCCGCGGCATGCTGTTCGACTTCCACAGCGACCAAGAAGTCTCGTTTTGGATGCAGAACACCTATATCCCGCTCGACATGATCTTTATCCGCGGCGATGGCCGGATCCTGAGGATTGCCGAGAACACCGAGCCGCTGTCGACGCGGATTATCGGCTCAAACGGGCCGGTGCGCGGGGTGCTGGAGGTGATCGGCGGAACCGCCCGCAAGCTCGGCATCGCCCCCGGCGACCGGGTGGCTTTTCCGATATTCAACGCCCGATAAATCTTTGCGCCGGGGTTTGCTTGCTGGCGCAAGGCGAAGCGTGTACCAACCCGAAATACCGAAAAGCGGGGCGTAGCGCAGTCTGGTAGCGCGACTGGTTTGGGACCAGTAGGTCGCAGGTTCGAATCCTGCCGCCCCGACCAAGCCGGGCTCACGTCAGATGGCGGTCAAAAAATAGGACGGCGCATGCGCCGTCCTAAATATCAGACCCTGGCCCTTCGGCTAGAGCGGCGCGAGGTTCCCGGTAAATGCCCCGTTCGAGTTATTCGAATTGAGATCGTTGTTCTGGTACGTCAAGATTGAGCCGCTGCTCGCGGCGTTCAACGCGGTCCCGTTTCCGGAGACGTGCGAACCGGACAGCAACGACGAAACTCTTCGGTCCGAACGAACTGATTCCGGTTGCGTTGTGGAAAATCGACGAATTGTAGATATCGATGATCGACTGGCCGCCACCCGAGGCCGGAGATACAGCTGAAAAGCCGGTGAAAGATGCGCCGGCCGATACGCTGTCGCGCACGGTCACAATTGTATCGCCGGTGGTCGAACCGCCGTCGGTGGTGATGCCGGTAATGTTGTTATTGGCATTCAGGTTTTTGATGATCACCTTCGCGCTTCCCGTACCCGTCGCCTTGATCATGATCGCCCCGCCGGACGAACCCGACCCATTATTGGTGATGTAGGAATCGTTGACATAGAGTTCGCTGGTCGCAGGCGGCTGGAACAAGATTCCAAATCCGTTTGCGCCCCCCGATAGGAACTCACGGATGGTGCATTTCTCGACGTGCAGCGCCGCGCCGGCGATGAACCTGATGCCATTGAGGGCGGGAACGGCGGCCGTTCCAATGATATCGAGACCGCGCAGCACGACGACGTCGTTGACGCCGGCGTTCACGGTGATGCCGTTGCTCCCAGACACCAGCACGCCTGCTTCGGTATTCAAGCAATCAATGGTCATCGCCTTAGTGATGGTGACGCCGCCAAATCCGCCGGGATCTATGCAATTGATTTCGCCGCCGGCTGCGGTCTTGGAGATGGCGCCGGCGAAAGTTTTGCAGGGCGCCGTGCGGCTGCACGGGTTCGCGTCGTCGCCGACGCCGGACACCCAAGTTCGTGTCGCCTGCGCGTGCGCAGACGTCGTGATCACCGCGATGCTGAAGAGGATCGTAAGAAACACTTGAGGCAGATACGTGCGACGCATGACTAGCCCCCCTGATTGTTGTTCCGGGACTATCCCGGAACTTAATTTGTAGAGCGGCACGAATTGTTGCGCAATCTATAGTTGCGGTTACATGTTTCATACGACAATGGGTAGATGAATGAGGTGCGCGGGCTTAACCGCGCGACCGCCTCATCGATGAGTATTCTGATTGGGCGCCAGAACGGCCCGTTGGTTCGAATTCAGCGGCTCCGACTGATTTTAGAACGCCAAATCTTGAAACCCTCAAAGTTCCATAAGTATTGGAGCGAGTTTGCTTGTCCGGCGCCGCGTAAAAAAATATCGAATTCTTAAGGTCCCGGGGGCGTGTTCTGTGAATATTGGGCTACAGCGCGAGTCACGCCAAGTATCAACGCACGATTTGTAAGCCATTGAGTTCAAAACAATACTTTTACTGACTGCTTCAAATAGGCATTGCAGTTCATAATTTATGATTTTTGCTTGAATTGTTCCTTCAAATACAAGAAAGTTAACGAAGAGTTAACACCTGAAGCTTGCGTATTGATGACCTTTTGTCCCTGTCGGCCGGCGAAAGGTGGGGGAATAGAGCGTCCAAAAGAGTGGTTGTGTATGCCGACAGTCGCGTTGTCCGCCAATTTTGTGCGACAGGCCGTCTGCGCTCCGGCGCGGAAGAAGACCGACTATTTCGACGCGGACCCAGCGCGGTTTCATGCTCGAAGTGCGCTGTTCGGGCGGCAAGACCTATTACCAGCGCTATACCGACGAGCGCGGCCGCGAGCGGCAATACAAGATCGGCCCGGCCGACGTGCTCGCGCTCGAACAGGCCCGCCGCAAGGCCCGCAGATCGTCGCCGAGGCGCTGCTTGGGCGCCGATCCGCAGCAGAAACGCCGCGAGATGCGCGCGGTCCCGCTGCTCAGCCATTTCGTGCACGAGCGCTATTTGCCGTTCGTGCAGACCTACAAGAACAGCTGGCAGACCGACGAGACGGTGCTGCGCATTCACATCCTGCCGAAGCTCGGCGCGCTGGCGCTGGACGAGATCAAGACCGACGCCATTTCCGATCTGATCAACCGCATGCGCGCGGACGGCTATGCCGCCGGCACGATGAACCGCGTCATCGTGATCCTGCGCTACATCTACAATCTGGCCCGCAAGTGGAAAGTGCCGGGCGGCATCGAAAATCCGGCCGCCGGCTTGAGCGCCGGCCCGGACGTCCAGCGCAACCGCTTTCTCACCGAGGAGGAGGCCGAAAGCCTGGTGCGCTCCATCCATGCCGACGAGAACCAGACCGCCGCGCGTTCGATCATGCTGCTGCTGCTCACCGGCGGCGCGGCGCAACGAGATCACCTTCGCCAAATGGGACTATGTCGACTGGAAGAACAAGACGCTGCTGGTGCCGAAATCGAAATCCGGCCGGGCTCGCGTCATCGCGCTTGAACCAGTCGGCGATCGCGCTACTGACGGCGACGCCGCGCATCGACGGCAACCCGTATATCTTCCCGTCGGAAGTCACCGGCCGGCCGTCGGCGTCGTTGTTCTTTCCCTGGGATCGAATCCGCGCAGCGCGCCGGTCTTGGCGACGTTCGCCTGCACGACCTGCGTCACTCGTTCGCCAGCTTCCTGGTGAACCGCGGCGTGTCGCTCTATGTCGTGCAAGGCCTGCTCGGCCATCTGCATGCGCGCACCACGCAGCGCTATGCCCATCTCACCCAGGAAACCCTGAGCGGCGCCGCCGACCTGATTGAGCAGGTGGTCACGCTTCCCGGCGGCAGCTTCGGTAGTATCGGCGGCAACGGCGTTGCACCGATTCAGTCCGGCTGTGCAGCGGCCCAACTAAGCGCACCCGTCGGCTTCGTGACGTCTTTTCTGCACGCGTCACGCGACCCGCGCGTTTACACAAAACAATTCTATAGCGCGCGAAGATCGAGCGCGCGGCTCGATTTCGCGCTTCGCGCAACTGCGAGGTCCCGGTTCGGAACGTTACCTAGCCTATACCTACAGCCCATCACCGACACGTACATGATCCCGGCGCCGACAACCGATTTGGAACAAAGTGTTGGGTTTTCAGCCGACCCACGGCAGCCCCAACAGGCGAGGGCGACGCTGAGCCGAGAGTTGCCGCCGCGCACTTGCCGTCGACCCGGTTTCATTGGGCTTTACGCAGGATGAGGCGCCAAACCGGTCCAGTACGTGAAGATTTGCAGTCTGTATGGCGCGGGGTTCTATTACATCCCGGGTACCGATACCTGCATCAAGGTCGGCGGCTGGGTTCGCGCCGAGTACAACCTGAATTCGGGCGGTTCGTTCAACCCGATCAAGGTTGGCACGTTCACGCGTACCACTGCGGACAACACCATCCGCACCCGCGGCATCATCACGGTCGACGCTCGCGCGCAGACCGAATACGGCACGTTGCGGTCGTATATCGCTGGTGGTTTCCAGAACACCAACGGCGACTATCCGACGAACTCACTCTACGCTCCGCGCGCGTTCATCCAGTTGGGCGGGTTCACCTGGGGCAAGGCGCAGTCGTTCTACGACTTCTACTCGACCCCGGCCTACTCGAACACGACCAACGTCTGGGGTGCTGACACCGGCGGCGGCGGCGACACTGTAGCCGCTTATACCGCCCAGCTCGGCAATGGCCTTTCCGCGACGCTGTCGTTGGAAGATCCGCTGAACCGCCGCACCACCATCGTCGGTCCGGTGACCTCGGGCTATAACGCCGGTCCGCAACTTCCTGACCTGGTCGGCAACCTCAACATCACCCAGACCTGGGGCTCAGCGCAGATCATGGGCGCCGTGCATCAGGTCACCTCGCTGTACTATGGCGCGACTCCCGGTACCGGCCATCCGAGCGATGCCTATGGTTGGGCGATCGGCGCCGGCGTGAAAGTCAACCTGCCTATGCTGGGCAAGGGTGATAGCGTGTCGGTCGAAGGCGATTACACCGAAGGCGCGGCCCGGTACGCCGGTGGCGGCCTTGGCTCGTTCGCCATCTCTCATGGCGCTTCGTCGGGAGCCGGCGTTGCAGCCGACGCCTACTTCACGGCGGGTTCGAGCCTCCAGCTGACCAAAGCCTGGTCGGTGGTCGGTGGCTTCCAGCACTCCTGGACCCCGCAGTGGAAGACGTCGTTGTACGGCACGTACGGCGAGCTGCAGTTCGGCAACCTCGCGCCGACCGGATCGGACTGGAACTACTCCCAGGTCGGTTCGCGCACGATTTGGTCGCCGGTCGCCAACCTCGATCTGAGCGTCGACGTGATGTACCAGAAGCTGGGTACCAACCACGTCGTGGCGACCAACTCGGACCAGAGCGCATGGCAGGCGATCTTCCGCGTGCAGCGTAACTTCTGGCCCTGATCGTCCGATCAGAGCATGACTAAGAAGACCCCCGGCAGGAAACTGCCGGGGGTTTTTCAGAACACGGAACGACGGCACGAAATTTCATTCATGTCCGCTCAGCTTGCCCAGCACAGGCCCCCCGATCTGTCCGAAATGATTCGGCTGGAGCGACGGGCTTTCGCGGCCAAGATCCGGATGGCGCGCGCGGTGATCGGCTGGAGCCAGAGCGAATTGGCGTTCCGCGTCGGTCTCACCCAGCGTTCGGTCCACAAACTGGAGCAGGGCGAGACCGAGCCCCGGCGAGCGACCGTTTGCGCGATCGAACTGATCTGGCGCGAACAAGGAATTGAATTCGAGGATTTGGCCGATGGCGGCTTTCGCGTGAGCGTGCGCTCCGCACTGCTCGACCAGCCGGTCACGGCGCCGTCGCGGCGGCGAAGCGCCGCCCGCCTGCATCTGGGCGTTACCTCCACGGCCCATCGCACCGCGGTCTATCGCGCCTGACGGGCGCCGGGCCATAACAGGCTCCGCTCATTCCAATCATTCGATGTTGGTCAGTCGCAGCGCCCGGCAAAGGCCGCGATGCGTTCGATGACGTCGGGTTCGGCCAACAGCGGCGCATGGCCCTGGTCGGGGATTTCCATGGTCTCGAGCGCTTGGCGCCGCGCCCGCATCGCCTCGACGGTTTCCGCCGACAGCAGGTCGGAATTGGCGCCGCGGATGACCATGACCGGCATGTTGCGCAGCGCGTCGAACGCGCCCCAAAGCGGCGGCAGCGGCCGCTCGAAATCCACGCCTTCCAACGTCTTGGCGAGCTTGACGTCATAGGTCGGCACCAGCCGGCCTTGCTGCTCCTTGAACGTGCGATGCGCGTTCGCCAGCCAATCTTCGGCCGTGAGCGTGGGAAATTGCGCGTCGAACAGGCGGCGCAGGATCTCGGCGCCTTCTTCGTACGATCGCGGCTGCGGCAACTTGCCGACGTAACCCTTGATCCGCATCAGACCCTTCGGCTCGATCACCGGGCCGATATCGTTGAGCACGACACCGGCAATCGCCGTTGGCCGCACCGCCCCGAGCAGCATCGCCAGGATGCCGCCGCGCGAGGTGCCGACGAAAATCGCCGGCAGGCAATCGAGCGCGGTGACCACTGCCAGGACATCGGCCAACTCGGTCTGGAACGAATAATTGGCTGGGTTGCTGTCGTAATCGGATTCGCCGCGGCCGCGATAGTCGAGCGCGATAACGCGGCGGGGATGCTCTGCGTGGTTGGCCAAAGCCGCGGCCAGCGTGTCGAAATCGGCGGCGGTGCGGGCGAGACCTGGCAGGCAGACCACCGGCAGCGGCCGCGCGCTGCGCCTGCCATGGCAGCGCAGATGCAGCCGAAGGCCGTCGGGAGCGGAGATGTATGTGCTGGTGGCGGTGTCGAGCATGGCGATGCGCCAACTGTAGCGCGGATGGCGCGCGGCGCAATGCGGAACGGCTTTGACCCGGCCGCGCCTAGTTTGTTCCGCCGCGCCTGATATCGGCCTCGATCAACAGCTTGCTGCTGCCGCCGAAGCGCGCGCGATAGACCTGCAGGTTTTCCATGATCCGCTGGACGTAGTTGCGGGTCTCGGCGATCGGAATGCGTTCGGCCCAATCGACCGGATCGACTTTCGGGTCGCGCGGATCGCCATAGGCGGCAATCCACTGCCGCACGCGGCCGCGGCCGGCATTGTAGCCGGCGAAGGTCAGGATATAGGAGCCGTTATAGCCGCCGAGCAGAATGGACAGCTCGGCCGCGCCCATCTGCATGTTGTAGACCGGATCGCTCAGCAGCCGGTTGCGATTGAAGGCCGCCTTGAAGCGCTTCGCGGTGTCTTGAGCCGCCGCCGGCGTCACCTGCATGAAGCCCATGGCGTGCGCGGACGAGACGACCTTCTGGTTGAAGTGGCTCTCCTGGCGGGCAATCGAATAGGTTACCGCCGGATCGACCGGCGGAGCGATCGGCGTGTAGTCCGGCAGGCCGATGATCGGATAGGCGTAGTAATCCAACGGCAGCCCGCGTCCGTAGGCGCCCTTGCCAAGCAGCAGCATGGCGCGGCCGTCGCCGTGCTTGCCGGCGGTTTCCGCCAGCATGGCCATGCCGGCAATGTCGGTGCCGCTTTCGCCGATCTCGGCAAAGATCGACGCCAGCATGTCGCGTTCATCCAGCGCATAGAGGATTTCCGCCGCGCGTACGATTTCGAGATTGCTCAGAACGCCGTGCTCCTGCGCGGTGAACGTGGGCGGTCCGCGCAAGCCGAGGTCGGTAAGGCCCAGCCGGGCGCGGGCGAGCTGACCATAATAAGTCTCAGTATACTGGGCCGCGTTTTCATAGAAGGCCTTGGCCTGGGCGCGCTGGCCCATGGCGTCGGCGGCGCGTCCCTGCCAATAGCCGCCGCGCGCCAGAGCGTGCGGATTGTTGGTGCCGTCGTCGATACGGGCAAAATGCTGGGCGGCGGTGGCCGGATCGTGCAGGAAGCGCAGCGCGATCCAGCCGGCGGTGAAATGCTGGTCGACGCGGTAATTGCCGCGCGGCGGCGATGCCGCATCGCGCGCCACGCGGTAGGCGGTCTGCGCGTCGCGATCGTCGAGCAGCTTGCGCACCAGAATGCGCCGCTCCATCCACCATTGATCGAGATCGACCAAAGCTTCCGGATCCTTCGGCGCGGTGAGGATCAGTTTGCCGGCTTCTTCCGACTTGTTTTGTTTGCGCAGCCATTGCACGCGCGCGAAAATATAGCCGGCCTCGCTCCGCGCAGCGGCAGGCACTGCGTCGAGCAGCGCCTTGGCATTGCCGGCTTTTTTAATCACCGCGGCGCGGGCGCGCGCGATCAGCAATTCGTTGCCGCCAAGCCGCTCGGCCGCCCGCATTCCGGCCTCGACGTCGTCGGCATAGAAGCGCCGCTCCATGCGCACCTTGTGATCGGCGGACGTGAGCATGCTGCCGAACAGCTCAAGGACCTTCTTTTCGACGTCGGCGCTGCAATCCTCGTAGCGCCAGGCGTGGCGCACCAGCGCCTCGGCGCCGGCACGGTCGCCTTTGGCCAGCAAAGCGCGCGCCAGCATGTAGCGGCCTTTGGCCGTCGTCGGCTGACGGTCGGCAAAGAAGCTGCGCACCGAGCCATCGTCGAGCTTGTCGTTCCACAGGGCGTTCTCGGCGCGGCGGCGGAACAGCGGCGCGTGCGGCCAGCTCGGATTGGCGTCGATGAAGTTGGCATAGCGCTGGAAGGTCGGCCGGGTGTTGTCGCTGCGCAGCACCACCCATTCGGCGAGCTTACGCGCGACCGGATCGGTAATCGATTTTTCCGCGACGTCGGCGACGACTTCGTTGCCCTTGCGGGTGGCCTCGATCACCTGCTTGACCAGGGCGATGTCGGCGGCCGAGGTTGCCGTGTTCGGTGCGATCGCAAAGGGGCCGGAGGCCGGGCGCACCAGCGGCTTGAAGGTGGCGCGGCTGGCGAACAGCGCGCCGCGCAAACCGACATTGGCCTGGGCGAATGCCGACAGTCCGGCGTTGCCGGCTGCCGGGCGTTTGCGCGGCAATTGGACATTGCGGGCGGCCGTTTCGACCGGCCCGGCCGCTTTAGCCGTTTTCGGGCTGGCGAGCGGGTGGGCGGCGTGGATGGTGGGGCGGGCGCGCGGCAAGGGAACTTTCTTGGGCGCGGCCATGACGGATTGGGCGCCCAAGGCGCCTGCGGCCGCAATGGCCAGGGCTATGCCCAGCCGGTTCCATCTCGCAGCGTCCATTCAGCCTCTTGCAGCCTCTTGCCCAGCGCTCTGGCGCGCCGTCTTGCGCGCCTCAGGTGCCGACTCAGGCACCACCCAGCCCCCCCATTAGGCCAATTTCGTTGCTGAAGGGATACCCCGAAATCCCGACCCCGCCACCTGTAGACCCAGACCGGGGCAAAAGCGGGGCAGGACGCCATTTATCAAGGCAATTCATGCGGCCCATCTGGGCGGAGGGCTTTCATCGGTGCCGGTGACCCGATATCTATGGGGCGTAAAACGCACCCCTGCGGAGACGGGCCATGACTGCCAAGGCGTCGCCAAAGACGAGCTTTCGAGGATCCTTCACAGCGCTCGTCACGCCGTTCAAAAACGGCTCGCTCGATGAAAAGGCGTTCCGCGATCTGGTGGAATGGCAGATCGGCGAGGGCACCAACGGTCTGGTTCCGGTCGGCACCACCGGCGAGAGCCCGACGCTGTCGCATGACGAGCACAAGCATGTGGTGGAATGGTGCATCGATCAGGCTGGCGGCCGCGTCCCGGTGATCGCCGGCTCGGGCTCGAATTCGACCAAGGAAGCGATCGAACTGTCGCAGCACGCCGAGAAGGCCGGCGCCGACGCGGTGCTGATCGTGACGCCCTATTACAACAAGCCGACCCAGGAAGGGCTCTACCAGCACTACAAGGCGATCAACGACGCCATCGGCATTCCGATCATCATCTACAACATCCCCGGCAGGTCCGTCGTCGATATGTCGGTCGACACCATGAAGCGGCTGTTCGACTGCAAGAACATCGCCGGCGTCAAGGATGCCACCGCCAATATGGTGCGGGTGTCGCAGCAGCGCGCCGAACTCGGTCCCGACTTCAATCAGCTGTCGGGCGAGGACGGCACCTGCTTGGGCTTCATGGCGCATGGCGGCCATGGCTGTATTTCGGTGACCTCGAACGTGGCGCCGCGGCTGTGCGCCGAATTCCAGAGCGCCTGCCTGAAGGGCGACTACGCCACCGCGCTCAAGCTGCAGGACAAGCTGATGCCGCTGCATCAGCATCTGTTCGTCGAGACCAATCCGTCGCCGGCCAAGTACGCGCTCTCGGTGCTCGGCAAGTGCGCCGACACGGTGCGGCTGCCGATGGTGCCTTTGTCCGACAAGTCGAAGGCGATCGTGCGCGAGGCCATGGTTCACGCCGGACTGATCAACTAAGTCTGAGCGGGAGACGCCATGCTTGAAGAGTTCAAGAAATTCGCGCTGCGCGGCAATGTGATCGATCTCGCCATCGGCGTGATCATCGGCGCCGCCTTCGGCAACATCGTCGCGTCGCTGGTCTCCGACATCATCATGCCGGTGATCGGGGCGATTACCGGTGGGCTCGACTTCTCGAACTACTTCCTGCCGCTGTCGGCCAAGGTCACGGCGACGACCTTGGTCGAGGCGAAAAAGCAAGGTGCCGTATTGGCTTGGGGCAATTTCCTCACCATCACGCTTAACTTTATCATCATCGCCTTTGTGCTGTTCCTGGCGATCCGCGGGCTCAGCAAACTGATTAAGAAGGAAGCCGAAAAGGCGCCGCCGGTGTCGAAAACCGAACTGTTGCTCGCCGAAATCCGCGATCTGTTGAAGGCGCGTTGAGCTGGCCTATTTGATCTCCACCAGCCCGACCTGATTGGCCAAACTGTTGGCGGTCACTGGATTGCCGTCCGGCATCACGTCCATGTTGCGCACGATGTCGCCGCCGCCCGGGATCGCCCAGGTCTGGAACGTTTCGGCCTTGGGATCGAAGCGCACGATGGTGTTCGGCTTGGCGAAGGATTCGTTGTACCAGAGCGCGCCGCGGGCGAAGACGATGCCATAGGGCTCGGATTTCGGCCCGCTCGGCGACTGCCATTCGGTGACCTTGCCGGTGGTGGGGTCGAGCCGGCCCAGGAAGCCGCGCGCGAAATCCGTGTACCAGATCATGTCATCCGGCGAGATGGCGATGCGGCGCGGGCGCGCACGCGGGATCCGCCAGCACGTATTCCTTGATCGCCATGGTCTTGCCGTCGATGGTGGCGACCTTGTTGGTGCCGAACTCGACGAAGTGCACGACGTTCTTGGAGTTGACCGCCATGCCGTAGGGCCGCGATTTCGGCGTCGGCGAGGTCGACGAGTTTCACCTCGCCGGTCTTGGGATCGAGCCGGCCGATCATGTTGGCCTGCTGCACCGTGAACCACAGAATGCCGTCGTGATCGAACACCAAACGTGTGCGGATCTTTGGCCGCCGGGTCCGGCATTTTGTATTCGGTCACAAGTCCGGTTTTCGGATCGAGCTTGCCGATGAACCCGCCGATGTTGCCGGTGAACCAGATGTTGCCGTCTTTGTCCTCGGTCAGGCCATGGGGCCCGCTGAATGGCGTCTTGAGGCTGTATTCCCTGATCGCGCCGGTCTTGGGATCGACCCTGCCGAGCTTGTTGGAAAGCTGTCCGGACCACCAGATCGCGCCGTCTTTGGTCGCGAGCGGGTCGTGCGGGCGCGAACCGATGGTCGGAACGTCCCACAGCTTGATGCGTGGCCTGAACCGGGCCGGCGATCATGGCCGCCGCCGGCCGCGGCCGCTCCGGGAAGCTTTTCATCAGATAGGTGATGACCGTCGGCCATTCCTCCGGCGCGATCGGGGCGGCCATGTTCTGCATCATGTGCTGGATCATGTTCCAGCCGGCCGGCGTATAGCCGGCGCGCAGGCGGTTGATGTCGTGGCAACCGCCGCATGTCGCGAGGACGGTTTGCTTGCCCGGGCCATCCGGAAAATTCGAGGGAGGCTGCTGGCTCCAGGCGGCCGCCGGCCACAGCAGGGCGGCGGCGAAGACGAGCGGAAACGGTCTGCTTGGCATAAGACCTCCCCTGATGTGCGCTTCTCGTTTCTTTAGAACCGGGCGCCTATATGTCGGCAATCTTGTGGTTGGACTGGACACGCCGTCAAGGGAATGAGAAGCCGCCAAGTTCATTTCGCCACGTTTCAGAGCCTCGTTTGCCCCGCTTTTGCGCCCGTTGGGCGCGGTTGACCGGGCCCCCAGCATTTGATCGATTGCCGCCATGGCTGCCAAACCCGAACGCCGTTTCAAGAATGTCGCCGAAAACCGCAAGGCGCGGTTCAACTATGAAATCGGCGAGGTCGTCGAGGCCGGCATCGTGCTGACCGGCAGCGAGGTGAAATCCTTGCGCCTCGGCAAGGCGACCATCGCCGAATCCTACGCCGATGCCCGCGACGGCGAGATCTGGCTGATCAACGCCAACATTCCGGAATATCTGCAGGCGCACCGCTACAATCACACGCCGAAGCGGCCGCGCAAGCTGCTGTTGCATATGCGCCAGATCAACAAGCTGGCCGGCGCGGTCGAGCGCGAGGGCATGACCATCGTGCCGCTCAAGCTGTATTTCAACGAGAAGGGCCGCGCCAAGATCTCGATCGCGCTGGGCAAAGGCAAGAAGCTGCACGACAAGCGCGAGACGCTGAAAAAGCGTTCCTGGGACCGCGAGCGCGGCCGGCTGATGCGGGAGAAAGGGTAAGTCGATGGCAGGACAACGCCGCATCGGAATGCTGATTTTTCCGCGCATGACCCAGCTCGACATGACCGGGCCCTACGAAGTTTTGGCGCGGCTGCCGAATACGATTGTCGATTTGGTGGCGCGTACGCTCGATCCGGTGACCACCGACCGCGGCATGCAAATCGTACCGACCGTCACCTATGCCGAATGCCCGCAGCTCGACGTGGTGATGGTGCCAGGCGGCGCCGGCCAGCAGGACTTGATGGAAGACGAGACGGCGCTGGATTTTCTGCGCAAACAGGCGGCAAGTGCGAAATACGTCACATCGGTTTGTACCGGCTCGCTGGTGCTCGCCGCGGCCGGCCTGCTCAAGGGCAAGCGCGCCACCAGTCACTGGAGTGCGGTCGATCATCTGGCGCTGCTCGGCGCCATTCCGACCCATGAACGCGTGGTGGTGGACGGCAATATCGTGACCGGCGCGGGCGTCGTCTCCGGCATCGATTTCGCGCTTCGTCTTGCGGTCATTCTCGACGGCGAGCAGGTCGCACGCGAACTCCAGTTGCAGATCGAATACGACCCCGATCCGCCGTTCGATTGCGGCTCGCCCAAGAGGGCGCCGCCGGAGATGCTCGCAAAACTGAAAGTGCGCAGCGCCAAGCTGACGGAAGAACGCCGCGTCACGGCGGCGCGGGTCGGCAGCAAGCTCGGAGTCTGATCGTGCCAATTCCAACCAAACTCGATCACTGCGTCATCCACGTTTCCGAATGGGAGCGTTCGAACAAATTCTACACCCAGGTCATGGGTGCCGAATTAGTGACGCGCCCTGTTGGTTTTGCTTATCGCTTCGGCGACAAGCAGCTCAATGTCCACGGGCCCGGGGTGGCGCCTTCTGAAGTGGCGCTTCTGCCGGTGCAGCCGGGCAATAGCGATCTATGTTTTGAATGGCTGGGGCCGATTGAAGACGCCATCGCGCATCTCAAAGCGCATGGCGTTGCGATCCATCGCGGACCGCTGCAACGGTTTGGCGCCAAGGGGGAGGGCACATCGGTGTATTTTCGCGATCCGGACGGCTCGCTGATGGAATTTATGTCATACGGGAGTGCTACATGACCGAAGCGCCCGGCACGCATAATCCAAACGTTTTGCCGCCCAATATTCCGATCCCGCAGGACGACGGCGCAGCGGCCCATCTCGCCGGCCTGAGCGATGCCGGACATTGCGCTGCCGGCGACCGACGGCGCAGCCGTCAACCTGTCGAAACTCACCGGCCGCACCGTGGTCTACATCTACCCGCGCACCGGCGTGCCGGGTGTCGATACGCTGCCGGGCTGGGACCAGATCCCGGGCGCGCGCGGCTGCACGCCGCAATCCTGTTCGTTCCGCGATCATTTCGGCGAGCTCAAGCGGCTCGGCGTGGCGCAGCTTTACGGCTTGTCGACGCAGGACACCGCTTACCAGCAGGAAGCGGCGACGCGGCTGCATCTGCCGTTTGCGCTTCTTGTCGGACGAGAAGTTGGCGCTGACCAAGGCGCTCAAGCTGCCGACCTTCACGACGGCGGGCATGACGCTCTTGAAGCGCATGGCGCTGGTGATCGACGACGGCGTCATCGTCAAGGCGTTCTATCCGGTGTTTCCGCCCGACAAGAATGCGGAAGAGGTGATCGCCTGGCTTCAGGCGTCCAAATAATTTCTGACCTTCTCGAACACGTCGCGGAACATATCGGTCGTCAGCACGCCGGTATTGGTGTTGTAGCGCGAGCAATGATAGCTGGAAAATAGCGCGAGTTCGCCAATCCTTTCGTGCGCAAGCATGTTCTTGCCGCTGTGCTTGAACGGCGTCGCCGACTTCTTGGCGCCGAACGCCGTCACCACGCTGTTATGGGCAACATGGCCGAGCGCGACGATGCGCGCGCAGCTTCGGCATCTCGGCGATGGTGGGTTTAAGGAAATCGCGGCAGGTGGCGATCTCGAGTCGTGGTCGGCTTGTTTTCCGGCGGCACGCAACGCACCGCATTGGTGATGCGGCAATCGATCAGTTCGAGGCCGTCGTCGGGACGCGCGTCGAAAGTGCCGCGCGAAAAACCGTATCGGCCGAGCGTTTCGTACAGCAGCACGCCGGCATAATCGCCGGTGAACGGCCGCCCGGTGCGATTGGCGCCTTGCAGGCCGGGCGCGAGACCCACGATCAGCAGGCGCGCATTCGTCGGCCCGAACGAGGGGACCGGCGCGTTGAACCAGTCCGGTTCTTTGGCGCGCCACGTCTTGCGAAACGCCGCCAGCCGCGGGCAAAGCGGGCAGTCGTGCCCAGGTTTGCCTCGGCGGCATGCTCTGCTGCTTTCGCCGGCACTTCGTCGCGCGACTAGTCCTCGAATTCCTCGTCGTCTTCCAGGCCGCCGGCAACCGCCGGGGCGCCGGTGCGCGGTGGCGCCGCCGCGGGACGTTGCAGGAATGCGGGGTGCTGACCGGGATCGCCGCCGCGGTCGTCGCGCGGGCCGCGGGCGTCGCGCACCGGGCGTTCGGCCGGATTGCGGCCGATCTTGTTTTGCAGGGTGATGATGTCGGTGAAGACGTCGGCCTGACGGCGCAGTTCGTCGGCGATCATCGGCGGCTGTGTCGAGATGGTCGAGATCACCGTCACGCGCACGCCGCGGCGCTGCACGGCTTCCACCAGCGAGCGGAAATCGCCGTCGCCGGAGAACAGCACCATGTGGTCGATGGTGCCGGCGATCTCCATGGCATCGACGGCAAGTTCGATGTCCATGTTGCCTTTGATCTTGCGGCGGCCGGTCTGGTCGACGAATTCCTTGGTCGCCTTGGTGACGACGGAATAGCCGTTGTAGTCGAGCCAATCGATCAGCGGGCGGATCGAGGAGTATTCCTGATCCTCGATCACGGCGGTGTAATAAAACGCGCGCAGCAAATACCCGCGCGATTGAAATTCGGTCAGCAGTTTCTTGTAGTCGATATCGAAACCGAGCGATTTGGCGGTGGCGTAAAGATTGGCTCCATCAATGAACAGCGCGATTTTTTCACCGGGTACGGTCATGGGGGCTTTCTCACAATTCTCGCAATATGGCTCAATTTCAGATCCGGCGGCGACCCGGCGCGCGAGATGCGCAAGGCGAGCCGGCTTCGGATCAGCGTTAACAGAACAGTTTGACGGCACCTTCGTTTTTTCAATTCAGTTGGTGCCGCGCAATCACGCCATTTCCGTGAAATTTGTTCGGATTGGCCTGCTTGCTGCCGGGTTCGGTAACAGACGGATACGGCTAATCCAAGACAAAAATGCTTGAACTTTGCCCCGGTAGGGGATAGCTAGCAGTTGATTTCAGGACATAGTTCCACCTCATGGGAGTGACGAGCCGATGGCCCGTGTCACCGTAGAAGATTGCATCGACAAGGTTGAGAACCGCTTTGACCTGGTACTCCTGGCGAGTCACCGGGCGCGGATGATCTCGTCCGGGTCGCAGATTACCATCGATCGCGACAACGACAAAAACCCGGTCGTGGCGCTGCGCGAGATCGCGGAGACCACCGTGTCGCCCGGCGATCTGAAGGAAGATCTGATCCACAGCCTGCAGAAGTATGTTGAGGTCGACGAGCCCGAGCCCGAGGTGCCGCTGATCGGCTCGGGGGCCGGCGCATCGGTCGATTCCGACGATACCGAGGTGGTCACATCCGACCGGATGACCGAGGAAGAGCTGCTTAAGGGCCTCGAAGGGCTGGCGCCGCCGGAAGAAGTGCCGGAAGAGGATGCCGAATAGGCTTTCGCTTGGAGATTTCCACATAAATTTTAGCTAAAGGCCCGGCCGCTGCGCCGGGCCTTTTTGTTAACGCGGCTGCAAAGCCTTGCGATCACCATGAATTGACGTGATATCTAATGATATATGAGCCGCCACGCGCAGATTCCGCGGCGGTTTGCCGGTTTCGAGGCCACACAAATGTCGCGTACGCGCAACGACTTGCCGCGCATGCAAAAGCAGTCCCCGACCCGGGCGCCGCTGGAGCGGCCGGTTGCCGCCGCCGTCGCAGACGGCCGAAAAACCGGTCCAAACCAAAAAGCCGCCGCGGATGATGCGGCAATATGACCTGATCGAGCGGGTCCGCCGGTACAATCCGAACACCAATGAGGCACTGCTCAACCGTGCCTATGTTTACGCCATGAAGGCCCATGGCGAGCAGCGGCGCGCCTCGGGCGATCCGTATTTCTCCCACCCGATCGAGGTGGCGGCGATTCTCACCGACCTGAAGCTCGACGATGCGACCATTGCTGCCGCACTTTTGCATGACACCATTGAGGATACCGCAGCCACCCGCACCGAGATCGACAGCCTGTTCGGGCCCGATATCGGGGTGCTGGTCGAAGGCCTCACCAAGCTCAAGAAGCTCGATCTGGTCACCAAGGAAGCCAAGCAGGCCGAGAACCTGCGCAAGCTCCTGCTGGCCATCGCCGACGACGTGCGCGTGCTGCTGGTCAAGCTCGCCGACCGCCTGCACAACATGCGCACGCTCGACTACATGCCGGTCGAAGCGCGCCGCCGCACCGCCGAGGAGACGCTGGAGATCTATGCGCCGCTCGCCGGCCGCATGGGCATGCATGAGATGCGCGAGGAACTCGACGACCTTGCGTTCCGCGAGCTTTATCCGGACGCCTACGAAGTCGTCAGCGCGCGGCTCAATGCGCTGGCCGACCGCAACAAGCTGCTGATTTCCGAAATCGAAAAGCAGCTCACCAAAAAACTCGCCGACCGCGGCATCGAGGCGATGGTGCGCGGACGCCGCAAGCGCGCCTATTCGATCTGGCGCAAGATGGAGCGCAAGTCGGTCGGCTTCGAGCAACTGTCCGACATCTTCGGCTTCCGCGTGGTCGTGAAGACGCGTGGCCGACTGCTACCAGGCGCTCGGCATCGTGCACACGACCTGGCCGGTGGTGCCGGGACGCTTCAAGGATTACATCTCGACGCCGAAGCAGAACGACTACCGCTCGATCCACACCACGGTGATCGGCCCGAGCAAGCAGCGCGTCGAACTGCAGATCCGCACCGTCGAGATGCAGGAGATCGCCGAATACGGCATCGCGGCGCATGCGCTCTACAAAGACGGCGCCGGCTCGCCGACCGAACTGCTGTCGCGCGAGTCGACCGCCTATGCCTGGCTGCGCCGGACCATCGAACTGCTGGCGGAAGGCTCGAACCCGGAAGAGTTCCTCGAGCACACCAAGCTCGAGCTGTTCCACGACCAGGTGTTCTGCTTCACGCCCAAGGGCAAGCTGATCGCGCTGCCGCGCAAGGCGACGCCGATCGATTTTGCCTATGCGGTGCACACCGACGTCGGCAACGCCACGGTCGGCTGCAAGATCAACGGCAAGGTTGCGCCGCTGACGTCGGAGCTGGTCAACGGCGACGAGGTCGAGATCATCACCTCGAAGGCGCAGACGTCGCCGCCGACCGCCTGGGAATCGATCGTGGTCACCGGCAAGGCGCGCGCGGCGATCCGGCGCGCGACGCGCACCGCGGTGCGCACGCAATATGCCGGCCTCGGCCGCCGCATCGTCGAGCGGCTGTTCCAGCGCGCCAAGATCGCCTATTCCGACGAGAAGCTCACCGGCGCGCTTGCCGCGGCTGGCGCGCGCCTCGCTTGAAGACGTGATGGCGGCGGTCGGCCGCAGCGAGCTCAAGGCCTCCGACGTCGCCCGCGCCATGTATCCCGACTACAAGGAAGAGCGCGCCGCTTCCATGGCGGTGAAGCCGAAGGCCGAGAGCGGCTGGTTCGGCTTGAAGAAGCTCACCTCGGTCAAATTCAAGGTGCCCGGCATCAGCGTCGCCGGCCCGGCGATCCCGATCCGCGGCATCAACGGCGATTTGCCGGTGCGCTTTGCGCCGGACGGCGGCGCCGTGCCGGGCGACCGTATCGTCGGCATCCTCACGCCGGGCGAGGGCATCACCATCTATCCGATCCAGTCGGCGGCGCTGGCGCGAATTCGAGGACAAGCCGGAACGCTGGCTGGATCGTGCGCTGGGACGTCGAAGAGAGCACGCCGCGGCGCTTTCCGGCGCGCATCGCGGTGCAATCGGCCAACGAGCCGGGCTCGCTGGCGCAGATCGCGCAAGTGATCGCCGAGCATGACGGCAATATCGACAATATCCGCATGACGCGGCGCGCGCCCGATTTCACCGACGTGCTGATCGATCTGGAGGTCTACGACCTCAAGCATCTCACCGCGATCATTGCGCAGTTGCGCGCCAAGCCGATGGTGGCGAAGGCGGAGCGGGTGAATGGCTAACCTTCCGCTTCGCCTTGGGCGTCAACGTCGATCACGTCGCCACCATCCGCAACGCGCGCGGCGGCCGGCATCCCGATCCGGTGCGCGCGGCCAAGCTTGCGATCGCTGCCGGCGCGACGGCATCACCGCGCATTTGCGCGAAGACCGCCGCCACATCCGCGACGACGACATCGCGCGGCTGAAGGCGGAAATCGACAAGCCGCTCAATTTCGAAATGGCGGCGACCGACGAGATGGTCGCCATCGCGCTCAAGACCAAGCCGCACGCGGTCTGTCTGGTGCCGGAAAAGCGCACCGAGCGCACCACCGAAGGCGGGCTCGACGCGGCCGGCCAGCACAATCACCTCGCGCCGTTGGTCGCCAAATGCTCAACGACGCCGGCATTCGCGTCTCGCTGTTCATCGCCGCGCGATCGGCGCAGATTCGAGGCCGCCGCCAAGCTGGGCGCGCCGGTGATCGAAATTCACACCGGCGCCTGGTGCGATGCGCTTGCCGAAGACAACGAAGCCGAGGCCGAGAGCGAATGGCAGCGCATCGTCGACGGCGCGGCCTTTGCCGAAAAGCCTCGGCCTCGAAGTCCACGCCGGCCACGGCCTCGATTATGCGAGCGCGGAGACCATCGCGTCGCTGCCGCAGATCGTCGAACTCAATATCGGTCACTTCCTGATCGGCGAGGCGGTGTTCGAAGGCTTGGACCAGACCGTGAAGTTCATGCGCGCGGCGATGGACCGCGGGCGGCGCGCATGATCCCGAAAAGTGGGCACCGGTTTCGGAAGTCATGCGGAAAATCATGATCATCGGCATCGGCTCCGACCTTATCGACGTGCGGCGCATCGCCAAGACCATCGAGCGCCACGGCGAGCGTTTTCTCGACCGCATCTACACGCCGGCCGAGCGCGCCAAGGCCGAAGGCCGCGCCAAGCCGGTCGAAACCTATGCCAAGCGCTTCGCCGCCAAGGAGGCCTGCTCCAAGGCGCTCGGCACCGGCTTCCGGCGCGGCGTGTTCTGGCGCGACATGGGCGTCGTCAATCTGCCGTCCGGCCGGCCGACCATGAAGCTCACCGGCGGCGCCCTGGCGCGCTTGCAGGCGATCACGCCGGCCGGCTGCGAGGCCCAGATCGATGTCTCGCTGACCGACGACGGGCCGACCGCGCAGGCCATTGTCATCATTTCGGCGGTGCCCAAAACCTGACGGCGAAACGCGCCGCGCCCGACAAATGCCAGGAACTATAGGCCGACCAAAGGCTTAGACACGCGGCGTTCTTGATTGCGTGGGCTGAATCCAGCCGCTACAAGGTCGGCGGGGCTTAGACTCGCGGGACAAAAGGCCGATGAGCGTGACATCCGGTACCAAGCGGAAAGAAGGCGGCATTTCCGAAACCATCCGCGTGATTTTTCACGCGCTGATCATCGCGCTGGTGATCCGCACGTTCCTGTTTCAGCCGTTCAATATTCCGTCCGGCTCGATGAAGGCGACGCTGCTGGTCGGCGACTATCTGTTCGTGTCGAAATACTCGTACGGCTACAGCCACTTCTCGCTGCCGTTGTCGCCGCCGTTGTTTTCGGGCCGCATCCCGGCGGCTGGCTGCCGGAGCGCGGCGACGTCGTCGTGTTCCGCCTGCCGAAGGATACCTCGACCGATTACATCAAGCGCGTGATCGGACTGCCCGGCGACAAGATCCAGGTGATCGACGGCGTCGTCAGCATCAACGGCGTGCCGGTCAAGCGCGAGCGCGCGCCGGACTTCGTCGAGACCGAAGAAGGCACGCGCGACGCGCCGGTCAAGCGCTGGAAGGAAACGCTGCCGAACGGCGTGAGCTTCTACACGCTCGATCTGGTGGATAACGGCTTTGCCGACAACACCCAGGTCTACACGGTGCCGGCCGGCCACTATTTCATGATGGGCGACAACCGCGACAATTCGACCGACAGCCGCTTCTCAGCCAGGTCGGCATCGTGCCGTTCGAGAACATCGTCGGCAAGGCGCAGATCATCTTCTTCTCGGTCTACGAAGGCGAGCGCGCCTGGCAATTCTGGCGCTGGCCGGTCGCGGTGCGCTGGAACAGGCTGTTCACGATCGTCCGATGAGCCGCAAGGCAGCCAAGGACCGACGCGCGCTCGAAGAGCGGATCGGCTACCACTTCGCCGACAAGGCGCTGCTCGAGCGGGCGCTGACGCATATTTCGGCGCTGTCGGGCGGCCCGCAGAACCGCGTCGCCAGCTATCAGCGGCTGGAATTTCTCGGCGACCACGTGCTCGGTCTGGTGATCTCCGACATGCTGTATCGCGCCTTCCCGAAGGCGAACGAGGGCGAACTGTCGCGCCGGCTCGCCGATCTGGTGCGCAAGGAAACCTGCGCCGAGGTGGCGAGAGCGATGGATCTCGGCCCGGCGCTCAAGCTCGGCAATTCGGAATCGCATGCCGGCGGGCGCCTGCGCGCCACCATCCTGGCCGATGCCTGCGAGGGGCTGGTCGGCGCGGTGTTCATCGACGGCGGCTATGCGGCGGCCGAAGACGCTGATCGCGCAAGTTCTGGAAGGAGCGCATGCTCAAGCCGATGCGGCCGTTGCGCGACCCCAAGACCATGCTGCAGGAATGGGCGCAGGCGCGCGGCCTGCCGACGCCGGCCTATCGCGAACTGGCGCGCACCGGCCCGCATCACGATCCGGAATTCCGCGTCGCGGTGGTGCTGCCCGACCGGCCGCCGGCCGAAGGCATCGGCTCCTCGAAGCGCGCCGCCGAACAGGCCGCGGCCGCCGCCATGCTGACGCGCGTCGGCGTCGCGGTGGACAAACTTGATGGTTGAACCGAAAGCGCCAGACCGGCGACACGCGCTGCGGCTTCGTCGCGCTGATCGGCGCGCCCAATGCCGGCAAGTCGACGCTGCTCAACGCGCTGGTCGGCTCCAAGGTCACCATCGTCTCGCACAAGGTGCAGACCACCCGCGCGCTGATCCGCGGCATCGCCATCGAAGGCAAGTCGCAGCTCATCTTCGTCGACACGCCGGGCATCTTCGCGCCGAAGCGGCGGCTCGACCGCGCCATGGTGACGACCGCCTGGAGCGGCGCGCACGACGCCGATCTGGTCGGCGTGCTGATCGATGCCCGCAAGGGCCTCGACGAGGAGGCCGAAGCGCTGCTTGGCGCGCCTCGCCGAGGTCAAAGGCCGCAAGATCCTGATCCTCAACAAGATCGATCTGGTGCCGCGCGACACGCTGCTGTTGCTGACCAAGATCGCCAACGAGAAGGCGAAGTTCGAGGCGACCTTCATGATCTCGGCGCTGAACGGCGACGGCGTCGCCGATCTCAAGACCTGGCTGGCCGAGCGCATGCCGCCGGGCCCGTGGCTTTATCCGCCGGACCAGATGTCGGATGCGCCGCTGCGCCAGCTCGCGGCCGAGATCACGCGCGAAAAGCTGTTCGAGCGGCTGCATCAGGAATTGCCCTATCACTCGACGGTCGAGACCGAGAGCGTGGAAGGAACTGCGCGGCGGCGAAATCCGCATCGAGCAGACGATCTATGTCGAGCGCGAAAGCCAGCGCAAGATCGTGATCGGCAAAGGCGGGCAGACCATCAAGGCGATCGGCGAGGCGGCGCGGCGGGAAATCGCCGAGATCGTCGAGCACAAGGTGCACCTGTTCCTGTTCGTGAAGGTGCGCGAGGGCTGGGGCGACGACCCGGAGCGCTACCGCGCCATGGGACTGGAGTTTCCGAAGGAGTGACGTAGATTCGCTCGTCACGAGTCCGGACAATCTGATGCAATGGACCGATGAAGGCATCGTGATCGGCGTCAAGCGGCACGGGGAGGCGAGCGCCATCCTCGAACTGATGACGCGCGAGCATGGCCGCCATCTCGGCCTGGTGCGCGGCGGCTTCGGCTCGCGCATGAAGCCGATCCTGCAGACCGGCAATAGCGTCAGCGCCAGCTGGCGGGCGCGGCTCGACGAGCATCTCGGCAATTACACGGTCGAGCCGATGCGCGCAGCGCGCGTCGAATTTCTTCGCGCGCGCCGCATGCCATCTATGGCGTCACGCATCTGGCGGCGCTGATGCGGCTGCTGCCCGAGCGCGATCCGCATGGCGATCTGTTTGCGGTGTTCGAAGCGATTCTCGATCGGCTCGAGGATCCGGTGCTGGCGGCGCCGCTGGTGGTGCGGTTCGAACTGCAGCTGCTGTCCGAACTCGGCTTCGGCCTCGATCTCGAGCAATGCGCGGCGACCGGCGCGACCGGCGATCTGATTTATGTCTCGCCGAAGTCGGGGCGGGCGGTGTCGCGCGCGGCCGGCGAGCCTTACGCCGACAAGATGCTGCAGCTTGCCGGCCTTCCTGCGCGACCACGACGGCGAGCCGGCCGGCCGCGATCTGGCCGACGGCTTTGCGCTCACCGGATTTTTCCTGGCGCGCCATGTGCTGGAGCCGCGCGGGCAGACGCTGACCGACGAGCGCGCGCATTTCATCGCGGCGCTCGCGCGCGCGCTGCCGAGCGTCGCCTGAGCCGATTGCGCAATAAAAAAACCGGCCCGGCTTTGCGCCGGACCGGTTGCTTGGATGCAGTCGGCTGCTAGCGACTAGCGGCAGACGCGCTCGCCAGTGGCAGCGGCGGCCGTAGGGCCCACGGCGGCAGACGCGCACCGAGCGGCAGCGGTCACGGCGGTAGCGCTAGACGCGGCGGTAGTACTGGCATGTCCTGCAGCATGCGAGCTCGAGTTCGCAGCCGCGGGCGCAGCGCCGGGAGCGGCTGGCGCTGCCGATCGCGCCGGTCGTGCCGGCAAAGCCGACGCCGACTGCAAACAGAGCCGACAAGATGATCATCCGCATTGTAGGTTTCCTCCGGTTGGCCGCTGCTCGGCGACCCGGATCGGGGTCGATCCGGCTGCCGCAACGACTTCAAGTTGCCGTTCAACTTCAAGATCTCGGCGCACGATGTGCACAAGACTCGAGACGCCAACGATGCCATTCTAAGTTCGTCAATCATATCGGAAAAATTTGGAAGATTCGATGGCCGGCATGTTCATCGCTTGTTCATCGCCGAAACGACGCAGTAGCTATCAATCATGGGTAAGAGACTGATTCCCCCCGAAAAGGGCGCGATCGAAGAGGTCGCGCTGCGCGAGGCGCTCGAGGAGCGCTACCTCGCCTACGCGCTGTCGACCATCATGAACCGCGCGCTGCCGGACGCGCGCGACGGGCTCAAGCCGGTGCACCGCCGCATTCTGTACGGCATGCGGCTGTTGCGGCTCGATCCCGGGCTCGGCGTTCAAGAAATCCGCCAAGGTGGTCGGCGACGTGATGGGCAATTTCCATCCGCACGGCGACCAGGCGATCTACGACGCGCTGGTGCGCCTGGCGCAGGATTTCGCCCAGCGCTATCCGCTGGTCGATGGCCAGGGCAATTTCGGCAATATCGACGGCGATAACGCCGCCGCCATGCGCTACACCGAGGCGCGGCTGACCGAAGTGGCGCGGCCTGCTGATCGACGGCATCGACGAGGACGCGGTCGATTTCCGCCCGAGCTATGACGGCACCGGCGAAGAGCCGGTGGTGCTGCCGGCGGCGTTCCCCAATCTGCTGGCCAACGGCTCGCAGGGCATCGCGGTCGGCATGGCGACCTCGATCCCGCCGCACAACGCCGCCGAATTGTGCGACGCCGCGCTGTTCCTGATCGACAATCCGAAGGCGCGCAGCCGCACGCTGCTGAAATACGTCAAGGGCCCGGATTTCCCGACCGGCGGCGTGATCGTCGATTCGCCGGAGTCGATCGCGGAGGCCTATACCACCGGCCGCGGTTCGTTCCGCGTGCGCGCGCGCTGGCATCAGGAGGAGACCGGGCGCGGCACTTACGTCATCGTCATCACCGAAATGCCCTGGCTGGTGCAGAAGTCGCGGCTGGTCGAGAAGATCGCCGAACTGCTCAACGACAAGAAGCTGCCGCTGGTCGCCGACGTGCGCGACGAATCGGCCGAGGACGTCCGTCTGGTGATCGAGCCGCGCGCGCGCACCGTCGATGCCGAATTGCTGATGGAATCGCTGTTCAAGCTCACCGAGCTGGAAAACCGCATTCCGCTCAACATGAACGTGCTGGTCAAAGGCCGCATCCCGAAGGTGCTGGGCCTGGCGCGAGGCCTTGCGCGAATGGCTCGACCACCGCCGCGACGTGCTGGTGCGCCGCTCGAAGCATCGGCTGGCCGCGATCGAGCACCGGCTGGAAGTGCTCGGCGGCTTCCTGGTCGCCTATCTCAACCTCGACAAGGTCATCAAGATCATCCGCAGCGAGGACGAGCCCAAGCCCGTCCTGATGAAGACCTTCAAGCTCTCCGACGTGCAGGCCGACGCCATCCTCAACATGCGCCTGCGCAATTTGCGCAAGCTCGAGGAAATGGAAATCCGCGCCGAGGAGAAGGCGCTGCGGAAGAGCGCACCAAGATCAAGTCGCTGATCGGTTCGGAACGACCAGCAGTGGAAGACCATCGCCGGCCAGATCAAGGAATTGAAGACCACCTTCGGACCGAAGACCGAGCTCGGCAAACGCCGCACCGGCATTCGGCCAGGCGCCGGAGCACGACGAGGCGGCGATCGAAGAGGCGATGGTGGTGCGCGAGCCGATCACCGTGGTGGTGTCGGACAAGGGCTGGATCCGCGCGCTGCGCGGCCATGTCACCGATTTGTCGGCGGTGACCTTCAAGACCGACGACGAGCTGAAATTCGCATTCCCGACCGAAACCACCGCGAAGGTTCTGATCTTCGCCAGCAACGGCAAGTTCTACACCATCGAAGCCTCGAAGCTGCCCGGCGGGCGCGGCCACGGCGAGCCGGTGCGGATGTACTTCGACCTCGAGCAGGACGCCGACGTGGTGGCGGCCATGGCCTATCAGGGCGGCCGCAAGTTCCTGGTGGCGAGCTACGGCGGCAACGGCTTCGTCGTGCCCGAGGACGAAGTGCTCGGCACCACGCGCAAGGGCAAGCAGGTGCTCAACCTTAAGAGCGCCCGACAAGGCGGTGGCCATGACCACGGTCGACGGCGAACTGGTCGCGACCATCGGCGCCAACCGCAAGATGGTGATCTTCGGGCTCGACCAGGTGCCGGAGATGACGCGCGGCCGCGGCGTGCGCCTGCAGAGCTACAAGGAGAAGGGGCTGTCCGACGTCACCACCTTCAAGGCGGAGGACGGCCTGACCTGGGTCGACGGCGCCGGGCGCACCCAAACGCTGACGATGAAAGAGCTCAAGGACTGGCGCGGCAACCGCGCCGATGCCGGCCGCATCGCGCAAGGCCTGCCGAAGAACAACAAGTTCCGCGGCGCGCCGAGCGTGACGAAGGCGGAAGAGGATTAACCGTCATGGCCGGGCTTGCCCCGGCCATCCAATCAACTCGCCACGAACAGCAGCGAGCAGTCGGCGTTTTCCAGCAGCGACGACGCGGTATCGCCGAAGAATAGTTTCTCGCCGGGCCGGCGCGCCACGCCCATCACGATCAGATTGCATCTTGCGCCGTTCCACTTCGGTGAGGATGGCGTCGTCGGCGGCATCGTCGGCCAGCACCGCGGTCTTGATGCTCATGTTGTAGCCGTCGGCGATGGCGACGATGTCCTTGAGAATGGCTTCCTCATGACGGCGGGTGCGGACGCCGCGCCGCGCGCTTTTCTTGCCGCCGCTGGTGCGGACCGCGACATACAGCACGGTGAGCGGCGCCTTGGTGGCGCGCGCCACGGTGATGGCGACTTCGGCGCCGCGCCGCGACGCCTCGGTGCCGTTCACCGGCACCAGGATGCTCAACTTGCCGGCGGGCTTTTTCTCCAAATCGCCGCGCGCCGCCGTGATCGCCAGCGGGCCCTCGAAGGCCTGCGCCAGCGTCGTCACGCTTTCGTGGAAATCCTTGCCGCGGCTGGTGGTCTTCTCCAGCCCGATGATCATGAGGTCGTAGCCTTTCTCGGCTTCCGCCGCGATCACCTCGGGGCCGGGGGCCTCATGCACGATGGTGGTGACGTTCACCGGCGTGTCGGACTTCTCGTCCTCTTTCTGCTTGCTCTTGATCTGCGCGGCAGCCTGTTTGACGGTTTCGCCGGCTTTTTCGGCGATCTTTTCTTCGGCCTTTTCCTTGGCCTTTTCGGCTTTTTTCTCGTTGGCGGACTTCTTGCCGTCGTCCTTGTCGGCTTCCGATTTTTTCGCGTCGGCTTTTTTGGCGGCTGCCTTGGTGCCGGTTTCGGCTTCGCCCGGGAGATCGTCGGCTTTGGTCTCGGCCGGCTTCTCGATCTTGGAAGCGTCGGTGATGTGCAGCACCGTGGTCGGCATGCCGTGCGTGCCGGCCAGCATGCCGGCGACGCGCGAGGCGAATTTGCCGTTCGGACTGTCGTCGACCGCGATCAGCAGGCGCTCGAGATTGGGCACGAAGCCCTTGGCTTCCTGTTCTTCGCGTTCCAGCCGCTGCTTTTCCTCCTTGCGCATCGGGATGCGCGACAACGCCCAGCGCAGCGTCGGCGGCATCGCCAAGGTCGTGATCACCGCCATGGCGACGATCATGGTGAAAAGGTTCTGATTGAGCGCGCCCATCGACAGGCCGACGGTGGCGATGATGACCTCGGTCGAGCCGCGTGCGTTCATGCCGCAAGCCAGCGCAAAGCCTTCGCGCCGGGTGAGGCCGCCGATCTCGGCGCCGATAAAGGCGCCGCCGAACTTGCCGAGGCTGGCGATCAGAATGAGCCCGACCGTCATCGCCAGAATCGTGGGGTCTTTGAGAATGGTGAGGTCGGCGGAGAGGCCGGCAATGCCGAAGAACACCGGCGCGAAGAACGCGGTGATCAGGCCGCGCAACTGCTCGTCGATATGCTTGGTGAGGATCGGGGATTCGCCGATCAGAATGCCGGCGACGAAGGCGCCGAGCACGGTATGCACGCCGATGCCGTAAGTGATCAGCGACATGCCGCCCATGATCACCAGGATCGCGGTAATGACCGCGAACTCGCTGACGAAGGTGTCGTTGACCCAGCGGATGATGAAGAACACGGCGCGGCGGCCGACGGTCAGGCTCACGCCCAGAAACAGAACCGTGCCGATCACGCTTTGCGCCACCGACCAGGCGTCGACCGCGCCGTGCAAGGCCAGGCTGAAGATGATCGAAACAATAATCCAGCCGACGCTGTCGTCGATGATGGCGGAGGCGAGGATGACTTGCCCGACGACGCGGCGCGTGAAGTTCATTTCGCGCACCACCATGGCGACGATCTTGACCGAGGCGATCGACAGCGCGGTGCCGAGGAACAGCGCGGTGATCAGCCGCTTGCCCGGATCCGGCAGCAGCGATTCCGGCATCAACTCGCCGAGCGCGACGCCGCAGGCGAAGGGAACGAGAATGCCCATGAGCGAAGCGAACACGGCGGCGCGTCCGGTCTGGCGCACCAGCTTGAGATCGGTTTCCATGCCGGTCAGCAGCAGAAGCAGCAGGATGCCGAACTGCGAGATCGCGTCGATCATCGCCTTCTGGTCGGGATTCTTCGGAAACAACAGCGTGCTGCAGGTCGGGCAGCAGCAGGCCGAACAACGAAGGCCCGAGCATCAGCCCGGCGATCAATTGGCCCATGACGGCGGGCTGGCCCAAGCGCAGCATGGCTTCGCCGAGCAGGCGGCCGACCACCATCAGCGCCAGAATTTCCGCAATGAAGAGGACTTCGGAGGGACCTTTTTGGGCGGTTTCGGCCGCGAATGCCGGCTCGAGGCGCAAAGGCCATCACTGCAAGGACCGCGAGCAGCGCACAGCCAAGCCCATCGGGGACGATCGGTCGTCATTGCGCGGAGGGCCCCCGGTTGATCGAAAACACGCGGCAGGACCGCAGCATTGCTGGGGTCCTGGAGCAGCGACAACCCGATGGAACCCGGTAAGTTCCACGGCATTTTGCAATTGCAAACTATTCGCAACTAGGCTACGGTCGTGGCCGACGGTGCCTAATCTTACTGGCGGCCGAGAGACTTAGGATCCAAGAAACGTGGCCGCACGCAAACGCAAATCGCTCAGCAGCCGCAATGTGGCGGCCGCGCAGGCCGTTCTGAGCGGGCAGAGCCACGGGCCGGGCGCCTATCTGGCCTTTGCCGGGCCCGCGATCGTCGCCTCGATCGCCTACATGGACCCCGGCAATTTCGCCACCAACATCCAGGCCGGCGCGAAATACGGCTACAGCCTGCTGTGGGTGGTGCTGCTGGCGAATCTGATCGCGATGCTGTTCCAGGCGCTGTCGGCCAAGCTCGGCATCGTCACCGGGCGCAATCTCGCGGAATTGTGCCGCGATCATTTCCCCAAGCCCGTGGTCATGGGGATGTGGGTGATCAGCGAGATCGCCGCCATGGCCACCGATCTCGCCGAATTTCTCGGCGGCGCCATCGGCCTGGCGCTGCTGTTCAAGATGCCGCTGCTTGGCCGGCATGACCGTCACCGCCGTCATCACCTACGTCATCCTGATCTTCCAGAGCCGCGGCTTCCGGCCGGTCGAATTGGTGATCAGCAGCTTGGTCGGCATCATCGGGATTTGCTACCTGATCGAAATGTTCATCGCGCCGGTCGATTGGGCGTCGGCGGCGCTGCATTCGGTCAAGCCGGAAATCCCCGACGCCGAGGCGCTGCTGATCTCGGTCGGCATCATCGGCGCCACCGTCATGCCGCACGCCATCTATCTGCATTCCGGCCTGACCCAATCGCGCACGCCGGTGCGCAACGATCAGGAGCGGCGGCTGCTGGTGCGCTTCTCCAACCGCGAAGTCATCGTCGCCCTGGCGATCGCCGGTCTGATCAACATGGCGATGGTGATGATGGCGTCGAGCGCGTTCCACGCCGGCCATCCCGATGTTGCCGAAATCGAAACCGCCTATCACACGCTGGCGCCCTTGCTCGGCATCGGTGCGGCCGGCGTATTCCTGCTGTCGCTGATCGCCTCGGGCGTTTCCAGCTCGGTGGTGGGAACCATGGCCGGGCAGATGATCATGCAGGGCTTTGTCGGCTTCCGCATTCCGATCTGGCTGCGCCGGGTCATCACCATGGCGCCGGCCTTTGTCGTCGTCGCCTATGGCGTGAACGCGACCCAGGCTCTGCTGGTCAGCCAGGTGGTGCTGAGCATCGCTTTGCCGCTGCCGATGATCGCGCTGCTGATATTTACCGGGCGGTCCGACATCATGGGATCGTTCGCCAACGGCCGGCTGACCCGCATTGTCGCGGTGGTCGGCGCCGTGGTGGTGCTGGTGCTCAACGCATTTTTGATTGCGCAGATTTCCGGCGTCGCCATCCCCGGCCTGGGAATCTAGCGCGCATCCGTTGCCGGCCACGAGCGGACATCGGCAAGACTTAGCCGGTCACTTCGTCGGCGTGCGTGTCGCTCTGAATTGACCGATTGCCGCGATGAATAGCAGCAGGGTTGTTACCGCGGAGACGAGGCAGTAGATGCAGAAGGCGTGGATAAAGGCGATCTGCAGGTACATGAAATAGATCGAGAAGCTCACGCCCAAGGCGGCATAGCCAAGCGTAGCGTATCGGAGCGCGCGCGAGAACGGGTCGAACGCCAGCAGCGCCGCCAAGCCGAACATATACAAGTAGTAGACGACGCCAAAGTAACCGACTGGCAGATTGTAGATGCGCGCATAGGGGCTGTTCGCGACCTCGTTGCATCCATTGATCGGCGGCGGACACCATAGCGCTTGGCCGTTATAGACTGCGTAGGAATCATAAAACGCGACGCTTGCCCCCAACAGTGCGAGCGCCAGCATGATGGTGGACGCGTTAAACTGAGTTTTCATGGTCCGTACTCCCGTCCGGTCGAAAATCGGACATCCCGATTGCGACCCAGGCTTTGACGTCGATCACACGGCTGTTTCCAGCCGGCTTGCTCCCTTAGACGGGAAGCGATCGGGAAAGGTTACAAGTGTTCGGGGAGGCCGATCAGCGATCGGGTTTGGCGCCGTCCGGCAAAGCGGTCGGCGGGCAGCAGGCTGGCGAAGTCGGTGCGCAAGAGAGTTCGGTACGGTAAAAATCGCAGCGCGACTGAATAGCCTTTTTTAGCTGCGCCCGCGCGCGGTGCAGTCTTACTTTGGCGTTGACCCGGCTAATGCCGAGGGTCTGAGCCACTTCTTTGTCCGTAAGGCCGCCAAGCTCGCCAAGAATGAACGCCTCCCGGTTGCCCTCGGGAAGCTTGCCGATCTCGCCACGAATGCAATCGCGCATATCTTTGCGGGCCAGCTTCTGCTCCGGCGACGACTGAACGTCGAGAAGGGCAGCACCGGCGCTGCCCTCGCTTGTGGCGCCGTCCGGGACTTCCGGGAGATGAACGGTCAACTTCGCCTCGCGCGCCGAGCGGCTGCGGAGCCAATCGGACGCGATATTGGCGGCAATGCGATAAAGCCAGGTTGAAAGCTGCGCGTCGCCGCGAAACTGCGGCAGAGCCCTTGCCGCTTTCGCAAACACAATCTGGGTCAGGTCCTCGGCTTCTTGCGGGCCCACAATGCGCAAAAGCAAGCGATGCACGCGATCGTGGTTCGCTTCGTATATCGTCCGAAACAGGTCGGGTGTCGTTCCGGCGTACATAATTAATTCTGGCAACAAGCGAGACGCGGCGCTTTGCGAATTATCAAATGCCCAATCGCTGCCAACGGGATTGCCGCCGTCAGGCTCGCGTCATCCGGACTTTGCCAGCGATCCGTGGGGGCGCGCTCTAGCGCTCGATCCGGTGCCAGCCGGCCGGCATCAGCCGTTCCTGCGGCAGGAAGCGGCCTTTGTAGTCCATCTTGCGCGAGCCCGCGACCCAGTAGCCGAGATAGACGTAATCCAGCCCCATGCGCTTGGCGCGCTCGATATGGTCGAGGATCATCAAGGTGCCGAGCGAGCGGTCGGCGGCTTCCGGATCGAAGAACGAATAGACCATCGACAGGCCGTCGCTGAGCACGTCGGTCAGCGCCACCGCCAGCAGCTGGCCGGCGCCGCGGCCATTGATGCCTGAGTCCGGCCCGCGCCGCCGGTATTCGACCACGCGGGTGTCGACATGGCTGTCCTCGATCATCATGGCGTAGTCGAGCACCGTCATGTCGGCCATGCCGCCGTCGCGGTGGCGGGCGTCGAGATAAGACCGGAACACCGAATACTGCTCGGAAGTCGGCGCCGGCACGCGCATGTCGCCGATCATGTCGCTGTTGCGCTCGGCGACGCGGCGCATGGTGCGCGACGGTTTGAAATCCTCCGCCACCACCCGCACCGACACGCAGGCGCGGCAGGTCTCGCAGGCCGGCCGGTAGGCGATCGACTGGCTGCGGCGGAAGCCGCCATGGGTGAGCAGGTCGTTGAGTTCCGCCGCGCGCTCGCCGACCAGATGGGTGAAGACTTTGCGTTCTTCCTGGCCCTCCAGATAGGGACAGGGCGACGGCGCGGTCAGATAGAATTGCGGGGTGTCGCGGGAATGCTGGGTCACTTATCAAGCCGTGATTTCAAGGCTGCTCCAAGATCTGGACGCTCCGAGATTTGGCCGCTCCGAGATTCGCACCGCTAGCATCGCCCGCCGCAAGCGCGTCGTCAAAGCCCTAAAATGGGCCATTTGCCCGAATTCTATCCAAATCGGGCGCCGGCCAGGCTTGGGCGTAACGCCGCCGCGCGCGCGGCATTGTTGATGACAACGGTTCCGAGCAGGATGTCATGGAGCAGCCGCCGGCGCTGATTGAAGAACGCCACCAAAAGGATGAAGGGCGTGAAGAACGACACCGTGAACCAGAAGCCGACGGCGTGCACGGCGCCGAGCACGAAATAGGCCGGTGCGCCGTACCAGGTGCGCATTTCCAGGTCCATCACCCGCATACCGATGGTGGCCGAGCGGTAGCCGCCCAGCGTGACCCCGAAATAGACGATGGCCCAGACCACGGTCGCGGGCGGCAGCAGCCAATAGAGCGCAAAGCCCAGCCCCAGCGTGACGATGCCGAAGACGAAGATGAACATCGCCGCCAGCACCACCGGCACGGCGATCACCAGGAAATCGATCATGAAAGCCACGATGCGGCGCGACAGCACGCCTTCGAACAGTTCCGGGTTTAAGACCGGGTCGTAGGCGTGGGGTTTGATGTCCATCGACATGCGGTTTTAGCCCCTTCGGCGCTGGGCCGGAGCCCCGCCATCGTTACCGAAATGGAGAATAATTCGGCCTTGCGCAAGGGGCCAGCATTTAGCGCGGCGCCGCCTTGCGGCTAGCCCGGATGCCGCGGTTGCGGCATGGTGCCGCCTCGAAAAGCCCGGAGAGCGCAGTGAGCGTCACCATCGCCGATATCGAAAAAGCCCGCCGCGTCATCAAAGGCGCGGTGCTGCGCACCCCGATGCTGCCGGCGCCGCGGCTGTCGGCGCTGACCGGCGCCGACGTCTACGTCAAATACGAAAACCTGCAGGTCACCAACTCGTTCAAGGACCGCGGCGCGCTGGTCAAGCTGACGTCGCTCTCCGACACCGAGCGCAAACGCGGCGTCATCGCCATGTCGGCCGGCAACCATGCCCAGTCGGTGGCCTATCACGCGGCACGGCTCGGCATTCCGGCGACCATCGTGATGCCGGTGACCACGCCGTTCGTGAAGGTGGCGGCGACGCGCTCGCACGGCGCCGAGGTCGTGCTCGACGGCGAGACCGTGGCCGACGCGCAGGCGCGTTGCGAACAGATCCAGGGCGAGCGCGGCCTGACGCTGGTGCATCCTTACGACGATCCGCTGATCATGGCCGGGCAGGGCACCATCGCGCTCGAAATGCTGGAGGAAGTCGCCGATCTCGATTGCCTGGTGATCCCGATCGGCGGCGGCGGGCTGATCGCCGGCAATGCCATCGCCGCGCGCGCGGTCAAACCGGACATCGAGATTGTCGGCGTCGAGGCGCAGCTTTATCCGGCGGTGTGGAATGTGCTGAAGGGCGAGAACCGCCCGATCGGCGGCGCGACATTGGCCGAGGGCATCGCGGTCAAGAATGTCGGCAAGCTCACGCTGCCGGTGATCCGCGAACTGGTGGCCGAGATCGTGCTGGTCGACGAGGCGCATCTGGAACGCGCGGTCAACGCCTACCTGACGCTGCAGAAAACCATGGCGGAAGGGGCGGGCGCGGCGGGCCTCGCCGCCCTGATGGCCGCGCCGGACCGCTTCCGCGGCAAACGCGTCGGCTTGATTTTATGCGGCGGCAATATCGATCCGCGCATTCTGGCCTCGATCATGGTGCGCGAACTGGAGCGCGAGACCCGCGTCGTCTCGTTCCGCCTCACCATTCCGGACCGGCCAGGCGTGCTCGGCATCATCGCGACGCGGCTCGGCGCACTCGGCGCCAACATTCTCGAGGTTCATCACCGCCGGTTGTTTCTCGACGTGCCGGCCAAGGGCGCCAAGCTCGACGTCACCATCGAGACGCGCGATGCCGCGCATGCCGCCGACGTCATGGCGGCGATGGCGGCCGACGGCTATCTGCCGGTGCGGATCCAGGGCGGCAACGCGATCGAGTGAGCGCCGCGCTGGATTATTCCCCCGACTACGGGTTCATGGCCCGCCAGATGCGCTCGGAGGTCGCCGGCATTTCGATGTGCTTGACGCCGAATTCCGACAGCGCGTTGACCACGGCGTTGACCACGGCCGGCAACGCGCCGACGCAACCGGCTTCGCCGGCGCCTTTGGTGCCGAGCGGATTGGTCTTGGTCGGCACCGGATTGGATTCGACGTGCATGTCGCACAGATTGTGCGCGTGCGGCATGGCGTAGTCCATGAACGACGCCGTCACCATCTGACCTTCGGCGTCGAAATGGATGTCTTCCATCAAGGCCTGGCCGACGCCCTGCGCGATGCCGCCCTGGATCTGGCCGTGCAGCAGCATCGGATTGAGCACGGTGCCGACGTCGTCGACCACGTTATAGCGCACGATATCGGCGACGCCGGTCTCCATGTCGATTTCGATTTCGCAGGTATGGCAGCCGTTGGGGAAATTCTGCGATGCGGTCTTGTAGACCGCGGTGGCGACCAGGCCCGGCTCCATGTCGTTCGGAATCTTCGCCTGGTCCGATGACATGATCGCGATTTCCTGGATCGTCATGGTCTGATTGGTTTTCTTCGACGAAAACACGCCGTCGGCAAAGTTGACGTCTTCCGGCGTCAGCTTGAACGCATGCGCGGCGATGGCGCGCGCCTTCTCGATCACCTTGTGCGTTGCCATCTGGAACGCCGCGCCCGCCATGGTGGCCGAACGCGATCCGCCGGTGCCTTCGCCGAAGAACACCTCGTCGGTGTCGCCCTGGACGTAATAGACCTCGTTGGGGTCGATGCCGAGCTGATCGCAGACCACCTGCTTGAACGTGGTCTCGTGGCCCTGGCCCGCCGTCACCGAGCCGGACAGCATCGTGACGCTGCCGCCGCGGTCGAAACGAATCTCGGCGCCTTCGGAACCCGCCGACGCGGCGCGCTCGATGGTGCTGGAAAAGCCGAAGCCGAGCAGCTTGCCCCGCTTGCGGGCTTCGCGCTTGCGCTGCTCGAAGCCTTTGTAGTCGGCCATCTCGAGCGCCATGTTCATGCTCTTCTCGAACTCGCCGCAGTCATAGGTGAAGGTGAGCCCGGTCTTGAACGGCATCTGCGACGGCGCGATGTAGTTGCGGCGGCGCAATTCGGTTGGATCCATCTTGAGTTCGGCGGCGGCCAGATCGACCATGCGTTCGATCACGAAGGCCGCTTCCGGCCGGCCATTGCCGCGATAGGGGCGGACCGGATTGGTGTTGGTGAACACGCCGCTGACGTCGACATAGAGCGCCGGCGTCCGGTAGGTGCCGGCGAGCGATCCGGCATTGAGGAAGAACGCCGGCATATTGCTCTGCAGATAGGCGCCGATCGCGGCAATCGTTGTGACCCGCATGGCGAGGAAGTTGCCGTCTTTGTCGAGCGCGAGCTCGGCGTCGGTGACGTTGTCGCGCGCTTGCGCGTCGGACAGGAAGGCCTCGGTGCGTGTGCTCATCCACTTCACCGCGCGGCCGGTCAATTTCGCCGCCAGCAACACCAGCGGCGCCTCGTTGAAGACCGGCGTCTTCATGCCGAAGCTGCCGCCGACGTCGCCGGTGGTGACGTGGAGCTTGCTCTCCGGCACCTTCAGCACCTTCGCCAGGCCCTGACGGTAGGTGTGCGCGCGCTGCAGCGGCGAATGGATGGTGTAGCGGCCGTTGCCCGGATTGTAGTGGCCGACGGCGCCGCGCGGCTCCATGCAGGCCGCGGTGATGCGGTTGATGACGAAACGGTGCTTGACGACGTGGGCGGCGTTGGCGAAAGCGGCATCGGTCGCAGCCTTGTCGCCGATCAGTTCGACGAAGGCGATGTTGTCCTCGCACTGGTCGTGGACGCGCGGCGCGCCGGGCTTGGCCGCTGCCTCGGTCGAGGTCACCGCGGTGAGCGGTTCATAATCGACATTGATGAGTTCGAGCGCGTCCTGCGCCTGGGCGGCGGTCTCGGCGACGATGAAGGCGACGCAATCGCCGACCCAGCGGACATAGCCGTCGGCCAGCACCGGATAGCGCGGCGAATGCATCGGCTGCGCCGCCGCGGCGCTTGAGGCCGGGATTGCCGGGCAGATCGCCAAAGCCCGCAGCCTTGATGTCGGCGGCGGTGAGCACCGCGAGCACGCCCGGCGCGGCCTTGGCGGCCTCGCGTGTCGATCGAAAGAATCTTGGCATAGGCATGCGGCGAGCGCAGCACCACGCCGAAGGCCATGCCGGGATAGACCACGTCGTCGATGAAATAGCCCTGGCCCTGCACCAGCTTCGGATCTTCGAAACGCGATACGCCTTGACCGATTGCGAATTCACCCATGGCAAAGATTACCTGTCAATTTCAGGGGGCCACCGGACGGTGACGGGAGGAGGGAAGGCGCTATCAGCCCTGTTTTAGTTTTTCCGCGACGCGCGGCGCGAAATAAGTCAGCACGCCATCGGCGCCGGCGCGCTTGAAGGCGATCAGGCTTTCCAACATCGCGCGCTCGCCGTCGAGCCAGCCGTTTTGCGCGGCAGCCATGATCATCGCGTATTCGCCCGACACCTGGTAGGCGAAGGTCGGCATGCCGAAAGTTTCCTTCACGCGCCGCACGATGTCGAGATAGGGCATGCCGGGCTTGACCATGACCATGTCGGCGCCTTCCTCGATGTCGAGCGCGACCTCGCGCAGCGCCTCGTCGGAATTGCCCGGGTCCATCTGATAGGTGCGCTTGTCGCCGGACAGCGTCTTCGACGAGCCGACCGCGTCGCGGAACGGGCCGTAGAAGGCGGAGGCGTATTTCGCCGCATAGGCCATGATCGACACGTCGGTGAAATTCGCGGCGTCGAGCGCCGTGCGGATGGCGCCGACGCGGCCGTCCATCATGTCGGACGGCGCGATGATGTCGCAGCCGGCTTGCGCCTGCACCAGCGCCTGCCGGGTCAGCACCGCGACGGTCTCGTCGTTGAGGATCTCGCCGTCCTGCAGCAGGCCGTCATGGCCGTGGCTGGTGAACGGATCGAGCGCGACGTCGCACAGGATGCCGATGTTCGGCACTTCCTTCTTGATGGCGCGCATGGCGCGGCACACCAGATTGTCCGGGTTGAGCGCCTCCGTGCCGGTCTCGTCGCGCAGAGCAGGATCGGTATAGGGAAACAGCGCGATGCAGGGGATCGTCAGCTTGGCCGCGCGTTCGGCGTCGCGCACCGCCTGGTCGACGCTCACGCGCTCGACGCCGGGCATCGAGGCGACCGGCGTGCGGGCATTCTGGCCGTCCATGACGAACAGCGGCCAGATCAGGTCGTCGGTGGTCAGCACGTTTTCCCGCACCAGGCGGCGCGCCCAGTCGCTGCGCCGGTTGCGGCGCATGCGGGTGGGCAGGTCGAGGCGGCAGGCGTCGGCAGGCTGGCCGGTCTCGACCGGGGTCAGGTGCGGGCGGGCTTCGATCGGACGGCCGAATTTGATCGCCATGGGGTACTCCTGGGTTCTTTTTAGCCGGTCCCAAGCCTGCCCGCTACCCGGCAAGTTCGGCCACGCTTAACCGTGGGAACGACCGCCGTTGACGGGGCTGAGCCTGCCTTCTATCGGTCGAAGCCATGGATTTCGACCTCACCGAAGAGCAACGCGCCTTCCAGGCCACCGCGCGGCAGTTCGCGCGCGACGAGATGATGCCGTATCGCGCGCGACTGGGACGAGGGCGAGGTGTTCCCGGTCGAAGCGCTGCGCAAGGCGGCGGCGCTCGGTTTCGGCGGCATCTATGTCAAGGAAGACGTCGGCGGCTCGGCGCTGACGCGGCTCGACGCGACCATCATCTTCGAGGAACTGGCGCAGGGCTGCACCTCGACCGCCGCCTATATCTCGATCCACAACATGGCGGCGTGGATGATCGACGCTTACGGCAGCGACGCGGCGCGCCGCAAATTCCTGCCCAAGCTCTGCACCATGGAGCATTTCGCCAGCTATTGCCTGACCGAGCCGGGCTCGGGCTCCGATGCCGCCAGCCTCACCACGCGCGCGCGCCGCGACGGCGACCACTATGTGCTCGACGGCGCCAAGGCCTTCATCTCCGGCGGCGGCGTGTCCGACATCTATGTGGTGATGGCGCGCACCGGCGCGGGCGGGCCGCGCGGCATTTCCTGCATCGTGGTCGAGAAGGGCACGCCGGGGCTATCCTTCGGCGCGCAGGAGAAGAAGCTCGGCTGGAAATCGCAGCCGACCGCCATGGTGATATTCGAGAATTGCCGGGTGCCGGTGGCCAACCGGATCGGCGCCGAAGGCCAGGGCTTCAAGATCGCCATGGCCGGGCTCGACGGCGGCCGGCTGAACATCGGCGCCTGCTCGATCGGCGGCGCGCAATTCTGCCTCGACCGCACCGTCGAATACATGAAAGAGCGCAAGCAGTTCGGCTCGCGGCTGGCGGATTTCCAGGCGCTGCAATTCCGCATCGCCGACTACGCCACCGAGATCGAAGCCGCGCGGCTGATGCTGCATCGCGCCGCGCACGCGGTCAGCGCCGGCGAGGGCCACGCCACGCGGCTTGCCGCGCAGGCCAAGCGGCTTGCCACCGATGCCGGCTTCGAGGTGGTCAATGGCTGCCTGCAACTGCACGGCGGCTACGGCTATCTGCGCGATCATCCGATCGAGCGCGTGTTGCGCGACGTGCGCGTGCATCAGATCCTGGAAGGCACCAACGAGATCATGCGGCTGATCGTCAGCCGCGCGATGCTGGGAAATTAGCGTCCAAAAGCAAAAACCATCGGGAGAAGAAGATGGAACAACTGCCGAGGCTCTATCTCGCCAAAGATGAAATGATGAAGCGCGTCGCCAGGTTCAAGGATCTGGTCGGCTTCGACGGCGGCCTGCCGGACAGCAAAGATGCCCGGCTGCGAGCGCACGCTGTTCAACGTCATCGGCTTCCAGCCGCCGAAAGGCATCGGCGAGGGCGGCGTGACCTCGCCGGTCGGCGCCGACGCCGCACGGCTGGCCGCGATCAAGATCAGCGAAGGTTTCAACCTCGGCTACTGCAAGGCCAAGCCCGGTCATGGTCCCGAGATGCACAACCACGACACCAACGAGACTTTCATTCCGATGACCGGCACCTGGCGCGCCAGTTGGGAGGACGAGAACGGCAAGGTCGAGTATGTCGATCTGGGGCCGCTCGACGTGGTGTCGTTTCCGCCCGGCATGATCCGCCGTTTCGAGAACGTGACCAAGGGCGATCCGAACGCGGAGTTGATCCTGATGTTCGTGATCGGCGGCGACGGCCCGCGCGCGGAATTCACCGACCAGGCGATGCAAGCGGCTGGAAGCGCGCCGGCGCCTGGTCGCCGCAGCACGCGTGAGCGAAGCCGACATCCTCTTCGAGCGGCGCGGCGCGGCCGGCGTCGTCACGCTCAACCGGCCGCAGGCGCTCAATGCCGTCACGCACGGCATGGTGCTGGCGTTGCGCGCGCAGCTCGACGACTGGGCCGACGATCCGGCGATCACGCGCGTGGTGATCACGGCCGCCGGCGAGCGCGCCTTCTCCGCCGGCGGCGACATCCGCGCGCTCTACGATCTGGGCAAAGCCGGGCGGCACGACGAGGCGCTGCAATTCTGGCGCGACGAATATCCGCTCAATGCCGCGATCAAGAACTACCGCAAGCCTTATGTCGCGCTGATCGACGGCATCGTCATGGGCGGCGGCGTCGGCGTCTCGGTGCACGGCTCGCACCGCGTCGCCGGCGACCGATTCTCAGTTCGCCATGCCGGAAGTCGGCATCGGCTTCTTTCCCGATGTCGGCGCCACCTGGTTTCTGCCGCGCATGCCGGGCGAGCTCGGCACCTATTGCGCGCTCACCGGCGAGCGGTTCGGCATCGCCGACGGTTGCGCCGCGGGGCTCGCCACCCATCGCATTCCGTCGGCGCGCTTTCCCGCGCTGCTCGAAGGCCTCGCCGGCACGGTGTCGGTCGATGCGGTGCTGGCGGCGTTCTCGGAACCGGCAGGCGAGGGGCCGATCGTGGCGCGGCGTAGCGCCATCGACCGGCTGTTTGCGGGCGACCGGGTCGAGGCCATCCTCGATGCGCTCGATCGCGAAGCAGGTTCCGCCACTGCGGACGCCGAATGGGCCGGCAAAACCGCCGCAAGTCTGCGCTTGAAATCGCCGACCAGCCTCAAACTGGCGCTGGCGCAGGTCCGGCGCGGCAAAGCTTGGGATTTCGAGACGTGCATGCGCGCCGAATTCCGCATAGTGTCGCGCCTCATTCACGACCATGATTTCTACGAGGGTGTGCGCGCGGTGATCGTCGACAAGGACAACAAGCCGCGCTGGCAGCCGGGCACGCTCGCCGAGGTGAGCGACGCCGAGGTCGAACGCCATTTTTCCGCCCTTGGCGGCGAGGAATTGATCTTGCCATGAGCGATCCATTTTCCCGCAGCGACATGGAGAGCCTCGATCCGGTGCGCGAGCGCGACAGCGAGGCCGAAATCGGCCGCTGGACCGCGCGGCTGGTGCTGTTCCTGCGGGTGATGGCCGGTTTGTCGATGCTCAAGGGGCTCGATCACTGGGCGGCAGTCTGCGGCATCGGCTTTACCGCCAGCGAACCGTTCGAAAATCATTCGATCGCCTGGCAAGCCGCCACCGTGTTCTTCGCGGTGATCGATCTGGTGGCCGCCGTCGGCCTGTGGCTCGCGGCCGCCTGGGGCGCGGTGATCTGGCTCACCTCGATTGCCTCGATGCTGGCGGTCGAAATATTTTTCCCGCAAGTGTTCGGCGGCGGTGTGCTGACGGTTCTGCTGGAAGGCGGATTGCTCGGGCTTTATTTGTGGCTGGCATTGAAGGCGGCGCAGGAACATCCGCAGTGATCAACACCTAGAAGCGACCGGGGAGGGCGTTATGGCGCGCATCGGATTTATCGGGCTCGGCAATATGGGTCTGCCCATGGCGCAGAACCTGATCAAGGCCGGCCATCAGGTCGAAGGCGTCGACGTCAATCCGGCCTCGGTCGCAAAGCTTAAGGCCGCCGGCGGCGCGGGCGTCGAGTTCGCCAAGGTCGCCGCGTCGCGCGCCGACGTCGTCATCACCATGCTGCCGGCGGGCAGCCACGTTCGCGACGTCTATCTGGGCGCCGGCGGCATCATCGAGAACGCCAATCCCGGCACGCTGCTGATCGACTGCTCGACCATCGACGTCGAGACCGCGCGCGCGGTCGCAAGCGAAGCCGAGAAGAAGGGCCTGCTGATGCTCGACGCGCCGGTGTCCGGCGGCGTCGGCGGCGCCGCGGCCGGCACGCTCACCTTCATGGTCGGCGGCAGCGCGCAGGCTTTCACGCGCGCGCAATCGATCCTGGAGAAGATGGGCAAGACCATCGTGCATGCCGGCGGCGCCGGCACCGGTCAGGCCGCCAAGATCTGCAACAACATGATCCTCGGCGTGTCGATGATCGCGGTGTCGGAAGCTTTCGTGCTGGCGGAAAAGCTCGGCCTCGATCACCAGAAGTTGTTCGACATCTCGTCGAAGTCGTCCGGCCAATGCTGGTCGATGACGAGTTACTGCCCGGTGCCGGGACCGGTGCCGGCATCGCCCGCCAACCGCGACTATCAGGCCGGTTTCACCGCCGCCATGATGCTGAAAGATTTAAAATTGGCGCAAGCCGCGGCGAAAACTTCCGGCGTCAACACCCGACTTGGCGCCGACGCCGAAAGGATTTATTCGGCATATGTCGAGAGCGGGGAGGCGGGACGGGATTTTTCCGGCATTATCCGCTTCGTTCGCGGGTGAAACGCGGCGCGCAAGGTGAACGAAACCTTGTGCCATTTCGCGCAATTGCAAATGCAACGAAGCGTTCACCCTTGTAAATAAACCTAATCTTTATGGTGTTATTTAAGCCGATTTTAGACTGCCCCTTATACGGTGGCTCAACGGACCGAGGAAACAGGGCCTCGGAACCGGAAAATACGAAGACAAAAATATAAGGGGCGTTGAACATGAAAGCCGTTGCGAAAACGGTCGAGTCCGCCGAGTCCGAGGCGCGCTTCGACCATATCCGGCCTCTCTATCATGAGGCGTTGACCTTGGTGGAGCGGCTGCATCGCCGGCTGCTCGACGTGATCAAGGATGAATTCGATCGCCGCGGTCGCTCCGACATCAATTCGGTGCAGGCGCTGCTGCTGTACAATATCGGCGACAAGGAGTTGACGGCCGGCGAGCTGCGCACGCGCGGCTACTATCTCGGCTCCAACGTCTCCTACAATCTCAAGAAGCTGGTCGAGATGAATTTCCTCGATCACCAGCGCTCGCGGGTTGATCGCCGCTCGGTGCGCATCAAGCTGACCGACAAGGGCCGCGAAGTGCGCGACATTGTCGAGACGCTGTATCAGAAGCACGTTCGCACGGTCGAACAGGTCGGCGGCATCAATGCCGACGAGTTCGCGACCCTCAACAAGTCGCTGCACCGGCTCGAGCGCTTCTGGACCGATCAGATCCTCTATCGCCTCTAAATCGCGTCTGGGATGGTGGAACAACTTGCCTCGGCCGATCCGGCCGGGGCTTTTTGTTTGCCGGTTTAACCCCTAGATATTGCGCTCAGCCCCGGCGCGAACCCCACGCTTGGCGGTTGGCGATCGATATGCTATTTCCGAGCCGAACCCTGAATTGCCCGTAATTCGGCGCCGCGCTCGTTCCCGGCGCCAGGAGATCGTGATGTCGGCGACGTCGAGCCCCAAACCCTCAAGCGATGTAGAAGCCTTGTTCTCCGCGCCGTTGCGCGACGTCGATCCCGCGATCGCCGACGTGATCGGCAAGGAACTCGGCCGCCAGCGCGACGAGATCGAACTGATCGCCTCGGAAAACATCGTGTCGCGCGCCGTGCTGGAAGCGCAAGGCTCGGTGCTGACCAACAAATATGCCGAGGGCCTGCCGGGCAAGCGCTATTACGGCGGCTGCCAGTTCGTCGACATCGCCGAGACCTTGGCGATCGAACGGGTCACCAAACTGTTCGGCTGCAAGTTCGCCAATGTGCAGCCGCATTCCGGCGCCTCGGCCAATGCCGAAGTGTTTTTCGCGCTGATGCAGCCCGGCGACACTTTCATGGGCCTCAATCTCGCCGCCGGCGGGCATCTCAGCCACGGCATGGCGCTCAACATGTCGGGCAAGTGGTTCAAGCCGGTGCCGTACAATGTGCGGCGCGACGACCAGCGCATCGACATGGACGAGGTCGAAAAGCTCGCCAAGGAGCACAAGCCGAAGCTGATCATCGCCGGCGGCTCGGCCTATCCGCGCATCATCGACTTCCGCCGCTTCCGCGAGATCTGCGACGAGGTCGGCGCCTATCTGATGGTCGACATGGCGCATTTCGCGGGGCTCGTCGCCGGCGGCGCGCATCCCTCGCCGTTCCCGCATGCCCATGTCGTGACCACGACCACGCACAAGACGCTGCGCGGTCCGCGCGGCGGCGTGATCCTGACCAACGACGAGGAGCTGGCGAAGAAGATGAACTCGGCGGTGTTCCCCGGCATGCAGGGCGGGCCGCTGATGCATGTGATCGCCGCCAAGGCGGTGGCCTTCGGCGAGGCGCTTACGGCCGAGCTTCAAGGTCTACGCCAAGAACGTGGTCGAGAACGCCAAGGCGCTGGCCGAGACGCTGAAATCGCACGGCCTCGATATCGTCTCGGGCGGCACCGACACCCATCTGATGCTGGTCGATCTGCGGCCCAAGCGCCTCACCGGCAAGGTCGCCGAGCTGGCGCTCGGCCGCGCCCACATCACCTGCAACAAGAACGGCATTCCGTTCGATCCGGAAAAGCCCACGATCACCTCGGGCATCAGGCTCGGCACGCCGGCCTGCACCACGCGTGGCTTCGGCATCGCCGAATTCCGCCAGGTCGGCGAGATGATCGTCGAAGTGCTCGACGTGCTGTCGCAGAAGGGCGTCGAGGAAGATTCGCTGATCGAAGCCGCGGTCAGCGGCAAAGTGAAGACATTGCTGTCACGATTTCCGATTTATCAGAACTGATACGTTGCGAATTGTAAGGGGGGCTGGTCATGCGTTGCCCGAGTTGCGGAAGCCTCGATACGCAGGTGAAGGATTCGCGGCCGACCGAGGATTCGGCGGTGATCCGCCGCCGCCGCGTCTGCCTGACCTGTAATTTCCGCTTCACCACCTTCGAGCGCGTGCAACTGCGCGAACTCACCGTCATCAAGCGCAACGGCCGCCGCGTGCCGTTCGATCGCGACAAGCTGATGCGTTCGGTGCAGATCGCACTGCGCAAGCGTGCGGTCGAGCCGGAGCGCATCGAGCAGATGGTGTCCAAGATCGTGCGCGAACTCGAAAGCGGCGGCGAGAGCGAAGTCTCCTCGGAGGCGATCGGCGAAACCGTGATGGCGCATCTGCGCGAGATCGACGACGTCGCCTATGTGCGCTTTGCCTCGGTCTATCGCAATTTCGGCGAGGTCAAGGATTTCCGCGCCGCGCTCGACGAGTTGTCGGGTGACGAGACCGACCCGCCCGCGATCCCCGCGCGCAAATGAGCGCCCCGGCAGCGCCAGCGACCGCGGCAGACGACTCGCGTTTCATGGCGCTGGCCTTGGCGCTGGGCCGGCGCGGCCTCGGCAATGCCTGGCCCAATCCGGCGGTCGGCAGCGTGATCGTGAAAGACGGCGTCATTGTCGGCCGCGGCTGGACTCAAGTCGGCGGCCGGCCGCATGCCGAAGTCGAGGCCCTGAAGCACGCCAAGAAAGCGGCGCAGGGTGCCACGCTCTATTGCACGCTCGAGCCATGTTCGCACACCGGCAAGTCGCCGCCTTGCGCCGACGCCATCATCAAGGCCGGCATCGCGCGCGTAGTGTCGGCGCTGGAAGACCCCAATCCGGAAGTGGCGGGGCAGGGCCATGAGCGGCTGCGCGCCAAGGGCATCGCGGTCGAGGTCGGCTTGGGCGCCGATGAAGCGCGCCGGGCGCATGCCGGCCACATCATGCGCATTCAGCATGCGCGGCCTTTTGTAACCCTCAAGCTCGCGCTGTCGAAAGACGGCAAGGTCGGGCTTGCCGGCCGCAAGCCGGTCGCGATCACAGGCGAAGCCGCGCGGGATCGCGTGTTCCAGATGCGCGCGCAGAATGACGCCATCCTGGTCGGCATCGGCACGGTGCTGTCGGACAATCCGCATTTGACCTGCCGCCTGCCGGGCATGCTGGAGCGCTCGCCGGTCCGCGTGGTGCTCGATGCGAAATTGCGGCTGCCGCTTTCGACCTCTGTGGTGGCGACGGTACGTGAGACGCCGACCTGGGTATTCACGTCACGCAAGCCCTCGGCGATCGCCGAGGAGATATTGCAGCAGAGGGGCTGCAAGGTGTTTCGCGTCGACGATCATAACGGCGATCTCGATCTTGAAGCGGTGCTGAAAATTCTGGCCGAGCAGGGCATCACCCGGCTGATGGTGGAGGGCGGCCCGACCGTCGCCGCCTCCTTCGTCGCCGCCGAATTGATCGACGCGGCGGTGCTGCTGCGCGCCGAGAAGACCATCGGTCCCGACGGCATCGACGCGCTGGAAGGCATGAACCTCAGCGCGCTCACCGGCAGCATGACCGCGCGCGGCAGCGAGCAACTCGGCGCCGATACCCTCGAAACATTTGAGCGTACCTGACATGTTTACCGGTCTCGTCAGCGATGTCGGCGAAGTGCGGTCGGTGCACCCGCGCGCCAATAATCTGCACCGCATCACCATCTTCTGCCGGTATCCGCGTGCCGATATCGCGCAGGGCGCGTCGGTCGCCTGTTCCGGCGTCTGCCTGACGGTGGTCGATACCGGCGAGGAGGACGGCCGCAGCTGGTTTGCGGTCGACGCCGCCGACGAGACCTTGCGTGTCACCACGGTCGGCCGCTGGCGGCACGGCAGCCGCGTCAATCTCGAGCGCGCGTTGAAGGTCGGCGACGAACTCGGCGGCCATCTGGTCGCCGGCCACGTCGATGGCCTGGCGAGCGTCATCGCACGCGAGGACATGACCGATATGGCGCGCTTTGGCCTGCGCGCGCCTCACGAGCTTGCCCGCTTCATCGCGCCCAAGGGGTCGGTTGCGCTCGACGGCGTGTCGCTGACCGTCAACGCGGTGGAAGGCGATACCTTTTCGGTGCTGATTATTCCGCACACGTTGCAGGTCACGACCTTCGGCGCCTTGCGGCAAGGCGACGACGTTAACCTCGAAATCGACACCATGGCGCGCTACGCCGCGCGGCTGATCGAGACGCGCATATAATCCCGAGCAGAGCACTTGTTCCGGCCACGGTCGCTTGCTACCACGCGGCTCAACCGAGGAATCTCATTTATGGCCAAGAAAGTAAGCGCCAAAAAAACCGGCGCTCCGAAAAAGAGCGCGCCGTTGCGCATGCTGATTGTCGAAGCCCGCTTCTATGAGCAGATTTCGGACGCGCTGTTGCAGGGCGCGGCCTATGTGCTGGAGCAGGCCGGCGCCACCTACGAACGCATTTCGGTGCCGGGCGCGCTGGAAATTCCGGGTGCGATCGCCATGGCGGTGGCCGCCGCCGCGCGCAAAAAGACGCCCTATGACGGCGTGGTGGCGCTCGGTTGCGTGATCCAGGGCGAGACCTATCACTTCGAGATCGTTTCCAACGAGTTGGCGCGCGGCCTGATGGACCTGACGCTCAATCAGCAGCTCGCCATCGGCAACGGCATTCTCACCGTCGATACCCAGGCCCAGGCGATAGCGCGCGCCAGCGCCGATGACCGCAACAAAGGCGCCGCCGCCGCGCGCGCGGCGCTGGCGATGGTGGCGCTCAAACGGCAATTGGCGGGATCCTGATGGCGGGGGCCAAGCCCACCGGCGACAAGGATCCGCGCAAGGCCAACAAGCGCGGCGCGGCGCGGCTTGCCGCCGTGCAGGCGCTCTACCAGATGGATCTGGCCGGCACCGGCTTGAACGAAATCCTGGCTGAATTCGAAAGCCATTGGCTCGGCCGCGAAGTCGAGGGCGCGCAATATCTGCCGGCGGAGGCGGCGTTCTTCCGCGACGTCGTTTCCGGCGTGGTGCGCGAGCAGCGCAAGCTCGATCCGCTGATCGACGAAGCGCTGGCCAAAAGCTGGCCGCTCAAGCGCATCGAGGCCGTGCTGCGCGCCGCCTTGCGGGCAGGCGCTTACGAACTCGATCATCGCCGCGACGTGCCGGCGCGCGTGGTGGTCTCGGAATATGCCGATGTGGCGGCGGCCTTCGTCGAGCGCGACGAGACCGGCATGGTCAATGCCGTGCTCGATCAGCTGGCGCGGACCTTGCGCGCGGCCGAGTTCACGGCGCAGACTCCCTCGTCCTGAAAGGACGAAGGCAGGCCGGTCGCGCGATGAATTCAGACAACGATAAACTCTCCGCCGAGGATCGTCTGATCGCCCGATATTTCGGGCCGATCGCGACCCATCCCGGCGCGCTCGGCCTCACCGACGACGCCGCTTTCATCAAGCCGCCGGCCGGTTGCGATCTGGTGCTCAAGACCGATGGCATCATCGGCGGCGTGCATTTCTTTCCCGACGATGCCGCGCATACCGTGGCGAGCAAGGCCTTGCGGGTGAATCTGTCCGATCTCGCCGCCAAGGGCGCGCGCCCGCTCGGCTTTTTGCTGACGCTGGCGCTGCCCAAGGATATCGGCGACGCCTGGCTGTCCGATTTCGCCAATGGGCTGCGCGGCGACGCCGTGCTGTTCTCGTGTCCGCTGTTTGGCGGCGACACCGATCGAACGCCGGGGCCGATCACGATTTCGATCGCCATGTTCGGCAGCGTGCCGGAAGGCACCATGGTCAGGCGCGCCGGCGCCAAGCCCGGCGACCGCGTCTTCGTCAGCGGCACCATCGGCGATGCCGCGCTCGGACTGGTGCTGCGCGATGGCGGCGGCGCCGGCTGGAAGCTCGACACCGCGCAGCGCCAGCATCTGGTGTCGCGTTATCTCCTGCCGCAGCCGCGCAACGCCTTGGCCGAGGCGGTGCGCACGCATGCTTCAGCCGCGATGGATGTATCCGACGGGCTGGCCGGCGATCTCGCCAAGCTGTGCCGCGTTTCACAGGTCGCAGCCGAGATCGAGGTTAGCCTGGTGCCGCTGTCCGATGCCGCCAAGGCGGCGATTGCCGCCGACGCTGCCATGCTGGAGCCGGCGCTGACCGGCGGCGACGATTATGAGATCGTCTGCACGGTGCCGCCCGGCAAGGTCGAAAGTTTCCGCGCCGCGGCCCAAACCGCGAATGTGGCGGTGACCGATATCGGCGCCATCGGGGCAGGCGAGGGCGTCCGGTTCCTGGGAACCGACGGCCAGGCGCTTGTTTCAAGCGCGCCTCGTTCAGCCATTTTTGAAATGACCGGGACGCGTAGCATCAGGTTGGCTATACTGCGGAAAAATACTATCGCGCCGGGAGTGAACACTCAGCCATGCATGACATGACGGCAAAGCCCGCGGCTGTCGCGCCGGCCGGCCCCAATCCGAATTTCCAGAAAAACCACAAGCGGTTTCCGACCACGGCCTGGATGCGCAACCATGCGCCGCGCAATGTGCCGCGCTTTGCCTTCGAATATGGCGACACCGGCGCCGGCAACGATGCCGGCATCGCGCACAACTGGGCGGCGTTCGACGCCGTCAAGATTACGCCGCGCTACGGCGTGATGAACACGCTGCCGTCGACCGACGTCGAATTGTTCGGCACGCGCTATGCCGCGCCGATCGGCATCGCGCCGATGGGCGGGCCGTCGCTGGTGTGGCCGGGCGCCGATCTCTTGATGGCGAAGGCCGCGCAACACGCCCGCGTGCCTTACTGCCTCGGCGTCGCCGGCGGCGCCACCATCGAAGAAGTCGCGCAGGTCGCGCCCGATGTGTTCTGGCTGCAGCTTTATCGCTTCGCCAACAACGACCACAAGATCGGCTTCGATCTGGTGCGGCGTGCGCAAGCAGCCGGCGTCAAGGTCCTGGCGCTGACGATCGACGTGCCGGTGCGCACCACGCGCTCGCGCGAAACTTATGCCGGTCTCGGCGGCGAATTCCGCCCGAACTTGCGCATGCTGTATGAAATGACCATCCGGCCGAAATGGCTGCTGGCGCTGTTGCGCAACGGCTATCCGCGCTTCGCCACCATCCGCTCTTATGTCGGCGACAACGCCGGCACCAACGAAGTCATCCGTTTCGCCCGCCGCGAAATGGCCGGCGCGTTTTCCTGGGAAGACGTGGCGCGTTACCGCGATCGCTGGAAGGGCCCGATGGCGCTCAAGGGCATCCTGCATCCGCAGGACGCCGAGAAGGCGGTGTCGCTCGGCGTTGAAGGCATATGGGTGTCGAACCACGGCGGCCGCCAGATCGAGGCGCTGTCGCCGCCGATCGATTGCCTGCCGGGCATCGTCTCGGCGGTCGGCAAGCGCGCCACCGTCATTCTCGATAGCGGCATCCGCAGCGGCCAGGACGTGATGCGGGCGCTGGCGCTCGGCGCCGACGCGGCCTTTGCCGGCAAATCGTTCCTGTGGGCGGTCGCGGCCATGGGCGACGAGGGCCCGGCCCATCTCATCGACCTCTATATCGACGAATTGCGCTCATCGCTCGGCCAGATCGGCGCGATGACGCCGGCCGAGGCCCGCCTGGCGACCATCCGTCATCCGGGCAAGATCGAGTTCTGACTTATCCGTTCCCGTGAAGCGCGGGGCAGGGGAACTCTCAACCCAGCCCTGCACTATGGGCAGTAGCGGTATGCTCCGATCGCCGCTACTAAGAGGCTGATTTTTCCGGGAATCGCCTCATGTCGGTTGTCGCCGAACCATTTCCGCACGCTATTTTCGACGACAAGCTCGCCAAGCGTAACGCCTTGGTGCTGGCGGTCGCGCAGGCGTTGGCCGGCGGCAACAACACCGTCATCGTCTCCACCGCCAGCATCATCGGCGCGGTGCTGGCGCCCGACAAAGGCCTGGCGACCTTGCCGATCACCGCCATGGTGATTGGCATGTGGCTCGGCACGCTGCCGGTCGGCGCACTGGCGCGCCGCTTCGGCCGCCGCGCCGCGCTGCAGACCGGATCGTTTTTCGGCATCCTGTCGGGCCTGATCTCCTATTCGGCGGTGATGCAGGGCAATTTCTGGCTGCTGCTGTTCGGCACGTTTTGCGGCGGGCTCTATGCCGCGGCGCATCAGTCCTATCGCTTCGCCGCCGCCGATACCGCGAGCGATGTATTCCGGCCCAAAGCCGTGTCGTGGGTTCTGGCCGGCGGAATCTTTGCCGCGCTGATCGGTCCGCAACTGGTCATCTTCACCAAGGACCTGCTGTCGCCGCATATTTTCGCAGCCAGCTATCTCGGCCAGTCGGCCTGCGCGGTGATCGCGGCGCTGGTGCTGTTGGCCGTGAAGGTGCCGCCGATCGCCGCCAAGCGGATCGAACATTCCCGGCCGCTGTCCGAAATCGCGCGTGCGCCGCGTTTCATCGTGGCGGTGGTCTGCGGCGTCGCCAGCTTTTCGATGATGAACATCCTGATGACCTCGGCGCCGCTCGCCATGGTCGGCTGCGGCCATTCGGTGACCGACGCGGCGCTCGGCATTCAGTGGCACGTTCTGGCGATGTATGCGCCGAGCTTCTTCACCGGCAGCCTGATCGCGCGCTTCGGCGTCGAGCGCATCACCGGCCTTGGCCTGGCGCTGATCGCCGTGGCGGCGGTGGTCGGCATCAGCGGCCTGTCGGTGGCGAATTTCTGGGGCGGCTTGATCCTTTTGGGGCTCGGCTGGAATTTGGCATTCATCGGCGCGACCACCATGGTGACGCAGTGCTACCGGCCGCAGGAACGCAACAAGGTGCAGGCGTTCAACGACTTCCTGATCTTCGGCAGCCTGAGCTTGAGTTCGTTCTCGTCCGGCCAGATGCTGGCGCGTTTCGGCTGGGTCGCGATCAATGAGGTCATCTTCCCGACCATCTTGGTGGCGGCGGTGATGCTGGTCTGGCTCACCAGGCGCAAGGGCCGCGAAGCCGGCACGGTTTAGTCAGCGCGTGCCGTCCGCTTCGCACCGACGGGCGCCGGCGTCACTGGTAGACTTCGGCGAATCAGCGACGTTGTTGCGACACTGGAAAAGTGGGAAGCTGCGACCGACTCGGGCTGCAACTTCATGTTCTATCTCGCCATCAAAGCCGCTCTGTCCGGCATCTTGGCCGCGACGGTATCGGAGATCGCAAAGCGCAGTCCCGCTTTTGGCGCGCTGGTTGCGTCATTGCCGCTGATCTCGATCATGGCGGTGATCTGGCTTTGGCGCGATACCGGCGATAACGCGCGCATTGCCTCGCATATGGAGGCGACGTTCTGGTACGTGCTGCCGTCGCTGCCGATGTTTCTCCTCATGCCGGCGATGCTCCGACACGCGGTCGGCTTCTGGCCGAGCCTGGCGGCCAGCTGCGTTGTGACCGTGGTGCTCTATTTCATCACCGCATGGGCGCTGGCCAAGTTTGGCATCAACCTGTAGGGCGGCTCGGTTCGATCGTACGATCCTACCTTTTTGTCTCCCTGCGTGGTTTTGCGCAGTGCTGTTTTGACCAGACTTTTCCAGGATAGCCGCGCATCATCGGCCATCATCCGACGACTTTGTTTGTAGGCCTCGGTGACTGAGAGACGCGCCCGCGCTCCCGCCTTAGCAGGGAGATTCGCCATGCCGGAATATCAATTCTATCGAAACAAGAAAGCCGACCACGTCGGCGAGCCGCCGCAGCACTATAAATTTGCGAATGACGCCGCCGCGGTCGAGCAGGCCAAAAAGCTGCTCGACGGGGAGGCCATCGAGATTTGGCGCGGCGCGCTGATTGTCGGCAGGCTCAAGCCGAAGCACTGACGGCGCGTGGTCGCTTGGACGCCCCGCGATAAGCCGCTGGCATTAGGCGCTGACGCAGCCCTCAGGGGCGAAAAGGGCCAGTCCGCCGAAACCCCAAAGGGCGACGGCGGAGGGCGGCGGGGGCGGATAAAATGCCCTGCCGGAGCGCCGCCAAACCGGTTTTCCGCACAAATGCGGGGTCCGCCGGGGGCCAGGGCGGTATTATCGATAAATCCGCGTTGCATCGCTGCCTGGATTTTGTCTATATCCGCCCGCTTTCCCGGTCGGGGTGAAGCGCCCTCAAAGCGGCCATCCTCGACGCTCCTGTGCCGGCGGGAGCGTTTTCCCGCCTGCCGTAAATCAATCAAGTTGAGGGCAACCATGAATACATTGTGGATGATCGTCGGCTGTGGCGTGCTCGCCATCGTCTACGGCATTTGGGCGACCATGTCGGTGCTGAGCGCCGATCAGGGCACCGCCCGCATGCAGGAGATTTCGGCCGCGGTGCGCGAAGGCGCGCAGGCCTATCTCAAGCGCCAATACGCCACCATCGGCATGGTCGGCGTGGTGATCCTGGTCATCATCGGCTTCACGCTCGGCTGGCTGGTCGCGGTCGGTTTTGCCATCGGCGCGGTGCTGTCGGGCCTCACCGGCTTCATCGGCATGAACGTCTCGGTGCGCGCCAACGTGCGCGTCGCGCAGGCCGCCACCACATCGCTGGCCGGCGGTCTTGAACTCGCGTTCAAGTCCGGCGCCATCACCGGCATGCTGGTCGCGGGCTTGGCGCTGCTCGGCGTCACGCTCTATTTCGGCTTCCTCACCGGCACCATGCACCTGGCGGCGAACGACCGCACCGTGATCGACGCCATCGTCGCGCTCGGCTTCGGCGCCTCGCTGATCTCGATCTTCGCCCGTCTCGGCGGCGGCATCTTCACCAAGGGCGCCGACGTCGGCGGCGATCTGGTCGGCAAGGTCGAAGCCGGCATTCCGGAAGACGACCCGCGCAACCCGGCGACCATCGCCGACAACGTCGGCGACAACGTCGGCGACTGCGCCGGCATGGCGGCCGATCTGTTCGAGACCTACGCGGTGACCATCGTCGCCACCATGGTGCTGGCCTCGATCTTCTTCCGCGACACGCCGATCCTCACCCAGATGATGACGCTGCCGCTCGCCATCGGCGGCATCTGCATCATCACCTCGATTGTCGGCACCTTCTTCGTCAAGCTCGGCGCCTCGCAGTCGATCATGGGCGCGCTCTACAAGGGCCTCTTGGTCACCGGCGTTCTGTCGCTGGTCGGCATCGGCGGCGTGATCTACTACCTGCTGCCGAACGGTTTCGGCGCGCTGGCCGGTCAGACCTTCACCGGCATGACGCTGTTTATCTGCGGCGTCGTCGGTCTCGCCGTCACCGGCCTGATCATCTGGATCACCGAGTACTACACCGGCACCGATTATCGCCCGGTGAAGTCGATTGCCGCGGCCTCGGTCACCGGCCACGGCACCAACGTGATCCAGGGTCTCGCCATCTCGATGGAGTCGACCGCGCTGCCCGCGATCGTCATCATCGCCGGCATCCTGATCACCTATAATCTCGGCGGTCTGTTCGGCATCGCCATCGCGGTGACGACGATGCTGGCGCTGGCCGGCATGATCGTCGCGCTCGACGCCTTCGGTCCGGTCACCGACAATGCCGGCGGCATTGCCGAAATGGCCGGTCTGCCGAAGGAAGTGCGCAAGGCCACCGACGCGCTCGACGCGGTCGGCAACACCACCAAGGCGATCACCAAAGGCTACGCCATCGGTTCGGCCGGCCTCGGCGCGCTGGTGCTGTTTGCAGCGTACAATCAGGACCTGCTGTTCTTCGCCAAGGACTCGGCCGCGCATCCTTACTTCAAGGACGTCGTTCTCGACTTCGCGCTGACCAATCCCTACGTGGTGGCCGGCCTCCTGTTCGGCGGCATGCTGCCTTATCTGTTCGGTTCGATGGGCATGACCGCCGTCGGCCGCGCCGCCGGCGCGATCGTCGAGGAAGTGCGCCGTCAGTTCCGCGAAAACCCGGGCATCATGAAGGGCACCAGCAAGCCGGATTACGGCCGCGCCGTCGACCTTCTGACCAAGGCCGCGATCAAGGAAATGATCGTGCCGTCGCTGTTGCCGGTGTTGTCGCCGATCGTCGTCTACTTCGTGATCTTCGCGGTCGCGGGTGGCGGCGCGGCCGGCAAGTCGGCGGGCTTCTCCGCGCTCGGCGCCATGCTGCTCGGCGTCATCGTCACCGGCCTGTTCGTCGCCATCTCGATGACCTCCGGCGGCGGCGCCTGGGACAACGCCAAGAAGTACATCGAAGACGGCCATTACGGCGGCAAGGGCTCGGAAGCCCATAAGGCCGCGGTGACCGGCGACACCGTCGGCGATCCCTACAAGGACACGGCGGGACCGGCGGTCAACCCGATGATCAAGATCACCAACATCGTGGCGCTGCTGCTGCTGGCGGTGCTGGCGCACTAAAAATATCGCGACAGACAAAAACGAAAAAGGGCCCGTGCATCGCGCGGGCCCTTTTGTATGTCGGCCGGTTCGCGAATTACTGCGACAGCATCTTGGGCTGAGAAGCTGCGGAAGATGCCGCGGATGTAGTTGAGTTCCTGACCGCCGGTCGCGGTCGTCTGCGACAGGAAGTCGAACACCTTGCCGTCCTTCATGCCGTAATTGGCCAGCCGCTCGACGCGGCGGTCCTTGTCGAAATAGACCGCGACCACGCGCTGGTCGATGACGTCATGCGGCAGGAATGCCGCCGCGCGCTCCGATTTCTGCGAAATGTAATAGAACGCGTCGCCGTTCACGGTCGCGACCGTGGACGGCGTGCCGAGCACGATCAGCACCTGCTCTTGCGACGCGCCGACCGGGATCTGCTCGAGCGCGCCTTCCGGCAGCACATAGCCGCGCTGCAGCGTCTCGCTCATGCCGCAGCCGGCAAGCGCGATCGCACAAGCCAGCGCCAGCGCCAAACGCTTGGCGGTGCTGCGGCTATGCGCGATGCGGGCCCTGATGTTGAACCCGATCGTATTCGTGATTTTGAACCCCAAACCCGGCACTCTCAATTCTGTCTCGTTGTCGCGCTCGCCCAACTTAAAGCCTTGCATCGGCGGAGGCGTTGCCGTACCCGGCAAATAGCCGCGGTCAGCAACCGAAACCAGCACGATGATTTTTCCCCGTTTTCGCCGCGCGCCGCGCGGCCCAGACACCATTTCCGCCCTGTATGGCATGATCGTGGCGCAGGCGCGATTGCCCTGTTTTTACCGCGACTACGCAGTCGCCGACACGGTTAACGGGCGTTTCGACCTGATCGTCCTGCATCTCGCCCTGGTGCTTGAGCGCATCGCGCAGGATGCGGCCTTGAAGGGGCTCGGGCAGGGCCTTTTCGACCGGTTTTGCCAGGATATGGACCATAATCTGCGGGAAATGGGCATCGGCGACCTGAAAGTGCCCAAGGAAATGCAGCGCATCGGCGAGGCTTTCTATGGCCGTGCGCAGGCCTATCAGGCGGCGCTGGCGGCCGCCGACCGCCAGGTCTTGGTCGAGGCCGTGGCGCGCAATATCTATGGCGGGACGCCTGCAGCGCCTGGCCTTGCCCCCAGGCTTGCGGCCTATATGCGGGTAGCGGTAGGTGATCTGGCGGGCCAGGACTCGGCTAACCTGGGGGCCGGCAGACTGAGCTTTCCTGACCCGGCCGCGATCCCTTCGACCCCTGGATAAAAGCGTGAACCCGATGGAAAAGGCCGGCAGCTCTTCGACCGTTCTTTGGAGCGTGCCGGTGGCGGTGGACGAAATCCCCGAATCCGGCCGGCATATCGAGATCGATGCCTCGCCGGAGACCTGTACCCGTCTGCTCCGGCTGGTCGCCGGGCTTTCGACCGTGCGCGAGCTGTCGAGCCTGTCGGCGGTGTTCGATCTGGCCCGGCAGGGCGCCAGGATTCATGTGACCGGGCGGGTGACGGCCAAAGTGGGTCAGGTCTGTGTCGTGACCCTGGAGCCGATCGAGAGCCAAATCGATGAGGCCGTCGATCTCATGTTTGCGCCGACGCCGGGCGAGGCCGAGGCGCCGGGGCGGGAAATCGAGGTCAGGCTGGACCAGGAGCCGCCCGAGCCGCTGACCGGCGGCACGCTGGACCTGGGCGCCCTTGCGACCGAATTCCTGGTGCTCGGCATCGACCCCTATCCGCGCAAGCCGGATGCGAAATTCGCCCCACTCAAGGTCGGCGACGATGGCCCGCGCCACTTTGCTGCCCTGGAGGCGTTGAAGAAGCGCTTCGGAGGCGATCAAACGTGATCCGGGGGCAATGCATGGAACCGGGCGACAACCGGCTTGTCTGCAGCGGTCCAGCGGTTATGTTCGCCAACGTGCATCGAAACCCTATGGCCGCTTTGCCGGCGCTCAAGCCAACGCCGTCCAGGTCGACCCATGACCGATAAGGTTCGCATTGCGATCGATGCCATGGGCGGCGACCATGGCGCAGCGGCGCTCCTGCCCGGAGCCGAGATGTCGCTGGTCCGCCACCCCGACATCGAATACCTGCTGTTCGGCAACCGCGATGTGGTCGAGCCTCTGCTCGATCGCCTGCCGCGTCTCAAGGCCAAGTCGAAATTCACCCACACCGAAGTGTCGATCCGGATGGACGACAAGCCGAGCCAGGCGCTGCGCTACGGCCGCTGGAAGTCGTCGATGTGGCTGGCGATCGATGCGGTCAAGAAAGGCGAGGCCGATGTCGCGGTCTCGGCCGGCAATACCGGCGCGCTGATGGCGATGGCGCGGTTCAATCTCAAAATGATCGAGGGCATCGAGCGGCCGGCGATCGCGGCGATCTGGCCGACGCTCAAGGGTGAGTCCGTGGTGCTCGACGTCGGCGCATCGATCGGCGCCGACGAGGCCCATCTGCTCAATCTCGCCGCCATGGGCAGCGCCATGGCCCGCGTCCTGTTCGATATCGAGCGGCCGACCGTGGGTCTGCTGAATATCGGCGTCGAGGAGGTCAAAGGCCTTGAGCAGGTCCGCGAGGCCGGACGCATCCTGCGCGAAGGAAAATTCCCGTATTTCGATTATTTCGGTTTTGTCGAAGGCAACGATATCGGCAAGGGCGTGGTCGACGTCGTCGTCACCGAAGGATTTGCCGGCAATATCGCGCTCAAGACCGCCGAAGGCACCGCGCGCCAGTTCGGCCAGTATCTGCGCTCCGCCATGAACCGGACTTTGGCCGCCCGCCTCGGCTATCTGCTGGCGCGGCAGGCCTTTCGCACGCTGCGCGACAAGATGGACCCGCAAAAGTCCAATGGCGGCGTGTTTCTCGGCCTCAACGGCATCGTCATCAAGAGTCATGGCAGCGCCGACGCCGAAGGCTTCGCTTCGGCCATCGACCTCGGTTACGACATGGTGCGCTACGAATTGCTGGCCAAGATCGGACAGTCGATGGCGCGCGACCGGCTGGCAACCGAGACGGCGCGCAATACGGCGCCAATGGCGAGCGGAGCAGCCTCGTGACCCAATTGCGTTCGGTGGTGCTTGGTTGCGGCGGCTATTTGCCTGCGCGAATTCTCAGTAATGACGAGTTGGCACGTTCGGTGGAAACCACCGACGAATGGATCGTGCAACGCACGGGAATCCGCGAACGCCATGTCGCGGCCGCCGGCGAACTCACCTCGGATCTCGCGCTCCATGCCGCGCGCGCCGCGCTCAGCAATGCCCATGTCGAGGCCAGCTCGATCGACCTGATCGTGCTGGCGACATCGACGCCGGACCAGACCTTTCCCGCGACTGCGGTCACGGTGCAGGCCGGCCTTGGCATTACGACCGGCGTCGCTTTCGACCTCCAAGCGGTCTGTTCGGGTTTTGTCTTCGCGCTGGCGACCGCCGACGCCATGCTGCGGATCGGCACCGCCAAGCGGGCGCTGGTGATCGGGGCGGAGACCTTCTCCCGCATCCTGGACTGGAACGACCGCACCACCTGCGTGCTGTTCGGCGACGGCGCCGGCGCCCTGGTGCTGGAGGCGCAAGAGCAGCCGGGCGCGGCGAGCGACCGCGGCCTGCTGACCACCCATTTGCGCTCGGATGGCCGGCATCGCGCCAAGCTCTATGTCGATGGCGGGCCTTCCTCGACCCAGACCGTCGGCCATCTGCGGATGGAGGGCCGCGAGGTATTCAAACACGCGGTGGCGATGATCACCGACGTGATCGAGGATGCCTTCAAGGCCACCGGCTATTCCGCCGCCGATATCGACTGGTTCGTGCCGCACCAGGCCAATAAGCGCATCATCGACGGCTCGGCCCACAAGCTCGGCATCGCGCCGGACAAGGTCGTTATTACCGTCGACCGGCACGGCAACACCTCCGCGGCCTCGATCCCGCTGGCGCTGGCCGACGCCGTCGCCGACCGTCGCATCAAGCGCGGCAACCTTATTCTGATGGAAGCCATGGGCGGCGGGTTTACCTGGGGTTCGGCATTACTGCGCTGGTAAGGCCGGGGGCCGCCGCGGGACTAAGTCCGGCGCCGGACATTGATTTGGACCGGATCGGCCTTCACAAATTAATTCGCCCCGTTGACCGCCGACCGGTCTTGCTAATATCCTCGATAATTCAGTATCTTCGCCGGGGGCAGGGTTGGATGACCGGTAAGACAGTTACCCGAGCGGATTTGTGCGAGGCGGTCTACCAAAAGGTAGGCCTTTCCCGTACGGAATCCGCCTCATTGGTGGAGTTGGTGCTCAAAGAGATCACCGACTGCCTTGAGCGTGGCGAAACCGTGAAACTGTCCTCGTTCGGCTCGTTCGTCGTGCGCAAGAAAGGCCAGCGGATTGGGCGCAATCCCAAGACCGGCAAGGAAGTCCCTATTTCGCCGCGTCGGGTGATGGTGTTCAAGCCGTCGGCGATCCTCAAGCAGCGCATCAACGGCCACGACGTCGCCGACGAAGCCGAAGCCTGAGCGCGTGATGCCGCGGCGTTTGTTTTAAGTAAAAGCGTTTACATTCAGCAGGGAGTGACGCCGCTTTGGATAACAAGGCGCCGGACGCATTTCGTACCATCAGTGAAGTGGCGGACGAGCTCGATCTGCCGCAGCACGTGCTGCGCTTTTGGGAAAGCCGCTTCCGTGAAATCAAGCCGATGAAGCGCGGCGGCGGGCGGCGCTATTACCGTCCCGACGACGTAGAACTGCTGCGCGGCATTCGCCATCTGCTGTACGGCGAGGGCTACACCATTCGCGGCGTGCAGCGCATCTTGCGCGAGCAAGGCGCCAAGTTCGTGCAGGCCGTGTGGCTGGAGGGTGCGGCGCAGCCGCCGCATGGCGCCAGCGATGACGAGGAGTTCGTTGACGAGACGATTGCCGAAGACGCCGAGCTGATCGAAGAGAGCGGCGGCCTGCGCGGCCGGATCGCGTCGCTGATCGGCCGTGACCTCGGCGAGCGTCACGACGACGCCGAAGCGCGGCGCGAGCCGCCGTTCAAGAGCGCGCCGGAGCCGCGCGTCGAGCCGACCGATCGCGCCATTCATGAGGTTGCGGCTGGAGCCGCCGCCACCACGCGTTGCGCGCGCCTCAGCCGGCGCCGGCGGCGCACGCGCCGCAGCCAAGCTTGGCCCGCGACGATGTGCGCAAATTGCACGCGGTGCTGCACGAGCTTGCCGAATGCCGCAAGCTGATCGACGCCGTCGCCGCGCGCTAGCGCTCCAGTCTATCGAGCCCGCCATCACGATGGGTGAGACGCCATGACCGCGCCGGACGAGCTCCTGATCGAACGTCCGTCGAACGATATCGTCGTGTTCAGGCTCAACCGGCCGGACGTGCGCAACGCGCTCAATATCGAGGTGCGCAGCCGCCTTGCCGATGAAGTGGCGCGCCATGCCGCCGATCCCGCCATCCGCTGTCTGATCGTCACCGGCTCGGACAAGGTGTTCGCGTCCGGCGCCGATATCAACGAGATGGCGCAGAACGGTCCGGTCGAGGCCATGGCGCGCAACGTGCAGAAATACTGGCGCGCCATCAGCGACTGTCCGAAGCCGCTGATCGCGGCGATCGAAGGCTACGCGCTCGGCGGCGGTCTCGAACTGGCGCTGTGCGCCGATATCATCGTGGCGGGCGAGGGCGCCAAGCTCGGACTGCCCGAAGTCAAGATCGGCATTCTGCCCGGCGGCGGCGGCACGCAGAAACTGGCGCGGCTGATCGGCGCCAAGCGCGCCATGCTGCTGCTGATGACCGGCCGGATGTTTGGCGCCGCCGAGGCTTTGGCGATGGGCGTCATCAGCGATATGGCGCCGACCGGCCAGGCGTTGCCGCGCGCGATTGAGATTGCGCGCGAGATTGCCGCGATGGCGCCGATCGCGGTCCAGCAGATCAAGGAAATCGTCAACGCCGGTCTGAACGCGCCGCTCGAAACGGCGCTGGCGCTGGAGCGCAAGGCGCTTCAGTTGCTGTTTGCGACGCGCGATCAGAAAGAAGGCATGCGGGCTTTCCTGGAAAAGCGGAAACCGAAGTTCGAAGGAAAGTAGGCGTGTCGCTGCTGCCCCCGGATTGAGGGGCGAGCGCGGCCTAACGGGCGGAAATCTGGCTTGGATTTAGGGGAAAATTGGATTTAGGGGAAAATTGGTCGGGGCGGCGAGATTTGAACTCACGACCCCTTGTCTCCCAGACAAGTGCGCTAACCGGGCTGCGCTACGCCCCGACCGGAACGGCGGGACTATAGGGAGGCGCCTATGGCGGCGCAACATCCGATAGCCGATGCCCCGAATTAACGGATTGTGCACGCAAATCGGACGAAATTCATGTCCCAAGCGCGCGCTTTACGGCTTCGTTGCAGGCTGTCTGGGATATTGCGCGTCCGCACGCCAGAATTGAGACGTCGCCATGGCCTTAGCTGTTACCGAACGACTTGCCGCGCCATTGGATAGCGCGCGCCTGCCTGGCGCTACGCTCGCCGATGTGGCGTCGCCGTCGCTGGTCCCGGACGACATCCAGCTTGCCGTCTACGACGATTTGGCGGCCATCGAGCAAGACTGGCGCGCCTTCGAACAGCATGCCGATTGCACCGTGTTCCAGACCTTCGACTGGCTGGCGACCTGGCAGCGCCATATCGGCGCCGGCAACGGCATAACGCCGGCCATCGCGGTGGGACGGGATCTGGCGGGGAATATTCTGTTCATTCTGCCGCTGTCGATCCGTCCGGTCCGGTTCGCCCGCGAGCTGGCCTGGCTCGGCACCGAACTTTGCGACTACAACGCGCCGCTGCTGGCGGCTGATTTTTCCGCGCGTTTCGACCGCGCCGGTTTCATGGCGCTGTGGTCGCGCGTGACAAAGGCTCTGCAGGATCATCCGCGGCTGCAATTCGACTACATCAATCTGACGAAAATGCCGGAGATGGTCGCTACTCAGCCCAATCCGATGCTGAACCTGCCCGTGACCATGAACCCGAACGGCGCCTACCTGACCCATCTCACCGGCGACTGGGAATCTTTCTACACCGCCAAGCGCTCATCGACGACGCGGCGGCGCGACCGCACCAAGCGCAAGCGGCTGTCGGAATTCGGCGAGGTCAAGTTCGTCAACGCGGAGGGCGAAAGCGCCATCCTGAGCGCCCTCGATATTCTGATGACGCAGAAGGCCAGATTGTTCGCCCATATGGGCGTCGCCAATTTGTTCGCCAAGCCCGGCCATGTCGGTTTCTACCGCGAGATGGCCGCCGGCGCTGCGACCCGCCATCTGGTGCACATGAGCACGCTGAATGTCGGTTCGACCGCCGCCGCGGTCAATCTCGGGCTGACCCATCGCGATTGCTACTATCATCTGTTGGCGAGCTATGACGACGGCGATGTCTCGCGCTTCGGGCCAGGCGCTGCCCATCTGCACGACTTGCTGCATCTCGCCATCGACCGCGGCTTTCGCATCTTCGACTTCACGATCGGCGATGAACGCTACAAGCGCGATTGGTGCGACACCGAGTTGAAGCTGTTCGACCACATATCGTCGGTGACCGCGCGCGGCGCGCTGATGGCCACGGCCATCGTTGCGGGACAACGGCTCAAGCGCTCGATCAAGCAGGCGCCGGCGCTGTGGAATGCGTTCAGCAAGGGGCGGGCGTTCATCGGCTCGCTGACCGGTTTCTTCCGCCGCTGATTATTGCACGGCCGCTTTCGGCAGCGGCAAGGCCATATGCGCCAGCCTGATCGGGCCGCGGATCATCAGCACCACCGCCGCCGCCGCGCCGCAGGCATAGACCGCGACATAGGCTTCCAGGAACCGCACGAAATCCAGGTGAACAAAGACGGTGACGGCGCCGACGCCGATCATCGCCGCCACCACGCACATGCCGATGCGCGCGACTTCTTTGAAATAGCCGTTGTGCACCAGCACGCTGTGGCTGACCATCTGCGTCAGGTTGGCGATGATCAAAACGACGAGGATGGGCGTTGTCGCCGGCGGCATGGTCGCGGCGTTGCCGAGCAGCAGCGCGAACAGCCGGTCGGCATCGAGAATGAGCAGGCCGCAGGCGATCGCCGCCGGAATGCTGCAGAGGGCGGCGGCAATCAATGTCGCGCGCACCAGCGTCGGCCCGTCGCGTTCGGCCAAGGCGCTGGTCTGCCGAGGCACCAGGATGTCGCAGACCGCGCCGAAAACCATGGCGCCGCCGCGAAACACCTTGAACGTGGTGTCGAGGATAATCGGCGGCGCACCGAGGCCGAACAGCATCGGCACGATGATGTAGGGATAGTTGGCGACGAAGATCTCGCTGCCGGCATACGTGCCGCTGCGAACGAGTTCGGTGCGGTTGGCGCGATAAAACGCGAGGAGCCGGGCGGCGGTGCCGCGCAGGCGCGGCAAAAGCGCGCCGCGCGCGATCAAGCGCCTGACGCAGACCGCCATGACGCCGGCCCACAGGCCGTTGAGCACGATCAGCATCGCGAGCAGCGGCAGCCCGAACAGCACCGCGGCAAGCCCGATGAAATAGCCGACGCGGCGGAGCGTTTCGAGCGCCTCGAACAGCACGTATTCATCCGCCGCGATAGCGATGTTGCGCAACGCGAACCACACCAGATTGAGCGCGACGAACCAGAAGAACAGCCCGAATTCGGCGGCTTCCCGCACCGAAGCGCCGGTCTGCGTCGCCATGAACAGGAAGCAGAGCGTGGCGCCGGTCGTCACCAGGCCGAAATAGAACAATACCACCGCGGTGGCGTGGCCGGCCACCGTATCGGTCTTATCCTTGGCCAGAAACCGCGCGCGCAAGCGCACGAACAGGATCTTCACGATGCCGAAGTCGATCAGCCACAGCGAATAGCCGACCGCCGCGACCAGAATGAAGATCGAGAAGCGCTGCGGGCTCAGCACGTGCGCAAAGACATAAGTTTGCAGCAGGCCGGTGATGAAGGCCGCGCCGGCGGTGGTGGCGCGCAGCAGGAAGAACGGAATGGAAATCATCCGTTGTTTCATGTCAGGCGGCCCGTTTGGCGGCGAGTGTCAGACAGCGGTCGAGCAGGAAGCGCGCGGTCGCGGCCCAGGTGAAGCGCCGCACCCGCTGATGGCCGGCCGCCGTCATCCGCGCCCGCAATGCATCGTCGGAATAAAGCGCCTGCATGTGTCGTCGAAATCTGGCCGGTGTCGTTGGCGTCGCAATGCAGCGCCGCGTCGCCGCAGACCTCGAGCAGCGCCGGCTGGTTGCTGATGACGACCGGACAGCCGCAGGTCATGGCTTCGAGTGGCGGCAGGCCGAAGCCTTCGTAGAGCGAGGGGAACACCAGCGCCAGCGCATGTTCGTAGAGCGCGCGCAGTTCTTGATCCGAAATGAAGCCGACCATGCGCACGCCGTCGGTATCGGTCAGATTGAACTGGCCGAACACGCGGGCATCCTTGGCGCCGGTCAAGACCAGCACGGCGTCCGTCGAGCTTGGCCGCCAGGAAGGCATCGACAACCCGGGCGATGTTCTTGTTCGCCGAATTCGACGCCGACGCCGAGAAAGAATTTGCGGCCGCGAAGATCGAGCCGGTCGAGCACCGTGGTATCGGCCGGCAGCGCGGTGATGTGATCGCCGCCTTCATAGCAGACCGGCATCTTGCGGATGTCGGCGCCATACAGTTTGCCGATTTCCTGGCGGGAGAATTCCGACACCGTCACCGCCAGATCGGCGCGCTTGCACAGACGCGGAATGAGAAAGCCGTAGGCGGCGCGAAACCGCGGCGAAAAATTATCCGGCAGCGCCTTCACGGTGGCGTCGTGCACCACCACGATCTGATGTTTCGACACCAGCGGTCCGAGCATGCACAGATTGAGTTGCAGACTTCCCCAGGCATGCAGCGGAAACTCGACCTGCTCCCAGAAGTAGCCGGAGAAAAATCCGGCGCGGCGCAGCGGGATATTCTTGAGCGGAAAATCGCGCGCCGCTTTCGGCGCGATCAGTTCGACCCGGCCCTTGAGCGCGGCGAAATCGCCGTCGAGCAGAATATCGATGGCCTTGATGGTTTCGGCGGCAAAGCGCTGCACGCCGGAGGGGCGCTGCGTCAGGAAGCGGCCATTGATCGCGATCTTCGGCAAAATACCAGACATGCCGCCGCTACGCGCGGCCGCCGCCAAGGTCGCCTGCGCAAGTTTCAGCGATTGTCCGACATTGTCGCCCACGGCGTCACCTGATTGATCGTCGTCGAATGGATGGCGCCATCTTTAGTGCCGTCCGGTTACTGAACCCTCAAGGCCGGTTCGTTCGAAAAAGCCCTTATATTGCCGCGAATTCATCGCTGCGCGGTCAGCGCTTTGCCGCCGACGAGATCGACGATCCGGCGCACGACGGTTTGCGGAGACAGCTGAGCCTGGATATCGGCGGCGGCCGCAGCGCCGAGCTTGGCGCGCAGATCCGCGTTATCTGCCAACCGCCGCAGCCAGTCGGCGGCGTGGCCGATATCGGGCTCGGCCCATTGCTGATCGCAGGCATCGAAGGCGCCATCCGGATCGCGCACCGGCACCAGCGAATAGGACACCAGCGCCGAATTGCCGTCGTTCATGAAATCGAGATTGCCCGACCAGCCGGTGGCGACCACAGGTTTGCCGAGCGCCATGGCCTGCGCCGGCACCAGACCGAAGCCTTCGGAGCGATGCAGCGATATGACGATGTCGGCGGCGTCCATCAGCCCGGCCATGTCGGCCTGCGGCAGCATGCCTTCGATCAGGCGGATATTGCCGGCGCCGGCAATCGCGGCTTCGAGTTCGTGGCGCGCCTGGCTGGCGCCATTGTCGACGAGCTTGATCGCCATCACCCGGTTGGCCGCGTTGCCGAAGGCGCGGCGGAACGCCGCGATCGCCGCGATCGGATTTTTCCGCACAAAGCCCGAACCGAGATGAAACACGTTGAGCACGATCAGCGCGTCCTGCGGCAATCCGAGCTTGGCGCGCATGTTCGGCGTCACCGGCATCGGCGGCAGCGGATGCGGCACGACATGCACCGGCAGTTTGGTGGCGGCGGCGACCGCGTCGCGGGTGAACCGGCTCGGCACCCAGATTTCATGCACAAAGCCGAAGCCCGGTTGCCAGATCGGCGTCAGCTTCGGCAGTTCCCAGGCCCAGTAGCCGATGATGCGGCGGCCGCGGATGCGGGCGGCACCGAGCGCCAACAGTGCGTGCGGCAGAAACGGGCCATTGGTGTGGACGATCAGGCTGCCGCCGCCCGGCGTCAGTGCGCGGCGCGCCGGCGCTGCAAACTCCACCTGACCGAATGCAGGGCTGAGATCGAACGCCGAAGGCGCATAGCCCGCGGCATCGAGCGAAGCGTAGGCGAGGCGGGCGCCTTCGCCGATGCCGCTGGCGGTGGAGAACATGCCGGCAATGCCGATCGGAAAGCCGCCGGGCGCGTTGCGGTCGGGCGTCGGCGCGATCAGCCGCGTCAGATTGCTTTGCAGTTGATTGCGGGTGTGCTGCGGCAGATAGCGCCACAGCCGGCGCAAGGCGCTGGGCTGCGACGGCGTGCCGGCGCTCGGCATGGAATCAAGCAGCGCTGACATAGGATACCTGGCTGTTCGGCACGGCAACGTTGCCGCCGTTCTTGTGCTTGAGGGTCGCGGCCGCCAGTCCCCAGACCATGCCGACCAGAAGATAGAAATGCCGCCAGTGGTCGGAATCGATCACGAAGCCTTCGGCGACTTCGCCGAAAAACGTGGCGAAGGTGACGATCGTATAGGCCTGCCACGGGGTGCGGACCAAAACCGTGCGCAAGCCGACCCACAGCGTCGACAAGAGCAGCAGGATATAGGAAAAGCCGCCGATCCAGCCGGACACCATGAACACCTGCAGATAGACGTTGTGCGGCTGCAGCCCGTGCAGCCGCGCGAATTCTTCCGGCCCCAGGCCGCCTGGATATTCGAGCAACGTGGCGAGCGCTATTTCCTGCAGGCCGAAACGCCCGGTCTGGCCGACGTCGTAGTCCTGGATGAGATGGGCGCGTTCGAAGAAAAATCCGCCGATCGAATCGAACGACAGCAGGACCGCGAGCAGCGCGGCCAGCGCGACCGCTCCGATCACGCTCAGGCCGACGATGCGCATACGTGCGCCCGTGCTCGGCGCCACCAGCACCGCCAAGGCCAGCATCACGGCGCAGGACACGGCGAAATGAAACCAGGCGCCGCGCGAAAAGCTCAGCAGCAAGCCGAGCAGCAGCGCGCCGACGATCGCCAGATCGATCAGACCGATCCGCCGCGTCATCATGCGCTCGATCACGATCAAGGCCGGCCAGATCAGGAACGGGCCGAACACGTTGGGGTCCTTGAAGGCGCCGAGCGCGCGGCCGAACGGCGCGAACAACTCGAAGGCGCCCGGAAACAAATGCAGATAGCCGGCGATGCCGGCAAGCGCCACGATCGTCGCGGTCGGCACATAGGCCGCGCGCATGGTGACCACGCGCTGCAAGGTGTTCTGCGCCAGAATGCAGGCAAACAGCATGGCCGCGACCGCCAGATAGAGCGCGGTGACGGTGGCCTGGACCGATTTGACGGCGTCGATCGAATTGATCAGCGCGACCATGCCCGCCACGTTCCATGTCAGCAGCAGCGTGAGCGGAAGCGCGAAGCTGCGCTCGAAGCGCACGCCCGCGATCAGGCAGGCGACCGCCAGCACGGCCATCAAGCCGTCATGCGGCGACGGCTCGATGAAGGCAATCGAACTGGCCAGCACGGTCACGTACAAGACCATCGAGCAGCAGGCGTTCCCGAAACGGCATCGCCGGCGCATAGGTCGGATATTGGGCCGGGACCTGCACCGGCCGCGCCACGGCAATGGCCATGTCGCCGGCGGTGATCAATACGCATTCTCGGTGTTGAGCAGCGCGAACGGGGTCCGCGCCAGGATGTAGAGGTCGAGCAGCACCGACCAGTTCTCGATGTAGTAGAGATCGTGCTCGACGCGGCGCTGGATCTTCTCATGCGTGTCGGTCTCGCCGCGCCAGCCGTTGATCTGCGCCCAGCCGGTGATGCCGGGCTTGACGCGATGGCGCGCGAAATAGCCGTCGACCGCCTCGTCGTAGTGGCGGTTTTCGGCCTTGGCGTTGACCGCGTGCGGCCGCGGGCCGACCAGCGACAGGTTGCCCTTGAACACCACGTTGAAGAGCTGCGGCAGCTCGTCGATGCTGGTCTTGCGGATGAAACGGCCGACCTGGTGACGCGCGGATCGTCCTTGGTGACAGCTTGTTGCCGCATGGCGTCGGTCATGTCGGTGTACATCGAGCGGAATTTGTAGACCTCGATCAGGTCGTTGTTGAAGCCGTAGCGCTTCTGCTTGAAGAACACCGGCCCGCGGCTGTCGAGCTTGATGGCGATGGCGACGGCGAGCAGGATCGGCGACACCAGAATGAGCACCAGGCCGCCGATGATTTTGTCGAACAGCCATTTCATCACCACGTCCCAGTCGGCGATCGGCCGGTCGAACACGTCGAGCACCGGCACGTTGCCGATGTAGGAATAGGAGCGCGGGCGGAACTGCAGCTTGTTGGTGTGCGCGGAGAGCCGGATATCGACCGGCAGCACCCACAGTTTCTTCAGCATCTGCAGGATGCGGCCTTCGGCCGAGATCGGCAGCGAGAAGATCACCAGATCGACGCGGGTGCGCCGGCCGAATTCGACCAGATCGTCGACGGTGCCGAGCTTGCGCTCGCCGGCGCATTCGGTGCCGGTGCGGTCGTCGCCGCGATCGTCGAACAGGCCGATGATCTCGACGTCGGAATCCTTCTGGCGGCGCAATTCCTCGATGACGTGCGCGCCGGGTTCGCCGCCGCCGACGATGACGGTGCGCCGGGTGAGGCGGCCTTCGCGCGTCCATTGTCGCACCAGAAAGAACAGCGCGTTGCGCGACAGGATCAGCGCCGCAAGGCCGACGACGTAGTAGCTGCCGAGCCAGACGCGCGAGAACATGTCGCCGGCCTTGGCGAAGAACGACACGCCGATCACGATCAGGAACACCACCGACCAGGCCGAGGCGAGCCGCAAGTATTGCTTCTCGTAGCCGCGGAAGGCCTGCACCTGGTAGATATCGGCGGTCTGGAACGCCAGCATCGACAACGCGGCGATGCAAATCGTCGCCGCCTGATAGCGCCAGTACAAACCTTCGCCGGACGGCAGGTAGAGCGCAAAGATCGCCATGCCGACCGCGACGATCAGCGCGAACTCGGCCATGCGCACGGCGCCCGCCAGCACGATGGGCGAAACCGGCTGCTGCAGCGGCTTGGCGGCAACCGCCAGCGCTTCCGGCGACAGCGGCCGGGCAGGCGCCGCCGCGCGGGGGCCGGCGCGCAGCCGGTCGAGCACCGCGGTGGCGCTGGTGGCGTTCAGAGTTGCCCGGGTATCGATATTGGTCATGTGTTGAACGCCAAATCGGCCCGCTCGCGCGATTTCGTCGCGATGGCCGAATTTGCCCCCTTATTTGGGGATATTTCTAATGAAAGAGTCTCAAAAAATGCTTATCGGGATACGCGAAATGCCGGATTAACGGCGCCCGGCCGCGATGGCGGCGAGGGCTTCGCCATAGCCGGCCAGCACGCCGTCGACCATGGCGCCGAGCGAAAACGACGCGGCGACCCGCGCGCTGATCTTTTGGGCGATTTCGGCGGCGGCTTGAGGGTTATCGAGGCTGGCGGCGATGGCTGCGGCCATGGCGTCGGCATCTCCCGGTGGAACCAAAGTGTTGGTTAGCGGTCCGTAAATTTCCGGAATGCCGCCGACCCGGGTGGCGATCAGTGGCTTGGCGGACGCCGCGGCTTCCAGCACCACATAGGGCAGCGACTCCTGGTGCGACGACACGACCATAAGCCGGCCGAGCGCCTGGGCCTTACGGGCCGGCATCGCCGGCATGAAGCGGATCGCTTGCGTCAGACCCAGCCGCTCGGCCTGCGCCATCAGCGCCGGCTGTTCCGGACCGCCGCCGATCAAGGTCGCCGTCACCGGACGCCCGGCGCGGTGCAACTGTCCGATCGCGTCAATCAATACGTCGATGCCTTTCACCGGCCGGAATTCGCCGATGAACATCAGATCGGTCGCATCCGGCTGCAACGCGACCGGCGCGAATTCCTCGGGCGAAACGCCGTTCCAGACGACGCGCAGCCGGTCGCCTGGCTCGCCGATATTGCGGCGGAATATTTCGGAACTGTAGATGCTTTCGAACAGGAACAGGTCGGTGCGCAGCATCAGCAGCCGTTCGGTCGTCAGATAGATCTTGCCGGCCAAGGTGTCGTGGCCGAAAAGCAGGCTGCCGCCGTGCGGCGTGTAGGCGCGCACCGGACGTTTCTTGGTCAGCGCGAGCCGGCCGTAGAGGCCGCCTTTGGCGCCGTGGCAGTGGACGACGTCGGCGCCGGCATGCGCGATTATGCGCGCGACCTTGAACAGCGGGAGCGAGGTCGCCCGGATTGGGCGTGCGCGCCATCGGCATGCGGGTGATGCCGAGCTTCATGTGCGGCGCCAGCTCGCGAAATGCGTCGTCGGCGCGCGTGCCGCCGGTGCTGCTATCGGCGATCAAACCGACATTGTGGCCGCGCAGCGCCTGTTCGCGGCTCAGATCGGTGACATGGCGAAACAGACCGCCGACCGGCGTGCGAAAGACATGCAGGATGTTCAAGGGCTGCAATCGAACTCCCCGCGTCAGCGAACCCGGGCCGGGTTTGTGAAAACTCTTTGGCCGATTAGGCGGTCCGGATGGTTAACAAAACCTGACCCGGTATGAATTTCGGCCCGGATTAACGCGGCCGAAACCATAATAGATTGAGATGCTGCTGCCGACCTAAGTCCATGCGTTCGGAGTAGCGATGTTTTTCAGTCGAAAGTCCAAAGTCGCCGCCGCACCCGTTCCGGTCGCAGCGCCCGTCATGATGAATGGCGAGCCGGATATCCGCGGTTTAGGCCGCGTTTTGTGGGCCAAGAAGTCCATGATCCTGGGCTTCACGCTGATCTCGGCGGCCGCCGCCTTCATGGTCGTCAATGCGATCACGCCGCGCTATCGCTCCGAATCGCGGCTGTTGCTGGAAGTGCGCGACAACGTTTTCATGCGCGCCGAAGCCGACAAGAGCGGCGGCGACCGCACCACCAACATCGACCCGGAAGCGGTTACCAGCCAGATCCAGGTCGTGCTGTCGCGCGATCTCGCGCATGACGTGATCAAGAAGGAAAAACTCGACCAGAAGCCCGAATTCGATTCGGGCGGCGGCGCGGTGGTCTCGACCTTGCTCGGTCTGATCGGCATCGGCCGCGATCCGTCGTCGCTGTCCAAGGAAGAGCGCACGCTGCAGTCCTATTACGACCGGCTCAATGTCTATGCGATTGAAAAATCGCGCGTGATCGCCGTCGATTTCAACTCGGCCGATCCCGAGCTTGCCGCGCGTGTCGCCAACACCGTCGCCGAGACCTACCTCAGCATGCAGCAATCGGCCAAGCAGGATCAGACCCGCGCCGCCGGCAACTGGCTCGCCATCGAGATCGACAAGATGCGCAGCAAAGTGGCCGAGGCCGAAGCCAAGGTCGAACAGTATCGCGTGCAGTCCAATCTGTTCGTCGGCTCGAACAATACGTCGCTGCCGAATCAGCAGCTCACCGAGATCAATTCGCAGATCGCCGCGGCGCGCGGCCAGAAGGCGGACCTCGAGGCGCGGGCCCGGCAATTGCGCGATCAGGTGCGGTCCGGCAAGCCGGTCGAATTCCTCCGATATCGCCAATTCGGATTCGATGCGCCGGCTGGTGGAACAACGCGCCGCGCTGCGCTCGCAGCTTGCCGAGCAGTCCTCGACGCTGCTCGACCAGCATCCGCGCATCAAGGAATTGCGCGCCCAGATCGCCGAGGCCGATCGCCAGATCAAGATCGAAGGCGAACGGCTGGCGCGCCAGCTCGACAACGACGCGGCGGTCGCCGGCAACCGGCTGGAGACGCTGACCGCGAGCCTGGATACCGTCAAGAAAATGGCCTCGACCAGCAACGAGCAGGACGTGCAGTTGCGCGCGCTCGAGCGCGAGGCCAAAACCCAGCGCGACTTGCTGGAATCCTATCTGGCGAAATACCGCGAAGCCTCGGCCCGCGACAACATCAACGCCGCGCCGCCGGAAGCCCGCATCATTTCGCGCGCCACGCCCGCGCTCAAGCCCGCTTACCCGAAGAAGACGCCGACCGTGCTGATCGCGGCCTTCGCCGCTTTCGCGCTGGCCGCGGGTTTCACCGTCACCGGTGCGCTGCTGGCGCCGATGCCGGCGTCCTACGCTTACGGCTATGGCGCCCCGGCCGGTTACGGCGCGCCGGCTTTCGCGCCGCAGCCGATGATGCCGCCAATGGCGCAGCCGCCGATGCAACCGATGCCGCAGATGGCGTCGCCTTCACTGGTGCCGCGCATGCCGCCGACCATGCCAACCATGCCGCCGCATATGGCCGCCGCCGGCGGCTTTGCCGGGGCAGGCCTTGCGGCCATGCCGGCGGTCAGCACCATCGAGCAGATCGCGCATAGCCTGCGGCAGGCGGGCGATGCCGGCCGCCGCGTCACCGTGGTCGGCGCCATGCGCAATGTCGGCACGACCTATGCCGCGATTTCGCTCGCCCGCGCGCTGGCCAAAGACGCGAACGTGGTGCTGGTCGATCTCGCCTTCGGCGCGCCCAATCTGTCGGTGATTTCGACCGACCCGAACGCGCCCGGCATTGCCGAACTGATCCGCGGCACCGCGTCGTTCGGCGATATCATAACCCGCGATCAGTATTCGAACGTGCATCTGGTCGCGACCGGCAATATCGGCAATGACGCCGCCGCACTTGCCGCGTCGCCGATGCTGGCGACCGTGATCGAGGCGCTGGTGCAAAGCTACAATCACGTGGTGATCGACGTCGGCTCGGCTGCCGATGTGGCGGTGGAGCGGTTTGCGCCGCTGGCGCAGCGCGCGGTCCTGGTTGCGGGCGATCCGGCCAATCCGGCGACGCGGGCGGCGCGCGACCGGCTGATGATGGCGGGTTTTGCCGACGTGACGCTGTTGGCGGGCGCAGCCCAGGTCGCCGCCGCTTAACCTCCGGCGCAATCGATCAGTGTGCCGCGGACAGCCACGCCCGCAGACGCCGCGTGGCGCGCACCACGGCCCATAGCGCCGGATGCTGCTTGACGGCGCGCTTGACGACGGCGCCGATCTTGAACCCGACCGCCAGCAGCCGCCCGGCGGCGCTCAGCGGCAAGTAGCTGTCGAACAGCGGCTCGGCATCGCCGCAGAACAACGTCTTGTAGCGGGCTTCGCCGATACCGAGATCGAAGGTCGCAAGTCCGCGCGCGCAGCAACTGCGCACCAGGTTGACGATCAATTGCTCGCCCGGACTTTCGATCGCGATCGGGCCTTGCACGATCGAATTGAACATGGCGCAGAAGCGTCCGCCGCCGACGATGCCGCCCATGGTCGCCACGATGATGTCGTTGACGGAGAGGGCGTAGAGTTCGATCGGCGGATCGAAGCCGGAAATCTGTTCGGTCGCCGCCGCCTCGATGAAGCGCCGCACACCGGGCGCGGCAAACACGTCCGGGACGCCGTGCGCGCGCATGCGGGCGCTCTTCTGCTTGAAGAACGCGTCGAGTACGCGGCGAACCTCCTGGCAGCCGCGCGCCTGTTCGAAACGCACGTCGCCATAGCCGGCCAGCGCGCGTTCCTTCTTGCGCATTTTCTTGCGCGCGGCGGCGTTGGTGTGGGCGCGCAGCAGCGCCTCGAAGTCGGGCACCAGCGCGCCGCTGAAGCCGAAATTGGCCGAACGCTGGTGCGGCAGCAGCGCGAATGGATTGGTAGTGCCGGCCCAGGTCAGCGGCTGATTGATGAGCTTGATGAGGTCGGCTTCCTCGGCGATACGCGACAGTACGGCGCGCAACTCGTCGGCGCCGATGGCGGCCGCGGCTTCCCGCCGCCACAGCGCCATGTTGAAATTGGCATGCTTGCCGCCGAGGAACTCGACCACCCGAAGTCCGCCAAGCTGGCGGCGGCCGAACGGCCATAGGAACAGCGGCTGTTCCAAAGCATTGAACCCGACCACGATGAACGGGGTCATGCCGCACGAGGCGCCGACATGGCGTTGCCAGAATTTGAGGAAGTCATAGCTTTGGTAGGGCGTTGCCAGGCTATGGCCGCGCTCCAGTGCACGCCAATGCGGCTCGGCGGCGGTCAGGTCGTTAAAGATCTCGATGTGCGCAATCCGGCCGTCCGCAGCGGGCGTTGGCAGGCTTGCGGCCGAAATAGAGCGAATTGCGACGACATTCATGGTCAAAACGGCACTTTAGTGAGCGCTGGTCATAGGTTCGCAAACATTTCTCAATAAAGGGTTGGAATATTAGGCCGCCTTCTATTGGCGCGGCCGAAACCGCGGGGCGGGACTACCTTGGCAGGAATGAAGAAAACCATCATTCGGACCGGACTGGAGACGCTCTATTTCAGCGGCATGCATCATATGCTGCGCCCGCTGGTGGGCGGCGTCGGCTCGATCCTGACCCTGCATCACGTGCGCCCGCCGCGCAGCGAGGCGTTCCAGCCGAACCGGCTGCTGGAAATCACCCCGGTCTTCTTCGAGCGTCTGCTGCGCCGGCTGAAGCGCTCGGGGCTCGACATCATCTCGCTCGACGAAATGCATCGGCGTTTCATCAGCGAGGATTTCAAGCGCCGCTTTGTCTGCATCACCTTCGACGACGGCTACAAGGACACGATGCAATGGGCCTATCCGTTGCTCAAGAAATACCAGATGCCGTTCGCGCTCTACATTCCCACCAGCTTCCCAGATCGGCTCGGCGAATTGTGGTGGGTCGCGCTCGAAGCGGTGATCGCGCAGAACAGCCGCATCGGCATGATGATCCACGGCAAGGACCAGTTCTTCGATTGCCGCAACGTGAGCGAGAAGCGCGAACTGTATGACGCGGTCTACGGCTACCTGCGCAGCCTGAAAACCGAAGACGAATTGCGCAAGGTGGTGCGCGATCTGTGCGCGACCTACCGGGTCGATATCGCGTCGTTCTGCCGCGACCTGTGCATGGACTGGCAGGAAATCGGCGAACTCGCCGCCGATCCGCTGGTGACGATCGGCGCCCACACCGTCAATCATATGATGCTCAAGAAGGTGCCGAGCGACGACGCCGCGCGCGCCGAAATGGAAATGAGCCGCGCGGTGCTGGAAGCCGCGCTCGGCAAGCGGCCGGAGCATCTGGCTTATCCGGTAGGCGATCCGACCTCGGCCGGTCCGCGCGAATTCCGCATCGCCGCCGAATTGGGCTTCAAGACCGCGACCACGACGCGGCCGGGCGTGCTGTTCAAGGCGCACCGCGATCACCTGACCGCGCTGCCGCGCATTTCGGTCAATGGCGAATTCCAGCAGCAGCGCTATGTGAAGGTCTTGATGTCGGGCGCCGCCACCGCGATGTGGAACCGCTTCCGCCGGGTCAACGCGGCGTAGGAAAGACTAGTCAATATTCTCAAGTCCGCGGCGTGTCCGGCCGCGACATCCAGCTGATCAGCGGCATGGCGGGCAGCACCCAGCCGAGGCCGGCGACCACATAGAAGATAGCGGCCACAAAGCCGTTGATGTCGGTCAGCACCGATTGCGCCAGCGCCATCGCCAACAGCGCCCACACCGACGCCAGCAGCAACAGGGCGACGGTGCCGATCAGTTTGCGGGTGCGGATGTGCATGGAGGCTCTGCGTTTTGTAATTTGCGGTGCGGCGCGCATGACTATATGGTCCGCGCGGTTTCTGCAAAGCAAGCGTTCCATGCACGGTCATCAATCCGATTCCGCGATTTTCGCCTGCGCGCGGTGCGGCTGTGGCTGCTCGCGGTCGCGGCAATGATCTTCCTCACTTTGATCATCGGCGGCGCCACGCGGCTGACCGTATCCGGCCTTTCGATCGTCGAGTGGAAGCCGGTCACGGGCGTGCTGCCGCCGCTGAGCGAGCCGGCCTGGCAATCGGAGTTCGACGCCTATAAGGCCATCCCGCAGTACCGCGAGCTCAACAAAGGCATGAGCCTGGCGGAGTTCAAGACCATCTATTTGTGGGAATGGACGCACCGCCTGCTGGCGCGCGCGACCGGCGCGGTGTTCCTGCTGCCGTTCCTGCTGTTCCTGTGGCAGGGCGCCATCCCGCCGCCGCTGCGCGCGCGGCTATGGATCATTTTCGCCGGCGGCGCCGCTGCTCGGCGTGGTCGGCTGGTGGATGGTGTCGTCAGGACTGTCCGGCACGCTCGTCAAGGTCTCGCAATACCGGCTGGCGTTCCACTGACGCTGGCTTGCGCGATCTATGCAGCCATCCTGTGGACCGCGCGGCAGATCGCGCCGCAGGCGTCACACGAGGTGCCCAGGCGGCTGCGGCTCGGCGCGTTGGCGATTGCCGTCTTGCTGCTCGTGCAGATTTATCTCGGCGCGCTGGTGGCAGGGCTCGATGGCGGATTGAAATTCAACACCTGGCCGCTGATCGACGGCGCGGTCATGCCGCCGCTCGACCGGCTGCTGTTCATCAGCCCGCTCTGGCGCAATCTGTTCGAGAACATCCTGACGGTTCAGTTCAACCACCGGCTGCTGGCCGACGCGATCTGGCTGTTGGCGATGCTGCACGCTCGTCGATGCATGGCGCGACGCAGCGCAACGTCAATGGAGCGTTCGTCCTCGCGGCGCGGTGACGCTGCAGGCCGCGCTCGGCATTATCACGTTGCTGTATCAGGCGCCGCTCGGGCTGGCGCTCGCGCATCAGGTGATGGCGATGGTCGTGTTCAGCATCGCGATCGTGCACGCCGAACGGCTGTCGCACCGGGCGGCGCAGCCGGCAGCCACGGCCGTCCTCAGAGAAGTCTAGACACCGATCTCTTTGAGATATTTCCGCACGCCCGGATGAATCAGATCCGCGCGCGGCGCCGCGGCCGCGGTGTTCTGCGGCGTGGTCTCGGCCGCCTGCGTCGAGCCGCTTGGCAAACGCCGCATGGCCTTTGTCGAGCGCGCGGGCCAGTGCATAGGCGATGTCGTCGGCGAGCGTCGGCCGCGCCAGCACGAAGCTCCACGACCCGACCGATTGGATCGCGTCGTTCTGCCCGGCATAGCTGCCGGCGGGCAGGGTGGTGCGACTTGAGGAAGCTGTGCTTGGCGCGGATGCGCGTCGCTTCCTCCGCCGTCGGCGCGATGAAGCGGCCGCCGGCTTGCGCCACCGCGGCGAAGCCCGGCCAGCCGACGCCGCCGCCCCATAGCGCCGCGGCGCGGCCGTCCAGCACCATCGCCGGTCCGTCGCCGGCCTTGTCGAGAAAGATCGGCTGGAAGTCCTTGACCTGATCGAGACCAAGCCCTTCCAGCACGTAGCGCGACAGGATCGTCAGCCCCGAGCCCTTGGCGCCGAAGGCCACCGGCTTGCCCTTGAGATCGTCGATCGTGCGCGCCGGACTGTCGCCGCGCACGATGAACATGCCGGCGGTCGAATACATCGCCGCGATGATCTTCAGATCGCTGGCGCGGCCGCCCGATGCCCTCGAAGGCCTCATAGGCCGGCTCGCCGGTGCACAGCGCGATGTCGAGCTGGCCCGCTTCCAGAGCGGGATGTTCTCGGTCGAGCCCTTGGTGTTGCGCGGCTCGACATGCAGCGACGGATCGGTCTCGTTGACGGTGTCGGCGAAGGCGCCGCCATAGAGCGGGAAACCGCCGCCCGGCGTGGCGGTGCCCAGAACGATGTTGGTGCTCACTTGGCCGTCAATCCCTGCTCGAGATCGGCGATGATGTCTTCCTTGTCCTCGAGCCCGATCGACAGCCGCACCACGTCGGGTCCGGCGCCGGCCTGCACCTTCTGCGCATCCGACAACTGCTTGTGCGTGGTCGAAGCCGGATGGATGATCAGCGAGCGGGTGTCGCCGATATTGGCGAGATGCGAGAACAGCTTGACGTTCGACACCAGCTTGACGCCGGCGTCGTAGCCGCCCTTGAGGCCGAGCGTGAACACCGCGCCGGCGCCCTTCGGCACGTATTTCTTGGCCAGCGCGTTGTATTTGTCGTTCGCCAGGCCCGGATAGCTGACCCAGGCGACCTCCGGCCGCTTCGACAGCCAATCCGCCACCGCCAGCGCGTTGTCGCAATGGCGCTGCATGCGCAGCGGCAGCGTCTCGATGCCGTTGATGATCAGGAAGGCGTTGAACGGCGACAGCGCCGGGCCTAAGTCGCGCAAGCCGAGCACGCGGCAGGCGATGGCGAAGGCGAAATTGCCGAAGGTCTCGTGCAGCACGATGCCGGAATATTCCGGCCGCGGCTCGCACAGCATCGGATACTTCTTGTCGCGCGACCAGTTGAACGAGCCGCCGTCGACGATGAGGCCGCCGATCGAGTTGCCGTGACCGCCGAGGAACTTGGTCAGCGAATGCACGATGATATCGGCGCCGTAGTCGAACGGCTTGCACAGATAGGGCGTCGCCAGCGTGTTGTCGACGATCAGCGGCACGCCCGCCTTGCGCGCGATCTTGGACACCGCCTCGATGTCGGTGATGACGCCGCCCGGATTGGCGATCGATTCGACGAAGATCGCCTTGGTCTTCGGCGTCACCGCCTTCTCGAACGAACCGATGTCGTCGGGATCGGCCCACACCACGTTCCAGCCGAAACTCTTGAAGGCGTGGTTGAACTGGTTGATCGAGCCGCCATAGAGCTTCTTCGACGCGACGAATTCGTCGCCCGGCATCAGCAGCGTCTGCATCGACGACCACCTGCGCGGCATGTCCGGAGGCGACCGCCAGCGCCGGCGGTGCCGCCTTCGAGCGCGGCGACGCGCTCTTCCAGCACCGCGTTGGTCGGGTTGCCGATGCGGGTGTAGATGTTGCCGAAGGCCTGCAGGCCGAACAGCGAGGCGGCGTGATCGACGTCGTCGAACACGAACGACGTCGTCTGGTAGATCGGCGTGATGCGCGCGCCGGTGGTCGGGTCGGGCTTGGCGCCGGCGTGAATGGCCAGCGTGTTGAATCCCGGGATGCGTTCGGCCTCGGCCATGGTGTGTCGTCCTAATGTGGTCCGCGGGCCGGCATGGGCCCGCTGCGGAAAGGAGGGATTTAGAAAGCGGCCCGGGCGCGGCGTCAAGGCGACATTTCGCGGCGGGCCAGATGGAGCAGCAACGATCTAGAACACCGCCGCACTGCAGAAATTCCATCCCGCCAAGCGCCGCCGTTCAGCTTCTATCTTCTCGGTCCTTTGGCGGCTTGCCGGCCGGCTCGGCCGCGCCGCCACCCTGCGATGCGTCGCCGAGCCCCATGCGCTGCACGCCGCCGCCGAGCCGTTGCCCCCGCTTGGACGACAGCGTGCGCGAATTGATGCCCATCCAGGAAATCTCCGACGACAGCCGGCCGTATTCGATCTTCGGGCAGCGGTTCATCACCACTTTGATGCCGGCCGCTTCGGCCAGCGCCGCCGCCTCGTCATTGCGCACCGTGAGCTGCATCCAGATCACCTGCGGCTTCGGCGTCGAGCGTCAACGCCTCCTGCACGATCGGCATGACATTTTCGGAGGCGCGGAAGATATCGACCATGTCGACCGGCTCGGGAATGTCCGCCAGTCTGGCGTAGACTTTCTGCCCGAGGATCTCCTTGCCGGCCTGGCCGGGGTTGACCGGGATCATGCGGTAGCCGCGCTCGAGCAGATATTTGAACACGAAATAGCTCGGCCGGCTGGTGTTCGGCGAGATGCCGACCATGGCGATGGTCTTCACGGTATTGAGAATGCCGCGGATATAGCTGTCGGCATAGACGTCGTGGTTCATGCCGGCGGCTTCTGCGCGAGCAGCGCGCGCAGCCGCGCGTTTTCGGCTTCCAGTTCGGCGATCTTGGCCGTGACGGTTTCGAGCGCCGCGGCGATTTCGGCTTCGGTGAAGCGCGTCACGATGTGCGCCGAGCAGTTCACGTCCCAGGCCTCGATGGTGAACACAATGGCGCGCTCGGGCCGCGCCTTGTAGCCTTTGTCGAACAGCTTTTCGAGCAAGGCGGCATCGTTTTCCACCACGCGGGCGCGGCCCCACAACTTGATGCGCTGGCGGCGCGCCGGGTCGATCAGAAACAGGAAGGCGCGGTCGTTCTCGGTAAGGTTGGCGAGCGTGATGTATTGCCGGTTGCCGCGGTAGTCGGCAAAGCCGAGCGTATGCTCGTCGATGACCTTGATGAAGCCCTTCGGTCCGCCGCGATGCTGGACATAGGGCGCGCCCTGCGCGTTGGCGGTGCCGAGAAACGCGGTGTCCTGCTCGGCGATGAAGCGCGCCAGCTCCGGCGTCACTTTGTCGGGAAAGCCCTCGGCGATGCGGGGCTCGTTCAGCTTGGCCGAGCCGCGCTCGGCTTGCGCTTGCTGCGCCGCCGGCGTGAAGACGACAGATGCATTGTTCATGGTGAAATCGGCGTCGCCGCCGCCTGCGAACGATGGCCCGCAGATATAGGCGTTTGGCGGCGGCGCGCAAAGGGCAGGCGGCGATCAAGCCGGCGTGAACGATCGCCGTTGATTCAGGCGGCGCGGGCCTATTTCAACTCGCGCGCCGACGACTTTCTTGCAGGCCGCGGACAGCTTGTCGTGCTGCTTGTTGAGACAGGCCAGAATACGGCCGCCGCCGGGCATGGTGCCCTTGCAGAACGATTCATAGTCGCCCTTGCAGGCGGCGCGCTGCTCGGCCGTGAGGTTTTGCGCGCTGGCGGCGCCAAGCGGCAGCAGCACGAAGACGGCGGCAAAAATGGTGGCGAACTTCATGGCTGTTCCTTTCCTATTTCGCCGGAATGACCGGCAGCAACAGGTAGGCTTCCCGGTCGCCACCGGCATAGATGGTATTAGTGCCGATGTTATAGTCGGCGTGATAATGCAGATAACCGGCGCTGCCGGCGCCGTCGCGCGGCTGCACGTCGAGCCGGATGTGGTTGCCTTTCTTGAACACCATCGAGGTCGGCCAGATTTCGACCTGAACCTGCACGATCTCGCCGGGCTTTAGATACTGCCGCCGCTGGTGCTTGTGATAGGGCCGATGGGCAAGCGTCAGTTCGGGATCGAGTTCGCGGTGCGAGACGCGCAGCCAGCCTTTGGCCACCGGCACCGGCGCGCCTTGCTGGCCGGTTTCCAGGATCTCGTTGCCGTCGGCGTCGAAGTTGCGCAGCGTCAGGAACAGATCCATGTCCTCGGATTCGCTCGACACCCAGAAGCTCGCCATCAGCGGGCCGGTGACCTCGATGTCCTGCGGCAAAGGCGGCGTCTGCAGCGCGACGCCCATGCCGGGCTTGATGCCGCCGCCGCCCATCACCTGCGACGATGCCGCCGAGGTCGAGCCCATGGTGCCGAAGCTGACGGCCGGATAGGTGCACGAACTCACGCCTTCGGATTTTCCTTCGCCAGCATGCCGGTCTGCGGCTTGCCCGGGGGCGGCGACTGCGACAGGTCGAAATAGAATTTGGTCCACTGCGTGCGCTTGAGCGGCCATTCGTTCTCGTGCCGCCATTCCAGCACGTCGTTGCCCTTGCGGATCGCGAGCTTGACCGGCGGCTCATCCATCACGCCGTTGTCGATGCCTTTAAGCCAGTAGTCGAAGAACCGGATCTGATCGGCGCGGCCTTCCTCGGTGTAGAAGGCATGCACGTGGCTGCCGGCGTGGATGCGCAGCTTCTTATGCTTCGATGCCGCGCGCGTGAAAGCTTCGGTATTGCCGCGCAGATGCAGGGCAAAGCCCGACCAGTTGCCGGCCGTGAACATCGGCACCGTGATCTTGTCCCACTGCGCCTGCGAGGCGCGCAACGCGCCGCTGTCGAGACTGTCATGGACCCAGCGATACAGCGCGTCGGTGTGCCAGCGATCGGGATGCTCGCGCGAAGCGCGGCCGAGCAGGTGGTGCATGGTGTGCGCGGTGACCCAATTGGTCATGAACACGCTGAGCAGGCCGCCGTGATAGAGCGCGTCGCGGTAGAGATCGGCGGCGCCTTCCCACGGGATGATCGCCTTGAGCGACGGCGGCGACAGATTGGCGACGAACCATTGGTTCATGGCGTAATAGGAAATGCCGAGCAGCCCGACTTTGCCGTTGCACCAGGGCTGCGCCGCCGCCCATTCGATGGCGTCGTAGAAATCGATCGGCTTCCGACTGCGACCATGGCTCGAATTGCCCGGGCGATTTACCGCTGCCGCGGCCGTCGACGCGCACCGCCGCATAGCCCTGCGGCACCCACCACAGCGGATTGGCGGTCTCCCAATTCATATAGGGATTGGGCTTTTCCTCGAGCGTATCGGGCGAGATCCACAATTTGTCTTTTTGATAAGGGCCGAGGTTGAGCAGCGCCGGCACCTTTTCGGTGCCCTGCGGGCGAAACACGTCGGCCATCAGCCGCGCGCCATCGCGCATCGGCACGGCGACGTCTTTTTCGATCACGATGGATTCGGAGGCAAGATCGGCATGCACGTTCATTCGCGTAGTTCCTCACCGCATGGGTCCCGCAACGCGTCACGACGCTCGCGGGAACTCTCGTTGTTATGATTCAGTCGAACCGGATTGAGGCCAGGGCAAAGCTCATCAGCGATCCTCCCAGCTCGGTTTGCGCTTGTCGATGAAAGCGCAAATGCCTTCCTCGGCATCGCGCGCCATCATGTTCTCGGTCATCACTTCGCAAGTGTAGTTGTAAGCTTCCGCCAATCCCAGCTCGGCCTGCTTGTAAAACGCCTGCTTGCCTATCTTGAGCACGTAGGACGATTTCGACGCGATCTGTTGGGCGAGCGCTATAGCCGCCTTGCGTTCGTCGCCTTGCGCCACCACGCGGTTGATCAGCCCGATTGCCGCGGCATCGTCGGCGGCGACCATGTCGCCGGTCAGCAGCATCGCCATGGCGTGTTTGCGCGACACGTTGCGCGACAGCGCCACCATCGGCGTCGAGCAGAACAGGCCGATGTCGACGCCGGGGGTCGCGAATTTGGCGGCCGACGACGCGATCGCCAGATCGCAGCTCGCGACCAGCTGGCAGCCGGCGGCGCTGGCGACGCCTTGCACAGCGGCGATCACCGGCTGCGGCAGGGCGACGATTCTCTGCATCATGGCGCTGCACATCGTCATGATGTGTTTGAAATAGCCGCGCCCGCCATCGGCGTCGCTGCGGCGCGCGGTCAGTTCTTTGAGGTCGTGCCCGGCGCAGAACGCGACGCCGTTGGCGGCCAGCACCACAGCGCGCACGCTCTTGTCGGCGGCGATGTCGGCGAGGGCGGCCGACAGTTCGCCAAGCAGCGCTTCCGACAGGCTGTTGCGGGCGGCCGGCCGGTTCAGCACCAGGATGGCGATGTCGCCGTTGCGCTCGCGCAGCAGCACGGGCGCGGACGTTTCGCTGGCGCGGGCAGGCTGGGCGCTCATGGACGAAAGTTCCGGGTTCGATTTCGGGCCGACCTTAACCCGAAGCGCCGGCTTCCGGTAAGGATCATACCCAGGCAAAATGCTAGAGCGGGAAGCCGGATTGTCCGGCCAGGGGGACGCGCATGCGGGCACCGGCACTTTCGGCCGACGAGATTGCCACGTTGTTGCATGCGGAGTTCCCGCAAGCCTTCTACGACGGCTGCGGGCTGATCCTCGAGCGCGTCGATTACGCGAGCATCCGTGTACGGCGGGTCTTTCACGAGGATCATTTGCGTCCGGGCGGCACGATTTCCGGCCCCACCATGATGGAGCTCGCCGATTTCGCCATGTATGTCGCGGTGTTTTCCGCGATCGGCGCCCAGCCTTTGGCGGTGACGACCAATCTGAATATCAATTTCCTGCGCAAGCCGGCCCAGGCCGACCTGATCGCCGAAGCCAAATTGATGAAGGTTGGCAAGCGCTTAGCGGTGGGCGAGGTGACCATTCTGTCGGCCGGCTCGGACGAGCCGGTGGCCCATGTCACCGCGACCTATTCGATCCCACAGCAGCGGTAATTAGCAAAAGGTACGGAAATACCATTCATATATCTAATTGTTATTGTTGATAAAATATCGATAGAACGGCGTTGACCGCGGCGGCCGGCTCGTCTAGAAACCGGCAACTCCGGCGCGCGTTTGGCGCGCAGCTTCCAAGGATCCGCCATGAAGACTTATTCGGCCAAAGCCGCCGACATCGAGAAGAAATGGGTGACCATCGACGCCACCGGGCTGATTGTCGGTCGTCTGGCCACGATCGTCGCCATGCGGCTGCGCGGCAAGCACAAAGCCGACCTATACACCGCACGTCGACGATGGTGACAACGTCATCATCATCAATGCCGCCAAGGTGGTGTTCACCGGCCGCAAGCGTGAGAAAAAAGTCTACTACCGCCACACCGGCTTCATCGGCGGCATCAAAGAGCGCACGGCCAAGTCGATCTTCGAAGGCCGGTTCCCGGAACGCATCGTCGAGAAGGCCGTCGAGCGCATGTTGCCGCGCGGGCCGCTCGGTCGCGTGCAATTCAGCAATCTGCGTGTCTATCCCGGCGCCGAGCACCCGCATGAAGCTCAGAAGCCCGAGCCGCTCGATGTCGGCGTTATGAATCGCAAGAACGTGAGGAGTGCCTAACCGTGTCCGACAACTTACAGTCGCTGGAAGGTTTGGCGAGCCTCAAGCCTGCCGTTCCCGAAGCGCCGAAATACGAAAAGAAAGTCGACGCCCAGGGCCGCGCCTACGCGACCGGCAAGCGCAAGAACGCGGTCGCCCGCGTTTGGATCAAGCCGGGCGCCGGCAAGATCATCGTCAACACGCGGACCGTCGAAGTGTTCTTCGCCCGTCCGGTGCTGCGCATGCTGATCCAGCAGCCGCTGGTCGCCGCCAACCGCGCCGGGCAATACGACGTCATCTGCACGGTATCCGGCGGCGGATTGTCGGGCCAGGCCGGCGCGGTGCGCCATGGCATTTCCAAGGCGCTGACCTATTTCGAGCCGGAATTGCGCGGCGCGCTCAAGAAGGGCGGCTTCCTCACGCGAGACTCGCGCGTCGTCGAGCGCAAGAAGTACGGCCGTGCCAAGGCGCGGCGTTCCTTCCAGTTCTCCAAGCGCTAGCCGACCGAAACTTCCGAATTCTGCAAAGGGCGCACCGAAAAGTGCGCCCTTTTTGTTTTCGGCTTTCCGGGCTCGGCGCGAAAGGCGACGAGAACCGTCAAATTAAATCTAATTAGCGCAAGGCTTTCGTCGAAGCCTCTGGGCCTGCATAAGCATTTCCACATGACCTTGGTGTTATATTGCCACCACTACCCCGTCTGCCGCGTTGTAGGTCGGGGGCCATGTGGGAGAGTGGATGTTCGACGCGGCGGGCCTGAAATTGTCGTCTCTGGACGTGCCGACGCTGTCGTTTGTGGCAGTGTGCCTCGCTGCCTTTCTTGGCCTGTTCTTGATCCTTGCCTGGCTGCAGCAGCGCGACGTGCGGGCGCTCGCCTGGTGGGGCTCGGCCTACTTGATCGGCGCCTCCTCGATCGCGTTGTGGGGCGCACCGAAGCTGTTCCAGTTGCCACCGGAGTTTGCCGAAGCGCTGATTTTCGTCGCCTGCGGCATGATCTGGAACGGCGTGCGGCTGTTTCACGGCCGGCGGCTGTGGCCGGTGGCCGCTTTCGCCGGCGCCGTCATCTGGCTGATCCTCTGCCAAATCCCCGGCCTATCCGAGGGCAGCAATGGACGTATCGGCCTCGGCGCGATCGTTGTCGCCGTCTACACGTTCTTCATTGCCTACGAGCTCTGGCGCGAGCGGCGTAAGTCGTTCTATTCGCGCAGCGCCGCCATCATCGTCCCGTGCCTGCATGCCGGAATTTTCCTGATGCCGCTGATGTTGCGGGTCTACCGGCCGCACGTGTTTGCGACCAGCTGGCAGGCAGTACTCGCACTGGAGACGATCATCTACGCGGTCGGTACCGCCTTCATCGTGCTGCTGATGGTCAAGGAACACCACGTCCACGTCTATCGCAAGGCAGCGACCACCGATCATCTTACCGGGCTGTGCAATCGCCGCGCATTCCTGGATGCCGCGGTCAAATTATATGCCCGCCAGGCATTGCGCAGCGAGCCGGTGACCTTGCTGATGTTCGATCTCGATCATTTCAAGTCGGTCAATGATCGCTTTGGCCATGGTGTCGGCGACAGCGTGCTGAAGGTATTCGCCGAGTCCGTTCGCAAGAGCATGCGCGCCAGCGATATCATCGGCCGGCTGGGCGGCGAGGAATTCGCCGCGATCGTTCCGGAACCGATGGAAATGGTGACGCGGATTGCCGAGCGCATTCGCGCCGGCTTCGAGGCGGCCGGCGTCACGGTTGACGGCCATGCGGTCGGCGCGACGTTGAGCATCGGCGCCGCGACCTCATACGATGCCGGCGCCGGTATCGACGCACTGATCCTGCGCGCCGACGCCGCGCTCTATCGCGCCAAGAATAGCGGCCGCAACCGGTTTTGCCCGGCCGACGAGGATCCCGGTAGCGAGCAGGCCCGATTGATTGCGGCTGCCCGCAGGACGCAGGCGGCGACGCGCGGCGGACTATTCCAGCGCAAATTCGCCGCGCGGCGGGCTGAACCGGTCGATCCGGTGGGCGCGGGGTAGGCGCAACGCCTCCTTTACCATATCCGCGCTACCATGCCGTCATGTTGCGGATAGCCAATAGCGGCGGCGCCGACGCTCAAATTCTGGCGCTTGAAGCCTATGCCGCGCGTGCCGGCGCCGCGATGGCTTGCGTCTATTCATCCTCGGCGGAACTCGATGCCGCGCTGATCGCGGAACGCCGCGCGGCCGGTGTCTACGGTCCGCGGCGTCGTCGCAGCCAGTGGCTGGCGGCCGCCGCCGGTATTGCCGTCGCTGCTTCTGCTGTTGCTGCTTCTGCTGATTTGACGGCGCAAAAATAAAAAAGGGCGCCCTTCCCGGGGCGCCCAGTGTCTTCGCTTTGTCCAAGTCGTATCGAAGTCGTGACGAACCTTAGGCCGCGGCCGCCGCCTTGGCTGGTCGGCACCGACGCGATGGTCTTGAGGATCTGCGAGGCGATGGCGTAGGGGTCGCCTTGCGAGTTCGGGCGGCGGTCTTCCAGATAGCCCCTGTAGGCGTCGCCCTTGACGAAGGAGTGCGGCACGCGGATCGAGGCGCCACGATCGGCGACGCCGTAGCTGAACTTGTTCCACGGCGCGGTTTCGTGCTTGCCGGTCAGGCGCTTGTCGTTGTCCGGACCGTAGACGTCGATGTGGTCTTTCCAGTTGGCGCCGAACGCCTTCATCATGGCTTCGAAGTATGCCTTGCCGCCGACCGTGCGCATATATTCGGTCGAGAAGTTGGCGTGCATGCCGGAGCCGTTCCAGTCGGTGTCGCCGAGCGGCTTGCAGTGATACTCGATGTCGATGCCGTAGGACTCGGTCAGCCGCTGCAACAGGTAGCGGGCCATCCACATTTCGTCAGCGGCCTTCTTGGAGCCTTTGCCGAAGATCTGGAATTCCCACTGGCCCTTTGCCACTTCGGCGTTGATGCCTTCGTGGTTGATGCCGGCGAAAAGGCAGAGGTCGAGATGCTTCTCGACGATCTCACGCGCGACCGAACCGACATTGCTGTAGCCGACGCCGGTGTAATACGGGCCCTGCGGCGCCGGATAACCGGAGGCCGGAAAGCCGAGCGGACGGCCGTCCTTGTACATGAAGTATTCCTGCTCGAAGCCGAACCAGGCGCCAGGATCGTCGAGAATGGTGGCGCGCTTGTTGGTCGAATGCGGCGTGACGCCATCGGGCATCATCACTTCGCACATCACCAGTGCGCCGTTGGTGCGGGCGCCGTCGGGATAAACCGCGACCGGCTTCAGCACGCAATCGGAACTGTGGCCTTCCGCCTGCATGGTCGAGCTGCCGTCGAAGCCCCAGAGCGGCAACTGCTCCAGCGTCGGGAAACTGTCGAACGCCTTGATCTGCGTCTTGCCACGAAGATTTGGTACCGGCGTGTAGCCGTCGAGCCAGATGTACTCGAGCTTAAACTTTGTCATGCGGTTCTCTCATAAAGCTGATGACGCGAAGTGTGAGGGAGTTCTTGAAGTCTTCGGCCGCTAACGGCACCCGGCCGCCAACTGCTCGCGCTCTGCTAAGCACGAAATATGCCAGTCGCCTGTGGAACCAAGTGCCTGCCACGATGTTGAAATAACACGTGATTTCGGCAGCATTCCGCATCGATCAAACATTGCCGGGTTAACGAGCAAAACGACTGTCTGCCTAGAATGTAGTCATACGATTATTTGATGAGCGATTTTGCGAAGAATCAATATCTCGTGCGTTACAAGGCGCAAGAAACACGCATTGATAGATTGGCACTAAGGAGACCCGAAATGACGACGAATATCTCGCGAGGGTCGGCCCAGGTTTACAAATTTCCTCCGCGCGGCCGCTTCGCTGTCGGCGGGCGTGATGAAGAGAATTCTTCCGCGGCGAACTTCACATCGCCGCGCGCGGCGGTCGCGTGTGGCGCTTGGTATCATGACCAAGCCATTCAAGACGCCGACCAGACAAGCAAAAACTAACTGCGCGTGAGCATCTCCGCGTCGTCGGGTCGACCGACGGCGTCACGCGCCGAAGATCGACCAGCCCAGCCGCTTGGTCAGCGCTTCGAGCGCGATCCGGCCGAGATGCGAGTTTCCATTCGCGTCGAGGCCCGGCGACCACACCGCGATCGAGGCTTTGCCGGGCGCGATGGCGAGAATGCCGCCGCCGACGCCGCTTTTGCCGGGCAGGCCGACGCGATAGGCGAACTCCCCCGACCCATCGTAATGGCCGCAGGTCAGCATCACGGCATTGATGCGCCGCGCGCGCTCGGGCTGCACAACCGACAAACCGGTCGAAGGATTGAAGCCGCGATGCGCCAGAAAGCGCCCGGCCATCGCCAGCTGCCGGCACGACATGGCGATGGCGCATTGATGGAAATAGACGCCGAGCGTGAGATCCACCGGGTTCTCGATCACGCCGAAGGACTTCATGTAATTGGCGAGCGCTGCGTTTCGAAAGCCGGTGCGCTGTTCGGAAGCCGCAACCGTTTCGTCGATGGTGATCGATGGATCGTCGGCGACAAATTGCATGAACCTGAGGATTTCGCCCAGCGCTTCGCGTGGCTGATGCCCGGACAGGATCAGGTCGGTGACGGCGATGGCGCCCGCGTTGATGAAAGGGTTACGTGGTATGCCTTTCTCGAATTCAAGTTGCACGATGGAATTGAAGGCGCTGCCGGAAGGCTCACGACCCACGCGTTGCCATAGCCGGTCGCCGTGCTTTCCCAGGGCCAGCGTCAGCGTAAAGACCTTCGAGACACTCTGGATCGAGAACGGCGTGTCGCTATCGCCGCCTTCGGCGATGTTGCCCTCAGCGTCGATCACCACGAGGCCGAAGTGCTTCGGATCGACCCGCGCCAACTCTGGAATGTAATGCGCGACCTCGCCACGGTCGGGACGCTCGCGCATCTCGTCGGCGATTTCTTTGACGACCAGGTCGAGGTCGGACATGGCAGCGCTCGTTTCGGCAAAGGGACTTTCCCATAGTCCAATATGCCGAAGATGGCGCGCCTTATTTTTCCACAGTCACGTTTTGCCGCTGCGCGCCAAGCATCAATAGCGGGCGTCCGACGGCTTCTTGTCTTTAGGCCAATCGTTGACTTTTCCGGCGAAGTCGGGGCGCGGCTGGTGCGAAAAGAACTCGGCCACATCCACGGCGTCCTGGTCGGAAAGCCCGCCTTGTCCAAGCGGGAATTTCTCGTGGAAGCCGATCGGCATGTTGCGTTTGACGAAGGCTGCCGCCGTGTAGGTGCGCGCCATGCCGGCGCCGATGTTGAAGGAATCGTTGCCCCATAGCGGCGGGTAGATGTAATGGCCGTCGGCGCGTTTGAGGCCTTCGCCTTCCTTGCCGTGGCACACTGCGCACTGGGCGGCGTAGACCTTTATGCCATTGTCCACATTCGGCTTGATGGCGGGGTCCACTTTGCCGACGCCGCGCCCTTCGACCCTGTCCTCCGGCTTGGTTTCGCGCTTCATCCAATCGAAATAGGCGACCATCGCTTTCATGTCGTCGCCGTCTTTCGCCAGCGCCTTGCCGTTCATGGATCTCAGGAAGCAGCCGTTGATCCGGTCTTCGATACTGATGACCCGGCCGGCGCGGGGCGCGTAACTCGGGAAGAAGGCGGATACGCCGACGAAGGGCGAGCCATCGGCGACAGTGCCGGCATTAAGATGGCAACTGGTGCAGTTCAGCTGGTTGCTGACGTTGTTCGGTAGCAGCGCCTTGGTCTCGATATGCAGGCGCATGCCTCGGACAACCTGAGCAGAATTGGGTACGGCGAGCATATCGGCGAGCCGCGGCGTCTCGAATGTGGACGAGTCCGTGACCTTGGCATCGAGTTGCGCCCGCATCGTCTTCACACTGTCGGCGGTAACCGGTTGTGCGCGGTTGTCCCAGCTTTCGCGCACGAAGCTCACGATCTCGGCGAGTTCCTGATCGGACAGCCGTGTGAACGCTGGCATGGTGTAGACGCGCGGATGGGTTTTCGTCTCGGCGGTCTTCCAGCCGGTCAGTATGATGTGGATGAGCGTGGACGGGTCCTTGTCGGTGACCGTCGGGTTTTGCGCCAGCGGCGGGAATATTTGATTAACCCCGGCACCATCCTGGCGATGGCAGTCGGTGCAGAACTGCGCATAGCCCAGTCCGCCGCGCGAGGTGAACAGTTTTGTGGGGATGGCTGAGGTGGCGACGCTCCGAGGTGCGGGTGGCGGCGCCAGATCGTTTTTGCCCGCCGGCAGCGATTTCAGATAGGTGGCAATTGCCGTCAGGTCGGCGTCGGTAAAGTGCTGGGTGCTGTTATGGATGACCTCGGTCATGCCGCCGGAGACGGTGGCAAAGGCGTTCTGTCCGGTCTTCAAGAGCTTCGCCGTTTCCTCGACAGTCCACAGATTGCGCAAGCTGACGGCACGCCAGTTCTCGACCGTTTCGCCGGCGAGGAAGTTATTGCCGCTGGAGCCGGCTTCGGTCATCGCCTTTTCCTGGAAGGCGATGCCGCGTGGCGTATGGCAGGCGCCACAATGGCCAAGACTCTCGACCAGATAGGCGCCGCGATTCCAGATCGCATCCTTGCTCGGGTCCGGCTTGAATTGCGTCGAATCCAGGAACGCGAAGTTCCAGAACGACAAGCCAAAGCGCATATTGAACGGAAACGACATCTCGGCAGGCTTGTTGACCTGCTTAATTGGCGGCAGCCCGTGCGACAGGTAGGCGTATAAAGCGTGCATATCCTCGTCGCTGGTCTTGGCGTAAGAGGGATACGGCATCGCGGGATACAGATTGTGTCCGTCGGCGGCAATGCCGCGCCGCATGACGCGATCGAATTCGCTGAACGTGTATTTGCCGATGCCGGTCTCGGCGTCAGGCGTGATGTTGGTCGAATAGATCGTGCCCATCGGCGTCGCCAGTTCGCGCCCACCCGCCATCATCGCGCCCTTGGCCGCCGTGTGGCAGGCCACGCAATCGCCGAGCTGCGCGATATATTCTCCACGCTTGATCAGCGCACTGTCCTTGTCGGAAGCCGCGGATGCTTGCACGGTCGGTTGAGCCGGCGCCGGCTCGGCGGCGTTGGCGCTCGGGCCAAATAGCAGAGCGCTGCTCAAAAGCAGGAGCAGTGAACGGCGAATGTTCATTGAAGGAGCCTTTCAGGCGCCGATTGGGGCGAGCCGGGAACTATCCCAAGAACTACAGAATATTGGCCACCCGCGGGCGCGCGCATTGCGCCATGTCAAAAGATGACCCATGTCAAAAAACCTGCTGCAGCCAACACGATACCGTCGCAGTCGCTGCCACAGGCGATCATGCCGTCGGCGATATTTCGCACAATGGTTTCGAGGTTCGGCACGGTGCTTCTGCATTAAGAAAAAAGGCGCCCCTTTTGCGGGGCGCCCGTTCAGTTGCATCGCAATTGGGGAACGCTTCATTCAGCGTATGATATTGCCCGAAAACCGGTTCCCACCCCCGATCATGTCGGGGGCAGGCTTTTTCGGGATCATGCGTTACGCCGAATAGTACATCTCGTATTCGACCGGATGCGGCGTGTGCTCGAAGCGGATCACTTCCGTCATCTTCAGCTCGATATAGCTGTCGATGAAATCGTCATCGAACACGCCGCCGGCTTTCAGGAACTCGCGATCCTTGCTGAGGTTCATGAGCGCTTCGCGCAGCGAGCCGCAGACCGTCGGGATCTTCTTCAACTCCGCGGGCGGCAAATCGTAGAGATCCTTGTCCATGGCCGCGCCCGGATCGAGCTTGTTCTTGACGCCGTCGAGGCCGGCCATCGTCATCGCGGCGAAGGCCAGGTAGGGATTGGCGAGCGGATCGGGGAAACGCACCTCGACGCGCTTGGCCTTCGGGTTGGTGGTGTAGGGGATGCGGCAGGACGCCGAGCGGTTGCGCGCCGAGTAGGCGAGCAGCACCGGCGCCTCGAAGCCCGGCACCAAACGCTTGTAGGAGTTGGTGGTCGGGTTGGAGAAGGCATTGATCGCCTTGGCGTGCTTGATGATGCCGGCGATGTAGGACAGGCAGGTTTCCGACAGGTCGGCGTATTTGTTGCCCGCGAATACCGGCTTGCCGCCTTTCCAGATCGACTGGTGGCAATGCATGCCCGAGCCGTTGTCGCCGTAGATCGGCTTCGGCATGAAGGTCGCGGTCTTGCCGTAGATCTGCGCCACCTGCGTGATGCAGTATTTGTAGACCTGCATCATGTCGGCCATCTGCGTCAGCGGCGAGAACTTCAGTCCGAGTTCGTGCTGGGCGGAGGCCACCTCATGGTGGTGCTTCTCGACCTTGGCGCCCATGCGCGCCATGGCGCCGAGCATTTCCGAGCGCATGTCCTGCGCCGAGTCCTGCGGCGGCACCGGGAAATAGCCCTTCTTGACGCCGATGCGGTGTCCGAGATTGCCGCCTTCATAGTCGGTGTCGGAATTCGACGGCAGCTCGATCGAGTTGACCTTGAAGCCGGTGTTGTAGGGATCGGCCTTGTACTTCACGTCGTCGAACACGAAGAATTCGGCTTCGGGGCCGAAAAAGATGGTGTCGCCGATGCCCATCGACTTCACCAGACCTTCGGCCTTCTTGGCGATGCCGCGCGGATCGCGGTTATAGGGCTCGCCGGTTGTCGGCTCGAGCACGTCGCAGACCAGCACCAGCGTGGTCTCGGCGAAGAACGGGTCGATACAAGCGCTGACCGGATCCGGCATCAGGCACATGTCCGACTCGTGGATCGCCTTCCAGCCGGCGATCGAAGAGCCGTCGAACATCTGGCCTTCGGCGAAAGTATCTTCTTCGATCATGCCGACGTCGAAAGTGACGTGCTGCCACTTGCCGCGCGGATCGGTGAAGCGGAAATCGACGTATTTTACGTCGTTGTCCTTGATCATCTTCATGACATTCTTGGCTGTCGTCATGGAATAGATTTCCCCCTATTGGAATGGAATGCCCGCAAGGTCGTTGGCCCGCGGGCGACTAGATGGCGTCGGTACCGGATTCGCCAGTCCGGATCCGGATGGCTTCCTCGATATTGGATACGAATATCTTACCGTCGCCGATCCTGCCAGTCTGCGCGGCGCGCCGAATGGCATCCACAGCCTTATCCAGCATGTCGTCGCCAAGCACGATTTCTATTTTCACCTTGGGGAGAAAATCGACCACGTATTCGGCTCCGCGATAGAGCTCGGTATGGCCTTTCTGCCGGCCGAAGCCCTTGGCTTCGGTCACGGTGATGCCTTGTAGTCCAACCTCTTGTAAGGCCTCCTTCACCTCATCGAGCTTGAAAGGCTTGATTATGGCCTCGATTTTTTTCATTGGCTTTCCTACTCCCCAAGCCCGCCGCACGCATTCCGGAGAGCCGCGCTACCCGGTTAGCAGGTCCCGTGCCAATCCCGTAATCACGCAAAAACTGTTTTGCTGGAGGGACTTGAGTGCTGGGTGGGGGGCTGATGTCATGGATGGCGAAAGTGCCATGCTCTATAATTAAGCACTCTGTCTAAACTTTGACCAGGGGCCGAAGACGTGTTGCGCGGCCAGCCAATTTGCCTGATTTGTCGCCCCCCGGACCGGCCGCTAGTGTCGACTTGATGATTGAACTTCTCACCACCGCCGAGATGGCGGAGGCCGACCGGCTGACGATTGCCGGCGGCACTCCGGGCATTGAACTGATGGAAAATGCCGGCCGTGCCGTCGCCGACGCGACCGCTGCAATGCTGCGCGGACGCCGCGTGGTGGTGGTGGCTGGCCCTGGCAACAACGGGGGCGACGGTTTCGTTGCCGCCCGCAACCTGGCCGAGCGCGGCTATACGGTGCGCGTCTGCTTTGTCGGCGATCGCGACCGGCTCAAGGGCGACGCCGCGGTGGCAGCCGAACGCTGGCGCGGTCCGGTCGAGGACGCCAAGCCGGCCGCTGTCGGCGACTGCGACATCGTCATCGATGCGCTGTTCGGCGCCGGGCTCGACCGCGAAGTCGAAGGTCTGCCGCGCGCCATGATCGAAGCAATGAACGCCGGTGGCGTGCCGGTAATTGCGGTCGATCTGCCGAGCGGGATCAACGGCACCACCGGCGCCGTGATGGGGGCCGCGGTCAAGGCCACGCATACGGTGACGTTTTTCCGTCGCAAGACCGGCCACCTGCTGCTGCCGGGTCGGCTGCATTGCGGCAGCATTGAAGTCGCCGGCATCGGCATCCCGGACAGTGTGTTGGCCAAGATCAAGCCGGCCGCCTTCGCTAACGGGCCTGGACTATGGGGGCCGGCGTTTCCGGTGCCGCACCCTACGGGCCACAAATACGGGCGCGGCCACGCCGTGGTGGTTTCCGGGGGATTGTCGACCACCGGCGCGGCGCGGCTGGCGGCACGCGCGGCGCTGCGGGCAGGGGCCGGGCTGGTGACGATCGCCAGTCCGCGCGATGCGTTGAGTGTCAATGCTGCGGCCAGCCTGGCCGTCATGGTGCGGCCGGTGGATGGCGCCGCCGAATTGGCCGAATTCCTGACCGATAAGCGGCGCAATGCCGTGGTGCTGGGGCCGGGCGGCGGGGTCGGCCAGGCGATGCGGGACCAGGTGACCGTGGCGCTCGCCAGCGGTGCCAGCGTGGTGCTCGATGCCGACGCGCTCACCAGCTTTGCCGAAGCTGCGGCGGAGTTGGTGTCGGCAATCGGCAAGCAGACCGCAGGGGGTACCGTGCTGACGCCGCATGAAGGCGAATTCGCTAGATTATTTAATGATATGCATGATAATTCTAAAGATAATGATAAACTTGAGAAAGCGCGTCTAGCTGCCAGATATTGCGGAGCTGTGGTGCTCCTTAAAGGCGCCGACACAGTCATTGCCGCACCTTCGGGCCGCGCGGCCATCGCCGACAATGCGCCGCCCTATCTTGCCACCGCCGGCTCCGGCGACGTCCTGTCAGGCATGATCGGCGGACTCATGGCCCAGGGCATGTCCGCCTTCGAGGCTGCCAGCGCTGCGGTCTGGCTGCACGGCGAGGCGGCTAGCGAATTCGGGCCAGGCCTGATCGCGGAGGACCTGACCGAGACATTGCCGGCGGTCTATCGGCGGCTATTTGCCGGTCTGGCAAACGTCTAGACCGCGCCTGCAATTATTAGGCTGCAGCCGGATTTTTGCGTGATATAAGCCCGCCGCTCACGAGGGCGGCAGTATCGCTTGCCTTGGCGGGCATCGGCGCGTTAAGCCGTGCCGCGCTAAGCCTTGCCGGATTGCGGCGCCAGGATAGTCCTGTAACTGCCCATAAGCGGGCGTGGCGGAATTGGTAGACGCGCGGGATTTAGGTTCCCGTGACGAAAGTCGTGGGGGTTCGAGTCCCTCCGCCCGCACCATAACTAACACGGGCGAGGTCCCGTATCTCAACACCTCCGGCGCGGTTGGCGGATGCCAAACTGACGCGACGCGAGTTCAACACCAACGAAGTGTGGCCAATGCAAGTTACCGAAACGCTGTCTGAAGGTCTCAAGCGCGAATTCAAGGTGGTCGTTCCGGCCGCCGAACTCGATGCCAAGGTCAATGCGCGCCTGGGCGAGATGAAGGACCGCGTCCGCATCAACGGCTTCCGCCCCGGCAAGGTGCCGGTCGCTCACCTCAAGCGCGTGTATGGCCGCTCGGCCATGGCCGAGGTGATCGAATCCACCGTCCGCGACACCAATAACCAGATCGTCACCGAGCGCGGCTTCAAGCTTGCCGCCGACCCGAAGGTGACGCTGCCGACCGAGCAGGCCGCGGTCGAGAAGCTGATCGCCGGCGAAAGCGACCTCGACTACACCGTGGCGGTCGAGATCGTGCCGAAAATCGACTTGGCCAATTTCAAGGACTTCAAGCTGACCCGGCTGACCGCCGAAGTCGCCGATAGCGAAGTCGATGAGGGCATCGCCCGCATCGCCGAGCAGAACAAGCCCTATACGGTGAAGGGCGAGGGCGCCAAGGTCGAGAAGGGTGACCGCGTCACCATATCCTATGCCGGCACCATCGACGGCGTGGCCTTCGACGGCGGCACCGGCGACGATGCGGCGGTGTTGATCGGCTCGAACACCTTTATTCCGGGCTTCGAAGACCAGATCATCGGCATGACTGCCGGGCGAAACCCGCACCGTGAAGGTGACTTTCCCGGTGCATTACCAGGCCGAGGCGCTGGCCGGTAAGGACGCCGAATTCGTCGTCACGGCCAAATCGATCGAGGCCCCGGGCACGGTCGCGGCCGACGATGAATTCGCAAAATCGCTCGGCCTCGAGTCGATCGCCAAGCTGCGCGACGCCGTCAAGGAGCGCATCGCGCAAGATCATGCCGCGATGTCGCGCCAGAAGCTCAAGCGCGTCCTGCTGGACGAACTCGACAAGCACCACAAGTTCGAACCGCCGCCGACCCTGGTCGAGGAAGAGTTCGATCGGGTGTGGAAGTCGGTGCTTTCCGAACTGGAAACCGAGAAGAAGACCTTCGCCGACGAAAACACCACCGAGGAAAAGGCCAAGGCCGAATACCGCGCCATCGCCGAGCGGCGGGTCCGGCTCGGCCTGGTGCTGGCCGAGATCGGCGAAAAGAACAACATCACCGTGACCGAAGAGGAATTGAACCGCGCCCTGATGGAGCGTGTGCGCCAGTTCCAGGGTCAGGAGCAGCGCGTTTGGGACTACTACCGCCAGAACCCTCAGGCCGTCGCCGCCCTGCGCGCGCCGATCTTTGAGGAAAAGGTGGTCGACTTCCTGGTCGAGCTTGCCAACGTGACCGAGAACAAGGTTTCGAAGGAAGAGCTGTTCAAGGAAGCAGACGAGTCGGTCGCGGCTTGACGCATGATCCCGAAACCGTGAATCGGTTTTCGGGCACGATCATGCGCAGGTAAGGGACGCCGCCGCTCCTTGCGGTGGGCCGCCCTCGGAAATAGATCATGGCGACGCGACCGGAAGGCTAAGCTAGCCTTCAGCCGTTCGTGATTCGCGTGAAGGAGCCGAAATGAGAGATCCGGTCGATACCTATATGAACTACCTGGTGCCGATGGTGGTCGAACAGACCAACCGCGGCGAGCGGTCCTACGACATCTATTCGCGGCTGCTGAAGGAGCGGATCATCTTCATCACCGGTCCGATCGAGGACAATGTGGCGACGCTGATCGTGGCCCAGCTTTTGTTCCTCGAGGCGGAAAATCCGAAAAAAGAGCTCTCGATGTACATCAACTCGCCGGGCGGGGTGGTGACCTCCGGCATGGCGATTTATGACACCATGCAATTCGTCCGGCCGCCGGTCTCCACGCTCTGCGTCGGGCAGGCCGCCTCGATGGGCTCGCTGCTGCTCGCCGCCGGCGCCAAGGACATGCGCTTTGCCCTGCCGAACGCCCGCATCATGGTCCACCAGCCGTCCGGCGGGTTCCAGGGCCAGGCCACCGATATCATGCTGCACGCCCAGGAGATTTTGAACCTGAAGAAGCGGCTCAACGAGATCTACGTCAAACATACCGGTCAGTCGCTCAAGAAGATCGAGGACGCGCTCGAGCGCGATTACTTCCTGACGGCGGATATGGCCAAGGACTTCGGTCTGGTCGACAAAGTGATCGCGGCGCGGCCGGAGGAAATGCTTCCGAAACCTGCCTGAGATTTACCCGTCTGACGCCTTCCCCGGGCGGTTCCATCCACCCAGACACGCTTTTGGGGAGCGCCCGGCAGGTCGCTTTGGACCATGTGAGTGCGGCATTATCGTTAATCGAATCTTGATTATCACGCCGTTAGCATGCTTGGCTTAAGGTGGTAGGGGAGCAGGAGGGTTTGCGGCCCGCCCGGTAATTGGCCGCCGTGTCGGAATTCCGGCGCGAAACTTGCTTCGTACATTGCGTAGCGGCTGGCGCTTCCTAGCTAAGCCGATCACGGAGTACGAAAGAGAGTGACGGAGAATGGAATGAGCAAAGTTGGCGGCAGCGATTCCAAGAACACGCTCTATTGCTCGTTCTGCGGCAAGAGCCAGCACGAAGTGCGTAAGCTCATCGCCGGTCCGACGGTGTTCATCTGCGACGAATGCGTCGAACTGTGCATGGACATCATCCGGGAGGAGAACAAATCCTCGCTGGTTAAGTCGCGCGACGGCATCCCGACTCCGAAGGAAATCCGCAAGGTTCTCGACGACTACGTCATCGGCCAGGATCACGCCAAAAAGGTGCTCTCGGTCGCCGTCCACAACCACTACAAACGGCTCAATCACCAGGCCAAGCACAACGACGTCGAGCTGGCGAAGTCGAACATCCTGCTGATCGGACCGACCGGTTCGGGCAAGACGCTGCTGGCGCAGACGCTGGCGCGCATCCTCGACGTGCCGTTCACGATGGCTGACGCCACCACGCTGACCGAAGCCGGCTATGTCGGCGAGGACGTGGAGAACATCATTCTCAAGCTGCTGCAGTCGGCCGACTACAATGTCGAGCGGGCGCAACGCGGCATCGTCTATATCGACGAAATCGACAAGATTTCCCGCAAGTCCGACAACCCGTCGATCACCCGCGACGTGTCGGGCGAGGGCGTGCAGCAAGCGCTGCTCAAGATCATGGAAGGCACCATCGCGTCGGTGCCGCCGCAGGGCGGCCGCAAGCATCCGCAGCAGGAGTTCCTGCAGGTCGACACCACCAACATCCTGTTCGTCTGCGGTGGCGCATTCTCCGGCCTTGAGAAGATCATTTCGGCACGCGGCCGCTCCACCTCGATCGGCTTCTCGGCCAAGGTTCTGGCGCCCGAAGACCGCAAGCAAGGTGAAATCTTCCGCGAGGTCGAGCCCGAGGATTTGCTCAAATACGGCCTGATCCCGGAATTCGTCGGCCGTCTGCCGGTGGTCGCCACGCTTGAGGATCTCGACGAAGCCTCGCTCAAGAAAATCCTGGTCGAGCCGAAGAACGCCCTGGTCAAGCAGTACCAGCGGCTGTTCGAGATGGAATCGATCGATCTCACGCTGGCCGAAGAGGCGCTGGGCGCCATCGCCCGCAAGGCGATCGAACGCAAGACCGGCGCGCGCGGCCTGCGCTCGATCATGGAAACCATCCTGCTCGACACCATGTTCGACCTTCCGAGCCTGGAAGGCGTCGAAGAGGTGGTGATCTCCAAAGAGGTGGTCGAAGGCACCGCCCGGCCGCTTTACATCTATGCCGACCGCAGCGACCGGACGGCCGAATCCGGCAGCGCCAGCGCCTGATAAGTACCTGTGGGCGGGCTCCCGGCACCGGGGAAAAGCCCGCCGAATCGCACAGTTATCGGTATGATTTAGCCTGCACAGCCCGCCTTAACTTGAATTTCGGGCCTTACTTGCAGAGCCTGTGGCGTCATCCTACGTATAGTGTCTGAAAGCAAACGGACCCACGAAAGTTCGTTTTTCGACTGGATGAGGGGGGCGTAACCTTCCTGAAGCGCGTTGGGCTCATTCGTAGGCGTTGTGTTCGCCCTCGCGTCTCCTCGTCCTCCTTATCGGCACTGTTCCAAGATGCCGCAGCTCGCGGGTCAAGGGACAGGGGCACAACAAAAAAGGACCAAGACCAATGACCAACAAACCACGACCTCAGTTGCAGCCGGGCGAGACGCGGGCCTATCCGGTTCTGCCGTTGCGCGACATCGTGGTGTTCCCGCACATGATCGTTCCGCTCTTCGTCGGCCGCGAAAAGTCGATCAAGGCGCTGGAAGAGGTCATGCGCTCCGACACCTTCATTCTGTTGGCGACGCAAAAGAACGCCTCCGACGACGACCCGGCAACCGACTCGATCTTCGAGGTCGGCACGCTGGCGAGCGTCCTGCAATTGCTCAAGCTGCCCGACGGCACCGTCAAGGTGCTGGTCGAGGGCGCGACGCGCGCCAAGGTGCTCAAGTACACCGACCGCAGCGAATATTACGAAGCCGATGCCACCGCGATCGTCGACGATATGGGCGACAGCGTGGAAGCCGAGGCTATGGCGCGTTCGGTGGTTACCGAATTCGAAAATTATGTGAAGCTCAACAAGAAGGTGTCGCCGGAAGTCGTCGGCGTGATCCAGCAGATCGAGGATTACGCCAAGCTCGCCGACACGGTGGCTTCGCATCTCGCCGTCAAAATTCCCGACAAGCAGGAAATCCTGGAGACGCCCGTCGTCACCCAGCGCCTGGAGAAGGTGCTTGGCCTGATGGAGAGCGAGATCTCCGTCCTGCAGGTGGAAAAGCGCATCCGCACCCGCGTCAAGCGGCAGATGGAGAAGACCCAGCGCGAGTACTACCTCAATGAGCAGATGAAGGCGATCCAGAAGGAGCTCGGCGACGAGGAAGGTCGCGACGAACTTCAGGAGCTGGAAGAGAAGATCAAGAAGACCAAGCTCTCCAAGGAAGCCCGCGAGAAGGCCACGCACGAGCTCAAGAAGCTCCGCCAGATGTCGCCGATGTCTGCGGAAGCAACCGTCGTGCGCAACTATCTCGATTGGCTGCTCTCGATCCCGTGGGGCAAGAAGAGCAAGGTCAAGAAGGATCTGGCCGCGGCCGAGATGGTTCTCGATGCCGATCACTATGGCCTGGAGAAGGTCAAGGAACGCATCGTCGAGTATCTCGCCGTGCAGCAGCGCGCCAACAAGCTGACCGGGCCGATCCTGTGCCTGGTCGGCCCTCCGGGCGTGGGCAAGACCTCGCTCGGCAAGTCGATCGCCAAGGCGACCGGCCGTGAGTTCGTGCGCGTGTCGCTCGGCGGCGTGCGCGACGAGGCCGAAATCCGCGGCCATCGGCGCACTTACATCGGTTCGATGCCCGGCAAGATCATCCAGTCGATGAGGAAGGCCAAGACGTCGAACCCGCTGTTCCTGCTCGACGAGGTGGACAAGATGGGCGCCGATTTCCGCGGCGATCCGTCCTCGGCTTTGCTTGAGGTCCTCGACCCCGAGCAGAACCACACCTTTGCCGACCACTACCTTGAGGTCGACTACGATCTGTCCAGCGTCATGTTCATCACGACCGCCAATACGCTCAATATTCCGGCGCCGCTGATGGACCGCATGGAGATCATCCGCATCGCCGGCTACACCGAGGATGAGAAGGTCGAGATCGCGCGCAAGCACTTGATCCCGCACGCGATCGCCAAGCACGGCCTGGAACCCAAGGAATGGTCGATCGACGACGAAGGTCTGCTGCTGATGATCCGCCGCTACACGCGGGAGGCGGGGGTTCGCAATCTCGAGCGCGAGCTTTCGACCCTGATCCGCAAGGCGGTCAAGGAGCTGATGACCTCGAAGAAGAAGGCCATTGCCGTCACCGCGGCGAACCTCGGCGACTATCTCGGTGTGGCGAAATACCGCTACGGCGAGATCGAAGCGGAGGACCTGGTCGGCATGGTCACCGGGCTTGCCTGGACCGATGTGGGCGGCGAATTGCTCACCATCGAAGGCGTGATGATGCCCGGCAAGGGCAAGATGACCGTCACCGGCAACCTGCGTGACGTGATGAAGGAGTTGATCTCGGCGGCGGCATCGTATGTCCGCTCGCGGGCGGTCGCCTTCGGCATCGAGCCGCCGCTGTTCGACAAGCGCGACATCCACGTGCACGTGCCGGAAGGCGCGACGCCCAAGGATGGACCGTCGGCCGGCGTCGCCATGGTCACCGCGATCGTCTCGGTGATGACCGGCATCCCGGTGCGCCGCGATGTCGCCATGACCGGCGAGATCACGCTGCGCGGCCGCGTGCTGCCGATCGGCGGCCTGAAAGAGAAACTGCTCGCCGCCGCGCGCGGCGGCATGAAGACCGTGCTGATCCCGGAGGAGAACGCCAAGGATCTTCCGGAAATCTCCGAGGCCATCAAGAAGCACCTGGAGATCATTCCGGTCAGCCGCATGGACGAAGTCATCGCCCACGCGCTGGTGCGTAAGCCGGAAGCGATCACCTGGGACGAGGAGAGCGCCAAGCTGGCGGCAGCGGCCGCCACCACGGCCGAGCCGGTGATCGAGGACGAAGGCGGCCTGACCGCGCATTAAGCGGGCAGGCGGCCACGAAAATAGAAACGGCGCCGCAAGGCGCCGTTTTCATTTCTATGTGAGGAATGTGGGTTCCTAAGGCGCGCTTGCCTCGGCGGGCCGTAAGGCGATAAACGATTGAAATCGGGCGATTAGCTCAGTTGGTAGAGCGCCTCCTTTACACGGAGGATGTCGGCGGTTCGAGTTCGTCATCGCCCACCAATCTTCGCCGAGCGGCGATCCGCCGACTTGGGCACTCCAATCTCGCGGCTCTTGGCAAGCCAACCTTGCGCATACAGCACCTTCCCAAAAAGCAAAAACGGCAGGCCAGGAGCATTACGCTCCCAGCCTGCCGTAAATGTCCCCGGAGGGTCCGGCCTAAAATTACTTAGACCGACTCTTTCAATTCCTTCGACGCGCGGAAGGCGACCTTCTTGCTCGCCTTAATCTGGATCGCTTCGCCGGTCGCCGGGTTGCGGCCCATGCGCGCGGCGCGCTTGCGCACCTGAAGGATGCCGAGACCGCCGATGCGGATACGCTCGCCCTTCTTCAAGTGCTTGACGATATTGCCGACGAAATCGCCGAGTACGGCTTCCGCCTGCTTCTTCGACATCTCGTGCGTTTCCGCGAGCGCGGCGGCGAGATGTTTCAACGTGACAGTGGTCGGTGTCGGGGCTTTTCCAGGAACCGTAGCCATCAGTGGACCCTCCTCATTGAATCCTCAGGTTTGGCGAAGCGCCAAACAACCTTGCCCGCATAGACGATTCGGGGGCACTCTGACCATCGATTCTTCGCGAAAAATAAGGCTTTTTCGTATTTTTGCAGGTGCGAGGGGCGTCCGGCTTGACTTGGGAGAGCCCCCCCTCTAACTCCGTCCAACGCCCGCGGGGGCGTAGCTCAGTTGGTTAGAGCGCTGCCCTGTCACGGCAGAGGTCGCGGGTTCGAGTCCCGTCGCTCCCGCCATTTTATCAATGACTTAGCCACTCTTTTGCGCCGCAATACCGGCGCCCTTTCGGGCGCGGAGACCGGGCCGTGAATACCGCTCAACCCGCCGTCAAAGCCCTGTTTTTCGACGTCTTCGGCAGCCTTGTGGACTGGCGGACCTCGGTCGCCCGGGAGGCCGAAAAAATATTGCGTCCACAGGGCAAATCCATCGATTGGACGGCCTTTGCCGACGCCTGGCGGGGTGAATACCAGCCGGGCATGGAAGAAGTGCGCTCCGGCACGATCCCCTTCAGCAAGCTCGACGTCCTGCACCGGCGCGGCCTCGAGCGCCTGCTGCCGCGCTTCGGCGTGGAGAACCTCTCCGAGGCGACGCTGCACGACCTGACGCTTGTCTGGCACCGGCTCGACGCCTGGCCCGACGTGCCGGCGGCGCTGGCGCGGCTCAAAAAGAAATTCATGATCGCGCCGGTGTCGAACGGCAACATCTCGCTGATGGTCGATCTCGCGCGCCGCAACCAATTTCCGTGGGATGCCATCCTCGGCGCCGAGATCGCCGGCGACTACAAACGAAAGCCGCGGGTCTATCTCGCCGCCTGCGAAGCCCTCGATCTGCCGCCGGCGCAATGCATGATGGTCGCCGCGCACAGCAACGATCTCGAAGCCGCGGCAGCCCTGCGGCCTGCGCACCGCCCACACCGCGCGGCCCGACGAATACGGTCCGAACACCGGCGAGCCAGCGCCGACCGTGCCGGTCGACTTGCGGCGAAGGATTTGAGCGATTTGGCCGACCAACTCGGCGTGTGATTTCAGCCTTTGTAGACCGGCTCCGGCTGCGAGAAGAAGCTCGCCAGGATGTGGTAGACCATCATGTAGTTCTTCTGCTGGAAGCTGGCGTGCGAGATGCCGGACATGACGGTGAACTGCTTGTCCGGGTTCGGCAGCTTGGCGAAGAACTTCAGCAAATCGTCCATCGAGGCGATGCCGTCGAACTGGCCGCGCATGATCAGCGTCGGCACCGTGATCTTTTCCGGGCTCACCACCGGCAGCCGCGAGCACATATCGACATAGGTGCCGGTCGGCACCGAATCGTCGAGCGCGACCACGGCCTCGGCGAAAGCCTCGATCACGTTGCGCTCGGCGGTGTCGGGATGGTCGCGGTCGAACACCGAGTGGATGAAGGCCTTGCTCATCGGCCGGCGGTTGATCTTGATGAAGTCGGGCAGCTTCTTCTTGCGCTCGGCGAGCGTCGGCGAGCCTTCGCCGGTCCAAACCATGGCGTCGAGCGCGAGCCTGGCCACCAGCTCGGGGTGACGTTCGGCAAACATCGCGGCGCGCAGCGCACCGGAGGAAATGCCGTAGACCAGGAACGGCCGCTTGCCGCGCAGCTTCTGGATATAGAGCGCGGCGGCGTAGCAATCGTCGGCGCCTTGCGAGATCGGCGCGTTGTTGTCGCGGTCTTTGGTCGAGCGGCCGTAGCCCTCCATGTCGACGGACCAGCAGTCGTAGCCAAGGCTGGCGAAGTAATCCATCGCCGAGGAGTAGGGGCGTCCCGGCACCTGCAGATCGAAAGTCGGCTGGCCGGCCATCGAGGAGCCGTGCACGAACAAAATTGTGCCGACGCTCTTGGCCGGATCGCCGGCGCATTTCTCGAACAGGAACAGCTTCACGCCGCCGTCCTTGCTGGTCCAATGCTCCTGGCCGGCAACAGCCGCCGCAGCCGACTTCATCTCATTCATCACATATCTCCGATACTGCGCGCCGTGGCGCGCCGGTTATTGAAACACCTCGTTGAACTTCTTCTTCACGGCCACGGCATCCTTTTCGATCTGCGCATAATCGATCGGCATCGGCTTGACGTCGGCAAGGCGCGGATTGCCTTTCGGCGGATCGATGTCGGTGCGGGAGGAGTAGCCGCCATTCGCCGGAAACAGCTTCTGCGCCGACTCGCTGACGAGGAATTGGGCAAACAGCTTGGCGGCATCGGGATGCGGTCCGCCTTTGATAATGGCGGACAGCTGGGGGATGATGAAGGTGCCATCGGCGGGATAGATGGTCACGATCGGGTGGCCCTGCTTGCGGGCGTCGGCAGCGTAGCTTGCGAGCGCGCCGACGGCGATGACGCGTTCGGCGCGCTTGATCGCATCGGTGACCTGCTGGTTGCCCTGCACGATCATGATGTCGTTGGCCTTCAGCTTCTCGTAATAGCCCCAGCCGAGTTTGTGCGAGAGGGTCGACACCGCCATCAGTTGCACCGCCGTGAACGACGGGTCGGTCATGACCAGCTTGCCCTTGTATTTCGGGTCGAGCACGTCGGACCAGGTCTTGGGGTAATCGGCTTTGTCGACTTTGTCGCTGCGCACGTAGATCACGATCATATTGAGCGCCTGAGCGATATAAGCGCCTTTGGGCTCCTTGGCGAAGCCGGGAATTTTATCGAAATTCTCCGGCTTGAAGTCGACGAACATGCCGTCCTTGGCGAGTTTCGCCGAGGCAGCCGGGTCGGCGGTGGTCATCACGTCTGCGGCGTGCAGACCTGACTGATTTTCCTGCATGAAGCGGCGCAAGATGGCCGAGCCGCCGGAGCGGAACAGTTCGACATGAACGCCGGTCTGTTTTTCGAACAGTTCGGCGACCTGCTGGGCGGTCTTGATCGGGGTCGAGGTGTACCAGACCACCTTGCCCTCTTTTTTGGCGGCTTCCACATCCACCTTGTCGGCGGCGTGCGCCACGCCGATCGAGAACGCCGCGGCGACGGCAAGCGCCGTCGCCATCAGTCGGATGCCGGGTTTGCTCATTTCGTCCGGCCCCGGTTACTGAAACACTTCGTTGAATTTCTTCTTCACGCCGGCCGCATCCTTTTCGATCTGCGCGTAGTCGATCGGCATCGGCTTGACGTCGCCGAGGCGCGGACTGCCTTTCGGCGGGTCGACGTCGGTACGGGCGGCATAGCCGCCGTTCGCCGGGAACAGCTTCTGTGCCGGTTCGCTGATCATGAACTGGGCAAAAAGCTTGGCGGCGTTGGGATGCGATCCGCCTTTGATGATCGCGGTCGGCGACGGGATGACGAAGGTGCCGTCGGCGGGATAGATCGTTTCGATCGGATGGCCTTCCTTGCGCGCGTCGGCCGCGTAGCTATCCAGTGCGCCGACGGCAATGAGGCGTTCGCCGCGCTTGATCGCGTCGGTGACCTGCTGGTTGCCCTGCACGATCATGATGTCGTTGGCCTTCAGCTTCTCGTAATAGCCCCAGCCGAGCTTGCGCGAGAGGGTCGAAACCACCATCAATTGCAGCGCGGTGAACGATGGGTCGGTCATGACCAGCTTGCCCTTGTATTTCGGGTCAAGCACGTCGGACCAGGTCTTGGGATAGTCGGCTTTGGCGACTTTGTCGCTGCGGACGTAGATCACCATCATGTTGAGGCGCTGCGCGACATAGGCGCCATTGGCATCCTTGGCGACGTCCGGCACCTTGTCGAAATTTTCCGGCTTGAAATCGACGAAGATGCCGTCCTTGGCGAGTTTCGCCGAGGCGGCCGGGTCGGAGGTCGTCATCACGTCGGCGGCGTGCAGGCCGGACTGATTTTCCTGCATGAAGCGGCGCAGGATGGCCGAGCCGCCGGAGCGGAACAGCTCGACGTGAACGCCGGTCTGTTTTTCGAACAATTCGGCGATCTGCTGGGCGGTCTTGATCGGGGTCGAGGTATACCAGACCACTTTGCCTTCCTTCTTGGCGGCGTCGAGGTCGACTTTGTCGGCCGCGTACGCCGCGCCGATGGAAAATGCTGCGGCGACGGCGAGTGCAGTTGCCATCAATCGAGTGCTGGTTTTCGTCATAGTGTCCTCCCTTGGATTGTTTTTACGTTGTGTGCGCAAAGATGCTGATCGCTTCTGGGTCGACCGCAATGCCGACGGTATCGCCGACGGCAAAGTTCTGTTTCGGGTGTGTTTGCACCCGCAGGCTCTGATCGGTCAGTTTGACCTGATATTCGTTGAGATTGCCGAGAAATACATGGTCGGTGATTTCGGCGCGCGGGGCGCCGTTGGCCGGATTGGCCGTTAGCATGACGCTTTCCGGCCGCACCGCCACGTCAATCTTGGCGCCGCTCGCCATTCCGTCCGGCAGCGCCGCCGTGGTGCGCAGCACGCCGGCGATCAGAACCTCGCCCTTGCCGTTGGTCGCGGCCGTGACTTCGCCCGGCAGCAAATTCACATTGCCCATGAAGTCGGCGACGATGCGGTTGGCCGGCTGCGAATAGACCTCGCGCGGCGTGCCGAATTGCTGCAGGCGGCCGGCATGAATGACCGCGATCTGATCGGACAGCGCCAGCGCCTCGGCCTGGTCGTGCGTCACGTAGATGAAGGTGATGCCGGTGCGGCGCTGGAGTTGCTTGAGTTCGCTGCGCATGCGCTCGCGCAGCTTGGCGTCGAGATTGGACAAAGGCTCGTCGAGCAGCAGGATGTCCGGCTCCACCACCAGGCTGCGCGCCAGCGCGACGCGCTGCTGCTGGCCGCCGGAAAGCTGGTTCGGCAGCCGGTTCTCGTAGCCGGAGAGGTTGACCAGGCTCAGCGCGTTGTCCACCAGCTCGCGCGCTTTGGCGGCCGGCACCTTGCGCAGCTTGAGACCGAATACGACGTTCTCGTAGACCGTCTTGTGCGGCCAGACGGCGTAGTTCTGGAACACCATGCCCATGCCGCGGTGCTCGGGCAGCACCAGCGTGTCTTTCGATGACATCAGCGTGCCGTCGACATGGATGGTGCCCGAATCCGGCGTCATGTAGCCGGCGATCAGACGCAGCGTGGTCGTCTTGCCGCAGCCGCTCGGTCCCAGCAAAGTGATGAACTGGTTGTCGCGGATTTCGAGCGTCATATCGGTGAGCGCGGCCATGCTGGCATCGCCGTAGCTTTTGGTCACGTGGTCGAGGGTCACGCCGGCCATAATACTCTCACTCGTTACGCGGGCTTGTAGTCGAAACTGGCGCGCGATCCGCCGCCGAACCGGTTTGCCAGCCAGATCGCGGCCGCGATGATGACGACATTGATCATGGCCAGAGCGGCCACCGGCTCGGTGTAGCCGGTTTCATAGAGGTTGTAGACCGCGACCGCCAAGGTGATCGATTTCGACGAAAACAGCAGGATCGAGGCCGAAAGTTCCTGGATCGCCGGCACGAAGACCAGCAGCCAGCCGGCGAACAGGCCCGGCCAGATCAGCGGCAGCGTGACCTCCCGCATGGTGGTGCCCCAGGAGGCGCCGAGAATTCGCGCGCTCTCTTCCAGCGAGGTGTCGACCTGGCGCAACGAGGAGTTGGCGGCACGGACCCCGAGCGGAACGTAGCGCGCAGTATAGGCCAGCAGCAGGATCGCCAGCGTGCCGTAAAGCGCGATCGGCATCGCCAGCCAGAACTGGATCAGCGCCACCGCCATGACGATGCCGGGCAGGCCGAGCGGGATCAGCGCCGCATAATCGAGCAGCCGCCGGCCCCAGATTTTCGTGCGCAGATCGATCCAGCCGATCACCGTGCCGAGCACCACCGCCAGCGTCGCCGAGGCCGTCGCCAGGATCAGGCTGTTGAGGATGGCGCGCTGGGTGACGTCATATTCGAACAGCACGAATGTGTAATTGCGCAGTGTGATGTTCTTCCAGAACTCGAGCCCCCACGACTTGCTCAGCGATACCGCGATCAGGGCGGTGTAGGGCATGACGATCGCCACCATGAACACCAGCACGCAGAAGCCGAACACGCCCCAGCGGGCCGCCCCCAGGTCGATCAATTGCGGCCGCGAGCCCTTGCCGGCCAGCGTCACAAACGAACGGCGGGCGAGATAGCTGCGCTGCAGGAACAGCGCCGCGACCGTGATCAGGACGAAGACCAGCGACAGCGCCGAGGCCAGGCCGTATTCCGGCGGATAATCGAACAGCGAATAAATCCGGGTCGGCAGCGTGAAAATGCGGCCGGGCAGGCCGATGATCGCCTGCGAGCCGAACAAGGCGATCGAATTGACGAAGGCGATCAGCGTGCCGGACAGAATGGCCGGCATCACCAGCGGCGCGGTGATCGCGAAGGCGGTCTTCCATTTGCCGGCGCCGAGGATCTGGGCCGCTTCCTCATAGGAGGCGTCGACCGACTGCAGGGCGCTCGCGGCCAACAGATAGACGAACGGGAATGTGTGCAGCACCGTCACCAGCACCAGGCCCTTCATGGAGAAGATATTGAAGGTCAGCCAGGAGGCGTCGATCTCACGCAGCAGAATATTGATCAGCCCCGAATTGGGGCTGAACAGGTTGACGAAGGCGATGGCGGTGAGAAACGGCGGCGACAGATAGGACAGCGTCGCGGTGGCCCGGATCAGCGGCTTGCCCGGCACATTGGTGCGCGACACCGCCCAGGCGAGCGGTAACCCAATGATAACGCTGAACAAACCGGTCCAGGCCCCGAGCATCAGCGAGTTCAGCAGCGCCTGGAGATAGAGCCGCCCGGCAAAGGCCTCGTGGAAATATTTGAGCGTCAATCCGCCGTCGGCTGTCACGCTGCCGATGAACAAGGAGCAGATCGGCAGCACCACGAGGACGACCAGACACACGACCGCCGCGACCATGACCACATGGTCGAATCGGACCCCGCGCGACGAGCTTCGCCGCAACGAGGGTATGACGCCGCCACCCGCCGGCGGGGCGAGCCGGGAAACGTCGCGGTCGGTTGATCCGGCCACGGTCATAATGATCCTCCGTCGGTGACGCTTGCAGCGTCTATTTTAGTGCGCGCTGGCCATAAACGAAGTCCCTCCGGCCCTGTCAATCGCGGGCCGGTTGGTGCGGCCGCTAAAATGAGTCACAAGTTGAGCTATGTCATTTTTGTTTGCGGCGAAATGCTGATCAATGCGTCTTGCCACCCTTTGTGCACTGCGCTAAGCCTCGAACGCTCCCGGCCTAGAGGTGTTCCGACCGCGACAAAGGGTGTTTTTGTTGGGGGCTACGGTCGGATCGGGCGGCCGAGCAGTCCAGGGTAGGCGTATATCCGGGATGGAGCGCGGGACTGTTCGCTGAGGTCGCCGATGAGCACATTGCTGCTAGATTATCTGCCCCTGGTGGTTTTTATCGCGGTCGCGCTCGTCATCGGGCTCGTGCTGCTGATCGCGCCCTTTATCGTTGCATACCAGCAGCCCGACCCGGAAAAGCTGTCCGCGTATGAATGCGGATTCAACGCCTTCGATGACGCGCGCATGAAATTTGACGTGCGGTTCTATTTGGTTGCCATTCTTTTCATCATCTTCGACCTCGAGGTCAGCTTCCTGTTCCCCTGGGCGGTGGCGTTCCGCAAGATCGGCGTCTTCGGCTTCTGGTCGATGATGGTGTTCCTGGGCGTTCTGACCATCGGCTTCATCTATGAGTGGAAAAAGGGCGCGCTCGAATGGGATTGATGACAGTCGATGACCATGGTCGCACCGGCACCGCGCGGCATTATCGACCCGAACACCGGCAAGCCGGTCGGGGCCGACGATCCGTTTTTCGGCAGCATCAACAACGAACTCTCCGACAAGGGCTTCATCGTCACCGCCGCCGACGACCTGATCACCTGGGCGCGCACCGGCTCGCTGATGTGGATGACGTTCGGCCTGGCCTGCTGCGCCGTCGAGATGATGCAGATGGCGATGCCGCGCTACGACTGCGAGCGCTTCGGCTTCGCGCCGCGCGCCTCGCCGCGCCAGTCCGACGTGATGATCGTCGCCGGCACGCTGACCAACAAGATGGCGCCGGCGCTGCGCAAGGTCTACGACCAGATGCCGGAGCCGCGCTACGTGATCTCGATGGGATCCTGCGCCAACGGCGGCGGCTACTACCATTACTCCTATTCCGTCGTGCGCGGCTGCGACCGCATCGTGCCGGTCGATATCTATGTGCCCGGCTGTCCGCCGACCGCCGAGGCGCTGCTCTATGGCGTGATGCTGCTGCAGAAGAAGATCCGGCGTACCGGCACGATCGAGCGTTAAGGCGAGGCTATGGGAATGGACGAAGCGCTCGACAGGCTTGGGGCTACGATCAAGACCGCGTTGCCGGCCAGCGTCACCGGCCGCCGAAGTCGTGCGCGGCGAATTGACCGTGCACGCCAAGGCCGCCGATATCGTCAAGGTCGCGACCTTCCTGCGCGACGATCCGGCCTGCCAGTTCATCTGCATCATCGACGTCACCGCCGTCGACTGGCCGGGCCGCGAGCAGCGCTTCGACGTGGTCTATCATTTTCTCTCGCCGCGCCTGAACCAGCGCATCCGCGTCAAGCTCATGACCGACGAGGTGACGCCGGTGCCGTCGCTGATCGAGGTATTCCGCGGCGCCGATTGGTTCGAGCGCGAGACCTACGACCTTTATGGCGTGCTGTTTACCGGCCACCCGGACATGCGGCGCATCCTCACCGACTACGGTTTCGACGGCCATCCGCTGCGCAAGGATTTCCCGCTCTCCGGCTTCGTCGAGGTCCGCTACGACGACGAACAAAAGCGCGTCGTCTACGACAAGGTCCGGCTGGCGCAGGAATTCCGCACCTTCGATTTCCTGTCGCCGTGGGAAGGCACCGACTACGTGCTGCCGGGCGACGAGAAGGCCAAAGGTCAAGAACCCGGCCAAGGCAACAAGCTGACCGGCGAGCCCGAGAAAAAGGTGTCGCCGTAATGGCTGAAACCGACGTCCGCAATTTCACCATCAATTTCGGTCCGCAGCATCCGGCGGCGCATGGCGTGCTGCGCCTGGTGCTGGAGCTCGACGGCGAGATCGTCGAGCGCGTCGATCCGCACATCGGCTTGCTGCACCGCGGCACCGAAAAGCTGATCGAGCACAAGACCTATATGCAGGCGGTGCCCTATTTCGACCGGCTCGATTACGTCGCGCCGATGAACCAGGAGCACGCGTTCTGCCTGGCGGCCGAAAAGCTGCTCGGCATCGAGGTTCCCAGGCGCGGCCAGTTGATCCGCGTGCTGTACTGTGAGATCGGGCGGCTGCTGTCCCACATCCTCAACATCACCACCCAGGCCTTGGACGTCGGCGCGCTGACCCCGCCGGTGTGGGGCTTCGAAGAGCGCGAGAAGCTGATGGGGTTCTACGAACGCGCTTCGGGCAGCCGTATGCATGCGGCCTATTTCCGCGTTGGCGGCGTGCATCAGGACCTGCCGGAGCAACTGATCGACGACATCGAGGGGTTCTGCGATCCCTATCTGAAGTTCTGCGACGATCTCGAGGGTCTGCTCACCGGCAACCGCATCTTCAAGCAGCGCCTGGTCGATATCGGCGTGGTCAAGCTGGAGGACGCCTGGAACTGGGGCTTCTCCGGCGTGATGGTGCGCGGCTCGGGCGCGGCCTGGGATCTGCGCAAGGCGCAGCCCTATGAGTGCTATTCCGAGATGGAATTCGACATTCCGATCGGCAAGAACGGCGACAGCTACGACCGCTACTGCATCCGCATGGAAGAGATGCGCCAGTCGATCAGCATCATGAAGCAGTGCGTGGCGAAACTGCGTCAGCCCGGACGGCCGCGGCCCGGTCTCGGTTGTCGACAACAAGATCGTGCCGCCCAAGCGCGGCGAGATGAAGCGCTCGATGGAAGCGCTGATCCACCACTTCAAGCTCTACACCGAAGGCTTTCACGTGCCGGCCGGCGAAGTCTATGCCGCGGTCGAAGCGCCCAAGGGCGAGTTCGGCGTCTATCTGGTCGCCGACGGCACCAACAAGCCGTACAAGTGCAAAATCCGCGCGCCCGGCTTTGCGCATCTGCAGGCGATGGATTTCCTGTGCCGCGGTCACATGCTGGCCGACGTCGCCTGCATCATGGGCACGATCGACGTCGTGTTCGGGGAGGTCGATCGATGAGCGTGCGCCGTCTTGCCCCACCCGAAGTCCAGCCGAAAGATTTCGCCTTCAGCGCCGAAAATCTGGCTTGGGCGAAACAACAGCTCACCAAATTTCCGGAAGGCCGCCAGCAATCGGCGATCATTCCGCTGCTGTGGCGCGCGCAGGAACAGCATAACGGCTGGCTGCCGGAAGCCGCGATCCGCTACGTCGCCGACTTCCTCGGCATGGCGCATATCCGCGCGCTCGAAGTCGCGACCTTCTACACCATGTTCCTGCTGCAGCCGTGCGGCACCAAGGCGCATGTCCAGGTCTGCGGCACCACGCCGTGCCGGCTGCGCGGCGCCGATGCGCTGTTCGAGGTCTGCCACCGGCGCATCGCCCACGATCCGTTGCAGGTTTCGGCCGACGGCAAGTTCTCCTGGGAAGAGGTCGAGTGCCTGGGCGCCTGCGTCAACGCGCCGATGGTGCTGATCTGGAACGACACTTACGAGGATCTGACCGCCGAGAGCTTTCGAGAAGGTGCTGGACGGCTTTGCCAACGGCAAGCCGGTCAAGCCCGGTCCGCAGAACGGCCGCCAGTTTTCGGCGCCGATCGGCGGCCCGCAAACGCTGACCGACGCTTCGCTCTATGCGAACCAAAGCACGTCCGCGGGCGGCTCGACCGATACCGCGGTGCTCGACAGCAAGGCCAAGAAGCCAAGCGCTTCGGCAAATGAACGCGAAGCGCCGGCGCCGCAGCCCGCGACCCGCGATAAAAATAAACCGAAATCGAATTGATCGAGATGCTCGCAGACAAAGACCGCATCTTTAAGAATCTCTACGGCCTCCACGATTGGAGCCTGAAAGGCGCGCGGGCGCGCGGCTCCTGGGATAATACCAAGGCCATTCTCGAACTCGGCCGCGATCAAGATCGTCGACGAGGTGAAGGCGTCGGGTCTGCGCGGCCGCGGCGGCGCCGGCTTCCCGACCGGCCTGAAGTGGTCGTTCATGCCGAAGAAGAACGACGGCCGGCCGCATTACCTCGTCATCAACGCCGACGAATCCGAGCCCGGCACCTGCAAGGACCGCGAGATCATGCGGCACGATCCGCATTTGCTGGTCGAGGGCTGCCTGATCGCCGCGTCCGCGATGGGCGCCAATACCGGCTACATATATGTGCGCGGCGAATTCATTCGCGAGCGCGAGCGGCTGCAGGCGGCGATCGATCAGGCCTACGAGGCCAAGCTGATCGGCAAGGACAATGTGAACGGCTGGGACTTCGATCTCTACGTGCATCACGGCGCCGGCGCCTATATCTGCGGCGAGGAAACCGCGCTGCTCGAAAGCCTGGAAGGCAAGAAGGGCCAGCCGCGGCTGAAGCCGCCGTTCCCGGCCAATGTCGGTCTCTATGGCTGCCCGACCACCGTGAACAACGTCGAGTCGATCGCGCAGGTGCCGGACATCATGCGGCGGGGATCGGCGTGGTTTGCCGGCATCGGCCGGCCCAACAACACCGGCACCAAGCTGTTCTGCATTTCCGGCCACGTCGAGAAGCCGTGCAATGTCGAAGAGGCCATGGGCATTCCGCTGCGCGAGCTTCTGGAAACCCATGCCGGCGGCGTGCGCGGCGGCTGGGACAATCTGCTGGCGGTCATTCCCGGCGGCTCGTCGATGCCGCTGGTGCCGGCCGGCGCCGATCAGGCCGATACGCTGCTGATGGATTTCGACGGCTGCCGCGACAAGAAATCCGCGCTCGGCACCGCCGCCGTCATCGTCATGGACAAGTCCACCGATATCATCCGCGCCATGGCGCGCATCTCGTATTTCTACAAGCACGAGAGCTGCGGCCAGTGCACGCCGTGCCGCGAGGGCATGGGCTGGATGTGGCGCGTGCTCACCCGCATGGCCGAAGGCCGCGCCGAGAAGCGCGAAATCGGCATGCTGATGGAAGTCACCACCCAGATCGAAGGCCACACCATCTGCGCCTTCGGCGACGGCGCCGCCTGGCCGGTGCAGGGCCTGCTGCGGCATTTCCGTCCCGAGATCGAACGGCGCATCGACGAATATTCGCGCAATGCCGACAATTCGCTGGGCGTACGCGATCCCAAACCGCTCGACGCACAGGCGGCGGAGTGACGGCATGAGCACAGCCCGCCATCTCGCCCAGTTCAACATCGCGCGGATCAAGTATCCGCTCGACGATCCGCGCATGGCGGAATTCGTCGACAATGTCGCGCGGGTGAATGCTCTGGCGGAGGCGATCGACGGCTTTGTCTGGCGGCTGCAGGACGAAAGCGGCAACGCCATGAACATGAAGGTCTATGACGATCCGCGCGTGCTGCCGAACCTGACGCTGTGGGAAAACGTCGAGGCGCTGGAGCGCTTCGTCTGGCAGACCGTGCATAAGCGTTTCTATGGCCGCCGCGAGCAATGGTTCGAACACATCGAGACGCCGCTGGTGCTGTGGTTCGTGCCGGCCGGGCACATCGTCCGTCGATGGCGGAAGGGGTCGAGCGGCTCGATCATCTGATCGAACACGGCGCCGAGCGATTACGCCTTCGGCTGGGATGACATCCCCGCCGCCCAACACTGGAAGACGGCGCGTTGCGGTACACCAAGCGAGCATGCGGCAAGGCTGAGCTAAATGACCAAGATCATCGTTGACGGCAAAGAGATCGACGTTCCGCCGGAGTACACGCTGCTCCAGGCCTGCGAAGCCGCGGGCGCGGAAATCCCGCGCTTCTGCTTCCACGAGCGCCTGTCGATTGCCGGCAATTGCCGCATGTGCCTGATCGAAGTCGCCGGCACGCCGAAGCCGCAGGCCTCCTGCGCCATTGCCGTCAAGGAACTGCCGCCGAACAAGGACGGCTCGCCGAAGATTCTCTTCACCAACACGCCGATGGTGAAGAAGGCGCGCGAAGGCGTGATGGAATTCCTGCTGATCAATCATCCGCTCGATTGCCCGATCTGCGATCAGGGCGGCGAATGCGATCTGCAGGACCAGGCCATGGCCTATGGCATGGACGCCAGCCGCTATCAGGAAAACAAGCGCGCGGTCGAAGAGAAATATATCGGCCCGCTGGTCAAGACCATCATGACGCGCTGCATTCATTGCACGCGCTGCATCCGCTTCTCGACCGAAGTCGCCGGCGTGCCGGAGTTGGGCGCCATCGGCCGCGGCGAGGACATGGAGATCACGACCTATCTCGAGCACGCCATGAGCTCGGAGCTGCAAAGCAATGTGGTCGACCTCTGCCCGGTCGGCGCGCTGACCTCGAAGCCTTACGCTTTCGCGGCGCGGCCCTGGGAACTCAACAAGACGCAGTCGGTCGACGTCATGGATGCGCTCGGCTCCGCCATTCGCATCGATACGCGCGGCCGCGAGGTGATGCGCATCCTGCCGCGCCGCAATGACGACGTGAACGAGGAGTGGATTTCCGACAAGACCCGCCATGTGGTGGACGGCCTGCGCACCCAGCGCCTCGATCAGCCCTATATCCGTGAGAACGGCCGGCTGCGGCCGGCGACCTGGACGGAAGCCTTCGCGGCCATCGCCGCCAAGGTGAAGGCAGCGCAACCCAAGCGTATCGGCGCGCTGGCTGGCCAACTGTCGGGCGTCGAGGAGATGTTTGCGCTGAAGTCGCTGATGAGCGCGCTCGGCGTCGGCAATATCGACGCGCGCTATCCCGGCTCGCCGCTGCATCCCAAGCATGGCCGCGCCAGCTATCTGTTCAATTCGACCGTCACCGGCATCGAAGAGGCCGACGCGATCATGTTGATCGGCGCCAATCCGCGCAAGGAATCGCCGGTGCTCAATGCCCGCATCCGCAAGCGCTACCTCAAGGGCAACGTGCTGCTGGGCCTGGTCGGCGAGAAGGCCGATCTGACCTATCCCTACAACTATCTCGGCGCCGGCCCCGAGAGCCTGGCGCAATTCATCGATCATGCGCCGGCCGACAAGGAAAAGCCGATGTTCATCATCGGCCAGGGCGCGCTCAACCGTCCCGATGGCGCCGCCGTGCTGGCGATGATCGCCAAGGCCGCGGCCGCGCTCGGCGTCGTCAAGGACGGCTGGAACGGCTTCAACATTCTGCACACCGAGGCAGCGCTTCCCGGCGCGCTCGATATCGGCTTCGTGCCGGGCGAGGGCGGCCTGGATACCGGCGCCATGCTGAAATCCGATGCGCTCGACGTGCTGTTCCTGCTCGGCGTCGACGAGGTCGACGCGCCGGCCGGTCCCTTCGTCGTCTATATCGGCACCCATGGCGACCGCGGCGCGCATCGCGCCGACGTCATCCTGCCCGGCGCCGCCTATCCGGAAAAATCCGCGATCTACGTCAACACCGAAGGCCGCGTGCAGATGGCGAGCCGCGCCGCGTTCCCGCCGGGCGATGCCCGCGAGGACTGGGCGATCCTGCGTGCGCTGTCGGACGCGCTCGGCCACCGGCTGCCTTTCGACTCGCTGGGCGCCTTGCGGCAGGCGGTGTTTGCCGCTCATCCGCATCTCATGCGCCTCGACCAGATCGCGCCGGGCAACGCCGCCGATATCGCCAAGCTGCGCCAAGCCTCGGCGGCACGCCCGACAAGGCGCCGTTCGTGTCGTCGATGTCCGATTTCTATCTCACCAATCCGATCGCGCGCGCGTCCGCCATCATGGCCGAGTGTTCGGCCTTGGCGAGCGCTGCGCATAAGACGGCGGCGGAGTAGGGGCCATGATCGAATTCTTTTGGACCTATCTCTGGCCGCTGATCATCATCGTGGCGGAATCGCTGCTGATGCTGGTCCTCCTGCTCACGGCCATCGCCTATGTGCTTTACGCCGACCGCAAGATCTGGGCGGCGGTGCAATTGCGGCGCGGCCCCAACGTGGTCGGGCCCTGGGGCCTGTTCCAGTCCTTCGCCGACTTGCTGAAGTTCATGGTCAAGGAGCCGGTGATCCCGGCCGGCTCGAACAAAGGCGTGTTCATACTGGCGCCGCTGATCTCCTGCGTGCTGGCGCTGGCCGCCTGGGCGGTGATCCCGGTCAATGTCGGCTGGGCGATCGCCGACATCAATGTCGGCGTGTTGTACATCTTCGCGATCTCCTCGCTGATGGTCTACGGCATCATCATGGCGGGCTGGGCGTCGAATTCGAAATATCCGTTCCTCGCGGCGCTGCGCTCGGCCGCCCAGATGGTGTCCTACGAAGTCTCGATCGGCTTCGTCATCATCACCGTGCTGCTGTGCGCCAACTCGCTCAATCTGACCGCCATCGTCGAGGCGCAGAACGGGCCCTATGGCGTGTTCAGCTGGTACTGGCTGCCGCTGTTCCCGATGTTCGTGATCTTCTTCGTCTCGGCGCTGGCCGAAACCAACCGGCCGCCGTTCGATCTGGTCGAAGCCGAGTCCGAACTGGTCGCCGGCTTCATGGTCGAATACGGCTCATCGCTCTACATGATGTTCATGCTCGGCGAATACGTGGCGATCTGCACCATGTCCGCCATGGCCACGATCTTCTTCATGGGCGGCTGGCTGCCGCCGGTCCCGTATCCGCCGTTTACCTGGGTGCCGGGCGTTGTCTGGTTCGTGCTCAAGGCGCTGTTCTTCTTTTTCCTGATCTCCATGGCCAAGGCCATGGTTCCGCGTTATCGCTACGACCAACTGATGCGGCTCGGCTGGAAGATTTTTCTGCCGCTGTCGCTGGCGATGGTGGCGATCGTCGCCGCCGTCCTCCAGTACGGCGGCATGGCGGCGGGGGCGTTGAAGTGATGGGCGACAAAGCGAGGATGCCATGAGGCTCGATCGCGCAGCCAAGGCTTTGTTCTTGTGGGAGTTCGTGACCACCTTCGTGCTGGCCATGCGCTATTTCTTTAGATCGAAGCCGACGCTTAACTATCCGTTCGAGAAGGGGCCGATTTCACCGCGGTTTCGCGGCGAGCACGCGCAGCGCCGCTACGCCAATGGCGAGGAGCGCTGTATCGCCTGCAAGCTGTGCGAGGCGATCTGCCCGGCGCAGGCCATCACCATCGAGGCCGGTCCGCGCCGCAACGACGGCACCAGGCGCACGACGCGCTACGACATCGACATGGTGAAGTGCATCTATTGCGGGCTGTGCCAGGAAGCCTGCCCGGTCGACGCCATCGTCGAAGGCCCGAACTTCGAATTCGCCACCGAGACGCGCGAAGAACTCTATTACGACAAAGAGCGGCTGCTCGCGAATGGCGACCGCTGGGAACGCGAAATCGCGAAGAACATCGCGCTCGACGCGCCCTATAGGTGAACCGATGATTGCTGCGGTGTTCTTTTATATCTTTGCCGGCATGTGCGTCGCGAGCGCCTTCATGGTGATCGCCGCCAAGAATCCCGTGCATTCGGTGCTCTATCTCATCCTGACTTTCGTCAGCGCCTCCGGGCTGTTCGTGATGATGGGCGCCGAATTCCTGGCGATGATCTTGATCGTGGTCTATGTCGGCGCGGTCGCCGTGCTGTTCCTGTTCGTGGTGATGATGCTCGACGTCGATTTTGCCGAGCTCAAGCAGGGCGCGCTGCAATATCTGCCGATCGGCCTGCTGATCGGCGGCATATTCCTCGCCGAGTTGTTCCTGGTGGTCGGCGCCTGGGTCATCGGGCCCGGCGTGCCGCAGGCGATCACGGCGCCGATCCCGGCCGCGATGTCCAACACCGAGGCGCTCGGGCTCATCCTCTATACCAAGTACGTCTATTTCTTCCAGGCCGCCGGCATGATCCTGCTGGTCGCCATGATCGGCGCCATCGTGCTGACGCTGCAGCATAAAGTGCGGGTGCGCCGCCAGAATATCTCCGCGCAGGTGGCGCGCACGCCGGCGACCGCGATCGAAGTCCTCAAGGTGCGATCCGGGCAGGGCTTGGGGAGCAACACATGACCATCGGTCTTGGACACTATCTAGCGGTCGCCGCCATCCTGTTCACGCTCGGGATTTTCGGCATCTTCCTCAACCGCAAGAACGTGATCATCATTCTGATGTCGATCGAGCTGATCCTGCTCGCGGTCAACATCAATCTGGTGGCGTTCTCGACCCATCTCGGCGACATCGTCGGGCAGGTCTTCGCGCTGTTCGTGCTCACGGTCGCGGCCGCGGAGGCGGCGATCGGGCTTGGCGATCCTCGTGGTCTATTTCCGCAATCGCGGTTCGATTGCGGTCGAAGACATCAATATGATGAAGGGCTGACGCGCATGATCATGCGCCAAGGTAAGAAGGCTTAAATGTATCAAGCCATCGTCTTTCTGCCGCTGCTCGGCGCGATTTTGGCCGCGATCATCGCGCTGGCCGGCGCGCGCGCGCGTTTTCCGGGCGAGGGCCCGCCGCCGGGCGCCGACGAAGTTGCGGCTGGCCACGCCACGCACCACCACGCGCCGTCAGTGCACGGCGATGCCGGCGTCATCCATCATGCGCATCATGAAGGCGACGATCACGGCCACGGTCATGCCGTCGAGCCGGCCGCCGCCGGCTCGCGCACCGCGGAACTGATCACCACCACGCTGCTGCTGGTCTCGATGGTCCTGTCCTGGATCGCTTTCGTCCAGGTCGGCTTCGGCCATCAGGACGTGCGGGTGCCGATCTTCACCTGGATCGCCTCCGGCGAACTCAAGATCGACTGGTCGCTGCGCATCGACACGCTGACGGCGGTGATGCTGGTGGTGGTGAACACGATCTCGGCCTTCGTGCACCTCTATTCCATCGGCTACATGAACGAGGATCCGTACCGGCCGCGGTTCTTCGCCTATCTGTCGATCTTCACGTTCTTCATGCTGATGCTGGTGACGGCGGACAATCTGGTCCAGATGTTCTTCGGCTGGGAGGGCGTCGGTCTCGCCAGCTACCTGCTGATCGGGTTCTGGTACCACAAGCCGGAAGCCAACGCCGCCGCGATCAAGGCCTTCGTCGTCAACCGCGTCGGCGACTTCGGCTTTGCGCTCGGTATTTTCGCGCTGTTCGCGATGACCGGCGCGGTCGATTTCGACACCATCTTCGCGCAGGCGCCGTCGCTCATCGGCAAGACCATCTGGTTCTTCGGCTGGCATGCCGACGCGCTGACGCTGATCTGCCTGCTGCTGTTCATGGGCGCGATGGGCAAGTCGGCGCAGTTCCTGCTGCACACCTGGCTGCCGGACGCCATGGAAGGCCCGACGCCGGTCTCGGCGCTGATCCACGCCGCCACCATGGTGACCGCCGGCGTGTTCATGGTGGCGCGCTTGTCGCCGCTGTTCGAACTGGCGCCCAATGCGCAGAGCTTCGTCATCTTCATCGGCGCCACCACGGCGATGTTTGCCGCCACCATCGGCCTGGTGCAGAACGACATCAAACGCATCATCGCCTATTCGACCTGTTCGCAGCTCGGCTACATGTTCGTCGCCATGGGCTCGCGGCGCCTATTCGATCGGCATGTTCCACCTGTTCACGCACGCCTTCTTCAAGGCGCTGCTGTTCCTAGGCTCCGGCTCGGTGATCCATGGCGATGCATCACGAGCAGGACATCCGCCACATGGGCGGGCTGAAGGACCGCATTCCCTACACCTACATCGTGATGATCGTCGGCACGCTGGCGCTGACCGGCTTCCCGCTGACCGCCGGCTATTTCTCCAAGGACGCCATCATCGAAGCCGCCTTCGTCGCCAAGAGCCCGATGGCGCTTTACGGCTTCATCTGCACGGTCGGCGCGGCGCTGCTGACGTCGTTTTATTCATGGCGGCTGATCTTCAAGACCTTCCATGGCGAGCCGCACGACCGCAAGCACTGGAAGGACGCGCACGAGAGCCCGATGACCATGCTGATCCCGCTCGGCTTCCTGGCGATCGGCTCGGTGCTCGCCGGCCTGCCGTTCAAGGAAATCTTCGCCGGTCACGGCGTCGAGGGCTTCTTCCGCGAGTCGCTGGTGTTCGCCAAGAGCAACACCGTGCTCGAGGACATGGAGCACATCCCGCTGCAGATCGGCCTGTTGCCGACGGTGATGATGGTGATCGGCTTCGTCATCGCCTGGCACTTCTATATCCGCCGGCCGGATATTCCGGTCGAACTCGCGCGCCAGCACGACTTCCTGTACCGCTTCCTGCTCAACAAGTGGTACTTCGACGAACTCTACGACATCATTTTCGTGCGTCCGGCCAAATGGATCGGCCGCTCGCTGTGGAAGCAGGGCGACGGCTGGCTGATCGACGGCTTCGGTCCCGACGGCGTGTCCGCGCGCGTGCTCGACGTGACGCGCAACGTCGTGCGGCTGCAGACCGGCTACCTCTATCACTACGCCTTCGCCATGCTGATCGGGGCTGCCGCCTTCATCACCTGGTTCATGTTCTCGGCGGGGATCCACTAAGATGAATTGGCCGATCCTCTCCGTCGTCACCTTCCTGCCGCTGGTCGGCGCGCTGTTCATTACGCTCGTGCGCGGCAATGAAGCCTTGGCCAAGGGCACCGCGCGCTGGGTGGCGCTGTGGACCACGCTGGTGACCTTCGCGATTTCGCTGGTGATGGTGGCGCGCTTCGATCCGTCCTCGGCCGAATTCCAGTTCGCCGAAAAGCACGACTGGCTCGGCGTCGCCTCCTATCACATGGGCGTCGACGGCATTTCGCTGCCCTTCGTCATCCTGACCACCGCCTTGATGCCGATCTGCATTCTGGCGAGCTGGACCTCGATGCAGAAGCGCGTCAAGGAATACATGATCGCGTTCCTGGTGCTGGAAACGCTGATGGTCGGCACGTTTTCCGCGCTCGATCTGGTGCTGTTCTATCTGTTCTTCGAAGGCGGCCTGATCCCGATGTTCCTGATCATCGGCGTCTGGGGCGGCCAGCGCCGGGTCTATGCCTCGCTTCAAGTTCTTCCTCTACACGCTGCTCGGCTCGGTGCTCATGCTATTGGCCATCATGGCGATGTACTGGGATGCCGGCACCACCGACATTCCGACGCTGATGCGCCACGGCTTCCCGCTCGGCCTGCAGAAATGGGCGTGGCTGGCGTTCTTTGCCTCGTTCGCGGTCAAGATGCCGATGTGGCCGGTGCACACCTGGCTTCCCGACGCGCATGTCGAGGCGCCGACCGCGGGCTCGGTCATCCTCGCCGCCATCCTGCTTGAAGATGGGCGGCTATGGCTTCATCCGCTTCTCGCTGCCGATGTTCCCGGTGGCGAGCCACGACTTCGCGCCGCTGATCTTCACGCTGTCGGTCGTCGCCATCATCTACACCTCGCTGGTGGCGCTGATGCAGGAGGACGTGAAGAAGCTGATCGCCTATTCCTCGGTCGCGCATATGGGCTTCGTCACCATGGGCATTTTCGCGGCCACCACCCAGGGCGTGTCCGGCGGCATCTTCCAGATGATCTCGCACGGCATCGTGTCGGGCGCGCTGTTCCTCTGCGTCGGCGTGGTCTACGACCGCATGCACACCCGCGAAATCGCCGTTCTACGGCGGGCTGGTCAACCGCATGCCGATCTATGCCGCGATCTTCCTGGTGTTCACGCTGGCCAATGTCGGCCTGCCGGGCACGTCCGGCTTTGTCGGCGAATTCCTGTCGCTGATCGGCACCTTCAAGAACAACATCGCGGTCGCCAGCATCGCCACCATCGGCGTCATCCTGTCGGCGGCCTATGCGCTGTGGCTGTACCGCAAGATGATCTTCGGCACGCTCAAGCCGGCGGTGGCCGGCATCAAGGATATCGGCTGGCGCGAGGCGATCATATTCGCGCCGCTGGTGGTGCTGACCATCCTGTTTGGCGTCGCGCCCAAGCCCGTGCTCGACATGTCGGCGGCCTCGGTGACGGCGCTGCTCGACAATTACAATCATGCGATCGGCGCGCCGAAGACGGCGGCGCTGGATAAACCCGAAAAGCTGCTGATCCCCGTGAGCGCCACGCGATGAACCAATTGATGCAACTCAACGGGCTGTTGCCGGTGCTGCCGGAACTGGTGCTGGCCTGCGGCGCCATGCTGATGCTGATGGTCGGCGTCAGCATCGTGCAGACCGGACGTAGCGCCGGCATCGTCAACGCCTGGTGCATTGTCATGCTGTTGGCGGCGGGCGTGTGCCTGCTGTTGATTCCGCCCGGCCGCACCGAAATGTTCGGCGGCAGTTTCGTGGTCGACGATTTTGCCCGCTATCTCAAGCTGCTGGCGATTGTCGGCTCGGCCGGCGCGCTGACGCTGTCGCTGGACTATCTCACCGTCGATAAGCAGCAGAAATTCGAATACGGCGTGCTGTTCCTGCTGTCGACGCTCGGCATGCTGATGCTGATCTCGGCCAACGATCTGATCGCGCTCTATCTCGGCCTCGAATTGATGAGCCTGCCGCTTTACGTGGTGGCGGCCTCGAACCGCGACAGCGTGCGCTCGACCGAAGCCGGCCTGAAATATTTCGTGCTCGGCGCGCTGTCGTCCGGCATGCTGCTTTATGGCGCCTCGCTGATCTACGGCTTCACCGGCACGATAAGCTTTGCCGGCATCGCCAAAGCGACTGACCGGCGGCGCCGGCATCGGGCTGATCTTCGGGCTGGTGTTCCTGTTCGTCGGCTTCTGCTTCAAGATCTCCGCGGTGCCGTTCCACATGTGGACGCCCGACGTCTATGAAGGCGCGCCGACGCCGGTGACGGCGTTCTTTGCCGCCGCGCCCAAGGTCGCCGGCATCGCCATCTTCGTGCGCGCCACCGTGACGGCGTTCCCGGGCATCACCCACGACTGGCAGCAGATCGTGGTGTTCGTTTCGATCGCCTCGATGGCGCTCGGCGCTTTCGCCGCCATCGGCCAGAAGAACATCAAACGGCTGATGGCCTATTCCTCGATCGGCCATATGGGATTCGCGCTGGTGGGCCTGGCCGCCGGAACGCCGGAAGGCGTGCAGGGCGTGCTGGTCTACATGACGGTCTATGTGGCGATGACGCTCGGCACCTTCGCCTGCATCCTGGCGATGCGGCGCGACGGCATGCTGGTGGAAAACATCAGCGATCTCGCAGGCCTGGCGCGCACCAAGCCGGCGATGGCGTTTTTCCTGGCGATGCTGCTGTTCTCGCTCGCCGGCATTCCGCCGCTCGCCGGATTCTTCGCCAAGTTCTACGTGTTCCTCGCCGCCATCAAGGCCGGGCTCTATGTGCTGGCGGTGATCGGCGTGCTGACCAGCGTGGTGGGCGCCTTCTACTATCTGACCATCATCAAGATCATGTATTTCGACGAGCCGGCCAAGGAATTCGAGAGCATGCCGGCGCTGCTGCGGCTGATGCTGTTTGCCGGCGGGCATATTCAACATTCTGTTCTTCGTCTATCCGGCGCCCATTCTCGGCGCGGCGACGGTGGCGGCGAAATCGCTATTCTGACGGCGCGACGTACGCACCAAGACAAAGAATGAACCGCGAAGCCACGGACCTGGCGGGGGTCCGGCACATAGCTTACGAGACGCTCGGCTCAACCAATGCCGAGGCGCTGGCGCTGGCGCGTGCCGGCGAGCGCGGGCCGTTGTGGATCACGCGCGCAAAGCCAGAGCGCCGGGCGCGGCCGCCGCGGCAGCACCTGGGTGTCGTCTCCCGGCAATCTCTACGCCACGCTGCTGTTGAGCGATCCGTCGCCGGCGGACGCCGCGCCGCAACTGTCGTTCGTGGCGGCGCTCGCGCTGCACGACGCGGTCGCCGAATGCGCCGGCGCGCTTGGACCCTTGCTGAAGGTGAAGTGGCCGAACGATCTTCTGCTCGGCGCCAAGAAACTGGCCGGCATCCTGATCGAAGGCGAGAGCGAGCCGGCATTGTCGGTCGCGATCGGCATCGGCATCAATTGCGCCAGCCATCCGGACGACACGGCCTATCCGGCGACCGATCTGGCCGCCGCTGGTGCGCTGGTAACGCCGGCGCAGTTATTGGCCGTGTTATCGGCGGCCATGATGCGCCGGATCGAACAATGGCAGCGCGGGCAGGGCTTTGCCGGCGTGCGCGCCGACTGGCTCAAGCGCGCCGCGGGGCTCGGGCAGGAGATCCGCGTGCGGCTGCCGGAGCGCGAGCTCTCCGGCCGCTTCCAGGGCCTCGATGAGGCCGGACGGTTGCTGGTGCTGGGTCCAAGCGGGGTCGCCGCCGTCACCGCCGGCGAAGTTTTCCAACTAGGCGGAAATTGATCATGGCGAACCCGAAACAGGAACTGGTGTTCGCGCCGCTCGGCGGTGTCGGCGAGATCGGCATGAACCTGTCGATCTACGGCCTCGGCGACGGCCGCACCCGCAGCTGGCTCGCCGTCGATCTCGGTGTGTCGTTCGCCTCGGAAGAACATCTGCCGGGCATCGATCTGATCCTGCCCGACATCCGTTATCTGATCCAGGAGCGCAAAAATCTCGCCGGTCTGATCCTCACCCACGCCCATGAAGATCATTACGGCGCGCTGATCGACCTGTGGCCCAAGCTGAAGGTGCCGGTCTATGCCACGCCGTTCACCGCCGCGCTGCTCGCCGCCAAATGCGCCAACGAGCCGGGCGCGCCGGACATTCCCGTCACCATCGTGCAGCTCGGCAGCCGCTTCAAGATCGGGCCGTTCGACGTCGAACTGGTGCTCGATGGCGCATTCGATTCCGGAATCGAACGCGCTGATCATCCGCACGCCCTGCGGCACGGTGTTGCACACCGGCGACTGGAAAATCGACCTGACGCCGATCCTCGGCGACGTCACCGACGAGAAGAAACTGCGCGCGCTGGGCGAGGAGGGCTGCCTGGCGCTGGTCGGCGATTCCACCAATGCGGTGCGCGACGGCCGCTCGCCCTCGGAAGCCGATGTCGGCAAGACCATCGGCGCGCTGATCAAATCCGCGCGCGGCCGCGTCGCGGTGACGACCTTTGCCTCCAACGTGGCGCGCCTGCGCACGGTGGCGGTCGCCGCGCGCGAGAACGATCGCGAAGTGGTCGTGGTCGGCCGCGCCATGGAGCGCATCGTGCAGATCGCGCGCGAGACCGGCTATCTCGAGGGCGTGCCGCCGTTTCGCCCGACGGATGCCTACGGCTATCTGCCGCCGAACAAGGTGGTGGCGCTGTGCACCGGCAGTCAGGGCGAGCCGCGCGCCGCGCTGTCGCGGATCGCTTCCGACCAGCATCCGGAAGTGACGCTGTCGCGCGGCGACATGGTGATCTTTTCCGCCCGCACCATTCCCGGCAACGAAAAGGAGGTCGGCCGCATCATCAACGGGCTGATCGACCAGGGCATCGAGGTCATCACCGACCGCACCCATATGGTGCACGTGTCGGGCCATCCGCGCCGCGCCGAACTCGAAGAACTGATCGGCTGGGTCAAGCCGAAGATCCTGATCCCGGTGCACGGCGAAGCTCTGCATCTGTCGGAACACGCCAAGCTGGCGCGCGCCTGCGGCGTCAAGGAAGTCGTGCAATGCCGCAACGGCGATCTGGTGCGGATCGCGGTCGGCCATACCGGCATCATCGACGAAGTGCCGGCCGGACGGCTCTACAAAGACGGCCAGATCCTGGTCGAGGCGGTCTCGCGCACCGTCGCCGACCGCAAGCGGCTGAGCTTTGCCGGCAGCGTCTCGGTCGCGATCGCGATCACCGACAAGGGCCAGCTCGCCGCCGACCCCGAGCTCGATCTGATCGGCATTCCCGAGCGCGACCGCGAAGGCCTGTTGATCGCGGACGCGGTCTATGACGCCGTCGAGGCGACCATGGAATCGCTGCCGCGCAAGCGCCGCGGCGATCCGGACGCGGTCGGCGAGGCGGTGCGCCGCGCGGTGCGCGCCGTGGTGGTGCAGCGCTGGGGCAAAAAGCCGATGTGCCATGTCCACGTCTTGACGGTATGATGCCTGCCGCCGGAGCGAGAATAAGAGGACGGAAATGATCGGTCGTCTCAATCACGTCGCCATCGCGGTGCGCGACATCGCCAAGGCTGCGAAGGTCTACAAGGATACGCTCGGCGCCGAAGTCACGGCGCAGGTGCCGCAGCCCGACCACGGCGTCACCACCGTGTTCATCAATCTGCCCAACACCAAGATCGAACTGCTCGAGCCGCTGGGCGAGGGCTCGCCGATCAACAAATTCCTGGAGAAAAATCCCGACGGCGGCATCCACCACGTCTGCTACGAGGTGCCCGACATCCGCGCCGCGCGCGACACCTTGAAGGCGCAAGGCGCGCGCGTGCTCGGCGACGGCGAACCGAAGATCGGCGCCCATGGCAAGCCGGTGCTGTTCCTGCACCCGAAGGATTTCTGCGGCACGCTGGTCGAACTCGAGCAGGCCTGACCCCTTATGCAAACCGGCACGATCATCGCGATCTATTTTCTGATCTGGTGGATCACGTTGTTTGCCGTGTTGCCCTGGGGCGTGCGCAGCCAGGCCGAAGGCGGCGAGGTGACGCCCGGCACCGATCCGGGCGCGCCGTCGACCCATAGGCTTTGGAGCAAATTGCTGTGGACGACCGTTGTTGCCAGCACGATCTTCGGAATTCTCTACGTCGCCTATGTGCGCAACTGGATTCCGTATGAATTCCTGGAAAGCATTTCCAATCCGCCGCATCGCTGACAGCAGCGAGTCGATATCGCGGTCACACCGCGCGCAAAAAAAAGAGCAGGGCGCGGTGCCCTGCTCGGTCGCTTTTCGATGTCCTTAGACCCCGACTATTTTTGTTTTCGATCGAGGTGGCAGCGATTTCCGCGCCACGGACTTGCTTCCCTCCCAAGACTTGGACCGCGCGTTGGACTTCCGGTCTTGCGTGCCGGAATCTCCAGTCACTCGGATGAGAGGAGGCTAGCCCACAATGTGGGCCGCTGTCATCAGCAATCCATCATGTTACCGCTCGATTATGATCGGTGCGTCGAGCACGATCGGTTGCCCGCCCCGGCGTGATGATGACGCGCACCGTCCAGATGCCGCGTTGCGGTATAGCGATGCTCGGTCGTAGCCCGCCATGTTCCGTCCGCCATGCGTACGGTTGCATGCGGCTCTACGGAACTTCACGGCCTTGCGCGCCGGTGGATCGAGCGCCAGCTTTACGTCTTTAGCGACATAATCTGGAAAATCTTCGCGCGATACGCGAATAGTGGCCGTGACCGTTCCGGTGCGGCCCGGGTCGATGGTGACATCGGCCATCGCCTCGGACGTATGGATGTGGACGAATGCCGCGTCCGGCGGAATTTCCGTCGTTTGGCTGTGCATATGTGCAGTCGGCGACATAGTCCCCAGCGCGCCGACGAACAGCAGCACGCCGGCGCCGAGTGCGGTTTCCGCCAGACTGTTGCGCTGCAGCGCGCGCATGGCTGCGGGCGCGGGCAGCTGCGGGGTCAGGCGGTATCGATTGACCGCCGCGATGCCGACCATGGCGCCGAACAGAACGATCTTGAGCAGTAGCATGACCGGCCGTAGTCAGTCGCCAGCCAAGTCGCGCGGACCTGCGAGCAAGTTCCAGCTATTGACCACGCCGCTCGCCAGCAGCACCGCGACACAGATGATGCCGAGCCGCGAAAACCGGTGCGTCGCGTCGGTCGCGATCGCGCCCCAGCCGGGCTTTTGACTGCGGCGCGCCTGCGCCATCAGCAGCATGGCGAGCGCCGGCAAGCCGCCGAGCCAGGCGCCCGCGCTGAGCAGATGCACCATGTCGGACGCCAGGTGGATGCCGCCGGTAAGGCCCGGCGTCGCCCCGGCATGGCCGATCAAACCGAGCAGAGCGAGTAAGCCGGCAGCTGCGGCCAACTGGCAGCAGGCGCGTCGCCGGCCGGAGCATCAGCACCCCGAGCAGCATCGCGAGCGCCACCCGCGCGCTCCATACCTGTCCGAAGCGGGTATCGGTCGGCGACCTGCCAGACGCCGCCTTGCAGGCAGACATCGACGATCGAAGCGCCGAGAATGTCGGACGCCAGCAGCACCAGCCAGACCACGCCGGACAGGATCCGCGACGCCGAGCGCTGCCCAGACCATCAGCGTCAGACGGCGGCGCAGCGCCGGACATGTCGGGCGGCGCGCTCATGGCGCTGGCGGCGGGATCCGCCACCAGCGCCATGCAAGCGACCGTGCCGCTGGCGAGCACCGTCGCCGCGATGTGAACGCTGCGCGCCAGGATCAGCGGATCGATCACGCGTCTACGGTCCGACCTTAAAGGTGAAATCGCCCTGCGTGCGATGGGTGTCGACCGATAGCACGCGCCAGATCACCTTGTAGGTTCCCGGGCGCCAGCGCCTTGAGCGCCACCCGCATCTGCGATGGCTGCTGCGGATCGACCGCGGCTTTGCCGGCCTGCACCGGTTGCGTCTGTCGTACTTTGTACCTCGACGGTGCTGAAAGCCGGTTCGAGATTGCTGCTGAACCACAGCACCACTTCATTCGGCGCGTCGATCAATCGTGCTGCCGACCGGCGGCGTCGCGCGATCGAGCATGGCGTGCGCCCGTGCCGGTGCGCTCGCAAGCGGCAAGGTCAGCAAGCCGACGATAATGACGCAAATGTGTTTCATCGTTCAGTACCCCTGCTTCGGTTTGCCTAGCGCGATGCCGTTGCCGAACAGCGGCCGTGCCGATGCCTGTTCGGAAAAATGTCGTCGAGAAACAAGATGCAGTTGCGCGATGGCGCCGACCCCGGTTCCGCTCTGCCGGTTGACTGGAATCATCGCCTCGAGTGCCAACCTGATAGTGTTTGCCGACCCAGATCACGCCCGGATTGATCGTGCCGGTCGTCACCGTGCCGGATGTGAACGTATTGCCGACCGGCGTCTGCAACGACGCCTCGACGATCGGGATCAGATGATTGAAGAAATCCGGCAATGCCGAGATCGACCACGGCGGATTTCAGATAGGGCAGGCTGTATTGCAGCGAGCCGCCCCACAGTCAGCACGCGCGGGTGGAATTCGGTGTCGAAACCTGTTCGCCGGTATCCGGATCGACGCTCGCCGTCGTCGTGCGACGATGATCCCGGGATCGCATAGCCGATTTGCCCGGTGATCGCGAACGGACGCGCCCAGCTCAGGCTTGCTGGCAGATCGCCGAAGCCTTTGCCGAAATAGAGCGTCGGCGTGTAGACGTTGAACCGCTCGGCGCCGACGTCCTGCGCGCCGCTGCCGCCCCATTCGATATTGAGTCCGGCCGACATGACGAATTCATGCTCGGCGCTTTTGAACAGGCGATATTTGAACGTGGTCTCCAGATTTTGGAACCCGCTGGCGCCGGTCATCGCCGGGCCGCCGGGCGCATAGATGCGCGTACCAGGTCGAGCCGAACGAAACCGCGAAATCCTCGGTGATGCGTTTGGAGAATTCGCCGGACATATCGCGCTGCTTGAACCGAAGGATCGTCGCCGGTCTTGTACATCGACCACGGTCGGCAGCGCCAGTTCATCGGCGACGCCGGGATCGTCGATCGCCGAGCGTCGCCGGAAACGATGCGATTGCCGACGATCTCGTGGCCGCGCGCCGAAGCACAGGGCACGAGCGCAGTCGCGGCGCCGCATAGGGCCGCGCGCAAAGTACGGGAAGGCATGGAAGGACTCCGATATTCGCTCAGGACATGGATGGGTCAAGGCCGCCGTGCGGCAGCCTCAATGTCAGACGAAAGTGCGGAGGACCTCGGGCGCGTTTCGGATTGGAGGCGATACCGTGCGCGCGCAATGTCAGGCGCCGGACGCATGACGTGCAGCAGCTTCGCCGGCGTCAGGTTGCATGCGATCACGGCCGTCGAGCGTGCCCGGGCCGTGCGGCGTGGCGCTGCACAGGTTGCAGTGGTCGCAGGCTTGCGAGTGGGCGGCGCCGGGGCTCGCCGGCGTCTGGTCGGCCGGAGAGGTGGCCTGGGTCTCGCTGTGGCAGATGACCGAAAATGGATCGACGGCGGAGCCGCGGCCATCGGCGGCGGCGACGCCCCACAGCATGGCGTGCAGGGCGATCGCGGTAGATCGCCACCCAGCTCATAATCCGTCTGCCGCCGCTCGCATTGCACGTCAAACGCCCCTCGAACCGAGCGTCAGACGCTATCAACGGCTGAATGTCGGATACTGCGATTTATTCGCCGGGAAAGCCTGGCGCGCCCTTGTGTTTTCGCAGCCGATCCGCTTTCACTCAGGCCCATTCAACGCGAATCTTCGAGCAAAAGCCATGCGCCTGTCCCGATATTTCCTGCCGATCCTGCGTGAACCGCCGCGCGAGGCCGAGATCGTCTCGCACCGGCTGATGCTGCGCGCCGGCATGATGCGCCAGGAGGCGGCCGGCATTTATGCCTTCCTGCCGCTGGGCCTGCGCGTGCTCGACAAGATCTGCCGCATCGTGCGCGAGGAGCAGAACCGCGCCGGCGCCATCGAACTCTTGATGCCGACCATCCAGTCGGCCGACCTGTGGCGCGAGAGCGGGCGCTACGAGGCCTATGGCAAGGAGATGCTGCGCATCAAGGATCGCCACGAGCGCGACATGCTCTATGGCCCGACCAACGAAGAGATGATCACCGAGATCTTCCGCGCCTATGTGCGCTCGTACAAGGATCTGCCGCTCAACCTCTATCACATCCAGTGGAAATTCCGCGACGAGGTGCGCCCGCGCTTCGGGCTGATGCGCGGTCGCGAATTCCTGATGAAGGACGCTTACTCGTTCGACGTCGATCAGGCCGGCGCGCAGCATTCCTACAACAAGATGTTTGTCGCCTATCTGCGCACCTTCGCCCGGCTCGGCCTCAAGTCGATCCCGATGCGCGCGGAGTTCGGGCCGATCGGCGGCAACCTGTCGCACGAATTCATCATCCTGGCTTCGACCGGCGAGTTCGGAAGTGTTCTGCCATAAGGACTATCTCGATCTGCCGGTGCCGGCCGCCGACGTCGACTTCGACGACAAAGCCGGCTTGCAGGGAATCGTCGATCGCTGGACCGCGCAATATGCCGCGACCTCCGACATGCATGACGCGGCCGCCTTCGCCAAGGTGCCCGGCGACGCGCAAGTCTCGGCCCGCGGCATCGAGGTCGGCCACATTTTCTATTTCGGCACCAAATATTCCGAGCCGATGAAGGCGACCGTCGCCACCGGCGAGGGCGGCGACGTACCCGTGCACATGGGCTCCTACGGCATCGGGCCGAGCCGCCTGGTCGCGGCCATCATCGAGGCCTCGCATGACGATGCCGGCATCATCTGGCCGGAGGCGGTGGCGCCGTTCAAGGTGGCGATCCTCAACCTCAAGAAGAGCGACGCGGCAACCGACGCGGCCTGCGAGGAACTCTATCGCGGTCTCACCGCCAAGGGTGTCGAGGTGCTCTACGACGATCTCGACAAAGGCGCCGGCGCCAAGTTCGCCACCGCCGATCTGATCGGCGTGCCGTACCAGGTGATGGTCGGCCCGCGCGGCCTCGCCGAAGGCAAGGTCGAGGTCAAGAAACGCGCCGACGGCGCGCGCGAAATGATGAGCCCGGCAGCCGCCCTGGATTTGCTGACGCGTTAGATCGCCGAGGCACCAAAGCCGGCTGCCCAGCGGCCCGGTCGCGACGCTTAGATGCTGGCCGGGCTGCCGCCGCTACCACCGCCAGCGCCGCCACCTGCACCCCCACCGCCACCGCCGGGACCACCGCCACCGCGTCCAGTGGCGTTGCTGCCATATTTACTCGCCGCCGAGGCCTGATTGAGCTCTAAAATCTGGGCGGCGCGGCGCGCCACATCGTTGTTTTCCGCGTGCGCCCAGATCACGTTGCTCGCCGCCCGCAGCTCGTCGCTAACGGCGGCGTTGACGAAGGTGCCGGCGAACGGGATGACGCCGGCGGCGGCCGCGCCACCGGCTTGCACCAGCAGGCAATTCCTGATCGTCCGTAGCGCGCCCGCGAGTCCGGCTGGGGCGGCAGCGTCCGTCTCCGCTGCGGAATGGGCGTCGGGTACTGCGGCCTCGGCTTCCCTCAGCAGGGCATCGATTTGCCCGGCGCGCACGACGCGTTCGCCGGCGGCGGCGCCGGCACGGGCGTAGCTGGAGACGCCGCCGGTGGCGACGCTCACGGCCCCGCCCACCAGGGCGCTGACCGCCGATTGTCCGGCGCTTTTGCCGGCGGCTTCGTCCCGCTCGGCGTTGGCGACGATGGGCTGACGCTCTGAACCGGAACTGAGCAGCCCGGCCAATGCCGTGACGCATGGCGTTCTCCGAACTGATGATGGCATTGCCGGCCGCGGCCAGCGGCGCAGGGGCCGGCGGAGGAGCGGCGACCAATGCGGCCCCGGCCGGCGCACCGCCGCGGCGGGCGATCTCAGCATTGATCCGCCCCTCGTAGCGGTCGGCCGCCTGATAGGACAGCGAGTCGAGCAGCGCCTGCAAGGTTGCCGGCGTCCAGTGCGCCGCGCCGAGGTCGACGCGCTGGCCGTTGGCGTCGCGCGCAAAAGGTTGTTGCTGGATCGGTCTTTGCCTGGACCGTCTTGCTTTGAACGATCTTGCCGCGGCCAAGCTTTCGCTGCGCGGCGCCGCCGCCCGCAGGCGGTGAGAAATCGCCGCTCGCGGCTTTGGCGCCCATGTGATCGGCTTCGCGTTCCAGTCCGGCGTCGTCGTTGATCGATACGCCTTTGGTCTGCAATGTCGGCTGGACGCGGCCCTGTTTCTGCTGCGCAATGTGCCACGCTTCATGCGGCAGATGCTGCTCCTGACCCGGACCGACATGGATGTCGGTGCCTTGGGCGTAGGCCAGGGCCTCGAGTTGCGCCGGCTGGGATGAATTGTAGTGCACCCGGACGTCATCCATCGCGATGCCGGAGAGTTGCTCGACGCCGGTCTTGAGCTGATCGGGCATCCCGGTGCGGTTGGCCTCGTGGCGCTGCACCGGCCCGGCCTGTGCGGCGCCGCCTTCGAATTTGCCCTGCAACAGGTCGTCGTCGTCCATCATCGCTTCGCGTTGGACCGGTGCGGATTTTGTCTGGGCGATATCCTCGTCATCGAGGTCATCCTGCCGCTGCGCCACCGCGAACTTGCCCTGCAGGATGTCGTCTTCGTCGGATTCGGTTTGGCGCTGCACGCTGCTCTTGGCTCTGCAGCAGGTCATCCTCGTCCGCCGCTTCGCGCTGGAGCGGGCGGCCGGACAAGGCCTCGGCCAGTTTGGCCTGCGCTACCACCGAAGGGTGCGCATTGAGCATGCGCTGCAAGGCGAATTGCGACTGCACCGTAGCGCTGCTGTTGAGCGCATCGCCCAGTGCCGACGTCGCCTGGCCATCAGCGCTTGGCTCTGACCGGCGTTGCGCGGGCCGCTGCATCGGCAAATAGGACCGCATGTCGGTTCATCCTCCGCGGCTGGGCCATGATCGTGCTGGCATGAGGCCGTTCGAAATCAGCCGTGCGGATGGTAGGCGAATATGGCGGCGCACTCAACGCAAAGTTGATCATATCGAACGGCTGCACGCTATCAAGTCGACCGGTTGCCGGCGTGACAGGATGACCCAAATATTCTTGTGTGCGTCCAAGGGCTTTGCCTGCCATACAGGGCACGAATCCGCCCGAATCGTGTGAGAATCCGGAACCCGGGAACAAAATCACCAATGTCAGAACCCAACGGGACGCGGCCCTTCTCGCCGTTCGAATGGATGCTGTCGCTGCGCTACCTCAGGGCGCGGCGCAAGGAAGGATTCATCTCGGTGATCGCCGGGTTTTCCTTCCTCGGCATCATGCTCGGGCGTCGCCACCCTGATCATCGTCATGGCGGTGATGAACGGCTTCCGCAAAGAACTGCTCGACAAGATCCTCGGGCTCAACGGCCACCTGCTGATCCAGCCTTTGGAAAAACCGTTGACCGATTGGGAAGACGTCGCCGCCCGCATCGCCGCGGTCAAAGGCGTGCGGCTCGCGGCCCCGATCGTCGAAGGCCAGGCGCTGGCGTCCTCGCCGTTCAATGCCGGCGGCGTGCTCATCCGCGGCATTCGCTTGAAGGATCTCGAAGGCCTGCCGTCGATCGTCAACAACATCAAGCAAGGCTCGCTCGGCGGCTTCGACGAAGGGCAGGGCGTTGCCATCGGGCGCAGGCTCGCCGACCAGCTCTCGCTGCGCTCGGGCGACAACATCACGCTGGTTGCGCCGAAAGGCGCTGTGACGCCGATGGGCACGACGCCGCGCATCAAGGTCTACAAGATCGCCGCGGTGTTCGAGATCGGCATGTCGGAATACGACAGCGCCATGGTCTTCATGCCGCTGAAGGAGGCGCAGGCCTATTTCAACCGCGCCGGCGACGTCACCGCGATCGAGGTCTATACCGATAATCCCGACAAGGTCGACCGCTACCGCAAGGAGGTGACCGACGCGGCCAAGCGCCCGATCTTCATGATCGACTGGCGTCAGCGCAACGCCACCTTCTTCAACGCGCTGCAGGTCGAGCGCAACGTCATGTTCATGATCCTGACGCTGATCGTCTTGGTGGCCGCGCTCAACATCGTGTCCGGCCTCATCATGCTGGTGAAGGACAAGGGCCAGGACATCGCCATTCTGCGCACCATGGGCGCGACGCAAGGCGCGATCATGCGGGTGTTCCTGATCACCGGCGCTGCGATCGGCGTGGTCGGCACGCTGGTCGGATTCCTGCTCGGCGTCATCGTCTGCCTGAACATCGAAAACCTCCGGCAGTTCCTGTCGTGGCTGACCAACACCGAACTGTTCTCGCCGGAACTGTATTTCCTGTCGCATCTGCCGGCCGACATGGACACCGGCGAAACCACCGCCGTCGTGGTGATGGCGCTGACGCTGTCGCTGCTGGCGACGCTTTACCCGTCGTGGCGCGCGGCGCGCCTCGATCCGGTGGAGGCGCTGCGCTATGAGTGATACGCTGATGGAAGTGGACGTCGAGGTGGCGCAGGAAGAAGAGGAAATTCCGATCCTGTTCCTGCACGGCGTCGAGCGCACCTACCGTCAGGGCGACGCCACGCTGCATATCCTCAATTCGGCCGAACTGGCGATCTGGGCCGGGCAGTCGGTGGCGCTGGTAGCGCCCTCCGGCGCCGGCAAGTCGACGCTGCTGCACATTGCCGGGCCTGCTCGAACATCCCGACCACGGCGACGTCTATATCGACGGCCAGGCGACCGCGGCCTTGCCCGACGCCGAACGCACCCGCATCCGCCGCAACGAGATCGGCTTCGTCTATCAGTCGCACCATCTGCTGCCGGAATTCACCGCGCTCGAGAACGTGCTGCTGCCGCAGATGATCCGCGGCCTGTCGCGCGGCGAGGCCAAGCGCCGCGCGGTCGAACTGCTGGATTATCTCGGCCTGCGCGACCGGCTCAATCACCGCCCGGCGGAATTGTCCGGCGGCGAGCAGCAGCGCGTGGCGATTGCGCGCGCCGTCGCCAATGCGCCGCGGATATCTGCTCGCCGACGAGCCGACCGGAAATCTCGACGTCCACACCGCCGACCACGTGTTCGCCGCTTCGACTCAGCTGGTGCGCGCGTCGGGCTTGGCCACCATCATCGCCACCCACAACATGGAGCTCGCCGCCCGCATGGACCGGCGCGTGACCATCAGGGAAGGCCAAGTGGTGGAATTGGACTGAATGGCTAATCAGGGGACTATGAAATGCGGCGTTTGATTTTCACTCTCAGCCTGCTCGTCGGCTGCATCGGCTTTGCGAGCGCGTCGTTGGCGCAGCGCGCCTGCGTGCTGGCGCCCGACGGCGACGTCGTGTGCGGACCGCTGGTGCAGCCCGGCTATGCGCCGCCGCCGCGCGAATACCGCGGACCGCCGCCCGATTACGACGGGCGCAGGGACTTCGACCGCGACCGGCGCTATCGGGAAGAAGAACGCCGCCGCGACGACCGGCGCGGGCCGCAGCAGCCGCAGAAATGCCAGCCGGGCTACACCGTGCAGGGCGGCGAATGTAAGCCGTATCGCGGCAGTCCGCCCACGACCTGCCAGAAGGGCTACACGGTCCAGGACGGCGTTTGTAAGCCGTATACGGGACGGTAAAGCCGATCGCGCATCGCCGGATTCGAGCCAACCCATGCAACCGCTGCCGCCACGGGGCGGCAGTCGCTGGACCAAAAACAGCCCGGTTTTCCGGGACCTGACCAGCCCTTGACTTTAGAACATAACATGAACTATGTTCTCTCTACGTTCCGTTGGGGAGACCGTCATGTTGAAAGCCGTGATCCAAGAAGCCGCTGCGCTGGCGTCGCTGTCGCTGTTCGTCGGGATGATCGCGATCTGGTCGCAGGTCTTCAGCAATCTCTGAAAACGTTGAGTAATCCATAGGTGCCGCGTCGTTGCGGGTTGCGTAACCCAGCGTTGTCATGGCCGGACTGAGGGTGCCTTTAAGGGCCCGAAGCCGGGCATGACGGGACATAGATGGCGGGCTGCGCATGTCGCTGCGGCCGCCCTGGGGAAAACGGCCATAGCGCGCCGCTGCGCGGCCGAAGTGGTGGACTTGAGCGCCGGCCGTCCCCACTCTGGGTGGCTGTAGGGAATCACCCACTTCGAGCCCCCAACCTTCGAGCCGCCATGTCCGACCTCGATTTCGTGCATCTGCACGTGCACTCGTCCTATTCGCTGCTCGAAGGCGCGCTGCCGATTGCGCGGCTGGCCGAGCTGGCGAAGGCCGACAAGCAGCCGGCGCTGGCGCTCACCGACACCGACAACATGTTCGGCGCGCTGGAATTCTCCGAGAAGCTCGCGTCCTCCGGCATCCAGCCGATCATCGGCTGCGCGCTGGCGATCGATTTCGGCGACACCGACCACGGCGCCCGCAACGCCAATGCCCAGGTCGAGCGCTCGCGCGTCGTGCTGCTCGCCACCAGCAAGGCCGGCTACCGCAGCCTGATGCGGCTGTCGTCGCGCGCCTTCATCGATTCCCCCGCCAACGAGCCGCCGCGCCTCAAGCTCGAATGGCTGGAGGGCGAGACCGAAGGCGTCATCGCGCTCACCGGCGGGCCGGGCGGCCCGCTCGATTCAGCCATCGCCGCCGGCCAGAGCCAGCTCGCAGGCTCTCGGCTCGACGCGCTCGCCCGCCTGTTCGGCGACCGGCTCTATGTCGAATTGCAGCGCCACGGCATGGCCTACGAGCGCATGACCGAACCGGTGCTGATCGATCTTGCCTATAGCCGCAACCTGCCTTTGGTCGCGACCAACGAGCCTTATTTCGCCACCGTCGCCGACCACGAAGCCCATGACGCGCTGATCTGCATCGCCGAAGGCCGCTTCGTCTCGCAATCCGACCGCCGCCAGCTCAACGCCGAGCATCGCTTCAAGACCCGCGCCGAAATGCGCGAGCTGTTCGCCGATCTGCCGGAAGCGCTCGCCAATACCGTCGAGATCGCCGAGCGCTGCGCCTTCCGCCCGACCGTGCAGCAGCCGATCCTGCCGCGCTTTTCGGTCGGCGAGGGCGGCAGCGTGGTCGACGAAGCCGACGAATTGCGCAAGCGCGCCGAGGCTGGCCTCGCGCGAAGGCTCGCCACCGCCGGCGTCGCCGAAGGCCACAGCGTCGATGAATACCGCGAGCGGCTCGAATTCGAGCTCGGCGTCATCGCCGGCATGAAATATCCCGGCTACTTCCTGATCGTCGCCGACTTCATCACCTGGGCGAAGGACAAAGGCATTCCGGTCGGTCCCGGCCGCGGCTCGGGCGCGGGCTCGCTGGTGTCCTACGCGCTGAGCATCACCGACCTCGATCCGATCCGCTTCGGTCTGCTTGTTCGAGCGCTTCCTCAATCCGGAACGCGTGTCGATGCCGGATTTCGACGTCGACTTCTGCCAGGATCGCCGCGGCGAAGTCATCGACTATGTACAGGCGCGCTACGGCCGCGATCAGGTGGCGCAGATCATCACCTTCGGCACGCTGCAGGCGCGCGGCGTGCTGCGCGACGTCGGCCGCGTGCTGGAAATGCCTTACGGCCAGGTCGACAAGCTGTGCAAAATGGTGCCGCAGAATCCGGCGGCGCCCATCACGCTGGCGCGCGCCATCGAGGACGAGCCGAAGCTCCAGGCCGAAGCCGACAGCGATCCGACCGTCAAACGCGCCTTCGCCATCGCCAAGAAACTCGAAGGCCTGACGCGCCACGCCTCGACCCACGCCGCCGGCATCGTCATCGGCGACCGGGCGCTGTCGGAACTGGTGCCGCTCTACCGCGATCCGAAATCCGACATGCCCGTCACCCAGTTCAACATGAAATGGGTGGAGCAGGCCGGGCTGGTGAAGTTCGACTTCCTCGGGCTGAAAACGCTCACCGTGCTGCAGACCGCGGTGGCGCTGGTCAAGCGCCGCGGCATCGACATCGATCTCACCGCGATTCCGCTCGACGACAAGGCCACCTACGATCTGTTGGCGCGCGCCGAAGCGGTCGGCGTGTTCCAACTGGAAAGCGCCGGCATGCGGCGCGCGCTGCTCGACATGCGGCCCGACCGTTTCGAGGACATCATCGCGCTGGTCGCGCTCTATCGCCCGGGTCCGATGGCGAACATCCCGACTTATTGCGCGCGCAAGCACGGCATGGAGACGCCGGACTATATCCATCCCGCGCTCGAGCCGATCCTGAAGGAGACCTTCGGCGTCATCGTCTATCAGGAACAGGTGATGCAGGCCGCCCAGATTCTGGCCGGCTTCACGCTCGGCCAGGCCGATCTCTTGCGCCGCGCCATGGGCAAGAAAATCAGAAAAGAAATGCAGGCGCAGCGCGAGAATTTCGTCGACGGCGCCATCAAGAACAATATCGACAAGGCGCAGGCCGACGCGATCTTCGATCTGCTCGAGCGCTTCGCCGAATACGGCTTCAACAAGAGCCACGCCGCGGCTTATGCGCTGGTCGCCTACCAGACCGCCTACATGAAGACCAATTATCCGGTCGAGTTCATGGCGGCGTCGATGACGCTCGACATGGGCAACACCGACAAGCTCGCCGAATTCCGCGCCGAGGCCGAGCGGCTCGGCATCAAGGTCGATCCGCCTTCGATCAACCGCTCCGGCGTCGCCTTCGAAGTCGACGGCAACACCATCATCTACGCGCTGGCCGCGCTCAAAGGCGTCGGCAAGCAGGCGGTGGAAACCATCATCGAGGCGCGCGCCGCCGGCAAATTCGCCGATCTCGCCGACTTCGCGGCCCGCGTTAATCCGCGCGCCATCAACAAGCGCGTCTTGGAGAGCCTTTGCTGCGCCGGCGCCTTCGACGGCTTCGAGAGCAACCGCGCCCGCGTCCTGGCGGCGGTCGACAATATTCTCGGCCGGGCGCAACGCGCGCATGAGGGCGAGGCGATCGGTCAGAGCGAGTTGTTCGGCGGCGGCGGCAAGCCGGATCCGATCGTGTTGCCGCCGGTCGACGCCTGGCTGCCGGCCGAACGGCTGCGCCGCGAATATGAAGCGGTCGGCTTCTTTCTCTCCGGCCATCCGCTCGACGACTATGCCGCCGTGCTGAAGAAACTGCGCGTGCAGCCTTGGGCGGAGTTCGCGCGCGCCGTGAAAATGGGCGCGACCGCGGGCCGTGTCGCCGGCACCGTGGTGTCGCGCCAGGAGCGGCGCACGCGCACCGGCAGCAAGATGGGCATCTTCGGCTTGTCGGATCCGACCGGCCACTACGAGGCGATCATCTTCTCGGAAGGTCTCGCCGAATATCGCGATCTGCTCGAGCCCGGCACCGCGGTGCTGTTGTTCCTGTCGGCCGAGGTGCAGGGCGACGAAGTGCGCGCGCGTATCCAGTCGGCCGAGCCGCTCGATGCCGCGGCCGCCAATCTACACAAAGGCCTGCGGGTATTTTTGCGCGACGGCGCGCCGATCGAGGGGCTGGCCAAGCGGCTCGAGCCGGTGCCGCGCGCGACGAACGGCGATGGCGAGGTCAGCGTCGTGCTGCTGCTCAAGCAGGGCACCGAAGTGGAAGTGAAACTTCCCGGCCGCTTCAAAGTGTCGCCCCAGATCGCCGGCGCCATCAAGGCGGTGCCCGGCGTGGTGCAGGTCGAGGCGGTGTAGCCAGAGCTGCCTCCCGTGCTAAGCTTGGCGCAATAAAAAACGCCAACACCATCGGGAGGATTTGTCATGCGACATTCTGGCCTATCGCGCCGCGATATTCTTAAAGCTTCCGCCGCGCTGCCATTCATCGCTTACGCCACGCCGACGCGCGCCGCGGCGCCGGCGGCCGAAGCCGTCACGCCGGCGCTGATCGAAGCGGCCAAGAAGGAAGGCCAGGTCACCTGGTACACGTCGGCCGACCTGCAGCTCGCCGAAAAAATCGGCAAAGCCTTCGAGCAGAAATACGGCATCAAGGCGCGGGTCGAGCGCGCCGGCGCCGAGCGCATCTTCACCCGCATCGGCCAGGAATATTCCGCCGGCATTCACACCGTCGATGCCGTCAATACCGGTGACGCCGCGCAATTCGTCGCCTGGAAAGAAAAGAAACTGCTGCAGGCCTACGTGCCGGAGGACGTCGCCAAACATTATGCGGCCGACTATCGCGATCCGGACGGCTTCCACGCCATCGTGCGCTCGACGCTCTGCGTGGTCGCCTACAATCCCACCATGGTGAAGAAGGAAGACGCGCCGAAAAGCTTCGCCGATCTCCTGGATCCGAAATGGTCCGGCAAGATGTGCAAGGCGAGCCCGAGCTACTCGGGCACCATCATCACCTCGACCTATCAGATGGTGCAGAATATCGGCTGGCCCTATTTCGAAAAACTCGCCAAGCAGAAAGTCATGCAGCTGCAATCGGCCACCGACACGCCGAAGAAGGTCATGCTCGGCGAACGTCCGGTGATGTTCGACGGCAACGAATACAACGTGCTGATCGCGAATGAGGCCGGCAAGCCGATCGAGCCGGTCTATGTGACCGAAGGCTCGCCGCTGGTGGCGATGCCGTCGGCGATCTTTGCCGCAGCACCCCATCCGAATGCCGCGCGGCTGTTCCAGAGCTTCCTGTTCTCCGGCGAGGGCCAGCAATTGTTCGTCGATGTCGGCGGCCTGCGGTCGGTGCACAAGCTGGTGAAGGACAAGCCGGGCCGCACCCCGCTGGCGTCGATCAAGATCATGAACAAGAATCCGGAAGGGCTCACCGCCCAGATGGAAGAGATCAAGACGCGCTATTCGAAATATTTCGGGGTGTGAGGGCAATTTCCGGGCAAAAATGCCTTAAATCCGAGGCGCAGCCTGGCCGTGGCCGGGCTGGTCCGCCTTGCGCCGGGCAAATCGCGCCTATATAAGCCCGGCACATCACTCACGCGGATGTTTGGCTTTAGGCCCCGACAATGGGTCAAAAAGGCCTTCCGGTGGTCCCTTTACGGGGCTCACACACTTCCGCGGCGGATCAACCGGAGAATTCGAATGGCTCTTCCTGACTTCACGATGCGTCAGCTATTGGAAGCTGGCGTCCACTTCGGCCATCAGGCCCACCGTTGGAACCCGAAGATGGGTCAATACATCTTCGGCACCCGCAACAACATTCATATCGTCGATCTCGCCCAGACCGTGCCGATGCTGCATCGCGCGTTGCAGGCGGTCAGCGATACCGTCGCCAAAGGCGGCCGCATCCTGTTCGTCGGCACCAAGCGCCAGGCGCAGGACGCCATCGCCGACGCCGCCAAGCAGTCGGCGCAGTATTTCGTCAATTCGCGCTGGCTCGGCGGCACGCTGACCAACTGGAAGACGATCTCGGGTTCGATCTCGCGGCTGCGCAAGCTCGACGAGATGCTCGCGTCCGGCGACACCGGCGGCTACACCAAGAAAGAGCGCCTCACCATGCAGCGCGAGCGCGACAAGCTCGACCGCTCGCTCGGCGGCATCAAGGACATGGGCGGCGTGCCCGACCTCCTGTTCGTGATCGACACCAACAAGGAAGACATCGCGATCAAGGAAGCCCAGCGTCTCGGCATTCCGGTCGCGGCCATCGTCGACACCAACTGCGACCCCAAGGGCATCACCTTTGCCGTGCCCGGGCAACGACGACGCCGCCCGCGCGGTGACGCTGTATTGCGATCTGATCGCGCGCGCCGCGCTCGACGGCATCTCGCGCGCCCAGGGCGAACACGGCGTCGATCTTGGCGCCGCCGAAAAGCCGATGGTCGAATCGGTGCCGGTGGTGCCGGCCGCCAGCGATCTCGGCTTCGAGCAGTTGGCCGGTCCGCGCGGCGTTGCCGACGACCTCAAGAAGCTGCCCGGCGTGTCGCCGGCGATCGAGAAGCAGCTCAACGATCTCGGCATCTTCCACTACACGCAGATCGCCGAGCTCAACGAGAAGGGCGCGCACAACGTCGGCGAGGAAGTGGGCTTGCCCGGCCGCGTCGATGGTTGGGTCAAGAAGGCCAAGGAACTGACCGCGGAAGCCGAGTAAGCGCCCACCGTCGTCAAGCCGGGCGAAGGCCCGGCTTGGATGTTCCATTTTAAAATGCGTCGCTGGCCGGGCTTTGATGCCGGCCGCGACGGATCTAAGGAAAATTTCGATGGCAAATATCACCGCCCAGATGGTCAAGGAACTGCGCGAGTCGACCGGCGCCGGCATGATGGATTGCAAGGCCGCGCTCACCGAGACCAGCGGCGACATGACCGCCGCTCAGGATTGGCTGCGCAAAAAGGGCCTGTCGAAGGCCGCCAAGAAGTCGGGCCGCATCGCCGCGGAAGGCCTGATCGGCGTGCAGGTCGCCGGCACCAAGGCCGTCGTGGTCGAGGTCAATTCGGAAACCGATTTCGTCGCCCGCAACGATCTGTTCCAGGGCCTGGTCAAGATGATCGCCGACGTGGCGCTCAGCGTCGGCAGCGATCTGGACAAGATCAATGCCGCCAAGGCCGGCAGCCTCACGGTCGCGGAATCGCTGACCGACATGATCGCCAAGATCGGCGAGAACATGACGCTGCGCCGCGCCGCCGCGCTGTCGGTCGGCCAAGGCGCGATCGGCTCCTACGTGCATAACGCCGTGAGCGACGGCGTCGGCAAGATCGGCGTGATCGTCGCCCTGGAATCGACCGGCAAGGCCGACGAACTGACCGCGCTCGGCCGCCAGCTGGCGATGCATGTCGCCTCCGCCAATCCCCAGGCGCTCGACCAGGCCGGCCTCGATCCGGCTGTGGTTAAGCGCGAGAAAGATGTGCTGGCCGACAAATTCCGCCAGCAGGGCAAGCCGGAAAACGTGATAGAAAAGATCGTCGAATCTGGGCTCAAGACTTTTTACAAGGAAGTCTGTCTGGTCGAGCAGCCCTTTATCTTCGACGACAAGAAGACGGTCGCGCAGGCGCTCAAGGAAGCCGAAGGCAAAGTGGGCGGGCCAATCAAGATTACGGGCTTCGTCCGTTTTGCGCTCGGTGAGGGCATCGATAAGCAGGAAGCCGAAGCTGCCGCCTGATCGCGGCTGCTGCCGGCCAAAGCTAGGCGCAACATAACCTGAGGATCGCGGCCCATGAGTGATCCGGTCTATCGTCGCGTCATCGTCAAACTGTCCGGCGAAGCGCTGAGCGGCGCGACCGGTTTCGGCGTCGACCAGGCCACCGTCGAACGGCTCGCCGTCGATCTGGTCGCGACCGCCAAGCTCGGCGTCGAACTCGGCGTCGTGGTCGGCGGCGGCAATATTTTCCGCGGCGTCGAGGTCTCCGAGCGCGGCGTGCCGCGCACCGTCGGCGACACCATGGGCATGCTGGCGACGGTGATGAATTGCCTGGTGCTGGAAGCCGCCATCGAACGGGCCGGGCGCGAGGCGCGCACGCTGTCGGCTTTGGCCATGCCGTCGGTCTGCGAAACCTTCAACAGCAAGCGCGCGCTGAAGAATCTCGGCAAAGGCCGCATCGTGCTGCTGGCGGCCGGAACCGGCAATCCGTTCTTCACCACCGATACCACCGCGGTCTTGCGCGCGGCGGAACTCGGCGCCCACGCGGTGCTCAAAGCCACCAATGTGGACGGCGTCTATAGCGCCGACCCCAAGAAAGACCCGAAAGCCACGCGTTACGACCGGCTCAGCCATCAAGAGGCGATCGAGAAGGACCTGCGGGTCATGGACTCCACGGCCTTCGCGCTTGCCCGGGAAAACCGGATGCCTATCATCATCTTCTCGATCGCCGAGAAGGGCGCTATCGAGGCCGTGCTTCGCGGCAAAGGGCGCGCGACGATCGTTGGCTAGGCGCATGATCCCGAAAAGCGGGCACCGGTTTTCGGATAAGATCATGCGCGGGGAAATAATGACGAGCGTGCGGTAGACGGGGGATCGCTATGGCAAACGAAACGCACGATATCAATGAAATCAAGCGCCGCATGGCCGGCGCCGGCACCGTGCTCAAGGCCGAATTGTCGGGATTGCGAACCGGACGCGCCTCGGCGCATCTGCTCGACCCGGTGATGGTGGAGGCCTACGGCGCGCAAATGCCGCTTCAGCAATGCGCCAGCGTGACCATACCGGAACCGCGCATGATTTCGGTCAATGTCTGGGACCGCACGCTGGTGCACGCGGTGGAAAAGGCCATCGTCAATTCAAACCTCGGCCTGTCGCCTGCGACCGAGGGGCAGACCATCCGCCTGCGCATTCCCGAACTCAACACCGAACGGCGCAAGGAACTGGTCAAGCTCGCCCATAAATATGCCGAGGCCGCGCGGGTGGCGGTGCGCCACGTGCGGCGCGATGCCTTGGACGTGATCAAGAAGCTCGAGAAAGACGGCATCAGCAAAGACGACCACGACCGATTCACCGCCGACATCCAGAAGGCGACCGATGCCGGCATCAGCGAAATCGACCATATGCTGGCGGCCAAGGAAAAGGAGATCCTCACCGTTTGAGGTCTTAGCCTATGCCCGAGGTAACAATCCCGCCCAATGCCAAGCTTGGCGACAAGCCGGCCGTGCCGCGCCATGTAGCCATCATTATGGATGGCAACGGCCGCTGGGCGGCGGCGCGCGGGCTGCCGCGTGTCGAAGGCCACCGCCGCGGCGTCGAGGCGCTGCGGCGCACGATCCGGGCGGCCGGCGAGATCGGCATCGGCACCATCACGATATTTTCCTTCAGCTCGGAAAACTGGTCGCGGCCGGCGACCGAAGTCCACGAACTGATGGGGCTGCTGCGACGCTTCATCCGCAACGATCTGGCCGAGCTGCACAAGAGCAATGTGCGGGTCCGCATCATCGGCGAGCGCGAGGCGCTCGATCCCGACATCGGTCGTCTGCTGGTCGAAGCCGAAGAACTCACGCGCAACAACAGCGGGCTGACGCTGGTGGTGGCGTTCAACTACGGCGCCCGCCAGGAGATCGCGCGCGCGGCGCGGCGCATCGCGGAACAGGTTGCCGGCGGTGCGCTGAAACCGTCGGATATCACCACGGAGACGGTCGGCCGCTTTCTTGATGCGCCCGATTTGCCCGATCCCGAATTGATCATCCGCACCAGCGGCGAGCAGCGCCTGTCGAATTTCCTGCTGTGGCAATCGGCCTATAGCGAACTGGTGTTCGTGCCGACTTTCTGGCCCGACTTCGACCGCGCCGCGCTCGAGGCGGCGATCGGCGAATACCAGCAGCGTGAGCGCCGCTTTGGCGGCCTAGTTGCCAAGACCGGATCCTGATCCCGTGACAGAGACCGAGCCCGTTTCAGGCCCCGCTGCAACCGGGAAGCCTGTGGGCGCGGGCAACAGCAATCTCATGTTGCGTATTGTATCCGCCGCGGTGCTGGCGCCGATCGCGGTCATCGCGGCGTATATCGGCGGTTGGCCGTTCGCGGTGTTTTGGTGTTTGGCGGCCATCGCCGTGCTGTGGGAATGGATCACGTTGGTCGCCGGCCCCGACCACCGGCTGATGTTGTCGTCGTGCGCCAGCGCGATCGCGGTTTCCGCCTTGATGGCCGAGCGCGGCCGGCCGGTCGCGGCGATCATGCTGGTGGGCTTGGGCGCGCTGGCCGCCACGGTTTTTGCCGCCGACGGCAAGCGGCTCTGGATCACCTGCGGCATCGGCTATGCCGGCGCCTTGCTGCTGGCGCCCATGCTGCTGCGCGCCGACGACACTTATGGATTGGTCGCGATCATCTTGCTGTTCGCGATTGTGTGGACCACCGACATCTGCGGCTATTTCGCCGGCCGCGCCTTCGGCGGGCCGAAATTGATGCCGGCGATCAGTCCGAAAAAAACCTGGTCGGGCGCGATTGCCGGCACGCTCGGCGCCATGATCGTGGCGGTTCTGGCCGCGGCCTTTGTCGGATCGTTCAACACTCTGGCGATTGCGGGCATCGCTCTGCTGTTATCGGTGGTGTCGCAGCTCGGCGATCTGCTGGAATCCTGGGTCAAGCGCCAGTTCGGCGCCAAGGATGCGAGCCACATCATTCCCGGTCATGGCGGCGTGATGGATCGCCTCGACGGCTTCTGGGCCGCGGCGCTGGTCGGCTGTACCATCGGATTGCTGCGCGGCGGCTTCGATGACCCGGCGCGCGGGCTGCTGATATGGTGAGCGCATGACGCCCGGTATTCGAACTTCAACGCTCCGCGCCAAGCCGCTGCCGGCGGCCGCCGTGCGCAGCGTCACAATTCTCGGCGCCACCGGTTCGATCGGCGCCAGCACCGTCGATCTGATCAAGCGCGAACCGGGCCGCTATCGCGTCGAAGCCATCAGCGCGCGCCGCAACGCCACGGCGCTTGCGACCATCGCGCGCGAGGTCGGCGCGCGGTTCGCCGTCATTGCCGATCCCGACTATTACGCCGAGCTCAAGGATGCGCTGGCCGGCAGCGGCATCGAGGCGGCGGCAGGCGATGACGCTTTGGTCGAGGCCGCGCAGCGTCCGGCCGAATGGGTGATGGCGGCGATCAGCGGCGCGATCGGATTGAAACCGACGCTGGCCGCGGTCGAGCGCGGCGCGACCGTCGCGCTCGCCAACAAGGAATGCCTGGTCTGCGCCGGCGCGTTTTTCATGCGCCGCGTGGCCAGTGCCGGCGCGACCGTGCTGCCGGTCGATAGCGAACACAACGCGGTGTTCCAGGCGCTCGGCGCCGGCAGACGCGAGGACGTCAAACGCGTGATCCTGACCGCGTCCGGCGGCCCGTTCCGCACCTGGTCGCATGGAAGCGATCAAAGCCGCGACCCCCGAACAGGCGCTGCGCCACCCGAACTGGATCATGGGACCGAAGGTCACGATCGATTCGGCGACGCTGATGAACAAGGGCCTCGAACTGATCGAGGCGCATCATCTGTTCGCGCTGCCGCCGGACGAGATCGATGTGCTGGTGCATCCGCAATCGGTCGTGCATGGGCTGGTGGAGTTTCGCGACGGCTCGGTGGTGGCGCAATTGGGCGCGCCCGACATGCGGATTCCGATCGCGCATTGCCTGGCTTGGCCGCAGCGGATCGACGGACCGGCGCCGCGGCTCGATTTGGCACAACTGCGCGAATTGACCTTTGAAGACCCCGACCTGACGCGGTTTCCGGCGCTCGCCCTGGCGCGGCAGGCGATGAAGACCGGCGGCGCGGCGCCGACCGTGCTGAATGCGGCCGACGAGGTCGCGGTGGCCGAATTCATCGCCGGACGCATCGATTTTCCCGGTATTGCCGCGCTGGTCGAGGCGACGCTCGATGCGGCGGCCGCGCGCGGACTACTTGGGGAACCGGCCGGGCTCGATGGGGCGCTCGCCGTTGACCATATTGCCAGAAGTATAGCCCGAGACCTCTTGCCTGAAATTGCCTTAAAGTCATCCTAGTAAGCTTGCGGTAACGTTGCGGGCGCCGGACCGGCGGGACAAGGATTGTGGCGAGTATGGACATCATGGGGGGATTGAGCGCATTCGGCGGCGGCCTCGTCGGTTACTTGGTACCGTTCCTGTTTGTGCTGACAATTGTCGTGTTTTTCCATGAGCTTGGCCATTTTCTGGTGGCCCGCTTGTGCGGCATCAAGGTGCTGACCTTTTCGATCGGCTTCGGCCCGGAAATCATTGGCTTTAACGACCGCCACGGCACCCGCTGGAAGATCTCCGCGGTGCCGCTTGGCGGCTATGTGAAGTTCTTCGGCGACGACAATGCTGCGAGCGTGCCCGACCACGAGGCGGCGGCCGGCATGACCGAGGCCGAGAAAAAAGACAGCTTTATCCACAAGCCGGTTGGCTCGCGCGCCGCCGTCGTCGCGGCCGGGCCGATCGCGAATTTCATTCTGGCGATCGCCATTTTCGCCGGCGTCTTCATGACCGTCGGCAAGCAGACCACCAGCGCGCGCGTCGATGCGGTGCAGGCGGGCAGCGCCGCTCAGATCGCCGGCTTCCAGCCCGGCGATCTCGTGCTGGCGATTAACGGCGATAAAATCGAGAATTTCGCCGATATGCAGCGCATCGTCAGCGTCAGCGCCGGCGAGTCGCTCAATGTCGAAGTCGAGCGCGGCGGCGTCCCTGTGACGCTCAAGGCGATTCCTGAGCTCAAGGAACTCAAGGACAATTTCGGCAACGTCCACCGCCTCGGCGTGCTGGGCATCAGCCGGTCGATGAAGCCCGGCGACATTAAGACGCAGAAAGCCGGGCCGCTGAAGGCCGTGGTCATGGGGGCGCAGGAGACCTGGTTCGTGGTCGACCGCACTTTGTCATACATCGGCGGCGTGTTTACCGGGCGCGAGGCGGCCGATCAGCTCGGTGGCCCCATCCGCATCGCCCAGGTCTCCGGCCAGGTGGCGACCGCCGGTTTTGTGGCGCTCATCCACCTGACGGCGGTGCTTTCGGTATCGATCGGGCTATTAAACCTATTCCCGATTCCCTTGCTCGATGGTGGACACCTTTTGTTCTATGGAATCGAAGCCATCCGCGGCCGCCCGCTATCGGAGCGCGCCCAGGATTTCGGGTTCCGCATTGGGCTGGCTGTCGTGCTCATGTTGATGATTTTTGCAACCTTTAATGACATAAAGGGCATCTTCTTTCCTGGGTCGTCCTGAAACCGTTGCCGGTTGGCAACTTTTTGAGGGGAAAGGGAAACTTGGCTTGGCAGTATCGTTTGCAGTGCGGCCGAAACGCTGTACAAAGCCAACGAAAGCCTCGCCCGGATCAAAACTGCAGCGGGGGTGGCCGCTTAGGATCAAGAGGGCGCGTTGCGCATGGGACTTTGTGTGCGGTTGGTTCGGGGACTGGCCCTTAGCTGTGTTGTCCTCAGCGGTATCCTTGTCGGCGCTGGCTGCCTGACGCTGGCGTCCTCGGGCGCGGCGTTCGCGCAGAGCGCCAATAGCATCGTCGTGGAAGGCAATCGCCGCGTCGAAGCCGAGACCGTGCGGTCGTATTTCAAGCCCGGCCCCGGCGGCCGGCTGGGACCCCAGGAAACCGACGAAGCCCTCAAGGCGCTTTACGCGACCGGGCTATTCTCCGACGTCCGCATCCATAATGCCGGCGGCCGTCTGGTGGTTTCCGTGGTGGAAAATCCGGTGATCAACCAGGTTGCCTTCGAGGGCAACAAGAAGGCCAAAGACGACCAGCTCAAGGCCGAAGTGCAGTCGAAGCCGCGCGGTACGCTGTCGAAGCCGACCGTGCAGGCCGACGTCCAGCGCATCATCGAAATCTATCATCGCAGCGGCCGCTTCGACGTGCGCGTCGAACCCAAGATCATCGATTTGCCGAACAACCGCGTCAATCTCGTGTTCGAGATCTCCGACGGCGTAAAGACCGGCGTGAAAGATATCCGCTTCGTCGGCACCAAGGCGTTCTCGTCGGGCCGCCTGAGGGACGTGATCAAGACCTCGGAAAGCAACTGGCTCAGCTTCCTGCAAACCACCGATATCTACGACCCCGACCGCGTCGAAGCCGATCGCGACCTGCTGCGCCGGTTCTATCTCAAGCACGGCTATGCCGACGTCCGTATCGTCTCGGCGGTCGGCGAATACGATCCCGCCAAGAAGGGATTCGTCATCACCTTCACCATCGATGAAGGCAGCTCAATATCGCGTCGGCAAGTTGGACGTGGTCTCGAACGTCCATGCGATCGATCCCGCTTCGCTGCGCGGCAGCCTGAAGCTCAGCTCCGGCAGCGTGTACAACGCCGACCTGCTCGAAAAGAGCGTCGAGGCCATGACCATCGAAGCCGCCAAGCGCGGCTATGCCTTCGCCAATGTGCGTCCGCGCGGCGACCGCGACTTCCAGACCAAGACCATCAATCTGACCTTCGTGGTCGAAGAGGGCACCCGCGCCTATATCGAGCGCATCAACATCCGCGGCAACATCCGCACCCGCGACTACGTGATCCGCCGCGAATTCGATATCGGCGAAGGCGACGCCTATAACCGCGCGCTGGTCGACCGCGCCGAACGCCGGCTGAAGAATCTGAACTACTTCAAATCGGTCAAGATCACCAACGAGCCGGGCTCGGCGCCCGACCGCGTGGTCATCAACGTCAATGTCGAGGAAATGTCGACCGGCGAGTTCTCGGTCGCGGGCGGCTATTCCACCGCCGACGGCTTTATCGCCGAAGTCAGCGTCGCCGACCGCAACCTCATGGGCCGCGGCCAATATGCCAAGGCGTCGGTGACTTACGGTCAGCGTACGCGCGGCGTCGACCTGTCGTTCGTCGAACCCTATCTGCTCGGCTACCGCATGGCCGGCGGCATCGACCTGTTCGCCCGGCAGAACCTGGCCTCGTCATACGTTTCCTATGACACCAAAACGATCGGCACCAATCTTCGTGTCGGCTTCGGCTTGACCGAGGAAATCACCTTCCAGCCGCGTTATTCGATCTACCGGCAGGAAATCACGCTGCCGGATCTGTACAACAACTGTATTTCGTCGAGTAACGCTCTCGCCATGGGTGGCACAGGCGTAACCCCGAATAACGAAGGCGGCGCGGGCAATACCGATACCTTGGTGAATGTCCCGAACGGCTGTTACTCCGACGGCGAAGCGTCGCTCGCGGTGCGCAAAGAGCTGTCGGCCGGTCCGGTGCTGACCTCGTTGGTCGGCTATTCGCTGGCCTACAACACGCTCGACAACAACAAATCGCCGACCAGCGGCATGTTCGCAGAACTCAAGCAGGACTTTGCCGGTGTCGGCGGCGACGTGAATTTTATCCGCTCGAGCATCGAGACCCGCAACTACTACGAAGTGGTCTCCGACGTCGTCGGCGTCCTCAAGCTGCAAGGCGGCAACATCGCCGGCTGGGGCGGCAAGGACTTGCGCATGCTGGATCATTTCCAGATGGGCCCGAACCTGGTGCGCGGCTTCGCAGCCCGCCGGCCTCGGCCCGCGCGATTTGACGCCGGGAACGACCAACGACTCGCTCGGCGGCTCGCTGTATTGGGGCGCCAGCCTCGAGGCGCAGACGCCGCTGTACTTCCTGCCGAAGGAGATCGGCATCAAGGTCGCGGCATTCGCCGACGCCGGTTCGGTCTGGGCTTACAAGGGTCCGACCTCCTGGAACCAGACGGGTGAGACGCTCCTGGTCGGCGATTCCAATGCGGTTCGCTCGTCAGTCGGTATCGGCTTGATCTGGGACTCGCCGCTCGGACCGTTGCGCTTCGATCTGGCTTATCCCGGTCACCAAGGAAAGCTACGACAAGACGCAAATCTTCCGCTTCAGCGGCGGCACAAGGTTCTGAGCGACGTCTTGATTTTGGCCGCGGTCGGCGGCGCGGCCGGGGCAGCATGAGCGAGCCGGTATTCCTACGACGTTCCCGCGGTCTCACGCTTGATGAGATCGCCAGCCTATGCGGCGCCGTCCTGACGGCGCCGCCGCATGCCCGCCGCATCGTCGACATTGCGCCGCTCGACCGCGCACGGCCGTTCGACCTCACGTTCTTCGACAACCGCAATTACGTGGACATCGCCGGCGCGACCCATGCCGGCGCCTGCATGACCACCGCGGCTCTGGCCAAATTCCTGCCGCCGCATGTGGCGGTATTGAGCGTCGCCGAGCCCTATCGCGCCTTCGTGACGGTGGCGCGGCGAGTTGTTTCCGGATGCGTTGCGGCCGTCCTCGCTCGGCATGTCCGGCACCATCGCCTCTGCCCACGTCGACCCGACCGCGCGGCTGGAAAACGGCGTCACCGTCGACCCGGGCGCGGTGATCGGGCCCGGTGCCGAGATCGGCGCCGGCACGCTGATCGGGGCCAACGCGGTAATCGGCGCCGGGGTGCGGATCGGGCGCGACAGTTCGATCGGCGCCGGCGCGTCCATCGCCTACGCGCTGATCGGGGATCGCGTCATCATCCACCCGGGCTGCCGGATCGGTCAGGACGGCTTCGGCTTCGTGATGGGCGGCAAAGGCCACCTCAAGGTGCCGCAAGTCGGCCGTGTCATCATCCAGGACGATGTCGAGATGGGCGCCGGCACCACGGTCGATCGCGGCGCGGTCCGCGATACCGTGATCGGCGAGGGCACCAAGATCGACAATCTGGTCCAGGTTGGCCACAATGTCAGCGTCGGCCGGCACTGCGTGCTGGTGGCGCAATCGGGAATTGCCGGCAGCACGGTGCTGGAAGACTTTGTTGTGCTGGGTGCGCGGGTCGGCGTAAATACCAATATTACCATTGGCGAGGGGGCGCAGATCGCCGCGACCAGCAACGTCAACGGCAACGTGCCGGCGGGTGCGCGCTGGGGCGGCACGCCGGCCAAGCCGCTGAGGCAGTGGTTCCGCGAAATGACGATTCTCGCACGAATGGCGCGCGAAAAAGGCGGAGCCGAAGCGGCAGCGGACGAATGAGATCATCGCCATGAAAGAAACCGTCAAAAAACTGGAAGCGGCAGATATTGCGATGGTGCTCAAACTGTTGCCGCACCGTTATCCGTTTCTCATGGTCGACCGGGTGATCGATATTCGCGGCGACGACCACGGCATCGGTATCAAGAACGTGACGATCAACGAGCCGCATTTCCAGGGGCACTTTCCGGGCAATCCGGTGTTTCCGGGCGTCCTGATGATCGAGGGCATGGCGCAGACCGCAGGCGTGCTTTGCATCGCGCAGACCTCCTCGACGCAACCGAAGTCGGTGTTCTTTCTGACGATCGACAAGGCGAAATTCCGCAAGCCGGTGCTGCCGGGCGACACCATCGAGTACCACATGAACAAGATCGCCCAGCGCAAGACCATGTGGTGGTATCGCGGCGAGGCCAAAGTGGCCGGCCAGATCGTTGCCGAAGCCGAAGTCGGCGCCATGATTTCCGATACATGAGCGCTGCCATGATCGATTCCTCGGCGCGGATCGAAGCCGGGGCGGTGATCGGCCCCGACGTCACGATCGGGCCCTTTTGCACCGTCGGCCCGCATGTGACGATCGGCGAGGGCTGCCGGCTGCACGGCCATGTCAATCTGACCGGCCATACCACGATCGGTCCCCGCACCGTCATCCATCCTTTCGCTTCGCTCGGCTCACCGCCGCAGTCGTTCAGCTATCGCGGCGGACCGACCACGCTGACGATCGGCGCGGATTGCGACATCCGCGAAGGCGTCACCGCCAATACCGGCACCGAGGATGGCGGCGGCGCCACGTCGGTCGGCGACAAATGTTTTCTCATGGTCGGCTCGCACGTCGGCCACGATTGCCACGTCGGAAATCACGTCGTGTTCGCCAACAACGCCGTGCTCGGCGGCCATGTCACTGTCGGCGACAATGTCGTCTTCGGCGGCGGCGTTGCGGTGCGCCAATTCGTGCGCATCGGCGAGGGCGCGATGATCGTCGGCCTTAGCGGCGTTCGCGCCGACGTCATTCCTTACGGCATGGCGCAGGGCCCGCTGGCCTATCTGGTCGGCCTCAATGTCATCGGCATGCGCCGGCGCGGCTTGAGCAAAGCCGAGGTCCATCGCGTGCGTTCGGCCTATCAGGCGCTGTTCTTCGGCGACGGTGAATTCCGCGCCCGGATCGATCGCGTTGCCGCCGAATACGCCGCCGATACGCTGGTGGCCAAGATGATCGCGTTCATTCGGGACGGCAAACGTCCGTTCACCATGGCGATCAATCGCGGCGCAACTGACGGGGACGCATGAGCGCGGTGCTCACAGCGGAGCAGCAAAGCCCGCTCGCGCTGATCTGCGGCGGCGGCTCGCTGCCTTTGGCGGTGGCCGATTTTGTCGTCGAGCCGGGGACGCAAGGTCGTGCTGTTCGCGATCCGCGGCGCCGCCGAAGGCACCGCGGTCGACCGCTTTCCGCATCATTGGATCTACATCGGCCAGATCGGGAAGTTCCTGCGTCTGGCGCGCGCCGCCGGCTGCCGCGACCTGGTCTTCATCGGCGCGCTGGTGCGGCCTTCGATCTGGCAGGTGCATCCCGACCCCAAGGGCCTGACTTTCCTGTTCAAGGTTCTCGCCGCGATGCGCGGCGGCGACAATCACTTGCTGTCCGGCATGGGCAAGATCTTGGAGCGGGAAGGCTTCCGCCTGCTCGGCGCCCACGAAGTCGCACCCGAAATCCTGGTGCCGGAAGGCACGCTCGGCCAGGCGCAAGCCGTCCGAACGCGACCGCGCCGACATTGCCCTCGGCTTGGAGTTTCTGCACGCCACCGGACCGTTCGACGTCGGTCAGGCCGTGGTGGTTGCGGGAAAGCACGTGCTGGCGGTCGAGGCGGCCGAAGGCACCGACCAGTTGCTCGCCCGCGTCGCCGAATTGCGCGCCAATGGCCGGGTGCGTGCGCCTTCCGGCAGCGGCGTTCTGGTCAAGGCGCCCAAGCAGGGTCAGGACCTGCGCTACGATATGCCGTCGATCGGTCCGCTGACGATTGAAGGCGTGGCGCGTGCCGGCCTTGCCGGCATTGCCGTGGTCGCCGGTTCGACCATCATCGCCGAACCGGCGGAGCTGATCGCCGCGGCCGATCGCGCCAAGATTTTCGTCGTCGGCACGCCGGCTGGACCCGAGCGATGAGCCCGCATGTGTTCCTGGTGGCCGGCGAGGAATCCGGCGACCGGCTGGGCGCGGCGCTGATTGCCGCGATCCGGCGGCGCTCGCCAGGCGCGCGATTTTCCGGCGTCGGCGGCGCGCATATGGCCGCCGAGGGCGTGGCCAGCCCGTTTCCGCTCGGCGATCTGGCGATCATGGGCTTTGCCGCGATCCCGGCGAGCCTGCCGAAAATTCTGCGCCGCATTCGCGAAACGGCCGACGCGGTGGTCGCCGCCCGGCCGGACGTCCTCGTCATCATCGACAGCCCGGAGTTCACCCACCGCGTGGCGCGACGGGTGCGCGCCGCGGCGCCGAACATTCCGATTATCGATTACGTCTGCCCCTCGGTATGGGCGTGGCGGCCGGGCCGCGCCCGGACAATGCGGGCCTACGTCGATCACGTTCTGGCGTTGCTGCCATTCGAACCGGCGGCGCTGCAAAGGTTAGGCGGGCCGCCTTGCACTTTCGTCGGACACCCGCTCGGCGAGCGGGTTGCGCAAGTGCGCCCCAACGCCGACGAGGCGCGCCGGCGGCTCGCCGACCCACCGCTGTTATTGGTGCTGCCGGGCAGCCGTTCCGGCGAAATCCGCCGCATGGCCGGCGTGTTCGGCGAAACCGTCGCGCGCGTCGCCAAACAAATAGGCGCCATCGACGTCGTGGTTCCGGCGGTGCCGCGCCTTGCCGAGGCCGCAAAAGCCGCGATTTCGTCCTGGCCCGTTCCGGCGCGCATCGTGGTCGCGCCTGCCGATAAAGACGCCGCCTACCGTAACGCGCGGGCGGCGCTGACCAAATCCGGCACCTCGACCTTCGAACTGGCGCTCGCCGGCGTGCCGATGGCCGCCGGCTACAGAATATCTCTGCTGGAGGAGGTGATCGGCCGCCTCTTGATCAAGTCTCCAAGTGTGATTTTGACCAACCTCATTTTGGGCGAAAACGTGGTGCCTGAATTCCTGGCGCGGGATTGCACGGCTGAGGCGCTCGCCGGCGCAGTTTTGCCACTGCTGGGTGATACGCCGGAGCGGCGCCGGCAAATCGAGGCCTTTGGCCGGTTGGATGCCATCATGGAGATCGGCCAAGCCGTGCCCAGCGACCGTGCCGCCGCGGTGGTCCTGGATTGCGTCGCGGCTCTTAACCAACCGTCGCGTGAAACAGTGGCGTCGCGGCCGCCGACGGCGTAGTTTGCGACCACCCCGTCGGCCTAAAAGCCATGGCAGCAAGTTTGGAAATTTGCCTTTGACCCTTCCTGTCCGCGCTGCAATTACCGCCGTCCACGGCTATGTGCCGCCGGACGTCCTGACCAATGCCGAGTTGGCGGTCATGGTCGACACCAGCGATGCCTGGATCACCGAGCGCACCGGCATCAAAGAGCGCCATATCCTGAAAGGCGAGGGGCTCGGCACCTCCCACATGGCGGCGGAAGCGGTCCGCGGCCTATTGCAGAAAACCGGCACGAAGCCGGAAGAGATCGATCTGCTGATCTGCGCCACCACCACGCCGGACATGCAGTTTCCGTCGACCGCCAATCTGATCTGCGACATGGTCGGCATTCGCGAGATCGGTTCATTCGACGTACAGGCGGCCTGCTCGGGCTTTCTGTACTCGCTGAGCATCGCCTCGCAATTCATCGCCAACGGTACCGCGCGAAAAGTCGTGGTGGTCGGCGCCGACAAGATGTCGTCGATCATGGACTATACCGACCGCGCCACCTGCGTGCTGTTCGGCGACGGCGCCGGCGCGGTGTTGCTCGAGCCGAATGACGACGGCTACGGCATCATGGACTCGATCGTCAAATCCGATGGCGCCGGCTGGGTCCATCTGCATCAGAAAGCCGGCGGCAGCCGCATGCCGGCATCCGCCGAGTCCGTGGTCAACCGGCTGCATTACGTGCATCAGGAAGGTGCCGCGGTCTACAAGTACGCCATCGCGCGCATGGCCGAAGTCGCGGGGCAGGTCATGGCGCGCAACAATCTGCGCAGCGACATGATCGACTGGCTGGTGCCGCACCAGGCCAACAAGCGCATCATCGAGTCGACGGCCGAGCGCATGGGTCTGTCGATGGACAAGGTGATGGTGACCATCAACAAATACGGCAACACCACCAACGCCACCATCCCGCTCTGCCTGTGGGATTACGAAGCAAAGCTCAAGCCCGGCAATCGCCTGCTGCTGGCGGCCTTCGGCGGCGGCTTCACCTGGGCCGGTGTCTATGTGACCTGGGCCTATGACGGGGCCAAAGCGCGGATCAACGGTAAGGCGACGAACGGCAAATCCTGAAGCGCAATCGAAAACGAAAAGGGCGGCTGAAACAGCCGCCCTTCGTGTTTTCTGCGATCGCGGCGACTATTTCCTTCGCGAGATCGGCACGTAATCGCGCGTGGTCGCGCCGGTATAAAGCTGGCGCGGGCGGCCGATCTTCTGCTTCGGATCCTCGATCATTTCCTTCCACTGCGCGATCCAGCCGACGGTGCGCGCGACCGCGAACAGCACGGTGAACATGGTGGTCGGGAAGCCCATCGCCTTGAGCGTGATGCCCGAATAGAAGTCGATGTTGGGATAGAGCTTCTTCTCCAGGAAATATTCGTCGTGCAGCGCGATCTTTTCCAGCTCCATGGCGACGTCGAGCAGCGGGTCGTCCTTGATGCCGAGCTCGGCCAGCACTTCGTGGCAGGTCTTCTGCATGATCTTGGCGCGCGGATCGTAGTTCTTGTAGACGCGGTGGCCGAAGCCCATCAGCCGGTAGGAGTCGTTCTTGTCCTTGGCGCGTTTGATGAACTCGGGGATGCGGTCGACCGTGCCGATCTCACGCAGCATGTTCAGCGCCGCTTCGTTGGCGCCGCCGTGCGCGGGACCCCACAGGCAGGCGCAGCCGGCAGCGATGCAGGCGAACGGGTTGGCGCCGGACGAACCGGCAAGCCGCACCGTCGAGGTCGAGGCGTTCTGCTCGTGGTCCGCATGCAGGATGAAGATGCGGTCCATGGCGCGCGCCAGCACCGGGTTCGGCTTGTAGTCCTCGGTCGGCACCGCGTAGCACATGCGCAGGAAATTGGTCGAATAGTCGAGGTCGTTCTTCGGATAGACGAACGGCTGGCCGACCGAATATTTGTAGGCCATGGCGGCGAGCGTCGGCACCTTGGCGATCATGCGCAGCGACGCGATCATGCGCTGGATCGGATCGGAGATGTCGGTGGAGTCGTGGTAGAACGCCGACAGCGCGCCGATCGAGCCGGTCATCACCGCCATCGGATGCGCGTCGCGGCGGAAGCCTTGGAAGAACCGGCTCATCTGCTCGTGCACCATGGTGTGGCGCGTGACGCGATAGTCGAAATCGGCTTTCTGCGACGGCGTCGGCAGTTCGCCGTACAGCAGCAGGTAGCAGGTCTCGAGGAAGTCGCCGTGCTCGGCGAGTTGCTCGATCGGATAGCCGCGATAGAGCAGGATACCTTCGTCGCCGTCGATATAGGTGATCTTGGACTCGCAGCTCGCCGTCGAGGTGAAGCCGGGGTCGTAGGTGAACATGCCGCTCTCGGCATAAAACTTCGAGATGTCCACGACGGATGGACCGACCGATCCGTCATAGACCGGGAAATCCAGGCTTTTGTTACCCAGCGTGATGGTGCCGGTTTTTTTCGTGGTGTCGGTCTTGGCGTCCATGGGCAGGCCCTCGAATTGGCGGGGAGCGGAGCGCGTGAAAAACCTTGAACCGGGGGGAGGCGCTACGCCAGCCTGGCGTGCAAGGTTCCCGGTGGCATTGAGGTAGCTCAATCAAGTGTGCACTGCAAGATAGTGCGCTGCAAGATCGGGCAGTGCATATCGCCGCCCGCTATATAGGCACGGCCCCGGCTAAAGTCTCGGCCGGATCGCAACGCGGTGGATATTTATGGGGCGGGGAAACCGGCCTGCTCGCGCAACCGCGCCAGGCTCTCGTCCCGGCCGAGGACGGCGAGCACATCGAATATCGGCGGCGAGGTGGTCCGGCCGGTCAGCGCCGCCCGCAGCGGTTGCGCCACGGCGCCCAGTTTTTGGCCCGAGCGCTCGGCATAGGGCCGCACCACCGCCTCCACTTGGGTCGCGGTCCAGTCGGTGACCGCTTCCAGTTCGGGCAGCAAGGCGGCAATCAGGGCTTTTGCGTCGGGGGTCAGCACCGCCTTGGCCTGGTCGTTGATGTCCAGGGGGCGGCTTGCCCACAGGAAACGGGAGGCCTCGAAAAGCTCAACCAAAGTCTTAGCGCGTTCCTTTAAGCCCGGCATGGCGATGAGCAATTTGGCATGCAGCGCCGGCGTCATCTTGCTGGCCAGCTCGTCGCCGCCGGCGATATGCGGCAGCAGTTGCTCGAGATCGGCGATCAGATCGGCGTCATTGGTCGAGCGGATGTAATGGCCGTTGAGGTTTTCGAGCTTGGCGAAATCGAAGCGCGCCGGCGAGCGGCCGATGGCCGGCAGGTCGAAGGCGGCGACCATTTCATCGGTCGAGAACATCTCCTGGTCGCCATGGGCCCAGCCGAGCCGGACCAGATAATTCCGCATCGCCGACGCCAGATAGCCCATGGCCCGGTAGGCGTCGACGCCGAGCGCGCCATGGCGCTTCGACAGCTTGGAGCCGTCCGGCCCATGGATCAGCGGTATATGCGCCATGATCGGCACGTGCCAGCCGAGCGCCTCGTAGATGTGCTTTTGCCGGGCGCCATTGGTGAGGTGATCGTCGCCGCGGATGATGTGGGTGACGTTCATATCGTGGTCGTCGACCACGACCGCCAGCATATAGGTCGGGTTGCCGTCGGAGCGCAGCAGCACCAGATCGTCCAGGTCCGAATTCTGCCAGACCACGCGGCCCTGCACCTGGTCCTCGATCACGGTCTCGCCGGTCAGCGGCGCCTTGAGCCGGATCACCGGTTTGACGCCCGGCGGCGCTTCGGACGGATCGCGGTCGCGCCAGCGCCCGTCATAAAGCTTGGAGCGGCCCTCGCGCCGGGCGGCCTCGCGCATGGCGGTGAGTTCCTCCGGCGAGGCGTAGCAGCGGTAGGCCTTGCCCGCGGCCAGCAGCTGCTCGGCGATCTGGCGGTGGCGCTCGGCGCGCGAAAACTGGAAGACGATGTCGCCGTCCCAGGTGAGCCCCATCCAGGTCAGCCCGTCGATGATGGCGGCGATGGCGGCCGCGGTCGAACGCTCGCGATCGGTATCCTCGATTCGCAGCAGCATCTTGCCGCCGAACCGGCGCGCATAGAGCCAGTTGAACAGCGCGGTCCGGGCGCCGCCGATATGGAGGAAGCCGGTGGGGGAAGGCGCAAAACGGGTGACGACGGGTTCGCTCATCGCGCGCCCTGTACCACAGTTAAAGCGAAAGGTGCCATCGCATTTGACAGGGAGGCGAGCGGCACGCCATGGGATAGGCGGTTACGGGGTTGATCTGAAGGTTAAGAACGCATGGCGACCGACGACAAGACAAGCGGCAATCCGCCGGCCGGCGAGGCCAGCCGCGACTTCATCCGCGACATCGTTGCGGCCGATCTTGCGGCCGGGCGCGTGCGCGAAGTCGTCACCCGGTTTCCCCCAGAGCCGAACGGCTACCTCCATATCGGCCACGCCAAGTCGATCTGCCTGAATTTCGGCATTGCGCGAAGAATTCGGTGGGCGTTGTCACTTGCGTTTCGACGACACCAATCCGACCAAGGAAGAGCAGGAATATATCGACGCCATCGAGCGCGACGTGCGCTGGCTCGGCTTCGACTGGGGCAAGAATCTGTTTTTCGCCTCGGATTATTTCGAGCGCCTCTACGGCTGGGCCGAGGATCTGATCCGCGCCGGCTTGGCCTATGTCGACGACCAGAGCCAGGACGACATGCGCCATAACCGCGGCACGCTGACCGAGCCCGGCAAGAACAGCCCGTTCCGCGACCGCGCGGTCGATGAAAACCTCGATCTGTTCCGCCGCATGCGCGCCGGGGAATTCCCCAACGGCGCGCGGGTGCTGCGCGCCAAGGTGGACATGACGTCCGGCAACATCAACCTGCGCGATCCGGTGCTCTACCGCATTCTCAATGCGCCGCATCCGCGCACCGGCACGACTTGGAAAATCTATCCGAGCTACGACTTCGCCCATGGCCAGTCCGACGCGATCGAGGGCATCACCCATTCGATCTGCACGCTCGAATTCGAGGATCACCGGCCGCTCTACGACTGGTTCATCGCCAATCTCGACGTGCCGTCGAAGCCGCATCAGTACGAATTCGCGCGCCTCAATTTGACCTACACCGTGCTGTCCAAGCGCGTGCTGACCGAATTGGTGCGCGGCGGTCACGTCACCGGCTGGGACGATCCGCGCATGCCGACGCTGGCCGGTTTTCGCCGCCGCGGCGTGCCGCCGGCAGCGATCCGCGATTTCGTCAAACGCATCGGCGTCGCCAAGGCCAACAGCACGGTCGACGCCGGCATGTTCGAATTCTCGGTGCGCGAGGCGCTCAACAAGACGGCGCTGCGCCGCATGGCGGTGTTAAAGCCGCTCAAAGTCGTCATCGAGAATTATCCCGAAGGGCAGAGCGAAGAACTCGACGCCGTCAATCATCCGGACGATGCGGCGGCGGGATCGCG
>CAWGRN010000017.1:0-7504 GCA_963825015.1 uncultured Alphaproteobacteria bacterium | reverse complement strand
AGCCCGCCGCGCCGCGAGGAGCGCGTCGCCTTCTTCCGCGACGCGTTCGCGGGGTGGCTCGGCTCGCTGCGAAGGCGCCTCGGCTCGCGGCCCTCATGCTGAGGCGGGCATGCGGAACAGACTCGTTCTTATCGCCGCTGCGCCACACCCACGTCCCAGACCTTCTGGCTTGCGTTCCAAAAGATCTGGTAGGTGTAACCGAACTGCAGACTGTGGACCGCGCCCGCCTTGTCGCCGGTCGATATCCGCAACTCAAACCCGGAACAGTCGGTGCAATCGAACGAGGCCGAGCCGCCTTTGTCGATCTTGTGCGGCGTCCAGGCGCCGCCGGCGGGACGAATCTCGTAGACCAGATCGGCGTTACCGACATTGACGATCTGGACATTGCCGCGCGTCGGGATGGCCGCGCCGCTGCCGCCGGCGGCAGCGAGCGACATCGCCGCCGCAAGCAGCGCGCTCCGCCAGCGCAGGCGCGCGCCAATTATGCGACCTTTCGGCCATCGGCGGCGTCCTCTCGTCTGGTGGGCGGCTGCGCGCCGTTCCTGACGGCGGGCGCTTCGGGTCCGTCGGCCGGTGGGGAAACGCCGTGCGTCCTCTCGGATCGGCCGAGCAGATATCCGGCGATGGTGCCGAACAAACCGACCGCGGGCGCGGTCTGGTTGTTGTCGATGCTGCCGACCATCAGCGCCAATGTGCCGATGATGATCACCGTGATCACGAAGTACTTGCCGAGATCCTCGACCTTGTCCGAGGTCCGGTTTCGCAGCAGCATATATTCGATGAGGATGATGACGATGCCGAACACCAGGATCAGCACGGTCATCCATTCGCGGTTGCCGAAGGTGCTGACCGGCAGCGCAAGGTTGCCGCCCGCGGTCGGATTGGCGGTCTGCGCGAGCGACGCGGTGGCAAGCGGGATTGCCGACAATAACGCAAGACACAGAACCTCGAGGGTACGCACGGCAGCCTCCCCGTCAAACTTGTCTGGCGAGGGCAACTCTACAAAAGATTGTATGCGTATGTAAACAGAGCCGTTGGTTGCGGCGCGGGCCGGCTAGACCGCCTTCGCCATCTCTCTCAAATTGAATTTCTGGATCTTTCCCGCGCTGGTCTCACGGGGTGGCTCGGGCCGCTCAGGCGAAATATCAATCCGCCCTCATCCTGAGGAGAGCGCGAAGGCTCGTCTCGAAGGATGGGGCGGCCCCATGGTTCGACACGCCCGCCTTTCGGAGCGCTCCTCACCATGAGGCCGATCGAAGCTGCCGGCTTTGACCGCCGCGCTGCGCGCGCTCGACAAGCAACTGGTCGTGGGGGTGATGGAGGCGGCTTGAAACCACCCTCAATTCCTCTCTGCTTCTATGGACGCACGAAATCTCTTGAGAGTTTGTTCTTTTTTGTCCGAGCCACGTAGCCATAACCAAAAATCAAGCGTGCGTCTGGGGTACGGGTATTTTCGGACGCATTTTGCGCGAAGCTGATCAATGTGAACTAGCCCGCACTAACTTTGTCATGGCCGGGCAAAGCCGTCCAACGGACGGCGTCGCTTCGCTCGCCTATGTCCCGGCCATCCCGCTTAGATAGGTCGGCGCCGTCGCGCCCCTAAGTCGAGATCGCCGGGCCAAGCCCGGCGATGACATGTAAATTGTCCGCATGGCCGAGCCAGCCGCGCTTCCTTTTTCCGCTGGCGCGAGAGTCCCGGGCGGCGTCTGGGCGCTCGGCTTCGTCTCGATGCTGATGGACGTCTCCTCCGAGATGATCCACGCGCTGCTGCCGGTTTATCTCGTCACCGTGCTCGGCGCCTCGACCCTAACGGTCGGCGTCATCGAGGGCATCGCCGAGGCGACCGCCTCGATCACCAAGGTCTTTTCCGGCGCGCTGAGCGATTGGCTCGGCAAGCGCAAGTTGCTCGCCGCCTTCGGCTATGGCCTCGCGGCGATCACCAAGCCGGTCTTTCCGCTGGCCTCGACTCGGTTGGATGATCGCGGCGCGCTTCGTCGACCGGGTCGGCAAGGGCATTCGCGGCGCGCCGCGCGACGCGCTGATCGCCGACATCACGCCGCCGGTTGCGCGGCGCCGCCTTCGGCCTGCGCCAGTCGCTCGACACGATCGGCGCCGTGCTCGGGCCGCTGCTGGCGATCGTGCTGATGGCGGCGCTCGCCAATCATTTCAGCGCGGTGTTCTGGATCGCGGTGATCCCGGCTTTCCTGTCGGTCGCAGTGATCGTCATCGTCGTCAAAGAGCCGGACGCCCGCCGGGTTGCGCCCGGTGCGGACGCCGCTGATCGCGGCGCGAACTCGCGCGCCTCAGCCGGCGTCTATTGGATGATCGTCGGCGTCGCGGCGATCTTCACCCTGGCCCGCTTCAGCGAAGCCTTCCTGCTGCTGCGCGCGCAATCGGTCGGATTGCCGATCGCGGTCGTGCCGGTGGTGCTGGTCGTCATGAACATTGCCTACACCTTCTCGGCCTGGCCGGCCGGCGCACTGTCCGATCGCATCGGCCGCTACGGCGTCGTCACCGTCGGATTTGCGCTGCTGATCCTCGCCGACCTCGTGCTCGCCATCGGCGGCAGCGTTACCGTCGTCATGATCGGCGTCGCGCTGTGGGGCCTGCACATGGGCCTGACGCAAGGCCTGTTGGCGGCGCTGGTCGCCGACACCGCGCCGGAAGAATTGCGCGGCACCGCCTTCGGCGTTTTCAATCTGGTCAGCGGCATCGCCATGCTGGCCGCCAGCATCCTCGCCGGCGCGCTATGGGACGTCGCCGGCCCCGCCGGCACGTTCCTCGCCGGCGCGGCATTTTCGGCCCTGGCGCTGGCGGCGCTGCCGTTCGTGCGGTGGCGCGCAACGAAGATCAAGAAAGCGCTGAGGCGGGCGCGGAACCGCTCACATCACGATCGTCAGTCGCTTCGCCGCGCGGGTGATGCCGGTATAGAGCCAGCGCTCGCGGCTCTCGGAAAACGCGAAGCTCTCGTCGAACAGCACCACGTCGTCCCATTGCGAGCCTTGCGCCTTGTGCACCGTGAGCACGTAGCCGTAGTCGAATTCGTCGTACGGCTTGCGGCGCTGCCAGTCGATCTGCTCGATGCCGCCGGTGAAGCATTCCGGCCGCACCGACACCTTGACGCCGCGCGTCGCGGTTTCGTCGTCGGGCAACAGCCGCATGGTCATGATGCCGCTCTTGCGGCCGCCGCGCTCCTTCACCGACCACAGCCCGCCGTTGAACAGGCCCTTCTTGCGGTTGTTGCGCAGGCACACCAGCTTGTCGCCGGCTTCAGGCATGGTTTCCTTGAAGCCGCGCCGCTCGCGCATGCGCATGTTGTAGGCGCGCCGCGTGTTGTTGCGTCCGACCAGCACCTGGTCGGCCTTGATGACGCGCTCCGGATCGAGATCGGCCTTGCGCACGACTTCGGATTCGCCGTAGCGGCCGGGCTCGAGATAATCGCCGGCGCGGATGTCCATCGACAGCCGCACGATCGGATTGTCCTTGGCCTGCCGGTGCACCTCGGTGAGCATGGCGTCGGGCTCGGCCTCGGTGAAAAATCCGCCGCCCTGGATCGGCGGCAATTGCGCCGGATCGCCGAGCACCAAAAGCGGCACGCCGAACGACAGCAGGTCGCGGCCCAATTCGGCGTCGACCATCGAGCATTCGTCGATGATGATCAGCTCGGCCTTGGAGGCCGGCGCCTCATCCCACAGATCGAAATTCGGCACTTCCTCGCCGCTCTCGCGCGCGCGGTAGATCAGCGAGTGGATCGTCGAGGCGCCGCGGCAGCCTTTGCCGCGCATCACCGAGGCGGCCTTGCCGGTGAAGGCGGCGAACTTGACCTCGCCGTCGATGTCGTCGGCGATGTGGGTGGCGAGCGTGGTCTTGCCGGTGCCGGCAAAGCCGAACAGCCGGAACACCTGCGGCGTGCCGTTCGACCCCGGCTTGGCCTTCATCCAGTCGGCAACGGCTTTGAGGGCATCGTCTTGGTGGGGCGTGAATTCGGGCATGGCCGAACCATTAAAGCATTCGGCTCGACGGCAAAAGAACAAAATATGAACCAGGCCAGGTTTTCGGCCCTATACACCGCCGTCCCGTCTCATTTTTCCACGCCAGCGGCGGAATCCCTTGCCGCCGTCATCGCGCCGTCATATCATGTCGATATGTCTCGACACATGGACATCTTAAAAATGGACGCGAAAAAATCCCAGGCCGCTTTCTCCGCTTTGGCGCAGCCGACCCGGCTCAAGGCCTTCCGCAGGCTGGTCGCCGCGCATCCGCGAGGCCTGCCGGCCGGCGACATCGCCGCCTATCTGCAAGGTGCCGCACAACACCATGTCGACGCATCTGGCGGCGCTGATGCGCGGCGGGCTGATCGCGGTGACGCGCGACGGCCGCTCGATGAACTACCGCGCCAATCTCGACGGCTTTCGCGGCCTGATCGATTTCATGCTGCGCGACTGCTGCGGTGGCAGACCCGAGATCTGCGCGCCGGTGGTCGAAGATTTCAACGCCGCGTGCTGCGCACCTGCCAAAAAGGTAAGAGCCAATGTCTGATCGCGTCTACAACGTTCTCTTCCTCTGCACCGGCAATTCGGCGCGCTCGATCCTGGCCGAGGCGATCCTCAACAAAGCGGGGCGCGGACAATTCCGCGCCTTCAGCGCCGGCAGCCAGCCCAAGGGCAAGATCAATCCGCACGCGCTCGAACTGCTGCGCTCAGTCCGGCTACGACACATCGACGCTGCGCTCGAAGTCCTGGACCGAATTCGCGCAAGCCGGCGCGCCGCAACTCGATTTCGTCTTCACCGTCTGCGACAACGCGGCCGGCGAATCCTGTCCGCTGTGGCCGGGCCAGCCGATGACCGCGCATTGGGGCATTCCCGATCCGGCCGCGGCCACCGGCAGCGAGGCCGAGATCGCCTACGCCTTCAAGGACGCCTATCGCATGCTCAAGCGCCGCATCGATTTGTTCCTGGCGCTGCCGATCGCCAAGCTCGACCGGCTGGTGCTGACCACGCGGCTGAAGGAAATCGGCCGCAGCGAAGGCGCGACCGCAAAGGCCAACCATGTCGACGTTTGAACGCTATCTGACGCTCTGGGTCGCGCTCTGCATCGTCGCCGGCATTGCGCTCGGTCATGTCATGCCGGGCGTCTTCCAGCTCATCGGCGGCGCCGAGATCGCCAAGGTCAATCTGCCGGTCGCGGGCCTGATCTGGCTGATGATCATCCCGATGCTGATCAAGATCGACTTCGCCGCGCTGGCCCAGGTGCGCGAACATTGGCGCGGCATCGGCGTCACGCTGTTCATCAACTGGGCGGTGAAGCCGTTCTCGATGGCCGCGCTCGGCTGGCTGTTCATCGGCTATCTGTTCCGGCCCTATCTGCCGGCCGACCAGATCAACTCCTACATCGCCGGGCTGATCATTCTGGCGGCGGCGCCCTGCACGGCGATGGTGTTCGTGTGGAGCAACCTGACCAAGGGCGAGCCGCACTTCACGCTGTCGCAGGTGGCGCTCAACGACACCATCATGGTGTTCGCCTTCGCGCCGATCGTCGGCCTGCTGCTCGGTCTGTCGGCGATCACCGTGCCGTGGGACACGCTGGTGCTGTCGGTCGTGCTCTACATCGTGGTGCCGGTGCTCGTCGCGCAGGTGCTGCGCCGGCGCGTGCTGGCGTCCGGCGGCGAGGCCGCGCTCGCCGGCCTGCTCGCCAAGTTGCAGCCGCTGTCGCTGGTCGCGCTGCTGGCGACGCTGGTGCTGCTGTTCGGCTTCCAGGGCGACCAGATCATCGCGCAGCCGCTGGTGATCGTGCTGCTGGCGGTGCCGATCCTGATCCAGGTCTATTTCAATGCCGGGCTTGCCTATCTGCTCAACCGGATGGCGGGCGAGCAGCATTGCGTCGCCGGGCCTTCGGCGCTGATCGGCGCCAGCAATTTCTTCGAACTGGCGGTCGCCGCCGCCATCAGCCTGTTCGGCTTCAATTCCGGCGCGGCGCTGGCGACCGTCGTCGGCGTGCTGATCGAGGTCCCGGTCATGCTGACGGTGGTCGCCATCGTCAACCGCAGCCGCGGCTGGTATGAGCGCGGCGCGAAATCGGGCGCCCCTGCCATCACGAGATCTTGACAATAGCCGGATTTGGCCAGCCGAAACGCTTGCCCGGCCTGCCGCATCTCGCATTGCCCTTTCGCTCGCCCCATGTTTAAGGTCGCGGCCCTTCGCGCCTGATCCCGAAAAGTGGAAACCGGTTTTCGGAAAGGATCATGCGCAAAAAGTATGCGCCGGACCCTTTCATGGCTCGTGACCAGATCGACATGACCCCGATCGAGACCCGCGACGAACTCGTCGCCTGGCTCGAAGCGGGCTGCAAGCCGAAGGCGCAATTCCGCGTCGGCACCGAGCACGAGAAATTCGCCTTCACGATCGAGGGCCACCGGCCGGTGCCCTATGCCGGCCCGCGCTGCATCCGCGCGCTGCTCGAGGGCATGCACGACCTGCTCGGCTGGGAGCCGATCATGGAGGGCGAGAACATCATCGGCATGTTCGACGTCACCGACGGCGGCGCCATTTCGCTGGAGCCGGGCGGCCAGTTCGAACTGTCCGGCGCGCCGGTCGAGAACGTGCACCAGACCTGCTCGGAGCTGATGTCGCATCTGGCGCAAGTGCGCGAAGTGGCCAAGCCCTTCGGCATCGGCTTTCTCGGCCTCGGCATGACGCCGAACTGGACCCGCGCCGACATGCCGATGATGCCGAAGGGCCGCTACAAGATCATGACCAACTACATGCCGAAGGTCGGCAAGTACGGCCTCGACATGATGTACCGCACCTGCACGGTGCAGGCGAACCTCGACTTCTCCTCCGAAGCCGACATGGTCAAGAAGCTGCGCGTGTCGCTGGCGCTGCAGCCGGTGGCGACCGCGCTGTTCGCCAATTCGCCGTTCACCGAGGGCAAGCCGAACGGCTTTCTGTCGTTCCGTTCGCAGATCTGGCGCGACACCGACAACAACCGCGCCGGCATGCTGCCCTGGGCGTTCGACGACGGCATGGGCTTCGAGCGTTACGTCGACTACGCGCTCGACGTGCCGATGTATTTCATCAAGCGCGGCGACAACTATATCGACGTGTCGGGCAAGTCGTTCAAGGATTTCTTTGCCGGCAAGCTCGACGCGCTGCCGGGCGAGCGGCCGACCATTTCCGACTGGGCCAATCACCTGAGCACGATCTTCCCCGAGGTGCGGCTCAAGCGTTATCTCGAAATGCGCGGCGCCGACGGCGGGCCGTGGCGCCGGCTGCCGTCGCTGTCGGCCTTCTGGGTCGGCCTGCTGTACGACGACGACGCGCTCGACGCCTGCTGGGACATGGTCAAGGGCTGGACCGCGCAAGAGCGCCAGAAGCTGCGCGACGACGTGCCGACGCTTGGCTTCAAGGCCGAGATCCGCGGCCGCAACGTGCTCACGCTGGCGCAGGAGACGCTGCGCTTCGCCGCGCGCGGGCTGGCGCGCCGCAAATATCTCGACCGCAATGG
>CAWGRN010000016.1:0-10782 GCA_963825015.1 uncultured Alphaproteobacteria bacterium | reverse complement strand
CCATGGCCAAAAGCAAAACCCTGCCGAAATCTTCGCCGCTGCCGATCCGCTTCGCGCGGTTGCACGCCAAGCTGTTGCTCGCCGCCGCCATCGGGGTCGCGGTGACTTTACTGATCCCAGGCGCCATGCGGGCACCGACCCGCGCCTTGATCGGCTGGGACATCGGCATCGCGATCTATCTGGCGCTGACCTATCTGATGATGTGGCGCACCGACGTCGAAAGTATTCGCCGCCGCGCCTCGGAACAGGACGAAGGCGCTTTCGCGATTTTGCTGCTGTCGATCGTCGCCACCTTGACCAGTCTTGTCGCCATCGTGTTCACGCTCGGCGGCCTGAAGCAAGATCCGAACGGCGCGGCCGTCCATGTGCTGCTGGCATTCGCGACCATCCTGCTGTCATGGGCCTTCGTGCACACGATTTTTTCTTTCCACTACGCGCATGAATATTACAGCAAGCGCCGCGACGACAGGATCGGCGGTCTCATCTTTCCACACGACGAGAATCCGGACTATCGGGATTTCCTCTATTTCTCGCTGGTCATCGGCATGACCTCGCAAACCTCCGACGTGGATATCTGCAGCAAAGTCATCCGCCGCATGGTGGCGGTCCACGGCGTGCTGTCGTTCTTCTTCAATCTCGTCGTGCTGGCGCTGACCGTGAACATGGTGTCGAACCTGATATGACCGCGATCGCCCAAACGATCCTGTTCATGATGGCGGTGCTGGCGGCCGTGGCGGTCGCCGCCAAGCGGCTGAATGTCGCGCCGTCGATCCTGCTGGTGGTCGCCGGCATCGGCATGGCGCTGGTGCCCGGCCTGCCGAAGGTGCAACTGGCGCCCGAACTGGTGCTGCTGGTGATACTGCCGCCGCTGATCTATTCGGCCGGCGTCGCCATGAGCTGGCGCGAGTTCCGTTTCAACCTGCGGCCGATCGCGCTGCTCGCCTTCGGCGCCGTGGTCTTCACCACCTGCGCGATCGCTACGGCGGCGCACTACGTGCTGCATTTCGACTGGGCCGCCGGCTTCGTGCTCGGCGCCATCATCGCGCCGCCCGACGTGGTGGCGCCGCTGGCCATCGCGCGGCGGCTCGGATTGCCGCGCCGGCTTGTCGTTGTGCTCGAAGGCGAGGGCCTGGCCAATGACGCCACCGCGCTGATCCTCTATCGCTTCGCCGTCGTCGCCGTCAGCCTCGGCACATTTTCACTGCCGGAAGCCGCCGGCACTTTCGCCCTGATCGTGGTCGGCGAGGTGATCTACGGCATCGGCGTCGGCTGGCTCAGCCTGCGCCTGCGCAAATGGGCGCACGAGCCGCGGGTCGAGATCACGCTGTCGCTGATGACGCCGTATCTGGCCTATTGGGTGCCGGAACATCTCGGCGGCTCGGGCGTGCTGGCGACCGTCGCCTGCGGCCTATACGTGAGTTGGGTCGGACCGCGGCTGATTCCGTCGGGTACGCGGCTGCAAGGCATCTTCTTCTGGGATCTCATCGTCTATCTGGTCGAAGGCTTCGTCTTTCTGCTCACCGGCTTGCAGACGCGCACGCTGGTCGACCAGGTGCACGTCTTTTCGATCCGCGACCTCTTGATCGCGACCTTGTTGACCACCGCGATCGCGATCGCGGCCCGCTTCATCTGGGTGTTTCCGGCGACCTACGTTCCGCGCTGGGTCAGCCCGTCGTTGCGCAAACGCGATCCGTCGCCGCCGTGGCAGGGGCCTTTTCTGCTGGGTTTCACCGGCGTGCGCGGCGTGGTGTCGCTCGCGGCCGCGCTCGCCATTCCCTACACCATCGCCAACGGCGAACCGTTTCCGCACCGCGAGTTGATCCTGTTCGTCACCTTCGGCGTCATCATCATCACGCTGGTCGGGCAAGGCCTGATGCTGCCTTATGTCGTGCAATGGCTCGGGCTCACCAAGCTCGGCAAGGAAGAGCGCAAACACGAGATCAAGGACGAACTCGCCGCGCGCCAGGCGGCCTTGAAGGAGGTCACCGAACGGCTTGAAAAAGCCCTCAAGGAGCACGAGTTACCGGACGAAGCGGCCAACCACTTGCGGACGCGCAATCAAAGCCGTTTGCAGATCCTGCCCGCCAACCTGACCGAGAGCCTCGATCACATCCGCCAGACCGCGGCGCTGAAAAAAGAGCTGATCGATGCCGAGCGCGACTTCATTTATCAGTTGCTGCGCGACGGCAAGATCACCGACGAGGCGCGGCGGCGCATCGAATACGAACTCGATCTCGAGGAAGCCGGCGTCGCCAACCGCGCCGCCGACGGCGGCGGGTGGATGTGAGGTCCTTGACGCAACTATAAGGTTAGCACAACCTTAGCACCCTTTATGAGGGTACAGGGGGACGCCATGCTAACCATCGAAATCATGCAGCAGATGTGGCCGCACGGGAACGCCAAGGTGCCGGGACTTGTCGAGGGCATCGCGGCTTCCGCGCCGGCGGTTTTTGCGAAATACGGCCTGACCGATGATTTGCTGGTCGCGCACGCCATGGCGCAGTTCAGCCATGAATGCGGCGCCGGCAACGAGGTGGTCGAGAACCTCAATTATTCGGCGCAGGGGCTGATGAACACCTGGCCGTCGCGCTTCAACGCCGCCAAGGCGGCAGCCTTCGCGCACCAGCCGCAAAAAATCGCCAACGAAGTCTACAACGGCCGCATGGGGAATGCTGCCGGCTCGAACGACGGCTGGACATATCGCGGCCGCGGCGGCGCGCAAACCACCGGACGCGAAGGCTACCAAAAACTCAAGGATAAAACCGGAGTCGACGTTATCGGAAATGCCGATCTCATCAACGATCCGGCGCAATTTCTCGAATGCGCGGCCGCCGATTTTATTATTTGCGGCTGCTTGCCATTCGCCGCCGCCGACGATGTGCAGGGCGTGACCAAGCATCTCAATGGCGGCTTCATCGGTCTCGATCAACGCATCGCGTGGCTGGCAAAGTGGAAAACCGCGCTGAGCAGTGCGGCGCCGGCGCCGATGCACAGCACGTCGTGGCTGCAGCAGTCGCTCAACAAGCTCGGCACCGACCCGATATTGTCGACCGACGGAAAATTCGGCCCGCTGACCAGCGCCGCGGTGAAGGAGTTCCAGCAGGCGCACGGCCTGCCGGCGGACGGCGCCACGTCGCCGGAGACATTTGCCGCGATCGAGACCGCAGTCGCGGCGGCGTGAGGCTGGCGGACCCGGTTACTGCCGCTCGACAAACGTCACATGCACCGTTTTGGTGATGTCGATGTCCTTTCATGCGCACGTTCTTGGCATTGGTCGGGTGCGGCGCGGCGGTGATGCGCAGCGACGTGGCGGACGGCCATTCGATCTTCGGCGACGGCGTGCCGTCGGCAAAGCGGCCGCAGGGCGCGGCGTAGACTTCATAGGCGTCGCGGTTCTCATGAAAGTCGTCTGGATAAATCGTCGGCAGCACCACGATGGTGTCGAAACAGAACGGCGCGGCGCCGTTGCTCGACAGCGTGGTCTTGACGGCTTTGAGCCGGCCGTCCGGCGACGCCACGGCGGCGATCGACCGGGCGGCGCGCTCGGTCGTGGCAGCGACATAGATCGAGACCGCGCCGATCACAGCCACGACGACGAGAAAGCCGACGATGAATCGCTTCGAGTTCATTCCGCCGCGCGCTGACCGGTGCCGAAGCGGCGCTCGATGTAGTCGATCACCATCGCCTTGAAGTCGGCGGTCAGCGTCGGGCCGCGCAAGGTCGCGACTTTCTTGCCGTCGACGAAGACCGGCGCGGTCGGGGTTTCGCCGGTGCCGGGCAGCGAGATGCCGATGTCGGCGTGCTTGCATCTCGCCCGGTCCGTTGACGATGCAGCCCATGACCGCGACGTTGAGCGTCTCGACGCCGGGATAACGCGTCTTCCATTCCGGCATCGACGTGCGGATGAAGCCCTGGATGTCGGAGGCCAGTTCCTGGAACGTGGTCGAGGTGGTGCGGCCGCAGCCGGGACAGGCCGCGACCAACGGCACGAATGTGCGCAGGCCCATGGTCTGCAGCAATTCCTGCGCGACCTGGACTTCGAGCGTGCGGTCGCCGTTCGGCTCCGGCGTCAACGACACGCGCACGGTGTCGCCGATGCCTTGCTGCAGCAGCACGCCCATCGCGGCCGACGAGGCGACGATGCCTTTGGAGCCCATGCCGGCTTCGGTGAGGCCGAGATGCAGCGCGTAGTCGGAGCGGCGCGCCAGTTCGACATAGACCGCGATCAGATCCTGCACCGCCGAGACTTTCGCCGACAGGATGATGCGGTTGCGGGCCAGGCCGATTTCCTCGGCGCGCTGAGCCGACAACAATGCCGACTGCACCATGGCCTCGTGCGTGACTTCGCGCGCGTCAAGTGGCTCGGGCTGCTTCGAGTTCTCATCCATCAGGCGCGTCAGCAATTCCTGGTCGAGCGAGCCCCAATTGACGCCGATGCGCACCGGCTTGCCGTGCTTGATCGCCATCTCGACGATCTGGGTGAATTGCGGATCGCGCTTGTTCTTGAAGCCGACATTGCCGGGATTGATGCGGTATTTATCGAGCGCCTCGGCGCAAGCCAGGGTAATCGGTCAGCAGCGTGTGGCCGTTGTAGTGGAAGTCGCCGACCATCGGCACGCCGACGTTCATCTGCGCCAACCGCTCCTTGATGCGCGGCACCGCGGCGGCGGCTTCGTCGCGGTCGACCGTGATGCGCACCAGTTCGGATCCGGCGCGGGCCAGCGCGGCAACCTGGCGCGCGGTGCCCTCGACGTCGGCGGTATCGGTATTGGTCATCGACTGCACGACGATCGGATGACCGCCGCCGACGATGACGCCGCCGACATCGACGGCGACCGTCCGGTGCCGGGGCTGTGTTGAAGTTCCGCTCATGGTGACCGCCTCGTAGCTGGCATGCCAAAGGCCCATACCGCCGTCAACCGCGGCGAATTCACTCCCTATTCGTCGCCGGACGGCCATTATAGATTGCGCCGGCGGTCGAATTGACCAAATTGGAGCGGCCGGAAGGATTATATGGCGATGAATCAAGTCAACCAAATGACCCTGATTTTCCGCTGCCCGCCGGAGCTTGCCGGTTTCCTGCCGCCGCCGATCCCGGCGGTGCAGGGCCTGCCGGCCTGGTTCAAGGCAATGCCGCCGACGGCATTCAATCCGATCGCGCAGGACGAGAGCCAGACGGTCAAGCGCTGCCCGCCTTTCATCGACGCCATGACCTATGGCTTCCTCATGCTGCTGCCTTGCGACCTCAAGGTCGCGAACGGCGAGTTCAGTTGGGAATTCGACTTGCCGGTCAACAGCGTCAGCAACTTCATGCGCTCGCCGGTGGCCTTCCACGACGCCAGCCAGGCGGTTGGCACGCCGTATTACGGAGAAGACCGCTTCCTCATCAAGTTCAACAATTTCTGGACCATCGAGGCGCCGCCCGGCTATTCGCTGCTATTCACCCATCCGGTGAACCGGCCGGAGCTGCCTTTCACTACGCTGACGGGCCTCGTCGATTCCGATACTTACGTCGATAACCGCGTGCATTTTCCGGCGCATTGGCACGACGTCAATTTCAACGGCGTGCTGCCGAAGGGTACGCCGGTCGCGCAGTGTCTGCCGGTGAAGCGCGAGAGCTGGGGCATGCGGATCGAGACGCTGTCGGATGAGCAGGCCGCGCGCGCGCGCGACTTGGCCAGCACCATCAATAGCGAGACCGGCATCTACCGCAGGCAATTCCGCGCCAACAAGAGTTAGGCGCTTTACTTCGTGTCGCGCTTTAGCGCGCGCGCCGCGTCGCTGGGCCTGAGCCAGAAGCGGCCGCGGCCGGACGCGGCAACAGCGGTCACGATCTCACCGTAAATTTTCGCACTGGCGCCGGCGGCAACCTGCAGGCTGTCGAAGGCGGCATCGGTTTCGCCGAGTTCGAGCAGGCAGGCGCCGAGGCCGACGCGAGCGGCCGCGTCATGGGGCGCGATCGCCAGCAGCCGCCGGTAGGTCTCGGCGGCTTGCGCGAAGTCGCATTCGTTCTGCAGCATGCGCGCCAGCTGAAACAAACCATCGGTGTCGCCGGGCGCGTCGGCGAGCCCGCGCACGAGCATGGCGCGGGCCTCGGCGCGTTCGTTGCGCGCGGCATGGATGAAGCCGATCTGGATCGCCAGTTGCCCCATGCGTGGCGCAAGCTCCAGGCCGTGCTTTAGCACGCCGATCGCCTCGTCATTGCGGCCGAGCGCGGCGAGCAGATTGCCGTATTCGAGAAAGGCCGGCGGAAACGGCGGCCGCCGCTTGCTCGCGCGCGCCAGCCGTTCCAGCGCTTCTTCGGTGCGGCCGGCCTGACGCAGCGCCATGGCCAATTGCGTTTCGATGGCCGGATCGTGGGTGCGGCGCGCGGCCTGTTCGAGCGGCGCGATCGCCTCGGCCGCACGGCCTTGCGCCAGCAGCGCATAGCCCAGTAGATGTTGCGCGCGCGGATCGGCTGGGCTCGACTTGACAACGCCGGCGGCGAGCCATTCCGCCGCGTCCGGCCGACCCGCTTGCAGCGCTGCCATGGCTTCCTGCAGTGCCCGCTCGGCGGCGCTCGGCGGCGCTTTGGGTGGTGCGGATTGCTTCATCGGCTCGAACGGTGGTTGCGCTCCGGTGAGGCTAGCGTGCGCGGTTTACCAGCACCAGACCAGCCGCGACCAGCGCCACCGCGGCGGCGAAGGCGACGGACAGCGGCTCGCCCAGCACCAGATGGCCGGCGGCGACGCCGAATAATGGCGTCAGGAATGTGAATACCGAAAGGCGGTTGGCCGAATAGCGCGCCATGATCGCAAACCAGACCACGAATGTGACGCTGACCACCCAGACCGTCTGATAGGCCAGCGCCCAAACCGCCAGTGCCGACGGCATGGCGGCGATGCGCTCGCCGCCGGCCCAGGCGGCCACCGCCAGAACCGGCGCCGAAATCACGAGCTGGTAGAGCATCGTCTTCTCGGCCGGGACGCGGTTGAGCGAGCTCGCCTTGATGATCAGCGTGGTCGCGGCCCAGCACATCGCGCCACCGACCATCATCAGGTCGCCGATGGCCTGGCGCGGATCGAGCGCCGGCGTCGGCAGGCCGAAGGCCACCAGCATGCCGGCAAACGACAGAGCGAGCCCCAGCCATTGCGCCGCGCCGAAACGATCGGCCGGCAGGAAGATGCGCGCGCCCAGCACCACGAAGAACGGCGCCAGATAGATGAACAGCACCGCGCGCGTCGCGGTCGTGTAGGCGAGGCCCTGGAAGATGAAAATGAATTCGATGCTGAAGAAGAATCCGGCGGCGAGGCCCGGCCATAGCGAGGTGTCGCGCGAGAACAGTGGAATGCCGCGCAATCTGCACCAGCCCGCAACCAGCAACGCGGCGACAAAAGAGCGGATGGCCGCCTGCAACAGCGGCGGAATGTCGTGAATGGCGAGCTTCACCGCCACCTGGTTGAAGCCCCAGGACAGGCACAGCACGACCACGATCGCCGCGGCGATTGGATCGAGCGGGCGGGTGACGTGGTGCGACGAAGGAGAGGTGGACATTAACGAGATTTCCGGCGGCAAAAGGGAAGTGTCTTATCGCGCGAACAGCGGGCGAGGCTATGCCGCCTGTCCCGCATAGGGATAGCCGGCTTTCCAGAGCAAAGCCGGTAGGCGAGTCACGCCGCCTTGCAATGCGCGCAGATGCCGGAAATCTCGATCACCGGCGTCTTGGGCGTGAAGCCCGCCGCGCGAGACGCCGTCTTGATGGTGTCGGCGACCGCGGCCGAGGCCGCCTCGCCGACCGCGCCGCATTTCTCGCAGATCAGAAACACCACCGGATCGCCGCTGTCGTGATTGTGCACGCAGGCGATGAAGGCGTTGCGGCTTTCGATTCGGTGAACCAGCCCCTGCTCGCGCAGGAAATCGAGCGCGCGGTAAATCGTGATCGGCGCCGGCCGCGCGCCGTGCGCCGCCAGCCGGTCGATCAGCTCATAGGCGCCGAGCGGCGCATGGCTGGCCAGCAGCGCCTCCAGCACCTGGCGGCGGATCGGCGTCAGCCGTTCCTTGCGCGCGGTACAGATCGCCTCGGCATGCGCGATAGCATCGCTGGCGCAACGGTCATGGTCATGACCGGGCGTCGGGAAGATCGCGTGCGAATGCGCTTTTTTGGCCAAGAATCGATCCGCCTTTAGCCCGAAGTCTAACCCGCCGGGCGTTGTATCGCGAAGCCAACAACATAGATATTGCACTGCAATAAGAATAGAGGCAGGTTCCAGCGCCCGCTTTACCCAGCATAACCGGCCATTTTGCGGCCGACTGCAACGAGGACAGCCATGCTCAAAGGCAAGACAGCGCTGGTCACCGGCTCCACCTCCGGCATCGGCCTGGCGACCGCCCGCGCGCTCGCGCAGGACGGCGCCAACATCGTCATCAACGGTTTCGGCGACAAGGCCGGCATCGAAAAGGAACGCGCCGGGCTCGAGAAAGATTTCGGCGTCAAGGCGATCTATTCGCCAGCCGACATGAGCAAGCCGGCCGAGATCGCGGAGATGATCGCGCTGGCGGAAAAGACCTTCGGCGCGCTCGACGTGCTGGTGAACAATGCCGGCATTCAGTTCGTGGCGAATATCGAGGACTTCCCGGTCGAGCGATGGGACGCGGTCATCGCCATCAACCTGTCGTCGGCGTTTCACGGCATCCGCGCCGCCATGCCCGGCATGAAGAAGCGCAAATGGGGCCGCATCATCAACATCGCCTCGGCGCATGGTCTGGTCGCCAGCGCGCAGAAGGTCGCCTATGTCGCGGCCAAGCACGGCATCGTCGGCATGACCAAGGTGGTCGCGCTCGAAGCGGCGAACAATGGCGTCACCTGCAACGCGATCTGCCCGGGCTGGGTGCTCACGCCGTTGGTGCAGAAGCAGATCGACGACCGCGCCAAGGCGTCGGGCAAAACGGTACGCGAGGAGGAAATCGCGCTGCTGTCGGAGAAGCAGCCGATGCATTCGTTTACCAAGCCGGAGAGTATCGGCGCGCTGGCGGTATTCCTGTGCAGCGACGCGGCCGCAACCATCACCGGTTCGGCGTATTCCATCGACGGTGGCTGGGTCGCGCAGTAATGACACATCGATGATCGACTTTCTCTCGCGCGCATTTGGCGGCGACAAGTCCGAAAAGCCGGACAAGCCGAAGGGCGCCAAGCGCATCAATCTGGCGCTGCAGGGCGGCGGCGCGCACGGCGCCTTCACCTGGGGCGTGCTCGATCATCTGCTCGAAGACGGGCGGCTGGCGGTCGAGGGCATTTCCGGCACCTCGGCCGGCGCGGTCAACGCCGTGATGCTGGCCGACGGGCTCAAGCGCGGCGGCCCCGAGGAAGCGCGCAAGCGGCTGTCCGAGTTCTGGCGCGCGGCCAGCATCGGCGGCGATCTGCCGGCGGTGCAGCGCGCGGTGACCGACAAATTATTCGCGCTGCTGCCGCGCGAAGGCTCGCCGAGCTTCAATTGGCTGTCGGCCTGGTCGCAGTACCTGTCGCCCTACGACCTCAATCCGCTCAACATCAATCCGCTGAAGGATCTGATCGAACGCTTTGTCGATTTCGAGGGCCTGCGCGCCGACGACCGGCAGATCTTCATCGCCGCCACCAATGTGCAGACCGGGCGGCTGCATATTTTTCCGCATGACAAGATATCGGCCGAAGCGGTGATGGCCTCGGCCTGTCTGCCGGCGGTGTTTCGCGCGGTCGAGATCGACGGCGTGCCCTATTGGGACGGCGGCTATCTCGGCAATCCGGTGCTCTATCCGTTCTTCCGCTCGACCGACACCGAGGACGTGGTGATCGTCCAGATCAATCCGCTGGTGCGCAAGAAAATCCCGACCTCGACCCGCGAGATCATGGAGCGCGTCAGCGAGATCACGTTCAATTCCGCGCTGATGGCGGAATTGCGCGCCATCGAATTCGTCAACCGGCTGATCGATCAGGGCCGCATTCCGCACGGCACGGGCCCGAACGAATATCGCCGCATCAACGTGCACCGCATCGTGCTCGAGGGCCTCGGCGAGCGGCTGTCGTCGTCGACCAAGCTGCGCAACGACTTCGAGTCGCTCGAATTGTTGCGCAAGGTCGGCCAGCGCTCGGCGCGGCGATTTCTCGACGCGCATTATGACGACATCGGCGTGCGCTCGAGCGTCGATCTGCAGCATGAGGTCTATTCGGAGCGGGAGTGATATAGTCGCCCCCATGACCCTCCTCAGCGCCGAAATCGGCCATAGCAAATTGGAGATTGTCGTCGCCGACATCACCACGCTCGACGTCGACGCCATCGTCAATGCGGCGAACAGCGTCGCTGCTCGGCGGCGGCGGCGTCGATGGCGCGATCCACCGCGCGGCCGGGCCGGAACTGCTCGAGGAATGCAAAATGCTCGGCGGCTGCGACACCGGCAGCGCCAAGATCACCGGCGGCTACCGGCTCAAAGCGCGCGCCGTCATTCACGCGGTCGGCCCGGTCTGGCAGGGCGGCGGCGCCGACGAGGAAGCGCTGCTCGCCGGCTGCTACCGCACGGCGCTCGATCTGGCGGCGGCGCACCGGCTGATCTCGATCGCCTATCCGGCGATCTCCACCGGCATCTATCGTTTTCCCGCCGACCTTGCCGCGCGCGTCGCGGTCGGCACCGTTGCGTCGGAATTGGCATCGGCGCCCCGCGGCATGGCGCGGGTTATATTTTGCTGTTTCTCAGCCGATAGCGCGGAGCATCATCAGAATGCGTTCGCGGAGTTGGGGTTGGCTTAAACCTTCGGCGCCACATCCAGCCGCA
>CAWGRN010000015.1:0-31861 GCA_963825015.1 uncultured Alphaproteobacteria bacterium | reverse complement strand
TGGGGCTCCCCGTGAGGTAACGGCTGGAAAGGGGCAAACCAAACCAGCCGCTCCCGGCACTCCGGATTGCAATCGCCATAAGACAATTTGCTACTGCGCCGACGCTCGCCGCCTACCCATAAGCATCGGCCCATAGGATGCGGCGAAGCCGAAAAATGCGACGCACCAGGCGAAGACCGTGATGGGCAGCAGCGTCTCGCTCGATGCCGGATCCAATGAAACGCAAATCCGTGCGATCGCGGCGATGGCGACGGCCGCATAGATCGCTTGCGTCATCGCCGAGGCGGTCAGCGCGTTGCCGGTATGGCCGAGGCTGGCGCGGGTCATCACCGCGAGCGTCATGGTGCCGGCCGCCCCGACCGTCCAGGCATGAATCCCGGCGCTGGTCACAACGAGGTCGAGCGCCGCCGCGCTTGCGAGCAGAAATCCGAGCGGTACGAAAGCGTAACCGACGTGCAGAATCAGAACCAAACGGTCGCGCCAGGTTCGATCCCCCGCCCAGCGGGCCAGTCGCACGATATTCAGCACGGCCGTAGCGGCGAGCGCGGCTGCGGTCGCGAGCCCCAATGGTTGCGCGACCCACAGTGCCAGCGTCGCGGCACTAACGCCGATCACCGCGGCATCGAAGCGCGCGAACGGCGCCGGCAACCTGCCCGGGTTCTCGCGCGCCAGCCAGTTTCGCGTAAAGCTCGGAACGATACGGCCGCCGATCACCACGATGAGCAGGACGATGGCGGCGATGCCGATGCGGGCGCCGTATTCCGCCGTGCCCTGGACGTGGGCCTCGACATGAAACGCGATGTTGCCGGCGAGCAGCAACGTGACCAGACCGACGACCCGGAGATTTCGCCAATTCTTGCCGGCAACGATCTCGCGCGTGGTAGCGGCGACGACCAGAACCAGAAAGCCGACGTCTATAATCGCGGCCGCCAGCCAGCCGATTTCGGCGGAGAAGGTGACGGCGACACGGCCCGCCAGCCATACCGAGAACAGCACGAGCAAAGGCATGCCCTGGATCGGCAAGCGTCCGGTCCAGTTCGGAATGGCGGTGAGCAGAAAGCCGGTCACCACCGCCGGCAGATAGCCGTACAGCATTTCGTGGACATGCCAGTCGACCGGCGAAAATGCCGTCGACAATTCCAGCTCGCCGCTGAACATCGGCAGCCAGGCAAGAATGGCAAGCCCCGCATAAATGGCGCCGAACAGAAAAAACGGCCGGAAGCCGTAGGACAGCAAAACCGGGCCGCGATAATCGCGCAGACGAGGAATTCCACTCATAGGACATCCACGCCGCCACCTGCCCCCGGCAGCTGCGTAAACGAATGCTCGAAGGCCCGCTTGAGACAAATCGCGCTGGGGTCATCCGTGCGGTTCATCAGCCCAATCAACGTGACCCATTCCTCGTCGTTGGCTTCGTTCGTATAGCGCTGCACGGTTTGCACGACACAGGCGCCGAGATCGAGCCCGTCGGCGTCGGCCTGCTGCTTTCACCGCCGCCAGCAGCGCCAAATCGCCGGCGCCGAGAATTGTTTCGATCGCGGTCGTCTCATCGGTCAACCGGGCCAGAATATCGCCGAGCATGATGGTCATTCCCTAATGCACGCGCAGCGCATCCGCGCCGGTCAGCTCGATGCCTTCGATCTTCGCCGCCGTCACCAGCCGCGCGATGTATTGCGCATCGGCGCGCCGCCGCACGCTGTCGCGCAGATAATCGGCGATGCGATCGGCGACGACTTCATAGGGCAACATCCGGCCCTCATGCTTGCGGTCGAGCCGGATGATGTGAAAGCCGTAACGCGTCGCGACCGGCGCGGCGCAGAGGTCGCCCGGCGAAAGCGCCATCGAGCGCCTTCTCGAACTCGGGCGTCGTTTGCCCGGCCGTGATCTGCCCGAGATTGCCGCCCTGCGCCGCCGACGGACAGCGCGAATAGGCCTGCGCCATGGCGGCGAAAGATTCCGGCCGCTCGAGCAACGCCGCCAGCACGCCTTCGGCATCGGCTTGCGCTTGCGCATAGGCCTCACGGTCCGTGGGCAAGGCCGCAAACAGGATGTGCGCGGCCTCGTAGATGTCGGGCGAGCGGAAGCGCGCGCCATTGCGGTCGTAATAGCGCCGGCAGGTTTCATCGTCCGGCTCGGGCACGGTGACTTCGCGCTCGACGACGCCGCGCATCAGCGCCTCCTCGTCGGTCTCGCGCCGTCCCGCCTCGTCGCTGATCGGCTCGGGCGCCAGCTCGATCACGCGCGCCCGCTGCAGCAGCAGTTCGCGAATGACCAGCGCGCGCGCGGCTTGCTGCCAGGCGGCGATCGGCTTTCCCGCCGGGTGATGCTGCATCTCGCGCACGATCGCGTCGCGCGCAATCGCAATGCCGTTGACGCTGACGGCCGCCGGCTTGCCGGCCGGGATTTGCGCGTGGGCTGAGCAGGTCGTCATCGCGGCCACTCCGCCGAGACCGGTCCGCGCGGGCCGCGCGTGCGCACCACCTGATAGCCGCGCCGGCCGAGGTACCAGATCGGTGCGCTCCAGATGTGCACCAGGCGGGTGAACGGGAACACCAGGAAGATCGTCATCCCGAGAAACAGGTGCAGCTTGAAGATCGGATGCACGTCGGCAAGGATCGCCGAAATGCCCGGCTGCAGCGTGAGGATGCCCTGCGCCCAGGTCATGAACTTCACCATCTCATGGCCGTCGAGGTGATTGAGCGAGACGCCGATGGTCATCAGCCCAAGCGTGAGCTGGGCATAGAGCATCAGCAGGATCGCGATATCGCCGAACGACGAGGTGGTGCGGATGCGCGCGTCGAACAGCCGTCGATGCACCAGCAGCGTGATGCCGATGAAGCAGAATGCGCCGGCGACGCCGCCGACCGAAATCGCCATCCATTGCTTGAACGTGTGCGAAATGCCGAGCGTGTCGAACACCCAGATCGGCGTCAGCAAGCCGACGAAATGGCCCATGAAGATGACGAGAATGCCGACGTGGAACAGATTGGAGCCCCACATCAGTTGCCGCCGGCGCAGAAGCTGGCTCGATCCGCTGCGCCAGGTGTACTGCTCGCGGTCGAAGCGCACCCAACTGCCGAGCAGGAACACGGTCAGGCACAAATAAGGATACCAGCCGAAGACGATGTAGGTGATCAGTTCCATGACCGTTTCCTTATGGGCGTGGCGTTGTGCGGGTGGCGGACGGCATGTCGGGCGCGGGACGCATTCCGCCGCGGACCCGGGCGATCAGTCCGTCCTTGCAGCCATCCGAAGCACCGGGGCCGAACGTGACGGCCTCGGCCTCCCAGGCGGCATCGAGCGCCGCCAGATCGTTGGCGTCCGGATCGGGCAGCGTGAGCAAAGCCGAGACTTCGTCATCCTTCGGCTTGGCCGCGGCGAGCGCGACCAAAGCGCGGAACACCGCTTCGTAGGACGATTTACGCTTGCGCAGCCGCTCCGCCATGGCGGCGAAGATGTGCGCGGGCTGCGCGATCGTGTCGCAAGCCTCCTGCGCCGGCAGCATCGAGAGATATTCCAGGAACAGCGGCACGAAATCCGGCAATTCGGCCGCGCTCATGAACAGGTTGTGGTTCTCATATTGAGCCTTGAGATCGATCATGGCCTGGCCGCGGTCGCGGCTCTCGCCATGCACGTGCTCGAACATGTGCAGCGACAGCGTGCGGGTGCGGTCGAACAGCAGCACATAACGCTCCTGCAAATCGTAGATGTCGCCGGTGGCAAGTTCGGTGATCAATGTGTGAAGCCGTTTGCGGATGGACGCCGGGATCATCCCTGCAGCCTCGATCACCTCGCTGATTTCACCGCAGGCCTGCTGCAATTCGGCGGTCGGATAAACCAGCAACGCGGACAGCGCCTTGAAGGTCTTGCTCATCACATGACCTCCATCGGCGTCTTGGCACGCTTTGGCGAACCGAACAGATTGGTTTCGGTGGCGCCGCCCGAGCAGCCGTTGCCGAACGAGAAGCCGCAGGAACCGCGCAGATCGAAGGCGTCTTCGTTGACCTCGCGGTGCGCGGTCGGGATCACGAAGCGATCCTCGTAGTTGGCGATCGCCATATATTTGTACATGTCCTCGATCGCCGCGCCGGTGAGGCCGACCCGTTTGGCGATATGCTCGTCGATCACGCCGTCGACGGTCTTGGCCCGCATGTAGGCGCGCATCGCGAGCATGCGCTCAAGAGCCAGCGCGACCGGCTCCTCTTTGCCGGCGGTTAGAAGATTGGCGAGGTACTTGAGCGGGATGCGCAGCGAGCGAACGTCCGGCATTTCGCCGTCGTGGCCGATCTTGCCGGCGGCAGCGGCCGACTGGATCGGCGACAGCGGCGGCACGTACCAAACCATTGGCAACGTTCGATATTCCGGGTGGAGCGGGAACGCGACCTTCCACTCCATGGCCATTTTGTAGACCGGCGAGCGGCGGGCGCCTTCCAGCCAGTTTTCCGCGATGCCATCGGCGCGCGCCTGCGCGATCACCGCCGGGTCATGCGGATTGAGGAAGACGCCGAGTTGGGCCTCGTAAAGGTCCTGTTCGTCGGGCACGCTCGCCGCTTCCTCGATGCGGTCGGCGTCGTACAAAACGACGCCGAGGTATCGTATGCGTCCAACGCATGTCTCCGAGCACACCGTCGGCTGGCCCGCTTCGATGCGCGGATAGCAGAAGATGCATTTCTCGGATTTGCCGCTCGACCAGTTGTAATAGATCTTCTTGTAGGGGCAGCCCGACACGCACATGCGCCAGCCGCGGCACTTGTCCTGATCGATCAGCACGATGCCGTCTTCCTCGCGCTTGTAGATGGCGCCGGAGGGGCAAGCCGCGACACAGGTCGGATTGAGGCAGTGTTCGCACAGCCGCGGCAGATACATCATGAAGGTGTTTTCGAACTCGCCGTAAATTTCCTTTTGCACGCCCTCGAAATTGTAATCCTTCGAGCGCTTGGCGAATTCGCCGCCGAGGATTTCCTCCCAGTTCGGGCCCCATTCGATCTTCTCCATGCGTTCGCCGGAAATCAGCGAACGCGGGCGCGCGGTCGGCATCGCCGCCATTTCCGGCGCCTTCTGCAGGTGCTCGTAGTCGAAGGTGAAGGGCTCGTAATAGTCGTCGATCTCCGGCAGATCGGGATTGGCGAAGATGTTCGCCAGCACCCGCCACTTCGAGCCGATCCGCGGTTCGATCTTGCCGTTTTTCTTGCGCCGCCAGCCGCCGTTCCAGCGTTTCTGGTTTTCCCAGTCTTTCGGGTAGCCGATGCCGGGCTTGGTCTCGACGTTGTTGAACCAGGCGTATTCCATGCCTTCGCGGTTGGTCCAGACGTTCTTGCAGGTCACCGAACAGGTGTGGCACCCGATGCACTTGTCGAGATTGAGCACCATCGCGATTTGAGCGCGGATCTTCATTCTGCGGCCTCCAGCTTGTGCGCGACGGGCACCGGGTCGGGTTGATCGGCGGTCGGCTTGTCGAGCCAATCGACCTTGGACATCTTGCGCACGACGACGAATTCGTCACGGTTGGATCCGACCGTGCCGTAATAGTTGAAGCCATAGGATTGCTGGACGTAACCGCCGATCATATGGGTCGGCTTGAGCACCGTGCGGGTCACCGAATTGTGGATGCCGCCGCGCTGCCCGGTCATCTCCGAGCCCGGCACGTTCACGATCTTCTCCTGCGCATGGTACATCATGCACATGCCCTGCTTGACGCGTTGCGACACCACCGCGCGCGCCACCAGCGCGCCGTTGGTGTTGAACGCCTCGATCCAGTCGTTGTCGACGATGCCGGCCTTCTTGGCGTCGATCTCGCTGATCCATACGCAAGGTCCGCCGCGCGACAGCGTCAGCATCAGAAGATTGTCGGTATAGGTCGAGTGGATGCCCCACTTCTGGTGCGGCGTGATGAAGTTGAGAATGACCGCGTCATTGCCATTCGGTTTGCGGTCGATGATCGGATTGACCGATTTGGTATCGATCGGCGGGCGATAGACGCAGAAGCCTTCGCCGAAGGCCCGCATCCACAAATGATCCTGATAGAGCTGCTGGCGGCCGGTGAGCGTGCGCCACGGGATCAACTCGTGCACGTTGGTATAGCCGGCGTTGTAGCAGACCTTTTCGGACTCCAGCCCCGACCAGATCGGCGAGGAGATGATCTTGCGCGGCTGCGCGACGATATCGCGGAACCGGATCTTCTCGTCCTCCTTCGGAATGGCGAGATGGCCATGGTCAAGCCCGGTGAAGGTGCCGAGCGAGGCCCAGGCCTTCACCGCAACCTCGCCGTTGGTCTCCGGCGCAAGACTCAAGATGACTTCGCAGGCATCGATGTCGCTTTCGATCCGCGCCAGGCCTTTGCTGGCGCCCTCCTCGGTGACGGCGCCGTTGAGTTTCTTGAGGAAGTCGACTTCGTGCTCGGTGTTCCAGCTCATGCCCTTGCCGCCGTTGCCGAGCTTGGCCATCAGCGGTCCGAGCGAGGTGAATCGCTTGTAGAGATTGGGATAGTCGCGCTCGACCACGGTCACCGCCGGCATGGTCTTGCCGGGGATCGGATCGATTTCGCCCTTCTTCCAATCCTTGACGTCGAAGGCCTGCGCGATCTCGGCCGGCGTGTCGTGCATGATCGGCGTCAGCACCACGTCCTTTTCGACGCCGAGCACTTCGGGCGCGACCTCCGAAAACGCCTTGGCGATGCCTTTGTAGATCTCCCAATCGTTGCGGGCTTCCCAGACCGGATCGACCGCCGAAGTCAGCGGATGAATGAAGGGATGCATGTCGGAGGTGTTGAGATCGTTCTTCTCGTACCAGGTCGCCGTCGGCAGCACGATGTCGGAATACATGCAGGTGGTGGACATGCGGAAATCGAGCGTGACCAGCAGGTCGAGCTTTCCTTCCGGCGCCTCGTCGTGCCACACGACCTCCATCGGCTTCTTCTTGCCGTCCTGGCCAAGGTCCTTGCCCATCACGCCGTGCTTGGTGCCCAAGCAGGTGCTTGAGGAAATACTCGTGGCCCTTGCCGGACGCGCCCAACAGATTGGAGCGCCAGATGAACATATTGCGCGGCCAGTTTTTCGGATTGTCCGGGTCGTCGCAGGCCAGTTTCAATTCGCCGGATTTCAATGCCTTGGCGACATAGTCCTTCGCTTCCAGGCCTGACGCCGCGGCCTGTTTGGAAACCTCGAGCGGATTGGCCTGAAGCTGCGGCGCCGACGGCAGCCAGCCCATGCGCTCGGCGCGCACGTTGTAGTCGATCAATGCGCCGTCCCACGGACCCGCCGGCGCGGTCGGCGAGAGGATCTCGGACACATCGAGCGTCTCGTAGCGCCACTGATCGGTGTGGGCGTAAAACGCCGAGGTCGAATTCATCTGCCGCGGCGGCCGGCTCCAATCGAGACCGAACGCCAGCGGCAGCCAGCCGGTCTGCGGCCGCAGCTTTTCCTGGCCGACATAATGCGACCAGCCGCCGCCGGATTGGCCGACGCATCCGCACATCACCAGCATATTGATGATGCCGCGGTAGTTCATATCCATGTGGTACCAGTGGTTCAGACCGGCGCCGACGATCACCATCGACCGGCCCTTGGTCTTCTCGGCGTTGAGCGCGAACTCGCGCGCCGTGGTGATGATCTGATCGCGCGGCACGCCGGTGATCTTTTCCGCCCAGGCGGGCGTGTAGGGCTCCAGGTCGTCGTAGCTCTTGGCGAGATGCTCGCCGCCGAGCCCGCAATCGACGCCGTAGTTGGCGACGAACAGATCGTAGACCGACGCGACCAGCGTCTCGCCCTCGACCAGTTGCAGTTTCTTCACCGGCACATTGCGGACCAGCACGCCGGGATGATCGGTGCCGAGGAAGTGGTCGTGCTCGCGGTTGCCGAAATAGGGAAAGCCGACGGCGGCGACGTCGTCTTTGACGTCGGCCAGCGATAGCCGCAGCTTGGTGTCTTGACCGCCCGAGGCCTTTTCCTCGAGATTCCACTTGCCCTTCTCGCCCCAACGGAAGCCGACCGAGCCCTTCGGCACGACGATGGCGTTGGTTTTTTCGTCATAGGCCAGCGTCTTCCATTCGGGATTGTTGGCCTCGCCGCACGACTTCATGACATCCGAGGCGCGAATGAAGCGCTCCGGCACATAATGCGCGCCCTGCTTCACCAGCCGCACCAGCATGGGCATGTCGGTGTATTGCCGGGCGTAGTCCTGGAAATATTGGGCCTGCCGGTCGACATGGAATTCGCGCAGGATGACGTGGCCCATCGCCATGCCGAGCGCGGCATCGGTGCCCTGCTTCGGCGAGATCCAGAGATCGGCGAATTTCGAGGCTTCGGAATAATCCGGGCAGATCACGACACTCTTGGCGCCCTTGTAGCGGGCCTCGGTATAGAAATGAGCGTCGGGCGTGCGCGTTTGCGGCACGTTCGATCCCCACAAAATGAGGAAGCTCGAATTGTACCAATCGGCGCTTTCCGGCACGTCGGTCTGCTCGCCCCAGGTCTGCGGGCTGGCCGGCGGCAGGTCGCAATACCAGTCGTAGAACGACATGCAGACGCCGCCGAGCAGCGACAGATAACGCGAGCCGGCGGCATAGCTCACCATCGACATCGCCGGGATCGGCGAGAAGCCGAACACGCGATCCGGCCCGTAGCTTTTCACCGTGTAGGCGTTGGCCGCGGCGATGAGTTCGTTGACCTCTTCCCAGGTCGAACGGACGAAGCCGCCAAGCCCGCGCTTCTGCACGTAGGAGGCGCGCTTGTCCGGATTTTCGACGATCGATTTCCAGGCCGCGACCGGCGTCATCAGCACCCGCGCCTCGCGCCACAGCTTGAGCAGCCGCGAGCGCACCAGCGGATATTTCACGCGGTTGCCGGAATAGAGATACCAGCTGTAGCTCGCGCCGCGCGCGCAGCCGCGCGGCTCGTGGTTCGGCAGATCGGGCCGCGTGCGCGGATAGTCGGTCTGCTGCGTCTCCCAGGTGACGATGCCGCCCTTGACGTAAATCTTCCAGGAGCACGATCCGGTGCAATTCACGCCATGGGTCGAGCGCACGATCTTGTCGTGCTGCCAGCGCTTGCGATAGCCGTCCTCCCAGCGCCGGTCCTCGTTGGTGGTGATGCCGTGGCCGTCGGAGAAACTGACGGCGCCGCGATTGAAGAACGTCAGGCGGTCGAGAAAGTGGCTCATGGTCTAACGTCCTTCATTCGGCCGGTTGCGGTGGCGGCAGGCGGCAGCGAGCGGCCACGCTCGATGTCGTGCAGCAGGCCGCCGCGGCGGGTGTAGAAGCCCCAGGTGATGGCGACGCAGGTCACGTAGAACGCCATGAAGCCCCACAGCGCCATTTCCGGACCGCCGGTGAGCGAGATCGACGTGCCGTAGGCCTTCGGAATGAAGAAGGCGCCGTAGGCCGCGACCGCCGAGGTGAAGCCGATGATCGCCGCCGACTCCATCTCGCCCTGCCGCAAGCGCGCGGCCGGATTCATGCCGGGCTCAAGCCGCGAGATTTCCACGCGCATGATCGCCGGGATCATCTGGAACGTGGAGGCATTGCCCACGCCGGTGGCGAAGAACAGGATCATGAACATCGCGAAGAAGCCCCAGAACGCGTCCGGCTTGATCCTTGATGCCGAGGAAGTAGAGAACGCCGGCGACCGCCGCGATCATCAGTGCGAACACCCAGAAGGTGACGCGGCCGCCGCCGTAGCGATCCGACAGCCAGCCGGTGGCCGAGCGCGACAGCGCGCCGACCAGCGGCCCGAGGAAGATGAACTTGAGCGAGTCGACCTGCGGGAACATGGTCTTGGCCAGCAGCGGAAAGCCCGCCGAATAGCCGATGAACGAGCCGAAGGTGCCGGTATAGAGCCAGCACATCAGCCAGTTGTGCTTGCGCTTGAAGATCACCGCCTGATCGGCGAACGAGGCCCGCATGTCGGCGATGTCGTGCATGCCGAACCAGGCCGCGAACGCGGCGATCGCGATGAACGGCACCCAGATGAAGCCGGCGTTCTGCAGCCACAGCTTGGTGGCGCCGGTGGCGACCTGCGGCTCGCCGCCGAGCCAGCCGAACACGCCGGTGGTGATCACCAGCGGAATGACGAACTGCACCACGCTGACGCCGAGATTGCCGAGCCCGGCATTGAGCGCCAGCGCGTTGCCCTTCTCCGCTTTCGGGAAGAAGAAGCTGATATTCGCCATCGAGGAGGCGAAGTTGCCGCCGCCGAAGCCGCACAGCAACGCCAGCGACAGGAAGAAGATGTAGGGCGTGTCGGGGCTCTGCACCGCAAGGCCGATGCCGACCGCCGGGATCATCAGCGACCAGGTCGAAACGGAAGTCCACAAACGTCCGCCGAAGATCGGCGGCATGAACGAATAGAAGATGCGCAGCGTCGCGCCCGACAGTCCGGGCATGGCCGCCAGCCAGAACAACTGATCGGTGGTGAACTTGAAGCCGACCGCCGGCAGCTTGGCGACGACCACCGACCACACCATCCAGATCGCGAAGGCCAGCAGCAGCGCCGGGATCGAGATCCAGAGATTGCGCCGGGCGATGGCGCGGCCCTTTGCTGGCCCAGAACGCCGGATCCTCCGGTTTCCATTCCGCCAAGACGTGGCCGGCAAGCGCGCCTTCGTGTTTTTCTTCGTGGATCGGCGCCATCTCGGGGAATTCGGGCAACTTCTCGAGCCCGCCCGCGAGCGCTTCGCCTTCCATGCTGCCGGATGGAGATATGCATCCACAACAATGAAATGCCGGCGACCAGGAACAGCAGCATGAAGCAGCTGGTCCAGATGCCGGTCAGATCGTTGAGCACGCCGAAGGCGATCGGCAGCACGAAACCGCCGAGACCGCCGATCATGCCGACCAGGCCGCCGACCGAGCCGACATTGTCCGGGTAGTAGACCGGGATGTGCTTGTAGACCGCCGCTTTGCCCAGGCTCATGAAGAAGCCGAGCACGAACATCAGCGAAACAAAGGTGACCACGCCGGTCGCCATGTGGAAATGGATCGGCCCTTTCATGCCCTGCACGACATAGTCGGTGGGCGGATAGGCCAGGATGAACGTGATCACCGCCGAGACGCTGAACATCCAGTACATGATGCGGCGCGCGCCATAGCGGTCGGCGAGCACGCCGCCATAGGCGCGGAACAGGCTCGCCGGAATCGAATAGGCCGCGCCCAGCATGCCGGCGGTTTCGATGTCGAGCTTGTAGACGCCCATCAGATAGCGCGGCAGCCAGAGCGACAGCGCGACGAAGGCGCCGAAGGCGAAGAAGTAATAGAGCGAGAACCGCCAGACCTGGATGTTCTTCAGCGGTTCGAGTTCGAGCCAGGCGCTACGCGGGCGCTCGCCTTTGGCGCGCCGCGCCATTTCGACCGGGTCTTCCTTGGTGGTGAACCAGAATACGATCGCCATGACCGCGATCGCGGTGGCCCAGACCTGCGCGGTCACCTGCCAGCCATAGGCAACCAGGACGAACGGCGCGCAAAACTTGGTGACGGCGGCGCCGACATTGCCGGCGCCGAAAATGCCGAGCGCCGTGCCCTGCTTCTCCGCCGGATACCAGCGCGACACATAGGCGATGCCGACCGCGAACGAACCGCCGGCAATGCCGACGCCGAGCGCTGCGATCAAGAACTGAACGTAGGTCGTGCGCATAGACCAGCAGGAAGGTCGCGACCGCCGCCGCCAGCATCACCACCGTGTAGACGCGGCGTCCGCCGATCTGATCGGTCCAGATGCCGAGGAAGATGCGAACGATCGAGCCGGTGAGGATCGGCGTGCCGACCAGAAGACCGAACTGGGTCTCGTTGAGGCCGAGCTGCTGTTTAATCTGAATGCCGATAATGGCGAAGATGGTCCACACCGCGAAGCACACGGTGAAGGCAATGGTGGACATCCAGAGTGCGCGGCCTTGTCCCGCGACACCGGCAGCCGATTGCGATTGCATTTTGCGCCCCGTTCTTGTCGAACATCAATTGTCTGCGTCGACAAAAGCCGGGACTCGCCGCCTATGCTTTGAGGTTTATCAAATCGACTATGAATACTGCTGCGACAATTTTGCTTTACTTATGTCGTACTTCGCTTTGACTTTGGATGGACTTCGATTTGATCTTGATCAAGTCAAAAGCCGCCAGCCGGCATAACGTTACCGAAACCGCTTAGATTGCCCGCGACCGAGGAGCCGACCGTGCGTCAATCCGATTGCGAACTCATCCGCGCGCTGCCGCTGTTCTGCGACATGAGCGAGGAAAATTTCGGGAAACTGCTGAGCGCCGCATTTCTCCAGCGCTTCCCCCAGCGCGTCGCGCTGATCGATGAAGGCAACCCGCCCGATTTCCTGCACATCGTGGTCGAGGGCTCGGTCGAAATGTTTTGCGCCCATGACGGGCATGAAACCACGATCGAGATCATGCGGCCGGTGACGACATTTATCCTGGCGGCAGTGATCCGTGACGAAGTCTATCTCAAATCGGCCCGCACGCTGACGCCGGCGCAAGTTCTCATGATCCCGGCCAAGACCGTACGCGACGTGTTTGGCTGCGACGCCGCTTTCGCCCGCGCCATCGTCAATGAACTCGCCTTGCGCTACCGCGGCGTCGTGCGCTCGCTCAAGAACGAGAAACTGCGCACCGGGGCCGAGCGGCTGGCGAACTGGATCCTGCAGACCGACGCCCGCCAGGGCGGCCGGCAATGCTTTGAAATGACGTTCGACAAGCGCACGCTGGCGTCGCGCCTGGGGATGACGCCGGAGAACCTGTCGCGAAACTTCGCGCTGCTGGCGAAATACGGCGTGAAAAGTTCGGGCCGCGACATCGTCATCGAAAACGCATCGGCACTGGAGCGATTTGCCAAGCCCAATTCGCTGATTGACGGCTAATATGCAAAACCTGTAGCGAGAATATCTCGGTGTCCACTGGCGCGCCGGATTAGGCCGCCGGGGTCAACAAAAGACTGGCATTCTCAACCCGATCCTAGCGCGCTTCTCTTGAATTCAGCGCAATCGGCACGCAAGCGCCACGGGTGCGGTACGTCGATGCTTCTGCGCGGTCACCATGGTCCTGAAGCGCAAATAAGTGATTGGACTCTCCCTTCTTAAGCGTGCAGCTTTATATTTTCCGAAACGTCAGCCCAAGACGTTCGGACTTTTAATTAAATCCTTTCAGTCGGGACCCTTTTGAGCGTCCCGTTCCCATAGTGCGAAACACATCGGGCGAAAGGAAATCCTATGCGCACCCTTGTCGAGCCGCCGCCCTCGTCACGCTGCAACGTCTGTGGTGGCGAATTGCGACTCAAGCAGATTGAGTCAGCCAATCGCACCCTTGATTTGGACAACGAGATATTCGTCTGCATCAAGTGCGGGCGTGAGCAGGCGTGTACCGTGAGCCATAATCACAGCGTGCGCCATATACCGGACCCCAAGGCGGCCTAGCCGCGCCGCGAGCATCTTTTGACAATGCTCTGGCGTGTGACGCGCCGCAAACGCGTCATCCGAGGATCACCCGAACACGATGGGTGGCGCCGTCATCCACCAGCGTGACGTGCGATGTGCCATCCGGCAGCGCCTGGTCATCCAATTCCAGGCGGACAATGCCGCGGCAAACGCCGGCTAGATTGTCGACTGACACCTCATAGCGGGCTGTGCGGTGTTGAAATACGATTTCAAATTCTCGCCATGCACGGGGAATGCACGGGTCGAACCGCAAGGTGTTGCCCTCAACGGTGAAACCCAAAATCGATTCGAGACCCGCCCGATACATCCATCCGGACGATCCCGTGTACCATGTCCAACCGCCGCGTCCGACGTGAGGCGCAACGGAGTAGACATCCGCGCAAACCACATAGGGCTCGACCTTGTAGCGCTGCGCCTCGGCCCAAGTGCGCGCGTGATTGATCGGATTGAGGAGCGACAGCAACTCGGCCGCCTTGTCGCCATCGCCAAGCTTGGCCAGCGCTTGCACCGACCAGATCGCCGCATGGGTATATTGACCGCCGTTCTCGCGGATGCCGGGCGGATAACCCATGATGTAACCGGGGTCAGGCGTGCTTCGATCGAAGGGCGGTGTGAATAGCAGCGCCAGCCCCTCATCGCGCAAGACGAGGTTTTCGTCGGCCGCCTTCATGGCGCGCACGGCGCGGGCCGGGTCTGCCGCCCCCGAGATCACGCCCCATGACTGGGCAATCGAGTCGATGCGGCACTCGCTGCTCGATGCCGAGCCGAGCGGCGTTCCATCGTCGAAATAGCCGCGGCGATACCAGTCGCCATCCCAACCGTCACGCTCGAGGGCCTCGCGCAACGAGGCGGCATGCTTGCGCCAGATTGCAGCCCGCTCGTGCTGACCCCGTTGTTCCGCGAAGGCGACGAAATTGGCGATGGTGGCGCACAGAAACCAGCCCAGCCATATGCTTTCACCCTGGCCGGCAGCGCCGACCAGGTTCATGCCGTCGTTCCAATCGCCGCCGCCGATCAGCGGCAGTCCGTGCCGCCCGACCGCAAGGCTGCGATCGAGACCGCGCGCGCAGTGTTCGAACAGCGTCGCCCGCTCCTCCGAGGGCATGGGCTGGAAAAACGCATCGTGTTCGCCGGCCGCGAGCATCATTCCGTCGAGAAACGGGATTTGCTCGTCGAGGACGGCCGCGTCGCCCGTCGCGGTGACATATTGTGCCGCGGCATAGGGCAACCAGAGCAGATCATCGGAAACGCGCGTGCGAATGCCCTTGCCTGAGGACGGCAGCCACCAATGTTGCACGTCACCCTCGATGAACTGCCGGGCGGCGGCGCGCAGCAGATGTTCGCGCGTCAGCTCAGGCTGCGACAGGCAAAGCGCCATTCCGTCCTGCAACTGATCGCGGAAGCCATAAGCACCACTAGCCTGGTAAAAGCCTGACCGCGCCCATAGCCGACACACAAGCGTTTGGTATAAAAGCCAGCGGTTCAGCAAAATATCCATCGCGCGATCCGGGGTGCGGACCTGCACCGCGCCGAGCGTCCGGTCCCAGAATTTGCCGACATCGCTGAAGACTGCATCGAGGTCGGCGGCGCGATAGCGTTCGGCCAACAATACGGCTTCCGTTCCGCTCGCGGCCTCACCCAGCAAAAATGTAATTTCGACTTCGCCGTTGGCCGGGATTTCGACCGCGGTTTGCAGAGTGCCGCACGGGTCGAGACCGGCGCCGACCCGGTTGGACAGCGGATTGCGACCGGCGAGCGCGGCCGGCAAAGCGAAGCTGCCGTTCCGGCCTATAAACTCGGTGCGATCACCCGACCACGACTGTTGCCGGCCAGCCAGATCGGCGAAGGCCACCCGCGAGCCGAACTCCATACGCCACGGATTGCGCGCGAGCATTACCCCGGTTTTCGGATCGACCTCGGTGACGACATAGGGTGCGCAAGCGGCGCGCGAAGGCCCGAGCACCCACTCTACGTAGGCCGTTATCGAGAGCCGCCGGCGGCGGCCCGAGACGTTCTTGATCTTCAGCCTGGAAATCTTGACCGGATCGTTGAGCGGCACGAACTGCAGAAGATCGAGCGCAATGCCATTCGACACGTGCTCGAAGCGGCTGTAGCCCTGGCCATGTCTGGCAATGTATCGGGACGCGTCGTTGCGGATGGGAAGCGCTGTCGCCGTCCAGACTTCGCCACTATCCTGGTCGCGCACATAGATCGCCTCGCCGGGGCTGTCACTGACCGGATCGTTCGATCGAGGCGTGAGCTGATTCTCGCGGCTATTGACCGACCAGGTGTAACCGCTGCCCTCGGCGGAGACTTGGAAGCCGAACGAAGGGTTGGCGACGACATTCACCCACGGCGCCGGCGTCACCTGATCGCCGTCGAGAATGGTGACGTATTCCCGTCCGTCCCGATCAAACCCGCCGATGCCGTTGAAGAATTCGAGCGGCGGCGGCGCGACGAACTCGGAAGGAGCGCCGCTTCGCGGCGCCGGCCGCGGCGGTTCAGCGGCGGGAGCGATTTCCTGCAGACGCTTGACCTGCTCGGCAAGCCCGCCGCGCCGACTCACGATCACGACGCGCGCCACCGTCTGCAGCAGGTCACGCACCTCGGCGGACAGCAAGTCGGCGCGCAGCAGAAACACGGTCCCTTTTCGGCGCTCGGGTATTCGCGCCTGGTCAACTCGGACGATCGACTCCAAAGCGGATTGCAGATCCTGGGTATAAGAGGTGGTTCTCTCGTTGACGATCACCAGGTCAACTTTGAGATCCTTCATCCGCCAGTAGTGATGCGCGCGGATCAATTGACGCACGGTCTCCAGGTGCTCTGCCTCGTGGATTCGGCAGAGCACAATCGGCAAATCGCCGGAGATGCCGTGCGCCCAAAGCGCCGATGGTCCGAGCTCGTTCCGCTTGAGGATTTCAGGCGACGGCCGCAGCGTGAGGTCCGAGTATAGGACGCGATTGGCAAGGCGCTGGAAGAGGTGTGCCTCGTCCGGCGTTACTCCGAGATGATGGAGCTGCACCTGTGCCTGGGTCCATGCCAGGGTAGCGGCACGTTCAAACGCCGCGACATCGTGGTGCTTATCGGCCAAGCCGATGACCTCGTCGCGCGATTCAGCGAGCAGCGTCCAAAATGAGACCCGAACGGTCGCGCCGGGCGGGATGCGAACGCGCCGGCGAATGCTGAAGATCGGGTCGAGCACCGTGCCGACAGTGTTGGACAGTGGCCGACCGCTGCCAATGGCAACCGGTGAGCGGACGCTGTTACCGCGTCCGAGGAAGCGCGCGCGGTCGGTCTCGAACTGCAGCTCGCCGCTGGCCTCGCCTTCCACGACCGCCAGATGGGCGGCCCACACCGCCGCTTCATTTGGCGCGCGCTTTCGGCGGGTCGCCAGCAGGGCGCCGAGTTCAGGCACGAATTCGGTTTGCACAAATAGCTTCGAGAATGCCGGATGCGATGCGTCGTCGCTCGAAGGCGCCAGCACGACCTCGGAATAAGACGTGATTTCGATCTCGCGCGTGCGGCCGCCGAGATTAAAGACCGACACACGTCTGACGTCCCCGTCATCCTCGGGCGATACGACCACATCTAGCGTTGTCGCCAGCGTGCCATCGCGTCTGGTGATTTCGACGCGATCTTCCGAAAACGCAACTTCATAACTGTCCGGCTTGGCGCCGCTCGGCTGATAGCCCGCGGACCACACGGCGCCATTCTCGACATCGCGCAAGTAAACATACGATCCCCACGGATCGCAGGTGACATCTTCGCGCCATCGCGACACGGCGAGATCGCGCCAGCGGCTGTAACCCGATCCGGCGGCAGTGATCATGACAGCGTAGCGGCCGTTCGACAGCAGGTGGCTGCGCGGGATGCGATCGTGCGGCGAGCGGAACCGGCGCAACATCGGCGGCACCAGTTCACGAACCTGCGACGTCTGGCTCACTTCTTCGGCGCGCACCCATTTGACGGCGACATCGCGTGGCGGTCTTTCCTGCAACAAAAGCTCCGTTGCCTGCACGATCGGATTGGCGTGAAACCGCGACCGCATCGTTCCGCTGCCCAGCGTGTTGGCGATAGCGACCAAGCTCATCCCCTGATGATGCGCCATATAGGCGCGCACGACGGCGACGCTTTTGCCCTCCGGAATGCGCCCGGGCGTGTAATCCAGCGCCTCATACCAGCCGTAGCGCCCGCACCCGCCGGCCTCGGCCAGACGCGAGAAATTCCGCACCGCAGCCACCGGTTCGACCATCGATGCCAGCGCCGTCGCATAGGGCGCGACGACGATATTCTCGCTGAGGCCGCGCTTGAGCCCGAGACCGGGGACACCGAAATTGGAATATTGATAGGTGAGTTCGAGATCGCGGAAATTATACGCGGACTCGGAAATGCCCCACGGAACGCCGCGCTGAGCGCCGTATTCGATTTGCCGGCTGACGATCAGCCGGGCCGTCTGATGCAACAGGCTCCCCGCGGGCTCGCGCATTACCAGTTCCGGCATCAGATATTCGAACATCGAGCCCGACCACGAGATCAGGGCCGAACCGCGGTCGATCGGGGTGACGGCGCGCCCCAATTTGAACCAATGTTTCGGCGCGATGTCGCCTTTGGCGATCGCGATGAAGCTCGCCAGGCGCGCCTCGGATGCCAGCAAATCGTAACAGCTGGGATCCAAGGCGCCCTCGGCAAACTGATAGCCGATCGAGAGCAACTGCCTTGCAGGGTCCAAAAGGAAACCGAATTGCATGTCGTCGAACATTTTTCCGGCAAGCTGGTCGAGACTTTCAATTCGTCGCACGAGAGCTTGCGCTGTCGCCGCCGATTGTTCGAACGCCGCAATAAGGCGGTCAATTTTCGCAATGTCATCAACAGCGTCGCTTGAGGTGAGGCCGACTTTCTGTTGGGCCAGCTTGTCAATCAATGCCTGACAATGATCGGGCAGATCGGCCAGAGCCAGCGCCGGCTGCACGATTGTGGCGTCGACGGTGAGATCGAACCCAAGAGAGCAAGCTGTCGACATCGCGCTGATGCCCCTCAATCGAAGAAGCAATGGACCCCGTCCACATCACCACGTCTGCCATGCCGGGAATGTCGCTATAGTCTTTTTCATAGCCTTCCCCGAACAGGCTGCGCGCGAGGCCGGTAAGCGCCTCGGACTGCTGTGTCAGGCTCGACAATCGAACGACAAAATCCGCCGATGACTTGAAGGGCGGCGTTAACGACGTCGCGAGTGAATCGAGCGCGATCGCAAATTTCCTGCTCGCCTTCTCCGAAATTCGTCGGTCGCCGCTCAAAGCCTCCAAAGCAACGCGCGCGAGCTTCACTGCATCCGCGATTCCGGCGAGCGTTTCCGCGCCTATCATCAGGCGCGGCTATCATCTCCCGGCAGGCACTGCGAAGCACGATCAGATGCCCGGCAAGATTCCCGCTGTCGACCGACGAAATGTATTTTGGCTCGAGTGGACGAAGATCGCGCGTGTCATACCAGTTGAAGAAATGGCCGCGGAATTGCTCAAGCTTGGTCATTGTGCCAAGCGTTGCTTCCAATCGCTCGACGGCCGACGTAATGCCGAGCCAGCCGAAATCCCGCGCGGCAAGGACCGAGAGAAGATAGAGGCCCAGATTTGTCGGTGAAGTGCGGTGCGCGAGCACCGGCTGGGGGTCCTCCTGAAAATTATCCGGAGGAAGCATATGGTCTTCCGCCGTCACGAAAGTTTCAAAGAAATGCCAGGTACGCCGCGCCGTAAGACGCAAGCTTTCCGCCTCGGTGTCCGACAGCGAGCTCTGATCGGGGCGTGGCGCCCGGCTTACCCACCAGGCGATGGCTGGCGACAGCATCCAGGCGCCGAGCAACGGTGCTGCAATCAGCAAAGACTCGCGATCGGCGTAAGCGACGGCGATCGCTCCGCACACAGACAGCACGACGGCACCGGCCATCCGCCGATAGAAGCCGGCGAGCTCAAGCTCACGGCCGGAGCCTGCCCCTGCGGCGGTCACCCATTCCAACAATTCTCGACGCCGGTACAGCCGCGACAATGTGCGGACGATCGCATCGACCATCAGCCAGGCCTGGTGCGCGAGTAACGCTGCCTGCAGGCCGAACTGCAGCATGGCCACTCTGAGTTCCAGACGAAAGGCGCGGAAGTGGCTGCCAGCCGTAATTCCGGAGCGATGCGGAATAATGCGCGCAATCAGCGGCAAGAACGCAGTCAGCAAAAGGGGAAGCAGAACGAAGCCGCTCCAAAGCAAGGCGGCTGCGGGCGGCAGCAAGGCCCACCCGCCCACGAGCGCGAGGAAACTTGCCGGGGCCGAAAAGGTGCGGCGCAGGTTATCCACGAGTTTCCAGCGGCCCAGCGGCGGAATATCGGTTCGGCCGAGGCTGCCGGTCGCCTTGCCAAAAATCCAAGGAAGCAATTGCCAGTCGCCGCGCGCCCAACGGTGCTGGCGCGATGCGGCAACATCGTAACGCGACGGAAAGTCCTCAAAGACCTCGACATCGGAGACCAATCCCGCGCGGGCAAATATGCCCTCCAACAGGTCGTGGCTGAGAACGCTGTTTTCCGCGATACGGCCGGCGAGAGCGGCCTCGAAGGCATCCACATCGTAAATACCCTTGCCGCTGTAGGAGCCTTCCTCGAACAGGTCCTGATAAACGTCGGACACGGCGGCGGCATATGGGTCGATGCCGGTTGGGCTCGAGAACACGCGCTGATAGACCGAACCATCCCGCTCGGTCGGAAGCGACGGCGTCACCCGCGGCTGCAGCACGCCATAGCCCTCGACCACACGGTGAGACACGGGATCGAGCCTAGGCCGGTTGAGCGGGTGCGCCATTTTCCCAATCAGGCGCTTTGCGGCGCCAATCGGGAGCCGCGTGTCGGTGTCCAGGGTGATGACGTAACGCACGCCCGCCGGCGCCAGCGGCAATTGGCCACCCACGGCCAAGAACGTGGTGTCGGTGGCGCCGCGCAGCAGCCGGTTCAACTCATGCAGTTTCCCGCGTTTGCGTTCCCATCCGATCCATTTGCCCTGGCCTTCGTTCCAGACCCGCCGGCGATGGAACAAGAAGAAACGCGGCCCATCGGGGGCCGGCCCGTATTGTTTGTTGAGACGGGCGATCCCCTCGATCGCCGCGCCTAGAAGCACGTCGTCGTCCGCGGCGTTTTCGGCGGCTGCGTCCGTCCAGTCCGAAAGCAGTGCAAATTGGATATCGCCGTCCGGGCTGGCGAGATAATGGATTTCCAAACGCTCGATCAGTTCGTCGATTGTTGCGCTGGTCGTGAGCAAAGTCGGCATGACGACGATGGTGCGGAATTCGCTTGATACACCGTCGCGAAATGCGAGCCCAGGAAGCACCGTGGGACCGAACCGGTGGGTGACCGCCCTGTTCACCAGCGTGATCGCAGCATCGACGGAAACAAAGAGCCCCAGAAACGTCAGCGGCACGAGGATCCATCCAGCCGCGCCGGCCATACCGACTGCGAGCAATGCCAGCGTGAGAAGCAGGCCCGGCGGCGGCCGCGACAGCCGCGAGATAGCCTCCAATTCCCACCGCTGCATTCGCGCGCACCAGCCAATCTTTCAGCGGAGCGCGAAAGCCGAGTTTCGCTTCGAATGCGCGACGTCCTAACCCAATCAGGGAGTACCCGGGATCCCGCTGGCGCGAGATCCGGCTCAGCCGATACGGCCTGCGGGTCAACCTCAGCGCGCCTTGCAATGAGAATGGCGGCCCTGGCGACTTCAATTTCCGAATGAGCCGAGCCGCGCGATAACTGCTCAATGGCGCGGCGGTATCTGTCGCGCGTCGGAAATTCCATGTTGGCAAAATCGCTACCCGCCCGTAGCTCCTCATCGACCAGACTGATGCTCTCGAAGAACTCCGCCCAATCCAATTCGGATATGAGCCGCATGCTGGTGACGATATTGCGCACGGTGACGTTCGCGGCGCCCTGCCTGCGATGCTCTTCGCGCACGATTTCGTCGGCATTGGTGCCCTGCGAACTCAGGCGCTCATCCAGCCACAGCAGGGCCGGCGTCGTCGCCGGATCTTCATCGCGCAATCGTTGCACGAGCTGAACCGCAAAGGATCGCATCAGCGGTTGATTTGTATACGGCCGCAAGGCAGCGGCCGCCGTCCCTTGAGACTTGCCCACTGCATCGAGCAAGCGATCGGCCAATGCATCGGCAGCGTCGCGCGCGGCCTGACTGCTGACGATGAGATCGCCCAAGCGCCGTAGATTTTCTACCAGCACGACACGAAGCGTAATTGCGAGTGCCCATAACTCGCCGATCGTCAGCGGCTGCACGCGCTGATACGCCATCACGAAGCGTCGCAGCATCTCCGCTTCAAAACGGCTATCGGTGTGCGCAACAAAGGCCCAGGCCACCTCGAAGATACGCGGATATCCGGCAAACGGACCTTCGGCCAGCTTTGGCAGCTGCCGGTAATAGCTCGGCGGCAGATCGGTGCGGATTTCGCGGATCTGATCTTCCGCGAGATGAAAATTGTCGATCAGCCATTCGGCCGCCGGTGTTATCGCGCGCTTATCTTTGATTGCCGCGGCGATGACACGATAAGCGTCAAGCAGCGCTTCATCGTTATTGCCAACGCGTTCGGCGAGCGGTCGGCCTCGCTGCGGTTGCGAGCTGACCGACTGCGCCGCGGCCAGGCTCTCGGCATGCTGTTCAAGGCGCTCGACGCTGAAAAGTTCTTCGCGAATTACCTCTTCGTCGGCCCATGGCGGAGCCGATGCCAGTCTTGGCAGCAATCGTGAAAAGAGCTTGTTCAATGATACCTCGCAACCTCGCAAACGAGCGCGAGGGCAATTGGGACATAGGCGATTAAGACAGCCCTTTATATATTGGCGCAATCACTCAGGACACATCCTCCAGCAGCATTTAATGCGACGCCCCGCTCAGGGCGATCTCCTTGATCTGAATCAACATCCCACAGTCGTGGCGCGCCCGATAACAGAACGCGCCCGCCTTATATATGGTTTCCAGTATCTTCGCTTACCGGGACGACAGCATCAAGCGAGAACTGGCTTCCAATGTCGTTATCGAAATCAACGACAGCGAACATAGCGGCGATGGCCGGACCGCGTGTGATAGTAACAGCGTCCTGGATGCGTAGCGTCAGCGATAATGGCGCCAGCCGCGGCGCCAATGACGCCGCCAGCTAGTGCTCCGCCTGCGGAGCGCGTGGCCACGCCACCGATCAACGCACCGCTGCCGCCGCCAATCAATGCGCCGCCCATAACGCGATCTTGCCGCGCCGTCTCACATCCAGCGAGCGTCAAGGCCATGATGGCCACTATAATTATTTTGCGCATAGGGCTTCTCCCAATTGTCGAACGAAATGCGAAATTAAATTGTTTCAGGCTAGCAACATTTAAGCATTGACCTGCGTCAAAGCGGTATCAAAGCACCAACAATTCGATTCAAGCCGAACTTGCCCGACAATCATGCCGTTGTCGCCCTAAAACGATGCAGCCAGGTAACAATTCGGGGCAGCAAACCGGTCGGCGGCGGCAGCAAGAAACTGTCGTCGATCAAACGAGAGCCGCCGGGCCGCCTGTGTGTACCGAAATACTTAAACTCGGATGTAATGGCGATGAAGTCTGCCAAGGATGGGGTGCGGTTTGATACTTCCGATTCGCTGAACCGAACGAGGGACCGGAGCATCTTTATCCAATGACCGGTGCGTTCTGATGTCGTTGTAATAGCGGGCATATGATTGCAGGATCCGGCGCAGATGCGCTTTGCCCAAGACGACGAAATGATCGACACACTCACGCCGGATCGACCAGATCAGCCGGTCGGCGCGAACGGGCAACCGGACGTTTCAGACTTATTCCACTACGGATCAACTCAGTGATCGAGTGAGGGCGGTTCGCAATGTCCGCTTGCCCCGCAAGGCGGAGATGCCTCGTCTTACCGCCTGCCCTGCTGTATCCGATAATAGTTATCGCGCCAACGCGCATTGCCAGTTTGGAAGTTCCCATTGCGCTGGAAAAAAGATAAGCCGTCGTCGCTCCAGCCGTTGTCGCTCGCAACGAGGGCGTCGGTCGTAGGCTTGCGCGTTATAAAGCCGCCTTGGGGCTGATTGCTCAGCACCGCGACAAACTCGGTGCGGTAGTTGGTCTCGCGCGCTCAGCGGCTCGTCCGAGACGACGATCGAGGATCGCGGCAATGCAGTCGGCGCGATGCGATCGAGCACATCCTGCGGGATGGTGATGCGGTCGAGCGCGTCCTTGGCGTTATCCCCCTCATCGATCGTGACCGCGGTCCAGCGAAGGCCGGCGCCGGTGCGCGCCATCGCCGTGAACACATGCGTGCCGATCGGCTTGTCGGGATCGCGGATCGTGACGGGAACCTCAATGGTCGCATCGAACACCTCGCCCCCGTCCGGCCACGGCTTATGCGTGTTGCGCCGCACGTAAAGCTTCTGCGTGGCGCGGCTGATGTAGATCGAGACCGGCTGGAGCGCGAGCTTGCCCTCGGTTGCTGCCTTGGCGGTCGCGGCCTTCTTGGTTTCGGCCGCCTTGGCGGCGTCCTTTGCGGCGGCGGCGGCGGCGAGTTTGGACTTCGCGTCGGCCCTGGCGGTGTCGAGCTGGGTACCCAGTTCCGCGGCCTTGGCGGCGGCCTTCTGCTTGCGGTCCTCGGCCCGCGCCTTGGCTTGGTCCGTCTTTGTAGCGGCGAGCGCCTTGTCGGCGGACGCGAGCGCGGCGTCGGCGCTCCGCTTGTGCGATTCGAGCTTGCGCAGCGACGCCGCGAGCGACGCTGCCTCGCGCGCCGTTGTCTTGACGGCTTTCTTCGCCTCGACGGCGGCCTTGACGGCTTCCGTGGCCTCGCGGGCGAGCGTCTCGGCACGCGCCGGAGCGGCGGCGATGGCCTCCGCTTTAGGCACCAATAGCGCCGGGTGGGAAAAATCGACCGGGGCCGCGTCGTTTGGCGCGATGATCACCCGCATCCCGATCCGCGTTTTGTCAAACAGCTTCTCGGCAAAGCCGTAAGGCATCCTGATGCAGCCGTGCGAGGCCGCATATCCGGGCAGCGGCCCGCCGTGCAGTGCGATGCCGTTCCAGGTGATGCGCTGCATGTTCGGCATCCAGGCATCGTCATACATGCTCGAGTGGTGGTCCTTTTCCTTCTCGATGACGGCGAAGACGCCGGCTGGCGTCTCGCGTTCCTTGACGCCGGTCGATACCGGCGCGCGAAGGATCCAGCCCTCGGCGTCGTAGAAAGTGACTTGCTGGGTCTTGATCGACACGATCGCCATGATCGGCTCGCCCGCATCGCGCGGAGCCGTCGCCTCTTTGGGTGGCGCGGGGCGCGGTTGCCTAGCCGCCGCGTCGGCGGTCAGCGCCGTCAGTGCGGCCATCGCCGCGAGCGTCACAATGGCGGCAGGCCCCCAGCGCCGCATAGCCACGGTGGATTGCGCGGTCGTAAATCGATCTACCATGCCATGCCCGGTTGCCTGAGCCTCTAACTCGCTGAGCCCACAGATCCAGGCGAATGATGAGGAAGCGTTGGGCATTTCAACCTGCTTGAGACAGGTCGCCGCAGCGACTTTGCCGTTGGATGCACCGAGGAACTTTCACGTCGGCCAGCGCGTGGGCATTTGTACAGCGAATACTGCCTCGGACAACAGCCGCCGCCCGTAGACATGGTATTTGAGTGGCGTCGCCGCACTAATTCATGATCCAAATCAAAGACTTTTGGCCATTGTCGGGCGCTACTATCGATCGTTAGAGCGAACCGCTTGTGTGTCCCTTGCCGCTGCCGCCGAGTGCCCTGCCGAACGTGCTGTTCCGCGGGCGCGGGTTGTCTAAGGTCTATGTCATGGGCGAAGTCGAAGTGGATGCGCTCCGCGACATCTACCTCGACATCTATGAGGGCGAATTCGTTGTGCTGCTGGGCCCGAATGCTGCAAATGTGGTGCGCCCATTTCGGCTCCGCGAAATTCTCATCGCCTGCCCCAGGATCGCAGTCTGGGGGTCGAAAGCCATTGGCGCGCCATTTCGCGTTCATTCAGCTCCGCCCGGCGTTGCAAGCTGTGGTTTCAACTGGCGCTGGAAAAACTCTGTGACCCCGGCGCGATTCAAATGATCGGTGTCGAAATAGAGGCGCGGATTGTCCAGGGCGGCGGAGAAGTCGCGTAACGGCACAGAATGGCTTCCAAGAACGCGAGACGCCGCGGCGTCGAACACAGCCTCGTTGGGGAGCCGATTGCGAAACAGCGCAGGCACCGGCAGCTTGATGGCGATGACACGGATGCCATGCCGACGAGCAATTTCGATTAGGCCCGCGAAATCCTGCAGATAGCGCGCGATCACAGCCGGCGCCGTCGCATCCGGATACAGATAAGCGATGCGCTTGGTCACCGCAGTCGTGGATGACGGATAAACGCGGTCAAACTGCGCTTCCCCTTCCCAGGCATCGCGCTGGAACCGGTCGCGGTTGTTGATCTTGGAGAATCCGCTGAGGTAATCGAGCAGCGCACGCGGATCGACGCCGTCGCGGCGCACATAATTCCACATGAGTCGCGCGATTGCCGGCTCAAAAGGCGTGCCGCGGATCAGCTTTGCATCGGCGAAGCGGTCCTCGTTCCAGGCGCGCGACGTGAATGCAAACGAATCGACGACATAGAGCAGATTGCGGGTGCGATGCGTGCGCAGGAAATACTCGAGGACGAACCGGTTATAGAGCGGACCGGCGCCCTGCGCAGCGAGGTTCAGGATGCGCAAGCCTGTCTCGCGCTGCATCGACGCGTTGAAACCGCCGAAATCGAGTGGCATGGCGTGCGATGCGCCGAGGATCACCCAGTCGTAGTCGCGCGTCTCGGCGGTCGCGATCTTGAAGAACGCGTTGCTATGCCCATTGCGGAAGGCAAGCCGCTCGGCCGCGGCAAATACCGCCGCGTAAATCAGAAGACCGATCGCGACGAACAGGAGTGTCGATTTGCCAAACTGTTTCATGGTTGCACGTTGACGGGTCAGAACTGCATGTAGATGAATTCCTTCGCCTGCCAGCGTCCCAGCAGCAGCAGAGCGAAGATTCCGAGATAGTAGGCGCCCCAGCGCAACGCGACCGGCGCATTGGCGAGCCGCTGGAACACCGGGCGGCGCTCGTCGATAATTTCATAGCCGATCAAGAAGGCGATCAGGCCAAATCCCGTTAGCTGCTCGGCCGTGAATGGATAGATGGTCAGCAAATACGGCAATTCGTCGAGTCGGGAGCCGATCTTCTGAAGGACGAGCAGCGCGTCATGGATAGAACCCGCGCGGAAAAACACCCAGCTCACCAAGATCAGATGGAATGTGACGACGATGCGCAGCACCCGCAGCCAAACGCTTGTGCGCACGCGCGGCAAAGCCTCGCCTAGACGGCGCCACAGGCCACGTGTTGCCAACCCCGCCCATTGGTAGGCCCCGTTGAGGGCACCCCAAATGAGAAAGGTCCAGCCGACGCCGTAGCCAAGCCCGGCATGCCACAGCCCGCTGACCAGAAAGACCACCATGACATTGATGGCGCGGCGCACACCGCCGGCGCGGCCGCCGCCCAATGGGATATAGAGATAATCGCGGAACCAGCGGCCGAGCGAAATGTGCCAGCGCTCGCCCCAGAATTCCGCCGTACTGCGCGACAGATAGGGCCGGCGGAAGTTCTCCATCAGTTGGAGGCCGAACAGCGACGAGATGCCGAGCGCGATATCGGTGTAGCCGGAAAAATCGCAATAGATTTGGAACGCAAAGAAATACGCGCTGATCAGGAGTTCGACCGGCGGGGCGAAGGCGACAATCGAAAAGCTGTGATCGACGATCGGGGCTAGGTTGTCGGCGATGACGACCTTCTTGAACAGTCCCCAACCGATCAGTTGCAGGCCGAGCGCGAAGCGATACGGATCGGCCCGCAGTCCGGACAACACCTGCGGCAGGAAATTGGTCGCCCGCTCGATCGGGCCGGCGAAAATCTTGGGAAAGTAGGCGGTGAACAAGGCCACCTGGCCGAGGCTTTGCCGGCCCGACAGCCGCCCGGCGTAGATGTCGATGAGGTAGCTTGCGGCCGAGAAGGCATAGAAAGAGTAGCCGGCCGGCGCGGTAACGCCGAGCCGCGGCAGCTTGAGGTTCGCAAGAAGATTCGCGTGCTCGATCTCGCCGGCGATGAAATTGTAGAATTTGAACGCGGTGAGCGAGCCGAGCACCGCGATAAGCCCAAAGACGAAAAAGGCGATGCGGACGCGCTGTTGCTTGGCCCGTTCCAGGCACCAGCCGCAGCCATAGACGACGAGCGTCACGACCCCTAGGTAGATCAGATTGAATGGCTGCGCGAAGCCGTAGAAAACGTAGCTCGCGAACAGCAACACCGCCCAGCGTTGCGCGACTGGCGTGATCGCGAACGACGCCAGCACCAGCGGCAGGAAAATGAAAAATTCGAGCGACGTGAACAGCATGACATCGGGCCTCGGAAACGCCGCTCCGCCAGCGTCACGCGTCAGTCGCCCACACCGGGCGGATTGGGCGCGGAAACCGCCTCAGTAGGAGGCGCCACCCGCACGCAATTCCTCCGGAACCTGCTCGATCGGAATGCCGGCGTTCAGCACAAGAAAATTCGCCAATGCCTCCCGCTGCTGCGGGGTGAGCTTGATACGGATGTGGCTCGGCTTGTTCATGGTTCCCAGCCAAGCATCCTTGGTCCGGTTCTGCGTCACGACGACTGTAATAATGTGGCAGCCCTGGCAGCGATCCATGGCGAAGTCACGCCCGTCCGGCGGGAGCACCGCTTTCGCCGGATCTGCGGGCACCTCGCCGGCCGGCCGCGGCATATTGAGCGACAGATAGTCGGCAAGCGTAAGCCGTTCCTTCTCACTCAGGTGCTGCAATGCGGGGATCGCCTTGGCGTGGTCTTTCAGATAGTCCACCCACTCCTCGCGCGAGCGTTTGCCCGTGAGCAACGCCTTGACCTCGTCCGCAGGCGGATGGCTGTTGATCACGTTGGTCAGGAGCGTATGGCCGCCCACGGGAATGAAGGCGAACACGTCTGGCGTTTGCGCGCTAAGCGGCAGCGCCAGGGATACGCCGATCGTCGCAGCGATCGCGCAAGCGATAAGGGGCATGAAACGCATGGCCGGCTTCCTTTTCACGTCACTCTCATCATTTAAGCCTGCCCCCCGCAGGTCGGCTTAGAACCTTAACTCCGCAGGAACGTCCTCGATCTTCATCGGCATGCTGAGCGCGGAATAGCGCGCGAACGTCTCGCGTTCCTGTGCTGTCATTTTGATGCCGCGATGAAACGGCGACAGGAACATGTTGCGCCATCCTTGCGCATCGCGATCCTGGGTCAGGTAACCGGAGAACAGCGAATGGCAGGACTGGCACTGGTTCCAAGCGAGATCGCGGCCGTCGGGCGGGAACGCGTCGGCGAATTTGCCGGCGGCCTTGTCCAGCGCGCCCTCGGGTAACGGCGTGTTGACCGCTAGATAGCCGGATAGCTCGTTGAGATCGCGGTCGGTCATGGTCTTTGTTCGGGCCGCGACAAACGCGCGCCATTCCGTATCGCTGTGGCGCGCGGCACCGATCTGACGCAGTTCGCCCGGATTGGATGCGGTCAACTCAAGCAGCAATGTCTTGCCGCCCTTCGGCATGAAGCGCTCGTCCTCTTGGCTCAGCGCCGGCGTAAGCCCAAGCAGCAACGCAACCAGAGCAACGGAACACGTCGCAACTGGTGATCGCCGCAAGGTCATGGCAGTGCCCCGGGTAACGCAAAGGCGCCGAACGAGAACACTGGAACACTGAGTTCGCCAACTGCCAGTTCGGGCGGGAAGCCCTCGCCGCGCAACAAGTCCATCCTGACGACCGTGGTATCATCGTAGAATTGCGAGCCGCATGAGTCGCAGACCAGCGCCGGCACGTCTTCAATCACGACCAGCCGGTCGTTGTGCCAGAATGCCGAGCGTACCCGTGCGGGCCGGATGCTCAGGTTCTGGCAGTTCGAGCACTCGCCGGGTGGCTGTTCAACGGTTTCCATGGGCGTGCCATTCCTAAGATTTGAAGAGGAGCAGCCGAAGGCACACATTCTGCCTCCGGCCATTTTTCAAAGGAGCGCTGTCAACCCACCAGCTTCCTGGCGGCGTTCACGATGTGAGTGGCGTTGGGGCGCATCCAGAGGAACATCTCGGGCGACGCCGGCGGCGGCGCATCCGGGAAGGCAATCCGCTTGAAGCGCGCGCCATCCACATTCTCCGCCACGCGCGCAATCACCTCGGCGCCCGGGCAGAGCGTGTAGTAGGACTGATCGAAGGTGAGCAGCCGTTTGGTCTTCTGCACCGACTTGACCAGCGTCGCCGTATCCATCGGCTTGAGCGAGCGCAGATCGATCGCCTCGACGTTCATGCCGGCCTTTTTCAGCTGCTCAGCTGCGTCGAGCACCTCCGGCATGCCGGCGCCCGAGCTGACGATCGTGAGGTCGCTGCCAACGGTGCGCACGGCCGCCTTGTCGAGCGGTACCGTGTACTGTTCGTCGGAAACTTCCTCGCTCAATTCGCGCAAGCCAGCGGGATAGAGGTAGACCACCGGGTTTGGGTCACGGATCGCCGACACCATCATGCCTTTTGCGTCCGATGGCGTTGACGGGATAACCGTCTTCAGCCCGGGGATGTGCGCATAATAGGTGTCGATCTCGTAGTCGGAATGCTGTCCCGCAAAGCCCGGCGTCTGACCGGTCATCTCCAGGATGAATACTGCGGGAATCCCGGCGTCGCCGCCGGTCATGTGCCGCAACTTGCCGGCATGGTTCTGCAGCATTTGGAAGCACATGCAATTCCCTTGGTAGGGAATGTAGGTAATCGCCGGAACTCCGGCCAAAGCGGAACCAAGCGTCGCGCCGGCCATCCACATTTCGTCGATGCCGGTGTTGTTGACGCGGGTGCGGCCGAATTCCTTTTCCAGGTTGATGACGGGCTTACCCGGATTCGACGCCACCGGCGGCGTGAGTTGGAACAGCCAGACCATATCTTTGCTCTGCCGCATCTCGTGCTGCACAGCCTCGAGCACCGCGTACATCCATGTCTTGCGTGCCATTGTCCTTCTCCAATTCATCTCATGTGTTGAGCTCAATTCGCGCCGTCTTCAGCCGAACTGGCGAGCGTCAACGGTGCCTTCGACGAACACGTTCTTCAGGCCGTCTTCCGGCTTGCACATTGGTTGCTGGTCCGCCCAGGCGAAGGCTTCCTTGACCTCCTGCTTGACGGTGGCTTCGATGGCGGTGGCTTTGGCTTGATCGAGCACGCGCCACGCGATCAGGGTGTTGCGGCAGATATCGACCGGGTCCCTGGCCATCCATTCTCGGACCTCGCGTTCCGGGCGGAACGAGGTGATCGCCAACGGGTCGTAGCCGAAGGCGCCGAGTTCACCCGGCTTCGCGCCCGGCGCGCCCCAGTGGTTGTAGTAGCGGTAGGTTTTGGCCTCGATCAGCGTCGGCCCTTCGCCGGCACGCGCCCGATCGACCGCGTCCTTCATTTTGTTGTAGACTTGCATCACGTCTTGCCCGTCCACCACCACGCCGGGGATCCGGTAGGTGCGTGCGGCGTCGGCGATGTCCTTCATCGGGCACGAGTACGAGTAGTGCGCGTACTGATGATAGAGATTGTTCTCCAGCACATAGATGAAGGGCAGCTTGAGCAGCGCCGCATTGTTCAGCGCGCCGTGAAAAGACGGCGTCGCATATGTGCCGTCGCCGGCGAACACCACCGACACCTGCTTGCTGCCTCTGGCGCGGATTCCGAACGCCGAACCGGCGGCAATCACGTGGCCGGGACCGATCATTCCGTCGGCGCCCATGAAGCCGACCGACTTGTCGGCGATGTGCATCTCGCCGGCGTAGCCTTTGTTGAGGCCGGTGGCTCGGAAGTCGTACTCCGCGGCCATCTTCTTGATGTCGACGCCCTTGGCGACGGCATGTCCGGTCGGACGATGCGAACTGTAGACCAGGTCGACTTCGTTGAAAGCGCCCTTGTTGTTCAGGGCGGCGCATACCCCGGTCGCGACCGCTTCCTGTCCGGGATACATGTGATTGTAGCCGCGATAGTTCGGCTCGGTCAGCATCTTGTCGACCACGGTCCGGTCGAACCAGCGGATGCGCAGGATGGTCGAATACATGTCGATCAGTTTTTCGTTCGACAGATCCTTCGCCCAGTAGGCGATATTGCCGTCGGCCCAAGCGACCTTGCTACTCACCGAAACCGCCGCGCCGGCGGCGGCGAAGCCTTTGAGAAGCGTGCGGCGCGTCGTCGATGAAGAGAGCGCGCTGTTCGCAACGTCTTGATTGAATTGTTCAGTGTTTGCCATGGCAGCTTCTCCGTGAGGAAATGATTTAGCTTTGCCGAGGTGGCAAAACGCTAGTACTGGCACGCAGTGTGACCTATTGATGCAGATCAAAACGC
>CAWGRN010000014.1:0-340666 GCA_963825015.1 uncultured Alphaproteobacteria bacterium | reverse complement strand
CGCCGCGATTTCAGCCGCGGTCAGGACACCAACCTGAGTGCCGGTCAATTCGGTAATTTGCGTGGACGTAAACGCCTGAATCTGCGCCGTTAACAGCGCATGCATGACAGTCGACGACAAGGCCTGGACCTGGGTCGTGACGAGAAACTGTAAATCCGTCGAATTTAATGCATTGACCTGAGCAGCCGTCAAAACCGCCGCCTTGGTCGTCGTCAGAGCGGCAATATCTGTTGTCGTGAGGCCCGATATTGCGGTGGTGGAAAGGCCCGCGATCTGGCTGGGCGACAGCGACGAAATTATCGACGGCATTATAACGCACTCCTGTGCGACACAAGCTGTACCGACGTCCTCCACCCCGCGTGAATGGAATCCAAACGCCTCAGCCGTTCTGAACCTCACACAGACAAGTTAATTGACTTTAACTTGAGCCAAACTCGTTTAATGAAATTAACCTCCGATAAACTTCTTTCCGCCGCCGCCGCATTTCGCTAATTCAGAACCAAGAAACACGAAGGTTCGACCGGAAAACGAGGATTGCTTGCATGCGGTTTGAAGGCACCAAGGCCTATGTCGCGACCGACGATCTCAAGATCGCGGTCAACGCCGCCATCACGCTGGAGCGGCCGTTGCTGGTCAAAGGCGAGCCCGGCACCGGCAAGACCGTACTGGCGCTGGAAATCGCCAAGAGCGTCGGCGCGCCGCTTTTGGAATGGCACGTCAAATCGACGACCAAAGCCATGCAGGGCCTGTATGAATATGACGCGGTTTCAAGGTTGCGCGACAGCCAGCTCGGCGACGCCCGCGTGCAGGACATCCGCAATTACATCAAGCGCGGCAAACTGTGGGACGCCTTCGTCGCCGACGAACGGCCGGTGCTGCTGATCGACGAGATCGACAAGGCCGACATCGAATTTCCCAACGATCTCCTGCTCGAACTCGATCGCATGGAGTTCTTCGTCTACGAGACCGGCGAGACCGTGAAGGCGCGCCGCCGGCCGATCGTGATCATCACGTCGAACAATGAAAAGGAATTGCCGGACGCCTTCCTGCGCCGCTGTTTCTTCCACTACATCCGTTTTCCCGACGCCGACACCATGACCGCGATCATCGAGGTGCATTTCCCCGGCATCAAGCAGCGGCTGGTCAGCGAGGCGCTAAGATTGTTCTATGAAATCCGCGACGTGCCCGGCATCAAGAAGAAGCCGTCGACCTCGGAGCTGCTCGACTGGCTGAAGTTCTTGATGGTCGAGGACATCGGTCCGGAAATCTTGCGCGAGCGCGACCCCAAGAAACTGATCCCGCCGCTGCACGGTGCATTGTTGAAGAACGAGCAGGACGTGCATTTGTTTGAGCGTCTCGCATTTATGGCGCGACGCGAAGGGCGCTGAGCTTTCCTCTAATGATTCCGTGCCTTCGGGGAGAGATAAGAAGTGAGCGAAAGCTCACACCGCCGGCTTGTCGGATTTCTTGTTCGGCTTACGCGCCGGCAATCTGGCCGGCTTGTCGTCCGGCGGCGGCGCGGCGGCGGCGGCGTTTTGCAGCCAGCTTTGCTCGCGGGCATAGGCGACGATCTTCTCGCCGACGGCGCGGCCGAGGCTGCGCGCCACGGCTTCGACATCGGGCGACAGCTTTTCGCTTGCCGCTTTTTCGGCCGCCAGCGCTTCGGCAATCGCGGCGTTGGTGGCGGGCGAAGTCTTGCCGCCCGGCTTGCGTCCGCCCGGCTGGTCGACGGCAAAGCTGAGCAACTGCTTCTTACCGAAGCTCGAGAAACTGCCCAGCGTCATGGCGGCGATCACGCCGCCGCGCCCGGCGCCGAAACCGACCAGGTTCTTCTTGGCCGCCGCCGGATCGGCGGCGCGCAGCGTACCGCTGACAACCACCACATCGTCCTTGAGCGAAAGCCCGTCTTCGCTGCCGGGCTGCGCCTCCAGGCCGGCCTCGCGCAAGGTGGCAATGATCGACGCCACGATCTCGTCGTTGACCCGCTCGTTGGTGCGCTGCTTGCGCTCGTAAGTCGGGAAGGCGCCGATCTTGCGCTCCAGCCGCGCCGTGAAGCTGCGGTCGATCGCCACCACGTCGGGGGCGAAGACGAAATCGGTCACCACAATGGTTTTCGGCCGCGCCGCCTTGTCGCCCGACAGGCCGATGGACGAATTGGCGCAGCCCGCCAGCAGAAGCGCAGCGGCACAAGCGAGGATAAAACGCATGGAATGAAATCTCAGCCGGTAAGGGAATCGCCGGTTCTCAGCCTACCACGGCAACGCGACGTCGAACGAGTAGGTCAAACCGACACCGGCCGAAACCTGATCGCGCGTCCCGCGCAGGGTCACCAGCGGCGAATTGGCGGCGTCGCCGTTCAGCCGTTCGTATTCGAGATAGGTGTAGGTTTCCCATCGCGGACTGATGGCGTAGCGCACCTGCGCGCCGGCGCCGTAGGAGCGCAAGCCGCCTTTGGCCGTGTACGACCGGCAAGCCGGACGCCACCGACTGCGCGGCAGTGATGCTGAAATAAGGATCGTTCGCCGCGGCCGAGACCAGGGTCATGCGGGGACCGCCGGCGAGCGTCCAGCGCGGCGCGAAATTGTAGACCGCGTCGGCGCTCAGGTCCGCCACCAGACCGTGATGGCCGCCAATGCCGTTGCGAAGTTCGGCGCGGGTGCGCAGCCAGGGCATCCACCAGTATTCGGCGTAAGCGCCGACTTCCACCGCCCAGTCGACATTGCCGAGGCCGCGCAGCGCCGAGTCGGAGCCTTCCCTGCGCTCGCGCTTGAGCTTTGCGACCGGGCCGAAACGAAAATTGTTCTCGTCGATGACGGCAAAGCCGAAGCCGTCGCGCGGGCTGCGGAACTTGGCGTTGCTGCCGGCAGCGGCGGAACTGGAAAACCGGAAAAGCGGTCCAATCGAAGCTCTTGGCGCCGTCAAAGGTCGGCAAGCGCGCGGCCTTCGACACCAAGAGTGACGGTCCAGCTCGATACCGGAGCGGGCGTCAGCACCGGATCGGCGGCCAGCGCCAGTTGGCGGCGCGAGCGCGACAAGAACCAGACCGAGCCCAGCCAGCACAAACCGATGCCGCATGTTACCTCTTCGCACCCCGGCGAGTTCCATTCCCGCCAACAAATTCAAGGCTTTGCGTACCACGGCAAAGCCTAATTTCCAACTTCGCCGGCGGCTTTACCGCTCTTCGGCGCCGGCTTGCGGCTCCACGGCAACAGGTTGCTTTCCTGCCGCGCGTCGGGCGGCGATGCCGCTGCTGCTTGCGCGCCTGTTTGCGGATTCTGGCGCCCTCGCGATAGCGCGCCAAAGCGTGCTCGACCTTCTCGATCGGACGGGTGCCCCAGTAGATGCCTTGCGCCAGCACGCTGCCGAACCGGCCGCCGGCCCATACCAGTTCGTAGGGCGCAAACAACCGCCAGGTCTGGTCGTTCTCGACCAGGCCGCGCGCGACCAGTTCGCCACCCATCGCCGAGGTGTTGAGGCCATGGCCGCCGAAGCCGCTCGCCAGCCACACGCCGCGCTCGATCTCGCCGATCTGCGGCATGCGGTGAATGGTGCGGCCGAGCGTGCCGCGCCACAGATGCGCGACCTCGACTTTGCCGAGCGCGGGAAAATTGCGCCTGATGTCGGCGACCAGCCCGCGCTTGATCCAGCGCGGATCGGCCTGCCAGGCCCGCATGCGGCCCGACCACTGCAGGCGATTCTCCGCCGACGATACGGTAATGATTGTCGGCGCGATTGGTGTCGCTGATCGCGCCGCGATAGCGCACCAACTCGTGCAGCGCCGGCCCGAGCGGCTCGGTCACCATGCACGAAGGTCGAGACCGGCAACAGCGTCGCCGACAAGCCGCGGCATCAGCGCGCCGAGATCGACATTGCCGGCGAGCACCACATGGCCGGCGCGCACCAGCCCGTGCGGCGTCGTCGATGCGCTTGCGCACGCCGGCGGAGTCGATACTGACCGCGCGCGTGTCCTCGAAGATGCGTGCGCCGGCTTGTTCGGCGAGCGCGGCGAGGCCGAGCGTGTAATTGAGCGGATGGATGTGGAAGGCATTGCGAAAATGCACGGCGTTGAAGTAGCGCGGATTGGCGATCTGCGCGCGCACGCGCTCCGTCGGCCAGATTTCGACGTCGGCGCCGATCCAGCGCAGCCGCTCGACATAAGTGTCGAGTTCGTCGCCATTGTCGGTCTTGGAAATGTGCAGCCAGCCGGCGACCGGATCGACGCCCGGCATACCGGTGTCGGCGATGGTGCGGCGGACATAGTCGAGGCCCTGCTCCGACAGCGCCCAGAGCTGCTTGGCATGATCGAGCCCGACGCGCTCGACCACGTCGTCGATGTGCTTGCCGAAACCGGGCAGCACGAAGCCGGTATTGCGGCCCGATGCCGCCCGCCGACGCGCCCGGCCTCCAGTACCGCCACCGACCAGCCGCGCTGCGCGATCTCGCGCGCGGCCGTCAGGCCGGCAAGGCCCGCCCCGATCACGCAGACATCGACATCGAGATCGAAATTCAGCCGCGGGCGCTCCGGGCTTGCCACCCGGGTCGCCTCGTACCAGCCCGCCGCGTTAAGATCGCCGTCGCTCATTCTATGCTTGTTAGCTAATTTGTATGCGCGCTGGCCACGGCGTGGTTTGACGCCCTATAACGGGCCATGCGCCGTCTCATGCTGTTTCGTCACGCCAAGGCCGAAGCCTTCCGAACCGGGCATGGAGGACCGCGCCCGCGCGCTGACCGACCGCGGCCGCAAGGATGCCGCCAAGATCGGCGCCTATATGGCGAGCCACGCGCTGGTTCCCGACCGCGGCGTGATATCGCCGGCCGCCCGCACCCAGGAAACCTGGAAATTCATGGCGGCGGCGTTCCGCCCGGCGCCGGCGGCGATGACCGCGGAGCAGCTTTACGACGCCACCCCGCATGCCATTTTCGCCGTCATCAAGGATGCCCCGGCCGCCGCCCATACGCTGCTGGTGGTCGGGCACAATCCGGGCCTGCACGAAGTTGCGCTGATGCTGGTCGCCTCCGGCGATATCGAAGCGCGCGAGCGGCTGCGGGAAAAACTGCCGACCGCGGGGCTGGTCATCATCGACTTTGCCTTCGACGACTGGAGCAAGCTGCATCCGCAGTCCGGCCGGCTGGAGCGCTTCGTGTCGCCGAAGTCGCTGGAAGCGGCGACGAATTGAGGCATTAGGCCTCACTCAACGAACGCCTCGAAAACGTGCCATGATCGCGCCCTCGCAGCGAAACGAGGGGCGCTGTCATGTACAAGCAGATCCTGGTGCCGGTCGATCTGGCCGATACCGAATTGGCCAAGCCGGCGATCGCGACCGCGGTCGCCATGGCGAAGGCTTCCGGCGGCTCGGTCCGGCTGCTGAATGTCTTGCCGATGACGCCGGTGATGCTGGCGGAATATGTGCCGCCGGATTTCGACGTGCAGCAGCGCAAGTCGTCGGAGGAAGCGCTCGGCATCATCGCGCGCGAATGCGGGCTCGATGCCGCGCACGTGTCGTGGGACGGTGCGGCAAGGCGGCATCTATCACGAGGTGCTGGAACAGGCGAAAGCGATCAATGCCGATCTGATCGTGATGAGTTCGCACCGGCCGGCGATGCGCACTTATTTCCTCGGCTCCAATGCCGGCCACGTCGTGCGCTACGCCAAATGTTCGGTGCTGGTGGTGCGCAATCAGGCGCGGAGCGATTAAGCAGCCGTGGCGGCCGGCACGGTCGCCGGACTCTTGAATTGTTCGAATGCGTCGAGTGCGTGGCTGGCGTACATAACCGATGGGCCCGCACCCATGTAGATTGCCATGCCGAGCGTCTCGGTCACTTCATCACGCGACGCGCCGTGCTCCAACGCCGCCTTGACGTGAAAGCCGATGCAATCATCGCAGCGCGTCGCGATCGCGATGCCGAGCGCCACCAACTCCTTGGTCTTGGCGTCGAGCGCCTTGGGCGCGAGCGCGGCTTGCGCGAGGCCGGAAAACGCCTTCATGACGTCGGGCGTGCCGCCGCGCAGATTGCGCAGTTGGGCGCTCAGTTCTTTTGTGTGCTCCGGCCAATTCATCATCGTCGAATCTCCATTGACATTCGCCGCCGCTGCGAGCGGCTGCGAACGCCATTTTTCTATATTCTATTGTTTGAATACGATAATCGCAGGCGCTGTTTGCGGTTTTGATATCGATCAAAATTGGCGAACGCCGATCGAGCGTTCAGCGGCTCGGCAGCAACACCGGAGGCAACGCGTCGGGCCGATAGACGCCCGGCCGGTTGCGGCGAAAGAAATTTCCGCCCTGCCAGAGAAACAGCAGGAAGAACGCGCCGATGAATGCCGCGCCGCCGATCGCGTCCGATTGCAACGGCGCGCACCACCAGCAGCAACAGCCCGAGCCCGACGCCGGCAAACATCACCAGCCCCGGCCAGTAGATCAGCGGATTGCTGCCCTGCTCGAACGACACCGCGGCGCCGGCCTCGGCGACCCGCCGGTGCAATTCGGCGACGAAGGCCGAATAGGGCCTGTCGAGCCGCTCCTGCTCGACCATGCTTTTCCACGAGCACGACGTGATTTGCAGCTTGGGCGCGGCGTCGGCCCAGATTTCGGTGACAAAGCGATACGACTGCATGTTGGCCGGGCGATACGACATGCGCACCCGGCGCACTTTGGCGAATGCGACGCGCCCGGACTGGCGTCCCGCGCTCCATTCGATGCCACTGCCGGTCAGCTTGAACTCCCAAGGCGCGCCCAGCAGCGAGGGACGATAGGTGTAGGTCAAGTCGCCGCCGGCAGCGCCTAGTTCCGCGTTCATGCGTGACATCCGCATGACAAAGACGCGCTGCAAAGCGGTTTCACTCATGATTTCAGCCATTAACCATGCTGGCGGTCTGGATCGGCGAAACGCCCAGCGACGCCGCGCGTGTGTTCCCATCGTCAAAGGTATATAATATCTTAATCGTGCTTTCGTGGCATTCGTAGGCATTATCGTAGCGTACCGGGTTGGAGGCGTTGTCATGGCGAAGTTGTCGGACCTGTTTGGCCGAAAGGGCGGCGACGCCGACAAATACCCGTCCGGTTTGGGCGTCAAAAACGGCAACGGCAACAGCGACCATATCAACGTCGAGAATTTTTCCGATGTCGGCTCGCGCATGGGCGAGGAAAACGAAGCGCTGCGCAATCTGTTGACCGATACCGGCCGCAAGATCGGCGAGCTCGACGAACTCAAGGAAGCCTTCGACAAGATCGTCGCGCCGTTCAATAGCACGCTGCGCGCGCTCGAACAGGAAAAATCGCAGACGCTGGGCCTGACCGGCATGCTCGCGGAGTCGCGCGCGGCCTATGATACGCTGCGCACCGAGTTCTATCAGGTCGAACGCAAGGCCAGCACGATGGAAGCCGAGGCCGAAAGGCTTCGCGAGGAGCTCGAACTGTCGCGCGAATCCAACCGCGGTCTGGAAAGCACGCAGATCGAACTGTCCAACGACATCGCCGCGCGCAACACCCAGATCGCCGAACTCGAGCGCCATGCTGGCGCACGAGAGCGCCGAACGCCGCGCGGTCAGCGAAGCCCGCCGCACGCTGCAGGATCAATATGACGTCGGCGAAAAGCGCATCAACGAACTCGAAAGCGAGTTGGCGGCCGCGCGCGAGAAGCTGGCGCTGCTGGAAGACGAGAAGCGCTCGCTGCAGCTGGCGATCGACCAGGCCCTCAACGAGACCGCCCGCCTCACCCGCCGCCTGACCGAGAGCGAGAACACCTTGACCGCGACCCGCGCCCAGCTCGGCAAGGTCGAAGCCAGTTTCGCCGAAGCCTACGCCGAACGCGGCCGCCTCGGCGCCGCGCTCGATGAATCCAAGGAACAGCATCAGGCCGAGCGCAACAGCCTGAACATGCGCCTCGATGCCTTGCAGTCGCGCGCCGCCACCGCCGAGCGGCTGTTGACCGAAGCCCGGCAGAATTTGCTCGCCCGCACCGAGGAAGTGCGCGCCTTCGACCGCAAGTCGGTGGAGGCCACCATCGGCCGCAACAATTCGGAAAAGCGGCTGGCGCAGATCGAAGCCGCCCACGAAGCGCGCGAACGCCAGATCAAGGATCTCGAAACCGCCCGCGCCGCGCTGACCGAGCGCAACAACGCCATCACCAAGACGCTCAAGACGCGCGAGACCGCGCTGGCGCGCGCCGAAGAAAAGATCGCCGCGCTGACCGAGCGCAACGGCCATCTCGAAGCCGACGTCCAGATCAGCCGCACCAATATCGAAAAGCGGGTCGAGGACCTCAACTCGGCGCTGCAGCGCGAGCGCATGGAACGCGCCGTGGTCGAAGGCGCGCTGGAAGCCGCGCGCAAGGACAATTCGCGCCTGCAAAGCGAAGTCGCCGCGTTGCGCTCGACCTTGCGCCGCGGAGTTCCGCTCGACGAAGCGCCGATGGCGCCGGCCGAGGCCGCCAACGACGAGAGCCCGGCCAAGGGCAAGAAGGCCAAGGGCGCGGAAACCGCGTAACCCGCGCGGCTCACGTCGCACCTAAACATTTCTCCATAATTTGGAACGCGGGACACCATCCCGCGTTCTTTCACTATGTGGCGCACGTGCTCGCGTAGGCGCCGCCCGTTCGTTATTCCCCATAATGACCTTTAGGAGGCCGACACAATGATGAAACACACCCTGACCGCCGTAGCCTTGGCCACCGTTTTGGCGACGCCGGCTTTCGCTCAAACCAGCAAGCCCGACACGATGGCGAAGCCGAATAGTGCTGCGCAAAGTTCCATGCCGAGCCAAGGAACCTTCGTGCAGAACCAGGACGCCACCGATTGGCGCAGTTCCAAGCTGGTCGGCGCTTCGGTCTACGGTCCCGACAACGCCTCGATCGGCGAAGTCAACGACGTGCTGATCGCCAATGACGGCCAGATTCGCGCCGTGGTGATCGGCGTCGGCGGCTTCCTCGGCGTCGGCGAGAAGAACGTCGCGGTGCCGCTCAATGCGCTCAGCATTACCCGCAAGCCGAACTCGGAGTCGATCGACAAGATCAAAGTGAGCTACACCAAGGACCAGCTCAAGAGCGCGCCGAAGTTCGCTTACTACCAGCCCGGTCCAAGCCGACGACCACCGGCTCCAACGTCAACGACAAGGCCCCGATGAACGACAAGACGCTTTACCCGAATGCCATGACCCCGAAGAACGACACTTCGAAGAAGTAACACGACTTTCGTTCGTGTTGGCGGCGCCCGGGTTCGACCCCGGGCGCCGTTTTTTTGTGAGTTCGAGTCCCCTGCGGCCATGACAAGCGCGATGGCGCGGCCTATATCTCGGCGATGCGCATCCTGGCCATTGTAAGTCTGTTCGCTGTGCTGGCGCTGGCCGGCTGGTTTGCCGTGAGCGCCTTCGTGCATTTCGGCGGCGAGCCGATCCCGGTCTATGGCTATGTCGCCATGGCGGGCGGCGTTGTGCTGTCGCTGCTGGTCGGCGGCGGACTGATGGCGCTGGTGTTTTACTCGAGCCGCCACGGCTACGACGACGGCAGCGGCGCGAAGCCGGAAATTTGATCGACATCAAAGTTTAGGGCGCCAATAGGCGTTATCGGCGCGTGGGCTGGGCGGAGAACTCCTGTCACGCGGCCGGCTCTTTGTTTTTTATGCAAACGGGCCATTTTATTATACGTGCCGGTTCGCAAGCACCGGTATCGAACGCGCATAAGAAAAATAAACACATAAGGCCGCCCCACGGCCTTAGGGGGATAAAATATGTGGAACCAAATCTACAATCCGTTCAACAATGCCGTTTTATCGACCGTGGCCGCGGCCTTGCCGGTGGTCACACTGCTGGTGCTGATCGCATCCAATAAAGTGAAGGCCCATATCGCGGCGGTGATCGCACTGATCGTGGCCAATTTGGTCACCATTTTCGTCTTCACGATGCCTGCCGACATGTCGCTGCGCGCGACGGTGCTGGGCGCCGTCACCGGCTTCTTTCCGATCGGCTGGATCGTGCTCAACGTCATCTTCCTCTACCGTTTGACGGTCGCGAAAGGCGTGTTTGAAACCTTGCAGACCACCATCGGCGGCGTCACCAAGGATCGCCGGCTGCAACTGCTGCTGATCGCCTTCTGCTTCGGCGCGTTCTTCGAGGGCGCCTCCGGCTTCGGCACGCCGGTCGCAGTGACCGCCGCCATCCTGATGGGGCTCGGCTTCTCCCCGCTCGCGGCCGCCGGCTTGTCGCTGATCGCCAACACCGCCCCGGTCGCCTATGGCGCGCTCGGCACCCCGATCGCCGGACTATCAAGCGTCACCGGCATCGACCCGTTCCTGCTCGGCGCGATGGTCGGCCGGCAGTTGCCGTTCTTCTCGCTGATCGTGCCGTTCTGGCTGATCTGGGCCTTCGCCGGCTGGAAAGGCATGAAGGACATCTGGCCGGCAATTCTCGTCACCGGCGTGTCCTTCGCGGTCCCGCAATTCCTGATCTCGAATTTCATCAATCCGTGGATCGTCGATATCGGCGCCTCGCTGATCTCGATGGCCTGCCTGATCGGCTTCCTGAAAGTCTGGAAGCCGAAAGTGATCTGGACCTCGCCGGCGCTGCGCAGCAAGGATGATTCCGCCGCCACGATGGCGCCGGTACCCGTCAGCACCAAGCCGAAGCCGACGACGGCGCAAGTTTGGTTTTCGATGATGCCGTGGATCATCGTCTGCTGCATCCTGCTGCTGTGGGGCACCGACTTCTTCAAGGGAACAGTCAATCCTTGGGCGACCTGGAACTATCCGGTGCCCGGCCTGCACAACATGATCAACAAGATGGCCCCGGTGGTGTCGGTGCCGACCAAGGAAGGCGCGGTGTTCTCCTTCACCTGGCTGTCCTACACCGGCTCGGGCATGCTGATCGCGGCGATCATCTCCGGCCTGCTGATGGGCTTCTCGCCGGTCAAGCTGGTGGTGGAATACGGCAAGACACTCAAGATCTGCGCCTATTCACTGCTCACCATCTCGGCGATGCTGGCGATCGGCACGCTCACGCGGCTGTCCGGGGTCGACGCCACGCTGGGCTTAGCCTTCGCCGGCGCCGGCGTGCTTCTATCCGTTCTTCGGCACCTTGCTGGGCTGGTTGGGCGTCGCGCTCACCGGCTCCGATACCTCCTCCAACATCCTGTTCGGCAATCTGCAGAAGATCACCGCCACTCAACTCGGCATCTCGCCGATCCTGATGGCGGCCGCGAACTCCTCCGGCGGCGTCATGGGCAAGATGATCGACGCGCAGTCGATCGTGGTGGCCTCCACCGCTACCGGCTGGTTCGGACATGAAGGCTCGATCCTGCGCTTCGTGTTCAAACATTCGATCGCGCTGGCCTGTCTGGTCGGCGTGCTGGTCATGCTGCAGGCCTATGTCTTCACCTGGATGATCGTTACCCCTTGATGATCGCCCAATAAACGCCCTGCTTTTGCAGGTCGCCGCAACACAGCCCTGCATCGAAAGATGCAGGGCTTTTTTTCGCCGGCGCTGTATATTCCGCTCGTTATATCTCGACCGGAAAGCCTCATGAACAAAACCCTGGTTCAGGAAACCTTCGGCAAGAACGCGGCCGAATATCTGACCTCGACGCCGCACGCGCTCGGCAAGAGTCTGGAGCGGCTGGTCGCGCTCACCGCGCCGCAAAAAACCTGGCGCGCGCTCGACGTCGCCACCGGCGCCGGCCACGTCGCCTACATTTTCGCGCCGCATGTCGAGCGCGTGTGGGCGACCGACATCACCCAGGAGATGCTCGACCTGGTCAAAGCCGAAGCCGAGAAGCGCGGCCTCGGCAATATCCGCACGGCCTATGCCAAGGCCGAGGCGCTGCCGTTCGAGGACGCCACCTTCGATCTGGTGACCTGCCGGGTCGCGCCGCATCATTTCGACTCGATCCCGGAGTTTCTCGGCGAGGTGCGCCGCGTGCTCAAGCCGAACGGCCTGTTCGCGGTGGTGGACAATGTGGTGCCGGAGGGCAGCGTCGGCGACTACATCAACGCGTTCGAGCGGTTCCGCGATCCGAGCCATCTGCGGGCCTGGACCATGGACGGAATGGCGCGCGGCCTTCAAAGCCCAGGGCTTCGCCATCGGTCACGAAGAACAGCTCTACAAGCAGATGAATTTCAAGAGCTGGGCCGAGCGCCACGACGAGAACATGCTGGCGTTCCTGCGCGCGATGCTGGCGCATGTGACGCCCGAGGTGAACGCCACGCTGCAGCCGAAAGGCGAAGGCGGCGAACTCTCGTTCCGCCTGTGCGAAGGCCTGTTCATCGCCAAGCGGGCGTGACGCCACGGCGCATAAACAAAACCGCCGGCGCCGAATTGAATCGGCACCGGCGGTTTTATTTCAAATGGCGCGTTAGCGGCTACTTCTTGGCGTGCCGCTTCTTCGTCCAGTGCTTGGCGGGCGCCGGCGCCGGATCCCAACCGGGATGCGCCTCATAGGCTGCGTTCACCAGCAGGCCGCCGATGATCGGAACCACGCAGGAGCCGATCAGAACGTGGCCTTCACGCTGCGTGAGCGGCCGGTGCATCACCACGGTTGCGACCATCGGCGAGACCGCCGCGCAGCCGATCGTGGTCAGCCCATAGGCGCCGAGCCGCGTCAGCCCGCTGGCATTGTGCCAGCCGTTCCAGCGCCAGTCGTTGATGGCGAAGTAGGCGGCGGTCGATGCGGCGCCGACGCCGATCGCGACAACCGCGAGGCGCTTGCTCACATGGTGACGGCCGCCCGCGTTGGCGCTCTGGCTGGTCAATGCGAATGCCGCGATCATGGCGGCGACAATTGCGAATTTTCGATTCATCCCTGGTCTCCCGGACGTCCATTCTGGACAGAGGCTCGATATGTGGGCTGCTTCGCGGTGTAAGTCGAGGCTGGACGGCGGGCCCGGACGGTTATTCACAGGGGAGCGCCGAAAACGGCCGGCCAAAGCGGCGCAACCATTGGTCCAAGCATCTGATAAAAAACAATCTTTTGCGCCTATCGCGATACCATTAACCACCTGTTTACCACCGCAATCCAGATTCGGCCGGGACAGATTGCATGGTGATTCGGCGTCGCTACGGCCGGGCGGATCGGCGCATACAAGGATCACTTCGATGAGCAAATTTGGGGGCTTCTTCGCCCGCAAGGCCGGCCTGTTTGACAGTCCGACCGAGCCCACGCCGGCGAGCGCCACCACCGCCACGGTGACGGCCTTGCCGACGGCCACGACCGCCTTGCCCGACAATCCGCTTGAGCTTGACGAGGAGCTGTTCTCCGCGCTCGGCGCCCAGATCGGCGGCGACAACGAATCCCTGCGCAATCTGATGCTCGACGCCAACGCCAAGATCGCCGAGCTCGACACCATCAAGGCGGCGGTCGGCAAGCTGGCCGATCCGCTGAGCAAGACGCTGCGCGCCTTCGAGGCCGAGAAGTCCGAAAAGCTCAACCTGCAAACGGTGCTCAACAACACCCGCACCGCCTACGGCAAGCTGCGCAACGAAGTCGCCGAACTGGAAAAGAAGACGGCGGCTTCCGACAAGGAATGCAAGTCGCTGCGCCAGGAGCTGGCCACCACGCAAAGCCTGCTGCGCACCACCGAGACCACCAAGGCCGAAATTGCCATCGACATCGCCGCCCGCCGCGCCCAGATCGCCGAACTGGAGCAGCGCCTGGCGCAGGAAGCCGGCGAGAACAAAGCGTTGCGCGAGGAAAACCGCCGGCTCGACGAGCGGCTGGCCGCCACCGACAAGCGCATCATCGCGCTCGAATCCGACATCAATGCCGCGCGCCAGCGTCTGCTGATGGCCGAGGACGAAAAGCGCGCGCAGCAGACCTCGCTGAACAAGGCCAGCGCCGACGCCGCGCGGCTGTCGCGCAAGCTGGCCGAGACCGAGGCCAGCCTGAACGCCGCGCAAGGCCGCCTGCGCCATGTCGAAGCCAATTTCGTCGAGATCAACACCGAACGTTCGCGGCTGGTCGCCGCGCTCGACGAGGCCAACGAACGCAGCGAGCACGAACTCACCAGCCAGCACATGCGTTTCGACGCGCTGCAGGCGCGGGCGACCGCGACCGAAGGCCTGCTGGTCGAAGCGCGCGAGCATCTGCTCGCCCGCGCCGAGGAAATCCGCGAATATGACCGGCGCGTCGGCGAACTCGCCATGGAGCGCGACGCCATGCAGTCGCGCGTCTCCGACCTGGAAGCCGAGCGCATCAATCGCGAATCCGAGTTCAACGAAGTCGATCAGGCCCGCGCCACCTTGATGGAGCGCAGCGCGCGCTTGCCCGCGCCTACACCACCAAGGAAGCGGCGCTGGCGCGCGCCGAGGACGATCATCGCCGCGCTCAACGAGCCGCGATCGCGCTATGTCGAAAAGCGCGTGACGAACGACAAGCGGGCGGCCGAGCAGCAATCGAAGACCTCAACGCCGCGCTGCGCCGCGAGAAGCTGGAACGCGCGGTGGTCGAAGGCGCGCTGGAAACCGGCCGCAAGGACTTCGCCCGCCTGATGCGCGAGGTGATGGCCCTGCAGCGCAGCCAGCAGGCGGCCGAAGATCCGGCCCGGCCGCGCGCCGCCAACGCCGCCTAAAACGCCCATTTCGAGGGGGCATGCTGCATCGCCGGGCCCAAAGCCCGGCGATGTTGTTTTGTCGGAACCGAACCTGCGGTCAATTGATTTACCGCAAGGCGGGCCGCGGCGGCCCGCGCTAACTTCGGCCATGCCATCCCGGCGGGGGCCGAAAGTTCCGTCTATGCCATATCGCAGCCAATAACGATCTGCCGCCTTCGGTCCGCAACCACCTGCCCGATCACGCGCAGGACATCTATCGCGAGGCGTTCAACCACGCTTATCGCGGCGCATGCCGGCGAAAGCGACCGGGAACAGCGCGCGCATATAATCGCCTGGGCCGCGGTCAAGCGTAATTACGTCAAGGAAGGCGACCGCTGGGTCGCGCCAGGATTCAGCGGCCACATGAGCACATCCCTCGCGCTCGCCGAACGCAACGTTCCGCGCTACACGTCCTACCCGACCGCGCCGCATTTCTCCGCCGCCGTCGGCGCCCGAGCTCTACGGCGAATGGCTGGCGGCGCTGCCGCGCGAGGCGCGGCTGTCGCTCTATATCCACGTGCCGTTCTGCACCGAGCTTTGCTTCTATTGCGGCTGCAACACCCGCGCGGTGCGCAAGCGCGAGCCGATCGACGCCTATGCCGAACACCTGATCGAGGAAATCTCGCTGCTCGGCGAACCTGCGCGGGCGCAAGCTCACGCATCTGCACTGGGGCGGCGGCACGCCGTCGATCCTCGGCCCGGAATGGCTGGAAACCATCGCCGCCAAGCTCGCCTCGCGCTTCGACCTGTCGGAACTGAAGGAGCACGCCATCGAGCTCGATCCGCGCCGGCATCGACCGGCCGCTGGTGCGCACGCTCAAAGCCATCGGCGTCAACCGCGCCAGCCTCGGCATGCAGGATGCCTCGCCCGCATGTGCAGCAGGCGATCGGCCGCGTGCAGCCGTTCGAACTGGTCGAGCGCGCCGCCGACTGGCTGCGCGAGGCCGGCATCGAAAATCTCAATCTCGATCTGATGTACGGCCTGCCGGACGCAGACCGTCGCGCGACGTCGCGCGCAGCGCCGAGCTCGCCGTCTCGCTCAAGCCGCAGCGGCTGGCGCTGTTCGGCTACGCCCATGTGCCGTGGTTCAAGACGCATCAGCGGCTGATCGACGACGCGCGAGCTGCCGGGCGCGGCCGAGCGGCTCGAGCAGGCGCAGGTCGCGGCCGAGACCCTGATCGAGCTTCGGCTACCAGGCCGTCGGCCTCGACCATTTCGCCCTGCCCGACGACGAACTCTGCGTCGCCGCGCGCGAGCAGCGGCTGCACCGCAATTTCCAGGGCTACACCACCGACGACGCCGACGCGCTGATCGGGCTTGGCGCCTCGGCCATCGGCAAGCTGCCGCAGGGCTTCGTGCAGAACGCGCCGGATCTCGGCGGCTATTCGCGCAGCATCGCCGCCGGCAAGTTCGCCGACCGTGAAGGGCCTCGCGCTGTCGCGACGACGACCGCACTGCGCGCGGCGATCATCGAGCGGCTGATGTGCGACCTGGAAGTCGATCTCGACGCCGTCGCCGGCCGCGCCCAGCAGTTTGCGCCGGAAATCGAAGCGCTCAAGCCGCTGGCCGACGAAGGCCTGCTGCAGATCGACGGCACGCCGCATCGCGGTGACCGAGCCGCGGCCGCGCCTTATGTGCGCATCGCCGCGGCGGCGTTCGACGCCTATCTGGCGGTCAGCGCAGAAGCGGCATTCGGTGGCGGTGTAGCCGCTTCCGACGGCTTCACGGCGCGGACTAGCACTTTCGCCGGCGCCTTGAACGGCGCACTTCGGGCAACGCGGTCGGATTGCGATCGCTGGGCGCGCGCGCTAGCCAATCGCTGCGCACTTCGCACCGCGCTCGCAGCGCTGGCAGGCATCGATCGCCATGCGCCAGCGAGCGACACGCCGGTCGGCCAGGCGGCCGGAGCGGCGGCGAAGATCGCAGCCGCGTCGTCAGCGCCGAGCCGCTCCGTTGCGGCGCGGTGATCGGGACGATGCGGCGGTGGATGACCGTCGGCAAGGACATCGGCTTGATCTGTCTACGCGAAATGCGGTATCATTGCATGCTGTCTATGCGCAACCGCAATTCCGCGCGACGCGCTGCATTGATCATAGCGCAACGGAGCATGGGTTACACCTCACCAACTCCCGCATCGCGCGATCGAGCCCGTCCAGCGTCAGCGGATACATCCGCCCGCCCATCAGCTGCTTCATCATCTCGATCGAATAGGTGAAGTCCCATTCCGTCTCCGGCACCGGGTTGAGCCACACCGCGGCCGGATAAGTGCGCGTCATGCGCTCCATCCAGGTCGCGCCCGGCTCGTCGTTGTAATGCTCGACCGAGCCGCCCTGCGCCGTGATCTCGTAAGGCGACATCGAGGCGTCGCCGACGAACACCACTTTGTAGTCGTGCGGATACGTGTGCAGCACGTCCCAGGTCGGCGTCGTCGCCTGGAAGCGGCGGCGGTTCTCCTTCCACACTTTCTCGTACAGGCAATTGTGGAAGTAGAAATGCTCCATGTGCTTGAACTCGGTGCGCGTCGCCGAGAACAGTTCCTCCGTCGCCTTGATGTGCCAGTCCATCGAGCCGCCGATGTCGAAGAACAGCAGCACCTTCACCGCATTGTGCCGCTCCGGGCGCATGTGGATGTCGAGATAGCCCTTGTGCGCGGTGCCCTGGATGGTGCCGTCGAGATCGAGTTCGTCGGGCGCGCCGGTGCGGGCGAATTTGCGCAGGCGGCGCAGCGCCACCTTGATGTTGCGGGTGCCGAGTTCGACCTCGTCGTCGAGATCCTTGAACTCGCGCTTGTCCCACACCTTCACCGCGCGGCGGTGCGTGCTCTCGCCGCCGATGCGGATGCCTTCCGGGTTGTAGCCGGCATTACCGAACGGCGACGTGCCGCCGGTGCCGATCCATTTCGAGCCGCCCTGGTGGCGGCCCTTCTGCTCGGCCAGGCGCTGCTTCAACGTCTCGAGCAGTTTCTCGAGGCCGCCCATCGCCTCGATCTGCTTCTTCTCTTCCTCGGTGAGATATTTGTCGGCCAGCTTCTTCAGCCACTCGGCCGGAATCTCGGCCTCGACGCGCGTCGCCCAGCATTTCCAGACCCTTGAAGACCTGGCCGAACACGCGGTCGAACTTGTCGAGATTGCGCTCGTCCTTCACCAGCGTGGCGCGCGACAGGTAATAGAAGTCCTCGACCCGGCGCGAGGCGAGATCCGCCTGCATCGCCTCCATCAGCGTCAGATATTCGCGCAACGTCACCGGCACGCCGGCGGATTTGAGTTCGGTGAAAAAGTTGACGAACATGGCCATGAGAATTCGCCTCTAGCCCGCGGTTGCCGTCAAGCGGCTAACAAGAGCCTGCCGCCTGCCGGGGACTTCGATAATATGCCCATCCGTCGACCGCGCCCTTTGGGCGCTTGCCGTCGTCCTGTCGATGACGGTCCTGATCGCGCCCGCGATCTGGAACCACTTTCCGCTGCTGCAATACGACACCGGCGGCTATCTGGCGCGCTGGTACGAAGGCACGCTGGTGCCGAGCCGCGCCGTGGTCTACGGGCTCATCCTCAATGCCGGCGTGCCGCTGTCGTTCTGGCCGGTGCTGCTGGTGCAATCGGCGCTCACGGTCTGGGTGGTGGCGCTGACGCTGCGCGCGCATGGCCTCGGCGCGGCGGCCTTTGCTGCTGCTCGGCGTCATCGCCGCGCTGTCGGTCGTCACCACGCTGCCCTGGCTGACCGCGATCCTGCTCACCGACATATTCTGCGGCCTCGGCGTGCTTGGCACTCTATCTATTGCTGCTGCGCGCCGATGCGCTCAGCCGCCGCGAACGCATCGGCCTGATCGTGCTGATCGCCGGTCGCGGCCGCGACCCATAGCGCGACCTATGCGGTGCTGATGGCGCTGATGGCCGCCGCGGCGCTGCCTCTGGCTGGTCGACCGCAAGCGCCTGCCGGCGCGCAGCGCTCGGCCGCGGCGTTATCGCGCTGGTGCTCGGCGCCGTCATGGTGTTCGCCGCCGACTACGCCGTCGCCAAGCGGCTGGCCTGGACGCCGGGCGGCTTCGCGCTGTCGTTCGGGCGCATGCTGCAAGACGGCATCGTCAAGAAATATCTCGACGCGCACTGTCCCGATCCGGCGCTGCAACTGTGCGCCTACAAGGACCAGCTGCCCGACGACGCCGACGTCTGGTTCTGGGGCAACGGCCTGTTCGACCGGCTCGGCCGCTTCGCCGGCCTCGGCAAGGAAATGGAAAAAATCGCGGTCGAAAGCCTGATCGAATATCCCGGACTGCAATTGAAGACCGCGGCGATCGCCACCGCGCGGCAACTGATCGACGTGCATACCGGCGAAGGCGTGCTGAACTCGATCTGGCACACCTACGGCATCATCGAGCGCTACACGCCGCAACTGGTCCCGGCCATGCGCGCCGCGGGCCAGCAGCAGGGCGGAATATCCTTCGTCGAGATCAACCGCCTGCACTATCCGGTGGCGCTGCTGTCGATGGCGCTGTTGCCGGCGATGCTGCTGCTGGCGTGGCGTAAGCGGTTACCGCCCGAGCTCGGCGAACTGGCCGCCGCCGTCATCGCTGGCCTTGCTGGCCAATGCCTTTGTCTGCGGCGCGCTGTCCAACCCGCACGACCGCTACGGCGCGCGCATGGTCTGGCTGGCGACGTTTACCGTTGCGCATCGCCTTGGCCGGCCTGTACCGGCGACGCGCCGGCCGCGACATTTCGCCCGCGCCGCGCTAGCCTCGAACCAATTCGCCGGACTGGCGTTCTCTTCGGGAGCGCCCTACCACCGCGGCCGGCCGGCCCGGTGTCGGGGCGCACCATGGGATGGCGATGGCGGACGTTTCGGTTCGGGCGGCGCGCTCAGGCGCAACGGCGGCGGTCTTATTCCATCGACGCCATGTTATTGCCTGGAGCGCTCGCCGGCGTCGCCATGATGCTGGCGCTGCTGGCGCCGGCGCTGTGGAACGGCTTTCCCCTGATCTATCCCGACACCGGCGGCTACCTGACGCGGCCGATCGAAGGCACGCTGATCATGGGCCGCTCGGCGCTGTACGGCCTGTTTCTCGACGCCGGCATTCCCTTCGCATTCTGGCCGAACATCATCGCCCAGGCGGCGCTGACGGCCTGGCTCGTCGCGCTGACGCTGCGCACGCATGGGCTCGGCGGCCGGCCCTGGCTCGCCGCCGGCATCGTCGCGCTGCTCAGCATCGGCACCAGCCTGCCCTGGTTCGCCAGTCAGTTGATGCCGGACGTTCTGTTTCTGACCTGCGCGCTGGCGCTGCACTTGCTGGTGTTCCGAAGCCGGCAGCTTTCACGGTGGCAACGCTTCGGCCTGGCGGCGACCATCGCCTTCGCCATTGCCAGCCACATGGCGGCGGCCGGCATGGCGGTCGGCGTCGTCGCGGCGCTATGGCTGGTCACGCGGCTCACAACCTTGGCGCTGCCGAAAGCACGGCTGATGGTAGCGGCCGGCAGCGTCGCCGCCGGCATCGCGCTTTGCCCGATCTCGAATTTCGCCATCACCGGAAATTTCGCCTTCACGCCGGGCGGCTCGAGCTTCCTGTTCGCGCGCCTGCTCGAAGACGGCATCGTCGCGCGCTATCTCGGCGAACGCTGTCCGGATCCATCGTTGCGGATCTGCGGCTATTCCCGCGATATTCCAGACAACACCGACGACTGGCTCTGGGGCAACGGCTCGGCATTCTACAAGCTCGGCGGCTGGGAAGGCTTTGCCGCGGAACAGAACGACATCATCCTCGACACCCTCAAGCGCTATCCGCTGATGCACGCCACCAGCGCGATCGCCGACGTCGTCTCGCAATTCATTTCGTTCCGGACCGGCATCAGCACGACGGACAATGCGCCGACCATCGGCGCTTTGGCCGCGCACGCGCCGCAGCTCATGCCGCAACTGACGGCGGCGCGCCAGCAGAACGGCCAACTCGACGTCGAGCCGCTCAATTGGCTGCACCTGCCGCTCGCCGGCCTTTCGATCCTGGGGCTGGGTCTTGCCCTGGTCTGGCGCCGCCGGCTTAACATCGCGCCCGAAATTGCCGCGCTGTGCCTCAGCACGCTGCTGGCGCTGGCCGCCAATGCGGCCATTTGCGGATTCTTTTCGCATCCCGGCGACCGCTATCAAAGCCGCCTGGTGCCGCTGGCGCCGTTCGCGATGGCGCTGCTGGTCGCCCGGCGGCTTAAGCCCGAGCCCAGAGCACACCGGCTTGGGCCCGCTGCCGAATTAGCCTAGACTTGCCCGGCAATTTACGTCCGGGTCAGTCGTTATGTCAGCCGCTCGTCGTCTCTGTGTCGGTTTTACAACCGTCATGCTTGCCTGTGCGTTCACAAGCATGGCCAGGGCAGACGTCATGAAGGAGCTCGTTCCGACCGGCAAGCTGCGCGTGGCCATTGCGGTCGCGCCCTCGCCCTCGGCGCTTTATGCGGTCAAGGACGCGACATCCGGCAAATTCCGCGGCGTCACCGTCGACCTCGGCTCCGCGCTCGCCAGAAAGCTCGGCGTGCCGGTCGAGTTCCTGCCGCATCTGGCCTCCGGCGAAATCCAGAATTCGGCGGCCAGCGGCAAATGGGACGTGACCTTCATGCCGGTCGACGACGAGCGCAAGAAATTCGTCGACTTCGGCAATGCCTATCACCTGCTGCAAAGCACCTATCTGGTGGCGCCCGGCTCCAAGCTCGCCACGGTCGAAGACGCCAATGCGCCGGGCGTGCGCATCGGCGGCGTCGCCAATACGGCGACCTTCCGCGCCGCGCACCGCACCGCGCCGCAGGCGACCTTCGTGACGGTGCCCGGCGTCGATGCCGCGATCACCGCCATGAAGGCCGGCGAGATCGACTGCATCGCGCTGTCGCGCGAATCGCTGAGCGGCCTGGCGCTGAAGATCCCCGGCTCGCGCATTCTCGACGGCGGCTTCCTCAATTCCTCGACCGCGGTGGCGGTGCCGAAGGACAGGCCGGACGCGCTCGCCTATGTCAGCCGGTTCGTCGAGGACGCCAAAGCCTCCGGCCTGGTGCGCAAGAGCCTCGACGCCATGAATTTGAAGAATTCACAGGTCGCGCCGGCCGGAATGAAACCGTAACATAGCCCTGCCCCTTGGCGCCGGACGTTCCGGCGCACCCGCCTCTATACATTTTCTGGAGTTGATCGAATGGCCGACGCTGCTGTGCTGCAACAACTTAGCCCCACCGGAAAACTGCGCATCGCCATCGCGGTGGCGCCCTCGCCGTCGGCGCAATTCGCCATCAAGGATGGCGACGGCTTCAAGGGCGTCGCCGTCACGCTCGGCACCGCGCTGGCCAAAAAGCTCGGCGTGCCGGCCGAGATCATTGCGCACCAGTCCTCCGGCGAAGTGCAGAATTCGGCCGCCGACAACAAATGGGACGTCGCGTTCCTGCCGGTCGACGACGAGCGCAAGAAATTCGTCGACTTCGGCAATGCCTATCACCTGCTGCAAAGCACGTTCCTGGTGGCGCCCGGCTCCAAAATGCAATCGGTGAAGGACGCCGATGCCGCAGGCGTCGGCATCGGCGGCGTCGCCAATACCGCGACCTTCCGCGCCGCGGTCAAATCGACGCCGAAGGCGACCCATATCGAGTTCAAGGGCGTCGACATCGCGACCGCCGCGATGAACGAGGGCAAGATCGAAGCCATCGCGCTGTCGCGCGAGTTGCTCGGCGGGCTGGCCACCAAGGTACCCGGTTCGCGCATTCTTCCCGACGCCTTCCTCAATTCCACCACCGCGGTCTGCGTACCGAAGGGCAAGCCGGCGGCGCTGGCTTATGTCAGCGAATTCATCGAGGAAGCCAAAGCATCGGGACTGGTGCGAAGCGCGCTCGACGATGTCGGACTGAAGTCGTCGATCGTGGCGCCGGCCGGGCTGAAGGGTTAAGCCACCGCGCGCGGCGGCGCGGCCTCGGGCGTGCGCACGTGCTCGGGCCGGATGCCCATGCCGACAAGCCGCGCCGGAATGCGGCGCAAGACCGGAAACCAGCCGAGCAGCTTGATCGCGAATGGCACGGCCGGCCGCGCGGTGCTCGCCAGCACGCGGCTGAGCAAGCGGTCCTGCACCTGCACTTGGATCCACTGGATGACTTTCATCGGCAGGCTGCGCCGCCGCTGCACCGCTTCGAGATGGGCGGTGGTGACCGTGCCGGTCTGAACGGCGCGGCCGAGAATATTCGCCGCCGCCACCGCGTCCTGGATCGCCAGATTGATGCCGACGCCGCCGACCGGCGACATCGCGTGCGCGGCGTCGCCAATGCATAACAGCCCCGGTCTGTGCCATTGCGGCAGCCGGTCGATCGCCACCGTCAGCAGTTTGACGTCGTCCCAGCTTTTGATCTCGTCGATGCGGTCGCGCAGGAACGGCGACATCGACGCGACGCTATCGCGGAAATTTGGCAGGCCCCTGGCCCTGACCATGTCGATGCCGCCTTTGGCGATCACATAGGCGCACTGCCAGTAATCGCCGCGATTGAGCATCACCATCAAGCGGCCGGCCTCGACATGGCCGAAGGTTTCCGCGGTATCGCCGTCGCGGCGCGAAATTCGAAACCACAGCACGTCGATCGGCGCGCCGAGACTGTCGACCGCAAAGCCGGCGGTCACGCGCACGGTCGAATGCCGGCCGTCGCAGCCGACCACCAGATCGGCTTCGATATCGCAGAGGCCGTCCGGCGTCGTCACGTGCAGACCGATCACTCGCCCGCTGCCCTCGATCAGGCCGGTCACTTCCGCGCGCATGCGCAAGTCGAAATTCGGATAGCGCTTGGCTTGCGCCGCCAGGAAATTGAGGAAATCCCACTGCGGCATCAGCGCGACGAAACGGCACCGCGTCGGCAGATGCGTGAAATCGGCGATGGTGACGCGGGCTTCGCCGATCTGGGCGGTCAGATGATCGACGCGTTCGTGCGGCACCCGCAGGAATTCATTGAGCAGGCCGAGTTCGTACATCAGCTCGAGCGTCGAGGGATGGATCGTGTCGCCGCGAAAATCGCGCAAGAAGTCGGCGTGCTTCTCCAGCACCGTGACGCGCACGCCGGCGCGCGCCAGCAGAAATCCGAGCATCATGCCGGCCGGGCCGCCGCCGGCGATGCAACAGGTGGTTTTGAGAGGAGACAAAGCCATTGCGCGTCCACATTCCGGACAATGAGCTTACCCCTGCTTCCACGGCATCGTCACTACCGCGCGCCGGCGCCGGAAAAACCTTGCCCGCCGCACCGCTGGCCGGTTATGGAGCCGCCACAGAGGTGATCCGTGAATGAACCCGTCGTCCGCGCACCGCGTCAACCGGTGCCGCAACTTGCCAATTATCCGCACCGGGTGACCGACATCATCCGTTTCGCCGATCTCGATCCGCAGGGCCACGTCAACAACGCGGTGTTTTCGACCTATTTCGAGTCGGGCCGCGTCGCCATGTTTCGCAATCGCGACCTCGGCATCGGCGTGCCGAACGCGACTTTCGTACTGGTGCGTCAGGAGATCGATTTCCTGCGCGAACTGCGCTGGCCGGGCAATGTCGAGGTCGGCACCGCGCTCGCCAGAACTAGGCCGCAGTTCGTTCACGGTCGCGCAAGCGATCTTCAGCGGCGACGTGTGCGCCGCGGCCGGCCGGGCGACCTTGGTCATGCTCGACACGGTGACCCGCCGTCCGCGGCCGCTGACGCCGGACGCGATCGCGCTGCTGGAGCCGTGGAAATATCGCGACGTCTAGACGCGCCGCGAATCTTACGCCTGCTTGTCCGGCGTCCTTACCACCAGCCCGTCGAGTTCGTCGGTGACCTTGATCTGGCACGACAGCCGCGAATTCGGCCGCACGTCGTAGCCGAAGTCGAGCATGTCCTCTTCCATCGGCGACGGCTCGCCGGTCTTGGCGCGCCAGGCCTCGTCGACATAGACGTGACAGGTGGCGCAGGCGCAGGCGCCGCCGCATTCCGCCTCGATGCCGGGAATGTTGTTGCGGATCGCGGTCTCCATCACCGTCGAGCCGTTTTCGGCGTCGATGGTGCGCGCGGTCCCGCTGGAATCGATATAAGTGATCTTCGGCATGACGTGTGAATTTGACGTGTGAATTTGGCGAATGAATGCGCCGGAAGTGGCGCGGCGCGGCTTCTATATAGTCATTCGGCCACAGGCGCTAGAGCGCGCCATAGCGGGCGCGTCTTCAGCCTTTCGCGCAGCAGTTCGGCAATCAATTGCGCGCGCCTCGTCGACCGCCAAAGCCAGGCGATCGATCGCGCGGCTGCACTCGGCCGCCGAACCGGTGGCGGCCATCTCGGCCGCATCCGGCGCTGATCGCGACGCGGCCGGCGCCGATGCCGGCGGCCGACCCTTTCAGCGTATGCGCCAGACTGGCGATCGCGGCAGGCTGGCTGGCGCGCATGCGCGCGAGCAGCAAGGCCGCCTGCCGGTCGAACAGCGCAAGAACTTCGCGCTCGAGGCTGCGGTCGCCGAACGTCATGCGCGCGAGGTGACCGCGGTCGATCGCCGCCGTGCCGGCGCATCGGCGGTAACCGGTTCGCGTTTGAGAACTGCCATTGGCGCCATGTCTGCCTCCCGAAGCTCTGCGGCCTGTTGTTACGGCGCAGTGTGACTTAGGCCGGGCCAAATCCAGGTAAATACGCGACCGCCCGGCGGCGCTTATCGGGGAACAAAACCGCCGATGGTTAAGGCCGCCGTAACCGCGTAGGCAATCCGCAGGCTTTCGGCCGCACCGTGGCCGCAATTCGGCAGCTTTGTTCCGCCAGCGGCAGGGCCTTTGCTATGGTTAACAGTCGGTTAACGATGATGAAAAAGTCCTTACCACTTCGGTTTCTTTCGTGTTGCCAAGGCGATAGGATGAAACGTCAAGGTTAAACGAGGCAGCTTTTCGGGTTTTCCGAAGGTTACTGAAGTTCCGCGCACAAGTTTCGGCTTGGCGCGGCCCGCCGAGAGCGATGCTGTGGGCCGCGGCGATAGTCCGGCGTAAAAACGAGGCGACGACCGACATGGCGAACAGTCCGCAGAAATCCAAAGACGTGACGGAAGGTGCGCTCGAAGCGATCCAGGAAGCGCTCAACATCCGCCAGAGCGACCCGCGCTCACCGACGTCGTTTTCTGCCGACAACGGCGCCGCGCCGGTTGCACCCAACACCGCCGACCTGTTCCACGACAACACCCAAAACGGCGCCTGGACCGGCGACGACACTCCGTCGCTGCGCGCCGCCAATGACGACCGCGCCAATGTCGGCCAGATTTTGCAGACGCTGCGCCGCCGCCCGGCGCGCGGACCCTATATCGTCGCCAGCGTCGCGGCCTTTGCCTGGACCGCCGGCGGCCTGGCCACCGCCTATCTGTTCCACGTCGAATTGCTGGCCATGCTGGCGAGCCCGCGCATGGGCCTTGCCGCGCTGGTCGGCACCGGCGCCGCGATTTTTGTGCCGGTGATCTTCTTCTACGTCATCGCCCATATGTTCAGCCGCTCGCAGGACATGCGCCTGGTCGCCGAATCCATGGCGGAAGTCGCCATGCGCCTGGCGCAGCCGGAAGCCTCCGCGCGCGAGTCGATCGTCACCGTCGGCCAGGCCATCCGCCGCGAAGTCGCCGCCATGGGCGACGGCGTCGAACGCGCGCTGGCGCGCGCCGCCGAGCTGGAATCGCTGGTGCATAACGAAGTGTCCGCGCTGGAGCGCGCCTACAACGACAACGAAGTGCGAATTCGCGACCTGCTCAGCGAACTGTCCAACCAGCGCGAGACCCTGGTCAGCCAGGCCGAACAGGTGCGCAACTCGATCGCCAGCGTGCATCTCGATCTCGCCCACGACATTACCTCGGTCGGCGATCTGGTCGCCGACAAGGTCAACGAGGTGGCGCAGCGCGTCACCCGTTCGCTCACCGAAAAGGGCGAGCACATTACGCTGGCGCTCGGCCATGCCGGCGATTCCATGATCGACGCGCTGAGCGAGCGCGGCTCGACCTTGCTCGACCGGCTGGAAACCACCAGCGACCACGCCACCACGGCGATCGCCTCCGCCAGCGACCGGCTGTCGGCCAGCCTCAACTTCAAGACCGAGCACGTGCACGACGAGTTCGCCGACATGGCGGTGCGTCTGCAGCAGATGATGACCGCGCGGCTCGACACGGTCGCACAGGGCTTCGCGCAGCGCGCGGCGCAAACCATCGAGACCATGGCCAGCCGCTCGCAACAGTTCAACGACGCCATCGCCGACACCAGCGCGCGCATGAGCGAAAACATCACGGCGCGCGCCGACGAGGTCAATGCGGCGCTGCGCTCGACCGGCGATTCGCTGGTGCTCGACCTGAGCCTGCGCGGCGGCGACGTCGTCTCCAAGATGGAGCAGACCGGCGCCCGCATCACCGACACCATCGTCAGCCGCTCAAGCAATATCGCCGACACGTTCCGCGACAGCGCGGAAACTCTTGTTACTTCGCTCAACAGCCGCGGTGACGCGGTCAAGGAAATGCTGGCCGCCCGCCTGCAGGCCTTCGAAGACATGTTCAACCACGGCGGCACGGCGTTGACCGAGAAGATCTCGCGCGACTCCACCACGCTCGGCAATCTGATCACCCGCCACATCGCCGAATTCGACCGCACCGTGAAGACCTATGGCGGCGAACTGGTGGAACGGCTCGGCCAGCGCACCCAAGACGTGTCCGAGGCCATGCGCAATTACGTCGACACCTTCGACCAGCGCGTCAGCGGCCGCACCGGCGAACTCACCAGCACGCTCGATCAGCGCCTGGTGCAGTTCGAGGAACTGCTCGGCTCGCGCGTGACGGGCCTCGCCCAGACGTTGACCGACGGCGGCCGCGACGTGGTCGGCGCACTCGACAAACGCATCAGCGAAGTCGCCAACACCATCAACGCCCGCGGCACCGAGGTGGCGGAGGCGATCGGCGCCAAGACCGTCGAGCTCAACCAGACGCTCGGCGCCCACGCGACCGAAGTCGCCAATACCCTCGACAGCCGCATCACCCGCTTCGAGGAATTGCTGGTCGGCCGCGCCGAGACCGTCACCGAGCACATCGAGACCCGCACCAAGGCCGCCGCCGACGCGCTGCATGCGCGCATGGAGCAGCTCAACCAGGCGATCACGACCAACTCCGCCGAGGCCGAACGCTCGCTCGGCGCGCTGGCGCTTTCCACCACCGACGCCATCCGCACCAGCGCCAGCGCCGCGGAACGCACCCTGACCGGCGTCAGCGACGAAGTCGCCCGCAGCTTCGTCGGCAAGGCCGACGAGATCGCCAAATCGGTCAGCAATCGCACCAACGAAATGGCCGCCGTCCTATCCGACAAGAGCGGCGGCGTGCTGGCGGCCCTCACCGAGAAGGGCGCGCAATTCGCCAGCGACATCACCAAAGCCACCGACGTCGCGGTGTCGTCGATCGAGGAAAAGGGCTTCGCCTTCACCCGCACCATGCTGGACAACGGCAGCGAAATCTCGCGCATGATCAATTCCGCGGGCGAGGCGGCGAGCAATACCGTGACCCGCACCCTGAACGAGTTGGGCGACACCGCCCAGAAGGCGATCGCGGTGTCGAAGGAAATGACGACGACGACCGTCACCGAGATGCTCGAGACCCACAACATGCTGCGCGCCGACACCACCGCTTTGTTCGAGCGGCTGCGCGAAGCCAATATCATGCTGCAGGAAGTGCTGTCGGGTTCGCACGAGAACATGAGCGCGCTCGAAAACACGCTGATGCTGCGGGTTTCGGATTTCGTCACCGCCATGAACGAGGTCACCGCCGCGACCGGCGTGGCCACCGAACGAGTCGAGCGCAACATCACGAATTTCCGCGACATCACCACCCACGTCATTTCCGATCTCGGCGAATTGGCCACCCAGTTCGACGCCCACGGCCGCGATCTGGCCAAAGCCGCCGAACTGGTCGACCGCAGCAACCAGCGCAGCGAAGACACCGTCAACGAACGCCGCGTCCAGCTCAACTCGCTGGTCTCCACGCTCGACATCCGCACCGAGGATCTCGAGCAGCGGCTCAAGCGCTTCTCCGGCCTGCTGGACGAGTCGCTTGAGGCCGCCTCCAACCGCGCGCGCGACGTCGCCCGCGTGGTGTCCGAATCGAGCGCCGAGGGCGCCCGCGCGATCGGCGAGCAATACGAACTTGTCCGCACCCAAGCCGAAACCGTCGCCCGCACGGTATCGGAAGGCAGCATCGAAAACGCCCGTGCGATTTCCGATCAATACGAACGCATCCGCGACAATGCCGAGGAAGAGCGCCTGCGCGCCGCCGAGGCCATGCGCGCGATCTACGATCGGTCCGCCGGCGATACCCACGCGCTGTTCACCGACGCCAGCGATCGCTTCGCCGAAGCCGTCACCGGCATGAAGCAGATGGCCGGCGAGATGCAGCGCGAACTGGAAACCGCCCGCATTCAGACCCAGCGCGAGCTGGAGACGATGCGCTCGCAGATGCAGCGCGAACTCGAAGCCACCCGCGGCGAGCTGCGCCGCGGCGTGTTCGAACTGCCGCAGGAGACCGCCGAAAGCGCCGCGCAGATGCGCCGCGTCATCGTCGACCAGATCGAGGCGCTGGCCGAGCTCAACCGTATTGTCGCCCGCCATGGCCGCAATCTCGACGCGGTCGAGCCGGTGCGCCGCCGCGAGGAGCCCTCGCTCGCCGTTGTCGGCGGCCGCGAACTGCCCCCGATCCGTCAAGAAGCGCGCCCGGAGCCGCGGCACGGAGCGCGGCAAGAAACGCGTCAAGACGCGCGGCCTGAGCTTCGTCCCGACTTGCGGGCGGCGCCGCCGCCGCGCGAAGCCGCCAGCTTTGCTCCGGCGGCGCGGCGCGCCGAGGCGCCCGCGCTCAGCCCGGCGCAATCTGCCGCCGGCCGCGGCTGGCTCACCGATCTGCTCAGCCGCGCCTCGCGCGAGGAAACCGAGCCGGCGCGCGAATTCTCGCGCGATCCGCAGCGCGAGCCCGAATCGCGATCCCATGCGTGACCCGCCGCGCGCGCCGGAAGAGCGCACCGCGCGCCACTGCATCGAGTCGCTGGATTCGCTGTCGGTCGACATCGCCCGCATGATCGACCACGACGCCGCCGCCGATTTGTGGGACCGCTACAAGCGCGGCGAACGCAACGTCTTCACCCGCAGGCTCTATACCTTGCAGGGCCAGCAGGCCTTCGACGAGATCCGCAAGAAATATCGCAGCGACCGCGAGTTCAAGCTGACGGTCGACCGCTATATCGGCGAATTCGAACGGCTGCTCGACGAGGTGTCGCGCGACGACCGCGGTCAGGTGGTGGCGCGCACTTATCTCACCTCGGAAACCGGCAAGGTCTACACCATGCTGGCGCACGCCGCCGGACGCTTCGACTAAGCCGCCGACGCCGCGCCGCGCGGCAAATCTGCGAAGACCCAACGATGCGTCCGCTGGCCGCCGGCCGAATTGGCTCGGCCGGCCGGATGCGCCGACCGCGAGCGGTCACGGTTACCGAAGCCCTAACAAGTCCCGTTGGATTTTTCGGTCTTTTCGACGGTAACTTCAAGAAAAGTTCCGTAAAACGCCCCGGGGTTTGAATTTAAGGGGCGGGACTTGCCGGCAGCTCATCTACCTGTGCGCAAGCACACGCATTCGAAAACGATGATGGCGATCGGCCTCGCTCATTACGATCGTTCTGTTGTCGGTTTGCGTGTTGGTGATCGGCGATATCGGCCGCCGTGATTATGCGCGGGCGGCGCGTTCAGCGGAAAATGTCGTTGCCACCATCGATGCCGAAATCACCCGTAACTTCGAGCTCTACGATCTTTCGCTGCAAGGCGTCGTCGACGGTTTGAATTTGCCCGAGATCTGGCAGGTCAGCCCGGCGATCCGCCAACAAATCCTGTTCGATCGGGCCGCGACCGCGAAATATCTTGGGATCGATTTTCGTCCTGGACCGCGACGGCAACCTCATCCTCAACTCGCGTACGCCGCAGCCGTCCCCTGAAAATCGCGCCAACAGCGAATATTTTCAAGCGGCGCGCAACAACACCAACACGCTGATGTATCTCAGCCGGCCGTGGTCGACCGCGGCCGGCGAGCATCTGATCGCCATCAGCCGCCGCATCAACGGCGCCGACGGCTGCGTTTCGCGGCGTCGTCGTCGGCACCATACGGCTGAGCTATTTCTACGGGCTGTTCGATCGCGTGAAACTTCACGCCGGCGACATACTGTCATTGGTGCGCACCGACGGCACCGTCGTAATGCGCGCGCCGTTCGATTTCCGCGACATCGGCCGCGACGTGAGCGCCTCCCCCGTCTTCCAGCACATGACCGGTGATAGCGCCGGATCGTTCGATCAGACCGCAAACAGCGACGGCGTCAAACGTCTGTTTGTCTACCGCCACATCGGGCAGGCTCCGTTGATCGTCAATTTCGGCCAGTCGCTGGATCAGGTCTATGCCGGCTGGTGGCGGCAGGCGCCGCGCCTGGGCGTCATCATTGCGCTGGCCTGCGCCATGAACATCGCGCTGATCATCTTCCTGGCGCGCGCCCTCAAGCGCGGCAGCATCGCCGAGCACAGTCTGACGATCGCGGCCATGACCGACAGCCTGACCGGTCTTTGCAACCGGCGGCGCTTCGACGAGATCTACGAAACGCGGTGGCAGGCCGCGCAGGCCGCGAATATACCGCTGGCGATTCTCATGATCGATGTGGATTCGTTCAAGGCGTACAACGACCGTTTCGGTCATCAGGTCGGCGACGAGGCGCTGGTTGGTATTGCGCACTGCATTCAACAAGGCGCCCAACGCAGCGGCGATATCGCGGCGCGTTACGGCGGCGAGGAATTCATCGTTCTGCTCACCGGCGCCAACGCGGAAGCGGCCATCGAGGCCGGCGAGAAAATCCGGCTCTTGGTTCAAGAGCAGCATGTCGGGCAACAGAGCCACCCCGACAGCGCCCCGACCGTCAGCTTGGGCGTCGCCTCGGCCGTTCCGCAGCCCGGACGACAATCCAGAGACCTAATCGGCGCCGCCGACGCGGCGCTCTATGAAGCCAAGAAAAAGGGCCGCAATCGCACCGAAGCGGCGCAGCGGCTCCGGCTGGTCGGCGCCGAGCAAGCGATGGCCGCGGCCTAGGTTACATCGGCGGCTCAGCCGAAATCGGCTGACCAAGATTTAGGCGGCGCCCGGAAATCCGGACCCGGCCGCAATTTAATATAACCAAACCATAAATTTCAGTTTGCCTCCGGCCTGCATCTGGCGGATATTAATGGCGCTGTTGTCGCGTGGGGGCGACGGCAGCGGCTAAAAGCAAGAAGAACAAGCATTGTCTACCGCTCATAAAACATGGGCGGCCTGGAGGTGGAACCGGTGCTCATCAATGAGCACCATGGCGAATACGGCGATCTGGGAGGATAAGCCATGCTCACGCGTGTTTACTCGACACGTGCGTTTTTCGCACGCGGCGTTATTGCGTTGCTATTTGCGGCGCTCACATTCGGCCTGCTTGGTCTGTCCAGCTCGACCGCCCGGTCCGAGCCGAAGGACATTCGCTGGGGCACGGGGCCCGTCGGCTCAGTCGGCCACAAGGCGCTGGTCGTCCTCGCCGATCTCCTGAACAAGGAGATGCCGAACTACCGCATCACCGTTTTGCCGATGCCCGGCGCCGTGATGACAGTGAAGGGCTACGCGAACAACGAAATCGACGCCTTTTACGGTTCCGACGACGCGCTGCGCGAATTCGCCAGCGACTCGGCCGCTTCAAGGGCTTCAAGGCGAACATGAAGCGCCAGCCGGTGCAGTCGATGTGGATATTCACACTCGACACCGGTCTCGCGATCAAGGCCAGCAACGCCGACAAGATCAAGAAGTGGGGCGACCTCACCGGCAAGAAGGTCTACACCGGGCCGCTGCCGTTCGACACGCGCCTGCATGTTGAGAACGCGCTGCGCGGCGCTCGGCGTCAAGCACATCTACACGCAGGTCGACTTGTCCACGGTGGGCTCGCAGCTCGACGCCGGCTCCATCGAAGCCACGATCGTTTATTACACCGGCGGCGTGGTGCCGGCGCCATGGCTCTCGCAGGCCTCGCTGGCGGTCGACTGGGCCGGGCTCAATCCGAGCGCGGACGAGGTTGCCAAACTGAAGGCGAAAGGCTTCGCCCTCGAGGAAGTCGACGCCGCCAAACTCGGCAAGAAGGACATTCACGTCAAGAAGCTGACGCTGAGCCCGTTCTACTGGGGCTTCGATATCGGCATGAACATGTCGACCGAAGACGTCTACAAGATGCTGACGATTATCGACAAGAACGCCGACAACCTGACCAAGCTCGACGGCGATTTCGCGCAGATCGCCGGCGGCAAGCTGGCCGATTTCCAGGTCAAGGCGCTGGCGCAGACCTGGGACCTCATCCCGATTCACCCCGGCCTGGCGAAGTTCCTGAAGGAAAAAGGCAAGTGGGACAAGAAGTGGGACTCCAAAGTCGCCACCATGTGATCGCGACTGCAATGTGATCGCAACCCGAGGCGGGTGCGGCAACGCGCCCGCCTCCCATAAATTCATCCACACCACAGGTCCGCCATGAGCGATTCCAATTCAACGCAGTCGCGCGCCATCCTCAACTATCTCTATTATGCGGTATCGATATCGCTCTTCCTGGCTATCTTTATCTATTACTGGACCGGCATGGGCGGGCCCACGCTGCTCGCCATGACCCTCATCCCGATCGTCTTCGTCTTGTTCACGTTGCAGGCGCTGCGCGACAACGACCTATATCCAGCATTGCCGCCGGCCGCGAACTATCTGATCGCGTTCGCGTACTGCGCATTTTCGTTCTATTGCGCCTATTACATGAACACCGAATACATGGCGCTCGGCCTTGAGCGCGCCGGCTCGTGGAACACCATGGACCTGATCATGGGCGGCGTAATGACGCTGCTGATCATGGAATATGCCCGCAAGCGCCACATGCCGCTGTTCATCCTCAATATCGTCCTCGTTCTCTATGCGATTTACGGCAACTGGGTGCCGGGCATGTTCTACCACGCCGGCATGACCTGGGAGCGCGTCGATTACCGCGAGCAGCGTCGAGGTGTCGACCGGCATCTTCTCGCGCCTGCCCCAGGTCGCGCTGACCACGGTCGGTTCGTTCCTGCTGGTGCTGAGCCTGCTGCGCGGCTTCGGCTGCATCGAGTCGCTGCTGCGCGCGACCAAGCGCGTCGCCTTCCGCTCGGCGCATGCCATACCGCAATCGGCGGTGGTCGGCTCGATGTGCGTCGGCATGGTGAGCGGCTCGGGCGCCGCCAACGCCATCACCATCGGTTCGGCGACGATCCCCGCGATGATCGCCTCCGGCATTCCGCCGGCGACCGCGGCGGCGATCGAATCCGCCTCCTCGCTCGGCGGCCAGTTGATGCCGCCGGTGATGGGCATCGCCGCCTTCCTGATGGCCGAATTCCTCGGCGTCGACTATTTCGACGTGGTGGCGCGCGGCTGGGTGCCGGCGCTGATCTATTACGCGACCGTCGCCACCTCGGTCTATCTGCTGGCGATCACATTCCGCACGCGCGTCGTCATCACCAAATTCGACGGTCTGGCCTGGCGAGACGTGGTCAATCTCGCCGCCTTCGTCATCACGGTCGGCGGCCTCGTTGCCTGATGGCGATCACTCTTCCTCGCGCCGATGTTCGCCGCGCTCTACATGTTCTGCGTCGTCGGCACGGCGCTGCTCGCAATTCACGTCGTCGACCTGCTGCGCACGGGGCAATGGTCGTCCGCCAAATTCATCCGGCCGATCAGACTATTCCTCGATGCCTACATGGATATGGTCAGCGATCTGACCTTGCTGCTGGCGACGTTGTCGATCATGACCGCGGCGCTGGTGATCACCGGCGTGCCGACCAAGCTCGGCGCCCTGCTGATCGCGGCCGCGGGCGTCAACCTCGCCGCCATGGTGTTGATGGCCTTCATCTTCGGCTGCATTCTCGGCACCGGCCTGCCGCCGGCGCCGACCTACATCCTGGTCGCTATCGTGATCGCGCCGCCGATGATCCAGGCCGGCGTCAATCCGTGGGTGGTGCATTTCTTCGCCTTCTTCCTCGCCTGCTTCGGCGAACTGACACCGCCAACGTCGCTGGTCGCCGCCGTCACGGCCAAGATCGCCAACGCCAATCGTTCTATTCGGTGCTCAACCGGGCGATGCAGATCTGCATCTCCCTGTTCACGCTGATGGTGGCCGTGTTCGTTCACCCGGAGCTGGTGATCAAGCCGGGCCTCGACCAGATCGGCGCCGCCTTACTGGTCGGCATTGCGACCATCGGCATGTCGTTCAGTCTGCAGGCCAGGTTCTCGGATGCGCGGCCGGTGGATCTGGGCGTGCGGGCGGTGTTGGCGGCGTTCGCGCTGCTGGCGCTGTTTGTACCCAACTACACCATCGCCTCGGCGGCCTGCGTACCGGTCCTAATCACGATCGGCTACTGGCTGGTTTACCGGCGCAGGATCGAGGCCGGCGAGCCGGAAGTGATCGAGCTCGACGCAAAGGCACTGGAGCCGGTGCTGGGCGACGGCAGCGGCGCGCTGGGCACGATGAGCTAAGACATCACGCCGCGGCCTGATCGGGCCGCGGCTTAAACCACGCTGGCTGCCCGCGGCCGTTTTCGTTTCGGGCGGCCGCGCGCGGCCGCGCAGCCCCGGCCGGCCGCTATTTCTTCTTGGTATCTTTCTTGGGGTCTTTCTTCTGATCGGGCGGCGCGCCGCCCCAGATGATCCGGCTCGGATCGGCGTCGAAGTTCTTCGCCGCCTTGTCGATGGTGCTCAGCGTCCGCGTCCCGGTTTTGGCCAGCCGCCCGATGTAGACGGTCAGTTCCTCGGTGCGCTTGTCGAGATTGTCGGCCAGCTTCTTGATCGAGCGCGCCGCCTCGTTGATCTCGCCGCTCTTGCCGTCCTTGCCGCCGGACAGGTTCTCCAGGCCGACCACGATATTGTCGATGCGGTCGGCGTTGCGGCCGAGCGCGCCGGTGAACTTGTCGATGCTCGCCAGCGAGTTGTCGATGTGGTCGGAGTTGCGAACCAGCGTCGCGCTGAACTTGTCGATGTTATCGAGCGCGCTCTTGATCGATTTCTGATTTTCCTCGATCAGTTCCTGCACCTTGCGCAGCGCGTCGCGCGCGGCCTGCGTCACATCCTGGGTGGCGCCGGGCGGCGCGACCAACAGCGGCTGTTCGTCAATGCTGGTCTTGCCGCCGACCAGCGCCGGCTTTGCCGGGTCGCCGCCCTTGAGCGACAGCGCCGAGATGCCGGTCAGGCCCTGAAACTCCAGCCCGATCTCGGTATCGGCGCGGACCGCAACATTCTTGTCGATCGAGATGCCGGCGATGACCTCCTTCGGCTTTTTCGGGTCGAGCTTGAGTGCGGTCACTTCGCCGACTTTGATGCCGTTGAACAGCACGGTGGCGCCGGTGCGCAGGCCCGACACCGAGCCTTCGAACTGCACGCGATAGAATGCGCGTTCGCCGGTGCCGCCGATGTTCTGGAACCAATAAATGAAGCCGAACACGCCGACCACGACGGCCAGCGTGAACACGCCGATCAGCACATAATTCGCTCGGGTTTCCATCAATCGAATCCAGCTGTTCGTCGGTTCGTCATGCGCCGGTACCTGCTTCCGCCTGATGCCCCACGCGCGAACGCTTGCCGTGGAAATAAGATATCAGCCAAGGATGCTTGGACGCGAGCATGTCGGCCATGGTTCCGGTGGCGATCACTTTACCTTCGAACAGGACCGCAATCCGGTTGCAGACCGTGTGCAGGCTGTCGAGATCGTGGGTTACCATGAAAACCGTCAGGCCTAAAGTCCGCTGCAACGTGGCGATCAGCGTGTCGAAATCGCCGGCGCCGATCGGATCGAGGCCCGAGGTCGGCTCGTCCAGGAACACGATATCCGGGTCGAGCGCCAGCGCCCGGGCCAAGGCGACGCGTTTGGTCATGCCGCCGGAAAGCTCCGAGGGGTACTTGCTGCAAACCGAGGCGTCGAGACCGACCATTTCCAGCTTGGCGACCGCCAGTTCGTCGAGCAGCCGTTGCGACAGATCGAGATATTCGCGCACCGGAAATTGCAGGTTTTCCATGACCGTCAGCGACGAAAACAGCGCGCCCTGCTGAAACAGAATGCCCCAGCGCCGCTCGATCGCTTGCCGCACTTCCAGGCTGGCCGCGTCCATGTCGACGCCCAGCACCTTGATGGTGCCGGCGCGCTTGGGGATCAGGCCGATGATGGTGCGCATCAGCACCGACTTGCCGGCGCCGGACCCGCCGACGAAACCGAGCACCTCGCCGCGATGAACGTCGAGATCGATGTGGTCGAGCACGATGTGGCTGCCGAAGCCCGCCACCACGCCGCGGACCTCGATGACGACATCCTGCTTGACGTCTTTGCCGTTTCCTTGCGCCATCGTCACATCCCGATCGAGGCAAAGAAGATGGCGAAGAAGCCGTCCATCACGATCACCAGGAAGATCGATTCCACCACCGAGGCCGTGGTCTGCCGGCCGAGCGACTCGGCGCTGCCCTTGACCGCCAGGCCCTCGACCGATGCCACCATCCCGATCACCAGCGCCATGAACGGCGCCTTGATCATGCCGACCTCGAACGTGTTGAGCGCGATCGCTTCCTTGAGCCGCGACAGGAAGATGTCGGGATCGATACCGCCATAAAGCCAGCACACCAGTCCGCCGCCATAGAGCGCCGCCATCGAGCCGAGGAAGGTCAGGATCGGCACGCCGATGATCAGCGCCACAACGCGCGGCAGGACCAGCACCTCGATCGGATCGAAGCCCATGGTCTGCAACGCGTCGATTTCCTCGCGCATCTTCATGGAGCCGAGTTCGGCGGTGTAGGCCGAGCCGGAACGGCCGGCCACCATGATGCAAACGATCAAGACGCCGAGTTCGCGCAGCACCAGGATGCCGACCATGTCGACCACATAGACGTCGGCGCCGAATTTGCGGAAATGGAACAGGCCCTGCTGCGCGATGATGCAGCCGATCAGAAACGTGATCAGCAGAATGATCGGCACCGCGCGCCAGGCGACATTGTCGAGTTGATGAACCAGCGAGGTGAAACGAAAGCTGCGCGGATGCGCGATCACGCGCAGCAGCGCCATGATCAGCGCGCCAAGCATGTTGATGATCGCGGCGATCGAATGACCGACGGCGGCGATGTTCTCGCCGATCGAGGCCAGCGCGTAAATGAGGCTTTGGGCGCGGGTATGCGCCGGCTTTATTTCCGGCTTTATCGCGGTCAGATCGTCCATCAACTGGCGATAGTCGTCCTTGAGCCCGGTGATTTTCGTCTCGGAGCCGTGGGCCGCAAACGTCCGCACCAGCCGCTGCAGCAGCCAGGCGCCGAAGGTGTCGAGCCGCTCGACCTTGGCCATGTCGATGTCGACGCTCTTGACGCCGGAATTGCGCTTGGTCTCGCCGTCGATCTGGCGCTCCAGCCGGGCGGCGTTCTGGGCGATCCAATCGCCGCCGCCGGCCAGCTTGAGCCGCTCGCCTTGGGTTGTGCTTTCGAGCAGCGTATCGCTCACAAGACCGCCTCTGTAGGCCCGTTAAACCGGGAGAATCCAACCAACCATACTTGACCCAGGGCCGCGAACCTGTCGAGGGTTTGGCCTTGGCTTGCGCCCCATGGATATCCCCAGGCTCCCGAATTGTTCCAATTTTTGACCCTTAACCTCGCCGTCGAACGCTGGCCGATCGCCGGCAGTTTTACCATCAGCCGGGGCGCCAAGACCGAAGCGGTCGTCGTGGTGGCCGAACTTGGCGACGGTTTGGTGACGGGCCGCGGCGAATGCGTGCCTTATGCGCGCTACGGCGAGACGGTCGAAAGCGTCACCGGGGCCATCGAAGCCATGCGGCCGCGATTGGCCGAAGGCCTCACCCGCTTAGCCCTGCAAACCGCCATGCCGCCGGGCGCCGCGCGCAATGCGCTCGATTGCGCGTTCTGGGATCTGGCGGCCAAGCGCGCCGGACGGCCGGTGTATGAACTGGCGGGGCTGGGCGTCCCGCGCCCGCTTACCACCGCCTTCACGATTTCGCTGGGCACACCTGCCGGCATGGCCAAGGCGGCGCAAGCCTGCGCCGGCCGCAGCCTGCTCAAGGTCAAGCTGGGCGGCAGCGACGACGATGGCGGCGACCCCGCCCGCATCGCCGCGGTGCGCGCCGTAGCGCCCCGGGCCACCCTGATCGTCGACGCCAACGAGGGCTGGAACGACGGCAACCTCGCCGCCAATCTCGCCGCCTGCGCCGCGGCCAAGGTGGTGCTGGTGGAGCAGCCGCTGCCGGAGGGCCGCGATCAGGCGCTTGGCCGCATCAAGCGCCCGATCCCGGTCTGCGCCGACGAGAGCGCGCACGACCGTGCTTCGCTACCGGCGCTGGCCGGGAAATACGACGCGGTCAACATCAAGCTCGACAAGGCCGGCGGCCTGACCGAGGCGCTGGCGATGGCTGCGGAGGCCGAACGGGCCGGCCTTTCGGTCATGGCCGGCTGCATGGTGGCGACTTCGCTGGCCATGGCGCCGGCGATGCTGCTGGCGCAGGCGGCCGCCTTTGTCGACCTCGACGGCCCGCTGCTGCTGGCCAAGGATCGCGCCGACGGCCTGCGCTACCAGGACAGTCTGGTGTATCCGCCGACGCCGGCGCTGTGGGGCTAACTCACATGCCAAATGCGGAATTGATTTTTCTCAATGCGCCTAGCCTAGGTTGTGGGCATTCAGACACGGTGTCGCCCTACTCGCACCTAGGCCGGATTCCCGTGTCGCAATCGTCGAAAATCGCCGAGCGGCTGCTCGCCCATGCCCGCCTGTGCCGGCAGATAGCCGACGCAAGCTGGAGCGAAACGACGGCCGCCGAGCTCGAGCGTTTAGCCGCCGAATGCGAGCGCGCCGCCGGCGACGCCAAGCCGGACAGCCCCCCGAACCGGCCAATTCACTGACTTTCCACCGATGCGCTGCGGCCACACTTGGTAAATACCTGAATTTGTTCACGAAATGTGCACACAATTTAGGTTAACCAAACCTTAACGCCGCACCTCCTTTCGGCATAGAATTCGTCCAAGATGCCGGTAACGGCATGCCAACGCTAACGGCGTGCTGACGATAATGGGGACGGGGGTAATGCGTTTTCGGAGCCTGTTGCTCTGCGCCGCTGTGCTGGCGTCCGGGATCGTGCCGGCGTCCGCCACCATGCGTATTGCCGAAGACCGCGGCGGCCAGATCGGTCACTACCTGCAGGCCTTCGCCATGTTGCGCTCGTCGGGCGAGAACGTCGTGATCGACGGCAATTGCCTGTCGGCCTGCACGCTGGTGCTGGGCCTGATCCCGCGGGCCCGTGTCTGTGCGACGCAGCGCGCGCGCTTCGGCTTTCACGCCGCCTGGATGCCCGATATCGACGGCCGGCCCGTGACCAGCTCGATGGGCACGCAGGCTTTGTGGAATATCTATCCCACGCAGGTGCGGCGCTGGATCAACCGGCACGGCGGCTTGTCGCGCCGAATGATCTACCTGCAGGGCCGTGAGCTGGGCGGCATCGTCGCGAGCTGCGAACGGCCGACGCGCCGCGCGCATATCCGCTCAGACCGCCGCATTGTCACGGGATCGGTGCGCTACCAGCGCGCAAACGCCGCCAGCGACCGCCGCTAGCGCCATCGCCGCATAAGCGCGGTTGCCGAACGATTCATAAAGCACGCCGGAAATTCCCATGGCGCCGGCCATCACCACGCCGGTGGCGATGGCGAGATAGCCCTGCGCGGTCGCGGCCTGCCCGGGCGGCGCGTGGCGCGCGACAAAACCGAGCGCGCCGAGATGGGTGGCGCCGAACGACAGCGCGTGCAGCATTTGCAGCCACGGCAAGGCCATGACCGGCGGATCGAGCGCCATGCCGCCCCAGCGCAGCAGCGCGCCCAAGGCGCCGATCAGCAGCAGCATGGTCGGATTGATGAACGGCGGCAGCCGTCCGGAGAATGCGAACAGCACGATCTCCGCCGCCACGCCCAATCCCCACAGCGCGGCGATGGTGGTGCCGTCGAGCCCGGCCTTGCTCCATTCCACCGCCGAGAAACCGTAGAACACGGCGTGGCTGGCCTGGATCAGGCTGGCCGCCGCCAGCACCGCGATGAAGGCCGGATCGCGCAGCAGACTTCGGCGCGGCGCGGCCTGCTCGTTCGTCACCGGTGCCGCCGTCGAGATCGGCTCCAGGCCGAAGGCGGCAATCGCGGTGCCGAAGCTCGCCACCACGATCATCCAGATGATGTGGCGCGCCGGAATGATATCGGCGGCAAAGCCGGCGGCGAGATTGCCGAGGATGTAGGTCGCCGAACCCCATAGCCGGACCGGGCCATAGTGCTGGCCGCGCGCGGTCAAACCCTTGAACGCATAAGTTTCGGCCAGCGGCATCAGCGGCGTGAAGCCGATCGAGGCCACCGCATAGGCAATCAGGATTGGGCCGGCGCCTTCGGCGACGCCCATCAGCGCATAGCCGGCGACCGCGAAGCAGGCCGCCATGATGAGCGCCGCCCGCAAGGCGTCGCGCCGGTCGGCCTGCCTTGTGGCCAAGGGGATGATCAAGACCCTCAGCAGCATCGGCGCCGCCAGCACCACGCCGATGGTCGCCGGGTCGAGACCCTTGGCGCTCATCCAGATCGGCAGGAACGGCTGGCTGATACCGGCGACGATGAAGAACGCGCCATAAAGCGCCGCCAGGCGGGGCGTAAAGCCGATTTTGATCGGAAAAAACGGCCGCATCCCGTCGCTACCCATGGTGCAGCGCATGGCGGTTTCGGGACCACGTGCGCTAGCCGAATCAAGTAGCCTGATTGATAAGCTGACGGGTCAGGAAATGCACAACTAACGGATCATCTGGCGAACAAATTCTTGGCCAACAAAATCCTGCCAAACGATTCGAACGCGCCAGCGCACCCGATGCCGAGCCGGCTGGGCGAAGACGACTATCGCTCGTTATGCGCGGCGATCGAGTCCAGCGCGCGCGGCCGCGACTTCCTGGCCGAATTCGCCCGGCGCAACCGCCATGCCGACACCGAGATGCTGGTCGGAGCGCTCGACCGGCTGGAAACGCTGATGCGCGCCGAAGGCACGGCGCTGGAGCGGCTGCGCGACGAATTGCGGCTGCTGCTGATCGCCATCCGGCTCGCCCGCCCCGAAATCGAAGCGGCCGGCCCGCTGACCAAAGCGGCAAAGCTCGCCAGCCTGCTCAACCTCTTGGAACGCCGCATCGACGCCATGGCCGAAAACAAGCCGGCCGAGGCCGCGCCGGCGGCTGAGGACACGGCGCCGGCTCCCGCGCCCCTGACCATCGTGCCGCGGCCGGACGAGCCGGAATTGCCGATCCCGCAGCCGGCCGCGGCAGCGCCGCCTTCGATCGCGCTGGTGCAGGCGGCGCAAGCCGCAAGCCACCGAAGCGCAACGTTTCGAGCTGCCTTGGCAACCGATTTTCGCAATGGATGCGGCGGCCTCGAACAACGCGCCGGAAAAATGGCTGCCGGATTTCGGCGACGACCCGGCGCTAATCATTCACACAAAGCCGACGCGCACTTCGGCCTTCATGCCGGAGATTTCGTTGTTTGGCGACGCACAGCCCGAGCCCCTTATTGCCGAAGTCCCGCCCGCCGCGCCGCCGGAACCGGTCGCGGTCGCGGCGCCGGTTGAGGTCACACCGCATAGTCCGGCCATCGATGCCGCGCCGAAAGCCTGCGGCGGTGCTGCGCGCGCCACCCGATCCGCTGGCGGCGATCATGGCGCTGAGCGAGGAAGAACGGATCGCGTTGTTTACGTAATCAACTTCGCAAACAATTCCGCATCGACATTGCCGCCCGACAGAATGCCGACCACGACCTTGCCCTTGACGTCGAGCTTGCCCGCCAGCAGCGCCGCCAGGCCGATCGCGCCGCCCGGCTCCACCACCAGCTTTAGTTCCTCGAACGCATAGCGCACCGCGCGCGCCACTTCGGCGTCGCTGACCGACAGGCCCTGCCCGATCAGCTTCTGCGTGATCGGAAACGTCAGTTCGCCCGGCGTATTGCTCATCAGCGCGTCGCAGATGCTGCCGCTCATGCGCGCATTGGACTCGCGGTGACCGCTCACAAACGAGCGCGCGGTGTCGTCGAAACCTTCCGGTTCGACGGTGTAGAATTTGGCTTGCGCGACGCGCGCCTTGACGCCGAGCGAAATGCCGGCGGCAAGCCCGCCGCCCGACGCGCCGATGACGACGATGTCGGGCGCAAGGCCGAGCCGCGCCAGATCCTCGACGATCTCGACGCCGATGGTGCCCTGGCCGGCGATGATCAGCGGATCGTCGTAAGGCGGCACCAGCGTGGCGCCGCGCTCGTTGACGAGCTTCATGGCGATCGCGGCGCGGTCCTCGGTGTTGCGGTCGTAGGACACCACCTCGGCGCCGAGCGCCAAGGTGCGCGCGTGCTTGGCGCGCGGCGCATCGGACGGCATCACGATGGTGGCGCGCATGCCCAAGAGCCGCGCGGCCGCGGCGACGCCTTGGGCGTGATTGCCGGACGAATAGGCCACCACGCCGGCGTGACGGCGATCCTGTGGGATCGAAGATATCTTGTTATAGGCGCCGCGGAATTTGAACGAGCCGGTGCGCTGCAGCGTTTCGGCTTTCAGGAACACCCGCGCGCCGATGAGATCGTCCAGCACCGCGGCATTGATCAGCGGCGTGCGCACCGCGACGCCGAGCAGCCGTTTGCCCGCCGTCTCGATATCGGCCGCGGTCGGCAGCAGCGTGGTGTCGAGGATGCCCATGGCGGCAAGGCTAACGCCGCGCCATGCGCCGCGGCAAGGGCGACGAACGCAGTCAGGCTGCGATTGGAACCGGTTTATTGCGTGCGGCTTTGGTCGCCGCCAGAACATGCTCGAGAAAAATCCGTGCGCTGTTTTGCCACGTCAGGCCGAGCGCGAATTCGCGGCAGTCGTCTCGGGAACATTCCAGCGCGCCCAGGCAGGCCAGCTTCAGATCCTCGTCGAGCACGCCGACCGGCGCGTCGCCGATCACGTCGCACGGCGCGCCGGCGGGGAACGCCGCCACCGGAACGCCGCTCGCCAGCGCTTCCAGCAGCACCAGGCCGAAGGTGTCGGTGCGGCTCGGGAATACGAAAACATCGGCGGCGGCATAGATTTCAGCCAGCGCCTCGCCGTGCTTGGCGCCGACAAACACCGCGTCGGGATATTGCCGCTCGAGCGTTGCGCGCGCCGGGCCGTCGCCGACCACCAGCTTGGTGCCGGGCAGATCGAGCGCGAGAAACGCCTCGACATTCTTCTCGACCGCCAGCCGGCCGACGGTGAGAAAAATCGGCCGGGTCATTGTCAGCGTGGCGCGGCGGAAGCTTTCCGGCCGCGGCCGGAACAGTTGGGCGTCGACGCCGCGCGGCCACAGCTTCACGTGATGGAAGCCGCGCGTCTCCAATTCGCTCACCAAGGTCGGGGTCGCCGCCAGCACCGCCGCGGCCGGGGCATGAAAGCGGCGCAGCCAGCCCCAGGCGATATCGCAGGTCCACTCCGGCGCGACCTTGAGCCGGCCGGCGAGATAATCGGGAAACCGCGTGTGCAGGCTGGTGGTGAACGGCACGCCGCGCTTCATGCAGAGGCGGCGCACGGCATGGCCGATCGGCCCTTCGGTGGCGATGTGGATAGCGTCAGGCCGCGCGCGGTCGATCCGCCGTTCGATGTCGCCGGGCGCGGGGAACGCCAGCCGGATCTCCGGATAACCCGGCATCGGCAGCGTCCAGAACCCATCGGGCGCAAGAAATTCCAGCTCGGCGCCGAGCGCGCGCGCTTCCTGCGCGACCTGGCCGAGCGTGCGCACCACGCCGTTGACTTGCGGGTGCCAGGCATCGGTGGCGACCAGGATTTTCATGCGGCGCGTGCCTGTGTCGCCGTCGGCGCCGGTTCGGCATCCTTGCCGGTATCTTTGCCGCGATCCTGGCTTGTATTGTCCCAGGTAATGATCTCGAATTTTCCGTCGTCGTGCTCGGCCACCAGCGTGCAGCTTTCGACCCAGTCGCCGCAGTTGATGTAGCGTAAGCCCGAAGTCGTCATGCAGCGCCGCGGTGTGGATGTGACCGCAGATCACGCCGTCGGCCTCATGATGCTTGGCTTCGGTGGCCAGCGCCTTTTCGAACGCGCCGATATAATTGACCGCGTTCTTGACCTTCAGCTTGGCCCATTTCGACAGCGACCAGTACGGCGCGCCGAGCACGCGGCGCGCCAGGTTGAACAGCCGGTTGGCGGTGAGCGCGAAGTCGTAAGCCTTGTCGCCCAAGAGCGCCAGCCAGCGCGCCTGCGTCACCACCAGATCGAACATATCGCCATGCACGACCAGATAGCGGCGGCCATCGACGCCGACATGGATGGCGTTCTCCACCACCTCGATGCCGCCGAAATGCGTGCCGTAGTAGTTGCGCAGGAATTCGTCGTGGTTGCCCGGAATGTAGATCATGCGGGCGCCCTTGCGGGCCTGGCGCAAGAGCTTCTGCACCACGTCGTTATGCGCCTGCGGCCAGTACCAGGACGAGCGCAGCGCCCAGCCGTCGACGATGTCGCCGACCAGATAAATGGTGTCGGCTTCGTGGTAGCGCAGGAAGTCGAGCAGTTTTTCGGCCTGGCAGCCGCGCGTGCCGAGATGCACGTCGGAGATGAAAAGCGCGCGATAGCGCTTCGTGGCGGGGTCCGTCACGATGCGCCAATTTCCAATACGGTGTTCATGTTCGAAAGCCATTAGCAGCGCTTGATTTCAGAATTATGACAGCGTTGTTTACCTATTAATCACTTTTGACCGCGCCTCACGCCGCCACGCGCTGCTGCGCGATGCGGCGGAAACGCACCAGCGTATAGACGCCGAACGGCTTGACCTTGCGCCGTTCGATCAGTTCGGCGCCGCCGTGGCTGGCGGCCCAATCGGCGAGCCGCGCGAAGGGAAACTCCGGCCGCAGGCCGAAGCTGCGCGCCTTCTGCGCCAGCAGCCGCTCGACCGCCGCCGCCAGTCCGCGCTCGGAATACAAATGATTGACCAGGATGATCTGCCCGCCCGGTCTGACCACGCGCGCGCATTCCGAGAGCACGCGCTCCGGATCGGCGACCAGCGTGATGACGAATTGCCCGACCACGCAGTCGAAGCTGGCGTCGGCAAAGCGCAGCTCTTGCGCGTCCATCACCGCGAGACCCTTGACGAAGGGATAGCGCCCGCTCGCCGCCCGCAACCGTGCGCGGGCGATCATCGGCTCCGAAATGTCGATGCCGGTGATCTCGGTCGAGGCGTCGTAGTCGTCGAACGACAGGCCGGTGCCGACGCCGATTTCGAGAATCTGCCCGCCGACCTGGCGCGCGGCCTTGGCGGCGGCGCGCCGGCCGTTGACGAAGATCGGCCCGCACAGCGCGTCATAGACCGGCGCCCAGTGCGCATAGGCCTTTTCCATCACCCGGCTTTCGGGATCGCGTGGCGCGTTGCTTTGCAAGTTGCTTGGCGCGTTGCTTGGCATGTTGCGTGGCATGGGGCCCTCGAATTGGAAATGCTTCCGCTCCCATCCGGGCTACCAAGCCAATGCTACAGAATGGCGACACACCTTCGTCCTTCCCGACATCGCGGCGGTCCCCTGGAGACGGCGCCCACCCCGGCGCGCGCGCCGCCAGGAAGGGTGCCCTTGACGCCTCGCCCGCGCTGCACCAACACTCCCTTCAAATAAATCGTCACATTGAGGAACCCCCATGGATCTCGGAATTGCCGGCCGCAAGGCCATCGTCTGCGCATCGAGCCGCGGCCTCGGCAAGGCCTGCGCCCGCGCTTTGGCCGAAGCCGGCTGCGAAGTCATCATCAATGGCCGCGACGCCAAGACGCTGAACGCGACCGCGGCGGAACTTGCCAACATCACCGGCGGCAAGGTCACCGCGGTGGTGGCCGACGTCGCGACCGCCGACGGGCAGCAGGCGCTGCTCGCCGCCTGCCCGCAGCCCGACATTCTGGTCAACAACAATGCCGGCCCGCCGCTGCGCGATTTCCGCGAGCTCAGCCGCCAGATGATGATCGACGGCGTCACCGCCAACATGATCGTCGGCATCGAACTGATCCAGAAGGTGATCGACCCGATGATGGCGCGGAAATTCGGCCGCATCGTCAACATCACCTCCGGCGCGGTGCGCGCGCCGATCGCCGGCCTCGATCTGTCGTCGGGCGCGCGCGCAGGGCTCACCGCGTTCCTGGCCGGCGTGGCGCGCACCGTCGCCGACAAGAACGTCACCATCAACAATCTGCTGCCGGGCGCTTTCGACACCGACCGGCTGCGCGGCACGCTCAGCAAGGCGTCCGAGAAAAGCGGCAAGAGCATCACCCAGGTCGCCGCCGACCGCATGGCCACCATCCCGGCGCGGCGCTTCGGCGATCCGGCCGAATTCGGCGCGGCCTGCGCGTTCCTGTGCTCGTCGCAGGCCGGCTACATCACCGGGCAGAACCTGCTGATCGACGGCGGCAATTTCCCGGGGGCGTTTTAGAACCGTCACCCTGAGTTGCCCGCGCAAAGCGCGGGCCTCGCAGGGCGGCGGCTTAAATAAATAAAAAAAGGCCGGCGTCGCCGCCGGCCTTTTTGCATATTCGGATCGAGCTACTTCGCCTTGAAGTAGCCAACCTTGGCCGGCGCCGGCTCGCGCGTCCCACTGATAACGCAGACCGACCGACAGAATGTTGATGTGCGAATTGACCGAGCCGACATAGGTGGTCGGTGCCGGATCCACGGATTGCCGGAGCCGAGGCCGATATTGATCGGCGCATTCTTCACGTCGATGAAGGAATAGCCGATGTCGAAGGTGACGCCGCGGAACACTCGCCGGCTTGTAGCTGGCGCCGACCGAATACCACATGCGGTCGTTGTCGGGCAGGCGCGGCGTGCGCACCCGTCGGTGATCGGGCTTTTCTCGAAGGCGATGCCGGCGCGCACCGTCCAGGCCGGGTTGATCGACATACTCGCCACCGAGCGAATAGATATAGCCGTCGCTGTATTGGAACGGGAACATGACTGCGGCGCCGCCGATCGTCGCGGTCGCGCCGTTCGGCTGCTACAATCGTCGCGGTGCCGATACGGCTCCAGTTCGTCCATTCGAAACCGGCGAACAGCGTGAAGCGATCGCCGATGCCCTGGCGCAAACCGACGGTGACATGTCCGGCAGATTGAGCGTGAGTGTTGACCGAGCCGCGGGTCGATCGCCGGGACGGCGGATGACAGTTGCAGCGTACCGTTGATCTTCTGATTGAGCGCCGAGCGATAGCCGATGCCGATCTGTGTCTGTCGGTGTCGGCGTCAGGGTCACGCCGGCGGTCCAGCCGTAAGCTCCAGCCGCTGCCGCCGATCAGGCCGAAGCCGACGCGCGAGGCGCCGTGGTCAGGAAGGCGTCGTAGGTCACCGTCATATATTGGAGCTGCACGCCGATCGACGACGCTGATCCAGTCGTTGATCTTGTAGGCGACCGTGGGCGCGAAGTTGTAGCTCTGCAGGCTTTGGCGTCCTGCCCATAAGCCGCGCGCCGGCCCAAGCTGTCGGGAAGCTGCACGCCGAGACCGAACGGTGCGTTGACCGACATGCCGAGCCAAAACCGATCATTGATCTGCCAGGACGAGTAGCTCGCACGGCACCAGGGCGTCCTGGCCGCTGTTGCCGGCGCGTGTGCCATAAAGCGCCGGGATCGCGGTTGCGAGCGAACTGCCGGTGTAGCTATGCGATGCATTCGGCAAGATGATCGGGCATCGCCTTCGATGGTCTTGCCGTTGAACTGCGTCATGATCGACGGGTTCCAGTACATCGACGACAGCGCGCCGCCCGCGGCGACACCGGCGAAAGACGAGCCCTGTCCGTAAGCGCTCTGCTCGCGAAGCGCGAAACCGCCGGCATTCGCATCGGCTGCCGCCGCTAACAAAACAGCGGCACTGGTGCAGGCTAACAAGTACGATTTCACACCGCGATACGACATGGCATTTCACCCCACTGCCGCGCCTTTGTTCAAGCTGGCGCTTAAGCAGGCACCATCGTGCCGAGTCATTTCGGGTGGCGCAATGTATCGGAGCGGTTAGCCCCCGATTCCACCTAAAAGCGATAACTTAGTTTGTCGGTGTGGCGTCCGCGCCACAGCCGGCGCGAACCGCGCGCCGAAGCTAAAAGGACGGGAATTTAGGTATTTAGCTACGGCAGACGGCCCGGCCGCGGCTTCGGCCGGGCTTTTGCGCCCGGCAAAAGCGCGATCCGCGCAATCGGCGAGACCAGCGCGCGCCAACTGGATCGACGCGATCCTAGAACGCCACACCCATGCGAGTCGCGGTCCGCCAGACCACGTGGCAGGGCTGGGTGACGTGGTCGACGTCGATCACCAGCACGAACTCGTCCGGGATGCCGATCTGGCTCGCGACTTCAAGGCACGCGCCAATCGGCGACATATTGCGCACGCGGCAGTCGATGCTGCCGCGGCCGTTTATGGTGATATGGCCGGCCTTGAGCGTGCGGTGACGCGGAAGCTTGCGCTTCTCATCCAGTACCTGTTGCGCGCTCTGCGCGGATTTTCGCTCAGCCTAGTGTCCATGATGAAGCTCCATCAATGTCGGCGCCAGCGTCCCCTCATGCGCGGCTTCTGCCGACCAGTCAGACGGGTTGACCAAGACACAAATCTTATGCGCGGCCGTTTACCCGACTGTGAAACTGATCGTCGAAACACGGAGGTATTCGCTACGGTTCGCTAACCACGCGAACATGCGGCATTTGCTCGAACGCCACGCTATTTTATCCGCATTTTACGGAACGCGACGGCCGCGCGGGACTAGTCTGCGCGGCACTGACGGATTTTCGCCGGGTCGTAATCACAAGGATTGGGCCGCGCCGTGCTGGATTGGCTCATCGGAAATTGCGAATTATTCGGCATCGCCGGCCAGAATTGGATGCTGGTCCTCGGCGGCGGATTGCTGCTTTACATCGCAACGCTGATCATTACGCGGCATTTTCAGCCGCGCGCGCACTGACGGACGTTGGCTAGGGCGCTTCGCTCGGCAACAAAGCCCGCATCGACAGCTCCTGCTTGAAGGTGCCCATCGCCTCCTCGATCAGCGCCGCGCTATTGGCTTTTTCCAGCTTGCGCAGCAGAACCTTCAGCGTCGGGTCCTTGTCGCGGATCACCCAGCGGCGGGTGAAGACCTGGGCGTCGTAAAATGACGTGATGCGAACGGGTGCGGCGACTGCCGGCAGCCGGGCATCGAAGTGCTGGGTGTAAGGTATGGTCATCGGTTCTCAGAAGTTGGAGGCGTGAAGATCATAGGAGCCGCCTTTTCGTCCGCTGCCGTAGATCTTGGCGGCGGCCTCGCGAATGCGCGGGCAGTTGCGGTCGAACGCCGCGAGCAGCGCGCCCTCATCGTGCGTTGCGCCGGGCATCAGCCGCTGCAGCGCTTCCGCGCTGATGTAGAACGACGTCTCCATCGATTGGTCGTGTCCCCAAAAATGCACCGCGTCGCGCGTGGCATCATAGGAGCGGCTGGCGTTGGGAAAGTGGAGTGCCATGACGTCACCATGCGCGCTTTGACGAACGAGCGATATGGCGGCTGTGGATATAATTTGAAAAACTTCACCGGATACCGCCGCGCATTTTGGCGCGATGGCGCGACGGATGCGCACACCTGCCTACCTTGTGGCGATGGAACATTGCGCCTATATGTGTTCCACACACCCTTTCGCGGCATATTGAGCGGATCGATATCCGCGGAAAGTCGATGCGATGAACATTTTCATTTTCAAATCCGAGGCCAACCGTGATTTGCGGGCGTTTTCGGGCGACCAGGGCGGCCTGAATTTACCGGCAAAATTCCGGCCCTGGCACGCGGTCGGCGTGGTCAAGCCGGGCGCGACGCCGCCGAACAATCTCAGCCGCGACGTGATCGAGAAGTCGATCGCCAGTTCCGGCTTTCAGCTCTGGAAAATGAAGAGCGAGAAGTAGCGCTCCGCGCTTTCCGGCGCCGCGGTTACCGACGTGATTGTATAACGGCGCCATCGCGGACCATATAGCGTTCCATGGCCCACGATCACCACGACCACACGCAAGCGCCCAAAGACTTCGGGCTCGCCTTCGCGGTCGCGACCCTGCTCAATATTGCGCTGGTGCTGGCCCAGGTCATTTACGGCTTGTCGGCCCACTCGATCGCCTTGCTGGCCGATGCCGGTCACAATTTCGGCGACGTGCTCGGACTGCTGATGGCCTGGGCCGCGCATGTGCTGGCGCGCCGCCAGCCGACGGCGCGCTACACCTACGGCTTCCGTTCGGCCTCGATCCTGTCGGCGCTGATCAATGCCGTGCTGCTGCTGATCGCGACCGGCGCCATTGCCTGGGAAGCCATCGGCCGGTTTGCCAACCCGGGCGAGGTTGCCGGACGGACGGTGATGCTGGTCGCCGGCATCGCCGTCATCGTCAATGCCGGGTCGGCGTGGCTGCTGATCGCCGGCCGTGACGGCGATCTCAACGTGCGCGGCGCCTTCCTGCATCTGGCCGCCGACGCCGCGGTCAGCGTCGGCGTGGTGCTGGCGGGCGCGGTCATCGTGCTGTGGGGCTGGACCTGGATCGATCCGGTGGTGAGCCTGGCGATCTCCGGCGTCATCGTGTGGAGCACCTGGGGCCTGCTGCGGGAATCGCTGCAGATGTCGATGAACGCGGTGCCGCCGTCGATCGAACCGTCCGACGTCTGCGGCTATCTCGAGACCTTGCCGGGCGTCGCCGGCATTCACGACCTGCACATCTGGGCCATGAGCACGACGGAAAACGCGCTGACCTGCCACCTGGTGATGCCGCAGGGCCATCCGGGCGACGCCTTCATCGCGCGGATCTCGCACGACCTGGCGCATCGCTTTGCCATCCAGCATCCGACCTTCCAGATCGAGCTCGGCGACGCCGCGGCCTGCCCGCTGGCGCCGGCCAATGTGGTGTGAGCGCTGGCGCGCACCGCGCCGATCGCGCATATTGCGCCCATGACCGCGCGCCCCTGCAAACCCGACGCCGACTTCAAAGGGCTGTGGCAGCTTCTGCTGCCGGGCACGCCCGTGCCTACCTGCGGCGTGCCGCAGAATCGCGACGCCAAGGAAGCCAAGCCTGCCGAACCCACCCCGCCGCCAACCGGCGATGGCGCCGCGCGGAAATCCTGACGGCCCCTTGCTCCCTGCCCCTCCGCCGTCGCATATTCCGGCCCGACCTGCCTATTTAAATTCAATCCCAATACAAACGCTCGAGGGAGACCACGTCATGAAGCTCGTCCGCTACGGCGCGCCCGGCCGCGAAAAGCCCGGCATCATCGGCGAGGACGGCAAGATCCGCGACCTGTCCCGCATCGTGAAGGACATCGACGGCGCCATGCTCGCCTCCGGCGGCCTCGCCAAGATCAAGAAGGCCAATCTCAAGCGCATGAAGCCGGTCGCCGGCAAGCCGCGGCTCGGCCCCTGCGTCGGCAACGTGCGCAACTTCATCGCCATCGGGCTCAACTATTCCGACCACGCCGCCGAAGCCGGCATGCCGATGCCGAAAGAGCCGATCATCTTCAACAAGGCGCCGACCTCGATCTGCGGGCCGAACGACGACACCATCATGCCGAAGGAATTCGACCAAGCTCGACTACGAGGTCGAGATCGGCATCGTCATCGGCAAGCGCGCGCGCTATCTGACCAAGGAAAACACCAAGGCCGCGATCGCCGGCTATTTCCTGTCGAACGACGTGTCCGAGCGCGCCTTCCAGATCGACCGCTCCGGCGGCCAGTGGAACAAGGGCAAGGGCTGCGAGACCTTCGGGCCGATCGGGCCGTGGTTCGTCACCAAGGACGAGATCAAGGACCCGCAGAACCTCGACATGTGGCTCGACGTCAACGGCGAGAAGCGCCAGCGCGGCAACACCAAGACCATGATCTTCGGCTGCGAACATCTGGTCTGGTACTGCTCGCAGTTCTTCGTCATGGAGCCGGGCGACATCATCATCACCGGCACGCCGCCGGGCGTGGCGCTCGGCATGAAGCCGGCGCCGGTGTTCCTCAAGGCCGGCGACGTCGTCACGCTCGGCATCGACGAGCTCGGCGAGCAGAAGCAGAAGATCGTGGCGGGGAAGTATTGAGGTCCTCATCCTGAGGAGCGCCGCGACAGCGGCGCGTCTCCGAAGGATGGCGGCACGCCCGCTTCCACCTCTCCCCTAGGGAGAGGTCGCCCGCCGAAGCTTTAGCGAAGGCGGGCGGGTGAGGGGTTACGGTCTATGCGAGAGTTCGCGGCCAGGCCCGCCTCTGCCGCCATCCCTCTCCCCGATGGCGAGCCGAACAGCGCGCCGAGTTTGCTGCACCCTCCGACGTCATCCCCGCGCAGGCGGGGATCCAGCAGCCTTGATGGGGGCGATGTGCGCAACTGAAATAAAACACGCCGATTGCTAGCCGGTCACGGGTCAACGGCTGTGGCGTCTATGCGACCTTCCGCACCGGTACGGAGGTCGGCACCGGCAAACAAACTGGGTGGCGCAGCGGGGGGCCTTACAGCATGCGGTAATCACGCCCCTCCGGTATGGTCAAGAGCCTGTGACGAGATGAAGCTATCGACTTGGGGCAAATGTCGTGCGAATTGTGACGCTCGGCTATCGGTCTAACTCGGCGAGCAGAAGCAGCTTCAAGGTGGTGCGCGTTTCGAAGAAGGCCGGCCAGGCTTGGCCGCACTTTTTCACCTCGTGACAAGCCTGGTTTTTCGCGCCCCAATTCGCCGCCCCCCGCCCTCCTCCACTTAAAAAACCCCGGTTCTGCCCGGGCTTTGCCGTCGGAGGTTCGTTTGGATCAGAAGCGGTAGGTTCAAGCCGGCGCGAACGATGTTGGCCTTGAAGTCGACGCTGTTGGTGGCGGTGCCGCCGCAGGACGTGCCGCAGTCGAAATCGCCGAGCGAGGCGTAGAGATATTCCGCCTTGACGCTCCAGTTCGAGTAGAACGCATATTCGAGGCCGCCGCCGAAGACGTAGCCGAATTTGGTCTTGCTGGAGTTGCCGAACACCGAGCTGGTGGCCTTGATGTCGCCGAAGGCGGCGCCGCCGGTGATGTAGGGCAGAAAGTTGTTCCAGCCGGCATAGCCGAGGCGCAGCCGCGCGGTGCCGAGCCAGTCGTTCTTGGTTTCGCAGGTGCCGGCAACGCCGCAGGTGGTGGTGCCCTTCATGCTGGACATGTCGATGTCGCCTTCGGCGCCCCAGACCCAGGTGCCGGTCTGGAAATTATAACCGAGCGTGAGGCCGTAGACCGCGCCGCGCGGCGTCGGCGACGTTCCGACCGGGAAATCCCAGTGCGACTTGCCGAAGCCATAGCCGCCGTTGATGCCGACGTAGAAACCGCTCCACGTCATGTAAGCCGGCGCCGTATAGGCCGGCGCCTTGTAGCTCGGCCGGGACAAATCCGCCGCCTGCGCGGCGATCGGCGCGGCCAGCAATGCGGCGAGCGCCAGACCGGCTCGGATCATCTTGGTCATCATCTTATCCACCCTTTGACTAAACGCGTGACAGTTGCGCGCGGGAGGCCGCGGCGAACCTGGTGCGCAACGGCGCGAACGGCCATTAACTACGCTGAAATCGCTAAGGGGCGGTTAACCATGAAAGTTCCCGGAAAACGGGCGCCTGCGCGCGGTCAAAAAAATACCGCCCGGTTTTCGGGCGGAAACATGCTTAACGGCAATGGCGTCGCCGGGCCGCGCTCGCAAGCAACGCCCCGATCGCCATGAGCGACCGGGGCGCTGTCAATGCGGGCGCTTCGATTTAGAAGCGGTAGTTCAGGCCGACTTTGATGATGTTGGCTTTGAACTTGATGTCGACGTCGCCGGCGCAGTCCGGCGCCGAGCAGGTGACCTTGCCGAGATCGGTGTAGAGATATTCGAGCTTGGTCGACCAGTTGCCGAGGAAGGCGTATTCGACGCCGAGGCCGGCGGTCCAGCCGATCGCCGTCTTGGAAACCGAGGCGGTGCCTTGGGTCGCCTTGATGCCGCCGAAGGCCGCGCCGCCGGTGAGGTAGGGCAGCCAGTTGCTCCAGCCGGCATAGCCGAGCCGCGCGCGCGCGGTGCCGAGCCAGTTGTTCTTGGTTTCGCAATCCGGCGTGCAGAAGTTGCTGGTGGTGCCCTTCATCCAGCTGGCGTCGATGTCGCCTTCAAGGCCCCAGACCCAGGTGCCGGTCTGCAGATTGTAGCCCAGCGTCAGGCCGGCGAGCGCGCCCTTGGCGTCGAAGTCGCCGGTGGTCACGCCGCCGCCGGTCCAGTTGGACTTGCCGAAGCCGTAGCCGCCGTTGATACCGACGTAGAAGCCGCTCCAGTTCACATAAGCCGGTTCTGAATAGACCGGCGCCTTGTAGCTCGGCCGGGACAAATCCGCCGCCTGCGCGGCAATCGGCGCGGCGAGCAATGCGGCGACGGCGATGCCGGTTCGGATCATCTTGGTCATCATTTTTTCGGCCCCTTAACTGGTCCAGTGAGAGTTACGACGGGCGACCACCTGATCGACCCGCATCGGACGATGCGAACCTGCTACGCAAGCACGCGGATAGCCGTTAACTAAGCTGAGAATAATTAAAGCCCGGTTAACCATGAAAACTCGCCAAACAACGGGAGCGAGGGCGCGTGCATGAAAATGCCGCGCGGTATTCGGGCCAGGACATGCTTAACGGCGAATCGTCAGGCGCCGCGCGCCCGCAATACCGCCTCGATCGACACCCGCGACCACGGCGCGCTGCGCTCGCGGAACGCGGCATAGGAAGCGTGCACCTTGCCGGTGATCGCGCTGCGCTGGCTGAGTTCGGCCAGCACGTCGGCCGCCTGCTTGCGCGCGCCCGCCACCAGATCGTCGGGAAACGCCGCGAGCTTGACGCCGTGATCCTTGATCAGCGCCGCGAGCGCCTGCGCATTCAGCCGCTCCATTTCGGACAGCGCGAAATTGGCCTCAGTCGCGCAGGCATGCGCGACCACGGCCTTGAGATCGGCCGGCAGCGCGTCCCAGCTTTTCAGCGCGACGATGCATTCGCCGGTGCCGTTCGGCTTGTTGAAGCCGGGATAATAATAGAACGGCGCGACGCGATAGAGACCGAGCGCGATGTCGGTGCCGGGCCCGACGAATTCCGCGCCGTCGATGACGCCCGATTGCAGGCTGGTGAGGATTTCCGCCGGCGGCGTCGTCTGCGGCGTGGCGCCGAGCCGTCGATAGACTTCGCCGCCCAGGCCCAGCGAGCGCAGCTTCAGCCCGCGCAAGTCGGCGAGGCTCGCGACTTCGCGGCGGAACCAGCCGCCCATGCAGACGCCGGTATTGCCGCCCATGAACGGCTTGACGCCGAACGGCGCATAGAGCTCGTCCCACAGCGCCTGGCCGCCGCCGGCCTCGATCCAGGCGACGTGCTCGGACGGCGTCAGCCCGAACGGCACCGTGGTGAAGAACGCCGCCGCCGGCATCTTGCCCTGCCAGTAGAACGCCGCGGTGTGACCGATATCGGCAACGCCATTGCCGACCGCGCCCAGCACCTCGAAGGCCGGCACCACCTCGCCGGCGGCGAATACGGAAATATCGAGCCGTCCGCCCGACAGCGCGCGGATCCGATCGGCGATGCGCTCCGCCGACATGCCAGGCCCCGGCAGCCGCTTCGGCCACGACGTCACCATGCGCCACTTCACGGTCTGCGCGCGCGCAAGGCCCGGCGCGGCGAGAACGCCGGCGGCAGCGGCTCCGGCGGCGAGGGTAAATTTGCGTCGCGTCGTCATTCGTCTCTCCATTGCGCAAAATAATGATGCAGCGGCCCTTTGCCGTGACCGACCTTGAGCTGGTCGGCAGCCGCGATGGCCGTGGTGACATAGGCCTTGGCGTCGTGGGCCGCGGCAGTGAGATCGAGGCCTTTGGCGAGCCCGGCGGCAATTGCCGACGACAAAGTGCAGCCGGTGCCGTGCGTATTCTCGGTGGCGATGCGTTTGGCCGACAAGCGAATGACCTCGCGCGGCCCGACCAGAAGATCGACACTTTCATCGCCGGTGCCATGGCCGCCCTTGATCAGAACATTGCGCGCGCCGAGCGCCAGGATCTTGCGCGCCTGCATTTCCATTTCTTCTTCGTTGCGCGCGACTGACGCGCCGATGAGCGCCGCTGCCTCCGGCAGATTGGGCGTGACCACGAGTGCGCGCGGAATGAGTTGGCTGCGCAAGGCGTCGATCGCGTCAGGCGCCAGCAACCGGTCGCCGGAGGTCGCGACCATCACCGGATCGAGCACGATATTCTTGGCTTTGTGGCGCGCGAGCCCTTGCGCCACCGCTTGGATCGCCGCGGCTTGCGACAACATCCCGATCTTGACCGCGCCGACGTCGAGATCGGAAAACACCGCATCGATCTGCGCCGCGATGAAATCGGCCGGCACATCGTGAATGGCGGTGACGCCGCGCGTGTTCTGCGCGGTCAGCGCCGCGATCACCGAGGCGCCATAGACGCCGAATGCGGCGAAAGTCTTGAGGTCCGCCTGAATGCCGGCGCCGCCGCTCGAATCCGAACCGGCGATGGTGACGGCAATCGCGGTCGCATTTTGTTTGCGCATGATCTCGTCCGAAAACCGGTTCCCACTTTTCGGGATCATGCGCTACCGCCCTCGCCGCGCCAGCGCGCCGTCCACCGCCGACAGCAGATCCCGCGCCGCCGCGGTCGGATCGCCCGCCAGCGACAGTGCCGAGATCACCGCCACGCCGTCGGCGCCTTGCGCGATCACATCGGCGGCGTTGCTTTGGTTGATGCCGGCGATGGCGCAGATCGGAAACTTCGGATCGCGCGCGCGGATCGCCTGCACCACCGCGCCCAATCCGGAAAGCCCGATCGGCGCCGATTCGGTATCCTTGGAGGTCGTGTCATAGACGCCGCCGATCGCGACATAGTCGAGCAGGTCGAGCGGCGCGGCCCTGGCCTGCTCCACGGTCTTGATGCTGAGCCCGATGATCGCGGTACGGCCGAGCAGCAGCCGCGCGTCGGCCGGCGACATATCGTCCTGGCCGATATGCACGCCGTCGGCTTCCGCCGCGAGCGCGACGTCGACGCGGTCGTTGATCAGCAGCGGAATATCCAGAGGCGCCAGCACCACGGTCAACTCGCGCGCTTCCTCCACCATGGCCCGGGTCGAGCCATGCTTGTCGCGCAACTGCACCAGCGTCGCGCTGCCGGCGATGCAGGTCGCCAGCTCGCCCAGCGTGCGGCCGCCGGCGACGGCAGGGATCGATGAGGGCATAAAGGCGAAGATCGACGGACATCAATTGACCTCTTCCGATTTGATTCGAGCCTGCGCCACGATGGTCTGGCCATCGAGGTTATGCAGCGCGTCCAGGATGGCGACAGCGAAACTGCCCGGGCCCTGCGCCGTGGCCGCCGCCAATTCGCCGGCGACGCCGATCATCACCAGCGCCGCGGCGCTGGCCCGCCAGGCGTCGGGTTCGACGGCGAGACAAGCGGCGAGCAGCGCCGATGCGGCGCAGCCCATGGCCGTCACCTTGGCCATCAGCGGGTGGCCGTTGCCGATCGTCGCCAGCCGCGCGCCGTCGGTCACCAGATCGGTCTCGCCCGAGAGCCCGACTACGACTTTCCGGTTGCGGGCGTATGCGACCAAGGCGGCTTGGGTCGGCTCGCCGCCGGTCAGCGCGTCAAACTCGGCGTGATTGAGCCGCACCACCTTGGGCCCGAGCGCGACCAGTTCGCGGGCGAATGCGGCGCGCGGCGGCGCCCGGTCGACGAAGACCGGATCGAGCACCCACGGCACGTCGTCCTGCGAGGCGGTTTCTACGGCGATTTCGGCGGCCTCGCGGCGCTCGCGGTCGAACGTACCGAGATTGACCAGGAGCGCATGCGAGCGGCCGACGAAGGCGGCGATCTCTTCGGCCGACAGCGTCATCGAGGGCTGGCATCCGGCGGCCAACAGCGCATTGGCGGTAAAATTCTGCGCCACCGCGTTGGTGATGCAATGGACGCGCGGGCTGCGCGTGCGCAGCCGGTCCAGCAACGCGGCCGCGACCTGCGCCACGTCGTCCTGCGCCATAGCCGGGGAATGCTGCATCTCTTCTCCCTCCGCCGGCATGACCCGGATCAGGTTCGTTGGGTTGACCAGGACGGCCTCTCAGCCCGGCATTGGCCGGACACCCCACGAGATTGCTGCGCCATACCTAGTCCGCAGGCTGGCCCAAGGCAAGCCCGTATGCCTTGCGTGCGAGCCGCGTTTTTGCTGGATTGCCCTGCACAATCGGAGGCTTTGGCGATGACCCCATTTTTCGTTCAGATCAAATGCGAGCTCGGCAAGGCCTATCAGGTGGCCAACGAACTGGCCGAAGCCGAGATCGCCTCCGAGATCTACTCGACCGCCGGCGATTTCGACCTGCTGGTGAAATTCTACGTCGAGGCCGGCACCGACATCGGGCATTTCGTCAACGAAAAAGTGCAATGCGTTGCCGGCATCAAGGACACCCGCACCATCATTACGTTCAAGGCGTTTCAGACTTAGGCGCCAGCACCAAGGCAAGATCGGCTTCGCCGAGGATGCGGTAGTCGCCGGCCGCCAGATCGTCCGGCAAGTCCAGATTTCCGATCCGGTCGCGATGCAGCGCGGTGACGTGGTTGCCGACCGCCGCGAACATGCGGCGCACCTGGTGATAGCGGCCCTCCATCAGCGTCACGGTGGCGCGCGTCGGCGAAATCACCTCGAGCGGCGCCGGCAACAGCGGCTTTGCTTCGCCGTCCAGCATCAACTCGCCGGACGCGAAGATTTCTTGCCTCGTCGCCGCGCAGCGGCCGATCGAGCGTGACGTCGTAGCGTTTGGCGACGTGGCTGCGCGGCGAAATGATCTTGTGCAGCAGCGCGCCGTCATCCGTCATCAGCAGCAGGCCCGAGGTCTCCTTGTCGAGGCGCCCGACGGTCGAGATCGCCGGCTCGCGCCGCCGCCAGCGCTCCGGCAACAGCTTGTAGACCAAAGGCCCCGCTTCCTTGTGCGAGCACGTGACGCCGACCGGCTTGTGCAGCGTCAGCACCAGGCCGGGCGGCGGGTCGAGCGGCTCGTCATCGACCGTCATGCGTGCGGACAAGTCCGGCGTGACGGCGATGCGTTGATCGCTGTCTTGCAACGTGACGCCATCCAGCGACACCAGACCGGCCCAGACCAGCCGTTGCACCTCGCGGCGTGAGCCGTAGCCGAGATTGGCCAACAGCCGATCGAGCCGCAGCGTCGGCGGGCCCTTGCTCACTTTTGCGCCTCGTAGATCTTGTAGCCGCCGGTTTCGATCTTCAGAGCGAGGCGCTTGAACAGCGGCTGCATGATCGCCTCGTACGGCAAATGGCGGTTGGCGACGAGCCAGCAGACGCCGCCGGTGCGCAAGCACGCGGCGGCGCGCTTGACGAAGCCGAGCGCGAGCGTCCGGTCCTCGGTGCCGGCATCATGGAATGGCGCATTCATCACGACGAAATCAAGCCCGGCCAGTTCCGGATCGGGGTTCGCGCACGTCGGCCCAACAAAAGCGCGCGCGCGGATCGTCGATGATTGCGTTGCGCGGCCGCGATCGCCCGCCGGTCGATGTCGATCAACGTGATCTGCTCGACTTTTGTCGACGCCAAGATCGCGCGCGCCAGAATGCCGATGCCGCAGCCGAAATCCGCGCCGCGTCCGCTCAGCGCCGGCAAATGCTCGAGCAGAAGCGCCGTGCCGGGATCGACGCGGTCCCAGCTGAACACGCCGGGCTGCGACCACAGACCGAGATCCGCGACCAGACGCGGGCCGCCATCCGACAGCGCTTCGTCCACGCCGGTCAGGTGGGCCGGCCGCGCGCAGACCGCGATGCGATGATGCCGCCGCGCGGTTTCCTCGACGGCGCAGCCGAAGGCTTGCAGTTCCTTGCGCAGCCGCGTGCCGCCTTTATCCTTCGGCGCGAGCGCGGTGAAGGCGCCGCCCGGCTGCGACCGCGCGCAACGCCAGCGCCATGGCATAACGCCGCTCCAGCGTCCCCGGCGGCGCCAGCATGGTCATCGCGGCGAGAGTGCCTTCGCCTTGCAGCTCCAGCGCCGCGGCGCCCGGCATCAGCGGCGAAAATTGAACGGCATTGGCGGGCAAGTCCAAGACTTCCGCCGGCGGCGTGCCATAGATGCCCGCGCTATTTTGCATCGTGTCGACGCCGGCGCCCAAAGTCGCGCTCCTACGGCGTCATGGTGTCGAGCAGCGCGGGCCTGACGCCGAGCTGGTCGATGAGCCGGTCGAGTTCGCCGCGCGCTTGCGCATTGCTGCGCTGATGGCGCTCGGCGAGAATCAACTCGTTCTTCATGGAATGTTCGAGCCCGGTCAATTCGGTCACGCGCACCTTGTAGCCGTGCGCCTCCAGCACCAGGCCGCGGATCACATTGGTGACATGCGCGCCGAATTCGCGCCGCTGGATCGGGTGGCGCCACAGTTGGCGCATCGGGCCGGCCTGACCTTCCAGCAGCCGCGCCACTTCGGCCTGGCAGCACGGCACCAGCGCGATCGTCTTGGCCTCATGGCGCAGCGCAAAGCGGATGGCGTCGTCGGTGGCGGTGTCGCAGGCATGCAGCGCCGTCACCATGTCGGCGCGGCCGCCCGGCAACGTCGCCTCAGCGATCGGCGCGGCGATGAATTGCATGCGCTCGAAGCCGGATTCCGCGGCGAGCTGCCGCGACGACAAGACCAGATTTTCGCGCGCCTCGACGCCGACGACGGAGCCGCGGCCGGCCGGACCGAACACCAGATCGTAGAGAATGAAGCCAAGGTAAGATTTTCCGGCGCCGACATCGGCGAGCACCGGCTCGTCCGGCCCGCGCAGCAAGGTCTCCAACGCCGGCCGCAGCAACTGCGTCAAATGCAGCACCTGGGTGAGCTTGCGCCGCGAATCGGCGTTGAGCGTGCCTTCGCGCGTCAGAATGTGCAGCGCCTTCAGCAGCGGAACGGATTTTTCCGGCTGCTGGCTCGGCCACAGTTTTTCCCAGGCTGCCTTTTCCTTGGCCGCTTTGGCTTCACGCTTCATCATGCCGGTATGGCTCTCCCGCCGCTTATCTAGCGGGGCGCATGCGCCGTTGCCAGGACCAACGCCAAAATAGGCCTGATTTTATGCCCTAGATCTCCGGCCGGCGCGGGCCTCCCGCCTCGCGCGCCCGCTCGACGCCGAGCTGGCGCTCGCGCCAGATCACGTAAAGCCCGGCGCCGGCGACGATGATGGCGCCGACATAGACCAGCCCGCTCGGCAATTCGCCGAACACCCAGTAGCCGAGCAGCAGCGCCCACAGCATCGACGAATAGTCGAACGGCGCCACCACCGACGCGGTGGCATGGCGGTAGCTTTCGGTCAGAAAAATATGCGCGATGCCGCCGAACACGCCGAGCGCGATCAGGCCGACCAGCTCGGAACCGGTCGGCGTGTGCCAGGCGAACGGCAGCGTCACCGCGCCGGCCAGCGCCGTCACCAGCGAAAAATAGAACACGATCGACGACGTGGTCTCGCTTTGCGTGAGCCGCCTCGTCTGGATCACCGTGCCGGCGTTGCAGAAGGCCGACACCAGCGCCAGGATCGAGCCGATGGTCGCCACGCTGGCCGCGCCGGCGGCCGCGTAACGGCTGACGTCGAAATGCGGGATCAGCATCACGATCACGCCGCCGAACCCGACCATGACCGCGGTCCATCGATAGATCCGCACATGCTCCTTCAGAATCACCGCCGCCAGCGCCACCGTGATCAGCGGCGAGGCGAAGGAAATCGCGGTGGCGTCCGCCAGCGGCAGCCGTATCAGCGCGGAGAAATTGGTGAACATGCCGGCGACGCTGAGCGCGCCGCGGCCGAGCTGGCCGAACGGCCGGCTGGTGCGCACCGCGCTCATGAGTTCGCCGCGCAGCGCATAGATCAACAGCACCGGCGGGATCGCAAAGGCGCTGCGGAAGAACACCATCTGGCCGACCGGCGCCACATCGCCGAGCTGACGCACGATAGCCGACATCGCGGCGAACAAAAGCGCAGAGATCAGCTTGAAGCCGATGGCCTTGAACAAATTCATTTCAAAAAATAATCCCGGCGTGCTCGGCAATACATAGCCGCGATCGCCAGGCTTGTCTCACCCTTCGTCATTCGCGGAACCACGGGCTAAAGCCCGCGTGGCGGAATGACGCACTGCAACTATTTCTTCTTGGGCGCGTAGCCTTCGACCGGCGGCAGCGACTTGATGTAGGTCGCCATCGCCTCGCGGTCGGCCGCGGTCAGTTGCGAGGTATTGCGCACCGACCTCGATCATGCTGCCGCCGACCCGGTCGGCGTCGGGCGTCATGCCGGTCTCAAGCGTGTCGGCGATGTCCTTCACCGACCAGTCCTTGAGCTTGAACTGGGTGATATTGGGAACGCCGCCCTGGCCGTCGGGCTCGGCCCGCCGGTGAAACGCATGGCCGACAATGATGGCGCCGAGCGCGTTGCGCGGCGAGTGGCATTCCGCGCAATGGCCGGGGCCGTTCACCAGATAAGCGCCGCGGTTCCATTGCGGCGACTTCGACGGATCGGGCTTGAACGGTTCGCCGTCGAGGAACAACAGCTTCCACAGGCCGAGCGTGCGCCGGATGTTGAACGGGAACGGCAGGTCGTGGTCGCGCACCTGCGCCCGGCGACCGGCGGCAAGGTTTTGATGTAGGCGAACAGATCGCGCAGATCGTCGAACGTCATGTGCTGATAGGACGTGTACGGGAACGCGGGATAAAGATGCTCGCCGTCTTCCGACGTGCCCTTGGTCAGCGCGGTGACGAATTGCGCTTCGCTCCAGCCGCCGATGCCGTCCTTGGGATCGGGCGAAATATTCGGCACGTAGAAAGTTCCGAACGGCGACGCCAGCGCCAGCCCGCCGCCGAGCCGGGTCTTGTCCTTCTGCTTCGGCACCGCATGGCAGGACGACGCAACCGCCGGCGATGAACAGCTCCTTGCCATTGACGAGATCGGGCGTGTGCGGGCCGAGCGCGCTTGCCGGCACCGTCTGCGGTATGGTGAGGAACCAGAAGACTGCGAGCCCCAGCACGACGGCGGCGGCGGCCAGCACGATCAGCTTCTTCAAATTATCCGCGGTCTCCGGCGCATGCTGGGCGCATGTCATACAGCCGAATCGAAACGCCGGCGCGACAGTCATCGCGCCGGCGTCGAATGCACGAGCCGGCCAAACCTCTACCGATTGGGCGCGCGGTAATTCTCGTGGCAGTTGTCGCAGGCCTTGCCGACCGGCCCCATCGCCTCCTTCAGCCCGTCGAGCGAGGCCACGGCCTTGGTGCGGTTTTCCGCGACGACCTTGGAGGACTTCTCGAAATCGTTCGCTTCAGTTTCGGCCTTTGCGCTCGTCGGCAATCTTGCTCCTGTCCGCAGGCCAGATTTCCTCGCGCGGATCGCGCCGGTCCTAATTGTCCAGGAACGGCCGGACGCGATGGCGCCGTATCGGCCCATTGCGCGAAGGCGGCTTCGACCGCGGCAGCGTCAAACGGCTTTTGACCGCGCATCATCGGCACCACAACGCGCGGCGTTGATCGTTATTGGCTTTCATCAGCGCCATACGCGCCGCAATCGGGTCCGACTGCGCCATGAGGTCGCCGACACCGAGCGTAATGCCGAGCGTCTAGAGTAATCGCAGCAACGATTGTACGCGCATGAAGGCATTGATTTTCCACTTTCCTTTGAAGCGACGGGTCTCAATCAAATACCATCCAGCAGCCATTTTATTCCGTTCGCTAACGCGCAATCTTGATGGCTGCCGCAAAAAGCCACCCAATAAAGTCAACGATTCGAGATGGTTGCGGCGGAGGCGCTCAGGCCGCGCCGGCCTGCCGCGCCTTCTCGATCGCCTGCCAGACCCGCTGCGGCGTCGCCGGCATGTCGACATGGCGGATGCGGTGGGCGCGCCACAGCGCGTCGATCACCGCGTTCATCAGCGCCGGGCATGAGCCGACGGCGCCGGCCTCGCCCGCGCCTTTGACGCCGAGCGGATTGTTCTTGCAGGGCGTATTGCGGGTTTCGAAAATGAACTCCGGCGCGTGATGGGCGCGCGGCATGGCATAGTCCATGAAGCTGGCGCTGAGCAATTGCCCAGACGCGGTATCGTAGACGGTGTCTTCCATCAGCGCCTGCCCGAGCCCCTGCACGGCGCCGCCGTGCACCTGGCCGGCGAGCAGCAGCGGATTGAGCGTCGCGCCGAAATCGTCGACGATGACGTAGCGCAGCACTTCGGTGGCGCCGGTTGCGGGATCGATTTCGACTTCCGCGATGTGGGTGCCGTTCGGGAACGTCGGCAAGTCGGTGGCGAATTCGCTCGAGGCGCGCAGCTGTTCCGGTTTGCCCTTGGCGGCCAGATCGGCAAACGAAATGACCCGGTCGGTGCCGGCGACGCGGATGGCGCCGCCGCCGATTTCCAAATCGGTGCTGGCGGCCTCCAGCGCGTCGGCGGCAAGCTCTTTGAGCTGTTCGCCCAGCGTCTTGCTGGCGCGATCGACCGACACGCCGCCGACCGGGATCGAGCTCGAGCCGCCGGTGCCGGCGCCGGTCGCAATCAGATCGGTGTCGCCCTGCACCACGCGCACGCGCTCGGGCGGCAGATCGAGCCGCTCGGCGACCAGTTGCGCATAGGACGTCGCGTGGCCCTGCCCGGTCGACTGCGAGCCGATCAGCACGGTGACGCCGCCATCGCGGTCGAGCCGCACCAGCGCGGTCTCCGGGCCATTGGCGCCACAGGCCTCGATATAACTGCCGATGCCGATGCCGCGCAGTTTGCCGGCACGTTTGGCGACCGCTGCGCGCTTGGCAAAGCCGTTCCAGTCGGCAAGTTCCTGCGCCCGCGCCAGCGTGGCGGCGAAATCGCCCGAGTCATAAATCTTGCCGGTCTGCGTCGTATAAGGCAGCGCCTTCGGCTTGATCAGGTTCTTGCGGCGCAGCGCATCCGGCGCGGCATCGAGATCGTGCGCCACCGCATCGACCAGCCGCTCGATCAGATAGGCGGCCTCCGGCCGGCCCGCACCGCGATAGGCGTCGACCGGAACCGTGTTGGTATAGGTACCGCGCAAGCGCACATGACACGCCGGAATATCATAGGCGCCGGTCGCCATGCCGACACCGAGCCAGGGAATATAGGGCCCGTAGCACGACAGATAGGCGCCCATGTCGGCGACGATATCGATTTCCAGCGCCAGGAAACGCCCCTTGTCGTCGAGCGCCATCCGCGCGGTCGAGATGTTGTCGCGACCATGGCTGTCGCCGAGGAAATGTTCGCTGCGGTCGCAAACCCATTTCACCGGCTTGCGCAGGCGCTCGGCCGCCACCGCGGCCAGCGCATATTCACGATAGGGAAACAATTTGGTGCCGAAGCCGCCGCCGACATCCGGGGTGATGACGCGCATCTTGTCGAGCGGCAGCTTGAGCACATTGCCGCAAATGATTTCCCGGATGATGTGGCTGCCCTGGCTGCCCAGCGTCAGCGTGTAGCGCTCGCCGTCATATTCGGCGATGACGCCGCGGGTATCCATATAGTTGGTGACCAGCCGTTGATTGACGATGGTAATCTCGGCGGTGCGCGCGGCTTTGGCGAAGGCCGCCTTGGTCGCGGCGGCGTCGCCCATTTCGTTTTCGAAAGCGAGATTGCCCGGCCGGTCGGGCCAGACCTGCGGCGCGCCGTGCTTAAGCGCGGCGATCGCACCGATGACATGCGGCAGCGGCTGCCAATCGACCGTGATGGCTTCGGCAGCGTCCTTGGCCAGATCGAGTGTGTCAGCGACCACGAAGGCGATCGCATCGCCGCCGTACCGCACGATATCCTTGGCCAGGATCGGATAGACCGGAACCTTGATATCGGGGCTGATCACGCCCGGACACGGCAAAGGTCCGAGATCGGCCACCTCGGCGGCGGTCAGCACCAGGCGCACGCCCTTCATGGCGCGCACCCGCGCGAGATCGGAAATGCTGAAACGGGCATGAGCATGCGGCGAGCGCAGCATGACCGCGTGCAAGCTGGCCGGCGGCGCGACGTCTGCGACGTAGCAGCCGGCGCCGCGCAACAGCGCGTCGTCTTCCTTGCGCGTCATCGCCTGCCCGAAGCCGAATTTCATTCCCGTCATTTCGTCGACGACTCTATGGGTTTGGGATGGGCACGGCCCTTGCCGGCGCGGACCGCGATCCAGCGCGACACGACGTAGAACACCGGCGTGAAGATCAGTCCGAACAGCGTAACGCCGATCATGCCGGAGAACACCGCGGTGCCGAGCGATTGCCGCAGTTCGGCGCCGGCGCCGACCGCGAAGGCCAAGGGCGACACGCCGAGGATGAAGGCAAACGACGTCATCAGGATCGGCCGCAGCCGCAAATGCGCGGCTTCGACCGCGGCGGCGAAGCGGTCGCGGCCGGCGTCCTCGAGCTGCTTGGCGAATTCGACGATCAGAATCGCGTTCTTGGCGGCAAGGCCGATCAGCACGATGAACCCGACCTGGGTCAGAATATTGTTGTCCAGTCCGCGCAGCGCGACGCCGATGATCGAGGCGATCAGACACATCGGCACGATCATGATGACGGCGAGCGGCAGCGTCAGGCTCTCGAACTGCGCCGCCAGCACCAGGAACACGAACACCACCGCGAGCACGAAGGCGAACACCGCGGTATTGCCGGCGCGCAATTGCTGAAACGCCAGCGTGGTCCACTCATAGGAAAATCCGTCCGGCAGCGTCTCGGCCGCCAGTTTTTCCATGATCTTGATGGCCTCGCCCTGCGAATAGCCGGCCGCCGCCGCGCCGTCGAGTTCGGCCGCCGGATAGAGGTTGTAGCGCGGCACGCGATACGGCCCGGTCACCGAGTTGGCCGTGGTGAACGCGCCGAGCGGCACAGTTTGGCCGTCTTTGTTGCGCACCCGGAGGTTCAAGACATCCCGGGTGTCGTTGCGGAATTCGCCGGAGGCTTGCGCCAGCACACGGTAGGTCCGGCCGAACAAATTGAAGTCGTTGACATAGGCCGAGCCGAGATAGATCTGCAACGCGGCGAACACGTCCGGAATATTGATGCCGAGCAGTTGCGCCTTGGTGCGATCGATGTCGAGATAGAGCTGCGGCGTCGTGGTCTCGAACAGCGAATAGACCTGACTAAGCCCCGGCGTCTGCGCCGCGCGCCCCATCATGGCGTAGACCGCGCCCTGCAAAGCCTGCGGCCCGTGGCCGGCGCGATCCTCGACCATCATGCGAAAGCCGCCGGCATTGCCGATGCCGGACACCGGCGGCGGCGCCGCGACGAAGATTTGCGCATCCTGGATCGCCGCCATGCGCTGGAACAACTGGCCCTGGATCGCCGCCGCGGTTTGTTGCGGATTGCCGGCGCGCTCGTTGAACGGCGCCAGCGTCACGAAGATCGCGCCGGCGTTCGGCGAATTGGTGAAGGTGGCGCCGGAAAAGCCCACGATGTTCACGGCGTGCGCGATGCCCGGCACGCTGAGCGCGATCTCGACCGCGCGCCGGTTGACGTCGTCGGTTCGCGCCAGCGAAGCCGCCGGCGGCAGTTGCGTGACGATGATCAGGTAGCCGCGATCGAGCTGCGGGATGAAGCCGATCGGGGTTTTGCGAAATTCGTTGAGGCCGAACACGATGACGCCGGCGTAGACCACCAGCATCAGCACCGCGAACCGCACCAGCCGCGCCGACAGCCAGCCATAGCCGCGAGTCAAAGCCGAGAAATAGCGGTTGAAGCCGTCGAAGAAAATGTGGATCGGCCGGCTCCACCAATAATGCGCGCGGGTTTCGTTCGGCGGCTTCAGCAGCAAGGTGCAAAGCGCCGGCGACAGCGTCAGCGACACCGTCAGCGAAATGATGGTGGCGCCGGCGATGGTGAGCGCGAACTGGCGGTAGAATTGCCCGGATATGCCGGTGATGAAAGCCGACGGCACGAACACCGAAATCAGCACCAGCGCGATCGCGACCAGCGCGGCGCCGACCTCGTCCATGCTCTTGTAGGCCGCGTCGTGGGGACTTAAGCCCGCCTCGATGTTGCGCTGGACGTTCTCGACCACGACGATGGCGTCGTCCACAACGATGCCGATCGCCAGCACCAGGCCGAACAGCGACAGGTTGTTGAGCGTGAAACCGAAGATCGACATGAAGAAGAACGTGCCGATCAGCGACACCGGAATGGCGACGATCGGAATGATGGCGGCGCGCCAGGTCTGCAGGAATATGATGACCACCAGCACGACCAGAATGATTGCTTCGGCGATGGTCAATTCGACAGCGTCGACCGATTCCTGGATGAACTGGGTGGGGTTGTAGACCACTTCGTATTTCAGGCCGGGCGGGAACCGCTTGGACAGTTCGTCCACGGTGCTGAGGATCGCCTTGGCGGTCGAGAGCGCGTTCGAGCCGGGCCGCTGGAAAATACCCAGTGCAATCGCCGGGCTGCGGTCGAGATAGGAGTTGGTCGAATAGTCCTGCGCGGCGAGTTCGATGCGCGCGATGTCCTTCATGCGGACCACCGCATTGGCCGTCTGCTTGACCACGATGTTGCCGAATTCATCCGGATTGGCGAGGCGGCCTTGGGTCTGCACGGAGATCTGGAACGCGCCCGGCTTGTCCACCGGCGGCTGGTTGAGCACGCCGGACGCCACCTGGACGTTCTGGCCCTGCAGGGCGAGCACGACGTCGCCGGCGGTTAGCCCCAACGATTGCAGACGGTCGGGATCGAGCCAGATGCGCATGGCGTAGTCGCGGGCGCCGAACACGATGATCGAGCCGACGCCATCGACGCGCGTGATCGCATCGGTGATTTCGAGGGTGGCGTAGTTGGAAATGAACAGCGTGTCGCGCGAATTGTCCGGCGAAACAAGATGCACGACCATCATCAGGTCGGATGACGCCTTGTTCACGGTGACGCCGATGCTGCGCACGTCGGTCGGCAGACGCGGCTGCGCGATGGCGACGCGGTTTTGCACCTGCACCTGGGCGATATCGAGATTGGTGCCGATGTCGAACGTGACCGAAATCGAGAACCGTCCGTCCGCCGTCGAATTCGACGACATATAGATCATGTTCTCGACGCCGTTGATCTGCTGCTCGATCGGCGCCACCACCGTCGAGGCCACGATGTCGGCGCTGGCGCCCGGATACTGGCCGTTGACCGTGATGGTCGGCGGCGCGATCTCGGGATACTGCGCGACCGGCAGCCGCAGAAATGCGACGCCGCCCAGAATCACGAAGACGATCGACACCACGGAGGCGAAGATCGGCCGGTCGATGAAGAAATGCGAAATACGCATGGGTTGATGCCGGCCGCTATTTCGGCTTTTGCGGCGCGGCGCCCGCCGGGGCTGCCGCGGCGGGTTTGGCGCCCGCTTCCTGCGGCGTCACTTTTTGGCCGGGCCGCGCCCGCATCAGCCCGTTCACGATCACGCGGTCGTCGGGGCCAAGGCCGCTTTTGATCACCCGCAAGCCGTCCGGGGTGGTCTGGCCGATCGTCACGTATTTCGTCGCCGCCGTATTGTCGGCGCCGACCACCATGACGTATTTGCGCGCCTGCTCGGTGCCGATCGCCGCATCCGGCACCAGCAGCGCGTCGTAGGACGGCGACGCCGGCACCCGCACGCGCGCGAACATGCCGGGCGTGAACACGCCGTTGGGATTGTCGAATACCCCGCGGCCGCGAATGGTGCCGGTCGAGCGGTCGATCACGTTGTCGACGAAATCCATGTTGCCGGTATGCGTGAACTCGCGCTCGTCGATCAGCTTGAGCTCGACCTTGACGCCGCCGCCGCGGCTGGCGACGTCCTGGCCGCCTTTGGCCAACCGCTCGTAACGCAGATACGAGGCCTCGTCGAAGGTGAATTCGAAACGGATCGGATCGGTCGACACAATGGTGGCGAGCAATGTGGTGTTGCCGCCGGCGCCGCCGGTGACCAGGTTGCCCGGCGATACGCGCCGGTCGCCGATGCGGCCGTCGATCGGCGCGCGCAGCTCGGTGAATTCGAGATCGAGTTCGGCGGTCCGCAGCGCGGCCTCGGCGCCGGAGACCGACGCTTGCGCGTTGCGGAACGCCTGCGAGCGCTGCTCGAAAGTCTGGTCGGTGATGGTCTTGTCGCGAACCAGTTGCTGGCCGCGGGTGAAGTCGGCTTCGGTAAAGGACAGATTGGATTTGGCCTGGGTCAGCGTGGCGCTCGCCTGCGCGACCGAATTCTGGAATGGCCGCTTGTCGATGGTGAACAGCAGGTCGCCCTGCTTGACGCGCTGCCCGTCCTTGAAATGCACGGCCTCGAGATAGCCCGAGACGCGGGCGCGCACCTCGACGGAGTTCACCGCCACGAAGCGCCCGACATATTCGTCGAAATCGATGATCGGGCGCTTGACCGCCTTGGCGACGGTGACCGCCGGTGGCGGCGGCGCTGCGGCTTGCTTCTGGCTTTCGCCGCAGCCTGCGAGCAGAATTGCAAAAGCCGACGCGATAGCCGCGCCGCTCATCGATCGCCGCGACCAGAATCGATGTCGCGTTGGTCAGATTGTGCATGGAAACCGTCGCCTGGTCCGTCAAGGGAACTAGTCCCCATACCGATGGCATGGAGCTATGTCCACCGCTCGAGTTCCGCAATGGCGCGGCCCATTGGCCTTTGGCCTAATGGGAAGCAACGCATTGACGCAAAAGTGATATTCGTCGTTCATCGCCAACCGAATTGCCTGTAGCGGAGGACCATTAGGTTCGCCGCCCGCGCGCGCGAAACGCAGCTAACCAGCGCTTGCCGAACATCGCAAAAATGATGCCACCGTAGACGGTGCCGCCAAGTGCCGCCAAAACCGCCAGCGTCGCGACGTCGGCCAGCCGGTCCCAGCCGGCAAACAATTGTGCGACCGGCGCCTGGCAAATCCACAACAAGGCGGCGAGCGCGACGCCGACCGCCACGAGCTTGACCGCCGATTGCCGCAGCCGGTCGTCGAACACGATATGGCCGGCGCGGATGCCGAACCAGACTACCAGGCCGAGATTGATCCAGGCGCCGATCGAGGTCGCCAGCGCCAGGCCGACCTGCGCCAGCGGACCCATCAGCAGAAACTTGAAGCCGATGTTGACGGCGGCCGCGAGCAGCGCGGCCTTCACCGGCGTCGCGGTGTCGCCGCGCGCAAAGAAGGTCGCGATCGCGCTGCGGATCAGGACGAACGGCAGCAGCCCGAACGCATAGGCGGAAAGCGTCCGGCCGGCGGCGACGGCGTCGGCGGCGGTGAAGGCGCCGCGCATGAACAGCGCGCGCATGATCAATTCCGGCACCACGAAGAATGCCGCGACGCAGGGGATCGCCATCAGCAAGGTGAATTCGAGCGCGCGGTTCTGCGCGTGCATCGCGCCGCTGTGATCGCCGGCGGCGATGCGGCGCGACATCTCGGGCAGGATCACCGTGCCGGCAGCGATGCCGATGACGCCGATCGGCAACTGATTGAGGCGGTCGGCATAGTACAAGGCCGACAGCGCGCCGGCCGGCAGAAAGCTGGCGATGATGGTGTCGGCAAACAGCGCCAGTTGTACGCCGGCCGAACCGACGGTCGCCGGCCCGAGCGCGCGGAAGAATTGCCGCACGTCGGCGTCGAGTTGCGGCCAGCGCAGCGCCGTCATGGCGCCGGCGCGCCAGGTGTCGCCGCCGACCAGAACCGCCTGCAACACGCCGGAGATCAACACGCCCCAGGCCGCGGCGTGACCGGCGGTCGGGAAAAACGCCGCCAGCAGCAGCGCCACCGCGATCGACAGGTTCAACAAAATCGGCGCGGCGGCGGCGGCGGCGAAACGCTGCAGCGCGTTGAGGATGCCGCCATAGAGCGTGACCAGGGTGATCAGCAGCAGATAGGGAAACGTGATGCGGGTCAGTTCGACTGCGAGTGCGTAGCGGCCGGGGTCGTTAGCAAAGCCCGGCGCCAAAAGATCGATCACCGCCGGCGTGAAGATCAGCGCCACCGCCAGCAGCACGACCTGGCTCGCCAGCAACAGCGTGAAGATGCGGTCGGCGAACAGTCCGGCCCGCTCCGCGCCGCCCTGGGTGCGAATCCGGGCATAGGCCGGCACGAAGGCGGCGTTGAACGCGCCTTCGGCGAAAATGGCGCGGAAATGATTCGGTAGCCGCAATGCGACGAAAAACGCGTCGGCCACGGGGCCGGCGCCGAGCACCGCCGCCAATATAATGTCGCGGACGAAGCCGGTGAGCCGCGAGAGCAGCGTGAAGCCGCCGACCGTGAGGATGCGCTCGATCATCGATCTATCCTGCCCGCGCAAAATCGCCGAACTGCGGCAAATCTATTAACGTGGCAAATCTATTAACGCGGCAAGTCTATTAATGTGGCAAGTGTATTTCGGATGCGGGTGCAAATTGAGGACGCCGTGAAACGCTGTGGACAAACCGACTTTGAACCGTGCGCAACGATACCGATAGTCCGACCGTTGCAACTGGCTTAAGACGATTCCCGGCCCGAACCTAGCGCCCCGACCAGGCTAGCCCGACGAATGTCCAAACCCTCGCCGATTATTCCAATTCTGCTGGCCGGCGGCGCCGGAACGCGGCTGTGGCCGGTATCGCGCGACGCCCTGCCCAAGCAGTTCCTGCCGCTGGTCGGCAACCGCTCGACCTACCAGGAAACCCTGCTGCGGGTGCAGGACCCGATGTTTGCCGCACCGATCGTCATCACCGGGCCCAATTTTCATTTCTTCGCCCGCCGCCAGGCCGAGGAAATCGGCATCGAGGCGACCGTGGTGATCGAACCGTTGCGGCGCGATTCAGGGCCGGCGATCGCAGCCGCGACCGAGGTGGCGCGGTTGCGCGACCCCGACGCGGTGGTGCTGGCGCTGGCCGCCGATCATATCATCCTGGACGTCGCGGACTTCCGCGCCACCTGTCTGGCCGGCCGCGAAGCCGCCGAGGCCGGACGCATCGTGACCTTCGGCATCAAGCCGACCGAGCCCAAGACCAGCTACGGCTATATCCTTCCCGGCGAGGCGATCGGCGGCAAGGGCGTACACGCGGTCAAAAAATTCGTCGAGAAGCCGGATGCCGCCACCGCGGCGCGTTACGTGCACGACGGCTATCTGTGGAATTCAGGCAATTTTCTGTTCCGCGCCGACGTGCTGCTCGGCGAACTTGAACGCTTCGAGCCGGAGATCGCGGCGGCGATCGTCGCTTCGGTCAAGGATGCCTCGACCGATCTTGGCTTCCTGCGTTTGCAGCCGGAAGCCTTCGCCCGCTCGCCGTCAAAATCGATCGACTACGCGGTGATGGAAAAAACGGACCGCGCCGCGGTGGTTGCCGGCAATTTCCGCTGGTCGGATATCGGCAGCTGGGACGCGCTGTTCGAGATCACCCCGCCCGATGCGAACGGCAATGTCGTGCAGGGGCCGGTGGTGACCATGGACGCCTCAGGCTGCGTGGTGCACTCGGACGGCCGCCTCACCACCGCGGTCGGCGTCAAGGATCTGGTGATCGTGAGCACGTCCGACGCGGTGATGGTGATCCCGCGCGCGCGGTCGCAGGAAGTGCGCGAGCTGGTGGCCAAGCTCAAGGCCGAGAATCGCGCCGAGGCGAGCGACCACAAACGCGCGCACCGGCCGTGGGGATATTACGAGACGATCGACTTGGGCGAGCGCTTCCAGGTCAAGCGCATTGTCGTCATTCCCGGCGGCATCCTGTCGCTGCAGAAACATCGCCACCGCGCCGAGCATTGGGTGGTGGTGAAGGGCACCGCCGAAGTCACCATCGGCGACACGGTGCGCGCCGTGCACGAGAACGAGTCGGTCTATATCCCGATCGGCAGCGTCCACCGCATGGCGAACAAGGGCAAGATCCCGCTCGAACTGATCGAGGTGCAGACCGGCAGTTACCTCGGCGAAGACGACATCGAACGCATCGAGGATGTATACAAGCGCAAGTGAGGCGTTCGATCACTCCCGGGCCTGGGTCAACTCGCACGTGCTAATTCGCTGGTAATTTATAATTCCACACCCTGCAATCCCACGATTCAATCACTGATATGTAACTTTTACGTCAATTTAATATTTGCGGGTGTTTTAATATACCACACGCAATTCGAATGTGATCTGCGGGGGCGGCGTCACTGTTCGACAGGGCTTTTGTCTCTGCGGGAGTAATTGCCGTGAACCTATCGCATTCGATTTTAGGTGAACTGGAAGACGCACTTAAGAGCGGGGTCCCAGAAAAACGAGTGACGACGCTCCGGCGCGTCACTGAACTATTCCTCAATGATGCAGATCGGCTCAACGAGCAGCAAATCGGCGTATTCGACGATGTGCTCGTCCATCTGATTCAACGGATTGAGAACAAGGCGCTGGTCCAGCTGAGCAGCAGCCTGGCGCCGCTTGCCAATGCGCCGATCGAAGTGGTCAGGCATCTCGCCCGCGATACCGAGATCACGGTGGCTGGGCCGGTGTTGACCAATTCCAGCCGGCTCACCGAAAGCGACCTCCTCGAAATTGCCGCGTCCAATAGCCAGGGCCATTTATTGGCGATTTCAGGCCGCTCCGCGCTCTCCGAAGCATTGACCGACGTGCTGGTGGAACGCGGCGACCGGCATGTTAGCCATCGGCTTGCGAAGAACACCGGCGCGCACTTTTCGGAGTTCCGGTTTTGCCGCGCTGGTGAAAAAATCGCATACCGACGCAAGCCTTGCCGAACAACTCGGTCTACGCCTCGACATTCCATTGCAATTGCTTCGGCAACTGCTGTTGCGCGCGACCGATATCGTCCGGGCAAAATTGCTGGCAGCGGCGCCGCCTGAGCGGCAAGAGCAAATTCAGCTCGCAATCTCCAGCATTGGTATCGAAGTCGGCATCGAAGCGATGCGGCCCCGCGACTACGCGAATGCGGAGAGCCTGGTTCAAAAGCTCAACAGAGAAGGCAAGTTGAATGAGACCGTGCTGGCGGGGTTCGCCAGGGAAAATCGCCACGAAGAAATGATCGCCACCCTTGCTCTATTTTGCAGCGTGCCGGTGGATATTATCGAACAACTCGTCAAAGGCGCCCGCTACGATGGGCTGATCGTTGCTTGCAAGGCGGCTAAATTATCGTGGTCTACGTTCGTCGCTATTTTGAAGGCTCGGTCCGCTCATCATTCCGTGTCGGATGAGGAAATCGATGCCACCAAAGACTCCTTTCTCGCGATATCGCAAGCGAACGCACAGCGGACCATTCGTTTCATCCAGGTGCAACACGCAGCGAAAAAACCTATGTCTGCGGTTGCTTCATGAGCGTGGCGCTAATCGATTACCGCTTCAGCGCACGGCAGGTCGCATCGATAATGCGATCCTGAGTCGCCTCGTCGAGATAGGGATGCATAGGTAGGCTGATCACTTCCCCGGACAAACGGGCGCTCACTGCGACCCCGGCCTTGCCGACCGGATAGTGTTTGTAAGCCTGCTGCAAGTGCAGCGGGATCGGATAATAAATCGCGGTCGGTATGCCTTCCGCCTTCAGCGATGCGGCGAGCGCGTCGCGGCGGCCGCCGGAAATGCGAAGCGTGTACTGTGCCCACACCGAGGTCGAACCCGCCGGCACCGTCGGCGTGATTGCAACGTCAGAAAGCGCTTCGCTGTAGCGGCGGGCGATGCGATCGCGGGCGACGATTTCGTCGGGGAAAATTTTCAGCTTTTCAATCAGGATCGCGGCCTGAATCGTATCGAGCCGCGACGCCAGGCCGATACGGATGTTGTCGTATTTGTCGCTGCCGTGGCCGTGCATGCGCAGGCTGCGCATCACATCAGCCATCCCGGCGTCATCGGTCATCACCGCTCCGCCATCGCCATAGCAACCGAGCGGCTTAGCCGGAAAGAAGCTGGTCGCGGTCGCATGGCCGAAAGTGCCGAGCCGTGCGGTTATTGAATGTCGCGCCGAAACCTTGCGCGGCATCGTCGAGGATAAACAGACCTTCCGCCTTGGCGGCGGCGGCGACAGCGGCGTGATCGGCCGCCAGCCCAAATAGATCGACCGGAATAATCGCCTTCGGCGTGAGCCCCAGGCTCTTTGCGACGTCGATTGCGCCGGCGATGCCATTGACGTCGATATTGAACGTGGCGGCATCGACATCGACGAAAATTGGCGTTGCGCCGACCAGGGCCGCGACTTCCGCCGTCGCGCAAAACGTAAATGAAGGGCAAAACACCGCGTCGCCAGGGCCAATACCGCGTGCCCGCAACGCCAGCACCAACGCATCGGTGCCGCTCGCGCAGCTGACAACATATTTGGCGCCGCAGAAGGCTGCGAGTTCGGTCTCGAAGGCACGCACCTCCGGCCCAAGAATGAATTGGCAATGGCCTAGGACACGGGCAACGGCGGCATCAACCGCCGGGTTAAGGCGCCGGCGCTGCGCGGCGAGGTCAATGAATGGAATAGGCGTAATTTCGGTTCTCAGATTCATCGAAACATCCGATTTAAATGTGCTCGCGTCGATCAGCCGGCGACGATACGCGGGCTTTTTCGTAGCGCGGGTGCGATGGCGGGCGGGCCAGCGTCGAGGCAACGGATCGCGATTTCGAGGCTCGCAACACCTTCTTCACCGGTGACGGCGGGCGCTTTGCCAGTGCGCACCGCGCGCAGGAACGCCATCAGTTCCGCGCGCAGCGGCTCGGCATGACCGACCGAAAGATGCCGCATCGAATAGCTGCCGTCCGGCTGGAAGCCGAAGCACTCCGTCACCTGGCGAGTCAGCAGATCGCCCTGCACATATTTGCCGCGCGTGGCGATGATGACGTTGCGCGCCTTGAACGGCGTCAGCCAGTTGGTATTGATATGAGCGAGCACGCCCGACGCCGTACGGAATTGCAACAGCGCGATATCCTCGCGCTCCGCGATCGCGCTGGACAACTGCGGCTGCACCTCGACGATGTTGGAATCGGTGAACCATTGGATCAGATCGATATCGTGCACCGCCAGATCGATGACCACGCCGACATTCGACATGCGCGGTGGGAAAGGTCCGACCCGGGTGATGGCGATGGAGAGAATATCTTCGTTGCGGATTGCGTCCTTGATCGCCTCGACCGCCGGATTGAAACGCTCGACGTGACCAACCATCAAGGTCAGCCCGGCGCGGCGCGCCGCATTGATGATCTCGTTGCCCTCTTCCACCGATGAGGCGATCGGTTTTTCCACCATGACGTGGACGCCGCGCGCAATACAGGCGAGTGCGATATCGCGATGGAGATGGGTCGGGGCGGCGATGGTGACGGCGTCGAGCTTGAGGTCGAGCAGAGCGTCGATATCGGTGACCGCCGCGCAACCCAGGGTGCGGGCGACGAATTCCACCTGCTTCACGTCGGGATCGGCGACAGCGACCAACTCGGTGTCGGGCAGTCCGGCAAACACGCGGGCATGATTGCTGCCCATGATGCCCACGCCGACGACGCCGATGCGCAACGGTCGGTCGGGATCAGGTATTACAGCCTGAGTCATCGCTTGAGGTTACCCCTGACAGTGCAATTTACGCCCCGCCATCCCCTAGCATGCGCGGTCCCGGCTGGCGACAACCCAGGGAAAACGGGGTGAACACGTTTTGATTCAAAGCGTTACAGTAAACAGCCATGCTTAATCTTGGCCGCGGTAGGCTACAGCCGGTGGTACGAGCGATACCAATCGATAAAGCGGGCGATGCCGTCGGCAATTGGCGTCGCCGGCTTGAAATCGACGTCGCGCATCAGGTCATCGACATTGGCGTAGGTCGCCGGGACGTCGCCCGGCTGCATCGGCATCAATTCGCGAATTGCTTTCTTGCCGATTTTTTCCTCGAGCAGACGCACCACTTCCAGGAGTTCGACCGGATTGTTATTGCCGATATTGTAGACGCGCCAAGGCGCCGTACTCGAGCCGGGATCCGGCGCATCGGTCGAATAATTTGGATTGCCAGTTGGCGCGTGATCGACCAGGCGGACTATCGACTCCACCACATCGTCGACATAGGTGAAATCGCGCCGCATGTTGCCGTGGTTGAACAGCTTGATCGGCTGGCCGGCAAGGATTGCGGACGCAAAAATCCACATCGCCATGTCGGGCCGGCCCCACGGTCCGTAGACCGTGAAGAACCGCAAGCCGGTCATCGGCAGCTTGAACAGGTGCGCATAGGCATGCGCCATCAGCTCATTCGCCTTCTTCGAGGCGCCGTAAAGGCTCAGCGGATGATCGACGTTCTCGTGCACCGAGAACGGCATCTTGGTATTCGAGCCATAGACCGACGACGACGAGGCAAACAGCAGGTGCCGGCAGCCATTGTGCCGGCAGCCTTCGAGAATATTGGTGAAGCCGACGAGATTTGAATCCACGTAAGCATGCGGGTCGACCAGCGAATAGCGCACACCGGCTTGCGCCGCGAGATGCACGACGTGGGGAAACCGATGTTCGGCAAACAGCGCCGCCATGCCGGCGCGATCGGATAGATCGAGTTTGGCAAAGCGAAAGCCCGCAAACTTGGCAAGCTCGACGAGGCGTGCGTCCTTCAACTTCGGATCGTAATAGGCGTTCAGGTTATCGAGCCCGACAACCTGACGGCCGTTTTCCAATAGCCGCCGGGCGACATGAAACCCGATGAAGCCGGCCGCGCCGGTTACCAGGATTGGATCGTCAGCCATTGGTAAGATTCCAGACGTTCGTTTGGCAAATCATAGGAGCGACAGCGATGATGACGGAGGCTGTTTAGACGCCTATTTGGCCGGAATGCAACGGCTTTGCGCCTTGGCTTAGCAATTCATCGTAAAGCGCGACGATCTCTCGGCCGATACGCTCGACGGAGAATTCAGCCACAGCGATTTGGCGGCTCGCTTCGCCAAAGCGGCGGCGTAACGCCCCATCCGTCGCCAGGCGCTCGATGGCGTCGGCCAATGCCCGCGCATCGTCGGGCGGCACCAGCAGCGCATTCACGCCGGGTCGGGCGATCTCGCGGCAGCCCGGAACATCGGTTGCGACAATCGGCCGCCCGCAGGCGGCGGCCTCGAGCAGGCTTTTCGGCAGGCCTTCCCGCCGCGACGGCAAGACCGCGATATGCGCCATCGCCCAGACCTCGCGGATATCGTCAACGTGTCCGAGTACGTCCAGGCCGGCCGCGTCGTTCCACGAGTCGATTTCACTTTGGGGGATCGATGCCGGGTTGGCGGGATCAGGTTCGCCGGCGAGCACGAAGCGGATGGCGCGGTTGCGGCCGCTGAGAATTTTGTGGGCCGCGACCAGGCTCCGCACACCTTTGTCATCCAGGAACCGCCCGACATAACCGGCAGTGACGGTGCCCGCCGGTTCCGGCAGCGGCGTCAGATGATCGGTATCGACGCCGGACCCCGGGATCAGATGTATCCGATTGCCGGCGATCCCGAGCGCCATCACTGCAGCGCGGTCGTCTGGATTTTGCACCAGCACGGCGTTGCCGGGGCGATTGAGCAGCGCGCGCATCAGCAGACGCAGCGCAAAACCGGTGAGCTGGCCGCGCGGCGTGCGCGATGTGAAGGCAAAGCCCAGTCCGGCGATCGCATGCAGCCGCATCATCGCCATGCCAATACTGGCAAGCGCACCGATGATCGCCGGCTGCACGCCGACGTGATGGACGATATCCGGCCTCAGCCGCCGATAGAGTGCGCGGATTTCGCGGATGATCTGAAACAGGTCTCGCGGGTTGGCGCTGCCGCGCCGCCAGTTCAGCGGATGCAGCTGAAAGCCGTAGGATTTGATCGCCTCGCCACCGTCGACGACGTGGGTCGCCACGTGCACATCATACCCCGCGCGCTGAGCGGCGCAGGCCATTGGCAAGCGATGGGACAAGAAGTACCAGTCTTCGGTCACGAGGTAGACCAGCACGGGCTTGTTTTGTGACGACTTGGCTTGCGGCGGCATTGCTTTCGAAGCCATTGATTTTTCCGAGGGAAACTGTCCTATACCGCTGGAATTCGCGCAAACTGCAAATCGAAACGGCGCCGCAGATCCGATGCATTCGCGAACGGTCTATCGCGCACTGCCCTATCTCGCATGCCTTTTAGCATGTTCGATCGTCAATCTGTTCTATTTCCCATCCACGACCATTTTTCCCGACGAACAGAGATTTCTCTCATCCGCCATTCGGCTTGCCGCAACCGGCGAGTTCTGGGTCGGCCCCGACCGCGCCTGGGAAATGCCGGGAACCGCCCTATTCTACGCACCGGCGGTCTGGCTGTTCGGGCCGCACGAAGCGCTAATGGCGATACGCGTCGCCCAATCATTCCTTGTGGCGATTCAATGCGGCCTTGCCGCCTTCATGGCGCGGCGGCTGTTCGGCAACGGCACCGCGGCCTTGTGCGCTGCCTGGATGGTCGCGCTCTACCCGTTCTTTCTGTTCTATCAAGGCCTGCTGCTCAGCGAGACGTTGTTCGACACACTGTTGCTCGCCGCTTTTGCCGCTCTGTATTGGTGGCGCGCGCGCGGATTGCGGATCGACGTAGCGCTTGTTGTCGCCTGCCTGTTGTTCGCCGCGGCAACTTTGACAAAAGCCACGCTCACGATCCTGCCGCCGCTGTTGATGGCCGCGGCCGCGCTGACGGCAGGCGCAACGCTACGCCGCGTGCTGACCATTCTGGTGGCGGCATCCTGCGTCTACGCGGCGGCTTTAAGCCCCTGGTGGATACGGAACGCCACGCTGCTGCACACATTTGTTCCATTCACGACGGGAAGCGCGCAAAATTTCTATCTCGGCAACAATCCGCGCAATCCGACGGCCGGCGTCGATTGGGCGAGCAATGTCGACCCGGCAGTCGTCGCCAAAATCGAGGCGCTGCCGAACGAACTGGACCGGCAGCGCGCGTTCAGCAAAGCCGCGATCGACTACATCAAGGACAATCCGGCAACATTTGTTCGCGCGGCCGCCCAGAAGTTCACGCGCTTTTGGAATCCAATTCCGAATGCCGCCGAATTCAAAACCGGGCTTTATGCGGTCATCAGCGCTATCAGCTTCGGTCCGGTTCTCGCGCTCGCACTGTTGTGCGCGGTTTGGCAGCGGCGGCAATGGCGGCAGCTTGCGCCGATCTATCTGATCGTCGGTTATTTCACCTTCGTGCATGTCGTCAGCATTGCATCGCTTCGCTACCGGCTGCCGCTCGAACCGCTGCTGATCGTTCTTGCCGCCGCGCCGCTGGCCGCGATTGTCGAATCCGTCCGCCGGCGCTAAGCAGGAACAAGCTGAGCGCGGTTTCCCGGGCTTTTTGGACTGAACTATGTGCGGCATCGCAGGCGTTTTGAGTTCGGCAGGCGGGTCGCGCGAAAAGATTGAGCGCGACGCGACCGCCATGGCCGACTGCCTGGCGCATCGCGGGCCGGACGATCACGGGATATGGAGCGACGCCGAAGCCGGCATTGCGCTCGACGCACCGGCGGCTTTCGATCGTCGATCTCTCTCCCGCCGGGCATCAGCCGATGATTTCGGCCGACGGCCGCTTCGTCATTACGTATAACGGCGAGATCTACAATTTCCAGGAGCTGCGCCGCGAACTCGAAGCGCGCGGCGTCATCTTTCGCGGACATTCCGACACCGAGGTGATGCTGGAGGCCTTTTCAGCCCACGGCATCTCGGCAACGATCAAACGCTTGATCGGCATGTTTGCCATCGGCGTGTGGGATCGCCGCGAGCGCACGCTGACGCTGGTGCGCGACCGGCTCGGCATCAAGCCGCTGTACTGGGGAAAATTCGGCGGGCTGTTTCTGTTTGGCTCCGAACTCAAAGCCTTGCGCGCCTGTCCCGGCTGGGAGCCGCGCATCGATCGCCCGGCCGTCGCGGCTTTCATGCGTTACAACTATGTCCCTGCACCGCATTCGATCTACGAGGGCGTGCGCAAGCTCGAGCCGGGCACTATCCTTACGCTGCCGTTCGGCGGCGAGCCGAGCCTCGAGAAATATTGGGATGCCCGCGAGGTCGCCCGTGCCGGGCTGGCCGATCCGATCGACGCCAGCGACGGCGAATTGACCGATCGAACTCGAAGCCTTGCTGCTGGACGCGGTCAGCCGCCGCATGGTCGCCGACGTCCCGGTCGGCGCGTTTCTTTCGGGCGGCGTCGATTCCTCGACCGTCGTCGCGCTGATGCAGGCCGCCAATTCGGGGCCGGTGCGGACCTATACGATCGGCTTCGATCTGCCGGGCTTTAACGAAGCAGGCCACGCCGCAGCCGTCGCCAAGCATCTCGGCACGCAGCACACCGAGACGATCGTGACGGCGCAGCAGGCGCTCGATGTCATCCCGCGCTTGCCGGAGTTTTACGACGAACCGTTCGCCGACTCGTCGCAGATCCCGACTTTCCTGGTGTCCGCCATGACGCGCCAGCACGTCACGGTGGCATTATCGGGCGACGGCGGCGACGAATTGTTCGCCGGCTACAATCGCTATCAATTCGCGGCACGCTATTGGTCGAAGATTCTGCTGCTGCCGCGCGCGGCGCGAAGGTCGCTGGCCGCGGCCCTGACCAGCCTGTCGGTCGATCAATGGACGCGGCTGCTGGCCTTTCTGCCAAAAGATGCGGCGCCGGCGCAGATCGGCGACAAGATTTATAAATTTGCATCGGCCGTGCGAGCCGATGGCGAAGCGGATTTATATCGTCAACTCGTCAGTCACTGGGATCCCGCCGCGCTGATGCCGGGAGTTGCCGAGCCGATCGGTTACGCATGGGATCATTCCGTGCCGATGCCCGGATTGGTGGAACGGATGCAACTTGCCGACACCATGACCTATTTGCCGGACGACATCTTGACCAAGGTCGACCGCGCCAGCATGGCCTTCGCGCTCGAAGCCCGCGTGCCGCTGCTCGATCATCGCGTCGCCGAATTCTCCTGGCGTTTGCCGCGCAGCGCGAAAATTCGCGGCGGCGTCAGCAAATGGCTGCTGCGGCAGGTGCTTTATCGCCACGTGCCGCCGGCATTGATCGAGCGGCCAAAGATGGGCTTCAGCATTCCGCTCGGCGACTGGCTGCGCGGACCGCTGCGCGACTGGGCGGAAACCCTGCTGTCCGAACGCCGGTTGCGCGAAGCCGGGCTGCTCGATGCGGCGCAGGTGCGCCAATGCTGGCAGGACCACCTGAGCGGACGGCACAACCGGCAATATCAGCTCTGGAACGTGCTGATGTTCGAGGCCTGGCGCGAACGGTGGGGCTGATTGGATGGCCGTCTCGACGATTTGGAAAGTGCAATGGTCCCGATGATCGCAACGCTGGCCGCCTGGCCGATGGCAGGCAAACTCGCGCTGATTGCGGCGGCGACGGCGATCGTGACCGCGGTACTGATTATCGGATTGCGGCCGGTGCTGATGCGCTATGCGCTGGCGCGCCCGAATGCGCGCTCCTCGCACCGTGAGCCGACGCCGCAAGGCGGCGGCATTGCCGTCATCGGCGCGATCACGATCGCGATCGCGGGAGCAGCCATTCTCATGCCGGATATTTTGAGCGACGCGTTCCGGCTCGCCGTGGTGTTTGCGGCGACCCTCGGGTTGGCCGTCGTCGGCACCACCGATGACGTCCGGCCGATGGAAGCCGTGCCCCGTCTGCTGTTGCAGACCGTTGCGGTGCTTGTCGTTATCGCCACGCTGCCGGCCGAGCTGCGCATTATTTCCGCCCTGCCCTGGTGGATCGAGCGGGCATTGATGCTGTTCGCGATTTTGTGGTTCGTGAATCTCGTCAACTTCATGGACGGCATCGACTGGATGACGGTCGCTGAGGTCGTGCCGGTTTCGGCCGCGCTGGCGGCAATTCGGCATCATGGGCGCACTGCCCGGCGACGGCATGATCGTCGCGCTGGCGTTGCTCGGCGGCATTGTTGGCTTTGCGCCGTTCAACCGCCCGGTGGCGCGGCTGTTCCTCGGCGATGTCGGAAGCTTGCCGATCGGCCTGCTGATCGCATGGCTGCTGGTGCTGGTCGCCGGCGGCGGACACCTGATCGCCGCGATCTTGTTGCCGCTCTATTACGTTGCCGACGCCACCATCACGTTGCTGCGGCGGCTCGCTGCGGGCGAACCGGTGATGCAGGCGCACCGCACTCATTTCTATCAGCGCGCGACGGACGGCGGCTTCGGCGTCTATGAGATCGTCGGCCGTGTGTTCGCGGTTAATGTCGTGCTGGCCGTGCTGGCCTTGAGCACCCTCGTCACCGCATCGCGCCTGGTGCATCTCGGCGCGCTGGCCGCAGGCTGCGCGATCGTTGCGGCGTTGCTATGGACGTTCCACCGCGGCAAACGGTGACGTCACGCCGCCGCGCGGTTTTTCAACGCGATGCCGCCGGCAACGCCGACACCCAGCATGTAGACCCAGCCTTGGCCGAAATCGAACAGATGCGAGTTGAATAGCGAGCCGACGATATTCTGCACGACCACAACCAGCCCGATCCATTCCGCCAGCCCGGAGCCGCGGAACAGCAGAATATGCGCCAGCCACATCGCCCACAGCACGCCGGCGCCGAGCAGCCCGAGCTGGATCGCGACGGCGAATGTCTGATTGTGCGGATTGGTCGTTGGCGCCGCGGCGGACCCGGTCTGACCGGCGATCGTGCTTTCAAACAACGAGCGGATCGAGCCGGTGCCGTGGCCGAAGATCGGCGCCGCGCGCGATGAACGCAACCGATTTCTTATAGAATTCGATGCGCTCGCCGGACGAATTCCTCTCGTTAATCGCTTCGTATTTTTGCGCGTCGGTCCAAATTTCCGTCGTGCGAAGCCGCAAATACGGCGACGAAAACCAGCCAATGCCGCCGATCAAAATCGCAGCGGCGAACACAATGATCGCGCCGCGGGCGCTCAGTTTCTTGATAGCAAGAACGGCCAGCAGCACCGGGATGATGACCAAGCGCGGTGCGCCCGGTCGCGACAAAAAACATATTGGCCAGCATCGCCAGCACCAGCGCCGCCAGTCCGAACACCCAAAGCCAGCGCCGGCGCTCGAAATATTCGATCGCCAGATACAGAAAGCCGAAAATGCAGGTGACGAACTCGCCGCTTTGCGTCGCCGCGTTCTTCACCGGCACGGCCGCATCATGCGTGAACAGGAACGCCGTGCGGGGAAAGATGAAGAACTCGGTCGAGAGCAACAACAGCGCCACGCAGGACAGGCCGTAGCCCGCAAACACTTGCCACCCGCGATCCGAACGGCGGAATTGCACGAGCAGAAGCGGAATCGTCAAAAGCTTGAAAAATGAATCGAGCCCCTTCCAGCGTTCAAGCCAGCTCACGTCGGCCCACAACATGCCGAGCAAGCCGAGCAGAAACAGCAGAACCGGCAGGCCGCCGGCCGCGCGTCAGCAATTCGCGCCGCAGCACGTGCCATTCGAGCGTGGGAATCAAGCAGCAGCAGCCACAGCACGCAGCAGAATGACGGTTGCCGACGTCGACCACGGCAACGACACCGCCACGGCAATGACCAGGCAGTCGGCGATGCCGCGTCAGCCGCGTGAGGTCGAATGCCTTTTGCGATCGAGCGTGATGGCCATCGCTTAACCCGCAGCCCTGGCTGTCGCGGCCGCCGGCGCCAGCGCCGACAGACCGCGTTGCGCGCGGATACGATCGCTATCGACAATACCGGCGAGCTTGCGTTCGTTGTCGGCCAGGAACGAGCGGTCGGCCTCGGGGTGCCAGAGATGGATGACGCCGGTGGCGAATACGCCGTCCTTGCGGCGCACGCCGGCATGCAGCAGCCGCACGATGATATCGGAATCTTCCTTGCCCCAGCCGCTATAGTCGGCATCGAAGCCATCGACGCGATCGAGATCGCTGCGCCAGATCGCCAGATTGCAGGAGCGCGCGCCGCGCCATTCGCCTTGCCGAAGCCGGCGCAGCGGGCCGAGCGGCAGATGCAACAGCGCCGACAACCGATTGACCCCGCCGCGGCAGCGTTCGGCGAACCAGCCGGCGAAGCTCCAGGATTCCGGCGACAGTTTTTCCCGCAGCACCTTTGCGGTGAGATCGCGCGACAGCAGAATGCGGTTGCCGGTGACGAAACTGCCGGGCTCGGCGAGGCGGCGATGATTGGCAACGAAATCCGGGCGGACGATGCAGTCGCCATCCAGAAAAATGCAGTAACCGCCGCGTGAGGCCAGGACCGCGCGGTTGCGAATTTCCGCGGCGCGAAAGCCTCGTCCTCGTGCCAGACATGCTCGACCCGGTGGCCGACTTTCGCCTTCCAGGCCTCGACCGTTGGCCGCGGTCGCTGCGCCCGAGCCGTCGTCGGCCACGATCACCTCGAAATCCGCGTCGGTCTGGCGCGCGAGCGAGCGCAACACCGCCTCGAGCGCGTCCTCGCGGTTATAGGTGGTGACGATGACGGAAATCAGCTCGGCCACGGGCGCCCTTCGGGATCATGCGCAATGTGCAGGCTTTAGCCGAAGTCGCAGTTGACGACAAATCCCTAGGGCCAGCCGGGCTTGCAATGTTAATTTGGCCCCCGCCCGAAAGCCGCAACAGGCGCCCATGCCGACCATGCAGAAGATATCAGCCTATATCCTCACCTATAACGAGGCCGAGAAGATCGAGGCGGCCGTTTCCAGCGTGCTGTGGGCCGACGAAGTGGTGGTGATCGATTCGTTCAGCATCGACCGGACCGGCGAGATCGCCACGTCGCTGGGCGCCCGCGTGGTCGAGTTGCCGTTCAACGGCTTCGGCGAGCTGCGCAACCGCGCCGTCGAGGCCTGCAAGTTCGACTGGATCTTCAGCCTGGACTCCGACGAACGCTGCACCGAAGCGGTGCGCGACGAAATTCTGGGGCTGATGGCCGGCACGCCGCCGCACGACGTCTACCTTGTGCCGCGCCGCAGCTACATGATGGGCCGCTGGATCAAAGGCTCCGGCTGGTATCCGAACTTCCGCCAGCCGCAGCTCTTCCGCAAAGACAGCATGCGCTACACGCTCGAGCCGGTGCACGAAGGCTATGAGGTCTTGAACGGCAAGCCGGTCGGCACGCTGCGCAACGCGATCTGGCAATTCCCGTTCCGCAATCTGGAAGAAGTCATCAAGAAGATGAACCGCTATTCCTCGCTCGGGGTGCCGAAGCTCGCCGGCAAGCGCGTCTCGATGGCGAGCGCGCTCGGTCACGGCATCTGGTCATTCCTCAAGCACTACATCTTCAAGCTCGGCTTCATCGACGGCTGGGCCGGCTTCGTCATCGCGTTCGGAAATTTCGAAGGCACGTTCTACCGCTACGCCAAGCGCTACGAAGAGACGCAAGGCTGGCAGCCGCCGCCGAGCAAGCCGATCAGGCGCGAGCCGTCTACTTAACGTCCGCGCGAACGCTCGACCATCGAGGTGGTCGACTGGCCGGGCACCAGATCGATCAGGATCACCTCGCCGCCCAGCGCCTCGACGATCTCGTGGCCGACCACCTCCTCGCGCTTGTAGTCGCTGCCCTTGACCAGCACCGTCGGCTTGACGCGCGCGATCAGCTTTTCCGGCGTGTCCTCGTCGAACACGACGACGAGATCGACCGCCTCGAGCGCGGCCAGCACCTCGGCGCGCGATTGCACCGGCTGCACCGGCCGGCCGGCGCCTTTGAGCCGCGTGACCGAGGCATCGCCGTTCAAGCCGACCACCAGCCGGTCGCAGGCGGCGCGCGCGCCGGCCAGCAATCTGACGTGGCCGGGATGCAGCAGATCGAAGCAGCCATTGGTGAAGCCGACGCGCAGGCCGAGCTTGCGCCATTCGGCCAGATGCTCGTCGAGCAGCGCCCAGTCGAACACGATCTTTTCCTCCGGCGCGAGCGTGGCGGCCGGCAGAATGCGCGAGCGCAGCTCGGCGACCGACAGCGTCGCGGTGCCGCGCTTGCCCACCACCACCGCCGCGGCCGCATTGGCCGCGCGCATGGCGGATTCGAAATCGGCGCGCATGGCCAGCATGGCCGCCAGCACCGCGACGACCGTGTCGCCGGCGCCGGAGACGTCGCGCACGCGCACCGGATAGGCCGGCACATGGATGGCAGCGCCCTCGCCCACCAGCGTCATGCCGGCTTCGCTGCGCGTCACCAGCACGGCTTTGGCGCCCAAGGCGCGGCCGCAATTCGCGCCGCCGCCGCCGCGATCTCGTCGTCGGTTTGCGCGGCGCGATGGGTCGCGTCGGCGAGTTCCTGCCGGTTCGGCGTGATCAGCGTCGCGCCTCGATAGATGCTGTAGTCGCGGCCTTTCGGATCGACCACAACCGGCTTGCCGAGCTTGTTGGCGGCATCGATGACGGCGCGGATGACGCGCGGCGTCAGCGCGCCTTTGGCGTAATCCGACAGCACCACCGCGCCGGCGCGCGGCATCGCCTTGATGACGTGGCCGATCAGCGCATCTTCGCTGGCGGCATCGACCGCCGAGGCCATCTCCCAGTCGGCGCGCAGCAGATGCGTCGAATGATGCTCGGACACGAAGCGCACCTTGCGCGTGGTCATGCGCGCCGCATCGACCACCAGATGGAATTCGATCAGCGGATGGGTGGCCAGCGCCTCGGTCAGCGCCGTGCCGGCATCGTCGTCGCCGACCACGCCGACGAAGATGCAGCGGGTGCCGAGCGACACGAGGTTGCGCGCGACATTGCCGGCGCCGCCGACCATCACTTCGCTGCGCTTGACCGCGATCACCGGCGTCGGCGCTTCCGGCGAAATGCGCGAGACCTCGCCATAGACGAATTCGTCGAGCATCAGATCGCCGACGCAGAGCACGGTCTGCTCGGAGAGCGCGGCGAGATGCTTGTCGAAATCGAACATTACTTTTCCTTGCGCATGATCTTATCCGAAAACCGGTTCCCACTTTTCGGGATCATGCGCTACCGATACCGGTCGGCGCGATCGAGATAGCCGGTGACGTATTGGCCGACGGCGGTCTCGAGCGGCGTGAAGCCGGCGTTATAGCCGGCGCGGCGCAGATTCTCGACGCTGGCTTTGCGTGAAATACTGGTACTGATCGCGGATCGCGTCCGGCATCTCGATATATTCGATGTTGGCCGGCCGCCCGAGCGCCTTGAACATGGCGCCGATCATGTCGCGGAAGCTTTCGGCCTTGCCGGTGCCGACATTGAAAATGCCGTTGGCCGAGGTCGTATCGAGAAGCCAGCGCAGCACCGCGACCGCGTCGTCGACATAGATGAAATCGCGGCGCTGCTCGCCGTCGGCGATGCCCTCGCGATGCGACTTGAACAGCCGCACCGGCTGGCCGGCCTTGGCGCCGTCGAACACCTTGGCCAGCACGCTCGCCATGTGGCCTTTGTGATATTCGTTCGGGCCATAGACGTTGAAGAACTTCAGGCCGACCCAGCGCGGCGGCAGCTTTTCTTTTTTGACGTAGCGATCGACCAGCGCGAGATCGAACAGATGCTTGCTCCAGCCGTAGAGATTCATCGGCTTGAGCTGGCGCAGCGCGGCCAGCGACCAGTCGTCGGTAAAGCCCTGGCTGCCGTCGCCATAGGTCGCGGCCGACGAGGCATAGATGAACGGCGTGCGGGTCGTCGTGCACCAGTCGAGCAGGCGCAGCGACAGGCGGAAATTGTTCTCCATCACCAGGTCGCCGTCGGTGGCGGTGGTGTCGGAAATGGCGCCCATGTGGATGACGGCGTCGAGCTTGCGGCCGTCGAGCCAGGCCATCAGCTCGGCCGGCGGCACCAGATCGGCGACCTGGCGCTTGGCCAGATTGCGCCATTTGGCGTCGTCCTGGCCGAGCAGGTCGTTGACCACGACGTCGGTCGCGCCGGCCTCGTTGAGGCTGGCGACCACGTTCGATCCGATGAACCCGGCCCCGCCGGTGACCAAAAACATCCCTTCCCAGTCCCCTAGTCCGCCGGCCATTTGCAGCGGGCCACCTTTGCCCCAGTCCGCGGACCGGCGCAAATATTAGGCCCTATTGCCACGCAAGTGGCTCAGGAAACGGTAAAAATTGCGGCTGGACAGGCTACAGCCCCGCAGGGTAACGGCTGTCGTGCGGGGCCGGAATCAGGGCTTGGGCGAGGGGCGCGGGCAAACAATGAACGCTAATTCAGCCCGAGCCCGTCCTGATCGTCCCCTATGTCTGGATCGGCGACTTCGTCCGCTGCCATTCGGTGGTGAAGCTGCTGCGGGCCGAGGCGCCCGACCGGCCGGTGGATATCGTCAGCAGCACCCTGTGCGCGCCGCTCGCCGACTACATGCCGGGCATCCGGCGGGCCATCGTCATCGACCTGCCGCGGCGGCGGCTCGGCGTCGCCCTGCAGCGGCAGCTCGCCGACGAATTGCGCGCGGGCACTACGGGCAGGCGCTGGTGATGTCGCGCAAGTGGAAGGCGGCGCTGGCGCCGTGGCTTGCCGGCATCCCCGTGCGCACCGGCTTTGCCGGCGAAGTCCGCTTCGGCCTCATCAACGACATGCGCTGGGGCGAGCGCAAGCTGCCGCGCATGATCGACCAGATGGGCGCGCTGGCTTTGCCCAAAGGCGCCGCACTGCCGGCCGAATGGCCGCTGCCGGAACTGAAGGTGCCGCAGGAGGAAATCGAGCGCTGGCGCGCGCAGCGCGGGCTCGCCACGGAAACCGGACCGATCGTCACGCTGTCGCCTGGCGCGGTCGGCGCCGGCAAGGCCTGGCCGGCCGGCCACTACGGCCAATTGGCGCGGCGCTTGGCCAAAGACGGCGCATCGGTCTGGGTGCTGGGCGGACCGAACGAGACGCGCGATCGCCCAGCAGATCGCCGCGACCGGCGGCGCGCGCGTGCGCGATCTCACCAGCAACGATCTGCGCAACGCCATCCTGGCGCTCGCCGCCGCCGACGTCTCGGTCACCAACGATTCCGGCCTGATGCATGTCTCGGCCGCGATCGGCACGCCGACGGTGGCGATTTTCGGACCGACCAGCCCGTGGCACTGGAAGCCGCTCAACCCGATCGCCGCCATCCTCGAGCCGCCCGGCGACGAGGCCGCGCGCCAGCGCGCGCGCGTCGAGGGCAATGACGCCGTGGCGCACCGCCGAACCGCCGATGTCGCGGTCGAAACCGTGCTGGCGAGCGTGCGCGATGTGCTTGGGCGCGCCAAAAGCCGCTAAAAGCCGCCTCCCGGCCGCGTTAACGTTTGCGCTGGCCCAAACCTGACGAGCCCCTTATTCCGTGCTATCAAACCGTCGAATTAACCAGGATCGCGACAGCCGCATGGCCAGACTCAAGCCAGCCGATATGAGCCGCGAACGCGCGCAAGCCGCGATCGATTCCGCCTTGCGCACGCTCGACGCCGAAGGCAGCGGCATCGACGCGCTGGCCGACGCGCTGCGCGACGGGCTCGGCGCCACCTTCGCCGCGGCCATCGAACTGATCCGCGCCGCGCAAGGCCGCGTCATCGTCACCGGCATGGGCAAGTCGGGCCATGTCGGCCACAAGATCGCCTCGACCTTCGCCTCGACCGGCACGCCGGCGCTGTTCGTGCATCCGGCCGAAGCCAGCCACGGCGATCTCGGCATGATCACCAAGAGCGACGTGATCCTGGCGCTGTCGTGGTCGGGCGAAACCGCGGAGCTCAAGAACCTCACCGATTATTCGCGCCGCTACAACATCGGCCTGATCGCCATGACGGCGAGCGCCGACTCGACGCTGGCCAAGGCCGCCGATGTGGTGCTGGCGCTGCCGCAGGCGCGCGAAGCCTGCCCGCACAATCTGGCGCCGACCACCTCGGCGCTGATGCAGCTGGCGCTCGGCGATTCGCTCGGCGATCGCGCTGCTGGAAAGCCACGGCTTCACCGCGGTCGATTTCGGCATGCTGCATCCCGGCGGCAAGCTCGGCACGCTGCTCAAGACGGTGCGCGACCTGATGCATACCGGCGCAGACGATTCCGCTGGCGCCGCTCGGCACCCGGATGTCGAACGCGATCCTCGAAATGACGGCCAAGGGCGTCGGCTGCGTCGGCATCACCGATGCGCAGGGGCTGCTGGTCGGCATCATCACCGACGGCGACCTTCGCCGCCACATGCGCGACAGCAATCTGCTCGACGCGCGCGTCGACGACGTCATGACGCGCCAGCCGAAGACCGTGCGGCCGGATCAGCTGATCAGCGAAACGCTGGACATTCTCAACTCGCTGAAGGTCACCGCGCTGTTCGCGGTCGATGCCGGCAAGCCGGTCGGCGTCATCCACGTGCACGATCTGTTGCGCGCGGGCGCGGCGTAAACGTAAGCCCCGCTTACGGCGGGGTCAGCACGCGCTCAATTCGCCGGTCCGGCACCAGCCACATCAGCGCGACCAGAATGTAGATCGCCTGCGCGAACCATTGATTGTAGAAGGACAGCGGAATCGCGACCGCATAGAACACGACCGACAGCTTGCCTTTGACGTCTTTGCCGACCGCCTTCGCCAGAAGCGAGTTCTCGCCCTCCTCCCGGATGATCGTGCTGCTGAGAATCCAATAGGCGACGCCGGCCATCATCAGCACGCAGCCGTAAAGGCCCGTCGGCAGCGGTGCGAAATGGTTCTCGCCCATCCAGCCGGTGACGAACGGAAACAGCGACAGCCAAAACAGCAAATGCAGATTGGCCCACAGCACGCCGCCGGTGACATGCTTCACGGTGTGCAGCATGTGATGATGATTGTTCCAGTAGATGCCGATATAGACGAAGCTCAAGACGTAGCTGAAGAACACCGGCAGCAAGGGCTGCAGGACGCTGAGGTCCTCGCCGTGCGGCACCTTCAACTCGAGCACCATGATGGTGATGATGATGGCCAGGACGCCATCGCTGAAAGCTTCGAGCCGTGTCTTTGGCATCAGTCCCTGCTGGTTCGCAACGATAGCCGGCCGGACAGAGAATGGGCTAGCGCGCGATGCGCTGCAACGCCTCATGCACCTCGCCCACAGAAGGCGGCGCGCCGTGCGTGCCGAGCACGGCCAGCGGTCCATTGCCGACCGGACCGGTCAGACGCGGCTGACTGCCGGCAAAAATCGCCACCAGCGGAACCCCGAGCGCTGCCGCCAGGTGCAGCAGCCCGGTGTCGACCCCGACGACAAATTCGGCGCCTGCGATCAGCCGCGCGACCGAATCGAGCGGCTGGCGTTCCGGCACGCGCGCGCGCGGCAGCGCCGCGGCGAGGCGTTGGCTGCGGGTCTGTTCCTCGAGCGTGCCCCACGGCAGCACCAGGTCGACCCCTTGCGCGGCGATCATGGTGCCGAGCGCGATCCAGTTCGCCTCCGGCCATAGCTTTTCCGGCCGCGCGGTGGCGTGCAGCAAAATCGCATAGCGCGGGCCTGGGCTCGCCAGTCGCGCGCGATCGAGCCCGAAATCGGGCGCGCCCTGCGGCTCATAGCCCAGCGCCAGGCCGGTCAAGATCCGGTTGCGTTCGACCGCGTGCACGGCGCGGCTGACGCGGTGGCGTACATTGTAGAAGACCGACGCCAGCGGCTCGCGGATGCTGTTCATGTCGTAGCCGTGCCGCCGCCCGTTTGCGAAGCGGCCGAGCATGGCGGTGCGAAGCAGGCCCTGGCTGTCGACGATGTCGTCGTAGCGGCCCTGGCCAATGCCGCGCAGGCTGGCGGAAATCTCGCGCAGCGTCGCCGGCGAATACAGCGACTTGCGCCAGCGCCGCCAGGCCACCGGAATGACCGCGTCGACCGCCGGATGCAGGCGCACCAGCGGGGCAAAGGCCTCTTCCACCAGCCAGGTAAAGCGGTCGCCGGGACGCCGGAGCCGCGCCTCGGTCACGGCCGGCATGTGATGGACCACATCGCCGAGGGAAGAGGTCTTGATGAACAGGATGTCGGCCATATCGGACTTATGCTCGCCTGCACGTGATCTCTTCCGAAAACCAGGTCCCCATCCCCGATCACGTCGAGGACATGCTTTTCGGGATCATGCGCGGATTCGTATACCGACCATTAAGCATGAGGGCCATAACCATGCCACTCAGCCCGCGGCCTAAAAGCTCATTCACGGTCGTCCACTACAATTTTCGGCAATTCGAGGGCAATCGATCATGACGATCCTGGTCACGGGCGGCGCCGGCTATATCGGCAGCCACATGGTGCATGAACTTGTCGACGCCGGCGAGCCGGTCGTCGTGCTCGACAACCTGTCGACCGGATTCCGCTTCCTGATCCCGGCCTCGGTTCCGTTCGTCTCCGGCTCGACCGGCGACCGCGATCTGGTGCTCAAGACCATCGCCCGCCATGGCGTCACCGCCATCATTCATTTCGCCGCGTCGATCGTGGTGCCTGACTCGGTCAGCGACCCGCTTGGCTATTACCGCAACAACACGATGAACACCTGCAATCTGCTCGACGCCGCCATCGAAGGCGGCGTGCGGCAGTTCATCTTCTCATCGACCGCCGCCGTCTACGGCAATGCCGATCATAACCCGGTGCGCGAGAATGCGCCGACGCTGCCGATCTCGCCCTATGGCACGTCGAAGCTGATGTCGGAGATCATGCTGCACGATGCCGGCAAGGCGCACGGCCTGCGCTTCGTCGTGCTGCGCTATTTCAACGTCGCCGGCGCCGACCCGAAGCTGCGCACCGGCCAGGCGACGGCGGGCGCAACTCATCTGATCAAGGTCGCCTGCGAAGCCGCGCTCGGCAAGCGGCCCAAGATCGATATCTTCGGCACCGACTATCCGACCCCGGACGGCACCTGCATTCGCGATTACATCCACGTCAGCGATCTGGCGCGCGCGCATTCGGCGGCGCTCGCCCATCTGCGCCGCGGCGGTGCCAGCGCGACGTTCAACTGCGGTTACGGCCGCGGCTGTTCGGTGCTTGAGGTGATCGACTCGGTCAGGCGCGCCAGCGGCCACGATTTCCCGGTCGAGATTTCCGGCCGGCGTCCCGGCGATCCGGTCGCGCTGGTGGCCAATGTCGATCGCATCCGCTCGACGCTTGCCTGGCGCCCGCAGTTCCAGGACCTCGACACCATCGTGGCGCACGCCTTTGCGTGGGAACGGCGGCTTTCGGCCAAGCGCGAAACCGCCGCCACCTGAGGCCGCGGTTAACTACCGCGCCCACAATCGTTTTTTCCACGTTTTGGCTTGAAATATTGCTGCGCAACAGGCAAGGAAACGACCGCCCCTGCCCGCGTCTTGACGCGCCATAATCAATGCCCGACAGAGGGCGGATGACCGATCTTAGATCAAAGCCTGAAGAAGACGAGCGTTACCGCCCCATTGCCCTGATCCGGCGATTGCTGACGGAACAAGGCTTCGTGCATTGGCGCAAATACGCGGTCGCGTTCGTGCTGATGGCGCTGTCGGCCGGCTGTACGGCGATGAGCGCCTACCTCATCGGCGACGTCATCAACCAGGCCTACGTCAATCATAACCTGCCCGGCATCGTGATCCTCGGCGGCATCACCGCCGCTGCTGTTCACGGTCAAGGGTCTCGCCACTTACGGCCACAGCGTGCTGCTGTCGCGCATCGGCAACCGGATCGTCGCCAATAATCAGCGCGCGGTGTTTGCCAAGCTGCTGAACGAAGGCCTGAGCTTCTTCTCCGACCGGCATTCGACCGAATTCATCGCGCGGCTGTCGACCGGCGCCGCGGCGGCGACCCAGGTGATCAATCTGCTGGTCACTTCGCTCGGGCGCGATCTGTTATCGCTGATCGGGCTGGTGACGGTGATGGTGGTGCAGGACCCGCTGATGTCGTTCTTCAGCTTCGTGGTGGCGCCGCCGGCGTTTCTCATCCTGCGCAAGATGATCCGCCGGATCTATTCGATCGCCCGCACCCAATTCCACGGCGGCACCCGCATCCTGGAAACGCTGCAGGAAACGCTGCAAGGCATCCGCATCGTCAAGGCCTTCACGCTCGAAGACACCATGCGCGAGCGTTTCGACCGCAACGTCGCGGCGGTCGAGCACGAGGCCAACAAGATGGCGCGCGTCGCCAACCGCGCCAGCCCGCTGATGGAGACGCTCGGCGGCTGCGCCATCGCCATCGCCATCACCTATGGCGGCTATCGCGTGATCAATACCGGCGCGACGCCCGGCCAGTTTTTCTCCTTCATCACGGCGTTCCTTCTGGCCTACGAGCCGGCCAAGCGGCTGGCCCGTCTCAACATCGAGCTCAACAGCGCGCTGGTCGGCGTGCGCATATTGTTCGAGGTGATCGACAGTCCGCCGAGCGAGCCGAGCGACATCGACATGCCGCCGTTGCAGGTCGCGGCGGCGCGGCTGGATTTCGACGACGTTCATTTCCACTATCGCAGCGATGAATCGGTGCTGCGCGGCATGTCATTCGTCGCCGAGCCGGGCAAACTGACCGCGCTGGTCGGACCCTCGGGCGGCGGCAAGTCGACGGTGTTCAGTCTGATCATGCGGTTCTACGACACCGAACGCGGCAAGATCGTCATCGACGGCCAGGACATCAGCAAGGTCTCGCGCCGCTCGCTGCGCCAGCACGTCGCCTATGTCGGGCAGGACGTGTTCCTGTTCCGCGACACGATCCGCGAGAACATCGCGTTCGGAAAACCCGGCGCCAGCGAAGACGAAATCGTGGCGGCGGCCAAGGCCGCCTATGCGCATGATTTCATCATGACGTTCCCGCGCGGCTACGACACGCCGGTCGGCGAACACGGGCTGCAGCTCTCCGGCGGCCAGCGCCAGCGCGTGGCGATCGCGCGCGCGCTGATCAAGAACGCGCCGATCATTCTGCTCGACGAGGCCACCGCCGCGCTCGATTCCGAATTCGAATTGCAGGTGCGCGAGGCGATGGAACGGCTGTGCGAGGGCCGCACCACGCTGGCGATCGCGCACCGCCTGCATACCGTCTCGCACGCCGACCGCATCTACGTGATCGAGAACGGCCAGGCTCTGGAGTCCGGCCGGCACGACGAATTGCTGCGCAAGAACGGCCGTTATGCCGCGTTCTACCGCCTCCAGCTCAAGGAGCAGGAAGCCCGTTCGCCGGTCCAGGCGATTGCGTCTGGCGCGTAACGGCGCGCGCGCAATGGGTTTCTATTCCGCCTTGTTCGACGCGGCATAATGCGATACCGGATGAGCCCGCCGGCTATCCATCCGACAATTTAAAAAGCGAGATCCCCATGAGCGCGGACTACGTCATTCCGCCTGCCCCGCAAGCGACAATCGCGGTCGCGGGCACCACCAAGACATTCCCCGTTCGCCGCATCTGGTGCGTCGGCCGCAACTATATCGAGCACATCCGCGAGATGGGCCAGGACGAGCGCCTGCCGCCGTTCTATTTCGCCAAGCCCGCCGACGCCATCGTAGCCGACGGCGGCACCGTGCCTTATCCGTCGCTGACCAAGGACATGCATCACGAGGTCGAGCTCGTGGTCGCGCTCAAGTCGGGCGGCCGCAACATCCCGGTCGAAAAGGCCAATGACTGCATCTATGGCTACGCCGTCGGCATCGACCTCACCCGCCGCGATCTGCAGATCGCCTCGCGCGACCTGAAGCGGCCGTGGGAAATCGGCAAGGCCTTCGACCATTCCGCCCCGTGCGGCGCGATCAAGCAGGCTTCCGAGACCGGCCACCCGAAGAAGGGCAAGATCACGCTCAAGTGCAACGGCAAGCTGCGCCAGGACGGCGATCTCGAGCAGCTGATCTGGAACGTGCCGGAAATCATCGCCGACCTGTCGAAGATGGTCGAATTGGCGGCCGGCGACATCATCATGACCGGCACGCCGGCAGGCGTCGCCGCGACCGTTGCCGGCGACAAACTGGAATGCGCGGTCGAAGGCGTCGGCACGCTGACGGTCACCATCGGCCCGCCGCTGAAGTAAGCCAAATCTCCATTGACCTAGGTCATTCCGGGTCGCCCCCGGAATGACCATATGTCCTGTGATGAAAATCAGTCCGGGATGGAACCCGGGCGGCGCTGCGCGGTTAACGAGCTGTTAACGGGCGGGCGGCATATTATTTTGTGCATCGCACAGGATTGATGGCAATGGGCGAATCCTTCCAAGCCAAGCGCTATTCTTATGTGCCGGTGGCCGATCCGAACCGGATGGCCGAGCAGATCATGCAATTTGCGCCGGCGACGGACGCCGAAGCGCTGAAACTGCTGCGCACCAGCTTTCCCGATTATCCGCTGAGCGCCCGGGTCGCGGCGCTCGATTTCCTGATGCGCAGACCGCTGAGCGGCGCGCGCTACATTCCCAAATAAGCCTGCCGCACCCGGTCATCGCTGAGCAGCGCCGCGCCCGAGCCGGCAAGTGTGATGCGGCCGTTCTCCAGCACATAAGCGTGGCTGGCAAGCTTGAGCGAGACCGCGACGTTCTGCTCCACCAGCACGCAGGTGAGACCCTCGCGGTTGAGGTCGCGCACCGTCTGCAGCATGCTTTGCACGATCGTCGGCGCCAGGCCGAGCGACGGCTCGTCGAACATCACCAGTTCCGGCGCGCCCATCAGACAACGGCCGATGGCGAGCATCTGCTGTTCGCCGCCCGATAGCGTGCCGGCGGCCTGATGGCGGCGCTCGGTCAGCACCGGAAACAGCCCATAGACTTTATCGAGATTGCGCGCGCGGTCCTCGTGCGCGCGCGGCACCATGGCGCCCATCGCCAGGTTCTCGGCGACCGACAGCGACGGAAACACCTGACGGCCTTCGGCGACCTGGCCGATGCCGAGATCGCAAACTTTGTGGCTCGGCCAGCCGGCGATATCGAGCCCGCGAAAATAGATGTGTCCGCCGGCCGGCTTGTGCATGCCGGCTATGGTGCGGATCAGCGACGTCTTGCCGGCGCCGTTGGCGCCGACGATGGCGACGATGGCGCCCTCTTCGATCTCGATCGAGACGCCGTCGAGCGCCTGGGCGTCGCCGTAAAAGACGTCGAGATTTTCGATCTTCAACATCATGAGACGGACTCTACGCCCAAATAAGAGTCGATCACCGCCTGATTGCGCACCACCTCTTCCGGCGCGCCCTGCGCGATCGCCGCGCCGTGGTGCAGCACCAGGATGCGCGAGGCCAGCGCCATCACCGCGCGCATCACATGTTCGATCAACAGGATGGTCAGCCCGGTTTCGCGGTTGAGCTCCTGCAGGATCGAGACGATGCGGTCGGTCTCGGTCGGCCGCAAACCCGCCATGACTTCGTCGAGCAACAGCAATTTCGGGTCGGTGGCGAGCGCGCGCGCCACCTCCAGCCGCTTGCGATCCGGCAGGGTCAGCGACGAGGCGCGTTGCGCCCGCTTGTCGTAGAGATCGAGACGGCGCAGCACCTCATACGCATGGAGGCGCGCATCGGCGACGTGATGACGGTGCAAAAGCGCGCCGACAATGACGTTGTCCTCCACGCTCAAAGCCGGAAACGGCCGCACGATCTGGTAGGTGCGGCCGATGCCGCGCCGGCAGATCTTGTCGGGCGCGAGACCCTCGATGCGCTCGCCGGCAAAGCCGATCGTGCCGCCGTCGGGCGGAAATACCCCGGCGATCATGTTGAACAGCGTGGTCTTGCCGGCGCCGTTCGGCCCGATCACGGCGAAGATGCCGCCTTCCGGCACCTCGAAGCTCAGCCGGTCGACCGCGAGCAAGCCACGGAACCGTTTGCTGATGCCGTCCACTGTGAGAAGCGCACTCATTTGTTGCGCTCCGTCAGGCCGATCCGCTTGGCCAGCCACGGCCAGACGCCGTCCGGCAGCGCCACGATTACCGCGAGCAGACAAATGCCGTAGAACACCTGCTTGGCGCCGGGCACATCGACGCCGGCTGCCGCCAACGCGCCGGTCAGCGTTTCCGCCAGACCGGTCAGCAGGAACGCGCCGAGGATCGGTCCGAACAGCGTGCCGATGCCGCCGACGATCGGGCCGAGGATGATCTCGATCGACCGCGAGATATGAAACACCTGCTCCGGAAACAGATTGTTGTAGAAGAACGCATAGATCACGCCGGCGAACGAGGTCATGCCGGCCGAAATCACCACCGCGATCATCTTGTAGCGGAACGTGTCGATGCCGGTCGAGCGCGCGGCTTCCTCATCCTCGCGGATCGCCAGCCAGAAATAGCCGATGCGGCTTTGCAGCAAGGCGCGGCAGAAAACAAAGGCGAGCACGGTCGCCACCAGCAGGATGTAATAGAACATCACCGGATGGCCGCGCAGCTGCCAGAGGTCGTTGCCGGTATATTGCTTGACCGGCAGAAACAGCCCGGACGATCCTTTGGTCCAGCTCAAGTGATCGAAGCCGACGCGGGCGAATTCGGCGACCGCGATGGTGAGAATGGCGAAATAGACGCCGGCGACCCTGAAACGAAACGCCAGAAAGCCGATGAAAGCGCCGGCCAGCGCCGCCACCGGCACCGCGACCAGGAGGCCCAGCCACGGGCCGATGCCGAAATGGACATAAAGCGCCGCCGCGGTATAGGCGCCGAGCCCGACATAGAGCGCGTGTCCGAGCGACAATTGCCCGGCAAAGCCCATCATGATGTTCCAGGCCTGGCCGATATAGGCGAAATACAAAATCAGGATGAGCACGGTGAGCAGGTAATCGCTGGCGATTAGCGGCGCGAACCCCAAGGCCAGCACCAGCAGGCCCAGCAGGATCAAGGCGCGGCGCGGCACTCCCTCGATCAGGCGCGCAATCATGGGACTCTCTTCATGTGGACCACTTATGCGGCCCTCTTGCCCATGATGCCCTGCGGACGGAACAACAGCACCAGAACCAGGATGCCGAAGGAGAACATACTCTTGGCCGATGGCGTGAACAGCAGACCGGCCATCGCCTCGGTCAGCCCGACCAGAACGCCGCCGAGCAATGCGCCCGGCATCGAGCCGAGACCGCCGGTGATGACGATGACGAAGGCGAGCAGCGTATAGGCCGGCCCGAGCGACGGCGTCACATCGACGATCAGCACCAGCATCACGCCGGCGGCGCCGACGCAGGCCGCCCCGAGGCCGAAGGTCAAGGCGTACAGATGCTTTACGTCGAGACCGACCACCAACGCGCCGGTGTAGTTGTCGGCGCAAGCGCGGATCGCGGTGCCGAGGCGGGTGTACTGGAAGAACAAGTACAGCGCGATCGCCACCACCAGCGCCGCCAGCGCGGCATAGGCCTTGGTGGCGTCGACGATCAGCTTGCCGATCTGGAAGCTGTCGTAGGAGTACGAAGTCTGGACGCTATGGGCGTCCGGGCCGAACACGATCAGCAGCACGTTGATGATGATGATGGCGACCGCCACCAGCAGCAGAAACTGCATGTATTCCGGCCGCGTGATGAAGCGATTGATGACGCCCGCCTGCAGCGCGTAGCCGAAGGCGAACATCACCGCGGCGATCGGCACCAGCATCAGCAGCGGATCGAGATGGAACGCCGCAAACAGCGTCACCGCGATATACATGGCGATGGTCATCATCTCGCCGTGGGCGAAGTTGACGACCCGCACCACGCCGAAGATCACCGACAGCCCGAGCGCCATCAGGCCATAGACGAGCCCCGTCAAGACGCCCCCGACGGCGACGTTGAGATAGATATCCGCCGGCACCGCGCGTCAGCTGCGCTTGTCGTAGGGCTTCAGCGGCCATTCCGGCTTGGCGTTGGCCGCTTCCTTCGGCGCGACCGTGACCAGCTTGCCGCCGCGGTTCTGGATCGCGCCGCCCACGATCTTGTCGTTCTGGCCTTTGGCGTCGAACTGGATGCCGGGCCCGATGCTGACATTGTTGGTGATGTTGGTCTTGCGGATGGCGTCGGCGAGAGCCTTCGGATCGGTCGAACCGGCGCGCTTGTAGGCGTCGGCGGCGATCAACAGGGCCTCGAAGGTGTAGACGTGGTTGGTGTTCAGGTTGACGCCGGCGTGCGCCTTGGCGAGCGCGGCCTCGAGCTGCTTGGACAGCTTCTTGTTCGGATCGTACCAGGGCGCAAAGCTCAGCGGCCCGTCCGACAGCTTGCCGAGGGTCTTGAGATACTGGTCCTCGTACCAGCCCGGGCCCATGCTCATGATCGTCATCGGCGTCCAGCGCTGCTTGACCAATTCGCGCGTCAGCAGAATGGCGTCGTTGAGGCGGCTGACCATCAGCAGCGCGTCGGCGCCGGTGGCCTTGGCCTTGGAAATTTCCACCGAGAGGTCGCGCGCCGCCGGATCGTAAGAGATCGTCTCGACAATCTTGTACGGCATTTTGAACTTCGGCATCACCGCGCCGATACCGCCCTTCATGGCGGTGCCGAAGGTGTCGTTGACGTGCATGAACACTGCGGTCTTCGGCGAGCCGCCGGTGAGCTCGAACACCTGAAGCTGATCGATGAAGGCGTCGCGCAGGATCATGCCGGCGGTCGGGAAGTTGCGGAACACGAACTTATAGCCCTGCTCGGTGATCGGCGGGGCGGCGGCGATGTTGATCACATAGGGAATGCCCTTCTGCTCGGCCACCTGCGCGATCGCCGTGCTCTGGCCGGAATCGAAGGCGCCGACCAAGAGCTGCGCGCCCTCGCCGATCAGCTTCTCGGCCCGCGCCCGCGCGACTTCGACATTGGTCTCGGTGTCGGCGTTCATGATCTGCAGCGCCGGCATGCCGAGATCCTTCAGGATGCCGGCCGTGATATCGACGCCGCGCTGGCAGTCCTGGCCGATGCCGGCCTGGTAGCCGGAGCGCGGCAGCAGCACGCCGACCTTAAGCGCAGCGCCTTGCGCGCGCACGATGTTGAACGGCGCGGTTCCGGCGACGAAGCCTGCGGCGCCAAGACCCGCGGTGAAGGTGCGGCGGCTGATGCGCCACGACTTTGACGATGATTTGCGTTTCATTGACGTCCTCCCCTGGCCCAGCACAGGACCGTTGTTTGACCGATGATGCCGGATTTACTCCGGCTTTAACAAGCTCGAATCCGTGCCCGGCGGCGGCCGCCCGCTCTGCTGGGCCGGCCGCTGTCACCGCTCCATCCTGCGAACGGCGACCGCAGCCAAGGCCACATTGTTGACGTGGACAACATTTTTCGTCAACAGCATTATGGCTGCCGAAAGGCTCAAGAGGGCTTATGCCATGCCGCCGGTCAAACGGTCCAAACCCGGAACCGCCTTGCCATTGCGCACATCGCCGCGATTGCGCCGGGCCAGCCCGCCCGTGATCGACCTCGGCGTGCTCAACGAGCGGCTCGGTTATTTCGTGCGCCGCGTCCAGGTCTGGGTCTTCCAAGACTTTATCCGCCGGTTGTCGCAGATCGACATCAGCCCGGCGCAGTTCTCGGTGCTGGTGGTCATCGGCGCCAATGGCGGGCTGTCGCAAGCCGAACTGGCCGCAACCTTGGGCATCGAGCGCGCGCGGCTGGCGCGCATGCTGCACTTGCTGGAGCGGCGTGGCCTGACGCAACGCCTGCCGGTCGCCGCCGACGGACGCCGCAATGCCTTGCAGCTGACCCCCGGCGGCAAAAAACTTCTGGCGCGAGCCAAGACGCTGGCTGCCCAGCACGAAGCCGCGCTGAAGGAAAAATTCGGCGCGGAGCGCTATCGCGTGCTGATCGAGACGCTGCGCGATTTCTAGGCAAGCAACCGCTCGACCGCGGCCGCGATCCGCAACAGCCGGCGGTCGTGGCCGTTGCGCGCCACCAGCATCAGACCGGTCGGCAAGCCGCCGTCGCGCGGCAGCGGCAGCGAGATGGCGCAGCAGTCGAAGAAATTGACGATCGTGGGGTTGCGCAACAACAGCGCGTTGCGCGCCATGAAGGATTTAGGTTCGGCGACTTCGTCCAGCCGCGGCGCCACGGTCGCCGTGGTCGGCATCACCAGCACGTCGAGATCGGCGAGCCTTTGATCCATGGCGCGGATAAGGCCGGCGCGGGTGCGCACCGCGTCGATATAATCGGCGGACGAAATGTCGCGGCCTTTGTCGACCCGCGCGGCCACGATCGGATCGATATCGGCGCCGCGCCGTGTGACACGGTCGCGGTGGACCGCATAAGCCTCGGCCACCAGGATGCTGGTGCGCGACAGCACACCCATCATGTCGTCGAGCAGCGGCAGCACTTCATTCGACAGCCGCGCGCCCGCTTTCTCCAGCCGGTCGAGCGCTTCGGGAAAACTCCTGCCGACGGCGTCGTCGAGATTTTGCAGCGGCATGCCCTGCGCCACGCCGACCCGCAGACCGGCCAGCGGCGCGGGCTCCAGCGCCCAGGGTGTTTCGCCGGCCATGATCGCATCGGCATTGGCGCAATCGGCGACGCTCTTCGCCAGCGGGCCGATGGAATCGAGCGTGCTGGACAGCGGAAATGCGCCCGTGGTCGGCACCCGCTGGCGGCTCGGCTTGAAACCGGTGACGCCGCATAGCGAAGCCGGCACGCGCACCGAACCGCCGGTGTCGCTGCCGATGGCGATCTCGCACATCGCGTCGGCCACCGCGACGCCGGCGCCCGACGACGAACCGCCCGGCACCCGCGCGCGATCGGCCGGAATTCCGGGGGTGCCGAAATGCGGATTGACGCCGATGCCGGTGAAGGCGAATTCGGACATGTTGGTCTTGGCGACGATCACCGCGCCCGCGGCGCGCAAGCGCTGCACGATCACCGCATCGCGCATGGCGGGTTTGCCCTCGTCGGCCAACACCTTGGAGCCGGCGCGCGTCACCTCGCCGGCGACGTCGAACAGATCCTTGATGGTGACAATGGCGCCGTCGAGCGGGCCAAGGGTAATACCGGCTTTGGCGCGCGCGTCGGCGGCTTCGCGCCGCGGCCAGCGCCTGGTCGCGATACACCGTGAGGCAGGCGCGTGCGCCCTCGCCCGTCGCATCGTCGATACGAGACAGCGAAGCCAATAGGCGGTCGCAAGCGCTCATGAGGAAAGCCCGCCCTTCTGCTCGATAAACCTGGCGATCTCGTCGACGCCTTTGCCTTCGCGCAAATTCGTGAACACGAACGGGCGCTGTCCGCGCATTTTCTTGGCGTCGCGGTCCATGACCTCGAGCGAGGCGCCGACATAAGGCGCCAGATCGATCTTGTTGATCACCAGCAGATCGGAGCGCGTGATGCCGGGCCCGCCCTTGGACGGAATCTTGTCGCCGGCGGCGACGTCGATGACGTAGATCGTGAGGTCGGCGAGTTCGGGCGAAAACGTCGCGGCCAGATTGTCGCCGCCGGATTCGATCAGCACCAGATCGAGGTCGGGAAATTTCGCCCGCATCTCGGCGACCGCGGCGAGATTGATCGAGGCGTCCTCGCGAATCGCGGTGTGCGGGCAACCGCCGGTTTCGACGCCGGCGATGCGCTCGGCCGGCAGCGCGCCGGAGCGCACCAGATATTCGGCATCCCATTTGGTGTAGATGTCGTTGGTGATGGCGGCGATTTCGTAACGGTCGCGCAATTTCTTGCACAAGAGATCCATCAGCGCGGTCTTGCCGGAGCCGACCGGACCGCCGACGCCGACGCGCAAGGGGCCGTGGGGATTTTTCATTGCGGGACTTCCGTATCCGTCAGATTTCCGTCATTCTGGCGCTGCGGCAAGCGTCATCGTTCTCGCGGCGCGTTTCGCGCCCGAGCTATGACCACGACGCCCTCCTCCCGCAGGGCGCCCCCCGCAAGCGGGGGCGGTGGAGCGGCGGGAGGCGCCAGGGGTTTGCGAGACCCCTTTAGGCCAGCCTTGCGATCGGCCGGCCTGCACGCCCACGGCCTTCCCGGTTACCCGGGGGACCGCTTCGGGGCGTGCGCGCCCAATGACGCAGGGCGCAGCGCCTCCCGGCGCTCCACCTTGGCCACCGCCCTCAGCCAACCGGCGCTCGAGACGCCGCCCGGCGAGGGCCTTAGAACGTCATGGGTATCATCCTAGGATTGTTGTCAAGACCTGAACAGCCGCGTGTACTGCGTCTCGTGCCGCGCGCTGGCGAGGTCGGCGCGGAACGCCGACGAGCCGAGGTCGTCGAGCTTCGCGGTCAGCGCGCGCTGCGCCGTGGCGGTGACGGCGGGCTCGAGCGCCGCGAGCACGCGCTGGCCGTCCGCTCTGGCCGAGCGGAATGAGCCGCACGCCGGCCGACACCCAGTTGGCGGCGAGCGCCTGCAGGTAGGCCGCGAGCGCCGGCTCGACCGCGATGCCGTGGCCGGCGAGCTGCCACCGCCACCGCGACCGGATAGGCCACCGGGCCGTCCCAGATCGTCTTCAGCTTTTCGATCGCGGCGCAGCCCCAGGCCGCGCGCGCCGCTTCGACGAAGGCATTGCCCTGCGCGGTGGTTTCGAGATGGCGCTCCTTCGACGGCGCGAAGGCGGCGGCGAGTTCGGCGACCGCGCGCAGCGCCTTGTCGTCGTCGCTCATGACCGCGCGATGCGCATGCGCGAACAGCACGGCGTCGCAATAGCCGCCGCCCTCGGCTAAGCATGACGCCAAGCCAGGCCTTCAGCGTTTCGGCGTCCTTGATGTCGCCGGCTTCGACCGCCCACTCGATGCCGCTCGAATAGGAAAATGCGCCGACCGGAAATGACGGCGAGAGCCAGGCCATGAGGCGGTAGAGGGCGGCGGAGCGAGCCTCGCCGCGCACTCGCCGTTCGTTCCCGCGCAAGCGGGAATCCAGTTCTTTCGTGGACGCGTGCCGCCCTGGGTCCCCGCTTTCGCGGGGACGGAGCGGTGCGAGAGGCCGCTACTCGCTCGCTTACGCGCCATGATCGATGCCCGTGGCATGCTCATGCGACGGCGTCGGCGGCTTCCGGATCGAAGGCGGCGTCGAGCGGCGTGAGATGCGCGCCGAGCCCGCGCAGCATATCCTCCAGCACGTGATCGCGGCGGATGCGGATCTTGTCGCCGACGATCTGCACGTCGGTGTGGCGGTTGCCGAGATGCCAGGCCAGCCGCACGGCATCGAGCGCGCTGTCGGCGGAAATCTCGATCAGCGGCTCGGGCTGCGCCGGTGACCAGCACGATCGAGCCGTCATCGAGCACCAGCCCGTCGCCATCGCGCAAGCGTCACCGGCTTGGCGAAGTCGAGCAGGAATTCGGTGCCCTTCTCGCCGGTCAGCACGATGCGCCGCCGGTTGCGGTCGCCGGCGTCGAGCACGACGCGGTCGGTGGCGGCGGCGTCCCATCGCCGCAGTTTGATCGTGTGACGCGTGCATGCGGCACCCTCCACTGGCATGTCCGCGAAGGCGGCGCATCCAGTAATCGCGAGCGGTTCAGGCCCTGATCGGCCGCCTGCATTGGGTCCCCGCATGCGCGGGGACGACAAGAGATCAAAACAAGAAATACCTTTGCGCCATCGGCAGCACGTCGGCCGGCGCGCAGGTGAGCAATTCGCCGTCCGCCCTCACCTCGTAGGTCTCCGGATCGACCTCGATGTTCGGCGTGGCGTCGTTGTGGATCATGCTCTTCTTGTTGATCTTGCGGGTCTTCTCGACCGCGACGAACTGCTTGTCGACGCCGAGCCGCTTGCGCAGGTCGCTCTTGGCCGCCGCCTTCGACACGAACACCAGCGACGAGGCGGTCAGCGCCTTGCCGAAGGCGCCGAACATCGGCCGGTAATGCACCGGCTGCGGCGTCGGGATCGAGGCATTGGGATCGCCCATCAGCGCGGCGACGATGGTGCCGCCCTTGATCACCATGTCCGGCTTGACGCCGAAGAAGGCCGGCGACCAGATCACCAGATCGGCGAGCTTGCCCTTCTCGACCGAACCGATGTGCTTGCGACACGCCATGCGCGATCGCCGGGTTGATGGTGTATTTGGCGACGTAGCGCTTGACGCGCTTGTTGTCGTTGTCGCCCTTCTCGCCCGGCAGCGAGCCGCGCTGCTTCTTCATCTTGTCCGCGGTCTGCCAGGTGCGGATGATGACTTCGCCGAGCCGGCCCATCGCCTGCGAGTCCGACGACATCATCGACAGCGCGCCGAGGTCGTGCAGGATGTCCTCGGCCGCGATGGTCTCCTTGCGGATGCGGCTTTCGGCGAAGGACAGATCCTCGGCGATCGACGGATCGAGATGGTGGCACACCATCAGCATGTCGAGATGTTCGTCGAGCGTGTTGCGTGGTGTAACGGCCGCGTCGGATTGGTCGAGGACGGCAGCACGTTCTTGAGCCCCGCGACCTTGATGATGTCGGGCGCGTGGCCGCCGCCGGCGCCTTCGGTGTGGAAGGCGTGAATGGTGCGGCCCTTGAAGGCCTTGATGGTGTCCTCGACGAAGCCGGACTCGTTGAGCGTGTCGGTGTGGATCATCACCTGCACGTCGTATTTTTCGGCCACCGACAGGCAGCAGTCGATCGCCGCCGGCGTGGTGCCCCAGTCCTCGTGCAGCTTGAGCGCACAGGCGCCGGCCTTGACCATTTCCTCCAGCGCCGCCGGGCGCGAGGCGTTGCCCTTGCCGGCGAAGCCGAGATTGACCGGGAAACGCATCCGCCGCCTGGATCATGCGGCCGAGATGCCACGGCCCCGGCGTGCAGGTGGTGGCGTTGGTGCCGGCCGCGGGCCCGGTGCCGCCGCCGAGCATCGAGGTGACGCCGGAATACAGCGCCTCGTCGACCTGCTGCGGGCAGATGAAATGGATGTGGCGAGTCGAAGCCGCCGGCGGTGAGGATCTTGCCCTCGCCGGCGATGATCTCGGTGCCGGGGCCGATGATGATGGTGACGCCGGGCTGGATGTCGGGATTGCCGGCCTTGCCGATGGCGGCGATGTAGCCGTCCTTGATGCCGACGTCGGCTTTGACGATGCCCCAGTGATCGAGGATCAGCGCATTGGTGATGACGGTGTCGACGGCGCCCTGCTTGTTGGTGATCTGGCTTTGGCCCATGCCGTCGCGGATCACCTTGCCGCCGCCGAACTTCACCTCCTCGCCGTAGACGGTGAAATCCTTTTCGACCTCGATGATGAGATCGGTGTCGGCCAGCCGCACGCGGTCGCCGGTGGTCGGCCCGAACATGTCGGCATAGGCGGCGCGTTTCATTTTGATCGGCATGAAATTATCCCCGCAATTATCAACCGCGTTGCGAACCGCTCTTGCGCGTCCAGCCGGAGGCGCATAGGCTTGTCGTCAGATCATCCATCTTCGGCTCACGCCGGACACGGATGGCCGCCATGGCCGGAGCGGGCACCGTGGTTGGGACGTGGGTGCTGCTTGCAGTATTCGTGGTCCATGTTTGCCGGTCCTGGCTCTCAGTCACTGGGTACCGAGTGGCGTGCTCACGCGCGCAGCCCGGAAATGGATCCGAGAGCTTGTGACGGGCAGACGACGGTCTGCCCGTTATGGCTTTTGGGGGTACCAGCCCCAGAACGCCGCGCTACATGCTGCGGCCGTCGAACTTCATCACCTCGAACTGATCCGGATCGACGCCGTCGAGGCAGCGCACGTTGATCATCACCATGTCCGAGCCGTCCCGCCCCTTGCCGCTGGCGAAGGACTGGATGCCGCAGGTCGAACAGAACGGATGGTTGATGACGTGTTTGTTGAACTGAAACGTCGTCATGTCGCCCTCGCCCGACAGCAACTTGAAGTCGGATGCGGGAGCCGCCGATAGCAGTGAGCCGAGTTTGCTGCAACGCGAGCAATTGCACGAGATCACCTTGCCGATCTCGGCCTGCACTTCGAAGCGAACTTTGCCGCATTGGCAGCCACCGGTGTATTTCTGTTTCATCGCGTCCTCCCATGGTCGTTTCGATAACTACCATGGTAACGACGCAGCGCGCTAAAGTTTCCCCATCACGTCCTGCGGAATCCGTAGACCGTCTTCTTGCCGGCGAGCGCGACCAGCGTGACCTCGCGCGTCTGACCCGGCTCGAAGCGCACCGCGGTGCCGGCGGCGATATCGAGCCGCATGCCGCGCGCCTTTTTGCGGTCGAACTTCAGCGCCGGGTTGGTTTCGAAGAAATGATAATGCGAGCCGACCTGGATCGGCCGGTCGCCCGAATTGGCGACCGTGATCGGTCACGGTCTTGCGGCCGGCGTTGAGTTCGATCTCGCCGTCCTTGATGAACATTTCGCCGGGGATCATTGCATTCTTCGCATCGACGTCCGTCGGCCGGATCCAACTCGAGTCGCGCTGCGCCCGACCGGAATCGACGACACAGAGCCGCGCCGCGCGACGCGGATCGCCGGCCGCATTTGCGCGCGCGTCACCATTTGCGCAAAGCCGATGCCGGTGAGATGCAAGGTCGCGGTGGCGAGCGCGAAGCCCGCCATGTATTCGATGCCGCTCATGGTCTCCGCGACTTCCGCTGCCGTGGGCGTGGCCGTGCAGCAGCGCGAAGGCGCCGACGACGCCGGCGCCGACCGCCACCGGCAGATCGACCGCCAGCGCCACCAGCAGCCCGAGCGCCACGACCGAGGCGAGAATGCCCGGACTCGACGAACGGCAGCGCGACATGGCCATGCCGAGCGCGCCGCCGACCAGCATCACGCCGACGAAAGCCGCCGGCCAGATCCACAGCGCGCGGCCGCCTTTCAGCGCCGCCCACAGGCCGACCGCGATCATCACCGCCATATGGTCGAGCCCGCCGAGCGGATGCGCGACGCCGGCGGCGAATGAATCGGTCAGGCCGTGGCCTGGATGGGCGAAGGCGGGTGTGGCGCCGAGAGCGAGCAGTGCGACGATGGACAGAATGCGTTTCATCGAAGGGGTCCTTTCATCGGATCGGGTTCATGCACGGTGACGAGTTTGGTGCCGTCGGGGAACGTCGCTTCCACCTGGATGTCGTGGATCATCTCGGCGATGCCATCCATGCACTGCGCGCGGGTGATGACATGGGCGCCGTCGCGCATCAGCTCGGCGACGGTCCGGCCGTCGCGCGCGCCTTCCAGGATGAAATCGGAAATCAGCGCCACCGCTTCCGGATGGTTGAGCTTGACGCCGCGCTCGAGCCTGCGGCGCGCCACCATCGCGGCCATGGCGATCAGCAGTTTGTCTTTTTCCCGCGGCGTCAAATTCATCGTTGCCTCCATCAAGTTACTGCAGCCACAGCCGCGGCACCGGCTGCCCAAGCGCCGCCAGCACCGCGATCAGATCGTGGCGCAGCGCCGCGCCATCCTTGGCGCAGAGCCGCGCCACCGCGATGCCGTTCCAGGCCGAGATGCCGACCTCTCCGGTAAAATTCTCGCCGAGCGCGCGCACCGCTGCAAGCTTGATCTTCGCCGGCCGGCGCGATCAGCACGGTGGCGATGGCGATGCCGCCGGCGGTGACCGCGGCTTCGCCGAGCCTGTCGGCGATGGCGCCGTCGAGCCGCGCGGTGTCGGCATAGATCAATTTGCCGTCGCGGCGCACGCGCCAGCGATCGGAGATAGCTGCCGCGATTCATCGCCTCGCCCATGGCGGCGCGGCCGAACACCACCGCCTCGGCCATCAGCAGCGAGGCGCTGCCGGCGAGATCGACGTCGATGCGGCGCGACAGCCGCGCGCGGTCGAACAGAATGGTCTCCTGCGGCAGCCAGGCAAGCGCGGCGCCGTCGGCGAGATCGAGCGTCACCGTCATCTCGGCGTCGGGTCCGTTGGAGCGATAGATCTTTTCCGCCGCCGCGGTGCCGACGATCAGCTTGGCGCCCGCTTCCAGCGCGATCTCGATGGCGAAGCGGTCGCCGCCGGTCATGCCGCCGCCGGTGTTGACGATGACGGCCTCCAGCGCGGCCGGCGTGGTGTTGGGAAAGCGCACGCGCAGCGAGCCGTCTTCATGCACGCTTTTGCGCCGCGTGCGGCCGCCGGATCGCAGCGACGCTCAGCGCGATGTGGCCGGTGGCGCGGTTGGCGGCGAAGATGTCGGCATTGCGGTGTTGCAAGTGACACGCCCGCCTCCATCGCCATGCCCGGCTTACGCGCGGCATCCCGTCACCTCGCAATACGTACGCCTTGGATGGCCGGGACAAGCCCGGCCATGACGGAAATTCTCAAATCGCCAGCGCGCGCTTGAGCGCCGCCTCGTCCATGTTGGCCTTGTCGCACGAATAGACGATCGCGCCGCGGTCCATGACCACCAGATGGTCGCCCAGTTCCTGCGCGAAATCGAGATACTGCTCGACCAGGATGATCGCCATGTCCTTCAGCGAGCGCAGATAGTCGATGGCGCGGCCGATGTCCTTGATGATCGAGGGCTGGATGCCTTCGGTCGGCTCGTCGAGCAGCAGCAGCCGCGGCCGCATCGTCAGCGCGCGGCCGATCGCCAGTTGCTGCTGCTGGCCGCCGGACAGGTCGCCGCCGCGCCGGCCGAGCATGTTGCGCAGCACCGGAAACAGCGTGAACACGTCGTCCGGCACCTCGCGCTGGTCGCGCGGCAGCGGCGCAAAGCCGGTCTCCAGGTTTTCCTGCACCGTGAGCAGCGGGAAGATCTCGCGGCCCTGCGGCACATAGGCGATGCCGCTGCGCGCGCGCTCGACGGTCGACAGCCTGGTGATGTCCTTGCCCTCGAACATGATGGTGCCGTTCTTCACCGGCCGCTGGCCGACCAAGGCGCGCAACAGGCTCGACTTGCCGACGCCGTTGCGGCCGAGCACGCAGGTCACCTTGCCGGGCTCGGCCTTGATCGAAATGCCGCGCAGCGCCTGCGCCGCGCCGTAGTACAGATCGAGGTTGCTGGCTTCGAGCATTTGAGACTATCTGTCCCAAATACACTTCGACCACGCGGTCATTGGTCGAGACCTGGTCGATGGTGCCTTCCGCCAGCACCGAGCCTTCGTGCAGACACGTCACCTTGACGCCGAGTTCGCGCACGAAGGCCATGTCGTGCTCGACCACGACGACGGTCTTGGTGCGGTTGATTTCCTTCAGCAGTTCGGCGGTCTGCATGGTTTCGACGTCGGTCATGCCGGCGACCGGCTCGTCGACCAGCAGCAGCTTGGGCTCCTGCGCCAGCAGCATGCCGATTTCCAGCCATTGCTTCTGGCCGTGCGACAGGCTGCCGGCGACGCGCGACCGCACGCCCTTCAGCCGGATGGTGTCGAGCACCTCGTCGATGCGCTTTTGCTGCGGCGCCGAATTCTCCCACAGCAGCGCGGCGCGCACGCTGCGGTCGTTCTTGAGCGCCAGCAGCAGATTGTCCTCGACCGTGTGCATCTCGAACACCGTCGGCTTCTGGAATTTGCGGCCGATGCCGAGCATGGCGATTTCGGTCTCGTCGAGCTTGGACAGGTCGTAGGTGCCTTCCTCGAAAAACACGTCGCCGGTGTCGGGCCGGGTCTTGCCGGTGACGACGTCCATCATGGTGGTCTTGCCGGCGCCGTTCGGGCCGATGATGGCGCGCATCTCGCCCGGCTCGATGATGAAGGACAGTTCGTTGAGCGCCTTGAAGCCGTCGAACGACACGCTGATGCCGTCGAGATAGAGCAGCGCCGAGGTGGTGTGTTTTTCTTTTTCGGTCATGGCCCTACTCCGCCGCGCTTGGGGCGGCCGATGGCGGCGCGCCCGCGGTGGCAATGGCGCCATCTTCGGCGGCCGCCGAGCTGGCGGCGGCCGATTTGGCCTCGGCGCGGTTGCCGCGCCAGTTGTTGTAGGTGCCGATGATGCCGCGCGGCATCAGCAGCGTGGTGCCGATGAACAGCCCGCCCAGCATGAACAGCCAATAAGGCGCCAGGAATCCGGAGGTGAAATAGGTCTTGGCGTAGTTGACCACGAAGGCGCCGAGCACCGCGCCGGTCAGCGTGCCGCGGCCGCCGACCGCCACCCAGATCACGGCTTCGATCGAGTTGGCCGGCGCGAACTCGCCCGGATTGATGATGCCGACCTGCGGCACGTAGAGCGCGCCGGCGACGCCGGCCATGCAGGCCGACACGGTGAACACGAACAGCTTGTAGGCCTCGACGCGATAGCCGAGGAAGCGCGTGCGCGACTCGGCGTCGCGGATCGCCGACCAGCACCATGCCGAATTTCGAGGTGACGATGGCGCGGCAGATCAGAAAGCAGATCGCCAGCATGATGCAGGACATCACCAGCAGCGAATTGCGCGTCGCTTCCGACTGCACGTTGAAGCCGAGGATGTCCTTGAAATCGGTCAGGCCGTTATTGCCGCCGAAGCCGAAATTGTTGCGGAAGAAGCCGAGCAGCAGCGCGTAGGTCATCGCCTGCGTGATGATCGACAGATAGACGCCGGTGACGCGGCTGCGGAAGGCGAACCAGCCGAACACGAAGGCCAACAGGCCCGGCACCAGCAGCACCATCAGCGCCGCATAGGCGAAATGGTTGAAGCCGTACCAGTAGACCGGCAATTCCGGCCAGTTCAGGAACACCATGAAGTCCGGCAGGATCGGATTGGCATAGACGCCGCGCGTGCCGATCTGGCGCATCAGATACATGCCCATGGCGTAGCCGCCGAGCGCGAAGAAGGCGCCGTGGCCGAGCGACAGGATGCCGACATAGCCCCAGATCAGGTCGATCGAGAGCGCCAGCAGCCCGTAGCAGACATATTTGCCGAACAGCGCGACGAGATAAGTCGAGACGTGCAGCGCCGAGCCGGCCGGCACCAGGAGGTTGAGCACCGGAATGGCGACGGCGAAGGCGCCGAGCAGCACCAGAAACAGCACCGCGCCGCGATCGAGCAGACGGATGAGCGGATGCGAGTTCATGCTTCGATCGCCCTGCCCTTGAGCGCGAACATGCCGCGCGGGCGCTTCTGGATGAACAAGATGATGAACACCAGGATGGCGATCTTGGCGAGCACCGCGCCGGCGAAGGGTTCGAGGAACTTGTTGGCGATGCCGAGCGTCAGGGCGCCGACCAGCGTGCCCCACAGATTGCCGACGCCGCCGAACACCACGACCATGAAGCTGTCGATGATGTAGCCCTGCCCGAGGTTCGGCGACTGACGTTGTCGATCTGCGACAGCGCCACGCCGGCGATGCCGGCAATGCCGGAGCCGAGCCCGAAGGTCAGCGCGTCGATGCGCGCGGTGCGGATGCCGACCGCCGCGGCCATGGCGCGGTTCTGCGTGACCGCGCGCATTTCCAGGCCCGAGCCGGGTGAAGCGCAGCATGCGCGAGCAAGCGCGACGAACACGATGCCGGTGAAGACGATGATCCACATGCGGTTATAGGTGATCAGGATGCCGCCGAGATCGAAGGCGCCCGACATCCAGGACGGATTGCCGACTTCCTTGTTGGTCGGGCCGAAGGCGCCGCGCACCGCCTGCTGCAGCACCAGCGAGATGCCCCAGGTGGCGAGCAAGGTCTCCAGCGGCCGGCCGTAGAGAAAGCGGATCACGGTGCGCTCGATGAGAATGCCGACCGCGCCGGCGACGATGAAGGCGAGCGGCAGCGCGATCGCCAGCGAATAGTCGAACAGCCCCGGATTTCGGGTGCGGATCAGTTCCTGCACGACGTAGGTGGTGTAGGCGCCGAGCATCACCATCTCGCCATGCGCCATGTTGATGACGCCCATGACGCCGAAGGTGATGGCGAGACCGATGGCCGCGAGCAGCAGCACCGAGCCGAGCGACAGGCCGTACCAGGTGTTCTGCACCGTGTTCCAGAGCGCCAGGGTGCGCTGGATCTTGGCGCTGGCGGCAGCGGCGGCGGCGTGCACATCGGCCGGCTGGTCGGCCGGCAGGCCGTCGAGCAGCGCCAGCGCGTCCTGGTCGCCGCGGTCGCGGATCACGTCGATGGCGGCGATCTTGTCGGCGACGCTGGCTGTCGTCGGCCGTGAGCATGATGGCGGCGCGCGCTTCGGTCAGCGCCGTCTTCACGCGCGCGATCTTGTTCCGCGGCCAGCGCCTTGTCGAGCGCCGGCAGCGCAGCTGGCGTCGCGCGATTTGAACACCGCCTGCGCCGCGTCGTAGCGCTTGTTCGGATCGCGGCGCCATCAGCGTCAGCGCGCCGTTGGCGGCATCGATGATGCCGCGCAGCCGGTTGTTGACGCGGACGGTGTCGACGTCGTCCGGCGGCGTGCCGGCGAAGCGGCTTGCCGGTCGCGGCGTCGAGCAGCTTGTCGTCCTTGGTCTTGATGAAGACCTTCTTGTCCTTGGCGCTGAACAGCAGCCTGCCGTCCTGCAGCGCGGCAATCAGCGGCGCGGCGAGCGGACTGCCGCTGGCGGCGACCGCGTTCACGGCGTCGACGGTGTCGCTGAATTCGTCGGTGGTGAAGCCGGGCAGCGCGTCTTCGTAAGGGCCGGCGTGCGCCGCGGTCGCACTGGCGGCGACGAGCAAACCGATGGCGAATACGAGCGCGAGCGATGCGATCGTAGAGCACTACGCATTGTCGTTTCGATCCCGGCAGATCGTTTTAGAGAAGAAGGGAGGCGGCGGAGCGCGCCGCCTCCCTCGGATCGCGTCAGAGCGCAGGGATCAGGAAGCCGACCCGCCGCACTTCTTGGTGACCTTGTTGTAGTTGCCGCACTTGAGCTTGACCCAGTCGGATTCGAGATCCTTCGAGCCCGGCAGGTAGTCGGACCAGGCATCGCCCGGGACCAGACCCTTGCTCTTCCACACCACGTCGAACTGGCCGTCGCCGCTGATTTCGCCGACGAAGACCGGCTTGGTGATGTGATGGTTCGGCAGCATGGTGGAGGTGCCGCCGGTCAGGTTCGGCGCGGTGATGCCGGGCAGCGCGTCGATCACCTTGTCGGCGTCGGTCGACTTCACCTTCTCAACCGCCTTCACCCACATGTTGAAGCCGATGACGTGAGCTTCCATCGGATCGTTGGTGGTGCGCTTGGGGTTCTTGGTGAAAGCCTGCCACTTCTTGATGAACTCGGCGTTGGCCGGGGTCTTGATCGACTCGAAGTAGTTCCAGGCGGCCGAGATGGCCGAGCAGCGGCTTGGTGTCGAGACCGGCGAGTTCTTCTTCGCCGACCGAGAACGCCACGACCGGAATGTCGGTCGCCTTGATGCCCTGGTTGCCGAGTTCCTTGTAGAACGGAACGTTGGCGTCGCCGTTGATGGTCGAAACCACCGCCGTCTTCTTGCCGGCCGAGCCGAACTTCTTGATGTCCGACACGATCGTCTGCCAATCGGAATGACCGAACGGCGTGTAGTTGATCATGATGTCTTCTTGCTTGACGCCCTTCGACTTCAGATAGGCCTCAAGGATCTTGTTGGTGGTGCGCGGATAGACGTAGTCGGTGCCCGCGAGCACCCAGCGCTTCACCGAACCGCCGTCCTTGCTCATCAGATAGTCGACCGCCGGAATGGCCTGCTGGTTCGGCGCGGCGCCCGTGTAGAACACGTTGCGCTCGCATCTCCTCGCCTTCGTACTGCACCGGATAGAACAGGATCGAGTTCAGTTCCTTGAACACCGGCAGCACCGACTTGCGCGACACCGAGGTCCAGCAGCCGAACACGACCGCGACCTTGTCCTTGGCAGATCAGCTCGCGCGCCTTTTCGGCGAACAGCGGCCAGTTCGAGGCCGGATCGACGACGACGGCTTCGAGTTTCTTGCCGAGCAGACCGCCTTTCTTGTTCTGCTCGTCGATCAGAAACAGCATCGTGTCCTTCAGCGTGGTTTCGCTGATGGCCATGGTGCCGGAGAGCGAATGAAGAATGCCGACCTTGATGGTATCTTCGGCCTTGGCGGACTGGATCGCTCCAGTGGCCGCAAACGCCAATCCCGCCGCAGCCGAAAGCCACTTACGGGCGTTCGGGCGCCTGGCGGCCGCCTGAATAGTTCTGAACATGAGTGAAGTCCCCTGCGTTTGACGCGCGCGATGTCCCGGCGAACTTCCGCGCAGGAGGTAAATCGCAAGCCCTGTGCCAACGCGTCATAAAGCGGCTAACTAATTGATTTGTATACTGTATGAGCCCTATTCAGGGATATGCCTAATTTTAGGTCATAGGCCGTTTGCCTCATTATTAGGCAAACTTGGCTGTTTATTCACCAGCCGCTCAATGTGGCTACCAAAGCTCGTCGACAGTGAGCCGCCGCGACAGCAGACCCTGCTGCGACGGCATAAGAAATCAGCAATTCGAGGCACGGCCGGTTGGCCTCTTTGCCGAACGGGGCGGTATCGAGCGCGCCGGCGGCCGGCATACCCGCCGCCTTCTTGCCGGCTTCCAGCAGCCGGTACAGTTCGGCGACCGCCTGCGGATTCGACCGCGCCAGCTCGTCCGTCACCACCACCATGTGATTGACCGGCACCAGGCGGTGCTTGGCGTACCAGGCCCGCGCCGCCGCATCGGGATCGGGCATCACGCTTTGCAGCCGCGGGTCGTTCGGCATGGCGGCGCCGTAGATCGCGGCGTCGAGCTCGCCGTCGATCAGCATCTGCGTGATGTCCTTGACCGGGCCGGGCGCGGATGACGCCCGGCGGGTCCTTGGACTCGGCGACGATGGCCGTCCTCGAAGGTCACCCACTGCACGCCGCTGAGGTCGACGCCGTAGTCGTTCTCGAGAATGCCGCGGATCCAGACCGCCGGTGGTCTGGCTGTAGGAGCGCACGCCGATGCGCGTGCCGCGCCAGGTCGGCGGGCGCCAGCTTGCCGCGCTCGGCATTGTACAGCACGGTGCCGTGCTGAAACCGCGCCAGCATCGCCGCCGGCAGCAGCGTCAGGCCCTTGTTGTAGATCCTTCGCCTGCAGATAGGTGACCAGCGCCATCTCGCTGGCGTCGTAGGCGTGCTCGCGCACCATCGGCTTGAACGCCGTGTGCATGGGTTTCACCTCGACGAAATCCAGCTTCAACGACGGCGAGGTGATCTCGCCGCGCTTGAGCGGCAGCGTGTGCGGATAGTCGCCGATGGCGATGCGCAGGGTGGTGACGTCGTTCATGGGGAAAGGCTTCCGTTTCTTCGCACTGCGGCATGGACTTGCAGCGGCCATACCAAGCCTTGACCCGCCACGGCTCTACCTAGTTTAAAGAGCCCGCACCGAAAAAGGGAGTTGTTAAGTCCATGCCGGACCAGAAGACCGGGCTCGTCATCACCGCCCATCCGGGCGATTTCGTCTGGCGCGCCGGCGGCGCCATCGCGCTGCACGCCAAGAAGGGCTACCGGGTCAAGATCGTCTGCATGTCGTTCGGCGAGCGCGGCGAAAGCCAGTTCGCCTGGAAGGAAGCCGGCGCGACGCTGGAAAGCGTGAAGGCCGGCCGCAAGGACGAGGCCGAACGCGCCGCCGCCCTGCTCGGCGCCGAGATCGAGTTCTTCGATTGCGGCGACTATCCGCTCAAGCTCACCGAAGCAGCATTTCGACCGCATGGTCGACATCTACCGCGAGACTCAATCCGTCCTTCGTGCTGACCCACGCGCTCGAAGACCCGTATAATTTCGACCATCCGAACGCCGCGCATTTCGCGCAGGAAACCCGCGTGGTGGCGCAGGCCATGGGCCACAAGCCGGGCGCCAAATACAAATATTCGGCGCCGCCGGTGTATCTGTTCGAGCCGCACCAGCCGGAGCAGTGCAACTACAAGCCCGACCTCATTCTCAAGATCGACGAGGTCTGGGAGCAGAAATACAAGGCGTTCCAGATTCTCGCCGCGCAGAAGCATCTGTGGGGCTACTACGAACGCGTCGCGCTCAACCGCGGCATCCAGGGCTCGCGCAACACCGGCGTGCCGATGACCTACGGCGAGGCCTATCAGACGCTGTTCCCGCGCGTGACCGAAACGCTCGGCTGAGCCGGAGAAAAACAATGAAAAACGTCGTCGTCCGCAACATCAAACGCGCCGATGCCAAGGCCATCGGCACCTTCGAGAAGCTCGGCGTCTCGACCGTGCACGAGGCGCTCGGCCGCTATCAGCTGATGAAGCCCTATATGCGGCCGATCTGGGCCGGCGCGCTGCGATCGCCGGACCCGCCGTCACCATCCTGGCGCAGCCCGGCGACAACTGGATGATGCATGTCGCCATCGAGCAGTGCCAGCCCGGCGACATCGTCGTGCTCGGCTGCACCGCCGACAACACCGACGGCATGATCGGCGATCTCATCGCCACCTCGCTGAAGGCGCGCGGCGTCAAGGGCGTCATCATCGATGCCGGCTGCCGCGACGTCGTCGACGCTCAAGGAGATGGGCTTCCCGATCTGGTCGCGGGCGATCTCGTCCAAGGGCACGGTCAAGGCGACGCTCGGGCTCGGTCAACATTCCGGTGGTCTGCGCCGGCGTCAATGTCGAGCCGGGCGACGCGGTGGTGGCCGACGACGACGGCGTCGTCGTCGTGCCGAAGAAGTATGCGGTCGAGACCGCCGCCAAGGCGCAGAAGCGTTTCGACGACGAGGACGCCAAGCGCAAGAAGCTGGCCTCCGGCGTACTCGGCCTCGACATGTACAACATGCGCGAGCCGCTGGCGAAGGCCGGGCTGGTTTACGTCGACAATCCGGAAGACGTGTGAACCGGCCGCGCTTGACGGTTATGCTGCCTGCGCGGGACCGCTGATCCGGCTGGTCTTGCGCAGCAGCTCGCTGAGAGCGGCGGCATCCACTGGCCGGCCGAAAAAGTAGCCCTGGCCCCGGTCGCAGGCCCATCCGCGCAGCAGCGCGGCCTGCTCGGCCGTCTCGATGCCTTCGGCGGTCACCGACAGATTTCAGCGATTTGGCCATCGAAACGATCGCCTTGACGATTGCCGTGTCTTCCGCATCGTGGCCAATGCCCTTGATGAACGAACGGTCGATCTTGAGGATATTGAGCGGCAGGCGCTTCAGATAGGCCAGCGAGGAATAACCAGTCCCGAAGTCGTCGATCGCCAATTGAACGCCGAGCTCCCTGAGCTGCCAGAGCGTTTTGATGGTGAGTTCGACGTCACGCATGATGACGCCTTCGGTGATCTCCAGCTTGAGCCTGCCGGGCGCCATGCCGGCCGCGCGCAGCGCGCTCGTCACCCGTTCGACCAAATCCGGTTCCTGAAACTGGCGCGGCGACAGGTTCACGCTCGCCATCAACGCCTTGTGGCGCGGGAATTTCGACTGCCAGGCGACCAACTGCCGGCAGGTCTCTTCCAGCACCCACTGCCCGATCGGAACAATCAGACCCGTCTCCTCGGCAATGACGATAAATTCCGCGGGCGCCAGAAAGCCGCGCGTCGGATGCCGCCAACGCACCAGCGCTTCGACCGCGGTCATCCGATCCGAGTTCAGATCGACAATCGGCTGATAATGCACGACCAATTCGCCGCGCTGGACCGCTTGCCGCAAATCGTTCTCGAGATTTAACCTGACCAGGCTGTCGGACTGCATGCTGGCGTGAAAGACGACGTGACGCGCTTTGCCGCTGCCCTTGGCGCGATACAAGGCGATATCGGCGTGTCGCAACAGAATGTCAGAGCGTTGATGGCCGGAATCGCCGAGCGCAATTCCGATGCTGACGGTTATGATGAAGTCGCGGCCGCCAACATAGAACGGGCGCACGAATTGCTGCTCGATACGTTCAGCCATTTGCACAGCGTCCCCCTCGTCGGTGAACTCCAGCAAGATGACGAATTCGTCGCCGCCAAATCGCCCGATCGTGTCGTTGCCGCGCACGCAGGCCTGTAGGCGTTTGGCCACTTCGACCAGCAATTCATCGCCGGCCAGATGCCCCAGGCTGTCGTTGATCAGCTTGAAGTTGTCGAGGTCCAGGAACAAGACGCCGACGCTGCCGTGCCGCCGCGTGGCGCGCGCCAGCGCCTGTTCGAGCCGGTCGACGAACAAGGCCCGATTGGGCAACCGGGTCAGCGGGTCCTGGAACGCCTGCTCGATGAGCTGCGCTTCGAACGCTTTGCGCTGCGCGATGTCGCGGGCCGTGACGACCAGCCCCGCCACGTCCGGTTCATGCAACAAGTTGGTCAGGATAAGTTCGACATGACACCAGCCGCCGGCAGAATCGTGCAGGCGCAATTCAACGCCGCGCGTGCTGCCCGGCGCGGCTCTGCATCTGCTCCAGCAGTTTTTGAAATGCCGGCTGGTCATCTTGGTGCACCACCGCTTCTAAGGCCGCCCGAGCAAGCCGTCGGCGGCGTAGCCCCAGTTCGTTTCCGCGGTCGGGCTCTGATAGGTGACGGTTCCATCGGCGCTGCAGATCAAGACCACATCGGATGCGTTCTGGATCAAGGCGCGAAGCCGCTTCTCGCTGCGGCCGACGGCCATCGTCTCGTGCATGACGGCTTCCGCGGTGCGCCGCCGCTGGTTGCGCAGAACCAGCCCAAAGAACACCACCAGCCCCATGCCAATCGCGAATACGATCGGGGTCGCGACCAGGACGCTTTTCTGGACGTCGACCAGTTTGTCGAGACGCCGGAACGCCTCGGCATGATGCGCCTCGGAAGCGGCGACAACACGCGCCTCCATGGCGTCAAATCGCGGATCGACCTCCTTGCCGTCAATCTCGTTAGCGAGCGCCGTGTCGCCAGCGTCAACCGCCGTGAACATGTGATAGATCGCGATCAGATATTTTTCGTGCAACGCAAGCACATCGCTGATTACAGCGCGATCGGCGGCGTCGCCCAATACGCGCGCGCGCCCGAGCTCCGTTTGCAGCGTGACGGAAGCGTCATGGTGGCGGCCGCGCACGCTCGGCGCTCGGCTCCAGCCGGTATTTCCGCTCCAGAGATTCTTCGGCTGCCACGGCTGAACGGGCGCCCTCGAAGACGTCGCTCAACGCTTCGAAGTGCTTCGCGGCGTTGCCGGCCTGGTATGTCGAGAGCGCGCCCCACATTGCGAACATCGAAAGCAGGATCAGCACGCTCGCGAGCCCGAATGAAGCCAAGTGAGCGACGCCAAGTCCGTAAACGCCTCGCTCGGGATTAAACAGCGACGTCCCGCCTTTCGCTAACTGGCGCACAATTCACTCCGATCGCGAGGAAACATGCGCGGTGTCTATTAATGTATTACGTTCTAAATATGCTAATTATGGATATGGCCGCAGGCGCGGCGCTATCGCTGAAATGCAAGCCGCATATGGCTAATCAATCCGTCCGGCAATCGTTCAAATTCGAATGAAGACGCCGGCGCCCGGCGTCAGTGCATCGCGATCGGGAACAACAGCACGAATTCGGTGCCGGGCGTGTGCCGGTGGATGGTGAGTTCGCCGCGCAACTGTTTTGAAAACGCGGATATCAACCGCATGCCTAAGCCCTTCTGCGCGGTCAGATCGAAATCCGCCGGCAGACCGGGACCGTTGTCGCGCACCGATATGGCGATGCTGCGCTCGCCCACGGTTTTCACCGTCACCCAGATTTCGCAATCTGAACCGGCAAGCCGGTGTTTCGTCGAGTTGGTGATCAATTCATTGACGAACAATGCAATTGGAACCGCCTGGTCGGGCGGGATTTCAATGCCGACGACCGTGCTGACGTGAACTTCGCAGGCCGGCAGCGACTCCGACAAATTGCGGCAGATGTCTTCGAGGTAAGCGCCGAGGTCGAGCGTTTCGAATTTTTCGGTTTGATACAGGCGCTGGTGGGCGCGCGCGATCGCGGTGATGCGCAGCGACGCCTCATCGAGATGCGCCTTGATCTCGTCGCTCACGGTCGCCGCTTTCAAATGCAGCATGCTGGCGACCAGCGCCAGGCTGTTGTTGACGCGGTGGTTGACCTCGCGCAACAGCAACTGATTGCGTTCCAGTGCGGTGCGCAGATTGCGTTCGATCCGGTGGCGTTCGATCGCCATGCCGAGAACGTTCGCCGCACCCTGCAAGAACGAAATGTCGCGCACCGAAAACTCGCCCTCGGAACGGCTGTCGACTTCCAGCACGCCGTACGGCGCGCCATCGCCCTGCAGGATGACGTTCATCGCGCGCCGGATGCCGTGCTGGACCAGAAGCTGCGGCGTGCGGAACCGCTCTTCGTTTTCGAGGTGGTTGGAGATCACCGGCTTGCCGGTGATCAGCGCAAAGCCTGCCGGGGAACTCGGCGTCGGCGCCGACGGTCGCAACGCCGATCACGTCCGGGCCCCAGCCAACGCCGGCCGTGACCAAAAAGCGGTTTTCACCGGGGTGGTACTCGAAAATCTTGCAAAACTCGGCTTCAAGACCTTCGGCTACCAATTTCGCCGTCTGGTCGAGCAATTCGGTCAATTGCGAACCCTGCAACGCCGCCACGCCAAGCTCGGCCAGGACTTCCTGCTGGCGAAGCCGCAGACCGAGTCTGCCTTCGTTTGACTGGGGCGAAGCGCCGTCTGGCTTAGCTTCGACGACCGGCGGTTTTTTGTCGTCTGCGGTCAAAGGTTTACCGGGTTCCATGGCATCGTCGCGCGATGTCGCAATGCATTGTCTAGCAAAGCCGTCCAAGCAAGGCAGCACCTGTGCGGCCAATTGCGCGGTTTCTGTGGCCGGATTGCGCCGCTAGCGCTTTGACATCGCCTCGGCGGTCGCCGCACGCACGGCCGCGTAGCATTCGCAGGCGCTCTTTTCCAAAGCCTTGCGGTCGAGAATTTGAATGGCGCCGCGCTTGTAGGTGATCAAGCCGGCTTCCTGCAGTTTGTTGGCGCAGCCCGAGACGCTGGTGCGGCGCACGCCCATCATGTGCGACAGGAATTCCTGGGTCAGGTTCAGCGTACCGGTGCCGGCCGCATCCTGCGCCTGCAGCAGCCATCGGCAGATACGCGGCTCGACCTGGTGCAGCGCCTGGCAGGCGGCGGTTTGCTGGGCCTGAAAATACACGACCGACTGATAGCCGTTGACGAGGACGCGCAGCTCGTCGCTGGCGTCGTAGGCTTTCTTGTAATGCCGGACATTCAGTCGCATGAGCTCGCCGGCCACCTGCATCACCGCATGACCGTACGGCCGCCAGCCGCGCGCGCCGAGATAGCCGCCGACAAAGCCGTCACGACCGATAATACCGGCTTCGATCGCCTCGCCGGTTTTGAGAACGGCAAGCATCGACACCATGCCGCTAAGTGGAAAATAGACGGATGTGATGGCCTCGCCGGCCTCGTGCAAAATCGCACCCTGTGCGAATTTTACCTTGTGCAAATGCGGCTCGATCAACGCCAGCGTCTTGCCGGAAAGGTGGCGCAAAATACGGTTTTCCCCCAAGGGGACTGCGCGGGCATCCATGTCGGTTCTCCGAGCCCCGTCGGATGGGGCGGAAACCGCAACATGGGTCCAAGCGCGCCGAATCAGCGCCTGCTGCGGAGAAGTCGAATTAAAGGCTAAGGCGCCTCCTCGTCTGTCGGGTATCAGACACACATGACCCTTTAGCCAGGTATTGCAATAGCCATGCAACCCTACAGCGTGGTTTGTTGCGGGCCGGGGCGCCGGTTTGACCCATATCATGGCGCAAACAGACAAAATCGGCATCCTGCAAACTATTCACCGCCGGGTGAAAGAGAGTCGCTGCCATGGTCGATCAGGCACGGCAACCGACCCATATCCGCGAAATGATGGAACACCTCGGTATCGAGCCGGGCGGCGGGATCGTGCCGCGCTGGAGCCTGGCCTACACCACCGCGTTCCACCGTTGCGAGGGTTGCACCAACAAACAGGCTTGCCGCGACTGGCTCGCCATCATGCCGGCGCTGGTGAGCTTTGCGCCGCGCTTCTGCCCGAACGCTGACATCTTTTTCGAATTGCAGGTCGAGCAGCCGCGCGCCGATCGCAGCAACGGATGCGTCGAACCAAAACCGGACTTGCAGGGCAAAACCGAGACGTGATCGACAAAGCGTTATCGCGCCTCGCATGATTGTCGAACAACTTATTGGAATTGCCGCGCGTCCCGTAAAATCTGCCGCGCGATGCGCGTGTCGGTCCTTTAAAAGCGCGGTTTGGCGGCGGCGGTACCGCAAGATTTACAGTTGCCTAATGCGCTCGCTAATATTTCAATCGATTGCGGAATATATTTTCCGAAATATCGGGCATGGAACTTTGGAAGTAATTTTACTGACGCCGGTATTTTTCAACCGTTTCTGGCTGTCATGGAGTCTATAAAAATGTCGACGCTCGTTGCATTCTGGAAGAATGAAAGAGGGGCGACCGCTATCGAGTACGGTCTGATTGCCGCCGGTATTTCGGTTGCGATCATAGCGGTGGTCAATGGGCTGGGCACCACGCTCAACGATAAATTCAAGAGCATCTCGGACCAGCTGAAGTAATCGCCCATTACCAGCACAATCAACAGAAGCCGCCGGTAACGGCGGCTTCTTCTTTTTGGTACCCCGTTTAGACCGGCATCGGCTGCGCCGGACGGAATTTGATCACGGCGACGACGCCGACGATGACGAAGAACGCCAGCGCTACGGCTTGCGCGATCAAGAAATGCGTGTTGACCGGCTCGGCAAACGGCGGCCCAATTTGCGGCGCCGCCGCGTTGAGCAGTGGCACCTTCTCGAACGACTGCACGATCAGCACAAAGAAATTGAACCAGAACGCGGCGACCGCGGTAACGACATAGATCCAGCGCCAGGCGCCGCGCAGATGCTTGGCATAGAGCGCGATCAAGGCCGCGATCAACAGCACCGAGGAGATGATGCCGGTGGCCAAGGCCGGCGTGAAGCCGTGAATCGGAAACATAAAGCCGGTGACGCTGGTCAAAACCGTGAACAGCAGGCAAATCGCGGTCCAGACCGGCAGCCGATGGCCGCCGAGCATGCCGAACATCACGATGAAGCTGGTCGCGATCGCGATGAGCGTGATGACGACGTGGACGACGGTGAACGTTTGAATTGTCATGCCAATGATCATGACGCCCCCTGTTTAGATTGCTCTTCGCGTCCGGCCGCGCGACGAACATCTTACGCGCGCCATGCAAATCGAGCCAGAGCCCGGCCGGCGTGTGGGTGATGCCCAAGACCACCGTGTCGCAATGCGCACAGCGCAGGATCGCGCCCATCGGCCCGCCATAGACGCGGACCGCGCCGATCGCGGCGACAGCGCCGCAACCGCCGCAGGTGATTTCGGCCGCGGTCACGTCGACCGCGAATAATTCGCCGAGCAGTCCGCCGGCGGCATTGCCGTCGAGCGGAACCGCGCCTTGATGGTCCATGCTCATGTGCGATCTCCTATTTGCCGGTTGGTCCGAAACGTTCGGTCTTGATCAATTGCGGCGCGTGGCCGAGATCGCGCAGGTCGCTCGCGGCGGCTTCGACCAGCGGCGTCGGGCCGCAGACGAAAATGCGCGGCTTGGTGTCAGGCGCAAAGCCGACGCTCTGCAGCATGGCGCGATCGATGCGCCGCGCTGAGCCGCTCCAGCCGGGTGGCCGTTGGCGCGTCAAGGTGTGGACGACGGTAAGCCCGTCGCCCTGCCCCGCCAGCCGATCCAGTTCGGCGCGATAAATGATGTCGGCCTCGGTGCGCGAGGAATAAAGCAGCGTCGCCGGCGCTTTGCTTTGCAGCCGCCGCACGATGGCGCAGCATCGCCATCAGCGGCACCACCCCGGAGCCGCCGGCCACCAGGAACAGCGGGCCGCCGAGCGCCGCGGTCCACACGAAATAGCCGCCGATCGGCCCGCGCAATTCGAATTGATCGCCGACCCGCAAGTCGCCGGCGAGATACGACGACACCTCGCCATCGGTTAGCCGTTCGACGGTCAGCGTCACCTGCGGCGCTTCCGGCGCCGCGGCGATCGAATAGCTGCGCTGCGCCTGATAGCCATCCGCAGCGGTGAGCCGCACATCGACGTGCTGGCCGGCGTGGTGTCCGGCCAGCCGGGAACGTCAAGCAGCAGACTGCGCACGCGCGGCGTCTCGTCGACGATCTCGCGGACCGTCGCCGTCATCCACTGCAGGCGTGGCGTTACAACGGACGCGCTTCAGTCGCCGTCATAACGCTGCTCGCGCCATGGATCGCCGTAATTGTGATAGCCGAGTTCTTCCCAGAAGCCGCGCTGCTCGTCGTCGAGGAATTGCAGCTTGCGCACCCACTTCGCGCTTTTCCAGAAATACAGATGCGGCACCAACAACCGCGCCGGCCCGCCATGCTCAGGATCGAGCGGCTCGCCGTCGTAGTAGCGTCGCCACCATCGCCTTGCCGTCGACCAGATCCTCCGACGGCACGTTGGTGGTGTAGCCGCCATCGCAATGCAGCAGCGCGAATGGTCCCGGCGGCTCGGCGAGGCCGGCGGCTTCCAGCAGCGTATCGATCGAAACACCGCGCCAACTGGTGTCGAGCTTCGACCAGGTGGTGACGCAATGGATGTCGACCGTCACCTCGGTCTGCGGCAGCGCGTTGAATTGCTGCCAGCTCCATTCGCCGATCGGGCTGGCGCCATCCTCTAGCGTGAAACTCCAGCTTTGGAGATCGGGCTCCGGCGTCGGGCCCGCCGACAGGACTGGAAAGTCGGTGACCAGATGCTGGCCCGGCGGCACGCGGGCGCTGCTGGCGCCGCGGCCGCGCCCGCGAAAACCGCGCGAAATCGGAGGTTCGCTCATGACCGGACGCCTCATTGGCCCGGCCGTGAGTGTCGCGCGCGTTTATGTCAAAGACAATAAGGCGAAGGTTGCGGTCAGCCGGACGCGCGGCCGAACCAGATGCCGACCAGGGCGGCGACCGAGACCAGCGCCAGAAAGCCGTTGACCAGGACCAGCAGTGCCGGATGGAAGCGCTTGGCGCCCGGCAGCGGCGGCGCTGCCTCATCGAGATTGCGCCAGACCGCGGCGCCGAAACAAAACACGCTGAACAACACCAGCACACTGCCGGCGAGACCGATCAGCCAGTCCGGCATCAGGCCGTTGAGCGCGGGCTTGGCGCCGACGCCGCTTGCCATCGCCACCAGCCCGGTGCGCACCCAGGCGGCGTAGGTACGTTCGGCGGCAAACACGGTGCGGTCGGCGGCCAATTCGGTGCGCCGGTCGGCGCTGTCCTCGACCCGCGCCGTGCTGCGCTCCATGCGCGTCGTGCTGTTCTTCATTTGAACAGCGCTGTCTTTGAGCTTTTCGGCGCTGTTTTCGAGCTTGGGCTGCGTTGCCATGCCCTAACAAGGCCTGACGGCGCTCATGGTTCCCGGAAAGATCGCCGATCAGCGGTTGGCGTGGCTCCAGGGCGCGATGCGGCGGCCGACCCATTTCAACAAGGACGTCAGCGACACGCCGAGGAACATCAACACGATCACCGGCACGAAGGTCTTGTCCATCTCGAACTGGTTGGCGTATTTCGTGATCATGAAGCCGAGGCCGGAGATGGTGGTGTAGAATTCGGCGATGATCATGCCGATCAGCCCGCGGCCGATGGCGAGCCGGACGCCGGCGATGATGTAAGGGCACGGCGAACGGCAGCAGCACGTCCTGCCACATCCGCCGCTCGCTGGAGCGGAACGAGCGCGCCACTTCGAGCATGTTCTTGTCGCATTCGCGCACGCCCTGATAGGTGTTGATCAGGACCGGGAACACCGCGAACAGAAACACGACGATGATCTTGGCCTTCAGATAGATGCCGAACCACAGCACCAGCAGCGGCACGACCGCGACCAGCGGCGTTGCGTAAAGCGCGTTGATCGGCAGGTCGAGCGCCCAGTCGAGCCAGCGGATAGCGCGCCATCGCGATGCCGAGCGGGATGCCGACGACGATGGCGATGCTCGAGGCCGTAGACCATGACCTCCAGGCTCTGCGCCAGATAATACGGCAGGTCGCCGGAGAGCGGTGAGATCGTATAGAAGGCGACCGCGATCTTGGTCGGATAGGTGAAGAAGATCGGACTGATGAACGGCCCGACGATTTCCCACACGATCAGGATCAGCGGCGACGAAGCCGTAGCGGAACAGCGCCGGCCGCTCCCACCACGGAGGCTTCTGTACCGCAAGACCGCCGGTGATTGCGGCTTAGCCGCGAGCGCGCCGGTCTGAATTTCTTGGCGACGCTCATCGCGGTTGCTTCCTCGTGCCTTCCCCGAATCTAAAGCCTTCTTCGTTGCAGCGCCGGCGGACGCCGCGTTTGCACGCGGCGCCCGCCGATGTTAAACGCCGTGCGACTTAGAACGCCGCGGTCGGGCAGACCGGGCCCTTCCATTCGCCGAGCTTGGCGATCGCCTCTTTCGCGAAGGTGGTGTCGACGACGTCGTCGTATTTCGGCGTCTTGCCCTTCTTGATATTGCCGACCTTGGTCATCAGACTCGGCGGTGAAGTTCACGCGCTCCGGCCGATAGACCGCTGTTGGCGTCCCAGATGCAGCTCTTCACCAGGAAGTCGTAGGTGTCCGAAATGATCTTTTCCGGATAGCCGGTGAACTTCACCAGGATCGGCATCACCTTGGCCTTGTCGGTGTACATGATGCGCGTCGCTTCGATATTGGCCTTGGCGAAGGCCTCGAGCGCGGCGGGCTTTTCCTTGATGGTCTTGTCGGTCACCGCCGCCACCGTGTAGAGCGTCTTCGGCTGCAGTTCCCACATGCGCGCGATCGCGTGCAGCTTCGGCACCTTGCTCTTGGCGAGCATCTCCTGCTCGACATGCAGGATCGCGGTATCGACCTGATCGGCCACCAGCGCCGGCACGTCCTCGCTCGCGATGCTGACGAAGTTGACGTCCTTGGGATCGATCTTGGCCGCGCGCAGCACGGCGCGGCTGTTGATGTCGGCAAAACCGCCCGGCTGCTGGATGCCGATGCGCTTGCCCTTGAGATCGGCCATGTCCTTGACGTTGTCGCGCACCACCATCGAGGCTTCGAACTTGTTCGAGCTGGCCAGGATCGCCTTGACCGTCGCGCCATTGGAGATGCCGACGATCGTCACCGCGCCCGGCGACATGCCGACGTCGAGATTGCCCGCCAGCATCGCGCGGAAGACCTTGACGCCGTCTTCGAGCTGCAACGGTTTCGACGTCGACGCCGTATTTCTTGTAAAGGCCGAGCTCTCTGGCGACGATCACCGGCATATGCACGACGTTCGGCGGCGTGGTCGGCAAGCCGACCGTCAGCTTGTTGGCTTGCGCATGGGCCGCACCCGGCAGCGTCAGCGCGATGGCGGCGGCGGCCACCAGTGTGGAGTAGAATTGGCGCATGGTTATCCTCCCAGATAATTTTTTAAGGCCTGCCCGGCGCGCCCCACGCCGCCGGACAGATCGCGGGTTGACCCGCTAGACGGGCGATATTGCCCGATCACACGGCTAAAAACAACGAACCAGGCCTGGGTAATCCCGCCGCTGCCAAATAGGGCGCCGGAGCCGGTCCTTTGACCTGGACCATCGGCTATGCCTAATTCCGCAGCAATAAATGTGGCCGCTTGCACAACCATGTCGAAATTCGTCGTCGAATTCGGAACCGATGGACTGCCGCCGGCCGCGACCGACGGCCGCCTCGACGCGCCGGCGTTCCACCGCAACCACGAAGCCATCTGGTCGGCGATCGCCGGTTTTCTCGATGGGAAAACCGGTCATGTGCTGGAAATCGGCAGCGGCACCGGCCAGCACGCGGTCACCTTCGCGCGTCAGGCGCCGCAACTCACCTGGTGGCCGAGCGACATTCTCCCCTCGCATCTCGACAGCATCGCGGCCTGGCGGCGCGACGCCGGGCTCGCCAATCTGCGCAGCCCCCAGCGCATCGACCTGATGGAGCCCGATTGGGTCTGGACCGGCGACGCCGGCGCCGACAAGCTCACTGCCATCCTCTGCATCAATGTGCTGCACATCTCGCCGTGGCGCGTGGCGCAAAATCTGATGGCGGGCGCGGGACGCAATCTGCGCGACGGCGGACACCTGTTGCTGTACGGCCCCTTTATGCGCGACGGCGCGCACACCGCGCCGAGCAATGCCGCCTTCGACGCCATCGTTGCGGGCGCGCAATCCGGACTGGGGCGTGCGCGATATTGCCGACGTCAGCGCGCTCGCGCAAAGCGCCGGGTTGACACTGGTCAATATCGTGCCGATGCCTGCCAATAACATGGTGCTGGCTTTCGAACGCCGGCTCCGACAGAAATGACTTGAACCCTTCGAGGCGCCATGACCGATCCCAAAACCCTCCCCGCCGAACAGATTTACGACATCGCGCATCTCGGCCATCTCGAACTGCTGACGCCGGAGTTCGACAAGAGCGCGCGCTTCTTCATCGACGTCATGGGCATGACCCAGAGCGGCGAAAAGGGCGACAGCATCTATCTGCGCGCCTATGACGATTACGAGCGCTATACGCTCAAGCTCACCGCCGCCAAGACCAACGGCATGGCGCATGTCGCCTATCGCACGCGCTCGCCGCAGGCGCTGGAGCGGCGCGCCGCAGCGCTGAAAGGCTCCGGCTTCGATGTCGGCTGGACCGACGGCGATCTCGGCCACGGCAAGACCTTCGTCTGCAAGGATCCGGACGGCCACGTCATCGAACTCTATTACGACACCGAATGGTACGATCCGCCGCCGGAACTCAAACCGGCGCTCAAGAACCAGGCGCAACGTTTTCCGGCGCGCGGCTGCAACGTGCGCAGGCTCGACCATTGGAATGGCCTCGCCGCGGATATTTCCGCCTGCCGCAAATTCTTCGAGGACTATCTCGGCTTCCGCCTCACCGAGCGCATCGTGCTCAATGACGGCTGCGAGGCCGGCATCTGGTTCACGGCGACCAACAAATCCTACGACTTCGCCTATACCCGCGATCACACCGGCGCGCGCGGCCGCTTCCACCACGTCACCTATGCGCTCAACTCGCGCGAGGAAGTGCTGCTCGCCGCCGACGTGTTCCTGGAGAACGGCGTGTTCATCGAGACCGGACCGCACAAGCACGCGGTGCAGCAGACCTTCTTCCTCTATGTCTATGAGCCCGGCGGCAACCGCGTCGAAGTCGCCAATGCCGGCGCGCGGCTGGTGCTGGCGCCGGACTGGAAGCCGATCACCTGGACCGAGGCCGAACGCATGAAGGGCCAGGCCTGGGGCCTCAAGACCATCGAGTCGTTCCATACCCACGGCACGCCGGTGGTGGCGCATAAGAAGTAACGCGGGGAAGCGATGCACGACGACGATGCGCTCCTGACCGCCGACCGCGCCTTGGTGACGGCGATGGCGAATGGCGATGCGCGCGCGGTCGCCGCCGTGCTCGACGACGATTTCAGTTTCGTCGATATCAACGGCCGCTTGCTGAATAAACTGCGGTTCGAGAGCGATCTGCCGAAACCGCCGCTTGGCGATGAAGCTGGACTGACGCCGACGATCCATCGTTACGGCGACGTGGCCCATGTCACGGTCGAGCGCGACAAGGTTTTCGTGCTGCGCATCTGGGCCAAGCACGCGGTCGGCTGGCGTCTGCTGGTCTGGCACGAGGTGTCGCAGAATTTGCCTGCCGCGCCGCACGGCCCCGGCCGCAAGCAATGGGACAACCCCTGCTACACGCTGCCCTATGAGCCACGCAGCGACGACGAGCGCGACTGCCTTGCAGCCTGGCAGCGGCTGGAAGTCGCGGTCATGCATCACGAGCCCGAGGTGTGGGCGAGCCATGTGGCCGACGAGTTCATGGTGGTCGGCGCCGCCCGCCGCCACTCCAAGGCCGACCGCAAGGCGGTGGTCGCCGAACAGAAACGCACCGACGCCAATTCCGCCCCGGCCCCGCTGGTATCGGCGCGGCTGTTCGGCTTTCCGGACGCGATGGTGATGAGTTGCGAACACCAGCCGTTTCATGGCAAGGCGCACCGTGTCAGCCGGGTCTTCGTCAAGCGCGACGGCCAATGGCTGATGGCGGTGAGCTTCCAGACCACCCGGCAAGACGCAGCCGTGAAATCCATCTAGAATTTCCAGAGACGTCCAAGGAAACAGTCATGACCCGCCACAATACGCCGCGAATTTCCTTCATCGGTTTCGGCGAAGCCGGACAGGCGATCGCCTCCGGCCTGCGCGACGCCGGCATCGAGCAGATCGCCGCCTGGGACATCCTGTTTCCGGAACCGTCCGGCGCGCGGCTGAACGGCTGCGGCGAAAAAATTCGGCGTGCGGCAGGCGAAATCGGCCGCGGACGCTGTCGCCGAGACCGACATGATCATTTCCGCGGTCACGGCCGCCTCCAGCCTCGAGGCGGCCCGCTCGGTCGCGCCGCATATCACCGGCAATCCGTATTATCTCGACATCAATTCGGTCTCGCCCGGCCGCAAGCAGGACACCGCCAAGCTGCTGGGCGGCAAGGCCCGCTATGTCGACGTGGCGGTGATCGCGCCGATCCATCCGCTGCGGCACAAGACTCCGCTGCTGATCGCCGGCCCGCACGCCGAGGCGATTTCACCGCTGCTCGGCGAACTGGAGATGAAGCTGTCCATCGTCCCGGGCGAAATCGGCAAGGCGGCGGCGATCAAGATGATCCGCAGCGTGATGATCAAGGGCATGGAGGCGCTGACGCTGGAATGCTTTCTCGCCGCCTCGCGCGCCGGCCTGCTCGAAGAAGTCACGGCTTCGCTCAAGAACAATTACCCGACGCTCGATTTCACCCAGATCGCCGACTACAACATCGAGCGCATGGCGAGCCACGGCGAGCGCCGCGCGGCGGAGATGGAAGAGTTGGCCGTGACCTTGCGCGAGCTCGGCCTCGACCCGCTGATGGTGGAGGCGACCGTCGCGCGCCAGCGCGAGATGGGCGCGCTCGGCAAAAACGAGCAGGTGCGCGCGACGCTCAATGACGGCCGCACCGTCATGCTCAATGCCATCAGCGCGGCGGCGAAGGATCGGCACTAGGCTTAAAAAAGAACCGGCCGCTGCGAGGCAGCGACCGGCTTTTCGGTTTCGAACCGCCGCGGTCAGTTCGCCAACTTCTACTTCCCCAAATTCGGGAACGGATAGAATTGCGCCAACTGCTCCTTGGTCATCGGCTTTTCCAGGAACTTGTTGGTCACCGCATCGCGCATGATGCCATCGACGTCGGAAATATGGTCGGCCTGCATGGCGGCGCGCGGATGCGAGTCGGCAGCGCCTTTTTGACCAAGGCTTCCGGCACCTTCATTTTTTCGGCATACATCGCGAGCGCCTTGGGATCGGAATACATCCAGTCGATCGTCTCGCGATAGGCCTTCATGAAGCGCTCCAGCACGTCCTTCTTGTTCTGCAGAAGATTGGCATTGACGATCTGGATGCGCACGGTCTGATTGCGCGTCGACGGCACGGCGCTGCCGCGCGCCAGCACGCGAATCTTGCCCGCCTCGATATCCTTGAGGCCGAACGGCGGCGAGGCCCAGCCGATATCGATCTGGCCGGACATCACCATCGTAAAGGTCGCCGGCGGCCCGCCCGTTGCGGTCGGCTTTGCCTTCATGCCGAGCTCCTTGCCGAAGCCGATCACCAGGCTGTTGGTCGACGAGCCGTTGGTCGAATAGGCGATGGTTTGCGCTGGGGTGGTGTCGGCAAGCGACTTGATCGGCGAATCCGCCTTCACGTACCAATACAGGTCGTTGCTGCCGGTGAAGGCCGGCGCCAGCATCCGCACCGGCGCGCCTTTGACGAAGGCGCGCATGGCGCCGGAGGTGCCCATGCCGATGCCGATGTCGGCTGAACCGGAAATCACCGCCTGCAGCGTTTCGCCGGCGCCATTGGTGCCGAAATTCTCCAGAACGATGCCGTGCTTCTTGAAGATGTCGGTGCCGAGCAGCGTCATCTGGTTTTCCCAGGTGGTGAGCTGGCCGACGGCGATCTTCAGCTTGTCCTCGGCGTGAGCGGGGCCGGCCAAGGTCGCGGCGAGTGTCAGGGCCGCGGCAGCGACTGTGATGCGCATTGGGTCAATCTCCTATCCCTATGGACCATTCCGCTTACGCAACACCGCCGGCCCCCGTCAAGGGGCCGGCCGCGCGGTTCGGTCGGCGGATCGGGTTATTTCTTGCGCGGCGGAATCAGGATCAGCTCGGTGAGCTGTTCCTTGGTCAGCGGCTTGTCGAGGAATTTCAGCTTCACCGCGTCGCGAACCGCGCCGTCGAGATCGGCGAACTGATCGGATCTGCAACGCCGCTTTCGGCTGGAATTTGGCCATCGATTCTTTGAGCATTTCGACCGGCCGCTTGATCTTGGCCGAATACATTTCGACCGCTTTCGGATCGGAATACATCCAGTCCACCGCCTCGCGATAGCCTTCCATGAAGCGCACGATCGCGTCGTGCTTGGTCTTCCAGGCGTTGGCGTTGACGATCAGCACGCGCACCGTCTGCCCGCGCAGCGACGGCACGTCGCTGCCGTGCGCGACAATGCGGATCTTGCCGTCCTTGATCTCTTGCAGGCCGAACGGCGGCGCCGACCAGCCGATATCGACCTGGCCCGACATCACCGCGGTCAGCGTGGCCGCAGGCCCGCCGGTCGCGGTCGGCTTGGCCTTGGCGCCAAGCTCGCTGCCGAAGGCGACAACGATGTTGTTCGACGACGAGCCGTTGGTCGAATAGGCGATGGTGTTTGCCGGCGTCGCGTCCTTCAGGCTTTTGATCTTGGAGTCCGACTTGACGTACCAGAACAGATCGCCGGTGCCGGTGAAGGCCGGCGCCAGAATGCGCACCGGCGCGCCTTTCGAGAATGCGCGCATCACGCCGGCAGCGCCGACGCCCGCGCCGATATCGGCCGAGCCGGAGATCACCGCCTGGATGGTTTCGCCGGCGCCCTGGGTGCCGACGCTCTCCAGCACCAGACCGTGCTTCTTGAAGATGCCGGCATCCTGGCCGAGCGTCGGCGGCTGGTTTTCCCAGTTGTTGATCTGGCCGATCGCGAGTTTGAGCGTGTCGTCGGCGAAAGCCGGGGTGCCCGCCAGCGCCAAAGGCACAATAAGGCCGAGCGCAGCGATCGTGGTCCTGAGCGTCTTCATTCGTATCCTCCCTGAATTTTAGATCGTTGGAGTTCAAACCTCCAAACTTGAACGGCATTGAACACCGAGAGCCATCGGTGGGGAAGCCTAAATTATTGCCGCCGCTTGGATTTGGATGTTTTTTGGGTCGGCTTTTTGGCTGCCTTGCGCGGCGCCGCGGCCTTGGCAGGCTTGGCCGGTGAGGCGCCTGCCGCTTTGGCGACCCCCAACGCCCATGAATCCCAGGAGCGCGTGACGCCGGTGGTCTTGCCGACGATCTCGCCGCAGCGCACCGTTTCGCCCGGTGAAAGCGATGCAATGCTCCCACCGATCATCATGGCGCGCACCAGATGCTCGGCATTGCGACATGTCTGCACAGAGCGGTACACGCACACGCGCACGCTGGCGCCGACCACGGTCGCGCCGTGCCGGCGCATCAGCACCATGTCATGCGCGCCGAGCGCGCGCGCCAGCGAGGCCCCCTCCTCCGGCTTGACCACCAGCATGTTGGTGTCGCCGAATTCGTCATGCTGGTCCCAGTAGGGCGGCTTGATGCCGCCGACCGAGCCCAAGTGATAGACAGGGAAATAATCGGCGCCGACGGCGATCAGCGGCATGAATGACGCCGAATGATGATGGCACACCGACATCACGTCCGGCCGCGCCTTGTAGATTTCGCCATGGATCACGCGTTCGGAATATTGCGGCACGCCGGTATCGCGCACCGGCCGCGAATCCAGATCGTATTCGATCAACCCGCCGGCGGTGACCATATCGGGCGAACTCGACCGCGACAGGAAGTAGCGGTTTGGATTGTCGGGGTGGCGCATGCTGACATGGCCGAAGGTATCGACCACGCCTTCGTTGGCCGCGATCCGGTTGGCAAGCGCGAGTTCGGCGAGGGCATCTTTCAGCGTATTGGCCACGGACGTTTCCTTTTTTGCGAATTATTGTTTGCGGTGTCCCGCATCATAGGACGGTGCGGTGTATCCTAATATAGGTCAAAGCCGCTGACGAAAGCGACGTCGCGCTTGACAGACGCCAGCCGTTAGGGAGGGTGCTTGCCACCATGACCGCGCCCGCCCAAATCGTCGTCGACCGCGTCACCCATACCTATCGTCCGCCGCGCGGACGCGAGGTCCTGGCGCTCGACGAGGTGTCGCTCGAGGTCGCCAACCGCGAATTCGTCGCGCTGCTCGGACCGTCCGGATGCGGCAAGTCGACGCTGCTCTATCTGATCGGCGGCTTTCTGCCGGTCGTGAAAGGCGCGATCCGGGTCGACGGCAGTCCGGTCGTTGGACCCGGTCCCGACCGCGGCATCGTATTCCAGCACTTTGCGCTGTTTCCCTGGAAGACCGTGCGCGGCAACATCCTCTACGGGCTCGAACGGCAAGGCATGCCGAAGGACGAGCGCGAAGCGCGCGCGCAGGATTTCATCGAACTGGTCGGCCTGCACGGTTTCGAGGACAGCTACCCGTCGCAACTGTCCGGCGGCATGAAGCAGCGCACCGCGATCGCACGCACCCTCGCCTTCGATCCGAAGATCCTGCTGATGGACGAACCGTTCGGCGCGCTCGATGCGCAGACCCGCGGCCTGATGCAGAGCGAATTGCTGCGCATCTGGCAGCGCACCCCGAAGACGGTGATCTTCGTCACCCATGACGTGCAGGAGGCGGTCTATCTCGCCGACCGGGTCGCGGTGATGTCGGCGCGGCCGGGCAAGATCAAGACCATGGTCGACACCAAATTCGACAAGAACGATCCCGATATTTTCAAGAACAAATATTTCGTCGAGAAGGTCGACGAGATCTGGCACCTGGTGCGCGACGAAGCCATCAAGGCGCAGGGCAAGCGGACGTGAAAAAGGCTCTCATCCGGTACTCGCCGCTCCTGCTCCTGGCGCTCGGCTGGGAACTGGCGGCGCGGCTGGAACTGGTATCCTCGACCGCGCTGCCGCCTCTGTCCGATGTGATCGTCGCCTGGTTCGACATGATCAAGGACGGCGAACTCATCAGCAACGGGGCGTCGTCGCTGTTCCGCGCCGGCGCGGGCCTGGCGCTGGCGATCCTGATCGGCGCCACGCTCGGCATCACGATGGCCTGGTGGAAGCCGGTAAACGTGCTGCTGGCGCCGCTGGTGGAGGTTTTATACCCGCTGCCGAAATCGGCGCTGATCCCGGTCACCGTGATCTGGCTCGGCTTCGGCGACGGCTCCAAAATTCTCCTGATCTTCCTTGGCTGCATGCTGCCGGTGACGATCGGCGCCTTCAACGGCGCACGCTCCAGCGAGCAGGTGCTGGTCTGGTCGGCGCGCAGCATGGGCGCCAGCAAACTGCGCATGCTGTGGGACGTGGTGGTGCCGAGCGCGATGCCGGAGATGCTCAACGGCATTCGCACCGCGCTGGCGCTGTCCTTCATCCTGCTGGTGTCGTCGGAACTGATCGTGGCGCAGAAAGGCTTAGGCTTCATGATCGGCAATCTCGGCGCCATCGGCTCCTATGACGCGATGTATGCAGTGGTGCTCACGGTGGCGTTCTTAGGCTTTGCCGCCGACCGGCTCTATCTGTTGATCACGCGATGGACCCTGGCATGGCGGGAATAAACGCAACCGCGCCGGCCGTAAACGAGCCGCAGAACGGGCTGCCGGAAAAGGCGGCGCGCCTGGCCGTCGGCCTGGTCTGGGGATTCGCCCGGGTATTTTCGATCCTGGCCCTGCTGGCGGCCTGGGAGATCTTGGCGCGCAGCGGCACCTTCACGCATTACCAGTTGCCGGCGCTCAGCGACGTGCTGGAAAAAATATGGAGCGACGCCTGGTCGGGCGATCTTTGGACCAACACCGCGGTCACGCTCTACCGTGCGCTGGTCAGCTTCGCCATCTGCGCGGTCGGCGGCGTGGTCATCGGCATGGCGATGTCGCGCAACAAAGTCGCGCATTGGTTCTTCGATCCGATCATCTCGGTCGGCTTTCCGATGCCGAAGATCGCCTTCCTGCCGGTGGTGATCCTGTGGCTCGGCGTCTACGACGTCTCCAAGATCACCATCATCGTCATCGACGCCATCTTTCCGGTGATCGCGGCCACCGTGATCGCCATCCAGGGCGTCGAGCGCGAACTGATCTGGTCGGCGCGCAACATGGGCGCCAACAACCGCGAACTGCTGACTCAGATCGTGCTGCCGGCGGCGCTGCCGCAGATCATGACCGGCCTGCAGGTGGCGCTGCCGCTGACGCTGATCGTGGCAGTGGTCGCCGAAATGCTGATGGGCGGCTATGGGCTTGGCGGCGCCATGATGACGGCCTCGCGCTTTGCCAATTCCACCGGCGTGTTCGCCGGCATCGTCGAGATCGCGGTCGTCGGCTATATCCTGGTCAAGACCATGTCACTGATCCGCCGCAGGCTTTTGATCTGGCATCAGGAAGCCAACGAGCCGACGACGGCGTGAGACATTTTCGGCACGTCGGTGCCGCGCCCGCGCCTGCTGATTTCCAAGCGCGTGACCTGCTGCCCGATCGACTGGTCTTTCAACTGTTTACGCGACCAGCAACGCCGGCAAGAATTCTTCCAATACCTCACTATCAATTTTCGATTTGGGATCGATGGGCGCAAATGCTTCGGTTTCGAACCGATTGCCGCAGTTCATGCAAGACCAAAGATTAAGGACCAACAATTCACTCACAAATTCCGACCATTCGGGTGCGATCAGCACCTCGCCGCATTTCTCACAAGTCATGCCGTGGTCAGTATTACTGACTGATTTGCTGATGGTCATGGTCATAGTGGCCTCCTTGAATTTATTGTTCTTGCCGCATTGAAAGCGGGAGAATTCTTTGATTGGCACTGTCTACCCTCAAAACAATTTTGCATTGACCCCGATCAAGAACGCGACCTTTTTCTAAGCAGGCACCAACGGGACCGCCGATATCGGCGGCGGCCAGCATATAGACCCTGTACCGCATAGCGGGCATTTCGGCTCACTCCGCGGCTTGCCAAAATCAGTTGGACACCCGACAATCTTTTCAATCGCTGCGTGAAGCTTGCCGATTAGAGCGCAAGCCCGGCGAAACTGGGAGGATACAATGCGAATTCTGAAACTTGCCAAGATAGGCGCTTTGGCCGGCGTGTGCGCGCTCGGCCTTTTCGGCACTGTGGCCGCCAATAGCGCGGAGCCGGTGAAGATCCGCATGGGATGGGTTGCCCCGCTCGCCAATTGGGGCTCGATCGTTCTGGAGAAGAAGGATCTCGCCACCCATATGGGTAAGTCCTACACGCTCGAAGCCGTGCGCTATCAGGGCACGCCGCAGATGATTACGGCGATCGCCAATAACGAGCTGGAAATCTCCAACCTGGCCTATTCCTCGCTCGCCATCGCGATCGAGAATGCCGGGCTCGACGACATCCGGGTCATCGCCGACGAGTTCCAGGACGGCATCCCGGGCTACTTCAGCCAGCAATTTTACGTCCGCAAGGATTCCGGCATCACCAAGGTCGAGGATCTCAAAGGCAAGGTGATCGGCACCAACGGCGCCGGCAGCGCCGTCGACGTTGCGATCCGGGCGATGCTGCGCAAGCACGGCCTCGAGGACAAGCGCGACTACACGATGCTCGAAGGCCCGCTGCCGGCCATGCCGGCTATGCTATTGGAAAAGAAGGCCGATCTGATCCCGGCCGTACTGCCTTTCGCGCTCAATCCCAAGCTTAAGGCGGACGGCAAAATCCTGTTCGAGCAGAAGGATGCCCTCGGCGTCACCCAGATGATCACCTGGAACGCGCGCAAGTCGTTCATCGACAAGAACCGCGCCGCCATGGTCGATTTCATGGAGGACATGCTGCGCATCACCCGCTGGTACGAAGACCCGAAAAACCATGCCGCAGTGGCCGAAATCGCGTCCAAGATGACCAAGGCCCCGGCCGACCGGTTCGGCTGGCTGTTCACCAAGGCGGACACCTATCGCGACCCGAACCTGCTGCCGAACCTTGACGCCCTTCAGCGCAATGTGGACGCCACCAGGGACCTCGGCTTCGTGAAAAAGAAGATCGACATCAAGAAATACGTCGATCTCAGCCTGGTCCAGGAAGCGGCCAAGCGCATCAAGTAGACTACCCGGCTACCATATCTTGCGACTTTTGACCCTGGGGACCCAATCCCCGGGGTCATTTGCGTTTAATCATGCGACCTGGCGCCACATGGTTAATTAGTGCTTTACAAAATTGTCGAAACGCGAAAAACTAAGGTAGCGGTTCAACTTATATGGTTAACGGGGCGTTAAAAATGAAACATCTGTACAAAGCGTTATGCGGTGCCCTGCTCGTTGTCGGGCTGGCGAACATCGTGCCGACCCCGGCCTCAGCTGGGACCTATTATGACTCGGTCTGTAACTGCCGGCGACCGGATTCCGAATACAACACCCGGCGCGTCGAGCGTGCACCGGCTCGGGTCAACACCCACACCCGCTACGTCGATCACACGCGGGAAGTGAAGCGGACCAAGCTGATCCAGGAAAACCGCCTGGTCGTGCATGTCCGCCCGGTGATCAACCGCGAGATCGTCGTGCACCGCCAGAACACCGTGGTTCGCAACATCACGCTGCATAAGGTCAACACCACCAACAAGGTGCGTGAAGAACGCCGCAACGAGACGATCAATCGCTATGCCCAGGGCTCGGTCCGCTACGTCAATGAACGGCGCGAAGTTCGCGGCGTGAATTGTAACTGCGGCTACGACGGCGGCTCGCGGCGGTCCAGCGACGACGACGGCGAGCAGGTCTCCTACCGCAACTAACCGCTCCGTCTGACTGAAACGAAACCGCCCCGCCGGGACACCGACGGGGCGGTTTTCGTTTTGCGAGGCCGGGCTAGATCCGCTTGAGCGGGATGGCGCCCAGGAAATCGCGCTTGCCGATGTCGGCGCCGCAGGTCCGCACGATCGCGTAGGCGGCGGTGATGTGGAAATAGAAATTCGGCAGCATGAAGTGATTGAGATAGTCGGCGCCGGTCATCTGGCCCTTGACGGTCGGCCCGAGCGGAAACGTGATTTCCCGGTCGGCCGAGGCGTCGATCGCCTTGCCATCGAGCGTCTTGAGAAAAGCCAGCGTCTTGGCAATGCGCTCCTTGAGCTGGTCGATGGTGGTCTCGGTATCCTCGAATTTCGGCGGCTCGACCCCGGCCAGGCGCGCCGAACCGTTCTTGGCCTGATCGCAGGCGACCTGAACCTGGCGGGTCAGCGCGAACATGTCCGGCGCCAGGCGCCAGCCGAGCAGAACCGACGGATCGGCTTTCTTTGCCGCCGCATGCGCGGCGGCCTTGTCGAGCACGCCCGACAGAGCGGTGAGGCCGATATCGAAGACCGGCAGGCAAGCCTGGGACATTGTGAACGGCATGGGAATTTCCTCGGCAATGAATTTCGGACCGGCGAATGCCGGCGCCGGACGTTTGCACGCAAAGCGCGTCCGGTTCAATTGGCCTTGGCGGAAAAATATAGGCGTCATGCCCGGCGCAGGCGGGGCATCCGCTCATGCCTTACAGCTCAGCCCATTGCCGCAGCAGGTTGTGATAGACCGACGTCAATTCCACCACCGACGGATGCTCCTGGTGGTCGCGGTTGAGTTTGATGATCGCCATGTCCATGTCGAACAGCAGCGAACGCTTGCTCTCGTCGCGAATCATGCTCTGGGTCCAGAAGAACGAGGCGATGCGCGAGCCGCGGGTGATCGGCGTCACGTTATGCAGCGATGTCGCCGGGTAGACGATCATGTCGCCGGCCGGCAGCTTCACGCTGTGCTGGCCGTAAGTATCCTCGACCACCAGTTCGCCGCCGTCATAGTCCTCGGGCGCCGAGATGAACAGCGTCGACGACACGTCGGTGCGGATGCGGACGCCATTGCCGGCACGAATGGAATTGTCGACATGCGAGCCGAACGTCATGCCGGCGTCGTAGCGATTGAACAGCGGCGGGAACACCTGCTTCGGCAGCACCGCCGACATGAACAGATTGCTGCGCGCCAGCGCCTCGATCACCATGTCGCCGAGTTCGCGCGCTTCCGGCGCGGTCTCGGGCAACTGCAGATTTTTCTTCACCTGCGCCGATTGATGGCCGGCGGTGACGCGGCCGTCGACCCAGGCGGCTCTGGTCATGACGTCGCGGCAGCGCGCGACCTGCTCGGCGTTCAACACGTTGGGGATAACGACCATCATGACGATTGCTCCCTGTCCTACCAGCGCACGCGATAGGACAACTGCGCCCAGCGTCCCGACGCCGGCACGGCGTGGCCGCCGTAATATTGGCCGTAGTAATATTTGTCGGTGAGATTGTAGACGTTGAGCTGGATGGTCGATTTGGCGTCGACTTTGTAGCTCACCATGGCGTCGAACTTCCAAAACTGCGGCACGTAGGCGGTATTGGTGGTGTTGACGAAAGCGTCCGACTGATAGGTGGCGCCGCCGCCGACGGTCCAGGCGCTCGTCAGGTCGTAGGTCGACCACAGCGTGACATTGTGCGGCGGCGTATTCGGCAGTTGGCTGCCGAGTTCGGCGAGGTTGCGGGTGTTGACGATTTCCGACTTGAGGTAGCTGTAGCCGGCCATGATCTGCCACTTGTCGGTCAGCTTGCCGGCGGCGCCCAACTCGAAGCCGTCGACGCGCGCTAGCCCATCAAGCACGAGATATTGCTGCGCCGAAGGCAGCGACGGGTCGTTGAGGATGCGCAGATTGGTCTTCTCGATACGGAACAAGGCGGCCGTCAGGCTGAGCCGGCTGTCGAGCACATCGACTTTGGCGCCCGCCTCATAGGAAACGTTCTTTTCCGGCGCCAATGAAACGCTGGCGGTATTGGTGCTGGCGCTCGACAGCGTGCCGAGCTCGGCCGACGGATTGTAAGAATTGCCGTAGGCGACATAGAGGCTGGAATTTACGGTCGGGTGGAACACGCCGCCGATGCGGTAGCCGATCATATCGTCGGTGCGCTCGAGATGCTGGCTATCGGGGGTCGCGCTGAGATCGTCGTAGGCGGTCTTGTAGCGATCGAAACGCAGCGAGCCCAGCAATTCGAAATAGCGCGTGATCTTCATCTGATCCGAGACATAGGCGGCGAAATTGGTCGACACCGTCGAATTCGGCGGCGCCACCGTGGAACCGCTGGCGGCAACGCCGCCCGACGATGGATCGCTGAGGCTGGTGCGGCATGAAACCGTCGTGCCCAGACACAAATCGGTGCGGGTCTGGTCGCGGGTTTCGCGCGACAGCTCGATGCCGGTTGCCACCGTATGATTGACGATGCCGGTATCGAACTTGCCGGTCAGATCGGTCTGATTGACCAGATAGGTCGTGTCGGTTTCGCGCTCGCGGCGTTCGCGCCCGATCGTCATCGAGTCGACCGGATAACCCGCGGAAGCAATGCCACTGCCGCTGCCGCTGGCGAACACGCTATTGCCGGCATTGCCGAGACTGCGCGGCGCGGTGACCCGGGAAAAGCGCTCATTGTTGATGTAGCGGGTGCCGTTGCTGAGCTTGAAATTGCTGCCAAGTTCCCGCTCGATCGTTGCGGTCACGATGTGCGTCTCGGTGGTGACGAGATCGCGCAGCGGGCCGGTGGCGATGCCGTACCAGTTGCTGCGCGCGACACCGACCGGCGTCACCGCCGAGCCGTTGCCGTTATAGCCGGGGTTGGTCACGCTTGCCGGTGGTCGAGCTGTAGGCCGGCTGCGGCAGATAGGGCACGCCGTAATCGGGCGCGCCCTCCTCGCCCTGATAGATGTAGGTCAGCGTCGCCTTGGTGTCGTCGTCGAGCTTCACGCTCACCGACGGCGCCATGCCCCAGCGCTTGGTGTAGACGTTGTCGCGGCCCGGCGTCGGCACGTCCTGGTAAAGCGCGGCGATGCGGCCCGAGACATTGTCCTTCTTGCCGCTGGCATCGACATCGGCGCGATAGCCGCCGACCGAGGATCCGGTGGCGGTGCCTTCGACGAAGGTCGCGCCGGTCGGCAGCTTGGAAACATTGTTGATGGCGCCGCCGGTCGAGCCGCGCCCGAAGGCGAAAGCGGACGGGCCCTTGTAGACCTCGACCCGGTCGACGTTGAACAGGTCGCGGGTGTACCAGCCCGGATCGCGGAAGCCGTCGCGGAAGATGTCGCCGCGCGCCACGAAGCCGCGGATATAGGGGCTGTCGCCCTGCTGGCCGCCTTCGCCGGCGCTGAAAGTGATGCCGGGCACGCTGCGCAGCGCATCCTCCATGCTGGTGGCGCGCTGTTCCTGGATCACTTGCTGCGGCACCACGTTGACGGTCTGCGGCGTGTCCTTGAGCGGCGTCTGCAGCCGGTTGATCGATTGCTGCGTCGCCTGATAGCCGCCGCTCTGGTCGCCGGTGACGTCGATGGTCGGCAGGCTGAGCCCGGACTCCTGACCGGATGCGACGGTCGCGCCCATCAGCGAAGCCAGACTGACCGCCGCCAGCAACGAGGCGCGGTTGCCGGATTGAAATCGGGTATTGGCGAACGGCGTTTGCGCGCCGAATTGAGATTTGATGTGGGTCTGGACGCGAATTTGTCCGTCGCTTGATTTCAGTACCAGCGGCGCGGCGCCACGATGACTGAACGGCTCTGCACTAATACTTGACGCAACGCTGGTCATCTTATCGCCCCCACATGATTACTATACTTTAGAACCGTAATAATCAGCGTGATTACCGGTTCTATTTGAAACCATGATCTGTATTCGACGTCAAGAACTATTGATTTTGCTGCGTTACTATTGAATTAGAATATTTCTAAACTAATATATACTGTTTGGAATACTTATAATCTGCGTCATTACTGCTGATTTCTATTTAAACCGCCGGAAGACTGGTCTAGGTTGCCGGCGATCAATCGCAAGGCGGCCCTCTCCATGACGCAATCGCGCACGGCAAAACTTCGCCGGCTCTGGCTCAATCTTCATTTGTGGATCGGCGTCGGCCTGGCCGTGCTGCTGATCCCGATCTCGATCTCAGGCGGGCTGCTGGTGTTCCACGACGAGATCGACGCGCTGCTCAATCCGCAGCGCTACGCGGTGAGCGGCGCACAGGTCGCGCTAGCCGCCGTCGGCCTATCTGGCCAAAGCCGCCGACGCATTGGCATCGCAGGCTCCCGCCGGCGGCAATCTGCGCCCGATCGCGCTGCGTTATCCGGAGCCGGGCTGGCCGGTCCAGGTCGTAGCGCGTGCTCAACAGCGCGACGGCGGCGGCCGGCCGCGCGTCATCACCGTGTTCCTCGATCCGCCGACCGGCGCGGTGCTCGACGTGATGGATTTCCGCGCGTCGTTCTTCGGCTTCCTGCACGTCTTTCATGAGAACCTGACGATTCCGCAATTCAGCGGCCGGCAGATCGTCGGCTGGGCCGGCGTCGGCATGCTGATGCTCTCGCTGACCGGTATCTGGCTGTGGTGGCCGCGCAATGGCAGTTCGTGGAGCGGCTTCCTGCGCGGCCTGCGCTGGACGCGCTCGTCGCGTTTCACCTTCAACCTGCATCATCTGCTCGGCTTCTGGATCTCGCTGCCGCTGGCGGTGGTGTCGTTCACCGGCATCTACCTGTCGTTTCCGCAAACCGCGCGCGAAGTCATGTCGGCGGTGGCGCCGATGAACCCGCAAAGCGCACGCGGCGGCTTCGGCGAAATCGCGCAGCGGACGGTCATTCTCACGCCCCGATCGCGCGCTCGAAATCGCGCGCCAGGCCGAACCGGACGCCAAGCCGATGTCGCTGTTCCTGCCGATGCAGCAGCGCGGCGAAGCCGGGCCGTCCGGGCAAGGTCCCGCCTGGCGCGTGCAATTGTCGCGCGCCGCCGGCGGGGATTCCGTTACCGTCCTGGTCGACGACCGCAGCGGCCGGGCCGCAGCCACCATCGTCCCGCAAGCCGGCGACCGGGCGGCGGCGTGGATGCGCTGGATCCATGAAGGCAGCCATAGCGGGCCGGTCTGGGCTGTGATCGTGTTCCTGACCGGCGTATTTCCGACGATTTTCGCGGTGACCGGCGTGATCATGTGGCTGCGCAAGCGCGCCAGCCGCAAGGCGCTCGAGAGCAAGAGCGGGACCGCACAATTGCGGCCCGCGGAATGACGCAAATGCGTTACAATGTGACCCTAAGGCAAACGACCATGAAGCGACCCATGACGAGCGGTATTCGACACATTTCCACGCGCCAGGCGCTTGGCGCGGCCCTGCTCGCTATGTGCCTGCTGCTGCCGGCTTTAGCCGCGGCACAAACGCCGCCGGCGTCACCCGCTGCGTCGGCGGCCGAAGCGCCTGCGAGCGCCACGCCGGTCGTGCCCGCTGCGGCAACGCCTTCGCCCATCGCACTGACGCTGCCGCGCGACCTGTCGCCCTGGGGCATGTTCATGGCGGCCGACATCGTCGTCAAAGCGGTGATGATCGGGCTGGCCTTCGCCTCGGTGCTGACCTGGACCATCTGGTTCGCCAAGGCGATCGAACTGATGATCGCCCGCCGCCGCCTGCGGCGCGGCGATCGCGGCGCTCGGCCAGGCGCGCGCCTGGAGCGACGTCAGCGGCCAGCAAAGACGGCAACGACAGCGCGGCCGCGCTGATCGCGCGCCGCCGATACCGAATTGCGGCTGTCCGCCGATGCGCTGTCGCCGGACGGCGTCAAGGAGCGCATCGCCTCGCGGCTGGAGCGGCTGGAGGCCGCCGCCGGACGGCAGATGATCCGCGGCACCGGCATTCTCGCCACCATCGGCGCCACCGCCCCGTTCGTCGGCCTGTTCGGCACCGTGTGGGGCATCATGAACAGCTTCATCGGCATCTCGAAGGCGCACACCACCAATCTCGCGGTGGTGGCGCCCGGCATCGCCGAGGCGCTGCTCGCGACCGCGCTCGGCCTGGTGGCGGCGATCCCGGCGGTGGTGATGTACAACATGTTCTCGCGCTGGATCGCCGGCTATCGCGCGCTGCATGCCGACGCCTCGGCCGAAATCCTGCGCCTCGTCAGCCGCGATCTCGATCGCGGCGCCTTCAATCAACGCCCGGCGGAACGCCGCCGCCGTGACGGCGGCCGAGTAACTCACCATGAGCGTGCGTCTCGACCACGGCGACGATGCGTTAGGCGAAGCTCCACGAGATCAACGTCACGCCGTTCATCGACGTGATCCTGGTGCTGCTGATCATCTTCATGATCGCGGCGCCGCTGGCGACCGTCGATATCTCGGTCGATCTGCCGGCCGCCAATGCCGAGCGCACGCCGCGCCCCGACAAGCCGCTGTTCCTCACGCTCAAGTCGGATCTGAGTCTGACGCTCGACAACGATGCGGTCGGCCGCGGCGCGCTTGCCGCCGCGCTCGACCAGGCGACCTCCGGCGACAAGCAGCAGCGCGTCTTCCTGCGCGCCGACAAGACGGTGCCCTACGGCGAGTTGATGACGCTGATGAACGAACTGCGCAGCGCCGGCTATCTGCATGTCGCGCTGGTCGGGCTGGAAGCCGACAAGCCATGCAACGACCGGCGCGCGCACCATCGGCGCTGCGGCGCTGGCCCGAATCGCTGCGCTGGGGCACATGCTTTGCGCTGGCGCTCTGCTTCCACGCCGCCGGCGCCGCGGCGCTGCTGGCGCGCTGGAACGAGAGCTCCGATCTGGTGGCGAATGCGCCGGTGATCATGATCGATCTTGCGCCGGTGCCGGTCGCGCCCAGAAATCACGCCGACCGAACTGCCGCCCGGCCCGGTCGAGCAGTCCGAGGCGCAGCCCGAGCCCGAACCGCAGCCGATAAAGCCGGTCGAAGAAGGTCGAGTTGCCGCCGGAGCCGCAGGCCGAACCGACTGCTCGCGGTGATGCCGCCGCCAAAGCCGATCGAAAAGCCGAAAGAGAAAAAGCCGCAGCAAAAGCACGCCAGCCTGGCCAGCGCGCCGAGCGCGGCCGAACATCGCGCCGAACGCGCGGCGGCGCCGATGCCGGGCGCCGTCCTCGCGCAATTCCGAATGCGCTGCCGAACTGGAAATCGCAGCTCGTGGCGCGGCTCGAACGCTACAAGCGCTATCCCTCGGAAGCACAGTCGCGCGGCGAGCATGGCGTGGCGCAACTTGCTTTCTCGATCGATCGCAGCGGCGGCGTGCATCACGCGCGCATCGTCGGCAGCTCAGGCTCCAGCCTGCTCGATCGCGAAACGCTGGCGCTGGTCGAACGCGCGCAGCCGCTGCCGCCGCCGCCGCCGGATATTCCCGGCTCGCAAATCGCAGTGGTCGTTCCGATCCGCTAAACACCATTAGATAAAGGGCAATATTTTATACCCTCTCTAGTTGCAAGCAACGCCGACATTCAAACCTTTACGCGCGTTAACCATAACCGGAAGCAGGCGGGAACGAATGCCGCCTTTAACTTGCAGGCACGCCGATTAATCGGGAAGGATGCCGCAGTTAACTACGTGCATGTCCGGTACGTATCGCCGGTGCGCCGTTGTAACAGGCAACAGAGTAAGGGAGTCCCTGCCAGACGATCCGGCGGGACCGAGAACATGAAACGATTGATCGCAACTTTGATCATTTGCTGTTTTCGCAGCCGGCGTCGCCGCGCCGGCGCAAGCGACCGCGACAAGCGCAACGAGCGCTTCGCCAACACCGAGCCGCTCGAGACCATCTCGCGCAGCCGCACCGACGCCGCCGAAGCCGCCGCGCAAGTGCCCGGCGCCGCCGGCGTGCTGCTGGAGGCGCTGCGCTGGCGCGGCCGCACCGCCAGCCAGATCGGCCTGCCGACGAAATTATGGTGCGCCGACTTCATGAACTTCGTGCTGCGCAAGGCCGGCGGCAAAGGCACGCAGTCGCGCGCCGCGCGCTCGTTCCTCGACTTCGGCAAGAAGCTCGATGGCCCGCGCGTCGGCGCCATCGCCATCATGTACCGCAAGGGCCCGAACAACGGACACGTCGGCGTCGTGCGCGGCACGGACGGCCAGGGCAATCCGATTGTCGTATCGGGCAATCACGGACCGACCGTCACGCAGTCGGTCTATCCGGCATCCAAAGTTATGGCTTACGTGATGCCGCCCAATTACGTGCTCGAGGAAATGGCCGCCGCCGCTCGCGCCGCAGCGCTGAAGTAACTTCGCCGACGCACGCATATTCGCTTGCGCATCATCAGCCGGTCTGCTGCCGCATTAACCCGATTTCGTTAATGCACGGCAAGCATGGCGTAACCGAGGTTAATGTTAACTCGGGCTAATGCTCCTCCTGCACCCTGCGCCGGTCTATTTTCCAAGCCGTATCAAAAACCTACGCCGGTGCAGCGCCTGCGGCATCGGCCCATGAGGCGGCATGATTGGAGCAGCGCGACGCTTCCGCATTTGCGTGATGGCGGCAGTCATTCTGCTGCCGCCGCATGCGTTCGCCGCGCACGCGCGATCAGATCAAGGCATGCCTTGGCGCCGACATCGAGAGCTGCACGGCGATCATCGACCAGCCGCCGCCGAAGCCGATCAACACCAAGAAAAAGCATAAGGCCGAAAGGCCGATTGGCTTCACCGCCAAGGAAAAGGCGGAAGCCCATTTCAATCGCGGCAAAGCCTACCGCGCAAAGGCGACATCGACCGCGCCGTCCGCGATTTCGACGAAGCCATCAAGCTCGATCCGAAGGACGGCGAGGCGTTCTTCAATCGCGGCCTTATCTTGCGTGATCGCGGCGAGACCGATCGCGCGCTGCAGGATCTCGAGCAAGCGGTCAAATACGAGCCCGAAAAATACGGTCGCGCTCAATGCGCTAAGCCATCTCTACTACGACAAGCGCGACTACGATCGGCACCATCGACGTTCTCAATCAGGCGATCAAGCTCAATTCGAATTTCGCGCTCGCTTATTACAATCGCGGCATGGCCTACCGCGCCAAGGGCGAGCCCGATCGCGCCATTCCCGACTACGACCGCGCCATCAAGCTCAACCCCAACGACGCGGTCGCCTATGAAAGCCGCGGCCTCGCCTATCGCGACATCCGCGACTACGAGCGCGCCATCCAGGACTTCGACCAGGCCATCAAGATCAATCCGGATTACATTCTGGCACTCAACGATCGCGGCATCGCCTACGCGGCCAAGGGCAACGTCGACCGCGCCATCCAGGATTTCGACCAGGCCATCCTGCTCGATCCGCGCGACGCCTTCGCCTACAACAACCGCGGCCTTGCCTACCGCAACCGGGGCGAGGTCGACCGCGCCATCAAGGACTACGACCAGGCCATCCTGCTCAACGCCAATTACGTGCTGGCCTACTACAATCGCGGCAACGCCTTCTACGACAAGCGCGACTACGACCGCGCCATCCAGCAATTACGACCAGGCGATCAAGCTCGACAGCGAATACGCGCTGGCCTATTACGACCGCGGCGTCTCGTATTTCGAGAAGCGCGACTACGACAAGGCGCTGCGCGACCTGTCGCAGGCGATCAAGCTCGATCCCAAGGACTCGCTGTCCTATTACAATCGCGGCATCACCTATGCCGCACGCGGCGAGCCCGACAACGCGATCGCAGATTTCGATCAGGCGATCCAGATCGATCCGAAAAATGCGCTTGGCCTTCTACAATCGCGGCCTGGCGCTACGCGTCAAAGGCGATGACGAGCGCGCCATCGCCGATTTCAGCCAGGCCATCAAGCTCGACGCGAAGAACGCGCTGGCCTATTTCAATCGCGGCATCGCCTACCGCGATGCGCGGCGACCTCGACCGCGCGCTCGCCGACCTCGACCAGGCGATCAAGCTCGACCCGAAGAACGCTACTGCCTATTACGAGCGCGGCAATGCGCTCTACGACAAGCGCGACTACGACCGCGCCATCGCCGACCTCAATCAGGCGATCAACGTCAAGCCAGACTATACCGCCGCCTTCAACGTGCGCGGGCTCTGCCTACAACGCCAAAGGCGACGGCGACCGCGCCATTGCCGACTTCGACCAGGCGCTGCGCATCGACCCGCGATTTGCCGCCGCCTTGACCAACCGCGGCGAAGCCTATCAGAAGAAGCGCAATTACGACCGCGCCATCGCCGACTTCGACGAGGCCATCAAGGCCAATCCGAACTATGCCGGGGCCTATTACAACCGCGGTCTCGCCAGCCAGGACAAGCGCGACTTCGAGCATGCGATCGCCGACTTCACGCACGCCATCAAGCTCGATCCGAAGAACGCGGCGGCCTACAACGCCCGCGGCTTCGGCTACCTCAGCCTGCAACGACGACGCCCACGCCTTCCAGGACTTCGACCAGGCGATCAAGCTCAATCCGAATTTCGGCGCCGCCTATTACAACCGCGGCATGGCGCATTACGAACGCCGCGAACTGGACGACGCCATCGCCGATCTGACGCAGGCGATCCGGCTCGATCCGCGCGACGCGCTGGCCGCCCAAGGCCGCGGCCTCGCCTATCGCGAGCGGCGCGATTTCGACCACGCCATCGCCGATTTCGACCAGGCGCTGCGGCTCGATCCGAAATTCACCGCCGCCTACGTCGACCGCGGCAACGCCTATCAGCAAAAGGGCGACTACGACCGCGCCATCCAGAACTACGACATGGCGATCAAGCTCGATCCGAAATACGCCGCCGCCTTCACCGAGCGCGGCAATACCTATGCCGCGCGCGGCAAGATCGACCGCGCCTTGCAGGATTTCGAACAGGCGATCAAGTTCAACCCCACCTATGCCGGCCGTGTTCAACAGCCGCGCCCTGCTCTATCAGCGCAAGGGCGACCTGACGCGCGCGCTCGCCGATCTCGACCAGGCGATCAAGCTCGATCCGGCTTTCGCGGTCGCGCTCAACAATCGCGGCACTATCTACCAGAACAAAGGCGACAACGACCGCGCCATCGCCGACTACGACCGGGCGATCAAAGCCAATCCGCATTACGACGTGGCCTTGAACAGCCGCGGCATGGCCTACAAGAGCAAGGGCGACCTCGAGCGCGCGGTCAAGGATTTCGACCAGGCGATTGCGATCAATTCGGGCTTTGCGGTCGCGCTGCTCAACCGCGGCGAGACGCTGGAGAACGATCGGCTACCACGACCGCGCCTCAAGGACCTCGACCAGGCTCATCAGGCTGAATTCCGGCAGCGTGGCGGCCTACAATGCGCGCGGCCTGGCGCTGAGCAACATGCACAATTACGACCGCGCCATCGCGACTTCAGCCAGGCGATCAAGCTCAATGGCCGGGCTGCGCCGCCGCCTACAATAACCGCGGCATCGCCTATCGCGCCAAGGGCGACAACGATCGCGCCATCGCCGACTTCAGCCAGGCCGCCAAGATCGATCCGACTTACGCGCTCGCCTTCAGCAACCGCGGCAGCGCCTATTTCAACAAGCGCGAATACGACCGCGCCATCGGCGACCTCAACCAGGCGATCAAGCTCAACCCGAATTCGGTGCGGGCCTATTACGACCGCGGCATCGCCTACGGCGCCAAGGGCGACACCGAGCGCGCCATCGCCGGACTTCGACTACGCGCTCAAGCTCGACCCGAAGAACGCCATTGCGCTGAACAATCGCGGCGTCGCCTATCGCAACAAGGGCGACAGCGACCGCGCCATCGCCGACTTCAGCGAAGCGATCAAGCTGAACGAGAACTATTCGGCCGCCTATTACAATCGCGGCAACGCCTATTTCGACAAGCACGACAACGACCGCGCCATCGCCGATTTCAGCCAGGCGATCAAGCTCGACGCCAAGGACGTCATTCGCCTATCACGACCGCGGCATCGCCTACTACGAAAAGCATGACTACGAGCATGCTATTGCGGACTTCGAAACCGCAATCAAGATCAATCCGAACTACACCATCGCGTCGAACCCGCGCGCCGACGAGCATTCGCGGCCAGCGCGGCTACGATCGTGATATCACCGAGCAGGCGCAGCCGATCCAGCTCAGCCCGATCTTTGCGCTCGCGTATAACGATCGCGGCATCGACTTTGCCGCCAAGAAAGACCTCGATCGCGCCGTCGCCGACTTCGATCGCGCCATCAAGATCAATCCGAATTTCTCCGCTGCCTACTACAATCGCGGCAACGCGTTCTTCCAGCGCCGCAACTATGACCAGGCGATCGCGAACTACGACCATGCGATTCGGCTCGAACCCGAAGGACGCCATGGCCTATTACGACCGCGGCGTTGCGCGCTACGAGCGCGAGGATTACGACCGCGCCATCCAGGACTTCGACCAGACGATCAAGTTCGACGCCAAGAACGCACAACGCGTTCTACAATCGCGGCATCACCTACCAGGCCAAGCGCGACTATCGACCGCGCCATCGAGGACTTCAACCAGGCGGTCAAGTTCAATCCGGTATCTGGCGTCGGCGTTCAGCGCCCGCGGCAATGCCTTGGCCAGCAAGGGCGATTTCGACAAGGCGGTCAGCGACCTGACCCAGGCGCTCAAGCTCGATCCGACCCAGGCCATGGCGTTCAACGACCGCGGCATTGCCTATGGGCTCAAAGGCGAGACCGACCGCGCCATCGCCGACTTCGACCAGGCGGTCTCGCTCGACGCGCAATATGCGCCGACCTTCAACAACCGCGCCATCGCCTATGCGGCCAAGGGTCAGCTCGATCGCGCCGTCCAGGACTACGACCAGGCGATCAAGCTCAGCAGCGGCTATGCGCATCGCGTTCTACAACCGCGGCAACGCCAAATACGACAAAGGCGAATATGCCGCAGCCGTCGCCGATTACGACAGCGCGATCAAGCTTAATCCGGCCGACACGCTGGCCTTGAACAACCGCGGCAATGCCTATGCCAACCGGCGCGATTTCGATCGCGCCATTGCCGACCTGAGCCAGGCGCTCAAATTCAACCCGTCCTACGCCCAAGGCTATAATGACCGCGGCGTCGCCTACGCCGCCAAAGGCGATACCGACCGCGCGCTGGCCGATTTCGAACAGGCGATCAAGCACGACAGCCGCAACAGCCTGGCCTCCTACAATCGCGGTCTGGCCTACCGCGACAAGCACGATATCGATCGCGCCATCCAGAATTTCGATCAGGCCATCAAGCTCAATCCCAATTACGCCGTGGCCTACTACAATCGCGGCAACGCGCTGGAGTTCAAGCGCGAGTACGACCGCGCCATTGCGGATTTCGACGCCGTGCTCAAGATCAAGCCGGATTTCGCCATGGCGCTATTACGACCGCGCGCTGAGCTACGGCGCCAAAGGCGACGCCGACCGCACCATTATCGATCTCATCGAAGCCACCAGGCTCGATCCGAAAAACGCCATGGCCTTCTATAATCGCGGCATCGCCTATCGGCTCAAGGGCGACATCGATCGCGCCGTCGCCGATTTCGACGAGGCGGTCAAGATCGACGGCAAGTTTGCACTCGGCTACTTCCAGCGCGGCACCGCCTACTACGAGAAACACGATGTCGATCGCGCCATTGCCGAATTCACCGAAGCGATCCGGCTTAATCCCGATCTTCGAGCTCGCCTTCTATCACCGCGGCGTCGCCTATCGCGACAAGCGCGACTATGACCGCGCCATCAACGATTTCAGCCAGGCGATTCGGCTCGACGGCAAGAATGCGGCGGCCTTCGACAATCGCGGCCTCGCCTACCGCATGAAGGGCGATCTCGACCGCGCCATCGCCGACTTCGATGCCGCGGTGCGGCTGGATCCCAAGTCGTCGGCGATCTTCACCGATCGCGGAACTAGCTACGGCATGCGCGGCGACAACGACCGCGCCCTCGCCGATTTTGATGCCGCCATCAAGCTCAATCCGAAGAACGCGGTCGCGCTCAATAACCGGGGCTTCGCCAACCGCAACAAGGGCGATACCGACCGCGCTATCGCCGACTTCGGCGAGGCGATCAAAATCAATGCCAACTATATGGTCGCGTACTACAATCGCGCCAACGCCTATTTCGAGAAGCGCGACCTCGATCACGCGATCAAGGACTTCGACGCCACCATCAAGCTCGATCCGAAATTCGCCGCCGCCTACAATGCGCGCGGCCTTGCCCGCGACAGCAAGAACGAGCTCGACGCCGCAATCCAGGATTTCAGCCAGGCGATCGCGCTCGACCCGAAGAACGCGCGCGCGTTCAACAATCGCGGCTTCGCCTATCGCAATCGCGGCGAGTTCGAACGCGCCGTCGCCGACTATACCCAGGCGCTGGCGATCAGCCCGAATTACCCGCTGGCGCTCTACAACCGCGCCTTCGCCTATTACGACAAGCGCGATCTGGAACACGCCACCCGCGACATGAATCAGGCGATCAAGCTCAACCCGAATTTCTCCGCGGCGCTGGTCGATCGCGGCATCGCCGTTTACGACAAGAACGATTTCGACCGCACCGTCGCGTCCGCCGATCCGCTGATCAATAGCAAGCCGACTTATGCCGTCTCTTTCAGCGGGCGCGGCAGCGCTTACGAGAACCGGCGCGAGGGCGACCGCATCATCCAGGACGCCAGCCTGCCGATCCGCAACAATCAGTACAATGCCTACGCCTACTCGCCGGACACGTTTCCGCTGGTAAGCCCGCCGGCGGCCGCGCCGGAGCCGGCGCCGGCTGCGCCGCGCGCGCAAGCGCCCGCACCGAAAGAAGCGCCTTCGGTCAAACAGGCCCGGGCGGATGTGTCGGAGGCGGTCGTTGTGCCCATGCCTCAGGCAAGGCCACACGCGGCGCCGGCATTCCGGGCAAAGCCCGTAGCGCGCCAGGAAACGCGCAAACGTAACGAATTCCGCTATCGATAGGCTTGCACTGACGGAGCCTAACCGTGGCGGCGCGCCGGCGCGATCGTCTGCTCGGACGGCATAGCCGCCGAACGCTCTTCCGAGCATCACCAGCACCGGACCGGGCAGCTCGGCCTGCGCGATGCATCGGCTAAGATCGCCGATCGGCGCGGCGATGACGTGCTGATCGGGCCGCGTGGCGCGCGCGATGGCGAGGCCGGCGTTGAGCGGATCGAGGCCTTCGGCGTGGCGCGGGCGACCAGCGCGGCCAGCGTCTTCACCGGCATGTAGATCGCCGTGGTGGTCGCCGGATCGGCGAGGCTGCGCCAATCGATATCGTCCGGCAGCTTGCCGCTCTTGGCGTGGCCGGTGACATATTGCAGCCGGCGCGAATGATTGCGGTCGGTCAGCGAGATGCCGAGCTTGGCCGCCGCGCCTTGCGCCGCGGTGATGCCGGGCACGATGTCGACCGCGATATTCGCCGCCTTGCAGGCGTCGATCTCCTCAGCCGCGCGGCCGAAGATCAGCGGGTCGCCGCCCTTGAGCCGCACCACGCGCTTGCCCTGCTTGGCGAGCGACACCATCAGCGCATTGATGTCGTCCTGCTTGCACGACGGGCCGAAGCCGGTCTTGCCGACCAGCAGCTTGCGCGCCTCGCGGCGGGCGAAATCGAGCACGTCGCGCGACACCAGATCGTCGAACAAAATGACGTCGGCCGATTGCAGCGCGCGCACCGCGCGCAGCGTCAGCAACTCCGGGTCGCCGGGTCCGGCGCCAACCAAAGTGACCGAGCCGTTCTCGACCGCGATGCCAAGGCCCTTCACCTCGGCGACGAAGCGCGCGAAATCGTTCTCGCGTCGGCTCGCTCTCGGGATTGCTCACCGCATGCGCGGTGAACGCCTGCCAGAACTTGCGCCGCCCGGAGAACGACAGACCCGAGGCCTTCACCGCCGAGCGCCATTTCGCGGCGGCGGCGGCCCAATTGGCAAAGCCGTTCGGCAGCAGCGCTTCGAGCTTGGCGCGGATGGCCTGCGCGAACACCGGCGCGGCGCCGTCGGTGCGAAATGCCGATGACCAAGGGCGAGCGGATTGACGATGGCGCCGAAGGAGAAAGTCGCAGAACAGCCGGCTTGTCGATGACATTGACCGGCACCGCGCCGCGGCGACGCGACGATTGACGATGGCGCCGAACGAAAATCGCAGAACGCCGGCTTGTCGATGACATTGACCGGCACGCCCAGCCGCGCGCCGCTTCGGCGAATGCGCCGCCTTCGTCATCGTCGAAGCCGCCGACGGCGATGGCCGCACCGCGCAAATCGTCGGCCATCCAGCCATGCACGGGGAAGCGTTGAACCTGCGCGCCGGCCGCCTCAAGCAGTTCCAGCTTCCAGTCCACAGCCTGACCGTCGCCCACCAGCACGCAGCGCTTGCCCTCGAGCGCCAGGAACACCGGCAGCCGCGCCAGCTTCGACATTCTGCTCCGGCCGCGCTTCGGCGGGTTTCCGTTCGCCGCGTCATGACGCGCGCCTCGCGCCGGTATTGGCGTGGAAATCGCGGCCGTTGCCGGTGGCCGCGACAAAGCCGGCGCGGATGGTGAAATCGCCGAAGCGCTCGCCTTTCTGCCGCTCCGCCGCATAGGCCTGAAAAATCGGATCGAGCGCGGCGACGATTGCAGCGTCTTCGACGTCCTCGGCGTAGAGCTTGGACAGCCGCGAGCCGTCGAAGGCGGCGCCGAGATAAAGATTGTAGCGGCCCGGCCCTTTGCCGACCAAGCCGATCTCAGCCAGATAGGGCCGCGCGCAGCCGTTCGGGCAGCCGGTCATGCGGATGACGATGTCGTCGGCCGACAGGCCGTGCGTCGAAAGGCTCGCGTCCAGCGCGGTGATCAGATCGGGCAGATAGCGCTCGCTCTCGGCCAGCGCCAGACCGCAGGTCGGCAGCGCGACGCAGGCCATGGCGTTGCGGCGCAGGCCCGACCACGGCGCCAGCAGACCGGCGCCCTTGGCGATCCAGTGGATCTCAGTCTGCTTGTCGGTCGGCACATTGGCGACGATCAGGTTCTGGTTCGGCGTGATGCGGAATTCGCCGTCGTGAATCTTCGCGATCTCGCGCAGCGCCGACATCTGCGCGGCGCCGGGGCGGTCGAGCAGCCGCCCATTCTCGACGAACAGCGTGAGATGGCCATGGCCTTCCGTGCCCTCGCTCCAGCCGTAGCGGTCGCCGGTCGAGGTGAAGCTGAAGGGCCTGGCCGGCTGCAGCAGCACGCCTGCGCGTCGCATCACCTCGGTGCGGAAATACTCCAGGCCGCGATCCTCGATGGTGTATTTGAGCCGCGCGTGCTTGCGATTGAGCCTGTCGCCCCAGTCGCGCTGCACGGTAACAACGGATTCAGCGACAGCTACGGCTTCCGTCGGCATGCAGAAGCCCATCACGTCGGCGGTGCGCGGATAGGTGTCCGGCTCGCCATGGGTCATGCCCATGCCGCCGCCGACCGTGACGTTCCAGCCGGCGATGGCGCCGGCCTCGTCGCGGATGGCGATGAAGCCGAGATCGTGCGCGAAGATGTCGACGTCGTTCGACGGCGGCACCGCCACCACGATCTTGAATTTGCGCGGCAGATAGGTCTTGCCGTAGATCGGCTCGACCACCGCTTCTCTCGCCGCCGGCGATGCGTCTCGCCGTCGAGCCAGATCTCGCGATAGGCCGGCGTCTGCGGCGTCAGATGATCGGAGATGGCGCGGGCCAGTTCGAGCGCCTCGGCATGCGCCGCGCTCTGTTCGGGATTGGCGCCGCACATCACGTTGCGGTTGACGTCGCCGCAGGCCGCGATCGAGCCGAGCAGCACCTGATCGATTTCCTTCAGCGTCGCTTTCAGGTTCGACTTGATGATGCCGTGCAGCTGCACCGTCTGCCGCGTGGTCAGCCGCATGGTGTGGTTGCCATAGTCGCGGGCGACCTGGTCGAGCGCCAGCCATTGCGCGGTCGTCAGCACGCCGCCCGGAATGCGCACGCGGATCATGAAGGAGAACGCCTTCTCCATCTTCTTGCGCGTGCGCTCGGAGCGCAGATCGCGGTCGTCCTGCAGATACATGCCGTGGAATTTCACCAGCTGCTGATCGTCCTCGACGATCGCGCCCGGTGATTTCCTCGCGCAGTCCCTCGGCGAGCGTACCGCGCAGGTAATCGCTCGCTTCTTTGATGCGCTCGTTGCGCGATACTTCGTCGGTCATTTGCGTTCCTTGCGGGCACTTCTGACGCGGCGCAGGATCAATACGTGTCCTGCAGGTAGCGCTTGTCGCGCTCCAGGCCCGCCACCGCCTGTTCGGCGGCTTCCGGCGGTAACGGCTTTGACGTCGGCGTAGGCCCGCACCAAAGTGGCGCGCACGTCCTTGGCCATGTTCTTGGCGTCGCCGCAGACATAGAAGCTGGCGCCGCCGTCGAGCCATTCGATCAAATCGTGGCGCCGGTCCCACAGTCTGTTCTGGACGTAAACCTTCTCCGGCGTGTCGCGCGAGAAGGCGACGTCCATGCGGGTCAGCGCGCCATCCTTGAGCGCGTCCTGCCAGTCGAGCTGGTAGAGGAAGTCGTGGGTGAACTGGCGGTCGCCGAAGAACAGCCAGCTGCGGCCCTTGGCCTCGATGGCGCGGCGCTCCTGCACGAAAGCCCGGAACGGCGCGACGCCGGTGCCGGGACCGACCATGATGATGTCCTTGTCCGCCGCCGGCAGGCCGAAATGCTTGTTGGGCTTGAGCTTGACCCGCACGCGGCTGCCGCGCTTGAGCCGCTCGGCGGCATAGTTCGAGGCGACGCCCTTGCGGGCGCGGCCGTGGCTGTCGTAGCGCACCGCCGAAATCAGCAGATGCGCCTCTTCGCCGACTTCGCGGCGCGACGAGGCGATCGAATAGGCGCGCGGCGCCAGCGGCCGCGTCACCGCGCGCAGGTGCTCGGCGGTCAGCGCGATGGGGAACATGGCGATCAGGTCGATGAGCTGCCGGCCGACGATCCATTCCTTGGCTTCGCCGTCCTCGATCAGCTTTTTCACGTAATAGTGGCCGGTCTGCGCCGCGTAAGTCTCGACCGTCTTGAGCGACAAGGTCGTAACGTCGCGCGACGCGATGAATTCGGCGCGCAGTTTGTCGTCGCCGGAAAGCCCGGCGAGCTTGAGCAATTCGTCGACATAGGCCGGATCGTTCTCGGCATAGAGATCGAGCGAGTCGCCCGGCTCATAGGCCGGCGCCACGCCGTCGAAGGCGAGCGCGAGATGAACGGTTTCCTTGTCCGAGCGCGACGAGTTCAGATTGACGTGCTCGGTGATTTCGGCCTCGACGATATCGGTATTGGGCGAAGCCGCGGGCTTTGCCGCCGAAATCGACTTCGATGACCCGGCCGTTTCCTTGGCCGCGTCCGGCTTCCGGCGGCGGCGCCAGGACCTTGAGCGCATCGCCGATCCACTCGGCTGCCGGCGTGGCAAAATCGAGATCGCAATCGACGCGATCGACGACACGCTTGCCGCCCAACGCGGCCAGCCGCTCGTCGATCTTCTTGCCGATGGCGCAGAATTCCACGTAAGCCGTATCGCCCAGCGCCAGCACGCCGAATTCGACGCCGTCGAGGCGCGGCGCGCCCTCGCCCATCAGTTCGCCATAGGCCCGCACCGCGCGGGCCGGCGGATCGCCCTCGCCCCAGGTGGCGGCGATAAACACCAGCTTCTTGGCCGAGCCCAGCGCCGACAATTCAAGATCGGCCATGTCGATCAGCGTCGGCTTCAGCCCGTTCTTGCGCGCGGCCTTGGCCAGATCGTTGGCCAGCTTCTCGCAATTGCCGGATTCGCTGGCGTAGACGATGTTGATCGGCTCGGCCGGGCGCGCCGGCGCCGAAGGCTGCGCCGCGCCCGACACCGACTCGACGCCGGCCAGAAAGCCCGCCAGCCAGGCGCGCTGCACGGGGTTTGCCGGCCCGACCACGCGGTTGAGCATGTCGACGTCCTCTTCCGAGAACGGCGCATTCTTTGGGATGGTGGCGAAGCTGGATGTCATGACCGGTCCGGCCTCACCAATGAACGCGCGGCAGAATGCCGAGGACGATCAGCACCACCAGCGCGGTGGCAATCGCCACCAGCCCAGCTGTCGAGCGACGGCCACGACAGGAAGCGCTGCGGCTGGTGCGGCAAGTCGGACATTGGCAGGCTCCGGTACGATCGCCAGGAGCCCCTAAATAGAAGACTATTCTGCGCAACCGCAATAAGTGCCTGAAAATAAGAAGATATTTGCTTCCATGCGGCAGAACAGGCGTAATAACGTGCTTCCGGCAGGCGCTTGTGGAGAACGCTGGCGCTGCGTCCCGGCGGGCATTTTATATGCGAACCAGGCACCCAATGGTCACGCCTGATTACCGCAAACGCCTGCGCGCGCTGCTGACGCCCTCCGAGCGCCGCTTGTTTGCGCGGCTCGGCAGCCCGCAGAAAATCCAGACGTTCCTCGATCGCCTGCCGGCCAATTACGAACTCAACGGCGACACCGTCATGTCGCCGCGCGCCATGCTGCGGGCGCGCGTCGGCCATTGCGCCGAAGGCGCGCTGTTTGCCGCCGCGGTGCTGGCGTTTCATGGGCAAGACGCCTGGCTGATGGACCTGCAATCGCTGCCGAGCGACCACGATCACATCGTCACGCTGTTCAAGCAGCGCGGGCTGTGGGGCGCGATCAGCAAGACCAACCACGCAATCCTGCGCTGGCGCGATCCGATCTACCGGTCGGCGCGCGAACTCGCGATGAGCTACGTCCACGAATACTGCCTGCCGGGCGGCAAGAAATCGATGCTGGCTTTTTCCAAGCCGTTCGCGCTCACGCGCTTTGCGCCGCAGCGCTGGGTGATCGCGCCCGAGGATCTGCATTGGCTGATGGACGCGCTCGACGCCTCGCCGCATGTGCCGGTGGCGCCCAAGCCGCGTCATGCGCCGCCGCCGCCGTTCATCGCCGGTCGAACTCAAGGCGCAAGAGGTGGTTGAATGGCCTGACCCGCGCAAAGCCAAGCGCAAAGTAAAGCGCAAAGCCAAGCACAAGGCTCGCCGCTGAAGATTGTCCGCGCGTTCCATGCCGACTAGAGTGCCGGCCAGCCGGAGACCCACAGCGTGACGTCCTTCATCTATCCGCAGACAATTGACCGTCGAATGGGGCCAGTGCGATCCGGCCGGGATCGTGTTCAATCCGCGTTTTTTCGAGATGTTCGACACCACCACATGGTTGCTGTTCGAGGCCGCCCTCGGCGTCAAGCCGGACGCGCTGGCGCGCAACTACGGCATCGTCGGCATCGCGCTGGTCGACGCCCGCGCCAATTTCCTCAAACCGGCGAAATTCGGCGACGTCATCGAGATCGCATCGCGGGTGACGGAATTCCGCCGCGCCAGCTTCGACGTCGAGCACCGGCTCTCGGTCGGCGGCGACATCGCCGTCGAGGGAGCCGAGACCCGGGTCTGGGCGGTGCGCAACAAGACCGACCCGGACAAGCTCGCGACCGCCGCCATTCCGCCGGAGGTGATCGCGAAATTCGGCTAAGGTATTGGCACTTAAGTGGATTTTTACCCCGGCAAACGGTTGCTTATGTCCGCTATTCCCGATAACGGCTTAGGCTCAAAGACTGTCCTAAAAGCTGTATGAGGAGCCGGCCGGGGCCGGGCAGATCGAGCATGAGCGAAGCAATCAAGACCGACGTTTTGATCATTGGCGCCGGGCCGGTCGGCTTGTTCGCGGTGTTCGAGCTTGGCCTGCTCGACATCAAGGCCCACCTGGTCGACATCCTGGACAAGGTCGGCGGGCAATGCGCCGAGCTCTACCCGGAAAAGCCGATTTACGACATTCCGGGCATTCCGTTCATCACCGGCCACGGCCTGACCGAAGCGCTGATGGCGCAGATCAAGCCGTTCAACCCGACCTTCCATCTCGGCGAGATGGTGACGACGATCGAGAACATCGGCGACCCGGTGTTCCGCGTCACCACCGACGGCGGCAAGGTGTTCGAGGTGAAGGCCGTGGTGATCGCCGCGGGCGGCGGATCGTTCCAGCCCAAGCGGCCGCCGATTGCCGGCATCGAGCCTTACGAAAACAAGTCGGTGCATTATGCCGTGCGCAAGATGGAGGCGTTCCGCGACAAGCGGCTGCTGATCGTCGGCGGCGGCGACAGCGCGCTCGACTGGACCCTCAATTTGCAGCCGATCGCCAAGCGGCTGACGCTGGTGCACCGGCGCGACGAATTCCGCGGCGCGCCGGCCAGCGTCGGCAAGATGCGCGCGCTGGTCGCCGCAGGCGCCATGGATCTCAAGATCGGCCAGGTCTCGCTGCTGGAAGGCGGCGACGGCCAGCTCACCGCGGCAACCATCAAGGCCAGCTGACGGCACCACGACGCGCGTCGAGGTCGACGCCATGCTGCCGTTCTTCGGACTGACCATGAAGCTCGGCCCGGTCGCGGACTGGGGCTTTGCGTTGCAGGACGAACTGATCCCGGTCGACACCGGCACCTTCGAGACCAGCAAGCCGGGCCTGTTCGCCATCGGCGATATCAATACCTATCCGGGCAAACTCAAGCTGATCCTGTCAGGTTTCCATGAAGCGGCGCTGATGGCGCAGCGCGTGCATCATTATGTCCATCCGGACAAGCGCCTGGTGTTCCAGTACACCACCTCATCGACCAGTCTGCAGAAGAAGCTCGGCGTATCCTGAGTCATGCCGACCATCACCTATATCGAGCATGACGGCACCGTGCATAAGGTCGAGGCCGAGATCGGCTCGACCGTGATGGAGACCGCGCTGCGCAACAATGTGGCCAGCATCGTCGCGGAATGCGGCGGCTCCTGCACCTGCGCGACCTGCATGGTCTATGTCGACGACGCCTGGATCGCCATTGTCGGCCCGCCGTCCGCCGAGGAAGAAGAACAGCTCGATAGCGCCTTCGAGGTGAAGCCGACCTCGCGGCTGTCCTGCCAGATCAAGGTGACGGAGGCGCTCGACGGCCTGATCGTGCGGACGCCGGCCTACCAGGGCCGGTGAGCGCCATCCGGACCCTGGCCGCCAAGAATTAGTTACATTGCCATCCAATTTGCCCGCAGCCTCAGCGTCTTTTGATCCTTATCAAGGCGAGGCGGCCTATTATCTGCATCATTTAGCTGACGGTCGTCAGAATCCCCCTGGGCGAGGACCGTGATGCACCTCGATGTTAATTTGATCCGTGCATTGCCTTTGTTTGGTGAATTGAGCGACGAAAATTTCGCGGCGCTGATGAGCGAGGCATCGATTGCAGCGCTATCCGGCGCATGTGCGCCTGATCACCGAAGGCAGTTCGCCGGAATTTCTGCATATCGTCCTGGAGGGCGCCGTCGAGATGTTCGGCAGCCATGACGGGCACGAGACCACCATCGGCATCCTGCGGCCGGTGACGGCGTTCATTCTGGCCGAGGTGATCAGCGACGCGGTCTATCTCAAGTCGGCGCGCACGCTCGCGCCCTGCCAGATCGTCACGATCCCGGCAAAGACCGTGCGCGACGTGATTCGAGCGCGACGCCGGCTTCGCGCGCGCCATCGTCAAGGAGCTTGCCGAGCGCTATCGCGGCCTCGTGCGCTCGCTCAAGAACGAAAAATTACGCGGCAGCGCGGAACGGCTGGCGAACTGGCTGCTGCAGAACTATGCCCAGCAGGGCCATCAACCGTGTATCGAATTGGCGATCGACAAGCGCACGCTGGCGTCGAGCCTGGGCATGACGCCGGAGAACTTGTCGCGCAACCTGGCGCTGCTGGCGAAATACGGCGTGAAAAGCTCAGGCCGCGACATTATTATCGAGAATCCGCCGGCGCTGGAGAAGTTCGCCAAGCCGAATGTCCTGATCGACGGCTAGCCGCCGTTACAGCCGGGTCGCCAGCCAGTCGCCGATATAGTCGATGCCGACCTGCCGGTTGTCGACCTGCACGTGCTGATCGCCGCCCTCCTCCGGCGGTGAAGATCTTCAGCGTCTTGTCGCGCGAGCCGGCATGATCGTAGAGCTGCTGCGCGATCGACGGCGGCGACAGCAGGTCGCCGCTGCCGTGGCAGATCAGCATCGGGCATTCGATCTTCTCGGCGACGCCCGACGAGCGTGAATTTCTTCATCTTCTCCATCGCGGTTTCCATGTCGGCGACGCCGAGCACCCACGGCAACTGGAAATGCGAGGTGGCCGAGCTGCGCTCGTTGCGCTTGATGACCTCCCAGCGCGCGAGCCAGGCGGCGTGGTAGTCGTAATGCGCGCCCCAGGCGACCACCGCGCGATAGCGCTTCTCGAAGGCGACCGCGCGCGACGCGTAATAGCCGCCGGCGCTATAGGCCATCAGCGCGACGCGACCGGCGTCGACATCGCTGCGGCCGGCGACGTAGTCGTAAGCCGCGGTGCGCCGGCACCTCGTAATCGTAGCGCGACGGCAGATTGCGCAGGCGCAAGGCCTCGCCCTGCCCCGGCCCGTCGATCGCCAGCATATGGAAGCCGCGGAAGGCGAGCTCGAGGCCGGCGAACAGCACGCTCATCTCCTTGCAGTTATCCAGGCCGTCGAACAGCACCACGGTCGGCGCCGGGCCTTTGGCGACCGGCGATTTCATGAAATAGGCCGGCATCGCCGAGCCTTCATAGGGCACGTCGACGAACTCGATATTGGCATAGCGGCGCTTGAGGCCTTCGTGGAAGCAGCGCAGGCTCTTCTTGTAGATGTCGGTCTTCTGTTCGCCCGGCGGCACCATGCGCTCGCCGGTGTAATAGTAATTGCCGGCGCGGATATAATAATTGCCGGCGGTCGCGTCGCGTTTTTCCGACGCCGCCAGGTCCGCGGCCTTCTCGCAACGCGCCGCCACCGCGCACCATTCCTCCCACCAGGCCTGCGGCTCGTCGATGCGGGCATGCAGCCGCTGCACCACCTCGTCGATCTCGCCCATGGCGACGGCGCCCCAGGGCGCCATGCCCTTGGTCACCAAGGTCGCATTCGACCACTGGAAATGTTCGGGGAAGCTGTGAATCCAGTTGCCCGTGTAGGTCGTGCGTTCATTCGCCATTTTGCGTGCGCCTGTTGTCTTGCGAAGCGAGGGAAGCGGTGGGGGACAAGTCGTCAGCGGCCGGCGGCATAGCCCTGCATGCCGCGGGGATTGGCCGCCGCCCGGCGGCGGTTTCCCACGCGCGAGGCCGCGGTCAGCCGGCCTTCCGACCAGGCCGGGCCGACTTCGACCTCATGGCCCCTGGCGCGCAACGCTTTCACGGTTGCATCGGGCACCCGCGATTCAACCACCAGCACGCCGGGCCGCGACGTGCGCGGCCAGAACGAGATCGGGAAATGCTCCGAATGCCAGGCCGGCGCGTCGATCGCCTCCTGCATATTCATGTTGGCGTGGACGTGGCGCAGCAGAAATTGCGTGATCCATTGGTCCTGCTGATCGCCGCCGGGCGAACCCCAGACCAGATAGGGCTCGCCGTCGCGCAGCGCCAAGGTCGGCGACAGCGTCGTGCGCGGCCGCTTGCCCGGCACCAGGGCCGCCGGATGTTTCTCGTCGAGCCAGAACATCTGCGCCCGCGTGCCGAGACAGAAGCCCAGTTCGGGGATGACCGGCGAGGATTGCAGCCAGCCGCCCGACGGCGTCGACGACACCATATTGCCGGCCTGGTCGATGATATCGAAATGCACGGTGTCGCCGTTGACCTCGCCCATGCGGCCGACGGTCGGCTCGCCGGCGCCGAGGCTGCCGACGGCGAGGCGCGGCCCCGGCTCGCGGCGCATCTGCACCACGCCGCCAAAGCCTTCGACCGAGCCGGGCCGCAAATCCAGCGACGCTCTGTCGGTGATCAGCTTGCGGCGCTCGGCATTGTAGCGCTCCGACAGCAGCGTCTCGATCGGCACTTCGACGAAATCGGGATCGCCGTAGAACGCCTCGCGGTCGGCGAAAGCGAGCTTGGCGCATTCGACCTGCAGATGGATGAAATCGGGACCGACCGGATCGAGATCGTCGAGCGCGATAGCCTTGCAGCAGCGCCAGTTGCTGCAAGCGTCACCGGCCCCTGGCTCCAGACGCCGGCCTTGCAGACGGTGTGGCGGCCATAGTCGTAGGTCAGCGGCGCCTCGACATGCGCCTGCCAGCGCGCCATGTCGGCGCCGGTCAGCACGCCGCGATGGCGCTCGCCGGTGACGTCCATCACCTCTTGCGTGCGGCAGAATTTGTCGATGGCCTCGGCGACGAAGCCCTGCGACCAGGTCTTGCGGGCGCGCTCGATCTGCGCGACGCGGTCGGCGCCGGCGCTCTGCGCCTCGCGCAGCACGCGGGCGTAGGTTTCCGCCAGCGTGCGGTTGGTGAACATCGAGCCGGGCTCCGGCACCTTGCCGCCGGGCAGATAGACCGCGGCGGAGGTCGGCCAATGGTCGCGAAACAACTCCTCGACCATGGCGATGGTGGCGCTGGCGCGCTCCAGAAACGGATAGCCGTTGTGGGCGTACGAGATCGCCGGCGTCAGCACGTCGGCGATCGTCATGGTGCCGTAGTCGCGCAGCAGCAGCATCCAGGTGTCGAACATGCCGGGCACGCAGGCCGCCAGCAGGCCGGTGCCCGGCACCATGTCGAGGCCGAGATCGCGGAAATGCGCGATGGTCGCTTGCGCCGGCGCCGGGCCCTGGCCGCAGATGACCTCCGGCTTTCCGCGTTTGACGTCGTAGAGAATGACCGGCACGTCGCCGCCCGGCCCGTTGAGATGCGGCTCGAGCACCTGGAGCGCGAAGGCGGTGGCGGCCGCGGCGTCGAAGGCGTTGCCGCCCTTTTCCAGCGTGGCCATGCCGATGGCGGTCGCGATCCAATGGGTCGAGGCGACCACGCCGAAGGTGCCTTCGATTTCCGGCCGCGTGGTGAACGGGTTGGGATTGATCCTGGAGACGCCGGCGCGCATCGCTTGTTCCTAACGGAGGTGACAGGCGACCATTTGGCCCGGTTTGACCTCGCGCAGCAATGGGGTCTCCACCCGGCAGCGGTCGACCGCATAGGGGCAGCGGGTGTGGAAATGACAACCGGAAGGCGGCTTGATCGGGCTCGGCACGTCGCCTTGCAGCACGCGCTTCTGGCGCTTGATGCTGGGATCTGGCACCGGCACCGCCAGCAGCAGCGACTCGGTGTAGGGATGCAGGGCCTTGGTGAACAGCGTGCGCTTGTCGGTATATTCGACGATGCGGCCGAGATACATCACGGCGATGCGGTGGCTGATGTGCTCGACCACCGCCAGATTGTGCGAGATGAACAGATAAGCCAGCCCCATCTCGCGCTGCAGATCGATCATCAGATTGAGCACCTGGGCCTGGATCGAGACGTCGAGCGCGGACACCGGCTCGTCGCCGATGATCAGCTTCGGCTGCAACGCCAGCGCGCGGGCGATGCCGATGCGCTGGCGCTGGCCGCCGGAGAACTGGTGCGGGTAGCTGTCCATCTGCGCCTTGCGCAAGCCGACCCGCTCGAACAGCGCGGCCACCTGCTTCTTGACGTCCGGCCCCTTGGCGGTGCGGTGCACCCGCATCGGCTCGGCCACGATATCGCCGGCCGACATGCGCGGATCGAGCGAGGAAAACGGATCCTGGAAGATGATCTGCATCTGCCGGCGGTAGGGCCGCAGCTCGGTCTTGCTCAGTGTCGTGATGTCGTGGCCGTCGATCTTGATGCTGCCGCCGGTCGGCTCGATCAGCCGCAGAATGGTGCGGCCGACGGTGGACTTGCCGCAGCCGGATTCGCCGACCAGGCCGAGCGTCTCGCCCTTGGCGATCGAGAAGCTGACGCCGTCGACGGCGAACACCGTGCCGCCGGCGCGCTGCAGGATGCCGGTGCGGATCGGGAAATGCTTCTTGAGGCCGGTGACGTCGAGCACCGGGCTGGCGTTGCTGGCGGTCGACGTCAGCCATTGCGATCACCGTAGAGCTCGTGCGAGCGCCAGCAGGCCGCCCAATGGCCGGGCCGTTTCTCCTCGTAAGGCGGGTAGCTGGCGCGGCAGCGGTCCTCGGCATGCACGCAGCGCGGCGCGAACACGCAGCCCGCCGGCAGGTCGCTCAAGGCCGGCACCATGCCGGGAATTTCCTGCAGCCGCGCGGTCCCGCCCGTGTCCGCCTCCTCGCCTTTCATCAGCTCCAGCCGCGGGATCGAAGCCATCAGCCCGTGGGTATATGGATGCTGCGGCCGGGCGAACAGATCGCCGACCGGCGCCTCCTCGACCTTGCGCCCGGCATACATCACGATGACGCGCTGCGCGGTTTCCGCCACCACGCCGAGATCGTGGGTGATCAGGATGATCGCGGTGCCGAGCTTGTTTTGCAGGTCCAGCATGATGTCGAGGATCTGCGCCTGAATGGTGACGTCGAGCGCGGTGGTCGGCTCGTCGGCGATCAGCACTTTCGGATTGCAGGCCAGCGCCATGGCGATCATGGCGCGCTGGCGCATGCCGCCGGACAACTGGTGCGGATATTCCTTCACGCGCTGCTCCGGCTCCGGAATGCGGGCGAGCCGCAGCATGTCGATGGCTTTCTGCCAGGCCTGCTGGCGGCTGATCGGCTCGTGCAGCAGCAGGACTTCCGCGATCTGGCTGCCGATGGTCAGCACCGGATTGAGCGAGGTCATCGGCTCCTGGAAGATCATGGCGATGTCCTTGCCGCGCACGGCGCGCATCGCCTTGTCGTCGAGCGTCGAGCAGATCGACGCCGTCGAGCTTGATCGAGCCGCCGGCAATCCGGCCGGGCGGATCGGGCACCAGCCGCATGAGCGAAAGCGCGGTAATGCTCTTGCCGCAGCCGGATTCGCCGACGATCGCCAGCGTCTCGTGCGGCGCCAGCGAGAAGCTGACGCCGTCGACGGCTTTGACCACGCCGTGCCGCAGATCGAAAAACGTCTGCAAGCCGTCGACCTCGAGCAAAGGCGCTTCGTTCGAGATATTGCCGGCCGGAGACGTCATGTGTCGCGCGGAGGCCATTAGTTGCGCAGCCGCGGATCGAGGATGTCGCGCAGCGCGTCGCCCAAGAGATTGGTGCCGAACACCGCGAGGCTGATGGCGACGCCGGGGAAAATCACCAGCCATGGCGCGGTGCGCACATATTCGGCGGCGGATTCCGACAGCATGCGGCCCCAGGACGGATGCGGCTCGGGCACGCCGAGGCCGAGAAACGACAGCGACGCCTCGGTCAGGATCGCCGCGCCGAGCTGCGCGGTCGCGATCACGATCAGCGGCGCCAGCGTATTGGGCAGCACGTGACGGACCGCGATGCGGAATTCGCTCATGCCGACCGCGCGCGCCGCCTCGACGAAGGGCTGTTCGCGCAATGTCAGCGTGCTGGAGCGCACGACCCGCGCGGTATAGGGAATCAGCGGAATGGCGATGGCGACAATGGTGTTGTCGAGCGCCGGGCCGAGAGCCGCGGCCATCACCAGCGCCAGCACCAAAAGCGGCACCGCCTGCAGCACATCGACGACGCGCTGGATCACCAGATCGACCCAGCCGCCGAGATAACCCGAGGTCAGGCCGAGGATGACGCCGAAAAAGCAGCCGAGCGACGTCGAGCCAAGCCCGACGGCAAGCGAGATGCGCGCGCCGTAGACGATGCGGGTGTAGATATCGCGGCCCATATTGTCGGCGCCGAACCAATGCGCCTCGTTCGGGCTCGCCAAAGCCGACGCCGAATTGGTCGCGATCGGACTATAGGCGGTGATGAAATCGGCAAAGACCGCGACGAACACGAACACCGCCATGATGATGGCGCCGGCCAGGCCGAGCGGATAAGCGGCGGCGTAATAGCGCAGCTTCGACCACATGCTTTCGGCGCGGTCGGCATCCGCCACGGGAACGGGAGCGATATCGATGCTGGCCATGGGTTCGCTGTTGCCTCGCGCTAGCTGTATTTGATGCGCGGATCGAGCACCGCGTAGAGCAGGTCGACCAGGAAGTTGATCGACACCGCGACCACGGCGATGAACATCACCAGATTCTGCACGATCGGATAGTCGCGCCAGCGGATCGCCTCGACCAGAAAGCGCGCCACGCCCGGAATATTGAACACCGTTTCGGTGACGATCAGCCCGCCCATCAGGAAGGCGGCCTCGATGCCGATGACCGTGACCACCGGCAACACCGCATTGCGCAAGGCATGGTGGTAGTTGACGTTGGAGTCGGAGGCGCCTTTGGCCCGCGCGGTGCGGATGTAATCCTGCCGCAGCACTTCCAGCATCGACGAACGGGTCAGGCGCATGATCAGCGCCGACGAGCGAAATCCGACCGCCGCCGCCGGTACGCTGTAGAGCCAGAGCGCATTCCAAAATCCCACCGGCGGGTTGGTGTAGATCGGAATGGTGCCGAAAAACTTCACAAACACCATCAGGATCAACAGCCCGAGCCAAAACGCCGGCATCGACAGCCCGCTCAGGCTGATGACGCGCAATGTGTAATCGAGTTTCGAATTCTGCTTGACCGCGCTGATCACGCCGAGCGGAACGCCGAAGGTGATGGAAAACAGCAGCGCCAGCCCGGCGAGCTTGGCGGTGATCGGTATCCGCGGCGCGATTTCCTCGAGCGCCGGCTTTTCCGACACGTAGGAATAGCCGAGGTCGCCATGCGCCAGGCCGTTGATCCAGCTCACATATTGAACAGCGATCGGCCGGTCGATGCCGAGATCGGCTTCAAGCTTGGCCTTGTCGGCCGAGTCGATCATGCCGGCGGCGTCGAACAGAATGTCCGCGATGTTGCCGGGGACGATCCGCAGCATCGTGAACACGAGGATGGAAATCCCGAACAGCGTCAGGAGCATCAAAAAGAAGCGCCTGATCAGATAGGTCCCCAACCTGGCCTCCCATAGTCATTCCGGGGAACGGCGCGCCCAGCCTCCCCACGAGGCGGAAAGCGAGCCGGGGCGAGGCGCAAACGACGGCCGCCAAGGCGGCCGTCGCAGGTACTCGCAGCAATGGCGCTACTTATCGAGCCACACATCCTCGTATCGATAGCCGTTATAGGCGCCGTTCATCACCGTCAGGTTCTTGACGAAAGGCTTCCTGCACATGCCGGTGCGGGCGTGGTACAGGACCGGCCGCGCGACGTCCTCCTGGATCTTCTTGTCGATTTCCCAAACCAGCTTCTTGCGTTTGGCCAGATCGGTTTCGGCCGACTGCTGATCGAACAGTTTCTGCAAGTCCTTGTTGCAATAGTGCGTGTAGTTACGCTGCGATCCGCAGGAGAAGTTCTCGTAGAAATCCTGATCGGGATCGTCGATGCCGTTGCCGGTCAGATTGAGGCCGACCGAGTAGTCATTGCGGGCGACCTTGGCAAACCAGGCGCTGGATTCCACCGGATCCAGCTCGGCGTCGATGTAGATGCTCTTGAGCTGGTCGATCAGCACCACCGCCGGGTCGCGGTAGGTCGCGAGGTTGCGGGTCGAGACCTTGATCTTGAGCGGCTTGTCGGGCCCGTAGCCGAGCTTGGTCATGATCGCACGGGCGGCCTCGCGATCCTTCTTGACGTCGCCGTAGCCCGGAATGGTCTTGAGCATTTCCGGCGGCATGCCCCAGACGCCTTCCGGCGGCGGCAGCAGCGAGCCGCCGGCGTCGCCCTGGCCTTGCAGGATGATGTCGATCATCGACTTGCGGTCGAGCGCCATGGCCATCGCCTTGCGCAATTCGGCGTTATTGAAGGGCGCCGTCTCGCGGTTGACGATCAGGTTGGTGTTGACGTTGATCGGCTTGATCTCACAGACCGCGGTCGGATCCTGCGACTTGATGTCCTTGATGATCGCCGAATTCAGTTCGGTCGGGAAAGTCGCGTCGATCTTGCCGGCGATGAAGGCGAGCACCGCGGTGGCCCGGTTCTTGATGATGGTGTATTCGATGCCGTCGAGATACGGCAGGCCCTTTTTCCAATAGTCCGGATTTTTCACGAACTTGATCGATTCGTTCTGCTTCATCTCGACGAATTTATACGGCCCGGTGCCGATCGGATGCGTGCGCATCTGCGCGGCCGGGACGTGACACGAATAGATCGGCGAATAGCCGGACGCCAGCATCGCCAGGATCGAGGGCTGCGGCCGCGCCAGATGGAAGGTCACCTCATCGTCGCCCTTGACGGTGACGTCCGTCACATTCGCGTACCAGTCCTTGCGCGGGTTCTTGCGGAACTTGTCCTTCGATTTATCCTGCAGCAGATCCATCGTGCACTTCACGTCGGCGGCGGTGAACGGCTTGCCGTCGTGCCATTTGACGCCCTGGCGAATCTTGAACGTCAGTTCCTTGGAATCCTTGCTCCAGGCCCAGCTCGTCGCCAGTTCGGGCACGATGGTGTCCGCGCTGTTCTGCGGCTTATGCTGGTCGTAGATGACAAGATTGTTGAACACGCCCATCGCCGGCGCGTTGACCGAGAACGTCGCCTCCTCGAGAATCGACAGGCTGGGCGGCGTTTCGCGATGGTAGAATTTGAGAATGCCGCCGTGTTTCGGTTCGGCCGCCGGCGCGGCGGTGATCGAAAGCGTCGTGACAATAGCGGCCGCCAGCGCAACAAATCTTGTTCGCATGGTATCCTCCCCTGGATGGGCGGCTGCCGGCATTTTTGCCGGTCGGCCGCTTGTCTTTTTATTTGCTTTGGCGGCAACGCTACCCGGTATGTTATCGTCGATCAACCCGGCAAAGGTTGCGCTGCAACCCCGGTCATTGCCACAATGGCAGCGGCCGCTTGCCAACGGGCCGCTCGGACCGCACCATGGACGTCGTTGATCGTTGAAGCCCGCGACAGACGGGCGCCAATAAGTGGAAAGCCGGGACGGCAATGGGGACGGAGAGCGACAATATCGTCGCCGAAACGGCGGCGCGGATTCTTGCCGATCTGGCCGATCCGCAGACCGTCAATCGCGCCGGCGACGAGCGCTGGAAGCCGCCTTTGTGGCGCGCTTTGTCCGAGGCCGGGCTGACGCTGGCTTGGGTTCCCGAAGAACTTGGCGGCGCCGGCGCAAGCCTTGCCGACGGCTTTGCCGTGTTGGGCGTGGCCGGTCGATTTGCCGCACCGGTTCCCCTGGCCGAGACCCTGCTCGCCGGCTGGCTGCTGGCGCAAGCCGGTATCGCCTGCCCTGACGGCGCCATGACCGTTGCGCCGGTGCGCCCGCGCGACCGGCTGACGCTCGATCCTGACGGCACCGTGAGCGGACGCGCCAACGGCGTTCCCTTCGCCAAGGACTGCGAACACATCGCGGTGCTGGCGTTCGGCGGCAAAGGTGCGACGATCGCGTTGCTCAAGGCCGCCGATTGCCGCATCGGCGACGGCCACAATCTCGCCGGCGACGCGGCGAACACCGTGACCTTCGAGCGCGTGAAGCCGGTCGCCAGTGCGCCCGCGCCGCAGGATTTCGACGCCGGCAGCCTGATGCGCATGGGCGCGACGGTGCGCAGCGTGGAAATCGCCGGCGGACTGGAAACTATTTTGTCGCTCAGCGTGCGCTACGCCGGCGAGCGCGTGGCGTTCGAGCGCCCGATCGGAAAATTCCAGGCGGTGCAGCAGAACCTCGCCCGGCTTGCCGGCGAAACCGCCGCCGCCTTGGCCGCCGCCGGTTCCGCCGCCGACGCGTTGGCGCAAGGATCGGCCGAAGCGTCCGGCGATGACGACGCGCTGTTTCTGGAAGCCGCGTCGGCGAAAATCCGCTCCGGCGAGGCGGCCGCGGAAGGCTCGGCCATCGCGCACCAGGTGCATGGCGCCATCGGCTTCACCAAGGAGCACGTGCTGCATCGCTTTACGCTCCGGCTGCTGTCGTGGCGCGACGATTTCGGCAACGAGAGCTACTGGGCGGCGGCGCTCGGCGCGCGCATGGCGGCGCGCGGCGCCCGACCGTTTCTGGCCGCTGCTGGCGTCGCGTTAGGAATTGCCATGAGCACCGACCTTCGGTTCGATCAGATCAGACTGCCGCCGGCCTGCGAGAAGCTGCGCGCCGAGGTGCGCGAATTCATTGCCGCGGAAGTCGCGGCCGGCACTTTCGCGCCGGACCGGCCGTGGAGCGCCGACAGCCACGATCGCGGCTTCAGCAAGCGCGTCGGCGCCAAAGGCTGGATCGGCATGACCTGGCCGAAAAAATACGGCGGCCACGAGCGCAATTTTCTCGAACGCTACGTGGTGACCGAGGAATTCCGCGCGGTGAGCGCGCCGGTGCGGCTGCACTTCGTCGCCGACCGGCAGAGCGGCCCGGTGCTGCTCAAATATGCCAAGGAGCACATCAAGCAGGACATCCTGCCGCGCATCTGCCGCGGCGAATTATGCTTCGTGATCGGCATGAGCGAGCCCGGCTCCGGCTCCGATCTGTTCGCGGCCAAGACCAAGGCCACCAAAGTCGACGGCGGCTGGCGCATCAACGGCACCAAGATCTGGACCAGCAACGCCCATATCGCCGACTACATGCTCGGGCTGTTCCGCACCTCGCCGTCGACCAAGGAAAACCGCCGCCACGGCCTGACGCAGTTTCTGGTCGACATGAAAACGCCCGGCATCACGGTCAATCCGATCTACATGATGACCGGCCAGCATGATTTCAACGAGGTGGTGTTCGACGACGCCTTCATTCCGGACGATCATGTGCTGGGCGAGATCGACGGCGCCTGGAAACAGGCGACCAGCGAACTCGCCTATGAGCGCAGCGGCCCCGAACGTTTCCTCGAGACCTTCTACGTGCTGGCCGAGCTGGTGCGCGCGCTCGGCCCCGATCCCGATCTGCGCAGCGCCGAGGGCCTCGGCCGCCTGACCGCGCAACTGCACACCATGCGGCGCATGTCGATCTCGGTCGCCGGCATGTTGCAGGCCGGCAAGGAGCCGACGGTGGAAGCTTCGATCGTCAAGGATGTCGGCACCATCTGGGAGCAGAAGCTGCCGGAGCGGGTGCGCGATCTGAGCGCGTTTCTCGAGACGGAGGAATCGAACCGGGTGACGCTGGACGAGCAGATCGCCTTCGCCTTCAAGGTCGCGCCCAAGCTGACGATCCAGGGCGGCACCACCGAAATCCTGCGCGGCATCATCGCGCGCGGACTTGGACTGCGTTAACGGAACCCGGGGGCGGCCGTGCCTGACATCTCAAAGCTGTTATGGCCGAAGACGGTGGCAGTGGTCGGCGCTTCGTCCGACCCGCACGGTCTGCGCGGCCGCATCTTCGAGACGATGCTGGCGCACCCCTTCGACGGCCAGATTTATCCCGTCAGCCGCAGCGCCGCCGAAGTCATGGGCCGCAAGGCCTACTTATCCGTGGCCGATCTGCCGGAGCCGGCGGACCTCGCTATTCTCATCATTCCGGCGCAATTCATCCCCGAAGAGCTCGAACGCTGCGGCCGCGCCGGCGTGAAGGCGGCCGTCATTCTCTCGTCCGGTTTTGCCGAAGAGCCGGGCGAGCAAGGCCAGCGCATGCAGCGCGCCATCCGTGAGACGGCGAAGCGCTACGACATGGCGGTCGCCGGCCCCAACACCGAAGGCTTCGCCAATATCGCCAGCGGCCTCGTTCCGACCTTCAGCCCGGCCATGGAGCTCTCCGCCGGACCGATCCGTCCGAAGGTCCCGCTCGGCAAGGGCCAGGTTTCGGTGATCTCGCAAAGCGGCGGCCTCGGCTTTGCCTTCTTCGACCGCGCGCGCGAACGCAACTTTAGCTTCCGCTATATCGTCACGACCGGCAACGAGGCCGCGCTGGAAATCTCCGACGTCGTCGATTTCATGCTCGACGAGGGCAAGACCGACGTGTTCCTGCTGCTGCTCGAAGACGTGAAGACGCCGGAGACATTTCGGCGCATCGCCGAAAAGGCGGCGCGGCTCGGCAAGCCGCTGATCGTTTCCAAGATCGGCCAGAGCGAACCGGGCCGGCGCGCGGTCGCCTCTCACACCGCCGCGCTCGCGGGCTCGCATGCGGCCTATCGCGCTGTCTTCCAGCACTACGGCGTCATCGAAGGCAACGACTTCGACGAAATGCTCGATCTTGCCGCCGCGTTCCTCACCTGCGGCGACAAGCTGCCGAAGGGCAAGCGCATGGCGATCTGCACCGCTTCCGGCGGCGCCGGCGTGTGGACGGCCGATGCCTGCGTGCGCGCGGGGCTTGAGGTGCCGGAGCTCGATGCGGCGACGCGCGCGACGATCGATGCGATGATCCCCTCCTATGGCACGTCGCAGAACCCGATCGATTCGACCGCTCAAGGCGTGTTCAAACTCGGTTACGCCGCTTTCGCCAAACTGGCCTGCGACTCGCCCGTGATCGACGGCGTGATGGTGGTGGTGACGGCGCGCCGCTCGGCCTTTCTGCAAGGCGATCAGCCCAAGCTGGTGGCGCTGGCTCAAGAGACGGCAAAACCGGTCTTCTTGTGGAGCTATACGACGCCGTCGGACAAAAGCGTCGAGGTCGTCAGCGAGGCGGGCTTCCCGCTGTTCAAGAGTCCCGACGGTTGCGCCCGCGCCATGCGAATGTTGAACGACTATCGGGAGACGCGCGAACGCCTGTTGAAACCGGCCGGGCCGATCAGCAAGATGAAGCCCGACAAGGCGGCCGCCCGCGCTTTGCTGCTGGCAGCGCCGCCGGTGCTGTGCGAGTGGCAGGCGCGACCCTTGCTTGCCACTTACGGCATTGCCGGCGGCGAGCCGGGAACGCTGGCGCGTTCGGCCGCCGAGGCCGAAACCGCCGCGCGTGCCTATAACGGCCCGGTGGCGCTCAAGGTGCAGTCGGCCGATATTCCGCACAAAACCGAAGCCGGCGGCGTCGCGCTCAATCTTGCCGGCGACGCGGTGCGCGGCGGTTACGATCGCATAGTGGCCGCGGCGAAACGCCATGCGCCCTCGGCGCACATCGACGGCGTGCTGGTGCAGCCGATGGCGCCGCCCGGGCGCGAGCTCATTCTCGGCATCAGCCGCGACGCCACCTGGGGCCCGCTGCTGATGGTCGGCCTCGGCGGCGTGCTGGTCGAGGCGCTCGGCGACGTCGCGCTGGCGCCGGTGCCATTGACGCACGATGCGGCGAGCGCCCTGCTCGGCCGTCTCAAGGCCGGCAAGCTGCTCGGGCCCTGGCGCGGTCAGCCTGCGGCCGACACCGAGGCGCTGATCGAATTGATGGTGCGGCTGTCGCATTTCGCCGCCGACCACGCCGACGAGATTGCCGAGATCGATCTCAATCCGGTGATCGTGCACGCTCAAGGCCAGGGCGTCTCGATCGTCGACGCCTTGATCGTCAAGCAGCCGCAGGCCGCGCGCCGCAGCGCCGCCGAGTAAATGTTCGGGGGATAATGCCATGGGTCCATTCACCGATATCGCCGTCGAGATCGCCGGCCACGTCGCCTTGATCGAAATCCGGCGGCCGCCGAATAATTTTTTCGATATCGCGCTGATCCAGGAAATCGCCGGTGCGCTCGAGGCGCTCGACCAGGACATCAATTGCCGCGCCGTGGTGCTGGCGGCGCAGGGCAAGGCATTCTGCGCCGGCGCCAATTTCGGCGACGGCTCGACGCTCGACAAGGATGGCCAGCGGCCCGCGCGAGCTCGACCGCGACCAGGCGGTGCAGCATCTTTATCTCGAGGCCGGGCGGCTGTTCCGCACCAAGAAGCCGATCGTCGCCGCCGTGCACGGCGCGGCGGTCGGCGGCGGGCTCGGCCTCGCCATGGTGGCGGATTTCCGCGTCGCCTGCCCGGAGACGCGCTTTGCCGCCAATTTCACCAGGCTCGGATTTCATCCCGGCTTCGGCCTGACGGTGACCCTGCCGCAGGTGATCGGCGCCACCAAGGCCGCGCTGATGTTCTACACCAGCCGCCGCGTGACCGGCGACGAGGCTTTCGCCATGGGTCTTGCCGATGTGCTGGTGCCGCAGGACCAGGTGCGCGACGCGGCGATGAAGCTCGCCGCCGAGATCGCGGAGAATTCGCCGCTCGGTCTGGTGTCGACCCGCGCGACGATGCGCGCCGATCTCGCCGAGCGCGTGCGCCAGGCGACCGAGCACGAGCTTCAGGAGCAATCCTGGCTGCGCAAGACCGATGATTTCAAGGAAGGCGTCAAAGCCACCGCGGAACGCCGGCTGCCGAATTTTTCCGGGCGCTGACGGCGTTCGCCGACAGGGATACTCGGCCGCTCCGGTTCCTCAGCGAATTTTCGTTGAGAATGGTGGGCGCACCAGGGCTCGAACCTGGGACCCGCTGATTAAGAGTCAGCTGCTCTACCAACTGAGCTATGCGCCCGGATTGCCGTCGGCGGGAAGCCCCGCCAGGCGAGGTTCGCTTAGCAAAGGCAGGCGGGGGTGTCCAGCCGTTGGCACAGCGTAACCGCTGCTCAAATAAGGCCAATCGCGCTCGATCCAAAAAACCATGCGCCGGATCGAAAAAAAGCCGCCGGGCGAACCCGGCGGCTCCTTAGGGGGTGGCTGACGGCGTCAGGGAGACCGCCTCAGCCGCCGCCTGCTTCTCCAGGCCGGCTTACTGCGGCCGCGGGCCGCCGTCGGGACCCATCGGGCCGCGCGGGCCGCCCGGGCCACGATCGTGGTGGCGCCAGCCGCCCTTGCCGTGATGGCCGCGCGGGCCGCGCTCACCGCCGAACTGACGGCCGCCGAGCCGGGCGAGCATGACGAAGCGGTGCTTCTGCCCCTCGTCCAGGCTCTTGTAGAGCGGGCCGGCTGCATCGGCGAGTTTCTTGAGCGCCGCGCCACTCTGCGTCATGGCATCGGCGCGCAAGGCCATCCGCTCGACCGGGTCTTTCGGACGATCGGCGCTGGCGCGCGCGGTGAAGCGTTCGGAACGCTGCTTAGCGAGATCGCGCAACGCGCTTTCCACCGCCGGCCAGTTCTTTTCCTGCTCGGCGTTGAGTTTCAAGCCGGCATGAACCGCGGCGATGCGTGCGTCACCGAGCGCGCTGATATCTTCGGCGTTCGGCCGCCAGCGACGCGCGCCATCGGGACCACCGGGACCCTGCTGCGCATAGACAAGCGAAGTTCCGGCAATCGCCAACGCGGCCGTGCCGGCGAGAACAGTCTTCCACATAGCTTCCTCCATTGGGGCATCTCTGATGCCCGCAATAATGGGAGGCCGCGTTGCCTTATCAAGTTAATGTTTGGACAGAGATTACGCGCAAGCAATGTAGATGTACGTGCGTTCATCAACGCCCGCGCCACGCCGGCGGTAATGAATTCAAATCACATCATGCCGAGCAGGCGCGGCAGGAACAGCGTCAGACCGGGCCAATAAGTCACGATCCCGAGGAACACCAGCATGGTTAGCAGCCACGGCCACACCGCGATGGTGAGTTCGGTGATGCCCATCTTGGCGATGCCGGACGTCACATAAAGATTGAGGCCAACCGGCGGATGGCAGAGCCCCACCTCCATGTTGACCACCATCAGGATGCCGAAATGAATCGGGTCGATGCCGAGCTTGATCGCCACCGGAAACAGGATCGGCGCCATGATCAGCGTGATCGAGGACGGCTCCATCACGTTGCCGGCCAACAGCAGCATGATGTTGACCACCAGCAGGAAGCTGATCCAGCCCAGCCCCATGTCGGTGATCCACTGCGCCAGCGCCTGCGGAATATTCTCGTAAGTCAGCAGGAACGAGAACAGAATCGCGTTGGTGATGATGTAGAGCAGCATCGCGCTCAAGCTTGCCGACGACAGCAGCACGCGCGGCACGTCGCTTAATTTGAGATCCTTGTAGACATAGACCGCGACGATGAAGGCATAGACCGCGCTCATGGCGGCGGCCTCGGTCGGCGTGAACAGGCCGGTGTAGATGCCGCCCATCACGATGACGATCAGCAGCAGGCCCCAGATCGACTCGCGGAACGCAATCCAGCGCTCCTTGTAGGTGGCGCGCGGCATGCGCGGATAGCCGCCGCGCCAAGCGCGGTACCACGTGGTGGCGCCGAGCATGGTGGCCAGCACGATGCCGGGAACGACACCGGCGATGAACAGCTTGCCGATCGAGGAATTGGTGGCGACCGCGTAGAGCACCATCACGATCGACGGCGGGATGAGGATGCCGAGCGCGCCCGAAGTGGCGATAACGCCGGCGCCGAACCGCTTCGGAAAGCCCTGCGCCACCATCGCCGGCAGGATCACCGAGCCGATCGCGACCACCGTCGCCGGCGACGAACCCGACACCGCGGCAAACAGCGCGCAAGCCAGCACGCCCGCCAGGCCGAGGCCGCCATACCAGTGCCCCACCATGGAGGTGGCGAAATTGATCATGCGCTTGGCGACGCCGCCATGGGTGAGGAAATTGCCGGCCAGGATGAAGAACGGGATCGCCATGATCTCGAAGCTCTCGATCCCGGTGAACAGCTTGAGCGCCACCGACTCGGTCGGCACCTCGGTGAGCGTGAACATGAAGGTCAAAACGGTCAGACCGAGCGCGATCGACACCGGCATGCCGGTGAACATCAGCGCGATTAGCAGCGCAAACAGGATAAAGGCACGCATGCCTTGCGGCAGCGGCACAAGGCCGGCTTCATGCGCGAAACAAACCGCCACGATCAGCAGTGGAACGAGGATGATGATCAGCCCGAGCGCACGGGAATCGCTCCTGCCGGTATCGCCCGCGACAGGCTCGGGATGAAGATTGTCGACCTCAACGCCTTCGACATGGCCGGCGTCGTGATGCGGCAGCTCGCCGGTCCAAAAAAACCACCAGGCGACTTGCAGGAACCGGAAACACATCAAGCCGGAGCCGAGCGGGATCGCCGAGAACACGATCCACATTCTCACTTCCAGGTCGTTCGACCGGATGCCGGTGTGGTAGACTTTCCAGACGAAGGCGCCGCCGAACAGCGCCACGGTGGCGGTGAACAGCGCGCCGGACAAAAGCCCGAACACGATCACGCGCTTGCGCGAAGTCGGCCCCAGCAGATTGACGAACACGTCGACGCCGACGTGGATGCCCGTGCGCACGCCATAGGCCGCGCCGAACTTCGCCATCCAGATGAACATGTAGATGCACAGCTCTTGCGCCCAGGACAGGTCCCAGGAGCTGAGCCAGCGGAAGATGGCAAGCAGCGCGGACGCGAGCAGCGTCCAGCCATGCGCGGTTGCCGATTTCGACAAGTCAATCGAAAGGCCGGTGCCGTAACGATGGAGCACCGCGACGAAGATCAAAAAAGTCGCGGCCGCGATCAATGTCGCGATCAGCCACTCCTCGAGATGGTCGAGAATTCGCCCCAGCACGTGCTTCTCCCCGAGCCTCATGCCGAAAACGGCCGGAAGCGAGAGCGCTCCCGGCCGAAATCGTGTCCAATCGTCGCGCCGATTAGTTCATTTTTACGTTGAGAGCCTTGGACAAGATATCGAGCACTTCCGGCCCAACGCGGCCTTTGGCCCATTGGTAGGTCGGTGCCATCGCTACCTGCCAGGCCTTGCGCTGTTCCGGCGTCAGATAGTGCAACGTGGTCTTGCCGGAGGCCTTGATCTCAGCGAGCGCGTCCACGTTTTCCTTGTGGGCGATCGAGTTGGTGTAGTCGGTCGCTTCATCCATCGCTTTTTCGAGTTGCTTACGGATGTCGGCCGGCAGTCCATTCCAGAACTTGCTGTTGACGATCACCGCATATTGCAGATGGGCGTGGTTGGAGACGGTGATGTGCTTCTGCACTTCGTGGAACTTCTGCGTCAGGTAGTTCGACGGCGTGTTCTCGCAGCCATCGACCACGCCGGTTTGCAGTGCCTGATAGACTTCCGAGAAGGCCATGATCTGCGGGATCGCGCCAACCAGACGGAAATATTGATCGGCAACCTTAGAGCCGGAGATGCGGACTTTGAGGCCCTGGAAATCCGCCGGGTTGAGCAGCGGCCGGTTGGCCGAGACCATGTGGAAGCCGTTGTCCCAGAACGCCAGGCCGGTGATGCCCTTCGGCTCGAGCTTCTTGAACAGCCACTTGCCGACCTCGCCCTTCATCACCTTGGCGTAAGTCGCATCGTCCGGGAACAGGTTCGGCAGGTCGAGCGCCTCGAATTCCTTGGCGCCGAGCGGAGCGAATTTCGCGGTCGAGGGCGCCAGCATCTGCACGGAGCCGAGCTGCAGCGCGTCCATCTCTTCCTTGTCTTTGAACAATTGCGAGTTCGGGTAGACTTCGACCTTCACCTTGCCGTTGGTGTATTTTTCGGCGAGTTCCTTGAACTTGAGCGCGCCCTTGCCCTTCGGCGTGTCGTTGGCGACGACGTGGCTGAACTTGATGATGATCGGAGCCTGCGCCATGACGGCGCCCGGAACCGCGATAATGGCGGCCGCAGCCGCCGCTAGAAGCCACTTGCGCATTGAGATTTTCCTCCGTTTTATTATGGAATTCGGCTTTTTATTGAGATTTCCGCCAATTAGCCTGCCATTAAACCGGTTACCCGGCAAGTAGACCTACGGCCAGCATGGGGCGGGCGTAGCGCCGACCCCGCAATCTACAATCATATTTGCGCATCGCCACCAGGATCAATGCATCATTCCCAGCACGCGCGGCAGCCACAGCGACAGTTCGGGGACATAGGTCACCACGAAGAGGAACCCCAGCATGGTGAGCAGCCACGGCCACACAGCGATGGTCAGTTCGGTAATGCCCATTTTTGCGATGCCGGACGCAACATAGAGATTAAGCCCGACCGGCGGATGGCACATGCCGACCTCCATGTTCACCGTCATCAGAATGCCGAGATGAACCGGATTGACGCCCAATCCAACCGCGACCGGAAACAGGATCGGCGCGGTGATCAGCACAATGGACGACGGCTCCATGACATTGCCGGCCACCAGCAGCAGAATGTTCACAAACATCAGGAACTCGAACTTGCCGATGCCGGCGCCGGTGACCCAGGCCGTAATGGACTGCGGAATTTGTTCGCTGGTCATCAAGAAGGAGAACAGCACGGCATTGGTGATGATGTAGAGGATCATCGCGCTCATATTGGCGGACGACAGCAACACCCTCGGTATGTCCGACAATTTCAGATCGCTATAGACGAATACCGCGACGACGAACGCATAGACCGCGCTGACGGCCGCGGCCTCGGTCGGCGTGAACAGCCCGCTGTAGATGCCGCCAAGCACCAGCACGATGAGCAGAAGCCCCCAGATTGAATCGCGGAACGCGCTCAGGGCTTCCGCCCAGGTCGCTTTCTGCATGCGCGGGTAATTGCCCTTCCACGCGCGATAGAACGTGGTCATGCCGAGCAGGAAGGCGAGGATCAGGCCGGGGATGACGCCGGCCATGAACAACTGCGCCACCGAGGCCGACAACACGCGCTTGCCTTCCGGATCAATCGCCGCGCTGCCGCCGGTCGCCACCGCGAACAGCACCATGACGATCGAGGGAGGAATCAGGATGCCGAGCGCGCCGGAGGTGGCAATGACGCCAGCGCCGAAGCGCTTCGGATAGCCGGCCTGCACCATCGCCGGCAGCAGGATCGAGCCGATCGCGACCACGGTTGCCGGCGATGAACCGGAGATGGCGGCGAACAAGGCGCAGGCGACCACCGCCGCCAGCCCGAACCCGCCATACCAGTGGCCGACCATCGTGGTGGCGAACCGGATCATGCGTTGGGCGACGCCGCCATGGGTGAGGAAGTTGCCGGCCAGAATGAAGAATGGGATCGCCATGATCTCGAAGCTCTCGATCCCGGTGAACAACTTGAGCGCCACCGCCTCGATCGGCACTTGCGTCATCACAAACAGGAAGCTGAGAACGGTCAAGCCGAGCGCAATCGAGATCGGCATGCCGGTGAGCATCAGCGCGATCAGCAGCCCGAAAATCAGCGCGCTGTTCATCGGGCGCCACCCTTGCCGAGCGCGTTCTTCCGCGGCCAGGTCCCTGGCGGCAGCGGCGCTTTCGACCACGCCCTCGACGTGGCCGGGATCATGATGCGGCAACTCGCCGGTGTGCCAATAGGCCCAGGCTACCTGCAGAAAGCGGAAACACATCAGATAGGAGCCGAGCGGCACGCACAGGAAGACGATCCAGCGCGGCAATTCCAAATCGGGCGACACTTGGTCGGTGGGATAAAGCTCCATGATGAACTTGGCGCCCATGGTCCCGACCACGAAGGTGAAAAACGCGCCGGCCAGCAATCCGAACATAACGACCTTGGTTCGGTACTTCGGCTGCAGCATGTTGACGATGACATCGACTCCGACGTGGATGCCGGTGCGCACGCCATAGGCCGCGCCGAACTTGGCCATCCACACGAACATGTAGATGCACAGTTCCTGCGCCCAGGTCAGATTGAAGGGATAGAAATACGGATAAAGGAACGGCACGCCGATCAAGTAGCGCTGCACCACGGCGACAAAAATCAACAGCGTCGCGGCCGCAATCAGGCTGGCGATTATCGTTTCTTCCAGGCGGTCGAGAATTCGAAGAAACACAATTCCCCTCTTGCGCTTGAGACGCGTGAATTCGCCGCAGCGGCAGAAGATTCCTGATTTACAAAAAGGCGGCCTCGCATGCCGCCATCTCAATCGACGTTGGAACCCCCAGCCCGGATGGAGAAACGAGCCCCGGCAGTGCTGCCGGGGCCCGTGATGGTCTGGTTAGTTTGTGGCGCCTTGCACCGTCTTGCGAACGTCTTCGATCAACTGCTTGCCGACGCGGCTGGCCATGTCGTTGTAGAGCGGCTCCATGACTTTCTGCATCGCCGCCATCTCGACCGCGGTCGGAACGATGAACGTGGTTTTGCCGTTCTTCTTCATCTCGACGAGCGCGTCGTCGTTCTCCTGCGCGGAGATTGTGTTGGCGTATTGCGTCGATTCCGCCATCGCTTTCGTGAGCTCGCCACGAATATCGGCCGGCAGACCGTCCCAGAACTTCTTATTCACGACCACGACGTAGCCGATGTAGCCGTGATTGGTCAGCGTCGTGTACTTCTGCACTTCATCGAATTTCTGGGTGTACATGTTCGCCGGCGTGTTTTCCTGGCCATCGACGACGCCGGTCTGCAGCGCCTGATAGACCTCGGAGAACGCCATCACCTGCGGAGTAGCGCCGAGCAGGCGGAACTGCGCTTCCAGCACCTTCGAGGATTGGATGCGGAACTTGAGGCCCTTGTAGTCCGCCGGCATGTGCAGCGGCTTGTTGGCGCTCATCTGCTTAAAGCCGTTGTCCCAATAAGCGAGACCGACCATGCCCTTGGCGTCGAGCAGCGAGAGCATCTTCTTGCCGATCGGACCTTCGGTGACCTTGCGCAGCGACGCCAAGCTCGGCAGCAGGAACGGCAGGTCGAACACCTCGAAATCCTTGATGCCGATCGGGCCGAACTTCGAGTTCGACGGCGCCAGCATCTGCACCGCACCGAGTTGCAGCGCCTCGAGCTCTTCCTTGTCCTTGTAAAGGGTCGAGTTCGGATAGACCTCAACCTTGACCTTGCCGTTGGTGTACTTCTCGGCGAGTTCCTTGAATTTCTCGGCGCCCTTGCCCTTGGGCGTGTTGGGCGCCACGACGTGGCTGAATTTTATGACAATCGGGGCCTGCGCCATGCCGGCGCTAGGGGCCGCGAAAATGGCGGCCGCAGCCGCCGCGAGAATCCATCGACGCATAGGCGTTATCCTCCTGTTTGACCGCTAGACCCGGTTTTTTCTTGTTTTTTCAATCTATTAGCGGCATGCAACCGGTTTCCCGGCAAGTGTCCCATAGGCAGCATTGGCCCGCTTAGGATCATCGTAAAAAGGCGGCGCGGACCTTTGCTGGCGAGGGCATATCATCGCAGCCGCCGCGCCAAATTGATCTAACGCAACGCAAAATGCCGCGCCTCTTGCGAAGCGCGGCATTCGATTTTCGGTTCGGTGGCGCGGAAAGCTAGCCGACGTCGGTGGAGTGAATCCGGCTCTCGATGCCCGGCACCCGGTTGCGCTTGCTGGTCAGCTTGTTGAGCGCGCCGAGATAGGCCTTGGCCGACGCGACCAAGGTATCGGGATCGGCGCCCTTGGCGGTATAGGAACGCCCCTCCTCCGACAGCCGCACCGAGACTTCGGCCTGGGCATCGGTGCCCTCGGTCACCGCATGCACCTGGTAGAGTTCGAGCTTGGCCTCGTGCGGCACCAGTTCGCGGATCGCCTTGAAGATGGCGTCGACCGGACCGTTGCCGGTCGTCTGCGTGGTGATGTGCTTGCCTTCGATGTCGAGGGTGAGCGTGGCCGATTGCGGGCCCATGGTGCCGGCGATCACCGTCAACGACAGCACCTTGATGCGGTCATGCGCGGTGGCGATCTCTTCGTCGACCAAGGCCTCGATATCCTCGTCGTAGATCTGCTTCTTCTTGTCGGCCAAGGCCTTGAAGCGCACGAAGGCGTCTTCGAGCTGATTGGCCGCCAACGCATAGCCGAGCTCTTCCAGCTTGTGCACGAAGGCGTGCCGGCCGGAATGCTTGCCCATGACCAGCGAGGTCTGCTTCACGCCGACCGTCTCCGGCGTCATGATCTCGTAGGTCTGCGCGTTCTTGAGCATGCCGTCCTGATGGATGCCGCTCTCATGCGCGAAGGCGTTACGGCCGACGATCGCCTTGTTGTACTGCACCGGGAACGAGGTCGCCGCCGACACCAGCTTGGAGGCGCGCGTGAGCATCGACGCGTTGATGTTGGTCCAGTACGGCAACACGTCGTTGCGCACCTTCATGGCCATCACGACTTCTTCCAGCGCCGTATTGCCGGCGCGCTCGCCGATGCCATTGATGGTGCATTCGATCTGGCGCGCACCCGCTTTCACGCCGGCGAGCGAATTGGCCACCGCCATGCCGAGATCGTTGTGGCAATGCACCGAGAAGCGCGCTTTGTCGGAATTGGGTACGCGCTCGCGCAGCGTCTTGAACAACGCGAAGTGCTCCTCCGGCACGGTGTAGCCGACCGTGTCGGGGATATTGATGGTGGTGGCGCCGGCATTGATCGCGGCTTCCACGCAGCGGCAGAGGAAGTCGATTTCGGTGCGGGTCGCGTCCTCGGCCGACCACTCGACGTCGTCGGTATGGCTGCGGGCGCGCGTCACCTGCCCGATCACCATCTCGTAGACCTCGTGCGGCTCCTTCTGAAGCTTCCACTTCATATGCACCGGCGAGGTCGACAGGAAGGTGTGGATGCGTTTGCGCTTGGCCGGTTTGATCGCTTCGGCGCAGCGGTCGATGTCCTTCGGCGAGGCGCGCGACAGGCCGCAGATCACCGAGTTCTTGGCGCGCCTGGCGATCTCGTTGACGGCGGCGAAGTCGCCGTCCGAGGCGATCGGAAAGCCGGCCTCGATGACGTCGACGCCCATGTCGTCGAGCAGCTCGGCGACTTCGAGCTTCTCTTCATGGGTCATGGTGGCGCCGGGGCACTGCTCGCCGTCGCGCAAGGTCGTATCGAAGATAACGACGCGGTCCTTGTCGGACTGAGTCTGGGAAGTCATTGGATTGGTCCTTTTCGTCGAATGCGCCGCTTAAGGGCGCTCAATGGGTGCTGGTTGCTTGCCGTCGATCCCCAGAGTGCCAAGGCGCATATGCCCTGCCGGCCCTCAGGGGCGGATAAGGAGAAGCAGCGATGCCCAGAATGAGGGAGGCAACGGGTTCGGCCTGGCCGGCCGCCCGTCCGATCGCGCAGATGGTCTGCCGCGTCGACATTTGCCTCAAAATCCCTTGTCTTCGACTCTTAAGGTCGCGGACTTAAGTAAAGTCCACGTTAACCGCATTCAAGAAGTCAGCTTCTAGCGGAAAACGGCGGGCCGAATCAAGCGCGACGGCCCGATAGGTCAGCATTGCTGACCCGCGGTCATCGCCGCTACGGCTTTTCCCCCTTCAATGCCGTCCGCGCCTTCGCCAACTCCTTGAGCGCCTTGCCCTCGACTTTGGGGTATTCGAGCTTGAGCCCTTCCAGCGCCTGCACCATCGCGCCCGCCACCACCAGCCGCGTGAACCATTTGTTGTCGGCCGGCACCACGAACCAGGGCGCCTCCGGCCGGCTGGTCTGCCGGATCAGGTCCTCATAGGCGTCCATATATTTCGGCCACAGCTTGCGCTCGGCGACGTCGCCCATGGAGAACTTCCAGCGCTTGCCCGGCTGCTCCAGCCGGTCGAGAAAGCGCTTGCGCTGTTCCTCCTGCGAGACGTTGAGGAAGAATTTCAGGATCAGCGTGCCGTTGCGCGCCAGATGCTGCTCGAAGGCGCGGATATCGTCGAAGCGATGCTTCCAGATATGCTTGCCGTCCAGCTCGAGCGGCAGCTTCTGCTGCAACAGCAACTCGCGATGCACCCGCACCGTGAGCACTTCCTCGTAGTGCGAGCGGTTGAAGATGCCGATGCGGCCGCGCGCCGGCGCGCGCACGCCGACGCGCCAAAGGAAATCATGCGCCAGTTCCTCGTCGCTCGGCTGCTTGAAGGAATGCACCTCGACGCCTTGCGGATTGAGCCCGGTCATCACGTGCCTGATCAGGCTGTCCTTGCCGGCGGCATCCATCGCCTGCAACACGATCAGCACCGACCAGCGGTCGCTGGCATAGAGACGCTGCTGCAATTCGTTCAGCCGGTCGATGCCTTCGGCGAGCATTTCCTTGGCTTCGGCTTTTTCAATGGTAAGGCCGCAGCATTCGGCCGGACTGTGATCGGACAGACGAAACTTTTTCGTCTTGTCGACACGAAACCGCTTGGCGATGTTGTCGAGCTTCATGTTACCTCTCACGCGCAATCGCCCGCCCGGCGCAACTCTAGCCGCCGGCAAAGCGTTGCGCCAGGAAACCCGTGACGAAGCCGGGCATCATCGGGTCGAAGTCGGCCGGGCCCGCGCGCGATCAGAATATCGGAGAGCTCCGGCTGCGGCTCGCGCGCCAGGTGGTCGAGAATGCGCGAACGCAACATTTCGGCGCTCTGGTCCGATCGCAGCACCTTGATATGCACGATCAGCGCGCCATCGATCACCGTCGTCCATCCCGGCTCCGCGGAAAATTCCGCCATTTCGAGGCCGGTCTCCTCCTTCAACTCGCGCCGCACGCTGAAGTCGAAGTCGATCTTGCCGTCGACAATATCGCCGGGCTCGGGCGTCCCGGCCGGGAAATAAATCTTGCCGGTATTGGCGGTATGCGGACCCATGCGTCCCAGCAGAAAGGCGCCGTCGGCGGACAGGATCGCCGGCGCGCCGAAGCAATCATAGGCCGAGGCCTCCGGCCGGCCCCAGGCGATCCACGCGGCAAAGCCGGCATAGTCGGTCTCCAGAAACTCGCCCCGGAACACGCCGTCCGCTGTCGCATGGCGGTGCAGCAACAGCACGCGGCCGTTCCAGACCATCGGCTTGTCGCGCTGCAGGCCTGCGAAGAATTCTTCGATTGCCGCGCGGCGCTCGACCGCAAAGGCCCAGACCTTCGGCGTGTAGTTAAGTTCGAGCCGGTCGACGTGAAACACCAAGGGCGCGTCGTTCATTGTTTGAATTTCATGAACGGATTTCTTCCGCTTCGAATATTCGGCTTGGATTGACGATCTCGTCCTGCGCGGCGACCAGTTGGATCTCGCTGGCGCCCGCTTCCGCCGTCTTGGCGAGAACGCCGAAGATGCTTGAGGCCGCGCGCGCCAGCGCCTCGTCGATCTTGCCGGTGCGCAATACGTGCGCGAAAAACAGCGCGGCGATGGCGTCGCCCGCGCCGTTCACAACCAGCGGCAATTTCGGCGTGCGCAGGCGGAAGCAGCCTTTGTCATCCGACGCCAGCAGATCGACCGCGTCTTGCGGCGTGTCGTCGGTATGCAGCGAGGTCACCAGGATGATGCCCGGCCCCAGCGCGTGCACCGCCTTGACCGCATCGCGCGCCTGGCCGAGCGTCGCGCTGGCGCGGCCGGACAAATAATCCAGCTCGAATTGATTGGGCGTGATGATATCGGCGGCCGGCACCGCCTTGGCCTTGATGAATTCCGGAATGCCCTCGCGCACGAAAATGCCGCGGCCGACATCGCCGATCACCGGATCGCAACAATAGCGCGCCGACGGATTGGCCCGCTTGACGGTCGCCACCGCGTCGAGGATGGCCGCACCGATATCGGCGCCGCCCATATAGCCCGACAGCACGCCGTCGCATTCCCCGAGCACGCCGCGCTGCTCGATGCCCCCCACCACCTCGCGGATCATGCCGGCGTCGAAGACCCGGCCCTGCCACTTGCCGTAGCCGGTGTGGTTGGAGAACTGCACGGTATGCACCGGCCACACTTCCACGCCCAGGCGCTGCAGCGGAAACACCGCGGCGTCATTGCCGACATGGCCGTAGGCGACATGGGACTGGATCGAGAGAAGGTTCATGCGCCTCGATAATAACAGACACGGCGGGGAAGTTCCCCGCCGTGTGCCGCATTTAGAATGGACTTCGATAAAGCCTATTTCATCCCCGTGGTCTTGTTCGCCGCGTCGACATATTTGTTGGTGAAGGTCTTCGACAGGTCGATATTGGCCTTGGCGACGTCGGGCGACGACTGGCTGAACACCGCCAGCACGGCGGCGGCGCCCTTCGGGTCCATGCGGCCGGTTTCCGAATACATCGGCAGCGTGTTCTTGAGCGCGGCGATGTAGCCCGGCTTGTCCTTGCCGACCAGTTCCGGCGGCATCTTCTCGGTGATCTCTTCCGGCGTGTGCGAGTGAATCCATTTCAGCGTCGAGACGATCGCACTGGCCATGGCCTGCACTTCCTTCTCGTGCGACTGCACCCAGGCGGTCTGGGCATAGAGCGCGCCGCCCGGATATTCGCCGCCGAACACCGCCAGCGTGTCCTTCTGCGAACGGGTGTCGCTGAGAATCTTGAGATCCTTGTACTTGCCGGCCAGCACCGTCACCGCCGGATCGAGCATGATCGCGGCATCGATCTGGCCCTGCTCCATTGCGGCGATCGCGGTCGCGCCGAGGCCGACGCCGATCACGCCGACCGAATTCGGATCGACGCCATTCTTGCTCAGCGTGTACTTCAGGAAGAAGTCGGTCGAACGAGCCGGGCGCGCTGACACCGACTTTCTTGTTGGCGAGGTCCTTGATCGATTTGATCTCGGCATTGTGCTTGGGCGACACCACCAGTGCGAAGCCCGGGAAGCGGTCATAGACCACGAAGGACTGCAGATGCTGGCCCTTGGCCGCGAGATTGACGCAGTGGTCGAAATAGCCGGAGGCGACGTCGGCTGAGCCGCCCATCACCGCCTTGAGCGACTCCGAACCGCCCTTGAACTGCACCACCTCGACGTTGAGGCCGGCCTTTTTAAATTCGCCGAGCGACTCCGCCAGCATGGTCGGCAGATAGCACAGGCACGAGGCGCCGCCGATGGCGATGGTGACCTTCGATTGCGCGAATGCGAGGCCCGACGACAGCACCAAGGCTGCAAGCGTCGTCACCACGCGCCGGAACATTGCGGACATGAATTCCTCCCTTGCTTCAACTGGCCTTTGCGCAGGCCATTTCAGCGCGGACGATAAGCCAGCGCGGCCAGCCTGCCTAGGGCCTGGGCCGGAAAAGCCGAGGCCCGGCCTTAAGGTAACAACCGCTAGGCTCGTTTGGAAACGGCGGGCTCCGTCCGCGGCGGTTGGCGCGGCAAATCCGGCTCATCGCGAGCGAACTCACGGTGAATCTGCTTAAGCGCTTCAAGCTGCGCCTCGGTTTCCGTCGCCACGTCGCCGTCCGCCACCCAGCAGGGCATATCGATATAGAACAACGCTCCGCCGCCGGGCGCGTCGCCAAAGCCCACCTTGCCGCCCAGCCGGTCGACGATCTGCTTGACGATACTCAGCCCGAGCCCGGTGCCGCCGCGCAGCCGGGTGTCGGTGCCATCGGCCTGCGCGAACCGCTCGAAGATTCGCGGCTTGAAATCGTCCGGAATCCCGGCGCCGTGGTCGCGCACCGAGATTCTTATCTCGTTGGATTTACTCGTAACCGTAACCTCCACTTCGGCATCCCGCGGCGAAAACTTGACGGCATTCGACAGCAGATTGGTCAGCGCCTGGGCGAGCCGTTCCGGATCGGCCCGGACTTCCACGACGGCGCCGGCATGGATATCGCATATGATCCGCACGCCGGCGGCTTCGGCCGATCCCAAGTTGGCCTTGATCGCCAATTCGATCGGCCGTCGAACGTCGACCCGTTCGTAATTAAAGACAGTCTTTCCGGCATCCAGCTTCTCGATATCGAGAATGTCATTGACCAGCCCCACGAGTCTTAGACTGTTGGAATGCGCGATCCCGATCAGATGTGCGGCAGGAGCCGGCAGCTCGCCGGCCGTTTTACCCACCAGCAGGCCGAGCGAAGCGGAAATCGACGTCAACGGCGTGCGCAGTTCATGGCTGACGGAAGAAACGAATTCGCTCTTCAGCGATTCCAGGCGCTTGCGTTCATTGGCATAGCGCATGGCGCGCAACAGCCCGCGCGTGTCGATTTGGCCCTTGATGAGAAAGTCCTGCGCGCCTTCATGCAGGGCCTGGACAGCCAGTTCGTCATCGTCCAAACCGGTCAGCACCACCAGCGGAATGCTGGGCGCGGCGGCGCGAATCCGCCGGATAGCGCCCAACCCGTCGGCATCCGGCAAGCCCAGATCGAGCAATATCAAGTCGACCGCGTGCTCGGCGAGATGCTGCTCGGCGGCCATCATGGACTCGACATGGTTCAAGGTGCAGTGAACCGTATCACGCTCCTTGAACATCTCCTGCAGCAGCCGCGCGTCGCCGCGATTATCCTCGACGAGCAGAATTGAATTGATCGATTTCATAGGCGTCAGGTTTGTGTCGGCTGCGGCAGCTTGACCTTGGTCAGCCAGAAATCATTGATGATTTTCACCAGGCTGGCGAATTCGTCGAACTGCACGGGCTTGGTGAGATAGCAGTTGGCCTGCAGTTGATAACTTTTCACGATGTCGGTCTCAGCTTCCGACGTCGTCAGGATGACGGTCGGGATCGTTTTCAAGCCGCCATCCGCTTTGATCTGGGCCAGAACTTCCCGGCCATCCATTTTGGGCAGGTTGAGATCGAGCAGAATGATATCCGGGCGCGGGGCATAAGAATGGATGCCCTCCTTCTTGAGAAAGGCCATGGCCTCGACGCCGTCCGACGCCACGTGAATGCGGATGGATCTGTTGGCGTCGCGGAATGCTTCCTGCGTCAGCCGTACATCGCCGGGACTATCTTCGACCAACAGTACTTCTTTGTGCATGACTTCCCATTCTGTTTTATCAGGAATCTTCCGCCGCACTATCGATGCGCCGGTAACTGCGCCTTTGTCAGCCAGAAATCATTGATGCTTTTTACGACGTTCTCGAAATCCGGCAGTTGCACCGGCTTGCAGAGGTAACAGTTTGCCTGCAGTCGGTAGCTCGTCAGAACATCTGCTTCCGCGTTCGAGGTGGTCAGGATGACGGTCGGAATCGTTTTCAAGCGGTCATCTTCCTTGATGTGCGCCAGAACCTCGCGGCCATCCATTCTCGGAAGGTTGAGATCCAGCAAGATCATGTCCGGGCGCGGTGCGTTAGCGTGGACGCCCTCGTTCCGAAGAAAAGCCATGGCTTCCACGCCGTCGGTCGCCACGTGCAACTTGATCGCACCGTTGGCCTCGCGGAAGGCTTCCTGAGTCAAGCGGACGTCGCCAGGACTGTCTTCGACCAGCAGCACCTCTATGGCGCGCGATTCATTCCCATTGTCATTGGTCCTCATGAACCCCTCTCGATGCCGGCCAGGGTAAAGTGGAAAGTGGAACCCTGACCGAGCTGTGATTCGACCGAAATTTTGCCGCCATGCCGTTCGACAATCTTCTTGCAGATGGCCAAGCCGATGCCGGTGCCGGCGAATTCTTCGCGCTTATGCAGCCGCTGAAACATTCCAAAGATTTTCTCGAAGTACTGCGGATCGATTCCAAGTCCATTGTCCTTGACCGAGAAATTCCACTGATCCCCGCCATTCTTGGCGGCGGAGATATGAACCGCGGGAATGCCGCCGTTTTGGTACTTGAGGGCATTGCCGACAAGATTCTGAAACAGTTGGGTCAGTTGCATCTCGTCCGCCATCACGGTGGGCAGCGGATCGTGAGAGACCTGCGCGCCGTGCTCTTCGATGGCGCCGCGCAGATTGAGCAACGCCTGGTCCAACGCGTTCTCGCTGGACGTATTCTGCAATTCCTTGCCTTTGGTGCCGACGCGCGAATAGGCCAGCAGATCGTGGATCAGCCGCTGCATGCGGCTGGCGCCGTCTACCGCGAAAGCGATGAAATCGTCGGCGTCGGGGTCGAGTTTGCCCTTGTAGCGCCGCGCTAGAAGCTGCGTGTAGCTCGCCACCATGCGCAGCGGCTCCTGCAAATCGTGCGAAGCGATGTTGGCGAACTGCTGCAGTTCCTCGTTCGAGCGGTTCAGCTCCTCGACCTTCTGCAGCAGGTGGGATTCCGCCCTCTTGCGCGTGGTGATGTTGCGGATCGCCGCGGTGACCAAAGTTCCTTCGGCGCTGTCCAGCGGGCTCAGCATCAGCTCGATCGGGAATTCGCTGCCGTTCTTCCGCCGTCCGTGCAGTTCGATGCCGGTGCCGATCTGCTGCGCCAGCGCGTCTTCCGCGGAGCGCAGATCGTCGGCGATCAGCCGTTCCGCGAAGCCTTCCGGAATAATGTTGGTGACCGGCTGCCCGACCAGCTCATTGCGGCTGTATTCGAACTGTTTTTCCGCCTGCACGTTCAGCAGCACGATATTGCCGTTCTCGTTTACCACCACCATAGCGTCGGGCGCCGCTTCCAGCAGGCCGCGATAACGGCCTTCCATCTGCGCCAGAACCTTGTCGGCGGCCTTGCGTACGCTGATGTTGCGGATCGCGGCGGTCACCAGGGTTCCCTCGGCGCTGTCCAGCGGGCTCAGCATCAATTCGATGGGGAATTCGCTGCCGTCCTTGCGCAACGCGATCAGTTCGATGCCGGTGCCGATCTGCTGCGCCAGCGCATCCTCCGACGAGCGAAGATCGTCGGCGATGAGGCGCTCGGCAAAGCCAATCGGAATGATATTGGTCACCTTCTGCCCGAGCAGTTCATCGCGGCGGTAGCCGAATTGCTTTTCTGCCTGCACATTGAGCAGCACGATTTCGCCGTCCGTATTGACCACGACCATGGCGTCAGGGGCGGCTTCCAGAAGGCCGCGATAACGGCCTTCCATCTGCGCCAGCACCTTGTCGGCCGCCTTGCGCACGCTGATGTTGCGGATCGCGGCCGTCACCAGGGTGCCTTCGGCGCTGTCCAGCGGGCTCAGCATCAGCTCGATCGGGAATTCGGTGCCGTCCTTGCGCAAGGCGATCAGCTCAATGCCGGTGCCGATCTGCTGCGCCAGCGCATCCTCCGACGACCGAAGATCGTCGGCGATGAGGCGCTCAGCGAAGCCGACCGGAATGATGTTGGTGACCTTCTGCCCGAGCAGTTCGTCGCGGCGGTAGCCGAACTGCTTCTCGGCCTGCACGTTCAGCAGGACGATCTCGCCGTCGGTATTCACCACCACCATGGCGTCGGGCGCCGCTTCCAGGAGACCGCGGTAACGGCCTTCCATCTGCGCCAGCACCTTGTCGGCCGCCTTGCGCACGCTGATGTTGCGGATCGCGGCCGTCACCAGCGTGCCCTCGGCGCTGTCCAGCGGGCTCAGCATGATCTCGATCGGAAACTCGCTGCCATCCTTGCGCAGCGCGATCAGCTCGATGCCGGTGCCGATCTGCTGCGCCAGCGCGTCCTCCGCGGACGCGAAGATCGTCGGCGATCAGCCGCTCGGCGAAGCCGACCGGAATGATGTTGGTGACCTTCTGCCCGAGCAGTTCGTCGCGGCGATAGCCGAACTGCTTCTCGGCCTGCACATTGAGCAGGACGATCTCGCCGCCGGTATTCACCACCACCATGGCGTCGGGCGCCGCTTCCAGAAGCCCGCGGTAGCGGCCTTCCATCTGCGCCAGATGTTTTTCCACATCCTTGCGCACACCGGCGTCGCCAGGCGAGGTTCTCACGAGATCGGGAGAGTCGACATATTCCATCGTAGGCCTTTAATGACGCGCGATTGATTCGCACGATTGCTTCGACAACGTGCAACATCGTCAAACGGCGATGCGCGCGCAGAAATGCCGCGCGAACTCACGCAATACTGGCAGCAACGCGTTAACGTGGCGGTTCGTATCTGCCAACAATCGGAACTTTTTCGCCGGCTTCGGTTTTTACTGTAAGCGAAGCGGTAGCCGGCTGTAGCGCGCATCGGGAAAACAACGCATGCCGATGCGCGAACGCGCACCATCGCACCACCAGGCGAATGCCGTGATGAAAAATAATCTAAGCGAATCGCCGCGTCAGGGTCGCGCGTCGCTCGCCACCGGCCGCCACACCAGCAGGCGCCTCTCGACAATCGTCACCAGCGTGTCGATCGCGATCACGAACGCCGCCAGCACGAACATACCGGCGAACACGCCGGCGACGTCGAACACGCCTTCGGCCTGCTGGATCAGGTAGCCGAGGCCCGCCGCCGAGCCGAGATATTCGCCGACCACAGCACCAACAACAGCAAAACCAACAGAAGTATGCAGCGACGAGAACATCCACGACAAAGCCGACGGCCAATAGACGTGGCGCATCAATTGCCGCTCGCTCATGCCGAGCATGCGGGCATTGGCCAGCACCGTCGGTGAGACTTCCTTGACGCCCTGATAGACGTTGAAAAACACGATGAAGAACACCAGCGTGACGCCGAGCGCCACCTTCGACCAGATGCCGAGGCCGAGCCACAGCGTGAAGATCGGCGCCAGCACCACGCGCGGCAGCGCATTGGCCATCTTGACGTAAGGATCGAACACCGCGGCGGTGCGCGGCTGGCGCGCGAACCAGAAGCCGACCAGCACGCCGCCGATCGAGCCGATGACGAAGGCCAGCGTCGCCTCGATCAGCGTCACCCAGAGATGCTTCCAGATCACGCCGGTGGCGAACCAGACGACGATCTGATCGGCGACGTCGACCGGATTGGAAAAGAAGAACGGCGGCAGCAATATCTTGCCGAACACCGGATAGCTCGAGAGCGCGTACCACGCGGCGAGCGTGACGACGGCGACGAGAATTTGCAGCAGGAGGAGATTGACCTGTCTCATCGATCCCCTCCTCGCTGCATGGCGGCCGAATGGGCTGCGGAAACGTCCATCAAGGTTTCTTGAACAGCCCGATCAAACCGGTCGCGCCTTTGGCGTGACCCTTGAGCTTGGCGAACAGCTCATCGCGGGTCAGTCCCGGCTCCAGCGCTTTGGGTTCGAGATCGGTCGCGATCAGCGTGAACGTATAATGGTGGTAGACCGTGTTGGGCGGCGTGCACGGGCCGAGATAGACGTCCTTGCCCGCGGTGCCCTTGCCGCCGACGAATTTGTCCGACGGCTTGCCGGTTTCGCCCTCGGCAAAGCTGGTGACCGACGCCGGAATACCGTAGGCGACCCAATGGACGACGCCGAGGCCGTTCTGTCCGTCGGGGTCGACCATGGCGATGGCGTAGCTCTTGGTGCCGGCGGGCGGATTGGCCCAGGCCAGCGGCGGCGACACATTCTCACCGACACAGTTCGGATTGGTCTTGATGTTGCCGGCGTTCTTGGTCGCCAGCGGCGTGCCGTCCTTGAAGGCGGGCGACGTCAGCACGAACGGCTCGGCCGCGTGAGCGGCTCCGGCCAGCAGCAGTACCGAAGCGGCGGCAGCAAGCAGTGGTTTCAACATTGTAGTCCTCCCGTAGTTTTTTGACGTTTCAAAGTTCGACGAACATAGCTTAACGCAGGGCATGCGCGCTGGCATCAGGCTCCTTGGGTTTGCGCATAGCCCTTGATCACCTCGGCCTTGAGCATGTGCCAGATCTCGCGGTGCAGTTCATGGAAATCGTGGTCGAGCTTGATCTCGGCGATATCGCGCGGCCGCGTCAGCTTCACGGTCCAGTCGCCGATGATGCGCGCCGCGGGTCCCGCCGACATGATGACGACGCGGTCCGACAGCGCGATCGCCTCTTCCAGATCGTGGGTGACGAACAGCACCGCCTTGCGGTCGGTATTCCACAAATCGAGCAGCAGGTTGCCCATGATCTGGCGGGTCTGCGCATCGAGCGGGCCGAACGGCTCGTCCATCAGCAGGATCTTCGGATCGCGGATCAGCACTTGCGCCAGGCCGACGCGCTTGCGCTGGCCGCCCGAGAGCATGTGCGGATAGCGGTCGCCGAACGAGCCTAGCCCCACCCGCGTCAGCCATTCTTGCGCGCGCGGCCGGGCCTGGCTCGACGGGATGCCCGCGGTCTCCAGGCCGATGGCGACGTTTTCCAGCGCGGTCTTCCATGGAAACAGCGCGTCGGCCTGAAACAAGTAGCCGGCCTGGCGATTGAGGCCGGCGAGCGCAGTCCCGAATATCTCGGTGTGTCCAGCCGCCGGCCCGAGCAGCCCGGCGGTGACGTTGAGCAGCGTGGATTTGCCGCAGCCGGTCGGCCCGACAATGGCGACGAATTCGCCGTCAGCGACATTGAGCGTGGCTTGGGCGACCGCGGTGTAGACCCCGCCGCCGGCCAGGCGGAAGGCGACGTCGACACCGTTCAGCGCGACCGCGGCCGGCGCGTTTGTCTGCGCTGTCGCGCCAACTGCCATGTCCCCTCCCGGCATCGCACCTTTGGCGGCAATGCTCGGCAGCAAACTATCCGGGACATCGCGCCTTGCAAAGCCCGAAGGCTAGAGGCCCTTGATCAGGCCGGCGTCGATCAGCAGCCGGTTGAACCGGCTCGCCTCCGCACCTGCTTTGCAGCGGTAGAACAACCCATGGCAGCGCTTCAGGATCTTCTTCTGTTCGGCGAAGGACGGATCGAGCGGCACGCCGGCGGCTTCCTGCACCACCAGCGGCAGATAGGGCGCGTCCAGCGTCGGCAGCGCCGAGGACAGATCGACCGGCGTGAAATTGACCGCGTCGATGGCGTAATAGCTGGTGTAGTAGCGCGGATCGAAAGCCTGCAAGTGCCGCGCGATCGCCGCCTCGTTGAGCGTGGGGTCGACGATGCGGTAGGCGAATTCGGGCTGGTGGTCGCCGAAGCGCACGATCAGAAACGACTCGCTCGGAAACTCGCGCTTGAGCCGCGCGAGCAACGCGGCGTAGTCATGCGCGGTCAGGCCCTGCCGCCGGATATATTCATCGATGCTCGGAACATTGCCGAGATCGCGCCAGTCCGGCGTCAGCTCCGGACGGAAGCGGGTATTCCACGGGAAATGATTGGCGGCGAGATAGACGAACAGGAACAGCGGCCCTTCGCCGCGTTCGCGCGCGATGATTTTTTCCGCCTGGTCGAAATAGAAGCTGTCGGGTTCGATGCCGCGGGTGCCGAGGTCCTTCATGTCCATGTAGTGCTCGACCCCGGCGGTGGTCTGAAAACTGCGCGAGCCGAGAAAGGCGCCGTAGAACGGATACAGCGTGAATGTCTTGTAGCCGCAGCGGCTGAGCGAACTTGGCAGCCCGCGCGCCACGCGCCCGCCGGCGATGCGCGTGACCGATGTGGCGAAGCGGCCGTAGGAGCGCGCCGACAATCCGGTCAGCACGTTGTACTCGGTGAACCAGCTCGGGCCGCCGGCGCCTTCCACGATCAGCTTGCGCGGCGTGCCGTCGAACGAGCGGAAATGTTTGTGGTAGCCGGGCGGCACGTTGATGCCGGGCGCCGCGGTGATGTCGAAGCTCGATTCATCGTGCACCATTATAATGTGCGGCAGTTTTCCGGAAGGGCTGCAGGCGACGCCGGCGTCCGATCGCAGTTGCTCGGCCGCGGTCGCATCGGATTCCAGCAGCCCATGCGTCGCCAATTCGTAGATCGCCTCGACGCCGGAGCGGGCGAATTTCGAAACGTAATTATGCGGAAAGAACTCGTCATAGAGCGACGTCGGCGACGCCAGCGACAGCGCCGTCAGCGCGCCCAGGCATAAGGCGCCGCCAAGCGCGGCGACGCGCCGGCGCACGCGGAACGGATCGAGACGCCAGACCACGGCCAGCAGCGGAACGGCGGCGATTGCGCCGAACGCAATCGGCCAGCGCAGCTTCGGCATGATGGTGAGCAGGAAGGCCGAGGTATCCGGATCGATGATCAAGAGGTCGACGAAATTGACCGTCATCATCAGCTTGTCGTGCTTGAATTGCGACAGCACGATCAAGACGACGACCAGCGTCAGCGACAGCAGCGCAGCGATCGCGGGCCGCCGCAGCGTGGCGAGCCAGAAACAGTTCAACACCGCCCAGGCCAACAGGAAGGCTGTCTTGTCGACCAGTTCGATTTCGGTGGCGGCCAGAATGACGAGCGCGGCAACTTGGAGTATCGCGACTAGCGCCAAAGTTGCGGCATCGCGACGCGAAATGGCCTCGGGAAACGCGAGGCGGTGGATCAGAGAGGCGGCGGCGGACAGCATGGCCAACGAGCGGCCCTGCCCGGCAATGAGCACTCTTTACCCCAGCGCAAGGCCCGCTGTCATAAGACTGTAATCAAACCGTCATTTCAAGCCGTTGGCGGACCCGCGGCAGGCTATTTTTGCATTTGCCGCCAAACAGATACCATTGCGGCGATGACCCTCGATCCCCGCTTTGCCGACGCTTTCGCGAAACTGCCGGATTACCTCGCAAGCCATGTGCTGGTGAGCGTCACCGCGCTGGCGCTCGGCCTCGGCATCAGCCTGCCGCTGGCGATCCTGTCGGTCCGCCGCCCGGTGCTGCGCGCCGGCCTGTTGGGTGTGGCCAGCGTCGTGCAGACCATTCCGGGCCTGGCGCTGCTGGCGTTGTTTTATCCGCTGCTGCTCGCGTTGTCCGCCCTGACCGAGCGCATCTTCGGCAAGGGCTTTTCGGCGCTCGGCTTCCTGCCCTCGGTCTTGGCGCTGGCGCTCTACGCGATGCTGCCGGTCATCCGCAACACCGTGACCGGGCTCGACGCCATCGACAACCGCCTGCGCGAGGCCGCGCGCATCTTCAGCGCCACGCCGTGGCGCATATTGTGGGACATCGAGCTGCCGCTGGCGCTGCCCATCATCATGGCCGGCATTCGCACCTCCGCGGTCTGGGTGATCGGCACCGCGACCCTCGCGACGCCGATAGGCCAGACCAGCCTCGGCAATTACATCTTCAGCGGCTTGCAGACGCAGAACTGGGTGTCGGTGGCGTTCGGCTGCGTCGCCGCCGCCGTGCTGGCGCTCGCGGTCGATCAGTTGCTGGCTTTGATCGAGACCGGCGTCGGGCGGCGCAGCCGCCTGCGGGTCATGCTCGGCGGCCTCGGTCTGGTGGCAATCGTGCTCGGCGCGCTGGTCCCCGGCCTCGCGCGCACGCAAGCCACTTACGTGATCGGCGCCAAGACCTTCACCGAACAATATGTGCTGGCGGCGCTGATCGAGCAGCGGCTGGGCGCCGCCGGTCTCACCGCGTCGCGGCGGCCCGGGCTCGGCTCCAACGTGCTGTTCGACGCGCTTGCCGCCAATGAGGTCGACGTCGCGGTGGATTATTCCGGCACGCTGTGGGCCAACCGCATGCACCGCAACGATGTGCTGCCGCGCGCGCAGGTGCTGGCCGAACTGTCGCGCTGGCTTGAGACCACGCACGGCATCCGCATGCTCGGCGGGCTCGGATTTGAAAACGCCTATGCGCTGGCGATGTCGGCGAAGAAGGCGCAGGCGCTCGGTATCCGCAGCATCGCCGATCTGGCCGCGCATGCAGCCCAACTCACCATTGCCGGCGATTACGAATTCTTCGCGCGGCCCGAATGGGACGCGCTGCGCAAAGCCTATGGCTTGAACTTCCGCGCCCAGCGCCAGATGCAGCCGGAGTTCATGTATAGCGCCGCGGCCGACGGCGAGGTCGATGTGATCTCGGCCTATACCAGCGACGGCCAGATCGCCAAATTCGATCTGACGGTGCTGGACGATCCCAAGCACGCAATCCCGCCTTATGACGCGATCCTGCTGCTGTCGCCGCGCCGCGCCCATGACGAGACGCTGATCGCCGCGCTCAAGCCGCTGATCGGCGCGATCCCGGTCGCCACCATGCGCGCAGCCAATGCGCGCGCCGGCAACGGCGATACGTCGGCCGGACGAGGTGGCGCGCTGGCTGGCGGGCGAGACTAGACGAAACAGCCGCTAATTGCGGTCTTCGCGTTCAAGTTCTTTCGCGCGGGCTTCGGTCATGCTGCGTATGCATTCGGCCGCATCGATTTTTGCGATGCTGCCCTCGCCGAGGTCATAATAGAGGCAGTTGGCGTCGCGGTATTGGATCCACAGCCGCTGCGCCACGCGCAATTGCTTGCGCTGCTCCGGCGATCCCGCCTTCAGCATGCGTTGATAGGCGATGGTCATGCGCTTGTCCCATTGCGCGGTCTTGGCGTTGAGACAATCCACCATCTCCGGCGTGCTGACGCCGCAATCCTGATCGGGTTCGCCCTGGTCGCCGGCCGATGCAGAAGCGGCCGCCCCGATCAGGGCGGCCGCCGTTATGGCTGCGATGCGCAACATGCAAGACTAGTTCTTGCTCTTGTCGACCAGCGCGCGCTGCTTGATCCACGGCATCATCTCGCGCAGCTTGGCGCCGACCTGCTCGATCGGGTGCTCGGCGAGCTTGGCGCGGGTCGCCTTGAACGAGGTCTGGTTGACCTTGTTCTCCAGCATCCAGTCGCGGGTGAAGCGGCCGGACTGAATGTCGGTCAAGCACGCGCTTCATCTCGGCCTTCGTCTTCCGGCGTGATGACGCGCGGGCCGGAGACGTATTCGCCGTACTCGGCGGTGTTCGACACCGAGTAGTTCATGTTGGCGATGCCGCCTTCATAGATCAGGTCGACGATCAGCTTCACTTCGTGGACGCATTCGAAATAGGCCATCTCCGGCGCGTAGCCGGCTTCGCACCAGCGTCTCGTAGCCGGCCTTCATCAGTTCGACGAGGCCGCCGCACAGCACGGTCTGCTCGCCGAACAGGTCGGTCTCGCACTCTTCCTTGAACGTGGTCTCGATGATGCCGGCGCGGCCGCCGCCGATCGCCGAGGCGTAAGACAGGCCGAGATCGTGCGCGTTGCCGGAAGCGTCCTTGATGGATCGCGATCAGGCAGGGCACGCCGGCGCCGCGCTGATATTCCGAGCGCACGGTGTGGCCGGGGCCCTTCGGCGCGATCATCAGCACGTCGAGATCGGCGCGCGGCTCGATCAGGTTGAAATGCACGTTGAGGCCGTGCGCGAACATCAGCGCCGCGCCCTGCTTCATGTTGGCGGCGAGGTGCTCGCGATAGATGTCGCCCTGCAATTCGTCGGGGGTGAGCATCATCATCACGTCGGCCCACTTGGCGGCTTCGGCGACTTCCATGACCTTGAACTTCTCGCCTTCGGCCTTCTTCACGCCGCCGGACGACTTGCGCAGCGCCACCGCCACGTCCTTGACGCCGGAATCGCGCATGTTGAGCGCGTGGGCGTGGCCCTGGCTGCCATAGCCGATGACGGCGACCTTCTTGCCCTTGATCAGGTTCAGGTCGGCGTCGCGATCGTAGTAAACACGCATGATAGATGGTCCTTGGTTCGGCCAATGTGGCTCGTCAGTGCGAAAGGCGTTTGCCCGCCGGTGAGCTTCTAGGACGCCCCGTGAACCGGCGGCAAGTCCCTCCCGACATTTCCGGGCTATTTCCCCATCGCGCGCGGCGCTTGATCTGGCGCCGCCCGGCATAGATCAGCCCGAAGCCGATCAGCGCCGCAGCCGTATTTGATGATCTCCGGCATGTGCGAGCCCTGCTCGAAGCAATACGGGACTCCGGCCCGGCAGCCCTGACGCTGAAGCAGCGCTGCGTTCGCCTGCGTCATGCGGATTGATGAATCAGCGCCCAGGATGATGAATGGGATCGCGAGCAGCGTCAGCGCCATTGAAGTAGCCCCTTCGCGGCGCGCCGCTTACGACGCAACACCATCGGCACGATGCTGGCGACCAGCAGCAGCGCCATGGCGACGTTGAAAATCCGCGCCCGGCGCGGGTTCTTCAGAAGCCCGCGCAGGGCGACGCCGAAGCCGGTCCAGGTCGACGACCGACAGCACCGTGGCCACCGTCAACACCGCGAGCATGACCGGGAAATCGATCACGACGATGATCCGGCCGCACATAGAGCGCGATGCGCGCTGACCGCGGCCACCACCGCCTTGGGATTGACCCACTGGAACGCCGCCGCCTGCAGGAAGGTGAACGGCCGCGCCGGCGCCTTCGCATCGTTCGCCAGATGCGCGGTCGCGACCTTCCAGGCCAGCCACAGCATGTAAGCCGCGCCGGCGACCTTGAGCACCAGCTGCAGCGCCGGCACCGCCGCGAACACCAGCCCCAGCCCGGCGGCGCAGGCCGACCATCAGGACGAAGAAGCCGATCGTCACGCCGATCATGTGCGGGATCGTGCGCGCGAAGCCGAAATTCACGCCCGACGCGGCCAGCATGATGTTGTTCGGCCCCGGCGTGAACGCCATCACGCAGGCGAACACGACCAGCGCCGCGAAAAGATCGAACGGCATTACATCCCGTCCTATCCGGCCCGCACTCCGGCCCTCGCGATCGCCGCGATGCCGGTGCGCGAGACTTCGACCAGCCCGAGCGGCAGCATCAGCGCGACGAACTGCTCGATCTTGTCGCTCTTGCCGGTGATCTCGAACACGAAGCTCTCGGTGGTGGCGTCGATGACGCGGGCGCGGAAGGCGTCGGCCAGCCGCAGCGCCTCGACGCGGTTGTCGCCCTTGCCGCGCACCTTGACCATCGCCAGTTCGCGCTCGATCGAGTTGCCGCAACAGCGTCATGTCGACGACGCGGTGGACCGGCACCAGGCGGTCGAGCTGGTTCTTGATCTGCTCGATCACCATCGGCGTGCCGGTGGTGACGATGGTAATAAGCGACAGATGCTTGGCGTGCTCGGTCTCCGACACCGTCAGCGACTCGATATTGTAGCCGCGGCCGGAGAACAGGCCGATGACGCGCGCCAGCACGCCGGGCTCGTTGTCGACCAGCACCGACAGCGTGTGGCTTTCCGACTTCTGCAGAACCGTCGGCGCGGTCGGGATAAGTGCGCGTCGGTTCGTTTGCGGCGAGCCGTTCACTTCGAGCGCTACACCAGCATCTTTCCTTCTTCGGTGATCGCGCTGTCGAGAGTTCTCGGCGGCGTCGCCGAGGATCATCTCGTTGTGCGCGCGGCCCGACGGGATCATCGGGAAGCAGTTCTCCTTCTGATCGACCACGCAGTCGAACAGCACCGGCCGGTCGATCGCGATCATCTCCTTGATCGCGTCGTCGAGATCGCCCGGCTTCTCGCAGCGGATGCCGACGGCGTGCATGGCCTCGGCCAGCTTGACGAAATCCGGCAGCGCCTCCGAATAGCTCTCCGAATAGCGCCCGCCGTGCAGCAGTTCCTGCCACTGCCGCACCATGCCCATGTAGCTGTTGTTGAGGATGAAGATCTTGATCGGCAGCCGGTACTGCACCGCCGTCGACAATTCCTGCATCGTCATCTGCACCGACGCCTCGCCGGCGATGTCGATGACCAGCGAATCCGGATGCGCGAGCTGCACGCCGACCGAGGCCGGCAGGCCATAGCCCATGGTGCCGAGGCCGCCGGACGTCATCCAGCGGTTCGGCTCCTGGAAGTGGTAGAACTGCGCCGCCCACATCTGATGCTGGCCGACTTCGGTCGTGATGTAGGTGTCGCGGTCCTTGGTCAGTTCGTACAGCCGCTGGATGGCGTATTGCGGCTTGATGACGTCCTTGGACGCGCGATAGGCGAGCGACTTGCGGCCGCGCCACTTGTCGATCTGCTTCCACCACTCGGCAGCGCCTTCTTGTCGGCTGCTTGGCCTTGTGATCGCGCCACAGCCGCAGCATGTCCTCGAGCACATGGGCGCAGTCGCCGACGATCGGCACGTCGACCTTGACGTTCTTGTTGATCGAGGACGCATCGATGTCGACATGGATCTTCTTCGAGCCCGGCGAGAACGCGTCGAGCCGGCCGGTGATGCGGTCGTCGAAGCGCGCGCCGATGCAGATCATGACGTCGCAGTCGTGCATCGCCATGTTGGCTTCCAGCGTGCCGTGCATGCCGAGCATGCCGAGCCATTGCGGATCGCCCGCCGGGATAGGCGCCGAGCCCCATCAGCGTCGAGGTGATCGGGAAGCCGGTGAGCTTGACCAGTTCGCGCAGCAGCTTGCTGGCCTCCGGGCCGGAATTGATCGACGCCGCCGCCGGTGTAGAACAGCGGCCGCTTGGCGCTGCGCCATCAGATCGACCGCGCGCTTGATCTGCTCGATGTCGCCCTTGACCCGCGGCTTGTAGCCGGTGTGCGGGAATTCCGTCGGCACCGAATAGATGCCCTTGGCGAACTGGATGTCCTTCGGGATGTCGATCACGACCGGGCCGGGCCGGCCGCTCGCGGCGATGTGGAACGCCTCGTGCAGCACGCGCGGCAGATCCTCGATGCGCTTGACCAGATAATTGTGCTTGGTGCACGGCCGGGTGATGCCGACGGTGTCGGCTTCCTGGAAGGCGTCGTTGCCGATCAGATGCGTCGGCACCTGGCCGGTGATGCAGACGAGCGGGATCGAGTTGCACAGCGCGTCGGTCAGGCCGGTCACCGCATTGGTGGCGCCGGGGCCGGAGGTGACCAGCACGCAGCCGACCTTGCCGGTCGAGCGGGCATAGCCTTCGGCCGCGTGCACCGCGCCCTGCTCGTGACGGACGAGCACGTGCTGGACCTGGTTCTGCGCGAAGATCGCGTCGTAAATCGGCAGCACCGCGCCGCCCGGATAGCCGAACAGATGCTTCACGCCCTGGTCGGCCATCGCCTGGATCACCATTTCGGCGCCGGTCATTTCGCGTTCCATCGTCGTCTTCCTTCTTGGCGCATGATCTGGTCCGAAAACCGCTTCCCACTTTTCGGGATCATGCGCGCTTGAATTTCGCTTTCCTGCTTTGCCCAATAAAAAAGGCCCGCGAAGGGCCATGTCCGGACGCTGCCCTGGGGAGCCCTATCAGGGCTGCCGAGGTGGCGTCCGAACCTGTACTACGAGAGTAATAATATTGCGCATCGCTTGTGTCCAGCCGTACTTTCATTGCGCGGTTTTATAATAGGGGTCAAAGCCCCGGTCAAGCGCAATTTGACAGCATTATAGCTGACTTTCGAGGGCTTTTTGCGCCTCCCCCGGCGCCGCCGCCGGCCAATCCTTCATCTGACCGCGAAACCAGGTGACCTGGCGCTTGGCGTAGCGCCGGGTGTCCATGACGGGCGCCCTCGGACGCCTCGTCGAGCGTGATCTCGCCGGCGAGGTGGCGGATCAGCCAGGGCACGCCATGCGCCTTCATCGCCGGCAGCAACGGATCGAGCTTGCGCGCCGCGAGCGCCCTCACCTCGTCCAGCGCGCCGGCCGCGAGCATGCCGGCAAAGCGGCGGTCGATGCGGTCCACCAGTTCGGTGCGTTCGCAGGTGACGAAAATCTTTGCCGCGCGCGCCGGATCGATCAGGGCCGGCATGCCGTCTTTATGCCAGTCGCTGAGCGAACGCCCGGTGGCCAGCATGACTTCGAGCGCGCGGGCGATGCGCACGCGGTCGAGCGGCATCAGCCGATGCGCGGTCGCCGGGTCGCGCTGCATCAGCTCGGCGTAAAGCGCCGAGACGCCCTCGCTCAGCAGGCGGCCGCGCACCTGATCGCGAATCTCGGCCGGGATCGGCGGCACCGCCGCCAGCCCCGACGTCAGCGCCTTGAAATAGAGACCGGTGCCGCCGACCAGAATCGGCACGCGGCCTTGCGCCGCAATGTCGGTGAGCGCCTCGGCGACGTCGCGGCACCAGCGCCCGACCGAATAAACCTCGGCCGCGTCGACATGGCCGTACATGACGTGCGGCACGCGCGCGGCTTCGTCCGCGCTCGGCCGCGCCGTGATGACGCGCAGATGCGAATAGACCTGCATGGAATCGGCGTTGACGATGCTGCCGCCGAGCTTCTCGGCCAACGCAAGCGCCAGCGCCGACTTGCCGCTGGCGGTCGGACCGGCGATAAGCACCACCTGTTTGGCAACTGGCATCGAATGACCCAACCCGCTTCCCATACTTATGTCGCAACGCTGATCGCGCCCGCCGGCCGGCTCGACCCGTCGGCTGTCACGCGCGCGGCAGCAGCGCTCACTGGCGCCGGCGAGCCGCGCTGGCTGGCCGCTGGCGAGGCCGCCGACATTTCCTTTACCCCGGATGCGCTTCCCGACCAACGGGCCGTTGCCGATGAGCTACGCGGCTTGCTTAACGGTGCCGACGTCGTGGTGCAGCAAGCCGCCAACCGCCGCAAGAAGCTGTTTCTGGCCGACATGGATTCCACCATGATCGGCCAGGAGTGCATCGACGAACTCGCCGACTTCGTCGGCCTGAAAGCCCACGTCGCGGCGATCACCGAGCGCGCCATGCGCGGCGAGATCGCCTTCGAGCCGGCGCTGCGCGAGCGCGTCGCGCTGCTCAAGGGCCTGCCGGTCACGGTGATCGACGAGGTGATCGAGAAGCGCATCACGCTGACGCCCGGCGGCCGCACGCTGGTGGCGACGATGCGCGCGAACGGCGCGCTGACCTGTCTGGTCTCCGGCGGCTTCACGCTGTTCACGCAGCCGATCGCGGCGATGATCGGTTTCGACGAGACCCGCGCCAACAGGCTGGCGCTCGACGGCGACAAACTGGCCGGCACGGTGGTCGAGCCGATCTTCGGCCGCGAGAGCAAATGCGCCACGTTGATCGAACTGCGCGCGCGGCTCGGCCTCGCCAAGGACGACACGATGGCGATCGGCGACGGCGCCAACGATCTCGACATGATCGTGGAGGCCGGCCTCGGCGTCGCCTATCACGCCAAGCCGAAGGTGGCGGCGGCCGCCGCCGCGCGCATCGACCACGGCGACCTCACCGCGCTGCTGTATGTGCAGGGCTATCGGAGGGACGAGTTCGTTTCTGCTTGATCCCTTCCCCGCACGCGGAGGAGGGACTAGAGAGCCTACTGCAGCCCGATCGCCACGAAGCTCGGATCGCCGTCCGGCGAAACCACCAGCAGCACGACGGCCTTCTTGCCGTCCTTCTTGAGCTGCTCGATGCGCTTTTGCAGGTCGGCGGCATTCGTCACCGCCTGCTGCTGCACCTCGGCGATCACCATGCCGGGCTGCAAGCCGCTTTTCGGCCGCCGGCGAATTCGGATCGACGCCGGTGATCAGCACGCCCTTCACCTTGTCCTTGATCTTGTGCTTCTTGCGCAGCTCGTCGGTGAGGTTGGCCAGATCGAGGCCGAGCGCCTTCTTCACCACCGTCTTTTCTTCCGGCGTGTCCTTCTTCGGCGTCAGCGCCGCGCTTCTTCTCGCCGTCGTCGAGACGGCCGAGCTTGACGGTCTTGGTCTCTTCCTTGCCCTTGCGCACGATCAGCACTTCGACGTCCTTGCCGACCGGCGTCTCGGCGACGATCTTGGGCAGATCGCGCATCTCCTTGATGTCCTTGCCGTCGAACTTGACGACGACGTCGCCCGGCTCGATGCCGGCGGGCTTGGCCGGACCCTTGTCGTCGATGCCGGCGATCAGCGCGCCGCGCGGCGGCTTGATGCTGAGGCTTTCGGCGATCTCGTCGGTCACCTGCTGGATGCGCACGCCGAGCCAGCCGCGCCGCACTTCCTTGAACTCGCGCAACTGGTCGATCACCGCCACCACGGTCTTCGACGGCACCGCGAAACCGATGCCGATCGAGCCGCCGGACGGCGAGATGATCGCGGTGTTGACGCCGATCACTTCGCCATTGAGGTTGAACAGCGGTCCGCCCGAATTGCCGCGATTGATGGCGGCGTCGGTCTGGATGTAGTTGTCGTAGGGCCCCGACTGGATGTCGCGGTTGCGCGCCGACACGATGCCGGCGGTCACGGTGCCGCCGAGGCTGAACGGATTGCCGATCGCGATCACCCATTCGCCCAGCCGCAGCTTGTCGCTGTCGCCGAACTTCACCGCCTTGAGCGGCGTCGTCGGATTGACCTTGAGCAGCGCCAGATCGGTCTTGGTGTCGCGGCCGAGAATCTCGGCCTTCATGCGTGGTGCCGTCATTGAGGATGACGCTGACCTCGTCGGCATCGGCGATGACGTGATTGTTGGTGACCACCAGACCCGACGGGTCGATGATGAAGCCGGAGCCGAGCGAAGTGACCCGGCGCGGCGTCGATTCCTCGCCTTGTTTGCGCGGACCGCCCGGCGCGCCCGGCGCACCTTGACCGCCCTGCCCGCGCCGGTTCTTGAAGAACTCCTCGAAAAATTCCTCGAACGGCGAACCCGGCGGCAGTTGCGGCATGGCGCCATTGCTGATGTCCACCGTCTGCTTGGTCGAGATATTGACGACGGCGTCGATCACCTGTTCGGCCGTATCGGCGATGTTTTCCGGCCCGCGCGCCAGCGCCGGCCCGGTCATGGCCGGCCAAGCGATTGCGGCGGCAGCGAAAATCGCCAAACCGGTGCGGCCAAATGGCGTCGTCATCGAAGTGAAGAGTGCGCCCATGGGCGTCATTTCTCCTGGAAAGAGGGTCGGCTTCGACACTGCCGCTGGATTCACGGCTAATCAAGGGCATCGGCCATCAACACCATGAGAGGCCGATTCGCGTGGAAAAGCGACGTTATTAGCGGCGAATACCGCTAGCTGCGCACCAGCCAGACCACGGCCAGGCCGATCACCGCCGAGCCGATGCCGATCACGCGCAACGTCGTTTCCGGCGTTTCCAGGACGCTCGCCATCGCCCGCTTGGCGGGGCCCGGAAAGGCCGCGAACACCAAGCCCTCGATCATGAAGACCAGTCCGAGCGCGGCCAGGAAATCCAGCATGAGGCCGCGCTCTCTCTTGCCTTTTTACCGGGCCGGCGTGGCTTGCGCGGCCGGTCCGGTAGCCGGTGCCGAGACCACCGGCGGCGTCGCCGGGGCCGGACGCGACTTGCCCGAAGGGTCGTTGAAGAAGCGGAAGAAGTTGGTGTCGGGCTTGAGCAGCAACCGCGTGTCGCCGCTCTTCATGCTGGCTTCGTAGGCCTGCATCGAGCGGTAGAAGGCGAAGAAGTCCGGATCCTTGTTGAACGCGTCGGCAAAGATCTGGTTTCGCGTGGCGTCGCCCTCGCCGCGGATCTGCTCGGACTGCGAGGTCGCTTCGGCGACCAGCACGGTCACTTCGCGATCCGCACGCGAGCGGATTTCCTGAGCGCGCTGCGCGCCCTGGGCCCGGAATTCCGCGGCTTCGCGCTGACGTTCGGTCTGCATGCGCTGATAGACCGCCTGGCTGTTCTGCTCGGGCAGATCGGCGCGCCGGATACGCACGTCGACAACCTCGATGCCGTAGGAAGTCGCTTCATGATCGACCAGTTCGCGGATGCGCGACATCAGTTGGTCGCGCTGGTCGCGCACGACGTGGGTGAAGGTCGCCTCGCCGAGCACGCGGCGCAGCGCCGAACTGAGCAGGATCGCGAGCTGCGAATTGGCAGCCTGGATCGAACCCAAGGTCTGATAGAAGCGCAGCGCGTCCTTGATGCGGTAACGCGCGAAGGCATCGACCACCAGCCGCTTCTGATCGGAGGCGATCACTTCCTGCGCCGGCGCTTCCAGATCGAGAATGCGGCGGTCGATATAGACCACCGTATCGATGAACGGCGCCTTCCAATGCAGGCCGGGCGTGGTGATCGGCGCCTGCGGATTGCCCAAGCGCAGCACCAGCGCCTGCTGGGTCTGGTAGACGGTGAACAGCGCGCTGTACGCGACAATCAGCGCTGCGACCAATAATACGACGATGACGCCGCCGATGTAATTAAGTCTCATCACTTTGCTCCCGGCTGCGTTGACGTGCGCGGCTGCGCGGGACGGCTGAGCTCATTGAGCGGCAGATAAGGCACCACGCCGGAACCTTCGCGGCCGCCGGAATCCAGGATGATCTTGTCGGCGCCGCCGAGCACCTTCTCCATGGTTTCCAGATACATGCGTTCGCGGGTGACGTCGGGCGCCTTGCGATACTGCTCGTAGATCTTGAGGAAGCGCGAGGTCTGGCCGGTGGCTTCCGCCACGGTCTGCGACTTGTAGGCTTCGGCAGCTTGCGTGATCTGCGCCACCTTGCCGCGCGCTTCCGGCACGACGCGGTTGGCATAAGTCTGCGATTCGTTGACCGCGCGCTCGAGATCGGCGCGCGCCGCCTGCACGTCGCGGAATGAATCGATCACCTGCGCCGGCGGATCGACTTTCTGCATCTGCACCTGCTGCACCAGAATACCGGCGCCGTAGGTATCGAGCGTCTTCTGCATCAGGTCCTGCACCGCGGTTTCGATGGTCTGGCGGGCGCCGGTCAGGATCGGCTGAATTTCCGAGCGGCCGACGACTTCGCGCATGGCGCTTTCAGCCACCGCCTTCACGGTGCCTTCGGGACTTTGAATGTTGAACAGATAGTCGCCGACGCCGGTCGGCTTGACCTTCCACAGCACCGAGAAGTCGACGTCGACGATGTTCTCGTCGCCGGTCAGCATCAGGCTTTCCTCCGGCACGTCGCGGGTCGTGGTGCCGCGGCGGCCGTCCTCGACCGCCCGCATGCCGATGTCGATCTTGTTGACGCGCAGCGCCTTGGGCGTGAGCGCGGTCTCGATCGGATAAGGCAGATGGTAATTTAGTCCGGGCTGCACCTCGCGCACGTCCTTGCCGAAGCGCAGAACGACGCCGAGTTCGTCCGGTCCGACCTGAAACACGCCGGAGAAGCCCCACAGCACCAGCGCCGCCAGCCCGAGGATGGCAAAGCCCTTGCCGCCGAGATTGCCGCCGGGCAGCACGCGCCGCAATCGATCCTGGCCGCGGCGGAGCATTTCCTCCAGATCCGGAGGCGTCGGTCCCGACGACTGCGGGCCGCCGCCCCAGGGGCTTTTGCCGCCCGAGCCTGAACCCCACGGGCCGCCGCCACCGCCGCCGCCCTGATTACTCCATGGCATTGAAATCTCTCCCGGCGCCGCGGCGCCATGCCCGGCAAAACCATATCTTGCTATATCGGAGGGGGTTATAGGGGACGCAAGGGCGCGTTACAACGCGCGTTCATGTCGCGGCGAAGCCCGGTTTTCACGCAAAATCAGGCGCTACGTCTTTCATAAACCGCCACCGCGAAGCTCGCGCTGTCGTGCGGCCCGGCGGGGATCTCCTGCCGCGAAGTTTCCTGCCAGACCGCCGGGTCGATCGGCGGAAACAGCGTATCGCCGTCGGGCGAGGCATGCACATGGGTGATTTCGAGCCGCGTCGCCCGCGCCATCGTGGCGGCAAACACGTCGCTGCCGCCGATGACCATGGTCTCGCCGACGCCGCGCTTGGCGGCATCTTGCCGCGCAAAGGCAAATGCCGCATCCAGGCTGGTAGCCAGCACACAGCCCGGCGCGATCAAGCCGAGATCGGTTGTCAGTACGATGTTGGTGCGGTCCTTCAGCGGCTTGCCGATCGAGATGTAAGTCTTGCGGCCCATGATGACGGGGCGGTTCAGCGTCACCCTGCGGAAATGCTGCAGGTCGGATTTTAGCCGCCACGGCAACTGGCCTTCGCGGCCGATGACGTTGTTCTCGCCGATCGCGGCAACCAGCACGATGTTCATGTGTGCGCTCCGTCACCCGCGAAATCGTGCAAGGCCTTGCCGGTGAGCCGGCAGATCTTCCACTCGATCCATCACCTGCGCGCCGATCGACTTGTAGAATGCAAGCGAGGGCGCGTTCCAATCCAGCACCGCCCACTCGAAGCGCGCCAGGCCCTGCGCGACGCAGCGTGCGGCGAGCCGCGCCATCAGCGCCTTGCCGATGCCACGGCCACGAAACTCCGGCCGCACGAACAGGTCCTCGACATAGATGCCGTGGCGGCCGCGGAAGCTCGAGAAATTCAAGAACCACATGGCAAAGCCGGCCGGCGCGCCGTCCCACGCGGCGATATCGCAGAACACCCGCGGCTCGGGGGCAAACAGCGCGGCGGCGATTTCCTCCTGGGTGGCGTCGACTTCGGCCTGCAAATTTTCATAGTCGGCGAGTTCGCACACCAGGGCGAAGATCAGCGCACTGTCCGCAGGCTGCGCCGCACGGATCGACAGGCTCACATTAACACCGTAATTCTGTAGATAATTTTACGAACCAAATGAATACAACAATTCAGCATAGTCGCTCCAGGGCGTCATGCGATACGCGCCGTCGGCTCATTTCATAAGCCCGCGAGTTCTGACGATCCCCTAACGAATCCGTCAAACGCGATCGAGACCGCAGATCAGTAGAATTCGCGTTAAAGCCGTCTTAGCTGGAACCTTACAAATAATACAAATTGAATTGCCGCCCACCCGGCGCGGGCCAATTCACACCGCCACCGCGGCTTTGATGTGCGGATGCGGCTCGTAATTCTCCAGCGTGAAATCCTCAAAGCGGAACCCGAAAATATCCTTGACCGCCGGGTTGAGCCGCATCGTCGGCAGCGCCTTGGGCGCGCGCGACAATTGCAGCCGCGCCTGCTCCAGGTGATTCATATATAAATGTGCGTCACCGAAGGTGTGGATGAACTCGCCCGGTTTGTAGCCGGTAACCTGCGCCACCATCAGCGTCAGCAGCGCGTAAGACGCGATGTTGAACGGCACGCCGAGGAACACGTCGGCCGAGCGCTGGTAGAGCTGGCACGACAACTTGCCGTCGGCGACATAGAACTGGAACAGGCAGTGGCACGGCGGCAGCGCCATCTTGTCGACGTCGGCCGGGTTCCAGGCAGTGACGATCAGCCGGCGCGAATCCGGATTGCGCTTGATCATGCCGATGACGTTGGCGATCTGGTCGATTGTTCCGCCGTCCTGAGCCGGCCACGAGCGCCACTGGTGACCGTAGACCGGCCCGAGATCGCCGCGCTCGTCGGCCCACTCGTCCCAGATGCGCACGCCGTTGTCGTTGAGATATTTGATGTTGGTGTCGCCGGCCAAAAACCACAGCAACTCGTGCACGATCGACTTCAAGTGCAGCTTCTTGGTGGTCAGCATGGGGAAGCCGTCGTCGAGCGCAAACCGCATCTGATGGCCGAACACCGACAGTGTGCCGGTGCCGGTGCGGTCGTGTTTCTCCACGCCGTGCTGGAGCACAAGTTCCATCAGATCGAGGTATTGCCGCATCGCTTGATCCCGGTTGCCCAGACTCTGGCGCAAGATGGGGAAGAATAGCGCCCCCGGCAACTGCCGGGCAGCGGCTTATCAACCGGCTGGCCGCTCCGGCCGGTATCCGCAGCCATCCGGTTTTTTGCTAGCATCGGCTGCATCCACGGGGGGATAACGCCATGACCATCGCCTTCGATCACATACTTCTTGCCCGTATCCTGTTCACGCTGACCACCGCAGGCTGGGCCTTCGCCACGGTGCTGGCCGACTTCAACCAGACCCATGCGACCAATCCGAAATGGACCGGGCACGCGCGCTTCCATGTGGTCTGGCAGATTTCCAGCTATGTCGGCTTCGGCCTGATGGCGATGGCGCTGATCTGGTGGCCGGGCCCGCTGGCGCTTGAGCGGCTCGCTCTGGTCGCGGTCATGAGCGTGATCGTCTATGCCGCCTTCTTCGCGGCGGTGATCGCGATGCCGGTCTATGGCGGCGCGGCCTATGACGACAACGGCTATCAGCCGTTCGCGGCCCCGGTGCCGCTGATCGCCAAGATGTGGGACGTCAACATCACCATCTTCTGCGTCCAGGTGGCGATCCTGGCGGCCGGCATCGCCGCCGCCGCGGCCTAGCGCTTTATTCGCTTTTTACGCGAGCGCGGCCAAGCTTTACGTCCGCGCCGCGACCGGTCGCCTAAAAACGGCTCTCATTTCGCAATCTGCGGTACGAGGGCCTTGTCATGCTTGACGTCATCTCAGGCGCTGTCGTTTTTGGCGCTGGCGGCGCCGGTCTATGGTACTTCATGCCGCGCAACGGCGAAGTCCATCCGCTCACCACGCGGCCGCTTTTGGATTCGATAATCCCGATCACAATCGTCAGCGCGCTCGCGCTTGGCGTCGCGATGTTCATCGCCGGGCTCGGGATTCAATAATCCGCCGATCGTCCGCCGCGCGCTAAACCCATAACAGCCATGACCGGCGCAACGCCGGCCATGGCATTTTTCGAAGTTAGTTTTCCAACTCGACGAAGACTTCCTCGCGCCGCTTGCGGATCTTCGGCATCATCGCCAGCACAAGCAGGAACGCCGCCACCGCCATCAGCCCGGCCGAGATCGGCCGGGTGACGAACACGGTGGCGTCGCCGCGCGCGATCAGCATGGCGCGCCGCAGGTTCTCTTCCATCAGCGGGCCGAGCACGAAGGCCAGCACCAGCGGCGCCGGCTCGAAGTCGTGCTTGACCAGCCAATAGCCGAACAACCCGAAGATCGCCGCGATCACCACGTCGGTCGGGGCATTGTTGATCGAGTAGATGCCGATGCAGCAGAACACGATGATCGACGGGAACAGCAGCCGGTACGGCACCCGCAGCAGGGCCACCCATACACCGACCAGCGGCAGGTTGATGATGACCAGCATCAGGTTGCCGAGCCACATCGAGGCGATCATGCCCCAGAACAGATCGGGCTGTTTCACCATCACCTGCGGTCCCGGCACGATGCCGTGGATGGTCATGGCGCCGACCATCAGCGCCATCACCGCGTTGGGCGGAATGCCGAGCGTCAGCAGCGGAATGAACGAGGTCTGCGCCGCCGCGTTGTTGGCGGCTTCCGGCGCGGCCACCCCTTGGATGGCGCCGCGGCCGAAGCGCTCCGGATGCTTGGAGATGCGCTTCTCGAAAGTGTAGGCCGCAAACGACGACACCACCGCGCCGCCGCCCGGCAGGATGCCGAGGATCGAGCCGAGAATCGTACCGCGCACGATCGCGCCCGAGGAATCGATCAGGTCCTGCCGCGTCGGCATCAATCCGGAAATCTTGGTGTTGACGATATCGCGGCTTTCGGCCGACATTTCGAGGTTACGGATAATCTCGGCAAAGCCGAACAGACCCATCGCCACGTTGGCAAAGCCGATGCCGTCGGACAGTTCCGGGAAGTCGAAGGTCATGCGGCCGGCGCCGGTTTCCAGATCCGAGCCCACCATCGACAGCAGCAGGCCGGTGAGGACCATGGCGATCGATTTGAGCACCGAGCCGCGCGCCAACACCACCGCGAAGATCAGACCGAGCACCATCAGCGCGAAATATTCCGCCGGACCGAACAGCAGCGCCAGACTGGTAAGCGGCGCACCCAGCGCTGCCACCAGCACGGTCGCCACGCAGCCGGCAAAGAACGAGCCGATCGCCGCGATCGACAGCGCCGCGCCGGCGCGGCCCTGCCGCGCCATCTGGTGGCCGTCGAGACAGGTCACCACCGAGGTGGCCTCGCCCGGGATATTGACCAGGATCGACGTAGTCGAGCCGCCGTACTGGGCGCCGTAATAGATGCCGGCCAACATGATCAGCGCGCCGACCGGCGGCAGGCCGAATGTGATCGGCAGCAGCATGGCCACCGTCGCCACCGTGCCGATGCCCGGCAGCACGCCGACCAGCGTGCCGACCAGCGCGCCGAGCAGACAGAAACCGATGTTGTAGGGATTCGCGGCAACCGAGAAACCAAGCGCGAGATTGGCGAGAAGATCAGTCATGGTGATGAAATCCGATCAGAATGCCGGCCAAAGCTGGAACGGAAGTTGCAGCAGATAGACGAATAGGATGACGCAAAACGCGGTCATCGCCGCGCCGGCCGCGACACTTTCCTTCCATCGCATCTCGGTCGATCCCATGATCGACACGATGAAGGCGACGAAGGTGGAAACCACCAATCCGAGCGACGGAATGACCAGCGGAATTCCGATCATGCCGAGATCGACGCCGCGGATCATGGCGGCAAACAGAAGAATTGCCGTCAACACGTAAGCCGGCCCGCGCAGCGCGAAGCCTTCGAGCGGCGGTCCGTCAGTCAACAGGCCGCCGAGCGCGATGACGCCGCCGACGATGGCGAGCAAGGTCGCGAACATGCGCGGGGCGGTGCCGGGTCCGAACGCGAAGCCGTGCTGGCCGGGCAAGTCGCTCGAGGCCAGGATCGCGATCACTGCCAGCGCGATCAGCGCCAGACCGCCGTAAAAATCGCGCGGACCGCGCACCTTGAATTGAAAACCGCCCCCCTTTCGGGAGGTGTTGGCCTCGGACATCGCCCCTCTCCTGATACTTTCGTCGTAGTTTTTTGCGTTAAGTGCTTGATCCATAGCACAACATATGAATCCGCAAGTAGCGAATTCTGCGGCGCTATGCCGCTAGAGCCAGCCGCCGACGCCCAGCAGGCCAGCGACCACGAAAATCCACAATGGATTGACGCGGGTGGTGAACGTCACCACGGCGGTAATGCCGGTCAGCACGGCGGCGTAGACATTATGGTCGGCGGCGCGGGCCAGCACGAAGGCGCTGGCGGCGATCAGGCCGAGCGAGACCGGAACCAGGCCCGCCTGGATTGCAATTCGCCAATGGGCGTCTTTGAAGCGATCCCAAACCCGCGCGATGAAAAAAGCGGCAAGACAAGTCGGGCCGGTCATCCCAACGGTCGCCACCGCAGCGCCGGCAAGGCCGGCGACGTGATAGCCGATCAAGGTCACGATAATGACGTTGGGCCCCGGCGACAGCTGCGCGATGGCAAACATGTCGGCGAACTGCCGGTCGTTCATCCAATGCATGACCTCGACCGCGACGCGGTGCATTTCCGGGATCGCGGCATTGGCGCCGCCGACCGCGAACAACGACAGCAGCGCGAAATAGCCGAACAAGGTGCTGAGCGGCGATGTATTCATCGCTTGAACCACGCGAAGGCGATGCTGACCGGCGCCAGGCCTGCAAACACCCAGGGCAGCGGCCAATGCATAATGGCGACGCCCAGGAACGCCAGAATTGCGATCAACGGCCCGGAGTTCCATCGCTTGGTGAACAGCGGCGCCGCCATCTTGGCGACCACCGCGATCAAAAGCCCGGCGGCGGCGGCCGCAATGCCGCCCAGGATGCGGCTGAGCACCGCGAGATCGCCGTAGCGCGCATAAAGCGCGCCGAGCACGGTGACGATCACCAGCGGCGGCCCCAACAGCCCGGCCAGCGCGACCGCGGCGCCGGCTACGCCGCCGAAGCGCGAGCCGAACACCACGGAGAAATTCACCGAGATTCGGTCCCGGCAGGAATTGCGACAGCGCGAAGGTCTCGTTGAACTCCTGCGTGGTCATCCAGCGCTTCTGCTCGACGATCATGCGCCGCGCCCACGGCAGCGCGCCGCCGAAGCCGGACAGCGACACGACGGCGAAGGCGCGGAACAATTCGGCGAGCGAGGGACGCTCGATGGTGACGGCGGGCGGCGCGGCAGATTCGGGCATGGGACCTGAGAACTACCCTGTGTGCGCGCGCGCCGCTAGGCACCCTGCGGCGGCCGCGCGATGCAAAGCGACATGGCTTTGGCGTTCGGCGGCGCTAGGCCGCCATGGGCTCGGTGCCCCCTGATGTGACCAGAAGCAAAGGCAGCCGTATTCTGACGGTCGTTCCGGTTGCTTGCTGCGTCGACGGGACGATGGCGCCGCCAAGCTGGCCGCACGAAGATCGCCACGTAGTCGGAACCGCGTTTTTCAGCGAGCTCTTCGCCAAATCCTTATTCTTCATTCCGACACCGTCGTCGGAAACGACCAGCTCAATTTGATCGCCGATCTGTTCCACGCACAGCATGATATTTCCGCTGCCGTGCGGAAACGCGTGTTTGATGGCGTTGGTGGTCAACTCATTGACCAGCAGACCGAACGGCACGGCACGATTGGGGTCTATTTCCAACGGCTCGGCCTCAACCTCGATTTTGATGCCCGACGTGTTTCCAAGCAGGCTCGCTGACATCGTCTTGGCAATTTCGCGTAAGTAAGCATCCACGGCGACAGTCTGGCCGCGGCTCGTGTGCGATATCAGGTCATAAAGCTGGGCAATGCGCCGATGCGCGCCTGCATTGTCTTATAGCCTTGCACGCACGGCGCTGCCGTCCATTTGGCTTCGTAGGCGATCAGACCGACGATGACCTGCAAGTTATTCTTGATCCGGTGCGAGATTTCGTTGGTCAAGCTCAGCGCGTCGCGTTCGCGCTGCTTGCGCTCGGTGACGTCGCGCGCCGCGGCGAACACGCCCTGCAACGTGCGGCCTCGGTCGTAGAAGGTGGTCGCATTATAGGACACCTCGGTTTCCTTGCCGTCGCGGGCGCGCGCCGTCAGTTCGTAATCGGTGACCTTTTTTTCGTTCAGCACGCGCTTGATCGCCGCTTCGGCCCGCTCTGGGTCGGTGAAGTAGTCCTTGAACGGCGCGCCGATCAGTTCGTCGCGCGTGCAGCCGGTGAGCGCCTCCATCTGCTTGTTGACGTCGGTGATGATGCCGGATGGGTCGGTGGTCATCAGCGCGTCGATGTTGGATTCGATCAGCGAACGCGTGTAAAATTGCTGGTCGCGCAGGCGCTGATCGAGCTTTTTTTGCTCGGCTTCGACCAGCTTGCGCGCGGTGTTGTCGGTGCCGATCAACAGATAGCCGATGATGACGTTTTGGCGTCGCGCAGCGCCGTGACCGACACCACTGCCGGGAACCGGCTGCCATCCTTGCGGATATAGGTCAGCTCATAGATGTCCTCGATCCCGCGCGAGGCCTTGAACACCAGCGCCTCGAAGCCCGGCGTGATCGACGTTGCAAGTTCGCCGCTCAGCTCTTTGGCGCGCGCGATCAATTCTTTCGAATCCGAAATATCCGCCGGCGTGATCTTGTTCATCACGTCGGCGGCCGTGTAGCCCAGCATGCGCTCGGCGCCGACATTGAAAATCTGAATGACGCCCTTGGCGTCGGTAGCGATGCTCGAGAAATTGGCGCTGTTGAAAATCGCCCTCTGCAGCGCCCCCGCCTTGAGCAGCGCCTCTTCCGCCTGCTTGCGCGCGGTATTGTCGGTGCCGATCAACAGAAAGCCGGATGGCGTTCTGGCGTCGCGCCGCGCCGGACCGGCACCACCGCCGGAAAGCGGCTGCCATCCTTGCGGATATAGGTCAGCTCGTAGATGTCTTCGATCCCGCGCGAGGCCTTGAACACCAGAGCCTCGAAGCCCGGCGTAATTGGAGTGCCAAGTTCGGCGCTCAGCTCTTTGGCGCGCGCGGTCAACTCCTGCGGATCGGAAATGTCGGCCGGCGTGATCTTGTTCATCACGTCGGCGGCCGCGTAACCCAGCATGCGCTCGGCGCCGACATTGAAAATCTGAATGACGCCCTTGGCGTCGGTGGCGATGCTCGAGAAGTTGGCGCTGTTGAAGATCGCCCGTTGCAGCGCCCCCGCCTTGAGCAACGCTTCTTCCGCCAGCTTGCGCGCGGTATTGTCGGTGCCGATCAACAGATAGCCGATGATGACGTCCTGCGCATCGCGCAGCGCCGTGACCGACACCACCGCCGGAAACCGGCTGCCATCCTTGCGGATATAGGTCAGTTCGTAGATGTCCTCGATGCCGCGCGAGGCCTTGAACACCAGAGCCTCGAAGCCCGGCGTAATTGGAGTTCCCAAGTTCGGCGCTCGAGCTCTTTGGCGCGCGCGATCAATTCTTGCGGATCGGAAATGTCCGCCGGGGTAATCTTGTTCATCACGTCGGCGGCCGCATAACCCAGCATGCGTTCGGCGCCGACATTGAAAATCTGAATGACGCCTTTGGCGTCGGTAGCGATGCTCGAGAAGTTGGCGCTGTTGAAGATCGCGTGCTGCAGCGCCCCAGCTTTGAGCAGCGTCTCTTCCGCCAGCAGCTTATGCGCGGTGATGTCGGCGCCTTCGGAGACGCCGATCCGCGTCGTCGTCCCGCCGCTTCTATTCGTCATGGTGTAGCCCCCGGCAACGTGTATTCGTCCGCTGAGCGGATCGATGGCGCAATTTTAAATTAGACAGCGAGCATCTCGACGACTGAATTTTGCAGCTGATTTTCGGTATACGGCTTGGAGAGAAAGTGCGTGCCCTCGATAAGCAGCGCTTTCATCTTGTCGGTTATGGAATTGCCTGTCGTGTACAACACACGCAAATTCGGCCGCAGCGCGATGGCCAAGTGTGCAAGCTCACAGCCGCCGAGCACCGACGCCTTGAGATAGATATCGGTGAAAAGCGCATCGATCGGCTGCGACGAACGCAACAGCACAAGGGCCTCGTCGACGTCGCTGGCGGTAAATGTCTGATGACCCCAGTCTTGAATCATCATCTCCGCGATTTCGCGGATGAATACATCGTCTTCAACGATCAGGATCACGGCCATCAGGAACTCTTCCTGCCGTGACAACTGCACGCGCGGCGCTCAGCGCTCTTCCGCCGGCATCACTGCACGCAGAGCCCTTTTGACAGCGATCAGGGCTTGGGGTTACTCCCTCAGTTAGCTAAAGGTTCCATCGCTTTTTAAATTCTTTCCGGCTGATGGCATTATTGGAAATAGTCGAGTTATATCAATGCTGACCACGCTCAATTCGCTAACGCGTCGAGCGATCACGCAAAGCGTCAAAAGCGCCGGATGAGACCCTGCCGCTCAGCAGCGGCCACGGCCGCAGGCGAAACCGCTGACGGTCGCTATCGTCGCAGGTCGCGATCGTAAGCTGCGTTCCATCGGCATTGCTGCCGTCAAGAATTTCCAGGCAAAGGTTGCCGGACGGCGTGCCGCCGGCGACAAGGCTGATAGCTTGCGCCTGCGGACTGCTGCGGCTGGGGAACCACTTCTGATGCGGCGCCCCGTCGCAATACCACAAGCCGACGGGGTCGCCGGGTTGCGACTGGCCTTCGCCCGCGCGCAAGGCATCGACGCACAGTTTGTGAATCCTGATTTCGAAACTCAACACATTCCAATCGAAAATCTGATCGGCGATTTTTCGGCAAGGCCACATTTCCAGACGTGCGCCCGGCAGTATGTCGGTCAACGGCACCGTTACACATTTGTCGCCGTAGGACAGACTGCTGCCGATAGAGCCGCGCACGACCGGCTCCGACGGCACGACCATATCTCCCGCCGACGCGGGATAAAGTTGAATGAAGCCGGACAAGGCGGCGGCGATCAAGAATTGGACACGCATGGGCATGCTCCATCGTTTGGAGCTCGCCGAAGCTGCGGCTGGCCAAAAATTGTAGCCGAGGCTTGAGCGGACTGCTTTCGAACATCCGTCGGCGATGCGACCGATGCTGCCAAAACAATACGCCGCAGATGTTTTGGAAGCCGCCTGCAATTGCAGCGAATTTTAAGCAACCCGCTTAGACGCCGGTCATATTCCGGATGCCTGAAACCGCTGAGCAACCCCGCGCCAAGGCTGGCACATTCGCGCCTACAAACGTTTAGCCATGCCCGACAATGTCGCGTCATCGACCGCTGTAAAAGAGAAAGCGATCAGCAGAATTCCTATCGCGAAAGTGCCGATCATCAAAATCGGCACGCCAGCGTCAAGAATCGGCATCCCGACGAACCAGGCCGTTTTTCCCCTTCGCGGACAAAAGAAGATCAGCGAACCGATGCTTAACGACGTCAGCGCGATCCCGGTCAGAAGCTGCGAGAATTCTGACAATTTCGCCTCCCCTCAACTCGACAACTCGAAGAGCCAGAGGATCACGCCCGCCGTTACGGCCACGCACTTCGCCGCGCGGCCTTGTGCCACATTCGATCGTCGAGCTGTGCAGCAATACGGTACCGCTGTCCGCATCGGCCCTGAAGCCGGCCGATACGGCGTGTTTTTCCGTCCGCGCGCTAGTGGCCGCTGATGCCGGCCCGTTCCGCGACCTCGCGCCACTTCTTGACGTCGCTGGTCAATTGCGCGGCAAACGCTTCCGGCGTACCGACGACCGGCTCGAAGCCGGCCTCGACCAGGTACTTCTTGTTGGCCGGCTCGTTCAGGATGGCGGCCACCTCGTCGTGCAGGCGGGCGACGATTTTCGGATCGGTCTGGCGGGCGCCAGGAATCCGACCCAGTTGTTGACCTCGTAGCCCGGCAGCCCGGCCTCGGCGATGGTCGGCATGTCGGGCAGCAGCGCGGAGCGGCGCGACCCGGCGACCGCCAAGATCCGCAACTGGCCGGCCTTTTCGGCGGCCAGCGACGCCGGCAACCCGCCGAACAGCACCGGCACCTGCCCGGCGATCACGTCGAGCATCGCCGGCCCCATGCTTTTGTTCGGCACGCTGCGTCATCTTAACGCCGGCCATGGTGTCGAACAGGTCGCTCGCCAGATGCGACGCGCTGCCGAAGCCGGCCGAGCCGACATTGAGTTCGGTCGGATGCGCCTTGGCGTAGGCGATCAACTCTTTCACCGAGTGCACCGGCAATTTGGAGTTGACGATCAGCGCATAGGGCGTGTCGGCCACGATCATGATCGGCGCCAGATCGCGCACGATGTCGTAGGGCAGATCTTTTTTATCGCCGCCGTCACCGCGATGCTGCTCGGCGCCATCATCAACGTGTAGCCGTCGGGCGCGGCCGTGGTCACCGTCCGGGTTCCGATCATCCCGGCGGCCCCCGGCCGGTTATCGATGAAAAACTGTTCGCCCATGCGATCGCCGAGCTTCTGCGCGACGAACCGCGCCAGCAAGTCGACGCCGCCCGCTGGCGCCGTCGGCACGACGACACGCACCGGCCTGGTCGGATATTTGGCATCGGCGGCGATCGCCGGACCGGACAGAGCCATTACGCCGGCCAACACCAGCATCAACCGCTTCACGTGAATCCTCCCGTGGAATTTTTGTTTTGTGTTTTTTTCAACGCTGCCCACCCGCACGCCCAGATTGCCCCACTCGGTCCACGAGCCGTCGTAGACCCGCACATTGGTAAACTTGAGAATTCTGCGTCAGCGCGAAATGCACCACGGTGGCGCGATCGTTCATGCGGCAATAGGCGATCACCTTCGTGTCCGGCCTGGTCGCGTGCGCGCCGATCAGGGCTGAGAGTTCGGCGGCCGGCTTGAAGCTGTTATCGGCCTTGAGCAGGTCGCCGTAATAAAGATGCCGCGCGCCGGGGATGCGGCCGTAGCGCACCGCGCCGACGTCGGGACCGCCCGGCCCGCCGACGCGCTTGCCGCTGTATTCTTCGGGCGAGCGCGCATCGAGAATGACGGTTGATTTGTCGTCGAGCGCGGCCAGCACCTCGTCGCGGCCGACGCGCATGGCTTCGCGGCGCGCGACCGGCGCGGTAGCTCACAGGCGCTGGCTGCGCCGGCACCTCGGTGGTGAGCGGCCGGCCTTCGGCCTGCCAGCGATAGCGGCCGCCGTCGAGCAGGCGCACGTCGGCGTGGCCGCAATAGCGAAACGTCCACCAGGCGTAGATGCCGAACTGGATCGCCTCGCCGTAGAACACCACCGTGGTGTCGTTGCCGATGCCCGCTTCGCCGAGCCGCTTGGCGAAAGCCTCGGGGCTGGGAAATTCGCGCATGTGGCTGTCCCACAGCATGTCCTTCCATTTCCACCCGGCGGCGCCGGGCACATGGCCGGCGCGGTAGGCCTGCATCTCGTCCTGGCCGAGACCGGCGACTTCGATCAGCCGCACTTTGGGATCGTTGGCATGGGCCGCGACCCATTCCGGCGAGACCAAGACGTTCGTGCTGGTGGCAGCGTCCATGCGTTTATCGTCCGATCAAGATGAGGGTTGAGAAGAATTGCCGTCGAGCGGCTGGCAGGAGACTTCGACGTCGGAGCCGAGCCGGACGCGGCTGACGACGCCGCCCGCGATGGCCGCGGCGACGATCAGCTCGGTGCCGGCCGCCAGCACCGGCGCCGGCAGGAACACCGTGATCAGAATGCCGTCGCGCGCGCCGGCGGTCTTGGGCGGCGTCAGTTCGACCTCGACCCGGATATCGTTGTTGTCGAGTTTGCGCGCGGCCAGCGCATTGCGGATCGAGCCGGTGGCGCAGGACGCCATCGCCAGCAGCAGCAACTCGCCCGAGGTGCAGCCGGCGTCGGCGCCGCCGTCGCTGGTCTTGCGGTCGGTCACCACTTTGTGGCGGCCGGCCGTGCCCAGAAGCGTTTTTCCCGCAATCGGCCGAACGAAAACCACTGGCGCGCCGCCGTTATTATTCTTGGTCGCGCCTTGTGTAACACGAGACCGAACGGCCTGTCAGCGCGCGTAATACGGGAATACGCGGTGAACTTTTCCGCCGCGCGCACGTCACTCAACCATCCACGGGCGAGGTTTGCGATGCGAAATTTCATGATGGGTTTGACGTTGTTGAGCGCCGTTGCGCTGACGGTCCCGCCGGCATGGGCCCAGCAGGCCGATCAGGCCGGCAAGAACGCCAACAATCCGACCGCCGACAGCGGCAACGGCGCGGCCGCTGAGAGTTCAAAAAGCGGGCCGGGCAAGGCCGAATTGCATCTGACCGAGGCGCAGCGGCAGAAAATTCGCGCCGTGGTAGCGGATGACAAAACCGACGTCACCTTCAAGGATGACGCGCCCAAAGGCGACAAGGATTTCACGCCGAGCCTCGGCGCGGCCATCCCCGCCAAGCTGCCGATGCAGGCCATGCCGCCGGCGCTGGCCGCGGAACTGCCGATGCTGGCGAACTTTTCCTACGTCAAAATGAAGGGCAAGATTCGTGATCGTCAACCCGATGTCGAAGAAGATCGTCGACATCTTCGCCGTGACACAAGGCTAGCTTCGAAGCCCTAGCCGAACCGGCGCTTGCGCTCGACCACGACGGTGCGCGGCGCCGACGGCGAGCCGGTGAACACCGTGGTCTTGATGACGTCCTTACGCGGCGGCGCCAGTTTGAGCAGCTCGGCGCGGACCTGATCGTGCGGCAGTCCGATCAGCGAGGCCGCGATCTCGACCTGCTGGTCGAGTTCGTCGGACAGGCCTTGGGCGGCGGTAATCGCCTCGGCAAGCGTCGGCTGCTCCTGCCGGACGCGGCGCGGGCCATACTTGGTGTTCCAAGCTTGATCGTTGTTATTGCTCATGATCTTCGTTCTTTCGAGTCTCGATTTAACGCCCACAATGCCTCATATGGTGCGCCGCAGCAAGAATAACTGTGCATGGCCGTAGATAGCCCCCGACATGCCGCGGGTTCTACAGTTTAGCGCCGGAACTCTTGATCACCCTGGCCCACTTCTCGGTTTCCGCGGCCATCAGACGCCCGAAATCGGCCGGCGAGCCGGAAAGCGCGCTGCCGCCGGTGTCGGCCAGCCGCGCCTTCATCGCCGGATCAGCGAAGGCCGCGTTGATCTCCCTGTTGAGCCGGGCGATGACGTCGGCGGGGGTATGGGCGGGAACGCCGATGCCGGTCACCGCACTCGCTTCGTAACCGGGCACGGTTTCGGCCACGGCCGGAATTTCCGGCAGCGCCGGCGAACGCGCCGCCGTCGTCACCGCCAGCGCGCGCAGCTTGCCGGCCTTGACCGGCCCGATCGACGCCGACATCGGCTCGAACATCACTTGCGCGTTGCCGGCGATCATTTCCTTCAGCGCCGGCCCGCCGCCGCCGTACTGCACGATGTCGAGGCTGACGCCGCTCATCATGGTGAACAGCACGCCCGACACATGCGGTGAGCTGCCTTTGCCGGCTGACGCCATCTTCATCTTGCCGGGATCAGCTTTCGCCAGCGCGATGAACTCCGCGACGGTCTTGGCCGGCACCGACGGATGCACCAGCATGACCAGCGGCTTTGTGGCGGCGCCCGGGCCGATGCCAGACCCCTTCCCCTGCAAACCTATTGTCAACGGCGGCCGGCATCCCATCTTGGCGGGCATGAGCCTCTTACTGAATATCCTCTGGATCGTTTTCGGCGGCCTGCACATGGCGATCGGCTGGCTGATCGCCGGCGTCATCATGGCGCTGACCATCATCGGGCTGCCGTGGGCGCGCGCGGCGTTCACGATGGCCGCCTATACGCTGCTGCCGTTCGGCAACACCGTGGTGTCGCGCCCGGTCGGCATCGGCAGCGGCCCGCTCGGCATGATCGGCAACATCATCTGGCTGGTGCTGGCCGGCTGGTGGCTGGCGCTCGGCCATCTCATCACGGCGGCGCTGTTGGCCATCACCATCATCGGCCTGCCGTTTGCCTGGGCGCACCTGAAGCTGGCCGGACTTGCGCTGTGGCCGATCGGCAAGGATGTGGTCAGCGTCGAGTAGCGCCCCGCCGTTTACGTCTTGTATTTCGGCATGATGCGGGCGGCGTTGCCGCGCTCGATCGCATAGAGCGCCGCGGTGTCGAACAGACCGGTCGAGCGCAGTCCGGCGGCGATCGTGGCCCCGGAGGCGAACGGCGCATCGGTGCCGAACAAGATTTGCGTCGGCTTGACCACCTTGGTGAGCGCCGCCAACGGCGCCACGGTCGAAGCGCTGGCGGTGTCGTAATAGAACCGCTCCATGTAATAGGCCGGGCCGTTCGGCAGCCGCTCCTGCAAGTCTTTGCGCGCCGCAAATAACGACGTGAACCGCTGCATCAGGAAAGGCGCGGTGCCGCCGGCATGGGAGAAAATCCATTTGATGTCCGGGAAACGGTGCGCCGTGCCGCTGAACATGATGCTGGCGATGGTGCGCGTCGTGTCGGTGCCGAGTTCAATCACCGGATCGGGCACGCCCGGGATCAAATTGACGCAGCAAGCGTTGCGAAACGGGTGGGTGAAGATCACGGCCTTGCGGCGGTTGAGCTCCTCCATCACCGGCGTGAAAGCCGAATCGCCGAGGAATTTACCCTGCACGTCGGTCATCATGCAGATGCCGTCGGCTTTGAGAACGTCGAACGCGTAGGCGATCTCGCGCAGCGTGCCGTCGATGTCCGGCAAAGGCACGATGGCGAACAGTCCGAAACGGCCGGGGTGATCCGTCATCAGCTTGGCGCCGAAGTCATTGCATTCGCGCGCGAGCGCACGTGCCGCCGCATCGTCGCCGAAGTAGACGCCGGGTTCGCTGATCGAAAGCATCGCGGTCGCGACCCCGCTCTTGTCCATATCCGCAAGCGAGTTCGCGGCCGTCCATTTCATCAACGGCACCTGGCCGGTCTTGCGGTTCGTGATCTCGGTGATGAATCCGGGCGACGACAGATGATGATGGGTGTCGATCCGGAACGGCTTCTCGGTTTGCGCCAACGCCGGGATCGGCAGCAGCGCGCCGGCCGTGGCCGCGAGCCCGCCAAGAAAGCTGCGCCGGCTGCAACAGTCTGGTCCATCATGGATGTGGCTGGCATCGTCGCAAGCAAACGGCGCCCGCGTTTTGATCGGCATGAATTCCATGACAGTCCCCGGCTGAGAGAAAGCACGAGCTTACCCTATCGCCGTTCCGTGTCATGGCCGGGCAGAAGGCGCGAAGCGCGCGTCTCGATACAGAATGTCCCTATCCCCGCCATGCGCCCCGCGCATGGCCCACTAGGATTTGTTTCCCGTGAAACATTTTGCCAAAAATTACCGCGTTTCCGGCCGCCACCGCGCCCCGCCAAAGCCTGAAAGCGCCCCGCTCCGGGCCCAATCAGGTCTTCTTTCGTCAAGGATTAGTCCCTATATTCAAGGGCTGGGGCAACCCGGCTATGGCGATAAACGGACGTCGTAATAAACCTTTCGGACCCGGGGGCAGTACCCGGCGCCTCCACCCAAACCCTGACCTTCGGTCATGAAGGACGGGCTTCGGCGGGGGCGAAATAGGATCGACGAGGGCGTAAAGGACGAACTTTTGCTCGGCATGGTTCCGCCGTTATCGGGCCAAATCGTAGTTGCAAATGACAACTATGCTCCGGTTGCTCAGGCCGCGTAAGCGGTTTGACTAACCAAGCCTACAAGCCCTAGCCGTCTTAGCAGCGGTTAGGCGGGGTTCGGAGGCACCTGGCAACAGAAGCCTCCACTTTCATTTCGCTTTCACCGCCGGGCGCGTATTGTTGGCGAATCCTTCACCGCAGTTCCGCGAGCCCGCATGGCCGACCAAATCCGCTACGATCTCCTGACCCAGCAGGCGCTGCGCTCGGTGGTGCGCAAGGTGCTAACCGACGCCGCCAAACACGGCCTTCCGGGCGACCATCATTTCTTCATCGAGTTCGACACCCATGCCGACGGCGTGCGGATGTCCGACCGGCTGCGCGCCCAGCATCCGGAAAAGATGACCATCATTCTGCAGCATCAGTTCTGGGATCTGACCGTCAACGACACCGGCTTCGAGGTCGGCCTGTCGTTCGGCGGCATCACCGAGCGGCTCGCCATTCCGTTCGACGCGATCAACGGCTTCTTCGATCCGTCGGTGCAGTTCGGCCTGACATTCGAAGAAGTCGTCGAGGGCCAAAGCCAGCAGAAGCCGGCCACCGCCCAGGAAAATTCGGCCAAGAAGAAACGTTTTCCCGCCGGCGTCCCGGCTGACGTTGCGGCGGCCGACACGTGCGCCGGCTAAACCGTGCCAAACCTGCGGCGAAGCCTACGGCAGCGCCCCCTGCTCTGTCGGCGGTGCCGGATGCTCCGGATCCCGACAAGCCCTCGGGCGGCGGCGAAGTGGTCCGCCTCGACCGCTTCCGCAAGAAATAATGGCGAAAAAGCCCGCAAAGGCTGGCAACAAGACGCGCCAAAAAACGCGAGTCGAAAGCGACTCCTTCGGGCCGCTGGATATCCCCGCCGGCAAACTCTGGGGCGCGCAGACCGAGCGCTCGCTGCATAATTTCCGCATCGGCACCGAAAAGATGCCGATCGAAATCGTCCATGCGCTGGGCCTGGTCAAGCGCGCCGCGGCGGAAGTCAACCGCGATCTCGGCAGCCTCGACGCCAAACGCGCCGCGGCCATCGTCGCGGTGGCGCAGGACATCGCCGACGGCAAGCTCGACGAGCATTTCCCGCTGTCGGTGTGGCAGACCGGCTCCGGCACCCAGACCAACATGAACCTCAACGAAGTGATCGCCAACGCCGCCAATGTCGCGCTCGGCGGCGAACTCGGCGCCAAAAAGCCGGTGCATCCCAACGATCACGTCAATATGAGCCAGTCGTCGAACGACTCGGTGCCGAGCGCCATGCATATCGCGGCAGCGATGCAGATCACGCGGCATTTGCTGCCGGCGCTCGAGGGCTTGCAGCGCGCGCTTGAGAAGAAGGCGAAGGAATTTTCCAAGATCGTCAAGATCGGCCGCACCCACACCATGGATGCGACGCCGATCACGCTCGGCCAGGAATTCTCCGGCTATGCCGCGCAGGTCAAGTCGGCGGCGGCGCGTCTCAAGATCGCGCAGCGCGAATTATATCCGCTGGCGCAAGGCGGCACCGCGGTCGGCACCGGGCTCAACGCCAAGCCGAAATTCGCCAAGGCCTTCGCCAGGCGCATGGCGCAGCTCACCAAGCTGCCGTTCGTCAGCGCGCCCAACAAATTCGAGCACATGGCCGGCCACGACGCCTATGTGTTCGTGCATGGCGCGCTCAACGCCGCCGCCACCGCGCTGTTCAAGGTCGCCAACGACATCAGGCTGCTCGGGTCGGGCCCGCGCTCGGGCCTCGGCGAACTGATCCTGCCGTCGAACGAAGCCGGCTCGTCGATCATGCCGGGCAAGGTCAACCCGACCCAGTCGGAGGCTTTGACCATGGTGTGCTGCCAGGTGTTCGGCAACAACACCACGATCACGGTGGCCGGCAGCCAGGGCCATTTCGAGCTCAACGTCTACAAGCCGGTGCTGGCGTTTTGCATGCTGCAGTCGATCCGGCTGTTGGCCGACGCCGTCGCCTCGTTCACCGACAACTGCGTGGTCGGGATTGCGGCCAACGAGCCGCGCATCGCCGAGCTGATGCAGCGCTCGCTGATGCTGGTGACGGCGCTGGCGCCGAAGATCGGCTACGACAAGGCGGCGCAGGTCGCCAAGGCCGCGCACGCCAATGGCACGACGCTGCGCGAGGAAGCCCTGCGTCTGGGGTATGTCTCGGGGGCCGATTTCGATCGTCTAGTCCGCCCCGCCAAAATGACCCGGCCCGCACTAATTGTCGTGGCGGCGCGTGGTAGCAGAATGCCGATCCGCCATGCATTTTCCGCGCGAACCTCGGCTTCTTCCGCAACGTCAGGTCGCATAGCCAAAGACAATATTCGAGGGCTGGAATGTATTGGCCAGAATGATCCGTGCGTATCCCGGTACTATTCTACTGAAGTTAGCTGTCAAATCTCACAGTGTGAGAACATACCGTAGGGTTTGGCGAATGTTGATTTCATGAATTCGATAGTAAATCTAAAGTGAAGACATAAATATACATTTGGAAGTGCCCCCCTACCACAGTAAATATACCCGTATTTTTCTGATGGTATTCACCAACAGTCATTTTGATGACTATTGCGATCAACTAACCGTGTATTGAATTGTATCGCTAATCTACCGCAAAGTGACAGGTGCAATCTTATGGAGTCGCCTGTCTGAAAATCTTATCGGCGACTCCCCGCCAATGTATCGGCGTATTTGGCGGCGATGCACCGGGGTCAAATCCGACCCGAGCCAAACGTATCCAGTTACCTTCAAGGCGTGGAATGGCTGAACTTGTGAATCTTCGAACGGCCCGAAAGCAAGCCAAGCGGCGGCATAGCGATCAGCTTGCCACGCCAAGTCGACTTGCCCACGGCCAGACCAAACACGTGCGCGATCTCGAAGACGCGCAGCAGACGAAAGCCAGCCACGACCTTGATCGGCACCGGATCGAACCAGGAGACCGCCGATGAAATCGCCGGTTGTCAAACGCTCGATCGTGATCGCAGGCCACAAGACAAGCGTCAGTCTCGAAGATGCGTTTTGGAAGGGACTGAAAGATATCGCCACCGGCCGGGAACTGACGTTGTCGGATCTGGTGGCTACGATCGACACCGATCGCCGCCACGGAAATCTGTCGTCGGCGATCCGCCTATTCGTGCTCGATCACTATCGGGCGCAGATCGGCGACGAAAACAGCATGCAACCGATCGCCCACGATGGCGCCGGGGCACGCGCGAGCGCATCAGTTCTGCGGGCCGACTGACGTCGTCGGCTGCTGGCTACGCCCGGGCACCGGTCGGATATCGATCGGTGCCGGTAAGGCAGGTGCCTGTTCGCGCTTGACGGCAGGCGGTTGCGGTCGCGGCGGCACGACCGGCGCTTGTTGCTGTGGCGGCGCCGCGCTCTCGATTGCGCGCAAACGTTTTGCCTGATTTTCAACCGCGCGCAACGTGAGCCATCCGGTCAACGCCGACACGTCGATGCTGCGCGATGGCGTGGCGACCGGCCCTTTTAGCGCCATGAAAATATCCGGCCGAGCGCCGGCGGCTTGGCTTGATCCGGACAGTACGATCCGCGCATCAATCGCGCCGTCGGTGAGATCGAGATTGCCAGCCAGCGAAAGCTCGGCGTCCTTGCTTTCGACGGTAACGTTGCTCAGCCGCGCCTGCCCGGCACTGATCTCAATCGTGCCATCGGCCCGTTTCACCGCCAGCTGACCGCTCGCCAGCGCCTTGCGCACTACGTCGGCAATGCGCGCGGCGTCGATCGGCAATCCCTGGTCGACCGCCCGGGTCACCGCATCGAAAGCGCGCGGATCGAGGCCGGCGAATTGGGCATCGCTGAGCGTGATTTTTCCGGTCCCTTGCAATGAGCCCATCAAAGCGACCGGACTCAAGCCTGTCCCTTGCAACTCGACGACAAGGCCGAGCAAGCCGCTCACCGGTGGCCGCGCGCCTGCCGGCAGCAAAGCGGCGGCGTCTACTCCGGTGAGCGCGATCTTGCCTTGTGCCTTCAACCGGTCGCCCGCCGCATTGAAGGAAACCCGCCCGGTGAGACGGCCGCCCGCGACATCGCCTGTCATGTCGTCGAACAGGAATTCGTCCTTGCCAAGGCGCAGCGTCGACCGGAATTCCCGCGTTCTCAGGCGCAGCGGCAAATCGAGAACTCGCACTTTGAGTGCGATTTGTCCTGTGAAGTCGCCGAAAGCGCCATTGGCAAACGGCTCGCGCGACCAGATCCAGCCCGTATCACCGCTTCCTGCCAAAGCTGTTGTATTGCCGCCAGCTGACGCCGGCATGTTGTTACCGCCGGCTGACGCCGGCATGCCGATCGCCGCGGCAATCAGGCCGGCGCCATCGATATTGTCGGCCTCGATTTCACCTTGGACGCGGCTCGGCCACTGCAACGTTGCGGCAAGCTTTCCACGCACGGCCGCGCCGTTGATGTTGGCATTGATATTGTCAAATGACAGATCGTTGCCGGCAATCGCAACGCGCGCGGCGATTGCGAGCGGAAATTCGCCTTGGCCGCCGCTGAGGCCGCGCAGGGGCGAGACATCGGCGCGAACAATAGTCGCGTGCAATGCCGCGGCAGGAGGACCATCCAACAATCGCGCCGTACCGTTGACGTTCGCCTCAAGCCCGCCTGCAGTCAGCCGGCCGTCAAGCCGCAGTTCGCCGCGTGGCGGCCCGCTTGCGTTCACGGTCAACTTCGCAGGCCCGGCGGTCACGGCCACGGCGCGGTTGAGACCCAGCAGCCCTATCAATGCCTTGCCATCGTCGGCCTCGAGGTTTCCGTCCAGACGGAGGTCGCTGAGGTTAAACGCGATGGGATCGGCATTGGCCTGGCCGTTCAGCGCGATCCGCACCTTGCCGAGGCTGCCGTCGATCCCAATCTTGGCCACGGTCGCCGGCGCGATGCCGTCGATGGTCAAGCGCGCATGCAGCTTGGCCGGCGCCATCATCGGCGCGCTGCGGCCCAGCGCCTTGGCGGTCTCGGGCGCAAACCTCGCCAGCACAGCCATCACTGGCGTCATGTCCGGCGCGTCGAGATCGACGCGGATATTGCCCTGAGGTGACGGCGCGGCAGTGACAATGCGGCCGCTCGCCGAAAAGGCGGCGCCGCCGAGATCGGCGACCGACAGCCGGTCGATCTGCAATCCGCCGGCATCGACTTTCAGCCGCGCGCTGGCATTGCGCGCCACGATGCCGGCGATGGTGGCGCGGCCGATATCGGCTGCGATCGTCATGTCGTGCGGGCGCTCGATACTTGAGCCGGCGAGCAGGGCATTGCCGAAACCGAGCGCGGCATCGATATCAAGTTCGGGAGCGTTAAGCTCGGCGTCAAGCTTCGCGCTCCGATCGCCCGCGGCGAAGTTATAGACAAGCCGCCCCGCTATGGTTTTGCGATCGAAGTCCGCCTTCAGACGCTCGACCGCAAACTTGTCGCTCGCCAACGTCACGTCGCCGCGAAGCCGCAGCGGCCGTAGGTCGGTTTGCGTGGCTTCGCCCTTGCCCTCCAGCCAAGCCGCCAGAGTCTTCGGGATCGTTCGATTCAAGTTCAGCCGGACCGGTGAAATTCACACCATCGCCGGTGACCGCCAGGTGACCGCTCAAACGCACCTGGGTGAACCCCGGTGCGCGAAATTCGAAACGATCCAGATTCCAGCCTTGAGCGTCGGTGCTGATGTCGCCGCGCAAATTCTGAACGGTGTTGCCGCCCAGCGTGATCTGATCGATGCCGACGCCGATCTGGATCGGCATGGCGGGGCGGAACGCGGCGCCGCCCCATTCGGCAAGCTCCCGGATGGCGGCAGCCGGCAATGGTCTGTTGCCGTCACCGGTAGCCAGCGCGCGATCGAGATCGATTTGCCGGCCTGACAGCACGCCGTCGAAGCGCGGACGCTTGCCGAACTTGAAATCGGCAACGCCGGTCAATTTGAGCCCCTGCTCCTCCGAGCCGTATTGGAATTCGACCTGCTGCATCAGGGCGCCGGCGGCACTGGCTTTGATCTTGCCGCTCGCACGCCAAGGCTGCGTGACGGAGGTGGCGCTGCGCGAGGCGATACCGACCGGCCGCGCCAGACTGAGTGTGCCGTCGAACCGCGGCTCGCCGCCGGCCAGCATCAGCGCGCCATCGGTCTCAATGCTGAGCGGATGATTGACCGGATCGATGTTGATATGGACTTTGAGCCCGCCGTCGTCGCTATAGCGGCCGGCGGCAATCCGAAACGGATAAAGCTCGCCGCCGATGGTGACGGCGCCCTCGCCTTTGATCGGCCCGATGAGCGAGCGCGCCTCGCCGTTGAACCAAAAGCGATCGAGCGTCATGCTGGCGCCGTTCGCGGCGTCGCGCAGTATCACTTTGCCGTCCTCGATGCTCAGACGGTCGATGGTCAGACCGTCCGGATCGAAGCCCATGGCGATACTCGGCGCCTGTACATGGCCGGACGCATCGAGACCGAGGCTGATCTGGGGGCCTTCGAGGTGCAATTCGGTGGCGCGCCACTCGCCGCGCATCAGGGGGCCGAGCGCAAATTCGATGCCGAGCGAGCGGGCACGGATATTGTCCTGGCCAGCCAAGTTCTGGCCAGCCGAATTCTGGCCGGCTTTGCCGATCTCGATTTGATGCAGCGTCAGCCGTGGCGAAGGCAACAGCCGGGCGTCGATCTCACCGGCGACGCGCACTTCGAGGCCGAGCAGATGGCTGGCCTCCGCCTCGAACAGCGAGCGATGGCCGCCCCAATCGATCAACAGGGGACCCACCAGCGCCGCCACGAGCGCCAGAATGATCGCAATCGCCAATCCAAGCAAAGTGGTTTGCAACGCCAACTCCAGCGCCGATCCACGGCCCGACCCGCGCTCGCGCTTTACAATATGAAATGTACGCTATTTTTCCCGGTTTTTGGCGGCAAATCTATGTCGCCAACGTCACACTCCGGGGCATTCAGGAGAGTGCGACGATCTTACCCGGATTCATGATGTTTTGCGGGTCGAGCGCCCGTTTGATCGAGGCCATGGCGGCCAGCGCCGGCGCGCCATGCTCGGCCAGAAGATATTTCATCTTGCCCTGGCCGACGCCGTGCTCGCCGGTACAGGTGCCGTCCATCGCCAGCGCCATCTCGACCAGCCGCTCCATCAGGATTTTCGCGCGCTTGATCTCGTCGGCGTCATCCATGTCGACCAGCAACGTCAGGTGGAAATTGCCGTCGCCGACATGGCCGAGAATGGGCGCGACCAGCTTGAGTTCGGCGATTTCGCGCTGGGTGGCGGTGACGCATTCGGCCAGCCGCGAGATCGGCACGCAGACATCGGTCGCGAAGGCCGAGGCGCCGGGCCGCAGATGCCGCCCGGCCCAGTAGCCGTCATGGCGCGCCTGCCAGAGCTTGCTGCGGTCTTCCGGCTTGATCGCCCAATCGAACGGACCGCCGCCGAGCTCGGTGACGATTTCGCCGAACCGTTGCGACTGTTCGGCGACGCTCGCCTCGGTACCGTGGAATTCGACAAACAGCGTTGGAACCTCGGGCAGCGTGAGTTTCGAATAGGCGTTGCTGGCTTTGATCTGCAAAGCGTCGAGCAATTCGATGCGCGCCACCGGAATGCCCGACTGGATGGTGTGGATTGTGGCCTTGCAGGCGGCGTCGACCGAGGGAAACGGACAGACGCCGGAGGCGATGGCTTCCGGAATCCCGGACAGCTTGAGCGTGAGCTCCGTAATGATGCCGAGCGTTCCTTCCGAACCGACCATCAGCCGCGTGAGGTCGTAGCCTGACGACGACTTTTTCGCGCGGCGCGCGGTGCTCATCACCTCGCCGTTCGCCATCACGACCTTCATCGCGATGACGTTGTCCTTCATGGTGCCGTAGCGCACCGCGTTGGTGCCGGAGGCGCGGGTCGCCGCCATGCCGCCGAGCGAGGCATCGGCGCCGGGATCGATCGGAAAGAACAGGCCCTGGTCGCGCAAATGCTCGTTGAGCGCCTTGCGGGTGATGCCGGGTTCGATGACGCAATCGAGATCCTCGGCATGCACCGCCAATACTTTATTCATGTCGCGGAAATCGATCGACACGCCGCCGAACGGCGCGTTGACCTGGCCCTCCAGCGACGTGCCGGTGCCGAACGGCACCACCGGCACGCCATGACCGGCGCAAATGCGCACGATCTGCTGCACGTCTTCGGTGGTCTGCGGATAAACCACCGCGTCGGGCGGCTGGTTGGGGACCCAGGTCAGCGTATTGCCGTGCTGCTCGCGTACCGCCTGCGAGGTCACCAGGCGATTGCCGAAAGCGGCTGCCAACGCGGCGGTCGCGGCCTTGATCGCGGCCGGATCGCGGGATCGGACTGACGCTGTCGTATTTGCCGCGGTCGCGCCTGCCATAGGATTTTGTCCCAAACCTTGCGGCAAACGTGGCGAGGATGACGGACGAGGTCAAGCGGCGGGAAAGCACGGCCGCGATGCGCTTAGGTTTCGGGAAAATGCCTGCTCGATGAAACTTGCGGTTTTCGCGCGTGCCCGCGGCTCAGCAATAGATGCTCCAGGGCTCCGTCGGCCAGTCGGCGAGCGGGTCCTGCGCTTCACTTTTGCTGAGCGACACAGCCCAGACCACGAACATGATTGCGATCGTGAGCAGGAAAGTGCCGCGGGCCATTTTACTGAGCATTGCCCCGTCTCCCTTATTTTTATCAGGATAGCCGAGGAAGTCCGTCGGGTCAGCCTATCGTTAACTTTTGGTTAATCGAGCGGGCCCCGTTGGGGAAAACTGGCGCCGGCGCCTTGAAAATGCCCGCCAACAAGGCCGTTTCGGCCGGTAGACGGGCAAATCCCGCTGGCGTAGGTTCCGCCGCGTTCCGTTCGCCTCAACGTGGAGTTTGCAATGGCCGGGCCCGTAATTGCCGTCACCGATAGCGTGTTCCCGTCGCTCGATCCGGCCAAGGCCGCGCTGGCGAAGCTCAATCCGACATTCCGCATGTCGAAAAGCGCCAATGCCGAGGATATCCTCAGCGTCGCCAAGGACGCCGACGCCATTCTGGTGACCTACGCCAAGCTCACGCGCGAAATCCTGACGCAGCTCACCAAATGCAAGGCGATCGGCCGTTTCGGCCTCGGCGTCGACAATATCGATCTGCCCGCCGCCAAGGAGAAAGGCATCGCCGTCAACTATGTGCCGGATTATTGCATTCGTGAGGTCTCGGACCACACGATGGCGCTGCTGCTGGCGCTGATCCGCAAGGTTCCGCTGTCCAATAAATTGGTTCAGAGCGGCCGCTGGGAAATGCCGGCGGTGGTGCCGATCCGCCGCATCGAAGGAACGGTGCTCGGTCTCATCGGCCTCGGTCATATCCCGCGCCTGGTCGCGCCCAAGGCGCAAGCCTTCGGCATCAAGGTCATCGCCTATGACCCTTATGCAAAGCCCGAGGTGTTCAAAGCGGCGGGCGTCGAGAGCGTCGACTTCGACACGCTGTTGAAGACGTCCGACTATGTTTCAGTGCACGCGCCGCTGCTGCCGGCGACGCGCGGCCTGATGAACGCCGCGGCCTTCGGCAAGATGAAGAAGGGCGCCTATATCGTAAATACCGCCCGCGGGCCGCTGATCGATGAGCCGGCCTTGATCGCCGCGCTCGATGCCGGCCAGATCGGTGGCGCCGGGCTGGACGTGGTGGCAACCGAACCGCTCGCCAAGGATTCTCCGTTGCTTGGCCGCGACAACGTCATCATCTCACCGCACACCGCGTTCTATTCGATCGAGGCGCTCGAAGAATTGCAGACCAAATGCGCGACGGACGTTGCGCGCGTCCTGAGCGGCGAAAAAGCGGTTTATCCCATTAGCGCATGATCCCAAAAAGTGGGGACCGGTTTTTGGATAAGATCGTGCGCAATCAAAAGGCGTGAGGCAAATGCTCGATCGCGCCGATCCTGAGGTCCCTGCGCCGTTCGTTTCGTCCATCATGCGGATCGAGCCGCAATGGATCGACTATAACGGCCATCTCAACGTCGCCTATTACAACGTGCTGTTCGATCGCGCGGTCGACGAAGCCTACGAACTGATCGGATTGGGCCCCGACTATCTCAAACAGCACGGCCATTCGACCATGGTCGTCGAAACGCATGTGCGCTATTTACGCGAAGTGCATGAGACCGATCCGCTCCGCGTCAGCGTTCAATTGCTCGACTACGACGCCAAGCGTTTTCATCTGTTCGAGCAGTTGCTGCACGCCACCGAAAACTGGGTGTCGGCGACTTGCGAAACCATGACCTTGCATGTCGACATGGCGGCGAAAAAGGTCGCGCCGTTTCCCGAATCCGTCATGCGTTTACTCGAGCGCATGAAAGTCGCCCATGCGGTGTTGCCGGCGCCGGACGGCGCTGGGCGGAGCGTCAACATGCCGAGGAAAAGCTAAGGAGTCGGTCCGATCGATGGTAACTGCCGAGAGATCATCGCCGTGCCGCGGTCAATAGCAGCTCGTTGGGGCCTTCCCAGCCCGCGTCGATATCAAACCGCTTTAGCTTGTCCTCGATTTCGGCCCAAGCCGCCTGGCGCTTGGGAGCCTCCAGCTTTTCGAGGATTCCGATAATCGGCGCGGCCGATGATCTTATGAAATCGAGATAGTTCTGCACGCCGGGAAGTCTAAACGGCGCTACCATTTTTGTGGTTGCGATCTGACTGAACCCGGCTTGCTGAAAGAGTTCGTCGATCAATCCGGGCTTGCCCAGGCTCAAAAGCCCGCCGGGCTGGTAGGGATCGCGCGGCGGCAGGCCGGCGTGCTTGAGCACGGTCGACATCAGGATTGCCACGCAAGGGTTTGTTTGCGGCGTCGAGAACACCATGGTGCAGACGCCGCCACCGGGTTTGACCGCCCGCAACATTTCGCGCAAGCCCCGCAACGGATCCCCAAAGAACATCAAACCAAGTCGGCAGACCGCGGCATCGAAGCGAGCGTCATCGACCTGCAGGTTTTCACCATCGGATACGAGGGTCTCGATGTTGCGATAGCCGGCATCCGCGGCCCGCTGCGCCGCAAACCGAAGGACATCTGGGGATAAATCGGTTGCGAGTACCGCGCCGCCGCTTCCCACTCGTTCCAAGATATCGAGTGTTTGGTCGCCGGCGCCTGCGGCGACGTCGAGGACATTGGCGCCCTCACTTATGCCAGCCATGCCGAGCATGGCCTGCGTCGCCTGCCGGAGCCACGGTCGAATGATGACGCTACTATCGCTCCAGCCCTTGGCTTGCTGGTTCCATTGTTCCCGCATTGCGTCTTTGACTGCGATGCTGCTTGTGACTTCGCCGGACATAAGTAGCTCCTCCCTCGGCATTCAGTGCGACATGTCGAGGAAAGGCGTATTCGGCGTGCTGACGTAGAAGATCACGACCTTGGTCGGCTCCGTTGCGCTCGGGTTGTAACCGGTCATTTCCACATTCGGGGGCTCCACCATCGCCTCGCCGGCCTTCACGGTGATCGGTGCCTGGCCTTTAAGGTTAAGGGTGAAACTGCCTTCCAGCACATAGACCGTGACCGGAAAGCGATGGGTGTGGGTAACTGTCTTGTCGCCCGGCTTGAAAGATGCGGTCAGAACACGCACCGCCTGTTTGTCGTCCCGCGGCAATCCGTCGACGGTCTGCTGCAGGACCAGGTTTGGCTTTGCCAGTCCATGCTCTTGCGCTGCCGCGGTGCCGCCGATGATGGCGCCTCCAAGCACGCAGCCGACAATCATGCCGAAGTTACTACTATGCATCTGCGATTCTCCTTGCCCGGTCACGTCGATTGATCGACGTGACCAAACCTTAGGCACCAACAAGCGATTGCGGCAGCCGCAAGATTGCGAATGCGGTCAGCAGAAGTGCATAATCAAACAATGTTCGACTGGAATGACCTGAAATATCTCCTCGCGGTCGCCCGCCATCACAGCACGATCGCGGCGGGCAAGGCGCTTGGGCTTAGCCAATCGACCGTTCATCGCCGGCTGGCTGAGCTGGAGCGCCGGCTGGGGCGTCAATTGGTGACGCGCCACACCACCGGCTATCGCCTCTCTGAATTTGGCGAGCAGTTGCTGCCCTTTGCCGAACGTATCGACGACGCCGTGACCGACCTTGAGCGCCAGGTCACTGGCGCCGCACGCAAAGTCAGCGGCGTCATTCGGGTAACCTGCCCCGAGCCGATTGTTTATCGGATGACGCAATCGAAGCTGATCGATCGGTTTCATGCGCGGCATCCGAAGCTTCGCGTCGAATTCGTCACTAGCGATCGTTATCTCGATCTGACCAAAGGCGAAGCCGATGTCGCATTCCGCTCAGGCGACACGGATGATGAGTTGGTCGGCCGCAAGATTGCGGACTCGATATGGGCGGTCTACGCCAGCAAGACCTATATCGAGCAACACGGCAAACCGGAGCGGGTCGAGGACCTGTCGCGTCACCTTCTGGTTGGCTTCGATGAAACGCTCAGCAAACATCGCACGGCCGTCTGGCTCAGGGATGTCGCGCCGGATGCAAAAATGGCGGCGCGCAATAACAGCGTGCTTGGCCTGGTCTATGCGGTGAAGTCTGGAATTGGCCTAGGCCCGCTGCCAACCGCATTGGGCGACGCCGAACCGGACCTCGTGCGCGTTCTCGGACCGATCCCCGAGCTAGCACGAAGCTGGCGGCTGCTCACGCATCCGGACCTCCGGCGGACGCCCCGGATATCGGCGTTCTTCGATTTCATCATCGACGAACGCGATGCGCTAAAATCAATTCTGACCGGCTAACCGCCGCTAGCGCGATTGACTCGTTTTGATTTCGGTCGCTAGCATTCGGAATGCGGTCATTGTACTGGATCGCGGTACGGGGCCTAATGAAAATCGTCGAACACAAGATTCCGAGCGCCAACAGCGCGCCTTACATCTGCGTCGAGGGGCCGGACCAAAATCTTTGGTTCTGCGAAAGTGGCGCCGCCACGGTCGGCTGCTTCGATCCGCGCAGCGCCACGTTCAAGGAATTCCCGTTGCCGACCGCCGGCGCCACGCCGATCGGGATAGACCTCGGACCCGATGGCAATCTGTGGTTCGCGCAGAAACGCGCCAACAAGATCGGACGCATCACACCGGCCGGCGTCCTGACCGAATTTGCCGTGCCGACCGCCAATGCCGGGCCCGACGCCATGGCGCGCGGGCCGGACGGCAATATCTGGTTTTCAGAAACCGATGTGGCTCAAATCGGACGCATCACGCCGGACGGCAAGATCACCGAATTCAAGACCGGCATCTCGCCCGGCAGCAAGCCGCTGTCGATCGTCGTGCGCGACGGCGCGCTGTGGTTCAGCGAGGCCGCCGGCAATCGCGTCGGCCGCATCACGGTCGATGGCGCGGTGAGCGAATTTGCCATTCCCGGCGCCGATCCGCAGCCGCGCGCGATGGTCACCCATCCCGACGGCAACATCTGGTTCGTCGAAACCGGCGCCAACGCGCTGGGGCGCCTTTCGCGCGACGGTGTGTTCAGCGAATTCGTGTTTCCGACGCCGAATGCCTCGCTGCGCGGCGTCACCGTCGGGCCGGACGGCAATCTGTGGTGCACCGAAAACTTCGCCAACAAGATCGGTCATATGGCGCCGGACGGAACGCTGCTCGGCGAATACGACCTGCCGACGCCGGCGAGCGGGCCGCGCTGCATCGCAGCCATGTCGAACGGCCGGCTCTATGCGACGCAATACGATACCGGAACGATTGCCGAAATCATTCCGGCCTGAGCCACAATGGATTGGAGGAACGCGTGACGGTCGAACGGATCAATTATCAAGCCGGCAATCTCGCCTGCAACGGCGCGCTGGTCTATGACGAACGCGCCAGCGGAAAGCGTCCGCTTTTGCTGATGGCCCCGAACTGGCTCGGCGTCACGCCCGAATCCATCAAGCGCGCCGCGGACATGGCGGGCAGCAAATACGTGGTGTTCGTGGCCGACATGTTCGGCGGCGGCAAGATCGCCGCGGGCCCGCCGGAAGCCGCGCCGCTCGCCAATGAATTGCGCGCGGATGCGCCCGAGCGTCGCCGCCGCATCGGCGCCGCGCTCGAGGCGCTGCGCCGCGAAAGCGATAAACGCGGGATCGGCGATCTCAGCCGCCAGGCGGCTGCCGGCTTCTGCTTCGGCGGCGGCAATGTGCTGGAACTCGCACGCGCCGGCGCCGACCTGAAAGCGGTGGTGTGCCTGCATGGCGATCTGTTGACGCCGGCGCCGGCAAAGCCCGGCGACATCAAAGCGGCGATCTGCGTGCTGCACGGGTCCAAGGATCCGGTGGTGCCGAAGAAGGACCGCGACATTTTCGAAGCTGAAATGGAAGCCTCGGGAGCGAAATGGCAGATGATGGTGTTCGGCGGCCTGTTGCATTCGTTCTGCGAGATCGAATCCGACGTGCCGGGCATTGCCTGCTACGACGCCGGCGCCGCGCGGCAGAGCTACAACATGATCGACGACTTCGTGACCGCGGCATTCGACGGCAAGCTATAAAAAACTGAAACTCGGGGAAGGGAAACGCCATGACAAAAATCGGACGTATCGTCTTCGGCTTTATCTTCGCGTGCTGCGCCGTATCGGCGCAGGCGCAAACTTATCCGGACCGGCCGATCCGGCTGATCGTCTCGATCGCGGCCGGCAGCGTCACCGACGTCATCATGCGCAAGACCGGGGCCGAACTCCAACCGGTCCTCGGCCAGCCGCTGGTGATCGAAAATCGCGGCGGCGCCAGCGGCATCGTCGCGGCGCAGGCCTGCGCGCAAGCCGCGCCCGACGGTTATACGCTGTGCGTGATCTACCACAGCACGATGTCCTACAACCCGCTGCTGTTCAGCAAATTGCCCTATGACCCCGATCGCGATCTGGTGCCGGTGGCGCGGCTGTTCTTTCTCAACGAGGGACTGTTCGTCTCCAATGAGTTGGGCGTGAATTCGGTAGCCGAACTCAAGAAGCTCGCGCAGGCAAAACCCGACAGCCTCAACTACGCCACGCTCGGCGACGGCTCGTTTCCGGACCTGTTCCTGAAATGGGTCAACAATCAGTGGGGCACCAAGATCGTCGGCGTGCCGTACAAAGGCGGCGGACCGGCCGCGCAAGCGCTGGCCGCCAATCAGGTGCAACTGACGCGCTTCGGCATCGGCAATTTCCTCGGCTTGATCCAGGGCGGCAAGGTCAAGGCGCTGGCGGTATCGTCCGCAAAGCGCTCGCCGCTGCTGCCGAACGTGCCGACCTTGGCCGAGGCCGGCCTCGACGGCTATCCCGGACAAGGCTGGTGGGGCTTGGCCGTGCCGAAAGGCACGCCGCCGGCGATCGTCAACAAGATCAACGCCATCTTCGTCAAGTTGTACAAAGATCCGAAGTTCGTCGACTACCTGAACCATCAGGCCGTGGTGGCGGCGCCGAATTCACCGGCCGAATTCGCCGCGTTCCTGAAAGAAGACCGCAAGGCCGCCGAGGCGCTGATCAAGATCGCGAACAGCAAGCGCGAGGAGTACAAGCCGCAATAGCGAGCGTCTTGCCGGCGCTAGTCGATGCGTCCGCCGGAAAATCTGCGGCCAGGCACGCTGAGGAAATATCCGACCGCCTGGCCGCCGTCGGCGCCGACCACGCTGCCGGTGGTGTAGCGCGCGTCATCCGACGCCAGAAAGATCGCAGGTCCCGCGATATCCTCGCCGGAGCCGACGCGGCCCATCGGCACGCCCTTGCGGCGGCCTTCGTAGATTTCCGGGTCGGCATACATCGCTTCGGTGCCGGGCGTGCGGATGTAGCCCGGCGTGATGGCGTTGGCGCGGATGCCGTAAGGCGCCCATTCCATGGCCTGCAATTTCGTCAGCATGATCAGCCCGGCTTTCACCACGCTGTAGGCGCCGGCCCAGTTGTACGGGAACAAGCCGGCGATCGAAGCGATGTTGACGATGCAGCCTGACTTCTGCGCGATCATATGTTTGGCGGCAGCCTGGCTAACCAGGAACGCGCCCTTCAGTCCGATGTTCATCGTGGTGTCCCACGCGGCCTCGGGCAAAACTTCCAGCTTGCCGGGCACGATTTTCATGGCGTTGTTGACGACGATGTCGATGCGGCCGAACTCGGCCATGGTCTTGTCGATCAGTTGATTGATCTCCGCCGCCTTGGCGACATCGACCGCGACGCCGATGCTCTTCGGCCCGAGCTTGCTAGCGTCCTCTGGCGGTAGCTTCGGCGGTAACGGCGTCGATTTCGGCTACCACGATGTGGGCGCCCTCGCGGGCATAGGCGAGCGCGATATCGCGGCCGATGCCGCGGCCGGCGCCGGTGATCATCGCCACTTTGTCTTTCAGCCGCACGGAATTCCTCCCTGAATTGCGATTTTCTCGTTATTTCAAGGCTAAAGCGGTGGGGGAACGCGGACAAGACCCCCGCCGACCCTCGAAATTGCCCCCTTCGAGTGCCATCTTTGCCCTGAAGGAATCACGGACGACATGGCCGAGCCGATCAAGCTCCACAGCGATAGACCCCTGCCGGCGGATAAGCCGACGGCGCCGACGGATAAGCCGAAGGTGACGCCGACGCCGGGCGGCATCGCCGCGCGGGCGATGGGCGCGCGGGGTTCGGCTTATCTAGCCGATCTCAACCCCGAGCAGCGCGAGGCGGTCGAGACGCTGGACGGGCCGGTGCTGGTGCTGGCGGGCGCGGGAACCGGGAAAACCCGGGTACTGACGACACGCATCGCGCACATCCTCAATCTCGGCAAAGCGCGGCCGCAGGAAATCCTCTCCGTCACCTTCACCAACAAGGCGGCGCGCGAGATGAAACTGCGCGTCGGGCAAATGGTCGGCCAGGTGGTCGAGGGCATGCCGTGGATGGGCACCTTCCATTCGATTGGCGTGAAAATCCTGCGCCGCCACGCCGAAATGGTCGGCCTGAAGTGCGAATTTCACGATTCTGGACGTCGACGACCAGATCCGGCTGATCAAGCAGCTCCTGGAAACCGAGAAGCTCGACGAAAAAAGATGGCCGGCGCGCGTCTTCGCCATGATCCTCGACGGCTGGAAGAACCGCGGCCTGACGCCGGATCAGGTTCCCGCCGGCGAGGCCGCCAGCTTCGCCAACGGCAAGGGCAAGAAGCTCTACGTCGCCTATCAGGAGCGGCTGAAGACGCTCAACGCCGCCGACTTCGGCGACCTGCTGCTGGAGTGCATCCGGCTGTTCCGCAGCCACCCCGACGTGCTGCGGCAATATCAGCAGCGCTTCCACTACATCCTGGTCGACGAATATCAGGACACCAACGTGGCGCAGTATTTGTGGCTGCGGTTGTTGTCGCAGACGAGCTGCTGTCCACCTCTCCCCGCATTGCGGGGAGAGGTCGACGCGCCGAGCCGAGCGAGGCGCGACGGGATCGAGGGCGCATCGACGCGCAGACGTCTCGGATTCCGGCGCTCCGCCCGACCCTCTCCCCGGGAAGACGGGGAGAGGAAGCGCAGAAGCCAAAAAACATCTGCTGCGTCGGCGACGACGACCAGTCGATCTATGGCTGGCGCGGCGCGGAGGTCGATAACATTCTGCGCTTCGATCACGACTTTCCGGGCGCGAAGGTCATCCGGCTCGAGCGAAATTACCGCAGCACCGGACATATTCTGGCGGCCGCCTCGCACCTCATCGCCTACAACGAAGGCCGGCTCGGCAAGACGCTGCGCACCGAGGACGTGCTCGGCGAAAAGGTGCAGGTCACCGGCTGCTGGGATTCGGAAGAGGAAGCCCGCACCATCGGCGAGGAGATCGAGCAGCTGCAGCGCGACGCGCGCGAGCACGGCATCGACCATCCGCTCGACGAGATCGCCATTCTGGTGCGCGCCTCGTTCCAGATGCGCGAATTCGAAGACCGCTTCATCCAGCTCGGCCTGCCCTATCGCGTCATCGGCGGCCCGCGGTTCTACGAGCGCGCCGAAATCCGCGACGCGCTGGCCTACCTGCGCGTGATCGCGCAGCCGGCCGACGATCTGGCCTTCGAGCGCATCGTCAATGTGCCCAAGCGCGGCCTCGGCGACGCCACCGTGCAGATGCTGCACGACCATGCCCGCAAGCAGCGCATTCCGCTGACGCGAAGCCGCGCCGCGCTCTCCGCCACCGACGAGATGAAGCCGAAGCCGCGCCTGGCGCTGCGCGAGCTGATGGCCGGCTTCGAGCGCTGGCGCACCCAGAAGGACACGCTGCCGCACACCGAACTGGCCGAAATCGTGCTCGATGAGATCGGCTACACCGAGATGTGGCAGAAGGACCGCAGCGCCGACGCCGCCGGCCGGCTGGAAAACCTCAAGGAACTGGTGCGCTCGATGGAGGAATTCGAGAACCTCGGCGGCTTCCTCGAGCACATCTCGCTGGTGATGGACACCGACCGCGGCGAAGCCGAGCAGGCGGTCAACATCATGACGCTGCACTCGGCCAAGGGCCTCGAATTCGACACCGTGTTCCTGCCCGGCTGGGAGGAAGGCCTGTTTCCGCATCAGCGCTCGCTCGACGAGAGCGGCCGCAACGGGCTGGAGGAGGAACGCCGCCTCGCCCATGTCGGCATCACGCGCGCGCGCAAACGCGCCAAGATTTATTTCGCCTCCAACCGGCGCATCCACGGCCTGTGGAGCACCAACGTGCCGTCGCGCTTTCTCGACGAACTGCCGGAGGCGCATGTCGAGGTGAAGGAGCCGCCGGGCGGCACCGGCGGCTTCGGCATGTCGGGCTACGGCGCCTCGCGCTTCGACGAGACGAACTCGTTCGGCTCGAACTACACGACGCCCGGCTGGCAGCGCGCGCAGCAGCGCAAGGGCAGCGGTGGGTTCGACGAGACCGGCAAGCCACCGGCGCGGCGGTTCAGCGAGAATGGCCGGCCCCGCTATGTGCCCGACGGCGTGTTCGACGATTCTGCGGAAGACGCCGACCCCAGCCTCTTCACCTCCCCCTGGAGGGGGAGGTCGGCCGCCACTGCGCGGCCGGGAGGAGGGGCTAAAGCCCCTCGCCGCTCCTCCCCTCACCATCGAAGGCGAACTGGTGGCGAAATCCACCGGCACGGTCTCGTCCTTCGACGTCGGCGACCGCGTGTTTCACCTGAAATTCGGCAACGGCAACGTCACCGCCGTGGACGGCAACAAGCTCACCATCCATTTCGACAAGGCCGGGGAAAAGCGGGTGGTGGATAGCTTCGTCGAGCGAGTGTGAAAATTTCCCTGTTCGTCCCCGCGCAAGCGGGGACCCGGTCTTTCAGTAACAACCACCGGGCGCTGGATTCCCGCTTGCGCGGGAATGCGCGGAGTTTGTTACGCCGCGCGCACCGTCAAATGGCGTTCCAGGCCGCCGGGGTGTCCGCCAAGCGCCAACAGGCGATGTTGCACAGTCGATTAAAACGAAAGATGCCGCCAACTGCGGCGGCCTGATTGTCCCGGCTCCTACCCGGTCTTGCCGCCGGGTTTCTGGAAAGCGGCATGGATAGTGCCGCGACCGCGCTGCAATGCCTCGGCTTGTTTGAGGTACTCTTCGCCCATGACGTTGAGTTCCGCCTTCGCCGAACGGATTCGACGAGGCGCGGGCCTGCGCGAAGCAATCGGCGGAGAGTTCCAAGAGTTTGTCGAGGGTCGCCATAGGCGCCCCACTTAATCGGATTGGAGTGAGCCGTCTGTCCGGTGCAAAACATAAGCCGGCCGCGCATGACGCGGCGCCGTTCCCGTGCCCTGACGGGCCGCACGCCGCTGCCGCGCGCACGCCTGTAAGCCCCAATTCACAGCGTCCCGCCGGCATTAATGTTAACGCGGTACCGGCCGCGCCGCCCCGCCTTGCTCTCGCCATGTTGCGCCGGTTTGACCCGGGACAACCGCAGATCATTGATGGGGACGATTTCCATGAAGCACGTTATCGCGGGGCTGCTCGTCAGCCTTTTCACCTTCACCACGGCCGACGCCGCGGGATGGGCCACGGTTCATAAATACGTCAAGCCGTCGGGCAATTGCGCGGGCGGACAGGAAATTCTCGCCAGCCACTACGCCTCCGGCAAGCGCACCGCGACCGGCGAACGCTTCGACCCCAACGGCAACACCGCCGCCGCCCGCACCTGGGCGCTCGGCACCAGCCTGACCGTCACCAATCCGCGCAACGGCCGCTCGGTCACCGTGCGCATCAACGACACCGGGCCGTGGGGCATCGCCTACCGCATGGGCGCGCGGCTCGATCTGGCGCGCGGCGCGGCGCGGCGGCTCGGCATGAGCGGCGCGCAATATGTCTGCGTGGCGTAACGGGTTCTAAAATCGGGCCGGTGCGCGGCGTCAGGCCGGCGTCTTGCCGGCGCGGGCACGTCCGGCGGCACGCCCAGCTCCTTCTTCACCGTCTCGCAATTGTCGCCGACCTTTTCAGATCGCGGCTTCGATATCCTCGCGCGAACGGCCGAGCTTCTTGACCCATTGCCGGGCGACGGCGTCGTCGGACAGGTCGATCTTGTTGCGGTCGGGCTTGGCGGCGCGGCTGACGTGCATCGGAACTTTCCTGGTGTCCCGGGGACGCCGCGCATCTGCCCGGGGCCGGAAGCCACACCAACGCCGGAACGGCGAAACGGTTCAATTGACGCTGCGCCCGCCCGCTGCGCCGCCGCGCGGGGGCGGCCATCGGCAGATTCAGCTATACAATGGCGCATTCATCTTATGGACTGGCGCGATGAACCGGCCATTCAGACAGGTATGGGGTTGCGCCGCGGCCGCCGGGGTCCTGCTCGCCACCCCCGCCTCCGCCCTCGACCTCAATTCCTTCCGCGCCCAGCATAACCTGCCGCCGCTGTCGCTGAGCCTGGCGCTGTCGGGCGAGGCCTCTGCCGACGCCTACGATCTCGCCCGCCGCAACCATCTCGACCACAAGGCTTCCGCGCGCGGGTGCGGACGATGGCCTCGACCGCGGCGCGAGAACGTGCTGTGGGGCTGCGACAGCGCGGACTGCGCCATCCGCACCTGGGCGAAGTCGGCGGGCCACCGCCGCAACATGCTGATGAAGGGCGTCTCCAGCTACGGCCTCGCCTCGGCCACGGCGGATAACGGGCGGAAATACTGGGTGCTGAATTTGGGGAATTGAGGTCGCGCCCTCGTCGCCTGCGCCGTCCGCTCGCCCGCTCTCAGGATGGCGGGAAGCCCGCCACGGCAAGAAAAACCGCACCGGCACGCCGGCGAGCAGCGGGATCGCCACCATCAGCGCGATGCCGATCGCAAAGCCGATCAGCCGCGCGTTCATGGTCAGCATCGTGCCCGGGGCGTTGCGGCCGCGCAGATAGGCGCCGACGTCGAACAGGCCGACCGCGATCAGGATCCAGAAATACGGCTTGATGAAAAAGTCCTGCGCCTGCGGGACGGCGGCCAGCATCGCGCCGGCGGCGACGCCGACCAGCGCCATGTAGGCGTAGAACAAACGATCCATCGTCATGCGCGCCCCTTCGCGCCGCTTTGCGCAGCCCTCAAGGCTGTTGCCCGCGGTTGTCTCATTGCCGCCGGCTTCGGCGCGGCGATGCTAGCATACGATGCCCCGCATGAAGGAATTCCCATGCCGATCTCCGACACCATCAAGACCCTGATCCGCAACGCCTGGGACGACGGCTATCCGTGCCTCGTCGCCACCAACGGCCGCGAGGGGCCCAACATCACGCCCAAGGGCAGCCTGATCGTGTTCGACGACGAACATCTGGCCTGGTGGGAGCGCAGTAAGCGCGCGGTGCTGGACAATCTCGGGCTCGATGCGCGGGTCTGCGTGATGTACGCCAACTTCAAGGCGCAGCGCGACGGCGTGCTGGAGTCGGGGTTCCTGCGGTTTTTCGGCAGCGTGGTGCTGCACGAGAGCGGGCCCGGTGCGCGAGGCGATTTTTCCAGAAGCTGCTGCCGCGCGAGCAGACCCACGTCGGCGCCGAAGCCGGCATCGGCGTGCTGATCAAAATCGACAAGGCGATCGATATCCGCGGCAAGCCCTTTATGTAGGTTGCCGATTATGTAACGGCGCGCGGCGCTATTTCTTCTCCAGCATCAGCTGGCCCTTCTGGCCGACGACGCGCTGCACCGCGCGGGCAAAGCGCGCCAGCAGCCACGGCAGCGTGACCTCGAGCCGCACCGCGCCCTCATAGACGTCGATGGTTCCGGACGCGCGCTGTCCCAGCGCCGCGGCGCGGAACGTCAGCCGTGTCGCCGCTCCAGGCCTCCTCCTCGATCGTCAGCAGGCGGGCGAATTCGCCGCGCGCGCGGCCGATGCCGGCCTTGATGCGGCGCAGCGCCTCGTCCTTGCCGAGGCTGTGCGGAATGACGACGATCAGCGGTTCCGACATGCGGCTTCCTCGGCAGGCTGCCCTATGCGGCAAACGCGTATGTAGGGACACGTCCGCGGATGTGCTAGGCTTAAGCCATCATGATGAAGCGCGAGAATTTCCCGATCGACAATATCTACGTACCGGTCAAGCGGCGCGCCACGCTGGTGCAGGCGCGGGTCGACGAACTCGCAGCCAGCATCCTCAAGGACGGCCAGCAGACCCCTATTCTGGTGCGGGTCGACGGCGCGCGCTTCGTGCTGGTCGAGGGCCTGCACCGGCTCGAGGCCGCCAAATCGCTCGGCGAACAACCATCATCGGCTTCCGCGTCGACGCCAGGAAGCATTAGGTTCCCAAAATCCTGCGGTCCCGCCGTCAATTTAATGTGCGCGCGCTGCCATAATCGCGCCTGCAATTGTGGTATGAATCCTGACGGCACGGGCTGGAGAATTTGTATGCGTATCGGCCGTTTTGGTTTCGCGCTTGCCACGATCGTGGCGGCGATGACGTTCGCCACCGCCGCGCGCGCCGACGTTCTCATCAGCATCGACAAATCCAGCCAGAGCATGACCGTCATGGTCGACGGTTCGGTGCGCTACGTCTGGCCGGTATCGACCGGCGCGCCGGGTTACGACACGCCGTCGGGCGAGTTCAAGCCGTTCCGCATGGAAGCCGACCATTTCAGCCGCGAGTGGGACGACGCGCCGATGCCGCACTCGATCTTCTTCACGATGAAGGGCCACGCCATCCACGGCTCCAATCACAAGAGCATCGGCACGCCGGCCTCGCATGGCTGCGTGCGCCTGGAGCCGAAGAACGCCAGCATCCTGTTCGCGCTGGTCAAGCAGGAGCACATGAGCAACACCCGCGTCGTGCTGAGCGGCGAGACGCCCTCCGCACGTAGCGTGCCGGTGGCGCGGCAGAACCGCACCTACCAGCGGACCTACAGCAACGCCGACGACGAGGATTTCACCGCGGCGTTGCAGCCGCCGCCGCCCGTGCGCCGGCAGCGCGTCACCCGCGCCTGGCGCGAATATAATGACGGCCCACGCTATTATTATCAGGCGCAACCTTACGCCCCGCCGCCGCGCCGCTATGGCGGCGAGCCGTTCTACCCTTACGGCCGCTAACACGCGGCGGGAACCGGCGCCGGGTGCGGTTGATTGGTCGTCAATCCGCGGCAGGGAGCGCCCGATGATCCGAAAGCTTAGCGACGGCAAATACCGGCTCTATTCGCGCAAGAAAAATCCGAAGACCGGCAAGCGGCGCAATCTCGGGACCTTCACCAGCAAGAAGGCCGCCGAAAAACACGAGCGCGACATCCAGTATTTCAAGCGCCATTGATCGCTGAAAAACGCGCGACAAGGCGCCGCGTCGCAATCCGGGCATTTTCTTTATTACCCGTGATGCGCGACGCCGAGCGCTTCCTCGCCCCGATCGAGGATCAGCGGCACGATCAAATCCTCCTCGTCGTCGAGATGCCGGATCAAGCCCTTGATCAGGCCGCCGCTGGCTTGCGCGTAGTCGTCGCCCGCGCGTTTGAGCACATCCGACTTGTCGGCCAGCGCGCGCAGCAGCGCGTTCGCCGTGTCCGCGGTCGCCGCCATGTCGGCATGGATGGCGTGGTGGTCGCCTTCCAGCACGTCGAAGCCGCGCGCGAGGCGTTCCTCGGCGGCGCGGAAGATCGGGAAATAATGCAGATCCTCGATCTGATGATGGACGTTGAGCTGCGACAGCAGGAATTGCAGCCGCGGCACCAGTTGGCGCGGAAACTCCGCCGCCGGCAATTCGCCGCTGCGGAACGCCGCGGTAATCTCCGCGATGTTTCCGGATAGCTCGCGAAACATGGCGTGGCGCGACAGCCAGAAGCGCGCCATCTCGCCGAGATTGGCGTGGCCTTGCCATTGCTCGCGCGGAAAGCGGGCAATCAGCACCCGCAGATCCTCCGGCCAGCCGCTGCGGCTGGCGAGTGCGAGGGTGTCGATGTCGGCCGAGTTGGGTGTTTGGATGCTCATAAAGGCTTTCTTTTGCGCATGATCTTATCCGAAAACCGGTGCCCACTTTTCGGGATCATGCGCTAGATAGCGATTGACGGGCCAATCGCCAACCGTTGACATGGCGGGTCATGACCGCCCCCACCTCCGTCGCCCGCCTGATTTGCGATGAAACCACCGCGCGCCGGCTCGCGACTTATTTCAGCGAGTGCCTCGATCCCGACGACACCGCCTGCGCCGCCTTCGAGGGCGACGACGGACGCTGGCAACTGGCAATTCATTTCCGCGATGCGCCGAATGACGCCGCCTTGCGCGCGCTGATGGAAATCGCCGCGGATGGCGCGGCGGCGGGCGCGCTCACCATCGAGCCGGTGGCCGCGGCCGACTGGGTGGCGGAAAGCCTGGCCGGGCTGCAGCCGGTGCGCGCCGGCCGCTTCATCGTGCACGGCGCGCATGACCGCGCGCGGTTGCGGCCCAACGACATCGGCATCGAGATCGAAGCGGCGCTGGCCTTCGGCACCGGCCACCACGGCACCACGCGCGGCTGCCTGCTGGCGCTCGACGATCTGGTCAAGCGGCGGCGCCCGCGCCGACGTGCTCGATATCGGCACCGGTCCGGCGTGCTGGCGATCGCGGCGGCGAAAATTCTGCACTGCCATGTCGTTGCAAGCGACAATGACCGGGTCGCGGTGGTCGCGGCCAAAGCCAATATGCGTTTGAACCGCGCGCAGTCCGCGGTCACGCTGGTGCATGCGGCCGGCGCGAAGACCCGCGCCATCACCACGGCAGCGCCCTACGGTCTGATCTTTGCCAATATTTTGCTGGGACCGCTGATGCGGCTCGCTGTCGCCGTTCGCCGGCTCGCAGCGCCGGGCGCGCGCATCGTGCTGTCCGGCCTGCTGCCGGCTCACGCCAACGCCGTGCTGGCGATCTATCGCGCCCAGGGCCTGGCGCTTGAAAAGCGCATCCCGCTCGATGGCTGGGTCACGCTGGTATTAAAACGAAACCGCCCCGGGCGGGGAAACCGGGGCGGCTCCGCTCGTCATAAGTGACGCTTACCAGCCGCCGAACGGCATATTACCCGTGTCGGACTTGACCAGCCGGTTGCCGCGGTCATCGAGCGTGTACGGCATCAACCGGGTGTACATCCTGATCTCGCGCCGCGCCTGTTCCATGCGCGCTTCGATCAGCGCATCCATAAACCGGGCGTACCATGGCTTGCGCGGCGCAGCGGTGTCCGCGCGGCCGGCCTTTGCGGCGGCCTCGACGGTCGGAACCCGGGCTACGCCAAAAGTAACAGCAACCATTGTGTGTCTCCTTCTCGAAAAATGAAGCGTCAGCGAATGTTCCGGCTCACGCTCTGACTATTGCATTGCAACATAACCTATGTTGCGAGTGCGAACACCTCGTGACAATGCATAGAAGCCCAGTAAATACGGCATGAACTGATTAATCTTTCGGAGAGATCGGTGTCCGCATTGCGGCAAATATAATGCATTGCACAAAATTGAGTCAGGCAGGCGATTCGTTGCCGGTTTGAGCGTCAGCGCAGTGCGATTATTTCGCGGCCTTGCCCGCGATTTGCCTAAGTGCGCGACGCCGGTGCCTAAACCGGCCGGCGGCGCATGCCTGCGTTGCTCCGCCCGAGGAGCGCGCTATGGTGCGCCCCTCATGGCCGAAGCCCGTTTTCAGACATTCGACGAATCAGGCAGCAGCGCGCAAAGCGCCGCGCGCGTCGAGCGCTTGCGCGCCGAGTTGAAGCGGCGCGGGCTCGACGGCATGGTGGTGCCGCGCGCCGATCGCCAGCAGAACGAATATCTGCCGGCGAGCGAAGAGCGGCTGGCCTGGCTGACCGGATTCACCGGTTCGGCCGGCGCGGCCATCGTGCTGGCCAGCGCGCGGTGCTGTTCACCGACGGCCGCTACACGGTGCAGGCGGCAACCCAGGTCGACGGCAAGATTTTTTCGATCGAGCATCTGACAACCTGCCCGCCGGCACAATGGCTGGAGCAGAATCTCAAGAGCGGCGACAAGCTCGGCTACGATCCGTGGCTGCACACCGCCGACGGCGTCGAGCGGATGAAGAAAGCCTGCGCAACGGCCGGCGCGACGCTGGTGCCGCTCGACGGCAATCCGATCGATGCGCTGTGGGCCGACCGTCCGGCGCCGCCGTCCGGCCCCATTGTCTTGCGCGACATCAAGCTCGCCGGCGAAAGCGCGACCGACAAGCTCAAGCGCATTCGCGCCGAAATCGCCAAATTGCGCGCCGACGTGCTGGTGGTGTCGGATCCGCAGAATGTCGCATGGGCGTTCAACATCCGCGGTTCGGATGTGGCGCATACGCCGCTGCCGCTCGCCTTCGCGCTGATCCCGCGCGACGGCCGCGCGGTGCTTTATGCCGACGCCATCAAGCTCGATAACCGCGTGCGCCACGCGCTGACGGAATTCGCCGACCTGCGCGAGCCTGATGACCTTGCCCGCAACCTCGGCCAGTTCAACGGCAAGACGGTGCGGCTGGATTCCGCCAGCGCGGCCGATGCGCTGACGCGGCTGATTGCCGAGCATGGCGGCACGCCGGCGCGCGGCGCCGACCCGATCACGCTGATGAAGGCCACGAAGAACAATGCCGAGATCGCCGGCATGCGCGCCGCGCACTTGCGCGACGGCGTGGCGCTGGCGCGATTCCTGGCCTGGCTCGATCGCGAGGCGCCGTCCGGCAAACTGACCGAAATCGACGCGGTCGAAGCGCTGGAAAGCTTCCGCAACGACACCGGCCTGCTCAAGGACATTTCCTTTCCGACCATCGCCGGTTCGGGGCCGAACGGCGCGATCGTGCATTACCGGGTCACGACGGCGTCCAACCGGAAGATCGGCAACAACGAATTGTTCCTGATCGATTCCGGCGCGCAATACGAGGACGGCACCACCGACGTCACCCGCACGGTCGCGGTCGGCACGCCATCCGATGAAATGCGCGACCGCTTCACCCGGGTGCTCAAGGGCCATATTGCCATCGCCACCGCGGTATTCCCCGAGGGCTCGAGCGGCGCCCAGCTCGATCCGTTGGCGCGCGTCGCCTTGTGGCAGGCGGGCCTCGATTTCGATCACGGCACCGGCCACGGCGTCGGCAGCTATCTGTCGGTGCACGAGGGTCCGGCGCGCATTTCCAAGCTTGGCACCGTGCCGCTCAAGCGCGGCATGATCCTGTCCAACGAGCCCGGCTACTACAAGACCGGCGCCTACGGCATCCGCATCGAGAACCTGGTGCTGGTGATCGCCGCGCCCGAACCGGAGGGCGGCGAGAAGCCGCTGTTCGGCTTCGAAACGCTGACGCTGGCGCCGATCGATCGGCGGCTGATCCTGACCCGCATGCTCACCGGCAAGGAGCGCGCCTGGATTGACGGCTACCACGCGCATGTCCAACAAGTGCTCGGCCCTCTGCTGGACGCGCCGACGCGAGCCTGGCTCGATGCGGCGACAAGACCGCTTGGAATTGCGTGATGGACGCCCGAAGGTCTTCTGAAACTCCGGCCACGCAGGCCACGCCTTGGCGTTTGCTGCTGTTGCTGATGGCGATGACCGCGATCGGCCCGGCCACGCTTAATATCGTGGTGCCGGCGCTGCCCGGCATGGTCACGCGGCTTTCGACCGACACCGGCACGGTGCAACTGACGCTGTCGCTCTATCTATTGAGCCTTGCCGCCGCCCAGCTTCTGCTCGGGCCGCTATCCGACCGGTTCGGACGCCGTCCGGTCGTACTGGCGGGCCTCGCTCTGTCGACGGCGGCGTCGCTCGCGGCTATCGCCACCTCTTCGATCGACGCGCTGATCGCGGTGCGCATCGTGCAGGCGATCGGCGCCTCGACCGGCATCGTGATCGCGCGCGCCATGATCCGCGATTTGTTCGAGCGCGAGCGCGCCGCCGCCATGATCGGTCTCGTCACCACCGGAATCGTGATCGCACCGATGGTGGCGCCGATGATCGGCGGCATTCTCGATACCGCGTTCGGCTGGGAGGCGATCTTCCTGTTTCTCGCGGCGTTGAGCGCCGCGGTGCTGACCTGGGCCGTGCTGGTGCTGCCGGAAACGCGGCCGGCCGGCGTGGCGCATATACCGGGGACGCTGTGGCAGGACACGCGCAGCCTGCTCGGCAATACGAAATTTTACGGCTATGTGCTTTGCGGCGCGCTCGGCTCGGCGCCGTTCTTTACGTTTCTCGGCGGCGGGCCGCATGTCGTGGTGACGTTGATGGGCCGCACCTCGGCCGAATACGGGATGTGGTTCGCGATTACTTCACTCGGCTATATGAGCGGCAATTTTTCGGTGTCGCGGCTGTCGCAACGCGTCGGGATCGACAGCCTGATCATGGCCGGCATCGGCTTCGAGGTGATCGGCGCCGCCATTACCGTCGGTTTGGTCGCCACCATGCCGCAGGCCGGGCCGGCGATCATCTTCCTGCCGCAGCTCGTGATCTCGTATGGCAATGGCTTGCTGCTGCCGAATTCCATTGCCGGCGCGGTGAGCATAAGGCCGCAGGCCGCCGGCACCGCCTCCGGCATGACCGGCTTTGTCCAGATGGCGATCGGCGCGGCCTCGACGCAAGTGGTGTCGATTTTCCTCGCCGCCGGCAGCACCGCCATGCCGATGGCCTGGATGATCCTGTTCATGGCGCTGGCGACCGGCGTGGCCTTTGGCGCATTGGTGCGGCGGCCTATTGCTTCTTAGTGCTCCAAAGTCAGGTGACCCGCTTTGATTTTTTCCTCGGCGAGAAGGCATTGGATCTTTTTTCGTTCGGCCTCATCCACCGAGGTCTCCAGCAAGTTCTGGAACCGTCTAATGTTCATTTCTGTGGCGTAGGAGAAGGAGTTCATCGGCTGACTCCACACTAGGGTCGGCCACGCCAAGCGGTCGCAGCCGCGGTCAAATGTCCGCCGGAGGCGGTAAGTTCGCAGCCCGTACCCAGGTTCACGCTAAAGCCGGTGGCGAAAAGAGTTCTGGTCAATACTGCTCACCCGGCCGCGCCGCCGTCACGCGCCCGATGTCAGCGCATCGCATCACAAACATTGATTAAATTCTGATCGATAGGCGATCAGGAGAATCGGACCAGCCCGCGCCCGCTACTCGCCCCAGGCGCGGAAGGCTTCCTCGAAGGCGCGGGCGCCGGGCGTGCCCTTCTCGATGGCGAGAATGGCGCGCTTGCCGCTGGTGTAGACGATCGGAATGTCGAACCAGTCGCGTTCCTTGAGAAACTGAATATTACGCTGCACGTCGACCTCGACCGCCGACAGGCCGATCAGGAAATAGCCGTTGGTCACTTTCACCGCCAGGCCGGCAAGCGGCACGCCGCGCGCCTGCTCGGACTGCTTCATCAGCACGCCGGGCACGTTGCCGATGCCGCCTTCGGCGAAATCCGCCGGCAGCGTGAACATGATCTCGATGGTGTGGCTGGCCGGCAGCGCCTTGTCGGTGTTGCGCCGTAGCGACCAGGTCATGCGCAGATGGCGTTCGGGAATCTCCACGTCGGCGCGCACCGCCAGTTCGGGCGCCAGACCGGGCCCCGGCGACACCGTCTCGGTGCGCCAGATTGCCGAGCCGACGTAACGTTTACCCTGCGGGTCGGATGGATCCTCGTCGTAGAGCACCACCTTCTGCGCGACCGACGCGGCCGGCGCATTGGCGGCATTCGGCGCCGGGGTGCTGTCACCGCCGACGCGGTCGGCGATCTTCGGCCGCCCGGCGGGCTGGGCTGCTTCCTGCGGCTTCGGCGCGGGCGCCGGACTGCGCAGGCTCGCCACCATCGCGGTGATGGCGTCGCGCTGCCAATAGCCGGCGCCGGCAATACCGCCGATCACCAGCAGCAGCAGGACGATCTTGACGATGCGCCCGAAATTACGTTGTGGACGCGGATAAGCTGCATCATCGTCTTCTTCTTGCGGCGCGACCGGCGGCGGCGGCCATGGTTCAAACGGCGCCTCGTCATGCACGGCGGACGGCGGCGCGTCGTGCGCATGCTCCGGTTCCGGCGTTGGCGCCGGCTCGACCGGCGTTTCATCGGTCGGCGGCTCGGCCGGGGGCTCGAAATACGGCTCGGCACGGTTGGCGAGATCGCTGACATCCGGCGGCGGTGCGTCCGGGATGGCGTCATAGCTCGCATGGGCGGACCGACTGGCCTGCGCCGCGGCGTCGCCCAGGCCTTGGGCTTCGGCAACCGTGCTGCGGAAGTCGCGCAAGCCCTGGTCGCGCAGCGACGGCGTATTGTCGTCCGCTTCGGGCTCGGCAGTCTCGGACAACTCCGAGCGCGAACGCTTAGCCGCTTCCGCCTCGACCTTGCGGATCGACTCCTCCAGCGCCAGCCGTTCGCGTGTGATGTCGGATTCCTCGAGCGCGGGCTCGACGCCGCGCAACTGATTGACCAGCGCCGTGCGCGCGCGCTCGTACAGCACGCGACGGTTCTCGCCGGTGTTCTTCTCGAGGCCGCCGACGGCACGGGCAATCAGGGGGTAATAGTCAGCCATTACTTATCTTTTTTGTTTGCATGATCTTATCCGAAAACCGCTTCACACTTTTCGGGATCATGCTCAGGTCTCGAACGGGTTGGTCATCAGAATGGTATCCTCACGCTCCGGGCTGGTCGACAGCAGAGCCACCGGACAGCCGACCAATTCTTCGATTCGCCGGACGTATTTTATCGCCTGCGCCGGCAATTGCGCCCAGGAACGCGCCCGCGCGGTGGGTTCTTTCCAGCCTGCGATGGTCTCGTAAATCGGCTCAACCCGCGCCTGCGCCAGTTCGCCGGCCGGGAGATAGTCGATTTCGCGGCCGTCCAGATGATAGCCCACGCAGACCTTGATTTCATCGAAACCGTCGAGAATGTCGAGCTTGGTGAGGGCGAGACCGCCAATGCCGCTGGTGCGCACGGTCTGGCGGACCAGCACGGCATCGAACCAGCCACAACGGCGTGGGCGCCCGGTCACGGTACCGAATTCGCGGCCGCGCTCACCGAGCATGCGGCCAACTTCGTTCTTCTGTTCGGTTGGGAATGGCCCCTCGCCGACCCGCGTCGTGTAGGCCTTACAGATGCCGAGCACATAATCGATGGCATTCGGCCCCATGCCGGAGCCGGTCGCAGCCTGCGCCGCCACGGTGTTGGACGAGGTGACGTAAGGATAAGTGCCGTGATCGATGTCGAGCAGCGCGCCTTGCGCGCCTTCGAACAGAATGCGTTTGCCCTCGCGGCGCTTGCCGTCGAGCAGCAGCCAGACCGAATCCATGAACGGCAGCACCTTCGGCGCGATCGCCGCCAGATACTGATAGATCGCGGCGCCATCGAGCTCATCAAGGCCCATGCCGCGGCGCAGCGCATTGTGATGCGTGAGCAACCGGTCGATCTTGGCCGACAGCGCCGGCAAATCGGCCAGATCCATGAAGCGGATGGCGCGGCGGCCGACCTTGTCTTCGTAAGCCGGGCCGATGCCGCGCTTGGTGGTTCCGATCTTCGAGGTTCCCGATTCCCGGTGCGCGTCGAGCTCCTGATGCAGCGGCAGGATCAGGATCGCGTTTTCGGCAATGCGCAGATTTTCCGGCGTCACGGCGACGCCCTGCGATTTCAACGTGTCGATTTCCTTGAGCAATGCGCTCGGGTCGATAACGACGCCATTGCCGATCACCGACAGCTTACCGCCGCGCACGACGCCGGACGGCAGCAGCGACAACTTGTAGGTCTTGCCGTCGATGACGAGGGTGTGGCCGGCATTATGGCCGCCCTGGAAGCGAACGACGACGTCGGCCTGCTCGGACAGCCAGTCGACGATCTTGCCCTTGCCCTCGTCGCCCCACTGGGACCCGACCACTACGACATTCGCCATGAACAAACCTCGGGGAGCCGCCGCGGGACCAGTTTCGTGCCGCCCGCGCGATGGCCGGGCACCGTTCGGATAAAGGAAGCGGCAGGGCGTGGCAAGCCGCCGCAATGCTGGAGACGCGCCGGCAGACTAAAGCTAATAACCTGATTCCCCAAAGCTTTTGTCGATAGACCGCGCCGGTCTCGCAAAGGCAGCGCGGTTTCCTCGGGATGCGCATAGCCGCAGATAGCGGCTCTATGATTGTATTTTAAAATTATACTATTTTAGGTTGCTGCCATCCGCCCGGCTGCTAAATTCCCTGGTAGCGCCCGGACCGGCGGCGGGAGACGCCTTATGCAGACACGATCGACTGCGGCCTTCGTCTGCCTATATGCCGCGGCCTTGACCGGCGCCCTGGCCGCCGAGAACCAACTGACCATCGTCAACAAATGCAAGATGCCGGTGTGGATCCAGCAAGACGGCCTCCCCGCGTTGAAGCCGGTTATCGAGATTCCCGCGGGTAGATCGCAGGCTTACCCGATCGCGCCGAAGGGCATCGCCGCGACCCGGTTCTGGCCCAAGCTCGGCTGCGACAGCCAAGGCAATAACTGCGCGATCGGGCAGAGCAGCGCTCCCTGCCCCAGCAATGGCGGTTGCGCGCCGCCGGTGGATTCCAAGCTGGAAGTCACATGGGGCTGCCTGACCGATCCGTCGTCCTGCGCCATCAATCCGTCGTCCAAGAAGCCGCTCGACAACGCCACTTGGTTTAACGCCAGCCTGGTCGATGGCTTCACGCTGCCCTTCGACGTCACCGTGCAAAGCGGCGATAAATCGTCCGGTTGCCAGGCGCCGGCGACCTGCCCAGCGATCGATTACACCAGCGCCTGCCCGACATCGGCCGACTTAAGCACCGACGGGCATTTCAACGCTTACGCCAAGGAGAACCTCCAGGTCATCGCCCCAAACGGCAGCGTCGCCGGCTGCTTTTCGCCCTGCGGCAAGCTGACCTTCTCCAAATTCTACGGCGGGCATCAGCTCAGCCCGAACTCTCCGCAAGCCGCGTTTTATTGCTGCGCGCAAGTCCAGGGTAGCAACCCGCTGCCACCGCTCGATCCGAGCCAGCCGCAGGGCTGCACCAACGCGCAGAATCCCACTGCGCCGGCGCCGAACACCAGCTACGTCGCCTATGTCCACAAGAGCTGCAACAGGTCGGTCTACGGCTTCGCCTATGACGACACCGTAGGCCTGCGCGTCTGCCAGGGCGCGACCGCGCTGACGTTTACTCTTTGCCCGTAGGGCGGCCGCGACGTTCGCCGGTTAGAAATGCAGCGCCTTTGCCGACTGCACCTGGGGCAGCGCGCGCACCTTGGCCAGCACCGCGTCCGGCAGTTCGCCGTCGATCTCGATCAGCGCCACGGCGCTGCCGCCGGGCGCTTCGCGGCCGACGTGGAAGGTGGCGATGTTGATGCCGGCCTCGCCCAAGGTCGACGAGAAGCGGCCGATGAAGCCGGGCTTGTCGAGATTGGTGATGTAGATCATCGACGGGGCCGAACTCGGCGTCCATGCGGATGCCCTTGATGTTGACGATACGCGGGCGGCCGTCGGCGAATACGGTGCCAGAGACCGAGCGGGTCTGGGTCTCGGTAACGACCGTCAGCGTGATCAGGCTCTCGTAGTCGCCGGCCATTTCGCGCGTGATCTCCTCGACCATGATGCCGCGCTCCTTGGCCACCACCGGCGCGGACACCACATTGGCGTCGCCGAGCATCGGCCGCAGCAGGCCGGCCAGCGCCGCCGAGGTCAGCGCCTTGGTGTTCATCTGCGCCACCTCGCCCTCATAGGCGATCTGCACCTTGCTCAGGCCGGTTTCGGTCAATTGGCCGGCGAACGAGCCGAGCTTTTCGGCGAGCGCGATGAACGGCCGCAGCTTCGGCGCTTCCTCGGCGCTGATCGAGGGGAAGTTGACCGCGTTGGAGATGGCGCCGCGCAGCAGATAATCCGACATCTGCTCGGCAACCTGCAGCGCGACGTTTTCCTGCGCTTCCGAAGTGGCGGCGCCGAGATGCGGCGTCGACACCACGTTGGGATGGCCGAACAGCACGTTCTCGGTCGCCGGCTCGGTGGTGAACACGTCGAAGGCGGCGCCGGCGACCTTGTTGGCGTCGAGCGCGGCGCGCAGCGCCTGTTCGTCCACCAGCCCGCCGCGCGCGCAGTTGATGATGCGCACGGCGGGCTTCATCTTGGCGATGGCCGCGGCGTCAATGATGTTCTTGGTCTTTTCTGTGAGCGGAGTGTGCAACGTGATGAAATCCGAGCGTTTGAACAGTTCGTCGAGTTCGACCTTCTCGACGCCGAGATCGACGGCGCGTTCCGGCGACAGGAACGGATCGTAGGCGATCACCTTCATGCGCAGACCGAGCGCGCGGTCGGCGACGATGGATCCAATATTGCCGCAGCCGATGATGCCGAGCGTCTTGCCGGTGATTTCGACGCCCATGAAGCGGTTCTTTTCCCACTTGCCGGCCTGCGTCGAGGCGTCGGCCTGCGGGATCTGGCGCGCTAAAGCCAGCATCAGCGTGATGGCGTGTTCGGCGGTGGTGATCGAATTGCCGAACGGCGTGTTCATCACGATGATGCCCTTGGCGGTCGCCGCCGGAATGTCGACATTGTCGACACCGATGCCGGCCCGGCCGATCACCTTCAGGTTCTTGGCGTTGGCGAGAATCTTCGGCGACACCTTGGTGGCCGAGCGGATGGCGAGGCCATCGTAATTGCCGATGATTTCGGCGAGCTTGTCTTTGTCCTTGCCGAGATTGGGTTGGAAATCGACCTCGATGCCGCGATCCTTGAATATCTGCACGGCGGCGGGCGACAAAGCATCGGAGATGAGAACGCGGGGGGCGGTCATGATGGTGTTCCGGATAATTTGAGAATTGAATTGATTGAGCGGCGTCCCGCTTGCGCGGGGCGCGAATGCGCCGGTTAGGCTGCCTTCGGCAGCGCGGCTTTTGCCTCGGCGAACGCCCAATCAAGCCAGGGCGTCAGCGCCTCGACGTCGCTGGTCTCCACGGTCGCCCCGCACCAGATGCGCAGGCCCGGCGGCGCGTCGCGGTAATAAGCGATGTCGTAAGCGACGTCTTCCTTCTCCAGAAGACCCGCGAGCGTCTTGGCGAAAGCCGCCTGATCGTCGGCCGACAACCGCGTGACCGCCGGATCGACGACCTTCAGACACACGGACGTGTTCGAGCGCTCATTGGGGTTTTTGGCGAGATGGCCGATCCAGGGCGTGACCGCGACCCAATCGGCGATCGCCTTGGTATTGGCATCCGAGCGCGCGACGGTGGCGTTAAGCCCGCCGATCGATTTTGCCCATTGCAGCGTGTCGAGATAGTCCTCGACGCACAGCATCGACGGCGTGTTGATGGTCTCGCCGGTGAAAATGCCTTCGTTGAGCTTGCCGCCTTTGGTCATGCGGAAGATTTTCGGCAGCGGCCATGAAGGCTTGTAGCTTTCGAGCCGCGCCACAGCGCGCGGTGAGAGGATCAGCATGCCGTGCGCGCCTTCGCCGCCCAGCGCCTTCTGCCAGGAGAAGGTGACGACATCGAGCTTGGGCCAATCGAGCTTCTGCGCGAAGGCCGCCGAGGTGGCGTCGCAAATGGTCAGGCCTTCGCGGTCGGCCGCGATCCAGTCGCCGTTCGGAACGCGCACGCCGGAGGTGGTGCCGTTCCAGGTGAACACCACGTCGGTGTTGAAATCGACCTTCGACAGATCGGGAAGTTCGCCATAAGGCGCCTTGAGCACCGTGACGTCTTTTAATTTCAGTTGTTTCTCGACGTCGGTCACCCAGCCTTCGCCAAACGATTCCCAGGTCAGCATGGTGACGGGCCGCGCGCCGAGCAGCGACCACAACGCCATTTCGACCGCGCCGGTATCGGAAGCCGGCACGATGCCAATGCGATAGTCGGCGGGAACGCCGAGAATTTCACGGGTCAGATCGATGGCGCGCTTGAGCTTCGCCTTGCCGATCTTGGATCGGTGCGAGCGGGCGAGAACGGCATCGGTGAGGGCTTGCAGGCTCCAGCCGGGGCGCTTGGCGCAGGGGCCGGACGAAAAGTGCGGTATCGCCGGCCGCACGCCGGGCTTAGCTGCTGTCATAGTCTATCCTTCCAGATAGAAAGCCTCTCGTTGGGGAGAGGTGTCCCACTGGCGGGAATAGAGGACTTGGGCTGGCCGGTCAACTGCGGCGTATTGCGTAAAAGGGATGATGCGGGGCGCCGGGCAATCGGCGCGGGACAGTTAGCTTTAGAATCGCACGCCGAGACCAGCCCGAGCGGTATTGGTGGTGACCCGGATCCCCGAGACCGCCGCGAAGGCGTTGAATTCCCACTCTCCGCGCAGGAACACATTGGGTGTCAGCGCGACGTCCAAGCCGAGTCCGGTGGTTAGACCGGCGACGATTGTGCCGTTCTTGGCGTCGGTCAGCGTGTAGGTGCCGCTGTCGGCGCCAGAGACATTCAGGTACAAATTGCGCGTGTAATCGAAGCGGCCGACAGCGGCGCCGATGAAGGCGTAAGGCAGGAATTGGCCGATGGCATAACCGGCACGCCCACGGAACGTCGCATAGTCTTTGAGCTGGATCGACTCCTGGCCGATTATGGTCACGGTGTCGGTGCCGGTCGAAGGCGAAACGACCCGCGTCATGCCGTCGAACGCAGACGGGTTCAACCCGGATGCGCGATTGTAAGCAAGCTCGGCGCCGACCACGAGCTGATCCCATTGAAAGTTGTAGCCGGCAAAGGCGCCATAGGAGCGGCCGTGCGCGATCTGGGACGGCAGCACCGACCAGTTGGACGGGTGGATTTCATTTTCCAGCGCCGTCTCGCGCAGCGAATAGGCCACCCACGATCCTGTGGTCTTGCTGAAATCGGTATCGGCGTTGGCGACGCCGAGCTGGCCTCCGAAATAAACGCCTTCCCAACGGATCGGCCCATTGGAGGAATACGAGCCGCGCAGCGTGTCGTCGACCCAATCCGCCGCCATCGACCGTTCGAGCGGCGCGGCCGCCAGCAGCAATCCGGCCGCCGCACAGACGATCAGCGATCGGCGGCGCGCAGCCAGGGTTTTGCGTTCGCCGTCGTCGGCGGCGCGCGCTAATGCGAGACGGGCAAGTCATCGAAACTCCAACGGACGCCTACTCGCACTTCGTGCGCGGCGATGTTCTTGAACGTCATGGTGCCGGCGGCGTCCGTCGCAGTCTTGACGTCGCCGAAATTGATGTAGCGATAGCCGGCATCGATGACGACGTTGTTTGAGACGACAAAGCCGACACCGGCCATGCCGGCCCACGCGAAATTCCACTGATTGTTCGACGCGCCGCCGACAACCGGCGGGAAGACCGCATTTTCGTAGTCGGAGGTCTTCACACGGGCGACGCCCGCGCCGGCGCCGACATAGGGAATCATGCGGTACCAGGTGCCGAGATCGAGATAGCCGTTGAACAGCGCGCTCCACGCCGACATCTTGGCGGTGACGTCGCCTGGCGCAGCGATCGTTCCCTGGTATTTCAACGGCGAGAAATAATCGACGGTGACGTCGGTGCGCATCCAATCGCGCTTGATTCCGAAGCCGATGCCGCCATCCATTCCCTTGTCGAGCTTGCTGTCCGTTGGATTTACGCCGGAGCTCGATTGCGCACCGTCGATGATGCCCCAATGGTAGCCAAGGTCGCCGCGCACGTACCAGCCGACATTCGCGTCAAAAGATTGCGGCCGCGACCGCTCTGGGACCGGCAAAGGATAGCGCGAGCCCGGCATATCGGCGGCCATGGTGGTCGTGACTTGCGCCGCCAATAGGCCGGCAGCAGTCAATACCTTCAACCAACTCATGACCGCAGTCCCTTTGCTGATGCCGCTGGCCTGGTGCCGGCGTCAGTTGCGCTACACGTCCGTGAAACGATGCCCGAGACAGGTTAAGGCGGCCTTAACCATAAATTTTCACCATAGCGGCCTGCCATTAAGGAATGGCGTTACGGCGAAGCCGCCGCTATTGCCGCTAGCCTTTGCTGCGTAACGGCGGCTGAATGTAGACCGGCGGCGGCGTGTAGGGCTGCGGCTGATAGACGTAGCGCACTTGCTCCTGCGTTTCGCAGCAGGTCCAGCGGAAGCCGAGCTTGATATCGTGCGAAGACAGGTTGCCGAACTTGTAGGAATCCGGATTGCAGGTATTGGCGCAATCGACGGTGTCGGTGATCGAGCCGTAATTGAGATAGCGGTAGGCCAGTTCGATCTTGAAATTCTTGTTCACATTGTAAGCGACACCCGCGTGCAACGCGTAAGCGAAATGCCATTCGCTCGGATTGCGACCGAGGCCGTAGCCGGCAAGCGACGGGTTGATGTCGGAGAAATCGGATAGTGTGTTGCGCGCGATGCCCGCGCCGACGCCGACAAACGGCGTGAAGCAGTTCCAGGTCCCGAGATCGACATAGCCGTTCGCCAGGAAAACCCAGGAACTCAGGTTGCCTTCATAAGTGTCGAGGAACGTGCCGCCGTCAAAGGTGTACTGGCCGAAGGCCGCGACGCGCGACTTGGAGCGATATTCAGCGGTGGCGTCGAAGCGCAGCCAGTTGTTGAATTCGTAGCCGAAACCGCCGCCGACAAAGGCCGTATCGCCAAACGATTGATTGACGAAGGCGAAGTCGAGATTATTGGCGGGGTTCTGCTGGTAGTCGAGCTTGTATCTGTTCTGAAGTCCGACACCGATATCGCCGCGCAAATACCAGCCAGAAGAAACCGTCTCGAGCATCGGTGGCGGTTGCTGGATGACGTACGGCTGCGGCGGCGGCTGCGAATAGTCTGCCGCGCGGGCCGCGCTGGTGGCGAGCGCCGCGGCGATCGCCAGTGTCGACATTGTTAGACGCGCAGCATACATGCCTTCATCCCCTGTCGAATTCGCCGGGTTATCGGCGGCCGAAAGATGAGGGACGATGGCAGCAAAAGCTTAAGTGGACCTTAACCTTGTTTTTTAACCACGCCTCTTAACCAAATGCCGGACGCGGCGGCTTGCCGCGGCTCCGGACAGCCGGAGGCGGCAGCGAATCGGTGCTTAAGAATTCGTTTACGATTGGGGCAAGCCGCGCCGCGAAACGCTAGTCGCCGCTCAACGCTGATGAGCCGTGCGTGCCCATTCGAAGCTGACCAGACGCTCGGCCAGTGTGATCAACGCCGCACGCCCCTGCTCGTCTTCGATTGCGAGAAACGCCTGCATCAGCCGCAGGGCTTCCTTCATGCGCGGGTCATCCGGGCTGCCGGCGGTCGCGGGCGCCGCGGCCTGGCCTGAAAAATCACGTGCTGGATCGCGATGTTCGGTCGGCTTAGCGGGCAACGGCACGACATTATAGCCGTGGATCTGGGAATGCTCGGTCATGGACTGTGCAACTCGCGAAACGGAACTTCGTTTGGGCGCCGGATGGTTTGTTCGCGCGCAACGAAGCGAAGGACGCGACAACCTAGCGTTGAGAATGCCCTAAGCCAGCGAGAAGTCATTAGCGGCGTTATCGCGTTTTATTAGGCCCGAACTCATAATGATCCGAGCTGTTCGCCGGCGCGAATTAGCGCGGCTCACTGCCGTTGACGGCCGCATGACAATGAGGCGCGGCCTTCCAACTAACAATTCGCTGCAAATGGAATGGCTTAACGGGAAGCCTAGGCCGCGACCTCGGTCAGCGCCTCGACCACATCGTCGACAACCGACTCGACCAGAATCTTGTCGTCGCCTTCGGCCATGACCCGGATCACCGGCTCGGTGCCGGACGGACGCACGATCAGGCGGCCGCCGCGGCCGAGCTTTTTCTCGGCGCTGGCGATGGCGGTGCGCACCGCTGCGCTCTCCATCGGCTTGCCGCTCTGGTAGCGCACGTTCTTCATGACCTGCGGCAACGGCTCGAACCGATGGCAGACTTCGGAGACCAACTTGTTGCTGCGCTTGACCACGGCCAGCAATTGCAGCGCGGCGACGAAACCGTCGCCCGTGGTGGTGTAGTCGGACAGAATAATATGGCCGGAGGGCTCGCCGCCGATATTGTAGCCATGCGCGCGCATGTGCTCGAGCACATAGCGGTCGCCGACCGGCGTACGGATGAGTTCGAGGCCGATACCGGCGAGATGGCGCTCAAGGCCGAGATTGGACATCACGGTAGCGACCACGCCGGGACGCGTCAGCCGTCCGTCGTCCTTCCAGCTTTCGGCGATGACGGCGAGCAACTGATCGCCGTCAACCACATGGCCGCGCTCGTCAATGATCATGACGCGGTCGGCGTCGCCGTCGAGCGCAATACCGACATCGGCGCGCATCTCGCGCACCTTGTGGCTGATCGCGGCCAGGTCGGTCGAACCGCAATCCTTGTTGATGTTCATGCCGTCGGGATCGACGCCGATGGAGATCACGTCGGCGCCGAGTTCCCATAGCGCGCCGGGGGCCACCTTGTAGGCGGCGCCGTTGGCGCAATCGATCACCACGCGCAGGCCGGACAGGTCGATGGCGCGCGGCAGCGTCAGTTTGGCGAATTCGATATAGCGATCCTGCACGCCGTCGATACGCTTGGCGCGGCCGAGATCGTCGCTCTTCGCGAGGCGCTTGCTGAGATCTGAGTCCAGCAGCACTTCGATCTTGGCTTCGACCTCATCGCTGAGCTTGAAGCCGTCGGGTCCGAACAGCTTGATGCCGTTGTCGTCGAACGGATTATGCGACGCCGAAATCATCACGCCGAGGTCGGCGCGCATCGAGCGCGCCAAGACACCGACAGCGGGGGTCGGGATCGGGCCGGTCAAAAGCACGTCCATGCCGACCGAGGTGAAGCCGGCGACCATGGCGTTCTCGATCATGTAGCCGGACAGGCGGGTGTCTTTGCCGATCAAAACGCGATGACGGTGATCGCCATTCTTGAACAGCAAGCCTGCGGCCTGACCGACCTTCAGCGCCAGTTCGGGCGTAATGACTTTGTTGGCCCGGCCGCGAATGCCGTCGGTGCCGAAATAACGACGAACCATAAACTGCCCCTCGGCGCCTATACGCCCCAGCGTTGGATGAGCGGATGGCCAAAACCTGCCTGCCCCGCGACGTGTATATAAGCCAATGCGGTGAATTTACTTCAAAAATTGTGATGAATCATTACCGAGTGCGGTTAACCGTTGCCCAATACCTCCTGTTTTCCCGGCAAATCAAGCGGGAATCCGCCCATTTCACGGCATCCCGCCTTGTGCTACCTCCCATTGCGGTCCTTTTCGCCTTGCCGAGCGAACCCTTATGAAGAACATCACCTGCATCGCGGATTTGCGTGACCTCGCCCGCCGCCGGGTTCCGCGCGCCTTTTTCGAATACGCCGACTCAGGCTCCTACAATGAGGAGACCTTGCGCGCCAACCGCACCGATCTGGAGGCAATCAAGCTGCGGCAGCGCGTGCTGGTGGACGTGTCGGAACGCAGCCTCGCCACCACCATTGTCGGGCAGAAAGTATCGGCGCCGCTGGTGCTGGCGCCGATCGGGTTGTGCGGCATGCAGCACGGCGACGGCGAAATCCTCAGCGCGCAGGCCGCCAACGACGCCGGCATCCCGTTCACGCTCTCGACCATGTCGATCTGCTCGATCGAAGACGTGGCGGAGGCGACCGGCAAACCGTTCTGGTTCCAGCTTTACGTCATCAAGGACCGCGGCTTCTCCAAGGACATTCTGGAACGCGCGATCCGGGCGAAATGCAACGCGCTGGTCTTGACCGTCGATCTGCAGGTGCTCGGCCAGCGCCACCGCGACATCAAGAACGGCATGACGGTGCCGCCGGAAATCCGCATCAAGAACATCATCGACATCGCCACCAAGCCGGCCTGGGCCTGGAGCATTCTCAACGGCAAGCGCAAGACCTTCGGCAATCTCGCCGGCCACGTAAAGGGCATGGACAATGTCAATTCGCTCGCGCAGTGGACCAATTCGCAGTTCGATCCGGCGCTGAACTGGCAGGACGTCGAATGGATCAAGAGCATCTGGCCGGGCAAGCTGATCCTCAAAGGCATTCTCGACGTCGAAGACGCCAAGACCGCGGTCAAGCTCGGCGCCGACGCCATCGTCGTGTCGAACCATGGCGGCCGCCAGCTTGACGGCGCGCCGTCCTCGATTTCGGCGCTGCCGAAAGTCGCCGAGGCGGTCGGTTCCGACACCGAAGTGCTGTTCGACGGCGGCATCCGCACCGGCGCCGACGTGCTGCGCGCGCTGGCGCTGGGCGCGCGCGCCTGCCTGATCGGCCGTTCGTATATTTACGGGCTCGGCGCCGGCGGCAAGGCCGGCGTCGCCAAGGCGATCGATATCCTCGAGAAGGAGCTCAGCGTCACCATGGCGCTGACCGGCACCAACAAGATCGCCGACATCGGGCCGCAGGTGCTGGTCGGCGGCGAGGCGAAGAAGAAAGCGGCGGCGCAAAGCGGAAGACGAAGGAGCGCGGTAAAGCCCCGTGTCGTCCCCGCGAAGGCGGGGACCCAGTAAACCAAGCTCCGTCCAACCACTGACGTGTTACTGGTGCCCGCTTTCGCGGGATGACGGGTGCCTACCGCCAGCCGAGCCCCGGCGCGACGTGTTTCAAGATCGCCTCGATGACGTGGGCGTTGTAGTCGACGCCGAGCTGATTGGGCACGGTCAGCAGCAGCGTGTCGGCTTCCGCGATCGCCTCGTCCTTTTTGAGCTGCTCGATCGAGGACGTCCGGCTCCGCCGCGTAGCTGCGGCCGAAGATGGCGCGCTCGTTGCCGCCGAGAAAACCGATCTGGTCCTTCTCTTCGTCGCGGCCGAAATACATGCGGTCGCGGTCGTCGACGAGCGCGAAGATGCTGCGGCTGACCGACACCCGCGGCGTCGCGCGTGTGCCCGGCCGCCTTCCACGCCGCTCTGTAGAGCCGGATCTGCTCGGCCTGCTGGACGTGAAACGGCTTGCCGCTTTCGTCGATCTTGAGCGTCGAGCTTTGCAGATTCATGCCGAGCTTGGCCGCCCATTCCGCCGTCGCATTGGTGCCGGCGCCCCACCAGATGCGCTCGCGCAAGCCTTCCGAATGCGGCTCGACGCGCAGCAGGCCGGACGGGTTCGGAAACATCGGCGTCGGGTTCGCCTTGGCGAAGCCTTCGCCGCGCAGCACCTCGAGAAACACCTCGGTGTGGCGCCGCGCCATGTCGGCGTCGGTCATCCCCTCCGGCGGCACGTAACCGAAGTAGCGGAAGCCGTCGATCACCTGCTCGGGCGACCCACGAGAAATGCCGAGCTGCAGGCGGCCGCCGGCGATGAGGTCGGCTGCGCCTGCGTCCTCCGCCATGTAGAGCGGGTTCTCGTAGCGCATGTCGATGACCGCGGTGCCGATCTCGATCTTCTTGGTGCGCGCGCCGCAGGCCGCGAGCAGCGGAAACGGCGAGCCGAGCTGGCGGGCGAAATGATGGACGCGGAAATAGGCCCCGTCGGCGCCGAGCTCCTCGGCCGCGACCGCGAGCTCGATCGATTGCAGCAGCGCGTCGGACGCCGACCGCGTTTGCGACTGCGGCGACGGGGTCCAATGGCCGAAGGAGAGGAAGCCGATGTGTTTCATGAAGCGCTCTTTGCCTTCTTCCGGGAGGCGATGGGGCGAGCGGTCGCTCGCACTGATATGTTCAGCGCCACGGCGGCACGAATGAGCGCCTTCAACGCCTTTTCATCGATCTTGTCGCCATCATGGATATCGATGGCGCGCCGGATGTTGCCTTCGAGGCTGGCATTGAAGAGGCGCGAGGGATCCTTCAACGCGGCGCCCTTGGCGAATGTCAACTTCACGACGGCCTTGTACGTCTCGCCGGTGCAGATGATGCCGGCGATAGTTCCCAAGACCGGAACCCCTAACATCGCGTTCGATGGCTTTCTCCATTTCCACCTCCTCGACCACGTCCGGGTCGGCCTGTTTGATGAGCTTTCGCACCCGCGCGAGCGTCTCGCCGCGCCAATCGCCCAGCGCCGCGATTCTCGCATCGATCAACTGAGAGGGGGAGGCTGCGGCTTTTCGTTCCGTCGAGGCGCTTTCGCTCTTCTTCATGGTGCCGTTGTGCTCATGTGTGTTCGTCGCCGACCCACACATTTAGCGCGTAGGCGGGTAGGCGCAAAGCGCCGTAATCCACCACAGTGAACTTGCAATGGACGATAGCCGGCGCGTTACGCGTCTTCGGCGCTAACCAACCTTACTGGCTGGTGCGGTCAACGGCGGGGTTTTTGCCGCCTTGCCAAACTTCCGCGCCCATGCCACCCGATGGGACATGACGGCGGATGTCACCATCAAGGACGGCGCGCGGCTGACCGCGCATCGTTTCCGCGCGGCTATCCTGGGCGAGGTGCACGCGCGCCCGTTCACGGCGCTCGAAACGCCGCGCCGGATCCTGCATTTTGCCTTCGACACCACCGGCGACGCCGGGCGCATCGACCGCGCCGCGCTGGCCGATTTCTGCGCGCGGCGCCAACTTGAGCCGTTGAAGCCTGCGGCCAAGCAGCATCGCGTTACCTTCGGCGGCACCACGCTGCGTTGGGAGCAGCACTCCGAATTCACCACATACACCTGGGAGCTGCCGTCGGAGACCGGCGTGCCGTTTCATCCCGCCGCCGGCACGCTGGCCGAACCGATGACCAGCGTGCCGCAACCGGGGCCGCTCTTGGTCGCGCTCGATCTGCATCTGCTGGCCGACGCCGAAAAGAAGATTTCGCCGGAGCGGCTGTTCGACCGCGCCAGTCTGGCGGTGGCCGAGAACTCCGACGGGCTGGCGCTGTTCGCCACCGACTTCCAGGCCGGCCCGTCCGGCTTCGTGCGCGTGCTGGTGCTCGACCGCGGGCTGGGCGCCGAGCGCGCCGGCGCGCTGGTGCAGCGCATCGTCGAACTGGAGACCTATCGCACCTTGGCGCTGCTCGGCCTGCCGGAAGCGCAGCGGCTGATGCCGTCGATCGCACATATCGAGGCGCGGCTCGCCGAAGTCACCGACGAAATGCGGCGCACCGACAAGCTGATCGACAACCACCGCCTGCTCGACGAACTGACCGCGCTGGCGGCCGAACTGGAGGCGGGCGCCGCGGCCAGCCTGTTCCGCTTCGGCGCCAGCCGCGCCTATAACGAAATCGTGCAACTGCGCCTGACCACGATCGGCGAGCGCAAGGCCGGCCCGCTGCCGACCTGGTCGTCGTTCCTGGCGCGGCGCATGGCGCCGGCGATGCGTACCTGTGCCACCACCGAGGATCGGCAATCCGACCTATCGGAAAAGCTCGCCCGCGCCGCCAATTTGCTGCGCACGCGGGTCGACGTCGAAATGGAACGGCAGAACCGCGACCTGCTCAAATCCATGAACGACCGCACGCGGCTGCAGCTGCGCTTGCAGGCGACGGTCGAAGGTCTGTCGGTCGCCGCCATCAGTTATTACGTGGTCGGACTGTTCGGCTATTTGGTGAAAGGCCTGAGCGAGGAAGGCGTGCCGGTCGACATAACGCTCGCCACCGCGCTGTTCGTGCCGGTGGCGGTCGCGGCGATCTGGCTGGTGCTCAGGCGGATCCGGCGCAAGCATATCGCTGCCGAGGATTAACGGCTCCGCCGGCTCGGTCACCGCCGGATGGATAGCATCGAACACCGGAAACAATTGATCGACGCGGTTGTCGATAAGGCTCATTGCAATTTCCGTCCAATGCTGCGCCGTCATACGAGCATTTGAGTAACGCTCAATGACCAGCATCCACGCACTCGAATGTGACTTGCCAGTGCGCACCGGGTGCCGTTCGATATGCCCGACTGGGCTATTCCGGAGCATCTATAAAGGTGGGGCGATGAGCATCATGTATCATGACGGCAATCGGCAGCTGCAGGACCGTTTCGACAGCAGGCGCATTTCCGACCGGCTGGCAGAGTTCACGCGCGCGGCCTTCACCGACGACGATAAGGCCTTCATCGAAGGCGCGGCGTATTTTTTCGTGGCAACCGCTGATACCGATGGGCGGCCGGATTGCTCTTTCAAAGGTGGCGTGCCGGGCTTTGTCCGCGTCACCGGACCGTCCGAGCTAGCGTTTCCCGATTACGACGGTAACGGCATGTTTAAGAGCCTCGGCAATTTGATGGTCAACCCGAATATCGGCCTGCTGTTCATCGCCCTGCACGACAGGCCGCGACGGCTGCGCGTCAATGGCAGCGCCCGCGTATTCGACAACGACCCATTGCTTGGAGAAACCGTGGGCGCGCAATTGATGGTGCGGGTCGAAGCCCGGGCGATCTTTCCGAACTGCCCGCGTTATATTCCCGAGATGCAGATGACGGGGCCGTCGATCTATACGCCGCAGCCGAAAGTGGCGCCGCCGGAACCGGACTGGAAGAGCTTCGACTGTTTCAAGGATGTGGTGCATCCGCGTCAGCCGACCTGGAAGGGCTGATCATGCGCAGCGAACGCTTCAATTTCCCGAATGCCAAGGCCGAGCAGCTCGCCGCCACGCTCGACCTGCCGCTCGGCAAACCCACGGCCTATGCGCTGTTTGCGCATTGCTTCACCTGCGGCAAAGATAACTTAGCCGCGAAGCGCATCGCCGAACGGCTGACGATCAACGGCATCGCCGTGCTGCGTTTCGATTTCACGGGCCTAGGCTCGAGCGAAGGGGAATTCGCCAATACGCATTTCTCGTCAAACGTCGACGACCTGGTTGCCGCCGCCGATCACTTGCGCAAGATGTATGGCGCGCCGGCGATCCTGATCGGTCACAGTCTGGGTGGCTGCGCGGTTCTGGCCGCTTCGCACCGTATCCCCGACGCCCGCGCGGTGGTGACGATTGCCGCGCCTTATGATCCGAGCCACGTCACCGGTCTGTTCAAGGAGCATGTCGATAAAATTCGTGCCGAAGGCGAGGTCGAAGTGGCGCTGGCCGGACGGCCGTTCACCATCAAACGCGAATTCCTCGATGACGTCGCCGAGAAAAAGCTCGATGCGTGTCTCGCAAGCTTGCGCAAGGCACTGCTGGTGTTTCATTCGCCGACCGACGATCTGGTCGGCATCGACAATGCCTCGCACATCTTTCAGGCCGCCAAACATCCCAAGAGCTTCGTGTCGCTCGCCGGCGCCGACCATCTCTTGAGCCAGAAGAGCGACGCGGTCTATGTGGCCAATGTGATCGCGGCCTGGGCCGAACGCTATCTCGACCGGCCGGCGTTCATGACCGAGGGTCAGGTGTTGGAAGGCCTGGTGCTGGTGCGCGAAACCCACGGCGGAAAATATCAGCAGGAGATATTGACTGGGCCGCATCGCCTGCTCGCCGACGAGCCGGAAAAACTCGGCGGTCTCAACTCCGGACCGGGGCCTTACGATTTCCTGCTCGCGGGCTTGGGCGCCTGCACCTCGATGACGATAAGGCTCTATGCCGATTTCAAGAAGCTGCCGCTCGAGAACGTCTCGGTGCGGCTCAGCCACGGCAAGATCCACGCCAAGGATTGCGAGACCTGCGACACCAAAGTGAGCATGGTCGACCACATCGATCGCGCCATCACGCTGGAAGGTCCGCTCGACGCCGAGCAGCGCAAGAAGCTGATGGAGATCGCCGACAAGTGCCCGGTGCACAAGACGCTGGAATCGAAAATCGATATCAGCACGTTTGAGCGGCCGGCTTAGCATCTCATTCCTGGGTTGGGCGCTTCTCGCTGTCCTGGAATCACGGGATAGAAATGCCGAGCAGACCCCGCTCAGGACTGATCCTTTCCAGCGGCTGCGCCCTGCCCCCGCCTAACCACTAGCCCTTGCGTCTTGACCGCCCTCGGGTCCTTAGACACACTAGAACAAATAGGGAACATAATCGTCGTCCCGGCCATTGAATTGGCCGAATAATGTCGCGTCGCCAAAGGCTTAAAGATGATCGCGGAACTGCGCCAACGCTTGCAGGCTTTGCAAAAACCCGCCGGGATCGAGGACGCTCCAGGTGCGCTGCCTCTCGGCATTGCGGCCATCGACCAGGCGCTCGGCGGCGGTCTGGCGTGTGGTGCGCTGCATGAGGTCGCGGCGCAAGCTGAGGCCCATCTCGCCGCGGCGACCGGCTTTGTGCTGGGGCTGGCGGCGACCTCGCGCCGCCTGCTCTGGATCGCCGAGGACATGGCGCTCGCCGAAAGCGGCACGATCTACGGCCCCGGCCTCGATCAATTCAACCGCGCGCCCGAGCGCCTGCTGACGGTCGCCGCCGCCCATCGCCGCGACCTGCTGTGGGCCATGGAGGAAGCGCTGCACTGCCGCGCCATCGGCGCCGTCATCGGCGAATTGCGCCATGGCGCGCTCGACACGGTGGCGGTGCGGCGGCTGTCGCTGGCGGCGGCGGACTCAGGCGCGCTGGCGCTGCTGCTGCGCGCCAAGCCTGCCGGTGACGCCTCCACCGCCGCCACCCGCTGGATCGTCGGCGCCGCATCGTCGCCGCCCGCATCCGGATTTGAATTCAGTGCGCCGCGCTTCGCCGTCCATCTCATGCGCAACCGCCGCGGCCCGATCGGATCTTGGATTCTCGAATGGAGTGACATCGATGAGCGCTTCGTCCTCGCAACGCCTGCTCTGCCTGTGGCTGCGCCGGCTCTCGACCGACCGCATCGCAAGGTCGCGTGAGGTCTTCGCGCGCCGCTCGCCGTTTACGGCAAGCGCGGCAATGCCGAGATGCTGGTCGCCATCGACGACGCGGCGGAACGGCTTGGCTTGCACATAGGTCTTGCGCTGGCGCAGGCGCGCGCCATGCATCCCGCGCTCGAGGCTGTCGCCGAAGACGCCGATGCCGACGCGGCTTTGCTCGAGGCCATCGCCGACTGGTGCCTGCGCTACACGCCGCTGGTGGCCTGCGACGCGCCCGACGGGCTGCTGCTCGACATCAGCGGCTGCGCGCATCTCTATGGCGGCGAGCATGAACTGGTCGCCGATCTCGCCGGCCGCATCGAACGGGCCGGCTTCGCTTTTCGCATCGCCATTGCCGGGAGCATCGGCGCCGCCTGGGCCGCGGCGCATTTCGGCGAGCCGGCGAGCTATGCTTGCGGCGATGAACGCAGCCTGCTGGAGCCGCTGCCGCTGACCGCACTGCGGCTGGCGCCTGCGACCGTGGCGGCGTTGGCGCGCGTCGGCCTCAAACGCATCGGCGATATCGTCGACCTGCCGCGCGCGCCCCTCACCGCCCGCTTCGGCGCCGACTTGTTGCGCCAGCTCGACCGCGCGCTCGGCCACGAGCACGAACCGCTCAATCCGCGGCTGCCGGTCGCGCCTTATGTCGCCGAACAGCGTTTCGCCGAGCCGATCGCGCGCGAGGAAGATGTGCTGGGGATCGTCGAGCGGCTGGCGGCGCAACTGAAGTTTGCGCTGGAACGGCGCGGCGACGGCGCGCGGCGCATCGAGCTCACATTATTCCGCACCGACGGCGAGGTGCGCCGGCTGGCCGCCGGCACCTCGCGGCCGTTGCGCGATCCGGGCGACATCCGCGCGCTGTTCGTCGAGCGGCTCACTGCGCTGGCCGACGCCTTCGATCCCGGCTTCGGCTTCGACATGGCGCGGCTATCGGTGATGGTCGCCGAGCCTTGCCCGCCGGAACAGATCGGCATCGGCGGCGACGAGGACGACGACCGGCAAGTGGACCAGCTTGTCGATCGCCTGAGCGCGCGGCTGGGCGCGCGCCGCGTGCGCCGGCTGATCGCGCAGGACAGCCACATTCCGGAGATTGCCGCGGCCGCCCTGCCGGCGCAGGCGGCGGTCGCCGCGGCCGATGGCGGCTGGGACGCCTATCGGCATTACCGCGCCGAGACCGAACTCAGCCCGCGTCCGCTGCGGCTGCTGACGCGGCCCGAGCCGATCGAAGCGGTGGCGGAAGTGCCGGACGGTCCGCCTTTACGTTTCAGATGGCGGCGCGCGCTGCACGAAGTGATCGCCGCCGACGGGCCCGAACGCATCGAGGGCGCCTGGTGGAGCGAGCACGGCGGGCATCCTTCAGGAAACCTTGCGCGCGATTATTTCCGCGTCGAGGACAAGACCGGCTTGCGCTTCTGGCTGTTCCGCGCGGGGCTTTATCGCGACCTCACGCAGGGCGCCGCCGCGCCGACCTGGTTCCTGCACGGGACCTTTGCGTGAGTGCTGAGAGTGAGTCATGCCCTACCTCGAATTCGCCACCGCCTCGAATTTCTCTTTCCTGCGCGGCGCGTCGCATCCGGAAGAGCTGATGGTGCAGGCGGCTCGTCTCGGGCTCGCGGGCTTGGGGCTGTGCGACCGTAATTCGGTGGCCGGCGTGGTGCGTGCGCATCTGGCCAAGCGCGAACAGAATCTGCCGCTGCGCTATCACCCCGGCGCGCGGCTGGTGTTTTGCGACGGCACGCCCGACATCCTCGCCTACCCGCGCGACCGCGCCGGCTGGGGAAGACTTACCCGCCTGCTCACGCTCGGGAATCTCCGCGGCAGAAAGGGCGAATGCATTCTCACGCTCGACGATCTGCTGGCGCATAGCTTTGGGCTTGAACTGGTCGCGATGGGCGGCAATGCGGCGCTGCTATCGCGCCTGCGCACTATCGCCCCCGGACGCGTACGGCTTGCCGCCGCGATGCTCTATCGCGGGCGCGATCGCGCCCGGTTGGCGCGTCTCAGAACGCTGGCGCGCGAAGCGGGCGTGCCGCTGATCGCGGTGAATGATGTACACCACCACCACCACGACCGGCGGGCGCTGGCCGACGTCGCTGACCTGCATCCGCGAGAAGGTCACCATCGACCGCGCCGGCCGCAAGCTTAGCGCCAACGCCGAGCGGCATTTGAAGCCTTCGGCGGAGATGGCGCGGCTGTTCCGCGACGCGCCGGAGGCCATCGAAGAAACGCTGTGCCTGAGCGACGCGCTGACCTTCTCGCTCGACGAATTGCGCTACGAATACCCCGACGAGACGCTTCGTGGCTTCACTAACGCGCAAGATGCGCTGACGCATCTGACTTACGAGGGCGCCGCCAAGCGCTACCCGCAGGGTCTGCCCGGCAAGGTGCGCGCCACCATCGAGCACGAACTCGAATTGATCGCGCAGCTCGACTACGCGCCTTATTTTCTCACCGTCTACGACATCGTGCGTTTCGCGCGCTCGCGGAAAATCCTCTGCCAGGGCCGCGGCTCGGCGGCCAATTCCGCGGTCTGTTTCTGCCTCGGCGTCACCGAGGTCGATCCCGACCGCGCCGATCTTCTGTTCGAGCGTTTCATCTCGCCGGAACGGCGCGAGCCGCCCGACATCGACGTCGATTTCGAGCATGAGCGGCGCGAGGAGGTCATTCAATATATCTACGGCAAATATGGCCGCGAGCGCGCCGGCATCGCGGCGACCGTCATCAGTTATCGCGGCCGCTCGGCGATCCGCGAGGTCGGCAAGGCCTTCGGTCTCTCGGAAGACACCATCGGCGCGCTGGCATCCTCGATCTGGGGCGGCGGCGGCGACGGCAAGGCCGACCTCGCTCGCGCCGGGCTCGATCCGGACAGCCGGCGCGTGCAGCAGATCGGCGCTTTGGCGCGCGAGATCGTCGGCTTCCCGCGCCATCTGTCGCAACATGTCGGCGGCTTCGTCATCACGCGCAGCCGGCTCGACGAGGTGATGCCGATCGGCAATGGCGCCATGCCGGACCGCACCTTTGTCGAATGGGACAAGGACGATCTCGACGCGCTCGGCATCTTGAAGATCGACGTGCTCGGGCTGGGCATGCTGTCGTGCATCCGCAAGGCGCTGGATATCGTGGAACAGCGCTACGGCGAGACGCTGACGCTGGCCACCATTCCGGCCGAGGACCCCGCCGTCTACCGCATGCTGCAACGGGCGGATTCGCTCGGCGTGTTCCAGGTCGAAAGCCGCGCGCAGATGACCATGCTGCCGCGCTTGAAGCCTAAGAACTTCTACGATCTCGTCATCGAAGTCGCGATCGTGCGGCCCGGGCCGATCCAGGGCGACATGGTGCATCCCTATCTGCGCCGCAGGCAGGGGCTGGAGCAGGTCGCCTATCCGTCCAAGGAACTTGAAGCGGTGCTGTCGAAGACGCTGGGCGTACCGCTGTTCCAGGAGCAGGCGATGAAGATCGCCATCGTCGCCGCCGGCTTCACGCCGGCGGAAGCCGACAAGCTGCGCCGCGCCATGGCCACCTTCAAGCGCGTCGGCACCATCGGCACATTCCAGCGCAAGATGATCGACGGCATGCTGGCCAATGGCTACGCGCGCGACTTCGCCGAGCGCTGCTTCCACCAGATCGAGGGCTTCGGCGAATACGGTTTCCCGGAAAGCCATGCCGCCAGCTTCGCGCTTTTGGTTTACGCCTCGGCCTGGCTGAAATGCCGCTACCCGGACGCTTTCGCGGCGGCGCTGCTGAACGCGCAACCGATGGGTTTCTACGCGCCGGCGCAGATCGTACGCGATGCGCGCGAGCATGGCGTCGAAGTGCGGCCGCCGGACGTCAATCATTCGCAATGGGATTCGACTTTGGAGCCGGGGAAGCGCACCGCCGATCATCTGCATGAACTGCATCGCGACGATGCGCGACGACATCCGCACGACGCACGCGATGCGCCTCGGCCTGCGCGAGATCAAGGGATTCTCCGAAGACGACGCCGAAGCTGATCGTCGAGAGGCGCGGCGCGCCCTACGACTCAGTGCGCGATGTCTGGCTGCGCACGGGCTTGTCGCCGCGCGTGCTGGAGCGGCTGGCCGATGCCGATGCTTTCGGATCGCTCGGCCTCACCCGGCGCGACGCGCTATGGGCGGCCAAGGCGCTCGGCCGCGTCGGCGATGGCGAGGACGATCTGCCGTTGTTTGGTTCTCCTTCAAGTGCCGGATCGCCCGCTTTCGCGGGCGATGACAGCCGGATAGCGCATTCGCGAGAACCCGACGTCGCCCTGCCGCCAATGCCGATCGGCGAGGAAGTGGTCAACGACTATCGTTTCCTGCGCCTGTCGCTGCGCGCGCATCCGGCGCAGTTCCTGCGTGCCGATCTCAACGCACGCGGCATCTTGCGCAACGAGGCGTTGCGCAGCATCGCCTCCGGCGCGCGGGTGAAGATTTCCGGGCTGGTCACCTGCCGGCAGCGGCCTGGCTCGGCCAAGGGCGTGGTGTTCATGACCATCGAGGACGAAAGCGCGGTCGCCAATGTGATCGTATGGCCGAAGCTGTTCGAGCGCGTACGCCCGGTGGTGCTGGGCGCGCGCTATGTCGCGGTGACCGGCCGGGTGCAGTCGGAGAGCGGCGTCATCCATGTGGTGGCCGAGCAACTCGAGGATCTGACGCACTGGCTGGCGCAACTGGCCGAGCACGGTACTGACATCGAGGGACTGGCGCGCGCCGACGAAGTGCGCCGCCCGGTCGAGGATCATCGCGAGGCCCTCGCGCTGGGCGCACGCCACGGCCGGCTGGTGCGGCTGATGCGCGAAATGCCGGAACTCGCCGGCGATCTCGACGTCACTGCGCGCGGCTCGGCGCATGCGCCGACGCGGCGCTCAACGTCAAGAGTCTGATTATTTGCGCTACTGCGGCGCCACCTCGCCGCGCCCGACATTGACGCGGTTGGCTTCCAGCGACCCGTCCGGCTTCTTCACCGCCCGCAGGATGGCGACCTTGGCGCCCGGCTTGAGTTCGGCCTTATCGCCGACCGCATAAGCCAGGATCACGGCGTCGGGCGGGATCACGATCTTCTTCTCGCCGCCCTTGTATTTGACCATCAATACCTGGCCGTCGACGCTGCCGACCGTCTGCTCAACGGCGCCATTGGTCATCGTGCTGTTCGGCCGGTCCCAGGGGCGATGGCCCTCGCCCACACCGCGCTGCACTTCGGCAAACACCGTCACCTGGATGGCGCGCTGGCTGCCGTCGGCTTGCGGCGTGGCGCCGACGCCAATGAAGGCGCCCGGCTTGACGTCGGCCAGCGTCGCCTTGGCTACGCCGAACACCGCGGCGTCGCCGGTGAGGTTGACCTTCACCTCGCCGAGCTTGTCCGATTTGACCGCCAGCACATGGCCGTCGAAGCTTTCGACCGTGCCGCTGACGCGCACGGACGGCGGCTGCTGCGCCCAAGCGCTGCCGATCCAAGCACCGCCGGAAGCGAGCGCGAGAATGACAGAAGCGCGAGCGATCGGTTTGAACATGTTCATGACAATCACATCGCCGGCGTGACGTTGCGGCCAATATACATGCTCTTGGCCAATACCGAGCCATCCGGCTGTTTGTCCCAACCGAAGATGATGAGTTGCACCCCGGCCTTGAGTTCGTCCTTGCTGCCTGGCGCGGCCGCCGCGATCACCGTGTCCTTGGTGACCACGACTTTCTTTTCGCCATCCTTGTACTTCACCATCAGCGTTTCGCCGTCCTTGGCCGCCACCATGTTGGCGACATAGGCGTTGGTCATGGTGCTGTTCGGCCGTCCATCCCAAGGTCCGTGCCGGTCAGGCACTACACCGCGCTGGGCCGGCAGGAACATATGAATCGAATAGGCCTTGATGCTGCCGTCCGCGTCTGGGACGCCGGCAATGCCGATGAAGCTGTCGACCTTGATGTCGGCGAGCGTGGCCTTGACCAGCGCGGACACGCGCGCGTCATCGGCGACCTTAACGTTCAGCATGGCGCCATCGCGGGTCTTGAGCACAAGCATCGCGCCGTCGGCCTTCTCGATCTGGCCGCGGATGCGGCCCGGCTGCTGCGCGTCGGCGGCGGTAGCCGCGAAGACGAACGCCAGGGCCGCGGCACAGGCCGCGCGCCGCATCACATTCATTTTATACATTTTGTGTCCTCCCGACGGCGCAGGCCCTAAGGCCGCGCCATCAGACAGAGAACCCCTGGCGCGACTTTTTATTCCGGCGGCCCTGCTTCAACTTTGGCGCGGGCCTCAATTTTTCTTGTTCTTGGGCTTCAGCCCGCGCCTGCGCCTTCGCATCCATGGTCTGCAGCAAATCGGCCTCGACCAGAGCACGCAATTCCGGGGTTACTTCGGGCTTTACGCCGAACCATAATTCGAATCCGCGCACCGCCTGGTGCAGCAGCATGCCGAGCCCGTCGGCTGTGCGCAGGCCGCGCTCGCGCGCCATGGCGAGCAGCCCCGTCAACAGCGGCGCATAGACCAGATCCGTCACCACCATCGAGGCCTGGCAGCGCAAATTCACATCGAGCGGCGGCTGGCCGACCATGCCGAGCGTCGTGGTGTTGACCAGAATTCCGGCGCCGCCGAGCAACCCGGTCATCTCGTCCCAGCCGGCGGCGTGCACGCGCGCGCCGAATTGCTTCACCAGCCCTTGCGCCCGCTCAAGCGTGCGGTTGATCACATAGACCTTTTTGACCTCGCGCGTGAGCAGCGCGTAGACCACGGCGCGCGCGCCACCGCCGGCGCCGAGCACCACCGCGCTCTCGAGGCCGCGGTCCCAGCCCGGTGTCGCAACATCGAGATTGGCCAGGAAGCCCTCGACATCGGTATTGGTGGAGCGCAGCTTGTCGCCCGCATACCACAGACAATTGGCGGCGCCGACCGCGCGCGCGCGCTCGTCCGGCTCCGACAACGCCATCACCTTTTCCTTGTGCGGCACCGTGACGTTGCCGCCGACATAACCGCGTTCGCGAAAGTGCGCGATGAAATCGGCAAGCTGTTCCGGCGGCACCGCCTCGCGCCGGTATTCGGCATTGAGGTTGTGCTGCTTGATCCAATAATTGTGAATCAAGGGCGAGCGCGAATGACTCGCCGGCCAGGCGATGATGCAGGCCAATTTTTGCTCGTCACTCATGGTTCCGCTACCGTACGCCCCTTCAGCGTCCGCAGCATCTATTCCCCGCCCGCGGCGGCGTCAACGCCGGGGTTTATGCTTCGCACTTCCTTGTACAAGGCAGGGCTTGACATTGCGCGCCGGATTTATCCGACTTGGCGAGGCCAATCCGGCCGCCGAGTAGCCATGCCATGAAATCCATCTTTCTCGATTGCAACGCCCAACTGGCGCCGGTTTGGGCGCGGGTCATCCGGCCGGACGACCCGCAAATCGACGTCAACACCACGCCGTTCGCGCGCGAGGAACTGCCGCTGCTGCTCGCCGGCTACGACATCGCGCTTGACGATCATTCCTACATGCCGACCGAACTGGTGGCGCGCTGCAAACAACTCAAGCACATCGTGTTCCTCGGCACCGGCGCCGCCAGTTACATGAACGTCGATGAGCTCAAAGGCCACGGCGTCGCCGTCCACACCATCAAGGGGTACGGCGACACCGCGGTCGCCGAACACAGCATCGCGCTGCTGTTTGCTGCGGCGCGCGACATCGCGCGCATGGACCGCGAGGTGCGCGGCGGCATCTGGACGCCGCAGGAAGGCGTCCAGCTTCTCGGCAAGACGCTCGGCGTCGATCGGTCTCGGCGGCATCGGCGGCGAAGTCGCGCGCATCGCCAAGGGCATCGGCATGGACGTGATCGCCTATAACCGCACCAAGGCGGTCGACGCCGGCGTGCCGCTGGTCGACATCGACACGTTGCTGGCGAAGTCCGACGTGGTCTCGCTGCATCTGACGCTCGGCGACGAAACCCGCGGCTTCCTCAATGCCGAGCGCATCGCCACGCATGAAGCCGGGCGTCATCCTGATCAACACCGCGCGCGGCGCGCTGGTGGACGAAGCGGCTTTGCTCGCGGCGCTCAAAAGCGGCCACATCCGCCATGCCGGGCTCGACGTGTTCCACGCCGAGCCGCTGAAGGCCGACAATCCTTTGACGAAAATGCCGAACGTGACGCTGACCTCGCACGCCGCCTTCCGCACGCTGGAAGCGTCGATGACGCTGCTGCGGCGCGCGATCGATATCGTGAAAACGATTTCCTAAGTAATATCCCGGCGTGTCGCCGCCATCGAGCGCGATTGCGGTGCCCTGGATATGGCGCGCCCGCGCGCTGCACAGAAACAACGCCAGCTCGGCGACGTCCTCGGGCTGGCCGATGCGGCGCAAGCCGCTCTTGACCAGCGACTCGTCGCGCACCTGCTCCACCGTCTTGTTCTGCGCCTTGGCGAATTGCGCGAACAACTGCTCGACGCGGTCGGTCTGCGTCTGGCCGGGATGGATGACGTTGATGTTGATGTCGTCGCGGTTGCCGAGCGCGGTGAGGCCCTTGGCGAAATTGGCGAAGGCCGCGTTGACCGCGCCGCCGACCAGGAAGTCCGGTCCCGGCGTGCGCGCGGCGCCGCCGATGATATTGACGATCTGCCGTGCGCCTCCTTCAGCAGCGGCCAGAACAGCCGCGTCAGCCGCACCGCGGCGTGGAACTTCAGCGCGAAGCCGTCGGTCCAGGCGTCGTCCGGCTGATCGAAGAATTTGCCGCCCTTGGTGGCGCCGGCATTGTTGACCAGCATGTCGCAGCGCTTGAAGTGCTCATTGACCTTTGCGAACACCGCCTCGCAGCCGGCGAGCGTGCGCAGATCGCCGGCGATGGTCAGCGGCGCCGGCCCGCCGGCGGCGGCGACCGCCTTGGCCGCTTCGGCGAGATTGGCGGCATTGGCCGCCGCCAGCACGGTCTGCGCACCCTCGCGCGCGAAGGCCACCGCGATGGCCCGGCCGATGCCGCGGCTGCCGCCGCTGACGACCACGACTTTTCCCGCGAATTCCTTTGGCATTTCTCTCCCCTGGCAAAATGGCGCAGGCTTTATACGCGGCCAATAGCCGTTCCCGCGAGGGGCCTGCATTGACCTGCCCGCGTTCCCGGTCACAATAAGAAAAAACTGCGAGGGGGAAACGTGAAGCCGGCGCCATTCGCCTACAAGAAGGCCCGCTCGCTCGACGAGGCGATCGCGCTGCTCGGCGAGCATAAGGACGCCCGGCTGCTCGCCGGCGGCCAGAGCCTGATCGCGACGCTCAACATGCGGCTGTCGGCGCCCAGCCTGCTGATCGACATCAACGGCATCGGCGGGCTCGACGGAATCGCAAGAAAGAGCGGCACAGTCGAGATCGGCGCGCTGGTGCGCCATGTGCAGGCCGAGCGCTCGGACGCTCATCGCCAGGCTGCGCGCCGCTGATCGCGCGCGCCATGCCGTATATCGGCCATGCCGCCATCCGCAACCGCGGCACGCTCGGCGGCTCCATCGCCTTCGCCGATCCGGCGGCGGAATTGCCGGCCTGCCTGATGGCGCTCGATGGCGAGGTCGACGCCACCGGCCCCAAGGGCAAGCGCACCATCAAGGCGCAGGATTTCTTCAAGGGCCTGTTCGAGACCGCGCTCGGGCCGCAGGACATACTGACCGCCATTCGCATTCCGGCCGCGACCAAGGACACGCGCGTCGGCTTTGCCGAACTGGCGCGGCGGCACGGCGACTACGCCATTGTCGGTCTCGCCGCCAGCGCGCGCGCCGACGGCAAGGGCCTGAGCGATGTGCGGCTGAGCTTTTTCGGCGTCGGCAATACGCCGTCGCGGGCGCGCAAGGCCGAAGCCGCGCTGGCGAGCGGCGATGTCGAGGCCGCGGTCGCCGCGCTCGATCTCGATCCGCATGACGACGTGCAGGCCACCGCCGCGGTCAAGAAGCATCTCGCCGGCGTGCTGCTGCGCCGCGTCGCCAAGCAATTGATGGAGCCGCGGCCATGAGCGATCTCGCGCTCGACATCACCCTCACCGTCAACGGCGAGCCGGTCTCCGAGCGCGTCGAGGCGCGCAAGACGCTGGTCGACTTCCTGCGCGAGGATCTGGGCCTCACCGGCAGCCATGTCGGCTGCGAGCACGGCGTCTGCGGCGCCTGCACCGTGCGCGTCAACGGCGAGATCGTGCGCGGCTGCCTGATGCTGGCGGTGCAATGCGACGGCGCCAACGTCGAGACCATCGAAGGGCTGTCGGACTCGCGGCGAAGTCGCCGACCTGCAGGCGGCCTTCGAGCAGCGCAACGCGCTGCAGTGCGGCTATTGCACGCCGGGCATGATCGCCGCGGCGCAGGAACTCCTCGAACGCGGCGGCGTGCCGAGCCGCGACGAAATCCGCGAGCACATCTCCGGCAACTACTGCCGCTGCACCGGCTACCACGCCATCGTCGATGCGGTGGAAGTCGGTGGCCGATCAAGCGCGCGCGGGAGCGAAGTCATGAAAATCACCGACGACTCCCCGCCCGTCCTTTCCGTGCTCGACCGGCCGAATTCCTATATCGGCCGCTCGGTGCCGCGGCCGAATCTGCAGCGGCTGACGCAAGGCCGCGGCCAATATGTCAGCGACGTCACGCTGCCGCGCATGGCGCATGTCGCCTTCGTGCGCTCGCCGCACGCGCATGCGCGCATCAAGGCCATCGCCACCGATGCCGCCAAGAAAATCGCCCGGCGTCATCGCCGTCGTCACCGGCGCGGAACTGGCCAAGGTCATGACGCCCTGGGTCGGCGTGCTGACCCATCTCAAAGGCCTGAAATCCGCGCCGCAGCACGCCATCGCCGTCGAGCGCGCCTGCTGGCAGGGCGAAGCCGTCTGCGCCGTGGTGGCGCGCTCGCGCGCCGAGGCCGAGGACGGCTGCGAACTGGTCGAGGTCAGCTACGAGGAATTGCCGGCCGTCACCGATCCGGAAACCGCGCTCGATGCCAAGACGCCGCTGATCCATTCCGAGCTTGGCGACAATCTCTGCTTCGAGCGCAAACTCGATGTCGGCGCGGTCGACAAGGCCTTCGCCGAATCCGACGCGGTGGTGGAAACCACCTTCATGTTCGGCCGCCACACCGGCGTCACCACCGAACCGCGCGCCATCGTCGCCGACTGGAATTCGGCCGAAAAACGGATGACCGTCTATCAGGGCACGCAGGCGCCGCACATGATGCAGGACCTGTTCGCCAAGCATCTCGGCCTGACCATCGATCAGGTGCGCGTGCTGACCAAGGACGTCGGCGGCTCGTTCGGCATCAAGGTGCACACTTATGCCGACGAGATGGCGACCGTGGCGCTGGCGAAAATGCTCAAGCGGCCGGTGAAGTTCGTCGCCGACCGCATCGAGAGCTTCGTCACCGACATTCATGCCCGCGACCATCGCATCAAGGCCAAGATCGGCGTCATGAAGGACGGCACGATTACCGCGTTCGAGATCGACGATCTCACCGGCATCGGCCCCTACTCGGTCTATCCGCGCACCTCGGGCATCGAGGCCAACCAGGTCGTCAACCTCACCGGCGGGCCCTATACCTGCGCCAACTACCGCGCCCAGGCCCGCGTGGTCTTCACCAACAAGAATGTCATGTGCCAGTACCGCGCGGTCGGCCATCCGATCGCGGTGGCGGTGACCGAAGGCCTGGTCGAACTCGCCGCCGCCAAGATCGGCATGGACCCGCTGGAAATCCGCCGGCGCAATCTGATCGCCGATGACGCCTATCCTTGCGCCTCGGCCGCCGGCCTGAAATTCGAGAAACTGTCGCACCACGAGGCGCTCGCGCATCTCGATTCGATGATGAACTATGCCGGCTTGCGCGCCGAGCAAAAGGCGCTGCGCGAAAAAGGCATCTATCGCGGCATCGGCTTTGCGTCGTTCATCGAGGTGACCAATCCGTCGGCGGCGTTCTACGGCGTCGGCGGCGCGCGCATCACGTCGCAGGACGGCGCCACCGTGAAGCTCGATGCGCAAGGCGCCCTCACCATTCATTCCGGCGTGACGGAACAAGGTCAAGGCGCGGAAGCCGTGCTGGCGCAATGCGTCGGCGTCGTCGTTCGGCGTGTCGATGGACAAAGTGCGCGTCATCACCGGCGACACCGACAACACGCCGTATGGCGGCGGCACCTGGGCCTCGCGCGCCGCCGGCATCGGCGGCGAAGCGGCCTGGCAGGCCGGCAAAGCGCTGCGCGGCAACGTGCTCGCGGTCGCCGGCGCCATGTTGCAGGCCAAGCCCGAAGAGCTCGACATCCGCAACGGTGTCGTTGTCGACAAGGCGACCGGCGCCGAACGGTTGGCGCTCGACGAACTGGCGCGCGTCGCCTATTTCCGGCCCGACACCCTGCCGCCCGGCTTCCAGGCCGAGCTGATGGCGACGCGGCATTACGTGCCGCGCGCCTGGCCCTTCGCCTTCACCAACGGCATCCAGGCCAGCTACCTGGAGGTCGACACCGACACCGGCTTCGTCAAACTGCTCGAAGCACTGGTGCGTCGAGGACTGCGGCACCATCATCAATCCGCAACTGGTCAACGAGCAGATCCGCGGCGGCGTGGTGCAGGGCATCGGCGCGGCGCTGTTCGAGCAATGCCTCTATGACGAGCGCGGCCAGATGCTCAACGGCAACATGGCCGACTATCTGGTGCCGATGGCGGTCGAAATGCCCGACATCGAATGCGGCCATGTCGTCTCGCCGACCGCCGATAGCGAGCTCGGCGCCAAGGGCGCGGGTGAAGCCGGCACCGCCGGCGCGCCCGCCGTCGTGATGAACGCCATCAACGACGCCCTGCGCCCGCTCGGCGCCATGCCGCTCACCGACATGCCCTTCACGCCCGGGAAGATCCTGCGGGCGCTCGGCAAAGTTTAGTTTCAGCCGGCGAAAGCTTTGCGGCGCATCCGGCCGCTATGGCGCGCTTGAAGTAACGGCGTCGCCCGGCCAATATTGCATTCTGCGCGGTCGGCGCGCTCGCGCGCCGCAACAACGAAAAGCCAAACGAAGGAAACGTCCATGAATATCAAGGTCGGCAAAGAGGCGGTCGCCGAGGCCTCCAAGAAGCTCAGCAACTGGGGCCGCTGGGGCAAAGACGACATGGTTGGCACGCTCAATCACGTCACGCCCGAGGACATCGTCAAGGCCGCCAGCCTGATCCGCACCGGCAAGGTGTTCGCGCTCGGCATCCCGCTCGACGCCGGCGGCCCGCAGAACGGCCTGTTCGGCGGCCGCTTCAACCCGATCCATCAGATGCTCGCCACCGGCACCGACGCCATCGCCGGCCGCCAGGACTGGAACAAGATCCGCTACGCCGACGACACGCTGATGCTGTGCGTGCAGGGCGCCACCCATTGGGACGCGCTCGGCCACATCTTCTACGAGGACAAAGGCTACAACGGCCACGACGCCAAGCAGGTCGATTCCCGCGGCCTCAATGTGCTCGGCATCGAGCATTCCAAGAACAAGATGGTCGGCCGCGGCGTGCTGCTCGACATCGCCCGTTTTCGCGGCGTGAAATGGATGCAGGACGGCGAAAGCATTTCCAACGACGAACTCGACAAATGCGCCAAGGAGCAGAACGTCTCGATCGGGCGCGGCGACTTCGTCATCGTGCGCACCGGGCAGATGGAGCGCTGCCTGGCGGAGAAGAAATGGGGCGGCTATGCCGGCGGCGACGCGCCGGGCGTCAAGTTCGAGAACTGCTACTGGTGCCAGGAAAAGGAAGTCGCCGCGATCTGCACCGACACCTGGGGCGTCGAGGTGCGGCCGAACGAAACCACCGAAGCCAACCAGCCCTGGCATTGGGTGGTGATCCCGGCCATGGGCCTGTGCATGGGCGAGATCTTCTATCTCAAGGAGCTGGCCGCGGACTGCGATGAAGACGGCATCTATGAGTTCTTCTTCTGCGGCCCGCCGCTGATCATCACCGGCGGCACCGGCTCGCCGATCAACCCGCAGGCGATAAAATAGTCTAGACTGACCACAGAACTCTCACCGTCACCCTGAGGTGCGAGGCGCATTGCGCTGAGCCTAGAAGGGTGGCGGCCGTTCATTCTTCGAGGCCCGCCTTCGGCGGGCACCTCAGGATGACGGCGTTAGGCCGAATAAAGGAGCAACAATATGCCCCGTCACCTCAAGCGCGGCATGGATGCCGGCGCGATCAAGGCCGCCGACGCCAAGGTGCGCGAAACGGTGGAGAGCATTCTCGCCGATATCGACGCCCGCAAGGACGCGGCCGTGAAAGACCTGTCGAAGAAATTCGACAACTGGGCGCCGGCGGACTTCAAACTCAGCGCGCAGGACATCGAGCGCGCCATCGCGCAGGTGCCCAAGCGCGATCTCGAAGACATCAAATTCGCGCAAGCGCAGGTGCGCAACTTCGCGCAGAAGCAGCGCGAGACCATGCACGACCTCGAGGTCGAGACCCTGCCCGGCGTCGTGCTCGGCCACAAACATATCCCGGTGAATTCGATCGGCTGCTATGTGCCGGGCGGGCGCTATCCGATGGTCGCCTCCGCGCATATGTCGATCGTCACCGCCAAGGTCGCCGGCGTGAAGCGCATCATCGCCTGCGCGCCGCCGTTCAAGGGCGGGCCGCATCCGGCCATCGTCGCCGCCATGCATTTCGGCGGCGCCGACGACATCTATGTGCTCGGCGGCGTGCAGGCGGTCGCCGCCATGGCGCTCGGCACCGAGAGCATCGCGCCGGTCGACATGATCGTCGGCCCGGGCAACGCCTATGTGGCGGAGGCCAAACGTCAGCTGTTCGGCCGCATCGGCATCGACCTCTTGGCCGGACCGACCGAGACGCTGATCATCGCCGACGACAGCGTCGACGGCGAAATCTGCGCCACCGACCTGCTTGGCCAGGCCGAGCACGGGCCGACCTCGCCGGCCGTGATGATCACCAATTCCGAGAAGCTGGCGCGCGACACGATTGCCGAAGTCGAGCGGCTGCTGACGATCCTGCCCACCGCCGACGCCGCCGGTGCGGCCTGGAAGGACTACGGCGAAGTCATCGTCTGCGACAGTTACGAGGAGATGGTGAGCGAGGCCGACCGCGTCGCCTCCGAGCACGTCCAGGTCATGACCAAGGACCCCGACTATTTCCTCGCCAACATGCGCAATTACGGCGCGCTGTTTTTGGGTCCGCGCACCAACGTCGCCTATGGCGACAAGGTGATCGGCACCAATCACACGCTGCCGACCAAGAAGAACGCGCGTTTCACCGGCGGCCTGTGGGTCGGCAAGTTCATGAAGACCTGCACCTATCAGCGCGTGCTCACCGACGAGGCCTCCGCCAAGATCGGCGAGGTCTGCTCGCGGCTGTGCATTCTGGAGGGCTTCTCCGGCCACGCCGAGCAGGCCAATATCCGCGTGCGCCGCTACGGCGGCCGCAACGTGCCCTACGCGCAGGCGGCGGAGTGAACGTCGAACTGACCAAGACGCCGTCGTTCCGCCTCGACGGCCGGCGCGCGCTGGTGACCGGCGCCGGGCGCGGCATCGGCCTCGCGGCGGCCTCCGCGCTGGCCGACGCCGGCGCGCATGTCACGCTGGCCGCCCGCACGTCTGACTGAGATCGAAGAGGCGGCCGCGGCGATCCGCGCCCGCGGCCAACAGGCAGAGCCGCTCACGCTCGACGTGCGCGACGTCGAGGCGACGCAGAAGATTATCGCCGCGCAGGCGCCGTTCGAGATTCTCATCAACAATGCCGGCACCAACCGCCCGGCGCCCTTCGTCGACGTCAAGCTCGAGGATTTCGATTTCGTCTTCGGCCTGAACGTGCGCGCGGCCTATTTCGTGGCGCAGGCGGTGGCGCGCAAGCTGGTCGAAGCCGGCAAGCCCGGCTCGATCGTCAACATGTCGTCGCAGATGGGCCATGTCGGCGGCCCGACCCGCACGGTCTATTGCGCCACCAAGCACGCGATGGAAGGCTTCACCAAGGCGATGGCGATCGAGCTCGCTCCGCACAAGATCCGCGTCAACACGCTGGCGCCGACTTTCATCGAGACGCCGATGACGCGGCCGTTCTTCCAGAACGAGGCGTTCCGCAAGGACACGCTCAACCGCATCAAGCTCGGCCGCCTCGGCCAGCTCGAAGACCTCACCGGCGCCATCGTGTTTCTGGCCAGCGACGCCGCCGCGCTGATGACCGGCACTTCGCTGGTCGTCGATGGCGGCTGGACGGCGGAGTAATTATTTCAGCTTCGGCAGATCCGCGAAATACTCCGGGTGCTCTTTCTCGACTGCGGCCATGAACTCCGGCCGGAACAGGCTGGGCACGTTGAGGCGCTGCGCGCCTTTCAGCGTGTTCATCAGCACTTCGTCCTCGGCGTTCTCGAAGGCCTGCAGCACCTTCGGCGACATGCGCGGATCGAAACTTATGTTTCGGATCGCCTTCTTGCCGATGGCGACATCGGTGCCCGGCACCCATTTGGCGAAGATCTCGACCGCCTCGTCACGGTTGTTGCGGCTAAAGTACGAGGACTGCGCCAGCCCGGCCGCGATGCTCTTGATCACCGCGGGTTTCGTCTCGACCGTCGGGCCATGCGCGACCGCGACCATGACGTAGGACATGTGCTGACCGCCGCGGATCACCAGATAGGAGTCGGGCACCTGGGTCAGCGCCTGCGTCACATAGGGCTCCCAGGTGACGACGGCGTCGACCTTGCCCTCCTTCAGCGCCGGCGCCAGATCGAACTGCGACCAGATGTTCTCGATGGTAATGTCTTCGTACTTCACGCCGGCGCGGCGCAGCACCATCTTGAAATATTCGTCGGAGGTCTGGCCACGCGCGAGCCCGACCTTCTTGCCCCGGAGATCGCCGATCTTGCCGGCCTCGACGCCCCTGCCCTTCTTGGTGACGATGGCGAGCGGCGTATCGCAATGATCGTCGTTGGCATCGTTCATGATCAGGCCGATGACCTGGAACGGATTGCCGGCATGCACCGCCTTCAAATACGTGGTCGTGCTCATATCGCCGACCTGGGCCAGGCCGTCGTGCAGGGCATTGACCATGTCGGTTCCGGTATCCACCACCTTGAAGCTGGCGTCGACGCCGTGCTGCTTGAAGTAGCCCTTCTCCGCACCGATGAACATCGGCAAATGGCCGAAGTTGTTGGCAATCACAACGTCAAGTTTGGGCAAGTCACTCATGGCATTCCCCCGTTTGGCACGCGGCCGGCGCCGAATGCCTTCTTATTGGATTCCCGAGGTTCGCGCGACGCAATTACGTAATTGACCTCAGGACGGTTTGCTTAAAGTCTGCGGATTGGCGCAATTCGGCGGCACCCGGCCCTCGATCAGCGCCGCGATATTATCGACCACGAGATTCGCCATCTTTTCGCGGATTTCCATCACGGCGCTGCCGAGATGGGGCGTGAGCACGACGTTCTTCATGGTCTTCAGCGCGGCCGGCAATATCGGCTCGTGCTCGAAGACGTCGAGCCCGGCGCCGGCGATCAGCTTTTTCTTGAGCGCGCGCATCAATGCCTTTTCGTCGATCACCGCGCCACGCGCGGTATTGATGATGAAGGCGGTCGGCTTCATCTTGGCGAATTGCTTGTCCGAGATCATGTGCCGGGTCTCGGCGTTCATCGGCGGATGCATCGACACGAAATCGGATTCGGCCAGCAGCCGGTCGAGCGTGACATACTCCATGCCGAGCTCGAGTTCGGCGTCGGGTTTGCGGCGCGGACCCCAATAGAGAATTTTCATGCCGAAGCCGCGCGCGCGCCGTGCTGTCGCCTGGCCGATGCGGCCGGCGCCGACCAGACCGATCGTTTTGCCGTAGACGAAGCTGCCGGCGAGATGGTTCGATTGCGAGCCTGGAAATTTTCCGGCGCGCACCATGCGGTCGCCTTCGATCATGCGGCGCGCCACCGCCAGCATCAGCCCGAAGTGCACGTCGGCGGTGGCTTCCGCCACGATCGGCGGCACCACCGTCACCACGATGCCGCGCTTGGTGGCTTCGGCGACGTCGATATTGTCGGGCGTGATCGACATCGAGCAGACCGCGCGCAATTTCGGATTGGCGGCGAGCACCGCGCGATCGACCTTGTCGTGCAGCAGCGACACCAGGATGTCGCATTTGCGCACGGCGGCGATCATCTTAGGTTTACTGATGATCTTGCTGGAATCTTTGTTGATGGTGACGGTAGCGATCGTCCGCAGGCGCTTGAGCGCGCTATCGGCAATCGGCTGCGCGACGAAGACGCGCGGTTTGCCGCTCATTGAACCCACCGCACGATGCCGGCGACGCCGTCGACCGCGCATTGCGAGCCGTCGGGAATCTTGCGCGTGGCGTCGAGCACGCCAAGCACCATCGGAATGCCGCGCTCGCGCGCCAGCGACGCCATATGCGAGGTCGAACCGCCGCGTTCGGCCACCACGCCGGCCACGCGCGACAGGATGTGGCTCAGCGCCGGTCCCGCCACCTTGGTCACCAGGACGTCGCCCGGCGCCACGCGGGACAGTTCGCATTCGCAGTTCACCACAATGGCGCGCCCCGAGCCCCAGCCGATGCCGGCGGGATGCCCGCGCAATGCCGGATGGGACAGCCAAATCTCCTCGGGCACGATCGGCGCCTCGACATGCAGCGGCCGCGACTGCAACAGCTTGAAGCCGGCCTCGTCCATCGCCCATTCGATCTCGACCGGCGCGCCGGCGAGCTTCTCGCATTTGCGCAGCAGGCGGCCGAGCGTCACCGCCTCGCCCGGCGTCAGGCTCGGCTGGCTCACCATATCCTTGGGCACCAGTTCGGGCGCCGACTCGCCGTGCGTGCAGGTTTCCCGATGATGCTTGCGGCCGGCCTCGATCGTGCGCAGGAAGCCGTTCTTGCCGAGCACGATGCGGTCCGGCACCACCTCGCCTTGCGCGATGGCCGAGCCGAGGCCCCAGGTCGCGGAAATCAGCATGTGGCCTTCGGCGGTTTCGCTTAAGCCGCCGCCGGAGGCCTTGGCCGAGATCAGCGGCTGGATCAGCACGCCCATGGCGGTGTCGGCCGGCGACAGATCGTGGTTTTCCATGTAGCGGCGCGCGTGCGAGGTCCACAGCGCCGCCCAGCAGGCGCGCACCGCGGTCAGGAATTCGGTTTCGTCGCTAAGGCCGAGGAAGCTTTCGAACTGGCCGGCGAAATTGGCGCCCTTGCGGTCCTCGATCAAGGCCGAGGAGCGCACCACGCCGAGCGGATATTGCTCCCGCTGCGCGCGCCAGGCGGCAAGCAGCGGCTCGAGGATTTCCGGCGCAATCGGCTCCTGGTAGATCGCCAGGCGGATGGCAATCGACATGCGCCGCGTTGTCGGCACATCGGCGTCGTTGTATTCGGCCAGCATCTTGTCGAGGCCGATGTGGCGGACCTGATGCCGGTAGGCTTCCGCGGTCAGCGAAAAGCCGCCCGGCGTCGGCAAACCGGCCTGCGTCAGCGTCGCGAGATTGGCCGCCTTCGGCCCGACCATTTCAGGATCGATTGCGGTCGGATCGGTGAGCGGGAGGATGAAGGCGGTCATGGCGATTTCTAATTCCCGACGCGGTGTAGCGTACTTGCGATGCGCCGCTGATCGCACCCTCTCCCCGTTCTAGGTCCCGGGTCCGCAGCGCACCACTTCGTGCTGCGCGCGCCGGGAAACGCTTGCGCGTTATTTCACGTGATCGCCGTAGCCCGGCAGCGCATCGACGACCGTGATCTGCTTCACGGGGAAGTTCGACACGATTTCGATCTCGTTCTTCTTCACGATCAGCATCTCTTCGATACGCACGCCGTAACGGAAGCGCTTGCCGTGCTGAGTCTCGAGCGCGAAGGTCATGCCTTCCTGGATATCGATCGGATGATCGAGCGACCAGATGCGCGAGATCACCGGCGGATCGTATTGCGCAAGGCCGAGGCCGTGGCCCCACAGGTTGGCGGCGGCCTGGTCTTCGTCCTCGTAGCCCCAGGTTTCCATCGCCGACGGCCACTTCAGCGCGATGTCGCGCGTGGTGGCGCCGACCTTCACCGCGCCCATCGAATTGTACAGCCAGCCGAGCGCGGTCGAGTAAGTGTCCTTCTGCTCCTGGGTCGGCTCCTTGCCGACGCAGTAGGTGCGGTAATAGCAGGACTTGTAGCCGTTCCAGGTGAGCGCGGCCAAATCCATGAACACGATGTCGCCGGGCTGGATGATGCGGTCGGAGAAGTTGCGCCAGTTCGGCCAGGTGTTCGGGCCCGACGACACGATGACGTCCTCGACGTCTTCGATGCCCGGGAAATTGTAGAGATATTCCATCAGATGCGCGGTCACCTGATTTTCGGTGATGCCGGGGCGCAGGAACTTCATGCACTCCCAGTGCGTGGCGTCGCCGATGGCGCCGACGATGCGGAAGCATTCCTGCTCGTCGATGCTCTTGACCGCGCGCGCTTCCATCATCGGGGTCATGCCGTCGACCCAGGTGATGTTCTTTTCCTTGAAGATCTGGATCATGTTGATGTCGATGAAGTCGACGCCGAGCTTCTGACCGGCGACGCCGTGGTCCTTCATCGCCTTGATGACCGCGTCGGCAAACTTGGTGACCTGCTGGGTCGAAGCCGGACCGGCGGCGCCTTTGATCCAGGCGAACGAGTGACGCACGTTTTCCTTCGGGATCCACGGCGAGTGCCGCTCGATCTGGAAACCAAGGTCGCCCTGTTCGAACAGGATCGGCCGGGCGTCGCCGCACAGCATGGCGTAGCGCAGGCCGGGCTTGAGCTTGTTCCAGCCCGGCGTCAGCGTGCCGGTGATGTAGCGCACGTTCTCGTCGTACATGCAGAGCACGGCGCCGAGGCCGTGCTTCTTCATCATCGTGCGCGCGCGCTCGATACGGTACTCGCGCAGCCGTTCCCAGTTGACCTTCTGCTGCCAATCCGTACCCGCAATGCCGAAATTCGCACCCATGGCTTTCCTCCGAGCGGCGCGTGAACCGCGCCGAATGCGTTGATTGGCGTGAATCCTAGCCTTGTTGGCGGGGCAAGAAGAAATAATATATTTTGCGTTCAGCCATTATATTTTCTAATACTGAGCTTTTAGGGGCATTCGATGGCCAATATCCCGTTGCGGCAAATCCGCGCCGTCATCGCGGTCTGTGAAGAAGGCTCGTTCACCCGCGCCGCCGAGCGCGAGAACGCCACCCAGTCCGGCATTTCCCAGCACGTCGCCGCGGTCGAGCGCACGCTCGGGGTGCAATTATTCGACCGGTCGACCGGTAGTGTGAAGCCGACGCCGGCGGGCTTGCGCTACTACAAGCGCTGCGTCGAGGCGGTCGGAACGCTCGAGCATGCCGCCGAAGAAGCGCGCTCGCTGGCGGACAAAGTGACCGGCGATTTGCGCATCGGGCTGATGCCGACCTTCACCCGCGCCGTGCTGGCGCCGGTGCTCGACGACTTCGTGCCGCAATGTCCCGAAGTGCGCCTGCACATCGTCGAAGGCTACAGCGGCGCGCTGACCGACATGGTGCTCGACGACGAACTCGACTTCGCGGTGGTGCCGGCCTTCGAGGGCACCATCGGCCTGAAGTCGCGGCTGCTGGTGCGCGACCGCGAAATGCTGATCTCGGGTCCGCGCGCCGGCTTCAAGCCGCTGGCGGCGGTGCGGCTGTCGGAATGCAAGCCGCTGAAGATCGTGGTGCCGGGGCCGGACAATATCCGCCGGCGCAACCTCGACACTTATTTCCAGAGCCATGGCGTCGAAGTCGACGGCGATGCTGGAAATGGATGCGATGATCGCAACGCTGGAATTCGTCGCACGTTCCGATTGGGTCACGGTGCTGCCGAGCGTGATTTCGGTCAACGACATCGGCCGCGGTGAGTTGATCGTCAATCCGATCGCGGAACCGGAGCTGCACGCCGAGTTCGTGGTGATCCAGCCGACACGGCGCACGCTATCGACGCAGGCGCGGATGTTCCTGCAACGCTTCGAGCAGGAAGTCGCGCAGATTCACCAGCGATGGGCTGCGGCGATTGCGGGAACCGACGCACGTCATGCCCCGCGAAGGCGCGGCATCCAGTAATTGCCGGCGGCCCCTAAACGTTCATCCACGCCCCGTCGGCATCCGCCGACTTGAACACCGCCTCCAGCGCCGCGGCCGTCTGCAAGATGCCGTCGGGCGAGATCGGAAACGCGCCCTGCCCGAGCGCCGCCTTGGCGAAAAAATCCAGATTGCGGCCGAGGTGATTGTCGGCCGGCCGGTCGACCACTTCCGGCTCCTTGCCGGCGCGGTGGATGATCGCCCGGGTCTCGCTGACGCTCTCGGCGCGGCAATTCTCGCCATAGACCGCGATGCGCCATTCGAACGGGCGTCTTGATCGTGGTGGCGAGCGTGCCGGTAGCGCCGTTCGTAAATTCGATCAGCGCCGCGGTGGTGTCGCCGGCCGGCACGTTCAACGCGCGCGCCTTCGACAGCGCGGCGACCCGTTTCATCGGGCCGACCAGATCGCGGAAACAATCCAGCACATGAATGCCCATGCCGGTCATGCCGCCGGCGCGGCTTTCGGCGGCCTGCATGCGCCAGCTATCGGCCGGCAGATTCGCCAGCCAGTCGTGGCTGTAATTGCCCTCGACATGCATGATGGTGCCGAAGTCCGGACTTTTGACGACGTCGTCGAGCACGCGCATCGACGGCATCAGCCGGAAATGATGGCCGACGCCGATCACGACGCCGGCGCGCTTGACCGCATCGAGCATCGCCATTGCATCTGCCTTGCTGAGCGCGAACGGTTTTTCGCAGTAGATATGCTTGCCGGCGGCCGCCACCGCTTCGACCTGGGCGCGATGCTTGCGAGTGCGGCGTCGCCAGGATCACCGCCTGCACTTGGCTGTCGGCGATCGCCTCCTCGAACGACGTGCCGATGGCGAGGCGATGCTCGGCGGCGAAGTCGGTCACCGTATCGGGCTCGAGCGTCACGCCACGCACAAAACGGATCGGCGCGCCGAAGTCGCGCGCCGCTTTCACCAGCGTCTTGCCCCACCAGCCGAGGCCGATAATCGCCGTATTGAGCATGATGACCCGACTACACCGCCGCCGGCGCGCCGGGCTGCTTGAGCGGATGCGCGCGCGCAAAGGCATCGTTCTTGTTACAGGTGGCGGCGATGCGGACCACGGTCGGGAACGGCGACAGATCGACTTTGAAGAGAGTGGCGCCCGAGACCTGACTGGCGAGGCAAATGTCGGCGATGGTGATCTGGTCGCCCTGGCAGTACGTGCCGGTGTCCTTCTCGGTCGAGAGATGTTCTTCCAGCGCGGTCAGCGCCGCCTTGTGCCAATGCTGCGCCCATTTTTGCAATGCCCGCTTCATCGACCTTGAATTCGGCGCTGAGATACTCGCGCACGCGCGGCACGATCAGCGGATGCGAATCGCAGGCGACGATCTGCGCCAGGCCGCGCACGCGCGCGCGCGCCTTCGGTTCCTTCGGCAGCAACGGCGGGTTCGGCTTAATTTCGTCGAGATATTCGATGATCGCCAGCGACTCGAACAGCGCCGGTCCCGTCGCCATCGACCAGCGCCGGCAATGACATCATCGGATTGATCTTGCGGAACGCGTCCTCGCGTTGCTTGCCCTGCATCAGATTGACGTCAATGACCTCGTCGGGCGTGATGCCCTTGAGGTTGAGCGCGATGCGCACGCGATAGGTCGCCTGCGAACGCCAGAACGAAAACAACTTCATTGTCGCCCCCTATGCCATTTGAATTGAGACGATCAGGTTTTCTTGCGTGTGGCCCAATAGACCGGAAGGCTCGAGCCATCGCCGCCGCCGAAGCCGTGCTTGTCGGCATCCTCGAACGCCGCCAACGCGCCTTTCGCGGCCGGCATGTCCACGCCCCTGGACGCACCGGTCTCGATCATCGTGCGTATATCTTTGACGCCATTGGCGATGCTGAAGGTGGTCGGCCCCGGATCGCGGCCTTCGAGCATGGCGACGATCATGTCGGCGCGGTTCTTCAAGGCGTTATTGGCGCCGCTGGTATCGACGAACAGATCGAGCAGCCGCTTGGGCTCCCAGCCGACGTCGCGGCAGATCGCGAAGGCCTCGCCGTAGGCTTGCCACGCCACCATCAGCGGCAGATTGATCGCGAGTTTCATCAACGCGCCGTTGCCGACCGGGCCGCAATGCTCGAGCCGGCGGCAGAGCTGCGTCAGGATAGGTTTGGCGCGCTCGGCGTCGGCGGGCTCGGCGCCCATCAGCCCCACGAGCTTGCCCTGGCGCGCCGGCCCGATCGTACCGCCGACCGGGCATTCGACCAGTGCGGCGCCCTTGGCGCGCACCTTGGCGGCAAGGTCGGTCACGACCTTCTGCGCCACCGTGCTCATTTCGATGAACAGCTTGCCCTTCACGTCGCCCGACAGCAGACCGGACGGCCCGCCGTAAACCGCGTCGATCGCCGCGCCGTCGGTCAGGATCGTGATGACCGCCTCGCAGGCCGCGGCCACCGCGGCCGGCGTTGCCGCCACCTTGGCGCCGGCGTCAGCCAGCGGCTTGGTCTTGGCCGCATTGCGATTCCAAACGGTAACCTGATGGCCGACTTCCAACAGGCGGGCGGCGATCGCCGCGCCCATGCCGCCGAGACCTGCTACGCCGATGTTCATGTGTCCTCCCGCTATGCTCATTGCAATTTTGCCGTGGACGATAGGCGATCACGGTGCGGCATGAAAGCCGTCTTCAGCCTCCCCGACTCGACAGGGCCGGGTTCGACCAATTATGACGGCTCGGCGCAGACAGTGGGCAGATCGATTCGATTTTGGGGAGACGTGGAATGGTTGCGGCCAAGAAGACCGGCAAGCGGGCTGCCAAAAAGAGCAAGGGCACGGTCGGTGTGATCGGTCTCGGCATCATGGGCGGTGCGTTCGCCAAGAACCTGGCGGCGGCCGGCTGGCGCGTCATCGGCTACGACATCAGCGCGGCGCGGCGCCGGGAGGCGCAGCGTGCCGGCGTCGAAATCGCGACCGGCGCGGCCGATGTCGCCGCGCAAGCCCCGACCGTGCTCACCAGCCTGCCCAAGCCGCAGGCCCTGATGGACGTGGCGCGTGAAATCGCCGCCGCCAAGCTGAAGCCCAAGGTGGTCGCGGAAATGAGCACCTTCGCAATTTCAGATAAGGAAAAAGCCGAGCGCGTGCTCGCCAAGGCCGGCCATGTGATGCTGGATTGCCCGGTCAGCGGCACCGGCGCGCAAGCCAGAAACGGCGACCTGGTGTTCTATGCCAGCGGCGATACGGCGGTCATCAAACGGCTGCGCCCGCTGTTCGAGAGTTTCGGCCGGAAGATCTACGACGTCGGCCCGTTCGGCAACGGCAGCAAGATGAAATACGTGGCGAACCTCTTGGTCGCCATCAACAACGTCGCCAGTGCCGAGGCCATGGTGCTGGGCATGAAAGCCGGCCTGCCGCCGCAACTGATCTTCGACCTCATCACCCCCGGCGCCGGCAATTCGCGCGTGTTCGAACTGCGCGCGCCGATGATGGTGAAAGGCAATTACAAAGACGTCACCATGAAGATCGACGTCTGGGACAAGGACATGCAGGTGATCGGCGACTACGCCCGCAAGATCAAGGTGCCGACGCCGATGTTCGACGCCTCCAAGCCGATCTATCTCAAGGCGATGATGGGCGGCTTCGGTTCGCAGGACACCGCCGCCGTCTGCGCCGTGCTGGAGAAGATGGCCAAGTTCAAACGCGGCAAGCGGTAACCCACGCTACGCGCTCGACGCGTCGTCCTCCGTCATGCCCGGCCTTGTGCCGGGCATCCACGTCTTTAAGCTGGCCGCCAAACAAGGCTGGATGGCCGGGACAAGCCCGGCCATGACGATAATTGTCGGGAGGACGTCGATGACGGGTCTGCAGAAGCTATCGGAAATCCGCGACGGCATGCGGATCGATTGGAACGTGCCGATCACCATGGACGACAAATTGGTGTTGCGCGCGGATGTCTTTCGCCCGGTGAAAGACGGACAGTACCCGGTGCTGCTCACCTACGGTCCCTACGCCAAGAACCTCGCCTTCCAGGATGGCTATCCGAGCGCCTGGAACATCATGGCGGAAAAACATCCCGACGTGACCGCCGGCTCGACCAACAAATATCAGAACTGGGAAGTGGTCGACCCCGAGAAATGGGTGCCGCACGATTACGTCTGCGTTCGCGTCGACTCACGCGGCTGCGGCTGCTCGCCCGGCGTCATCGATCACTTCTCGCCGCGCGAGACCAAGGATTTCTACGACTGCATCGAATGGGCCGGCGTACAGCCCTGGTCGAGCGGCAAGGTCGGCCTCAACGGCATTTCCTATTTCGCCATGAACCAGTGGCACGTCGCCTCGCTGCAGCCGCCGCATCTTGCCGCCATGTGCATCTGGGAAGGCTCGGCCGACTGGTATCGCGACATGACGCATCACGGCGGCATGCTGTCGACCTTCTGGGAAAACTGGTTCGACATGCAGGTCAAGACGGTCCAGTACGGCACCGGCGAGCGCGGCGGGCGCAGCCGCGTGCATGGCGAACTGGTGTGCGGACCGGAAACTCTGTCGGACGAAGAACTCGCCAAGAACCGCGTCGATTTCGGCGGCAATATTCGCAAGCATCCGCTCGACGATAAATATCATCGCGACCGCTCGCCGGTCTGGGAGAAGGTCGTCACGCCGTTGTTCTCGGCGGCCAATTGGGGCGGCCAGGGCCTGCATCCGCGCGGCAATTTCGAAGGCTTCGTGCGCGCCGCCGCCAAGGAAAAATGGCTGGAGGCGCACGGCATCGAGCATTGGACGCATTTCTACACCGACTACGGCCGCGAGCAGCAGCTCGCATTCTTCGACTACTTCCTGCACGGCAAGAAGGACGCCTGGAAAAAGCAACCGAAAGTGCTGCTGCAGATACGCCATCCGGGCGAGAAATTCGTCGCCCGCGCCGAAAACGAATGGCCGATCGCGCGCACGCAATGGACCAAGTTCTATCTCGATCCCGCCAGCATGGCGATGGGACCGAAGAAACCATCCGCGAAGGCGAAACTCGACTTCGCCGCCATGGGCGAAGGCGCTCACCTTCCTCACCCCGCCGATGCCGCAGGAGACCGAGATCACCGGCCCGTCGGCGATCAAGCTGTTCGTCTCCTCCACCACCAAGGACGCCGATGTCTTCATCGTGCTGCGCGTGTTCACCGGCGACCTGAAGGAAGTCGTGTTCATCGGCGCGATCGATCCGCACACGCCGATCGCCCAAGGCTGGCTGCGCGCGTCGCACCGCAAGCTCGACAAGAAGCTGTCGACGCCCTACCGGCCCTATCACACCCACGACAAGAAGCAGCCGCTGGTGAAGGGCAAGCCGGTCGAACTCGACGTCGAGATCTGGCCGACCTCGATCGCGGTGCCGGAAGGCTATCGCGTCGCGGTGACGATTCGCGGCAAGGATTACGAATATGGCGGCGCCAGCGGCGGCAAGCTATCGAATTTCAAGAACGAACTGACCGGCTGCGGTCCGTTCCTGCACAACGATCCGCGCGATCGGCCGGCCGCCATTTTTAACGGCACAACCAGCCTGCATTTCGGCGGCGGCAAAGCGCCCTATCTGTTGCTGCCCATCATTCCGCCGAAAAAGCAGGCAGCCGGCAAATCGCCCCGCCGCAAGTTGCGCAAGGTGAAATAAGGGTGCGGCTGAGGGTGGGCCGAGGATAACGTGAGGCGCGGCCATACAAATGCGGCCTGCGGCCATTTTGTGTGTTCAACTTTCCCGAACCTGGGCTAAGGTTCAGGCAACCTTCGATTTAACAGAAGGACCAGAGGGGAAATGAATACACAGTTCTGGGTGGTCCAGGCGTTCAACGGCGTATCGTATGGCGCGCTGCTGTTTCTCGTCGGCAGCGGCCTGTCGTTGATTTTCGGCGTCATGCGGATCGTCAATCTTTCCCATGGCGCCTATTTTCTATGGGGCGGCTACATCGCCCTGTCGGTGATCAACGCCACCGGATCATGGGCCTTGTCGATACCGGTCGCGGCGCTGGCCGTCGCGGTGATCGGCATGGCGATGGAGCGAATTTTCCTGCGCCCGCTCGGCTTCGATCCGTTGCGGCAGGTGCTGCTCACCGTCGGCTTCGCCTTTCTGTTCCAGCAGGGCGCGCTCGATATCTGGGGCGGCAACAACATGGACATCAATCCGCCGGCCTTTCTCACCCAGAGCATGGTGATCGGCGGCGTCTATCTGCCGGTCTACCGCATGTTCATGATCGGCACGGCGCTGGCGATCGGCATCGTGCTGTGGCTGGTCATGGAAAAGACCCGCATGGGCGCAGCCGTGCGCGCCACCGTCGATGACGCCCAGATGGCGCGCGGCGTCGGCATCGATACCAATCTCGTCTCGATGTCGATCTTCGCGCTCGGCGCATTCCTGGCCGCGCTCGGCGGCGTGATCGGCGGCGCGTTTCTCGGCATTTATCCCGGCCTCGATTTCGAAATGCTGCCGCTCGCTTTCGCGGTGGTCATCATCGGCGGCATGGGCAGCCTGGGCGGCGCCGCGATCGGCGCGCTGGCGGTCGGCCTCGCCGATAATTTCGGCAAGGCGCTGTTCCCGGAAGTCTCCTACTTCACGCTCTATGCGCCGATGGTTCTGATCCTGGCGATCAAACCGACCGGCCTGTTTGGACGCGAGTGAGCGATAAGCCGATGGTGAGCCAGCAAGCCAAGATCCTGATGGTCGCAGCCGCCCTGGTTGCGGTCGCCTTTATCGTTCCCCAATCGGGCTCGTTCGTGGTGCTGCTGGCGACGCGCGCATTGGCCTTCGCCATCCTGGCCATGAGCGTCGACCTGCTGCTCGGCTTCACCGGCCTCGCTTCGCTTGGCCAGGCCGCCTATTTCGGCATCGGCGCCTATCTCACCGCGGTGCTCGCCACCAAATTCCATTTCGGGCTGGGCTGGGATTTCTGGATCGTGGTGGTGCTCGGCATCCTGATGGGCGCGGCGCTGGCGGCGCTATTCGGACTGTTCGCCATTCGCGCCTCCGGCGTCTATTTCCTGATGATCACGCTGGCGCTCGGCCAATGCGTGTGGGGCCTCGCCTATCGCTGGAATTCTCTCACCGGCGGCGACAACGGCATCAATATGACCGGCCGGCCGAACTTCGGCCTCGATCTGTCGAACGAAGTGACGTTCTTCTATTTGGTGTTCGGCTTTTTCATCGTCTCGCTGATCCTGCTCTATGTGCTGGTGCGCTCGCCGTTCGGCCGCAGCCTCGCCGGCATCCGCGAGCGCGAATTGCGCATGCAGATCCTCGGCTACAATACCTGGCTGCATAAATACGTCGCCTTCGTCATCGCCGGCGGCTTCGGCGGCCTGGCCGGCGTATTGTGGGCCCAGACCAACGGTCACGTCAGCCCGGAGACCGTCGTCCTGACCACCTCGGTCGACGCTTTGCTGATGGTCGTGCTCGGCGGCGCCGGCACGCTGGTCGGCGCGGGCATCGGCGCCGCCATCGTATTCGGCTTGCGCGAATATCTCTCGACGCTGGTGCCGTGGTGGCAGTACGTGCTCGGCGGCGTCTATGTGCTGACGATCCTGTATCTGCCGATGGGCTTGATGGGTATCCCGTCGCGCCTGCGGCAAGGCCGCGGCCGGTCGGACAAAAAGGCCGACGCGGCGTTTGCGGAGAAGCAAGTTCTAAAAACAAAGGAAAGCTGACAGCCAGGGAGGAAGACATGACATTGCGACAAAAATTGAGTCCGATGCTGTTGGGCGGGTCACTGCTGCTTGGCCTTAGCCTCAGCACAACTGCCCAGGCGCAGGAACTGCGCATTGGATTTCTGGCGCCGCGCACCGGCATCTTCACCGCGGTCGGCACCGACATGGTCAACGGCTTCCAGATGTATCTGGATGAGCACAAAGGCATGCTCGGCGGCGCCAAGGTGACCTTCATCGTCGAGGACGACCAGGGCAAGCCGGACACCGGCGTCGCCAAGGCCAAGAAGCTGATCCTGCAGGACAAGGTCGACATGCTGGTCGGCGGCCTTTTGGCCTCGACCGCCTATGCGCTCGGTCCGGTGTCGAACGCCGAAAAGACGCTCTACATCGGCTCGTCGGCGACGGCCGACGATCTCGGCGCAGCGGCAGGCGGCAAAATACCCCTACGTCGTGTTCTCGACCTGGGTGCCGTCCTTGCCGAACCATCCGCTCGGGCAATGGGCCTGCGACCAGGGTTACAAGAAAATCGTCGCGGTCGTCGCCGACTATGCCTTCGGCTACGAACAGATGGGCGGCTTCCAGAAAGCCTTCGAGGATTGCGGCGGCAAGATCATCCAGAAAATCTGGACCCCGCTCGGCAACAAGGATTTCGGGCCCTATATCCCGAGCATCAAGGCCGATGCCGACGCCATCTTCACCGTCATGGTGGGGCCGATGTCGCTGCAATTCCCCAAGCAGTTGCGCTCGGCCGGCAACAAGAAGCCGATCGTGGCCGGCGGCACCAGCTATGACGAGTTCATCCTGCCCTTCATGGGCGATGAAGTGATCGGCGACGTCTCGGCGCTGCAATACAGCGCCGCCATCCAGACGCCGAAGAACGAAGCCTTCGTGAAGACGCTACCGCGCCAAGTACGACAAGGTGCCGTCGTACTATTCGGAAGGCAATTACTCGACCGCGCAGCTGATCGACGAAGCCCTGGCCAAGACCAAAGGCAAATTCCCCGGGCCCGTCGAGTTCATCAAGAACATGGCGAGCATCAAGCTCGACGCCGGCGCGGACCGGTGCAACTCGATCTCGAGACCAAGAGCCCGGTCGAGAACGTCTACATCAAGAAGGTCGACAAGACGAAGATGTTCGGCTACGACAAGGACGAACTCTGGAACACGGTGATCAAGACCTATCCGGCCGTGAGCACGTTCTGGACCTACGACAAGGCCAAGTTCAGGGCGCAGCCGGTCTACAGCCGCGACTTCCCGCCCTGCAAGTTCTGCGAATGATCACGGCGTGCCGGGGCCCCATGCTTGGGTCCCGGCGCGACTTCCCGATGTGAGGATTTGCGCGTGAACAATGATTCGCAAATGAACGGCGGCGAGATCCCGGTTCTCGAGCTTAAATCGCTGTGCAAAAGCTTCGGCGGGCTGCAGGCCACGCGCGACGTCACGCTGCGCATCATGGCGGGCGACCGCAAGGCCATCATCGGTCCGAACGGCGCCGGCAAGACCACGCTGTTCAATCTGATCACCGGCATTTTTCCGGTGACCTCCGGACAGGTGCTGCTGTTCGGCCAGGATGTGACCGGCTGGCCGAGCCACCGGCGCACCGCGCTCGGCATGGCGCGCACCTTCCAGGTCACGCATTTGTTTCCGAAACTGACCGTCCTCGACAATGTGCTGCTGGCGATCGAGGGCCTGCGCCGGACGAAATTCGTGATGTGGCGCTTCCAATCCTCGTACAAGGACGTCTACGACAAGGCCTATCATTTGCTCGACCAGGCCGGCTTCCTCGATCGCAAGGACACGGAGGTCCGCAATCTGTCGCACGGCGAGCAGCGCCAGCTCGAAATCGTGCTCGGCCTGGCCAGCGATCCGAAAATTCTGCTGCTCGACGAGCCGGCCGCCGGCCTGTCGTCCGGCGAATCGAGCGAGATGGCCCGGTTTCTGATGAAGCTCGATCCCAAACTCGCGATCCTGCTGATCGAACACGACATGGACGTGGTGTTCGACGTCGCCTCGCAGATTTCCGTGTTGCATTTCGGCGAAGTGCTGGAGACCGGCACGCCGCAGCAGATTCACTCCAGCGCCAAGGTTCAGGAAATTTATCTGGGGACGGACTAGCGCATGACGGCCATTCTCGAAGTCCAGGACATCCATACTTATTACGGCGACGCCTACGTTCTCCAGGGGCTGTCGCTTGAGCTCGAGCAGGGCCAGATCCTCGGCCTGCTCGGGCGCAACGGCGTCGGCAAGTCGACGCTGGTGAATTCGATCGTCGGCTTCAACCCGCCGCGCCGCGGCAAGGTGGTGTTCAAGGGCGACGACATTACCCAGAAGTCGTCATTCGAGACCGTGCGCAGCGGCATGGGCCTGGTGCCGCAGGGCCGGCGCGTGTTCCCGACGTTGCACGTGGAAGAAAACCTGCTGGTCGCGTTGCGCAGCCCGGACCGCCATGGCTGGAATGTCGACCGGGTTTACGCGCTGTTCCCGCGCCTGCACGAGCGCCGCCACCAGCGCGCCAAGACATTGTCGGGCGGCGAGCAGCAGATGCTCGCCATCGGCCGCGCGCTGATGACCAACCCGGATTGCCTGATCATGGACGAACCGTCGGAGGGCTTGGCGCCGATCATCATTCAGGGCCTGTGGGAGGCGATCGGCAAGCTCAAAGAGCAAGGCCTTTCGATCCTGCTGATCGAGCAGAACGCGCACCTCGCCCTCAAACTGGTGGATTATGTGCACGTCATGAGCAAGGGCCAGGTGGTCTATTCCGGCAAGCCGCAAGAGCTCAAGGCCAGCGATGAGATCCGCTCGCGTTATCTCGGAATCTGACGGCCGATGTCGCTCTGCCGCGCGAACGGACGCTGCCACAATAACCGGCATGCGGCCGGCCCACCTTTGTTGAGAAAACCGGCATGCGGTATCCCCGCGCTACAACCGGGCTTTACATCATGGAAGGCATTAGCCGATGATGGGCGCCGATTGATCAGGCATCGTGGGGCCGTCGGCTCGCGACGAATTTCTATTGGCGTCGAATACGGCCGCACTGGCCGATAAAAAAACGGTCGAAAAGACCGCTCGAACAATCAGCCCCGACCGGGGTCACAATGGGAGGAATGCAATGTCTCGTAAGGTCTCTCGCCGTAAATTCATGGCCGGCACGGTTGCCGGCGCAGCGCTCGCGACGTTCAAGTTTCCCGCGCCTGCCATCGCCCAGGCCGCGCCCTTCAAACTCGGCCTGCTGACCGTCAAGACCGGCCCGCTCGCGCAGGGCGGCATTCAGATGGAACAGGGCGTGCTCACCTATCTGAAGGAAAAGAACAACACTTTCGCCGGCCGCAAGGTCGAGTTCATCTCCGCCGACACCGGCGGCAACCCGGCCGGCACCAAGACCAAGGCGCAGGAACTGGTCGAGCGCGACAAAGTCGATGCCGTCCTCGGCCCGCTGGCCGCCTTCGAACTGCTCGCCATCACCGACTACATCGCGAGCACAAGACGCCGATGCTCAGCCTCGCCGGCGCCGAGGACATGACGCAGCGCCGGCCGAACCCCTACTTCCTGCGGCCGTCGGCGACCTCGTCGCAAGCGATGCATCCGATGGCCGACTTCGCCGCCAAGGAGCTGAAGCTCAAGAAGGTCGTCACCATCTCCGAAGACTTCGCCTTCGGCTACGAGCAGATGGGCGGCTTCCAGCAGACCTTCGAGGAAGCCGGCGGCAGAATCGTCAACAAGCTGTGGCCGCCGCTGGTCACGCCCGACTACACGCCGTTCGTCGCGCAGATCGCGGATTGCGACGGCGTCTGCCAGGGCTTTGCCGGCTCGAACCCGCTGCGCTTCATGAAGACACTACGCCGCGGCCGGGCTGAAATTCCCGGTGGTGACCGGCGAAACCGGCGGCGACGACGCGCTGCTGCGCGTCTTCGGCGACGAGGCGCTCGGCATGTACAGCTGCTGCCCCTACACGCTCGATCTCGCCACCGACGGCAACAAGCGTTTCGTCGCGGCGATGCAAAAAGACTACGGAGTCGATCCGGGCTTCTACGCCGCCGGTCTCTATGTCGCCGCCGCCGTGGTCGATGCCGGCCTGAAACTGCCGAGCGGCAAGTCCGACGACAAGGAAGCCTTCGCCAAAGTCGATGCGGGCGGTGAAGCTGACCGATACGCCGCGCGGCCCGATCAAGTTCGACCATCTCGGCAACGTGGTCGGCGACTTCTTCATCCGCCGGGTCGAGAAGGCGAACGGCAAACTACATCAACAAAACGCTCAAGACCTATCACAACGTCAGTCAGTTCTGGACCTACGACGAGAAGAAGTTCCTCGCGCAGCCGGTCTATTCGCGCAACTACCCGCCGCTGAAGTCGTAATCCTGACTTCGATCCGCGGGCGCCCAAATCGGCGCCCGCGGTTCCTGCGCATGAGCCCGAAAGGCGAACCGGTTTTCGGGTTCATGAGCTTGAAACGTGACGGGCGTGAGAAACTGCGACGATATGAATTTTTGGCTGGTGCTGACGGTCAACAGCGTCACGTTCGGTGGGCTGCTGTTTCTGCTGTCGGCGGGGTTCTCCCTGATCTTCGGGCTGATGCGGATTCCGAACCTGACGCATGGCTCGCTGTTCATGCTCGGCGCCTATATCGGCGCGACTCTTCGTCGTCGGCCTGCTCGGCTTCCAAGCTGAACTTCTGGCTGGCGGCGATCCTGGCGACGCTGGCGGTCGCCGTGCTCGGCGCGCTGGTCGAACGGCTGTTGCTGCGCCGCCTGCCCGGCGACCAATTGGCGCAGGTGCTGGTGACGCTCGGCCTATCGTTCATGGTCGCCGATGTCTGCCTGATGGTATGGGGCGGCGATCCGCTCTCGGTCGCGACGCCGGACGGGCTCGGCGGCTTCGCGCGCTTCGGCGTCGATGGTGTTCCCGCTCTACCGGTCTGGCGATCATCGTCATCGCCATCGTCGTCGCCGTCGGGCTCTGGCTGCTGCTCGACCGCACGCGGCTCGGCGCCATGATCCGCGCCGGCGTCGACGATCCCGACATGGCGCGCGTCGTCGGCATCCGCGTGTCGCAGCTCTTCACCATCGTGTTCGCGCTCGGCGCCGGCTTGGCCGCCTTCGCCGGCATCATCGGCGGGCCGATTTTGTCGGTTTATCCCGGGCTCGACCAGGACATGCTGCCGCTGGCGCTGGTGGTGGTCATTCTCGGCGGCACCGGCAGCCTGCTCGGCTCCTTCGTCGGCAGCATCATCGTCGGCTTCATCTATAATTTCGGCCAGGCGCTGCTGCCGGAACTCGCCTATTTCGTGCTGTTCATGCCGATGCTGCTGGTGCTGCTGCTGCGGCCGCAGGGCCTGTTCGGAAGGCATGTGCCGTGAACGCGCGCATCCTCGCCCTCGTCATCGCCTTCGTCGCGCTCGTCACGGTGCCGTTCTGGATGCCCGGCGTCTATTACGTCAATGTCGCCAGCCAGATCCTGTTCTACGCCATCTTCGCGCTCGGCCTGAACGTGCTGGTCGGCTATGCCGGCCTGGTCTCGCTCGGCCATGCCGGCCTGTTCGGCATCTCGGCCTACGCCACCGGCTACATGCTGCAGATCGGCGCACGGCCATACCGTGGCGATCGTCGTGGCGCTGGTGGTCGGCGTCGCCGTCCATGGCGGTGTATCGCCGTGCTGTCGCTGCGCTCGACCGGCATCGGCTTCATCATGATCACGCTGGCGCTCGGCGAAATCCTGTGGGGCCTGGCCTATCGCTGGATCAGCCTGACCGGCGGCGACAACGGCATCAACGTACACCGGCCGTCCGGCGCCGTTCGGCTATGCGCTGTCGGAGCCGACCCACTTCTATTACGCGACGCTGATCGTGTTCCTGCTGTCGGTGGTCGCTGTCGCCATCGTTCGCGCGCTCGCCCGTTCGGCGCCGCGCTTGATGGGCACGCGCGACCAGCCGCGCCGCATGAACGCGCTCGGCTATCACGTGCTGGTGATCCGCTTCTGGGCCTGCCTGTTTTCCGGCCTGCTGACCAGCGTGGCCGGCATCCTGTTCGTCTATTACAACCAGTTCATCAGCCCGCAGACGCTGTCGCTCACCTCCTCGGCCGAAGTGCTGCTGATGGTGATCTCCGGCGGGCCGGGCACGCTGCTCGGGCCGATCGTCGGCGCCGACGCTGGTGGTCGTGGTCAAGACCGTGGTCTCGGGCTTCATCGAGCGCTGGAATTTCCTGCTCGGCGCCATCTTCGTCGCCATCGTCATTCTGATGCCGGAAGGCCTGGTGCCCGGCACCGCGCGGCTGTGGCGACTGGCCTGGCGCAAACGGGCGCCGAGCGCCGCCGTCATTGCCGCCAAGAGCGGAGCCGGCACCATGAGCGCGCTCACCGTGACGCGGCCTTTGCAAGGCGTTCGAAGGCCTGCACGTGACCACCAACGTCAATCTCAACGTCGAGCCGGGCGAGCGCCGGCTGATCATCGGCCCCAATGGCGCCGGCAAGACCACGCTGTTCAATCTGATCACCGGCGAGCTCACGCCCGACAGCGGCACCGTGCAATTGTTCGGGCAGGACATCACCAAGACGCCGAGCCGGCAACGCCCCCACCTCGGCATGGCGCGCACCTACCAGATCATCACTTTGTTTCCGCGCGACACCATCATCCACAATGTTTCGCTGGCGCTGCTCGGTCTGTCGCCGGCGCGCTGGAATCCGATCACCGACATCAAGCATCAGGGCCACCTGATCGAAAACGCGCGCGCCGCGCTGGAGCGGGTCGGCCTGGCGCATATCGCCGAGCGGCCGCTGACGCAGACCTCATATGGCGAACGCCGCCGCGTCGAGATCGCCATGGCGCTGGCGCAGAATCCGAAAGTGCTGCTGCTCGACGAACCGTTCGCCGGCCTGTCGATCGACGAGCGGCGCGACGTCCACCAATGCCTGATGGCGATCCCGCGCGACGTCACCATCGTGATGATCGAGCACAACATGGACGTGGCGCTGGAATTCGCCGAGCGCATCACGCTTGCTGCATTTCGGCGAGGTGATTGTCGAAGGCACCCGCGCCGAAGTGGTGGACAATCCGCGCACGCGGGAGGTCTATCTTGGCCATTAGCGCACTCAGCCTCGAACATGTCGATGCGTTCTACAGCGACAGCCACGTGTTGCAGGACGTCTCGTTCGAACTGGGCGAGGCGCGCATGCTCGGCCTGCTCGGGCGCAACGGCGCCGGCAAGTCGACCTGCATGAACGTCGCCATGGGCCTGCTGCCGCCGCGCCGCGGCGAAGTGCGGGTGTTCGGCGCGGCGGTCGGCGGCATGTCGCCGGAGATGATCGCCGCCCGCGGCGTGGCGCTGGTGCCGCAGGGCCGCCGCATCTTCAAGAGCCTGACGGTGCGCGAGAACCTCGTTGTCGCCGCCCGCAACCCCGGCAACGGCGAGGCCAGGCACGCACCCTGGACCATCGAAACCGTATTCGCCATGTTTCCGCGGCTGCAGGAACGCAGCCGCCAGATCGCCGCGCATCTGTCCGGCGGCGAGCAGCAGATGCTGGCGATCGGCCGCGCCTTGATGGGCAATCCGCGCGTGCTGCTGATGGACGAGCCGTCCGAAGGCCTGGCGCCGCAGATCGTCGCCGAGGTGATGACCACGATCCGCAAATTGAAGGAAAGCGGGCTGTCGATCGTGCTGGTCGAGCAGAATCCGAAGCTGGTGTTCGACGTCGCCGACGATATCGTGATCCTCAATACCGGCCGCGTCGCGGTGGTCTCCACGCCGGCGAAACTGGACAAAGACGGCGTCGATCTGCGCCAGCATCTGGGCGTGTTTTAAGGGAGTTTCCAAACGGTCATGGCCGGGCTTGACCCGGCCATCCACGTCTTGGATTAGAAACAAGCAAGGCGTGGATGCCCGGCACAAGGCCGGGCATGACGCCACAACGAGAGGCAGGCGATATGGCGATCTGGAACAAATACGCAAACACCGCGGCGCGCAAACACGGCAAGCCGGGCCGCGAGCAGCGGCCGAAGTCGGTCACCATCGACGCCCATACCCACATCGCGGTGCCGCGCGCGGCCGAGTTCATCAAGCCGCATCTCGATCTCTCGACCATTCCGCTCGGGCACTTCGCGTCGGCCGAGACCAAGGAACTCAACGCCAAGCAGGAAGGCGACATCCGCTCGCGCATCGCGCGGCAATTACGACGAACGCTTCGCCGACATGGACCAGATGGGCGTCGACATGCAGCTGGTGATGCCGCCGCCGCCGCAGCTTTATCACACGGTCGCGCTCGAATACGCCGTGCCGGCCGCGCGCATGATCAATGACGGCGTCGCCGAATTCGTCGCCAAGCATCCGGACCGCTTCATCCCGGTCGGCAACGTGCCGATGCAGGACGGCAACGAGGCGGCCAAGGAACTCGAGTACGTGCATGAAGACGCTCAAGTTCAAGGGCGTCGAGATTCTCACCAATGTCGCCGGCAAGGAACTGTCCGATCCCGCCTTCGCGCCGTTCTGGAAGAAGGCCGAGGAACTCGGCGCGCTGGTCATCATCCATCCGAACGGCTTTACCGAAGGCCAGCGGCTGTCGCGCTTCTATTTCAACAACATCATCGGCAATCCGTTCGAGACCACGCTGGCGCTGCATTATCTGATTTTCGACGGCGTGCTTGGAGCGGCATCCGAAACTGAAGATCTTCGCCATGCATGGCGGCGGCTATCTCGGCGCCTATTCCGGCCGCATCGATCATGCCTGGGGCGCGCGCTCGGACTGCCAGGCCAATCTGCCGAAGCCGCCGACCAGCTATCTCAAGCAGATCTATTTCGACACCGTGGTGTTCACGCCGTTGCAGCTCGAGGCCCTGGTGAAAACCTTCGGCGTCGACCATGTCATCATGGGAACGGATTATCCCTTCGACATGCTGGAATACGATCCGATCGGCCACATCAATTCGGTCGAAGGCTTCGACGATAAGACGCGCGCCGCGCTGGCCGGCGGCAACGCCAAGAAGATGCTGGGGATGTAGCGACCGCCGTCAGGCGTAAAGAAAATCCAGCACCGCGGTTTCCGCGATCACGGCGCCGTCGGTGCTGTGCAGGCCGGCGCGGGCCTTCTCTTCCTGCGTCTGCGTCGCCTGCAGATAGGCGCCGAGATGGCGCGCGCGCTCGATGATGCGATAGTTTTCCTTTAGCCGCGCCGCCTCGTAGTGCTTGAGCGCGCTGGCAACGTCATTTTCCGCCTGCAGCGCCGCGAGCAAGCGCCGCGGCGTCGTCCGCCGCTTTCGATACGCCGGCGGCGACATGCGGACGCGCCACGAAGGCGGCATCGCCGACAATCGCCACGCGGCCAAAGGCCATGCGCGGCGATTCGAGATCGTAGATCGGCTGCAGGATCGGTTCTTCGATCAATCGGACAATTTGCCGGAATTGCGGCGCCAGCAGCCGTTCGGCGTCGGCGCGCATTTCGGCGATGGCCGCGCGGCTGATCAGCGGCGGCGGAATTGAAATCGCATGGGTCTTGCCGGTTTCGTCGGTGAGCAGCCATTGCAGCTTCGTGGCCTCATCCGCCGGCCGGTACCACACCACATTGAAACGCCGGTGCCCGGGACGCAGGTCGTTGTCCGGACCAGCCACCGGATAGCCGAGGAACTGCTCGCCCGGCGGCAGTCCGAACGACATGTATTCGAACAGCTCGCGGTGCACGTCAGCGGGAAACGCGCTTTCGGCGATCAGCGCGCGCCAGGCGCTGTATCCGGAATAGCGCGGCGTCACCTCCGGCAGGCACTGCTGCCGCACCGTCGAGCGGATGCCGTCGGCGCCGACCAGCAAGTCCGCCGCAACGGTTTCACCGTTGGAAAAATGCGCCAGCACCTTGTCCTGTTCTTGCGTGAACCCGGCGAGCCCACGGCCGCGATGATAGTGCTCCGGCGGAAAGGCGTCGCGCAGCAGCCGGTAGACGCGCTCCCAGGCGGTCAGCACCTGCGGACATTGAATTTCTTCGGTCAGGCGTCCCTGAGCATCGAGAATCTTGCGGGTGGTGATCTGGACGCCGAGATCGTCGGTCGCCAAGCCCAGCCTGCGCAGCCGCTCGATCAGTTCCTGTTGGGCGACGATCCCGGCGCCACGGCCGGATAGTTCCGTCTCGACGCGCTCGTAGATATCCACGGCCCACCCGGCCCGGCGCAACGACAGCCCACTGAGCAGGCCGCTCATCGAGCCGCCGATGACGATGGCACGCCGCGCTATGGACCCGGCCATTGATAAACCTCAAGCTTTCCGTTTCCGCGGATTTGTTATATATGACATCCAAATCGCAATGGAGGAATTCCCATGGCTCTCAGCATGCTCGATAAAGCCGCCGAGAAAAAGGACAAGTCGCAGTGGCCGGCGGATATCGCCGCCGAGTTCGAGCGCGAGGCAAAGAACCCGAACCCTTGCGTCGGCTCCACGCTGCTGTCGGAGAACGAACGCAGCCGCGTCTGGATCATCCGCCTCGCCCCCGGCGAGCGCATCGGATTCCATCGCCATGTGCTGGATTATTTCTGGACCTCGGTGTCCGGCGGCCGCGGCCGTCAGCATGTGCATGACGGCACCACGGTCGAATACACCTATGTGCCGGGCGAGACGCGGCACGAGACCTACGGCCTCAACGAGTTCAAGGTGCACGATCTGGAAAATCTCGGCGACAAGGAAATGGTGTTCATGACCGTCGAATTCAAAGACAGCGCCAACAAGCCGATGCAACTGCCGGAAGGCGTGCGGCCACAAGCCGCGGCTGCCTGACCGAACGCTTCCTTTAGAAACGCCCGCCCTTGGGTTTAATGGCCCCGCGGCGGGCGTTTCAATTTGCCGCACAGAACGGCATCCACAAGTCAAGGTTCGGCTGATCAATCAATAGGCTAGCCAAGCCAGCGGGCTTCCTGCAAACTGCCGCGCAATGACCCGCTCAAGCGGGCCAAACAAAAATGTTGAGTTCAAGGGGAGTGAAGCCGGCCAATTCGATACACCGATCGCGATTCTCCGCAGCGCGCCCTTGAAGCGGCGCCGCGGACGAATCCATGCACGATTTGTGTCAGTCGACTGCGCCGGTTGGGAGAGCATGGATATTTCCTGGGATCTGCTGCTCAACGCGATCACCGCCGGGCTTCTGCTCGGCGCCTTCTATGCCGCCGTCACCGCCGGCATATCGATTTCGTTCGGCATGCTCGACATCGTCAATATCGCGCATCCGGCTTTCGTCATTCTCGGCTCCTACATCGCCTACTTCTTCAACATCAAATTCGGCGTCGATCCGATCCTGGTGAGCATCATCGCGCTGCCGTTCTTCTACGCGCTCGGCGCGTCGGTCTATCAGGTCTATTATGTGTCGTTTGAAAAGCGCGGCCAGGAATTGCTGCGCGGCCTCGCCTTCTTCTTCGGCCTGCTGTTCGTCACCGAGGTGTCGCTGATCCTGGTGTTCGGCGTCGACTATCGCTATGTCGAGGCCGCTTACATCGGACCCAGCATCCATATCGGGCTGATCGATCTGCCGCTGCGCATGCTGGTGCCGTGCATCACGGCTCTCGTGCTGTTCGGCGTGATCGAGTTGATCGTGACCCGCACCTTCATCGGCCGCGCCATCAAGGCGGTGTCGCAGGACCAATTGGCGCTGCAATTGATGGCGGTCGATCCGATCCGCATCAAGCGCATCGCCTTCGGCATTTCGATCGCGACCGCCGCGATAGCCGGCGCGCTGCTGATCATCATCCAGCCGATCGAACCCTCGGTCGGCCGCGAATATATCGGCCGCGTGTTCGCCATCTGCGTGCTCGGCGGTCTCGGCAGCATGCCCGGCACGCTGATCGCCGCCATGCTGCTCGGCGTGGTCGAAAGCCTGACCGCGACGTTTTATGGCCCGTCCTGGGCGCCGGCCGTGTCGTTCGGCTTTCTCCTGCTCACGCTGGCCTTCCGGCCGGCGGGCCTACTGGGACGGTGATCGTCGTGAACATGGCGAAATTCTCCCTGATAACGGTCGCAGTCGGCGCGGTGGTCATGGCCTTCGCGCACTGGGTCCATGTCGATTATCTGTACTTCGCCAGCTACACGATCCTGCAATTCATCGTGCTGGCGACCGCCTGGAATATCCTCGGCGGCTATTGCGGTTATGTGAATTTCGGCTCGGCCGCTTTCTTCGCGATGGGCGCCTACGCTTCGGTGTTCATGCACAAGCTCTATCCGCTGCCGGTGCCGCTGCTGATCGTGCTCGGCGGCGTGGTGTCGGGCATTGCCGGTCTGGGCATGGGCTATCTGACCTTGCGGCTGCGCGGCTCGTTCTTTGCCATCGCCACGCTGGCGCTCGCGGTGGTGCTGCAGACTTTGGTGGTCAACTGGGACTTCGTCGGCGGTTCGCGCGGCGCCTATATCATCCGGCCGGAAGAGATCGAATTCGCTGGGTTGAAAATCAACTACATCGAATATTTGTTCGGCCTGATGCTGTTGCTGGCGGTGATCGCCTTGGTGACGGCGCGCACCATCGAGCGCTCGCAGCTCGGCTTCGGCTTTGCCACCATTCGCGACGACGAACTGGCCGCCGAAGCTTCGGGTGTGCCGACGCTGCGCGTGAAGCTGATCGCCACCACGATTTCGGGCGCCTTCATGGGCATGGCCGGCGCGCCGTTCCCCTATTATATCGGCTACCTGCAGCCGTCGTCGGCCTTCGGCCTCGAATACGCGGTCAACTCGATCGCCATGCCGATGATCGGCGGCACCACCAGTTGGATCGGGCCGCTGGTCGGCGCCATACTGCTCGGCTCGGCGCAGCAATACGCTACCGTCACCATATCCTCGGCGGTCAATCTGCTGATCGTCGGCTTGATGCTGGTGGGTTTCGTCATCATCGCGCCCAACGGCCTGGTCGGACTGGTGCAGGAGCGCATTCGCGCCTGGAGGCGGCCATGAGCCCGCTGCTCCACGTCGACAATATCTCCAAGCGCTTCTACGGCTTCGTCGCGCTCGACGGCGTCGACCTCATGGTGCAGCCCGGCGAGCGCCTCGGCCTGATCGGCCCGAACGGCTCGGGCAAGAGCACCTTGGTCAATTGCATCTGCGGCACGTTGCAGAACGAAAGCGGCAGCGTGCGGTTCGACGGCCATGGCCTCGACGGACTTGCCGCCCATCAGCGCACACATCGCGGCGTCGCCCGCACTTTCCAGTTGCCGCGCCCGTTCCACAGCATGAACCTGGTCGACAACCTGCGCGTTCCGCTGCTCTACACCGTCCATGCCCGCTTGGGGCCGTTGCGATCGACCGGCGACCTGGATTCGCGCTGCCTCGAGCTATTGGAAATGGTCGGGCTGGCCGCCAAAGCCAAGCAGATGCCGCGCGACCTCACCCAGGTCGAGATGCGCAAGCTTGAACTGGCGCGCGCGGTGGCGGCGGAACCGAAACTGCTGATCGCCGACGAATCCATGGCCGGCCTGTCGCATTCGGAGATCGACGACATTCTGATGCTGCTGGTGCGGCTCAACGAACGCGGCATCACCATCATTCTGATCGAGCACATCATGAGCGCGGTGATGCGCTTTTCGCAGCGTCTGGCGGTGCTGGTATCGGGCAAGAAGGTCGCCGACGGCAAGCCGGAAGACGTCGTGCGCGACCCCGAAGTGGTGAGGGCTTATCTTGGCCAGTAGCCTCACCATCCAGAACGTGCACGCCGCCTACGGCGCGGTGCGCGTCATCCATGACGTCTCGATCGACGTCAAACCCGGCGAGACCGTCGCCTTGCTCGGCACCAACGGCAACGGCAAAAGCACGTTGATGAAATGCATCATGGGCATCGTCAAGCCCGCCGCGGGCCGCATCATCGCCGAGATCGATGGCGAGAAGCACGACCTGGTCGGCATGCCGACCGAGCAGATCGTCGATCTCGGCATCGCGCTGGTGCCGGAAGGCCGCCGGCTGTTCCCGAAATTGACCGTGGAAGAAAACCTGCTGCTGGGCGCGTCGCGGCCCAAGGCGCGCGCGCAGATCAAAAGCAATTTCGATTTCTGTTTCGAAGCCTTCCCGCGTCTGGCCGAACGGCGCAGCCAACTCGCCGGCAGCATGAGCGGCGGCGAACAGCAGATGCTGGCGCTGGCGCGCGCGCTGATGCTGGCGCCGCGTATCCTGCTGGTCGACGAACCTTCGGTCGGCCTGGCGCCGTTGCTGGTCGCGCGCACCATCGACGCCATCAAGCAGCTCAAGGAGCACTACCACCTCACCGTGCTGATGGCCGAGCAGAATTTCACCCAAGCCATCCGCATCGCCGACCGCGGCTATGTCATCGTGCACGGCAAGATCGCCTTCGAAGGCCGCTCGGCCGACGAGCTCAACAACAACGACCTGATCCGCCAGTTTTATCTGGGGATGTGAGCGGGCCACACCATACGAACGCGGCCGGCGCCTGACCGGCGCCGACCGCTTATTTTGCCGCGAAAATCGTCAGGTCTATTTCGCGATTGCCTTTTCGTAGGGGTAGATGACCTCGCCGCTCTTGTATTGCGGCGGATAGACGATCACCTCGGTCGACAGATCGCGGAAGTCGTCGATCTTGTTGCCCTTGATGTTCTGGAACTGGGCCGCCATCACGCGTTCGGTCGCCCATTCGCCGTCTTTTCCAAATTTGACGTCGCCGACTACGGTCTTGAACGTTGCACCGCGGATATAGTCGGCGAGCTTGCCGTCATCGAGCGACTTGGTCTCGGCGATCGCCTGGCCGAGCACCTGCAGGTAGGAATAGGCCCAGACCGGCATGTAATAGCCGAGCGGATCGACTCCCTCGGCGCCAGCACGCTCCTGGTACTTCTTCAGGAGTTCGAGCGAACCCGGAAATGCCATCGACTTCTGCGGCAGCCAGGTTTCGAAATTGACCAGTCCGTTGAGCATCGGCCCGAGCTGGGTCTTGAACACCGTCGCCTGTAGGCCAACCATCGCGCCGCCCCACATCTTCGGCTTGAAACCGACCTCATGCATGGACTTGACCATGCCGACGGAGTCGAGCGGATAGGAGCAGATCACCAGCAGATCCGGATTCAACGCCTGGATCGCCCGCACGATCGGGCTGAAGTCGGTCGTCGCCGGCGGATAGGTCTTGTTGTAGACGACCTTGAAGCCGGAGGCCTTGGCATTCTCCGCCGCACCCTCACAGGCGTTGCGGCCGAACTCGGCGTCGGCCATCGCGAGCGCGATGGTCTGCGGCTTCGGCTTCTGCGCTTCGGCCACCTTGAAGAAGCCGCGCGTGAATGCCGGCTTCGGCGTCGGGCCGTTCGGGATCATCGAGAAATATCGGTCGTATTTGAACTGCTCGTTCACGCCGGTGCCGAACAAACTGATGAACAGCTTTTTCTTCTGTATCGCGATCGGAATCGCGGGCGCGATCTGGCCGGACGCATAACCGCTGACGATCAGATCGACTTTGTCGATATCGAGCAGCTTGGTGTAGATGCCGGGGACTTGCGACGGGTTGCTCTGGTCGTCGAAGTAGACCAGCTTCACCGGCCGGCCGAGCAGCCCGCCTTTGGCGTTGGTGTCGTCTTCCCAGATCTTCATCGCCAGCAATGACGATTTGCCATTGGCCGACAGCGGACCGGTGAGCGACATGCCAAAGCCGATCTTGATCGGCTCCTTGGTCTGGGCGTGGCCGGCGACCACGAACATGGCGCAGGCGGCAAGAGCGACCACCGCCCCCGCGACCCAAGCCGATGTCCGGAATTTCAGGATTTGCAGCATGATGTTTACTCCCGGTTGGGCCGCGTTTTTTTGTATGGTCAGTCATGCTCGCGCCGGGAAACGCGAATTGATCCATCGCAAAGACAGACCAAATAAAAGCGGCGCGGAAAAGCTTTCCGCGCCGCAGCATTATGTCAGTTGAAGGCTTGGTTTCTTACTTCGCCTTCTCGTACGGATAGATCACCTTGCCGGTCGCCAATTCCGGCGGCGTCAGCACGGTCTGGTAGGACATGCCTTTCCAGGTCTCCAGGCCGGCGCCGTCCTTGATGCCGTGGTATTGCACCTGCATCATGCCGGACTTGGTCCACTCGCCGCCGGGGCCGTAGCTCCAGCTTCCCATGATGGTGTGGAAGGTGGTCTTGCGCAGATAGGCCGCGATCTTGGCGTCGTCGACGCTCTTGGTGCCGGTAATCGCCTCACCCAGCATATTGACGTAGGCGTAACCCCAGCCGCCGAGATAGTAGCCGAGCGGGTCGACCTTTGCGGCCGGTGCCATCGCTTGATACTTCTTGAAGAAGGCCGCGGCCGGCGCCATCATTTTCTCCGACGGCACCCAGGTTTCGTAGTTGACGATGCCGTTGAGCTTCGCGCCCAGCTTGTTCTTGAACACGGTGGCCTGCAGGCCGACCATGGCGCCGCCGATCAGCTTCGGCTTGTAGTTTGCTTCATTGACCGCCAGTGTGATGCCCACCGACGACAGCGGATAAGAGCACACCACGACCAGGTCGGCATTCGAAGCCTGTAGCGCACGCACGATCGGCGAGAAGTCGGTCGTTCCCGGCGGGAAGCTCTTGTCGTAGACGATCTTGACGCCGAAGGTTTTGGCGTTCGCACGTGCGCCATCGCATGCGGCCTTAGAGAATTCCGCATCCTCGGAGGTCAACGCGACCGTGGTTGGCTTCGGATTCTGCTGCATGGCGACCTGGAAGAAGCCTTCGGTAAACGAAGGCTTGGTCTTCGGCCCGGTCGGCAGTACCGAGAAGTAGTTCGGATAGTGGAACTCGCTGTTTACGTCGAGCGCGAACAGACTGATGAAAGTCTTTTTCTTCTGGATGACGATCGGCATCGCCGGTGCGACCATGTTGGTCGCATAGCCGCTGAGCACCAGGTCGACCTTATCGACGTCGAGCAGCTTGGTGTAGATGCCAGGAACCGTCGACGGGTTGGACTGATCGTCGTAATAGACCAGCTTGACCGGACGCCCGAGCAGACCGCCCTTGGCGTTGGTTTCCTCTTCCCAGATCTTCATGCCGAGCAGTGCCTGCTGACCGTTCGGCCCGAGCGGACCGGTTTGCGCCATGCTGAAGCCGATCTTGATCGGCTCTTTGTTCTGGGCGGTAGCCGGGCTTGCGATCAAAGCGCAGGCCGTAAGGGCGGCCGTGGCCCCGACGATCCAGGCATAGGTTCGCGATTTGAGCTTGAGCAACATTGTCGTTCTCCCCATTGGTCGTTGTTTTTTTCTGATCTTACGCGAACTTCGTCAGCTTAGGCTAGAGGGTCGCTTATCCGCAAAGGTGGGCTATATCCCCTCCACCATGATGGTTTCGACTTCGCCGGCGCCGCTGCGACGGAATGCTGCAGCGCGGTCGTATTCCGGCGACGTGAAACAGGCGACGCCCTGCTCCAGGGTCGGAAATTCGATGACGATGAAACGGCTGAATTTATCCGGGCCCTCCATGATCTGAAACCGACCGCCACGCGCCAGCACCTTGCCGCCGAACTTGGCGATGATACCGGGCACCAGGTCGGTGTATTTTTTATATTCGACCGGATCGTTGATCTTGGAACGCGCAACCCAATAAGCCGGCATGTTTCTCTCCTGGACAGCATGTCGCTGCAGTGACTAAGACTGACTTTAATTTGCCCCCCATACATCGGTCATAGTGCAATGCCGCGCAAGATCATCGATATCTCGGTGCCGCTGGAGAACACCGTCGCCGCCGACCCGCCGGGCTACGGACCCACCATCGAATATCTCAATCACCAGGACACCGCCGCGGACGTTCTCAAGTTCTTTCCGGGTTTGAAAAAGGACGATTTGCCGGACGGCGAAGGCTGGGGATTCGAGTGGGTCAAGCTGTCGACGCACTGCACGACGCATCTCGACGCGCCCTATCATTTCGCCTCCACCATGGACGGCGGCAAGCGCGCCATCACCATCGACGAGGTGCCGCTGGAATGGTGCTTTCAGCCGGCGGTGAAGCTCGACTTCCGCCATTTCCCCGACGGCTATGTCGCCGGCGCGGCCGACGTCGAGGCCGAACTCAAGCGCATCGGCCACACGCTTTCACCGCTTGAAATCGTTGTGGTGAACACCAGCGCGGGTGCGGCCTATGGACGCCCCGATTACGTCGCCAAAGGCTGCGGCATGGGCCGTGAAGCCACGCTCTATCTGACCGAGCGAGGCGTGCGCGTCACCGGTACCGATGGCTGGAGCTGGGACGCGCCATTCGTTTACACCATGCAAAAATACGCCGAGACCCATAACCCGAAGCTGATTTGGGAGGGCCACCGGGCCGGCCGCGAAATCGGATACTGCCATATCGAGAAACTGCATAATCTCGAGGCATTACCGGCCAAAGGCTTCATGGTAAGCTGTTTTCCGGTGAAGGTCCGCGGCGGCTCCGCCGGCTGGACGCGGGCGGTGGCGATCATTGATGCTTGATTGCCTGGCACGCCGGGCGATAGCATCGTCCCAACAATGCGGCCGGCCAAACGCCGGATAAAAATCAACAAATCCTGGGAGGATTAACGTGGACAGACGCAAATTCGTTGCCGGCAGTGCCGCTGCCGCCGCAGCCCTGACGGTCCGGCCCGCCTTCGCCGAGGACGCCTACCCGTCCCACGCCATTACAATGATCAATCCGTTCCCGCCGGGCGGCGCCGCCGACGTCGTCGGCCGCCCGCTCGCCGCGGTGCTGGAGCCGATCGTCAAACAGCCGGTGATCATCGACACCAAGGCCGGCGCCGCCGGCGCAGTCGGCGCCCAGGTTGCCGCCAACGCCAAGCCCGACGGCTATACGCTGCTGCTGCACATCACCTCGATTTCCGGCTTTGCCGAAGTCGACAAGCTGTTCGGCCGTGCGCCTAAGTTTACCCGCGCCGATTTTATTCCGATTGCGCGCTTCGTCGCCGACCCTTGCGTTCTGCTGGTCAACGACAAGCAGCCCTACAAGACGCTCAAGGATCTGACCGAGGATGTGAAGAAGCGGCCTGATCAGGTTCTCTTCTCGTCCTCGGGTCTCTACGGCGCGCTGCACATCCCGACCGCGCTTTACATGAAGGCGGCCGGTGGCCTGAAAATGCGCCATCTGCCGACCAATGGCGGCGGCCCCGCCCTCACCGCCTTCCTCGGCAACAACGCCCAGGTGCTGGTGTCGTCGATCTCGGCGTCGCTGCCCCAGATCAAGGCCGGCAAGGCCAAGCCGCTCGCTCTCTTCGGCGCCACCCGCTCCAAGGCGCTGCCAGACGTGCCGACCATGAAGGAGCTCGGCTATAACATCGAATATTATCTGTGGGTCGGGCTGTTCGCGCCCAAGGCCACGCCCGCCAATGTGGTGAGCTATTTGCGCACCAACATGAACAAGGCCGCGCACGATCCGAAGTTCAAGACCGCGATGGCTAATCTCGGCCAGGACGTCGACTACCTCGATGAGCCGGAGTTCGCCAAGTTCTGGGACGCCGACGCCGCGCGCATCGAAGCCGCCGTGCGCGATATCGGTCGCGTGCAAGGCTGACGGAGTCGTCGCTCCATACGTTTCGGATGCCGCGCGCGTCGCCAACCGGCTAGCGCGCGGTTTTCGCTTTTCACAATGATAGCCGGATACAACCGGTAAAACCTTCAGGAGAGAATCAAATGGATCGCCGCAGTTTCGTCATCGGTACCGCCGCTTCCGCAACCGCCCTCGCCACCGGGCCGGCTTTCGCGCAGGATGCTTTCCCCTCGCATGCCGTTACAATCCTGGTCGCTTTTCCGCCCGGCGGCGCTAACGACACTATAACCCGGCCGATCGCGGCGGCGCTCGAACCGATTCTCAAGCAGCCGGTCGTGGTCGAAACCAAGGCCGGCGCCGGCGGTCAGGTCGGCGCTCAAGTCGCGGCCAACGCCAAGCCGGACGGGTATACGCTGCTCTCGCACAACAATGGCATTTCCGGCTACGCTGAAGTCGACAAGCTGTTCGGACGGCAGCCGAAGACCACGCGTGCCGATTTCATTCCGCTCGCCCGCCTCACCGCCGACCCGATCCTGCTGGTGGTCAACGAAAAGCAACCCTACAAGACGCTGAAGGACTTCCTCGACGACGCCAAGAAGCGGCCGGAAGCGATCGTCTACAGCTCCGGCGGTCTCTACGGCGCGACCCACCTGCCGGTGGCCATGCTCGAACATGCAGCCGGCATTCCGAAAATGCGCCACTTGCCGACCAATGGCGGCGGTCCGGCCATCACCGCGCTGCTCGGCAACAATGCGCAGGCCTCGACCCAATCGCTGTCGGCGACGCTGCAACACATCAAGAGCGGCAAGCTGCGCGCCTTGGCCTCGTTCGGCGCCAAGCGATCGGCCGTACTGCCGGATGTGCCGACGCTCAAGGAGCTCGGCTACAACGTCGAGTATTATCTCTGGGTCGGCATTTTCGCGCCGCACGGCACGCCGGCTCCGGTTGTCGCCACACTCAGCGCGGCGCTCGACAAGGCGGCGCAGACCGATCAGTTCAAGTCCGTCCTCAAGAATCTCGGGCTGGACTATGCCTATCTCAATGCCAAGGACTTCGCGGCGTTCTGGGCCGAGGATGCCAAACGCACCGATGACGCGGTGCATCTGATCGGCAAGCAGGGATAACTACTCCCCGCACTTCACGGCGGAAAAAGGAAGACAATGAACTTGCGTGCAGACCATGTTGCCGGCGCCGGATTTGTCCTATTCGGCGCGACGATCATCGCTTTGAGCGGCGACCTGCCGGTCGGGCGCCTGTCGATGCCCGGCTCCGGCTTCCTGCCGATGATCGTCGCCGTGTTGACCATCATCTTCGGCCTTGCGCTGATCCTGCGTGCCCCCGCAGAAAGCGGGCCGTTCTCCGATCTGGAATGGGAGGACGGCAAACATGCGGCGGTTGTGACGGCCATCACCGCCGCCGCGATCGCGCTCTATACGGTCCTCGGTTTCATCATCACCATGGTCCTGATGTTGGTCGCGTTGCTGATCGTGATCGAGCGGCGCAATCCGATCTACGCGGGCGCCTACAGTATCGCCATCGTCGTTGCCACCTATGCCGCCTTCGAATGGCTGCTCAGGACGCCTCTGCCGGAAAGCCCCTTCAGCTACTAGGACCTAATTCGTGGAAAGCACCCTCTTCAGCCTGGCGCATGGATTTGCCATCGCGTTCCAGCCCGACAATCTCTGGTACGCCTTTCTCGGCTGCCTGGTCGGCACCCTGGTCGGCGTGTTGCCGGGCATCGGTCCACTGTCGGGCATTTCGATTTTGCTGCCGGTGACCTTCGGGCTCGACGCCACGCAGGCCGTGATCATGCTCGCCGGCATTTATTACGGCTCGCAATATGGCGGCTCGACCACGTCGATCCTGATGCGGATTCCCGGCGAAGCCTCGTCGGTGATGACCTGTATCGACGGCAACGCCATGGCCAAGAAGGGCCGCGGCGGCGCCGCGCTCTGCATCGCTGCGGTCGGCTCCTGGATCGCCGGCACCTTCGGCGTCATCGCGCTCACCGTGGTGGCGCCGCCGCTCGCCACCATCGCCTTGAAGTTCGGCCCGCCGGAATACACCGCGCTGCTGGTGCTCGGGCTGATTTTTCTCGCCTACATGTCGTCGTCGTCGCTGGTGCGCACGCTGCTGATGGCCTGCATCGGATTGATGCTCGGCATGATCGGCATCGACAACATGACCGGCCACTTCCGCTACAGCTTCGACCTCGCCGAGCTCGGCGACGGCATCGGCATCGTACCGGTCGCGGTCGGCCTATTCGGCCTCGGCGAAATCCTGTCGACGCCGAGCCACAAAGTGGTCGGCGAAGTGATCGCGCCGAAATTCCGGGAGTTGTGGCCGAGCCGCAAGGAATGGGGCGAATTGGGCTGGCCAATCGCGCGCGGCACATTGCTCGGCTTCATCATCGGCATCATCCCGGGCTCCGCGCACATCATTTCCAGCTTCTTGTCTTATGCGCTGGAGCGCCGCGTCTCGAAACATCCGGAAGAATTCGGCAAAGGCGCGGTGGCCGGCGTTGCCGGACCTGAATCAGCCAATAATTCGGCTTCGACCGGCGCCTTCGTGCCGATGCTGGCGCTCGGCATTCCGACCGGGCCGATCCCGGCGGTGCTGATGGGCGCCTTGATGGTGCACGGCATATCGCCCGGCCCGCAACTGGTCACCGAGCATCCGGATGTGTTCTGGGGTTTCGTCGCCTCGATGTATGTCGGCAATCTGATGCTGCTGGCGCTCAATCTGCCGCTGGTCAGCCTGTTTGTCACCGTGCTGCGCATCCCCTATGCCTATCTTTATCCGCTGATCATCATGTTCTGCGTCATCGGCGTCTACGAGGTGAACCACTCGATCGTCGACGTCTGGATCATGCTGATCATGGGAATTCTGGGTTACGCGCTGCGCAAATTCTCGTTCGACCCGGCGCCGCTGGTGCTCGGCCTGGTGATCGCGCCGATTTTCGAGCAATCCTTGCGTCAGTCGCTGATCATGTCGAACGGCAATTATTTCATCTTCGCCAACCGGCCGATTTCGGCCGGGCTGTTGCTCGTATGCGTGATCCTGCTGGCGATGTCGGCCGTCACTTTCGTGCTCAAGCGCAAGGATTGGCGCGACAAGCTGGCCGAGGCGGAAGCCGGCGAAGTCCAGTTATAGGCCGCGCCGAATGCCGCAGCCCGTCATCAAGACCGTTGGCGTCGTCGGGCTCGGCAAGATGGGCGCCCCGATGGCGCGCCATCTCGCCGCCAAGGGCTTCAGCGTGATCGGCCACGACATCGATCCGACGGTCGTCAAACGCCTCGCCGCGCATGGCGTCACGGGCGCACTATCGCCAGCCAAGCTCGCGGCCGCCACCGATCTGGTCATCGTGGTGACCGCGTTCGAGCGCCAGGTCGAAGACGTCTTGTTCGGCGCCGATGGTGTTGCCGATGGCGCACGGCCGGGAACCGTCGTCGGCATTGCCGCGACCATCTCGCCGCAAGGCATGCGCAAATTCAGCGATCGCCTGGTCGAGCGCGGCCTGATTCCGCTCGACATTCCGCTGTGCCGCGGCGAACCGGCGGCGGAAGCCGGGCAATTGCTGATCGTCGGCGGTGGCGACGCCGGCGCCTTCGAACGCTGCCGTCCGGCGTTTTCGTGTTTCGCCGATAGCATTTTCCATCTCGGCCCGGCAGGCGCCGGTCAGGTCGGCAAGATGGTCAACAATCTGATCTTGTGGGCCTGCATCTCGGCCAACGACGAAGGCCTCAAGCTCGGCGAGCAGCTCGGCGTCGATCGGAGGCCCTGCGCCCGAGCTGCTGGAGTCGAGCGCACGAGAACTGGGCGCTGCGACCTGGCGCCGCCGACGTCCGATGCCGTGGGCCGAGAAGGACATGAACATCGTGCTGCACGAGGCCGACGAAGTGCGCCTCAGCCTGCCGCTGTGCGGCTCGTCAAGGAAGTCATCAAGGGCATCAAGATCGAGCGTGGCGAATAGGCCGCGCCCGGCCGCGCCGTCAGGGCGCCGCCTTTCTGGCGTGTAGCGCCATCGCGATCAGCGCCGATCCGCCGAACATCATGTTGATGCCGACCAAAAGCCCGATCGCCCAGGCCGCCGTGCTCGGCAGCCCGGCCAGGATCATCGCGCTCAGCGCCAGATCGACGATGCCGCTGACCAGCATCCGAGCCCCACTGGCCGGAACAATTCGCGCTTGTGATCGAGCGCGAACATGATCGAAGCAACGCCTTCGATGACGAAGAAGGCGATCAGCACCAGCGTGAGCGATAACGCGCCCTGCACCGGCTGCCGCCAGCAGCAGCACGCTGACCATGATGGCCAGCGCCGCCGAACCAGCGACCAGAGGAAGCCCGCGCGCTTGCCGCATCCAGAAACTCGTGGCCAGGCCAACAAGGCCGCTGATCAGGAACAGCCAGCCGAGCAGGATCGTCACCGCCAGCGTCGCGAGCGGTGGATCGCGATCGGCGATGAAGCCGAGCACCAGCAGGACGATGCCTTCGGCCAGATACAGTTTCCAATGCTCGTGCAGCGCGCTGGCAACCGCGCGTTGAATACCTTGAATGTCAGGCTGATTGGTGGACATGGCGACTCCTTGGCCCCCGGCAAATGATAACCTACTTTGCGACCCAGTCGGCGATTTCTGCACGGCGTTTCACCGCCCCAGGGCATGACCGGCACGGTCGATGTGGAATTCTTCGGCGAGCCTTCGATGATGCGTCGCTGTAGACCATGTAGACCAGCACGTTGCGCTTGGTGTCGCAGCCGCGCACGATCTGCATCTTCTTGAAGAACAGCGAGCGGCGCTTGCGGACACGTCGTCGGCCTGCTCGAACCTGGCTTTGAACTTGATCGGCCCGATCTGGCGGCGGCCAGCGAATATCCGACACTTCTCGCGACGCCGATCCAGCCTTCAGCCCGCCGCGTTCCGGCACGGTAAAATGGCAGGCGACGCCCTCGACCTCCGGATCGTCGAGCCCGTAGGTGGCGAGCTTGTCGTTCGGCGTCAGCCACTTGAAGACGGTGGAGCGCTTGAAGATGAGATCCGGCTCATCGGCCGCGTTCGATGGAACCGCGCGACGACAAAGGCGGCTTGTTTCGGGGACCACAGGCTTCGACTACGCAACCATGTCCATTTCGGACAGCCTCCTCGAGCAAACCGAACAGTGCCTGGAGAATATAGAGTCGGCGCTGCGGCAAGCTGACGCGAGCCTGAAAGATGTCGTTCGCGCTAAACTTACGTGCTGCCGAACGGTGCTGACTTTGAACAATGCTGGCCGGTGCTGCGCAAGTACTTCGGTGAGGTGCGTCCAGCGGCAATGATGATCTCCGCCGGTCTGGCGAGACCCACGCATAAAGATTGAGATCGAAGTCACGGCCCGGAAGCGCTCGTAGCTTTAGGCGTGTCTCTCGACGACGACCCGACCCTTCCATCGAGCGGACAGCGAGTGGCCGGCTAACGGCGTGCGGCAACCTACCGCTTATGTCAAACGCCTGGAAGGGGGTATCCAAGTCCCGCACTAAGGGCTCGTAAAAGAATAAGTTCCGCCGTGTCATTCCCGCTTCGCGGGAATCCAGGCACAACCGCTGGACACCCGCCTCCACGGGTGTGACGGTCACGGGGAGTAATACTTTTACAGACCCTAATCACGTTGTAGGAGCACCACTCCCTATTGGTAGAAAGGAAACTACCATGCTAAAAGGCCAACAAGTTACCCTCCGGGCCATGACCCGCGATGATCTGGACCTCCTGTGTCAGTTCAACAATGATCTCGAAGTGGAATTGGCCGGAGGAGGAGATCCACCTCTGCCCCAATCTCTCGCGCGGTTACAAGCCGAGTATGACCAGCAGCTCAGTAAAGGCGGACGAGATGGCACGAGTTTTGCCATCGAGGCCGATGGTAAGTTAATCGGCTCATGTGCTTTATTTCAATTTGACTCTGTGGCACGTACCTGTGCCTTAGGCATTACGATTGGAGACAAAGCCTACTGGGGACGAGGCTATGGCCGAGACGCAGTGAATTTGCTACTGGAATACGCCTTTGTATTTCAGAATATTCGGCGGGTGTATTTGACGGTCAACGGCAACAATGAGCGGGCGATCCGGGCTTATCAAGCGTGTGGATTTGTCCATGAGGGGCGGCTGCGGGCGCATGTATGGAGTAACGGAGCGTATGTGGACTTATTGTATATGGGGGTTTTACGCGACGAGTGGGAAGTGGGGAGACAGAGATCAACATCGGCGTGAAGGCTGACTGAAAGGACTAACCTGCTATGAGAGTACTGTTTATCGGTGGCACCGGCTTCATCAGCACGGCGGTCAGTCGGCAAGCGATCGCCAAAGGATTTGAGCTCTATCTGCTCAATCGCGGCTCGCGGCCCGCGGATCTGCCCGGGTAGTCATCGCTTGACTGCCGACATACACAATCCGGCAGGACGTTCGCGCCGCCTTGCAGGACTTGGAGTTCGATGTCGTCGTCGACTGGATTGCCTACACGCCGGAGGATATCGAGCGCGACCTGGCGCTCTTCCGAGGCCGGGTCAAGCAGTACGTCTTCATCAGCTCGGCCTCGGCGTATCAGAAGCCGCCGGCGCACTATCTCATTACCGAGTCGACGCCGCTGCACAACCCGTACTGGGAGTACTCCCGCAACAAGATCGCCTGCGAAGAACGTCTGATGCAGGCGTACCGTGATGAAGGTTTTCCCGTGACGATTGTGCGTCCTTCCCTGACGTATGATCCGAACTTCCCGATTGCCATCGGGGGGTGGGGCTGTTACACCCTGGCCGATCGGCTGAAGAAGGGCCGGCCGATCATCGTGCATGGCGACGGCTCATCGCTGTGGGTTGTGACGCATGCGGAGGACTTTGGGCGAGGGTTTCTCGGGCTGCTGGGGAATGGGCGAGCGTTGGGTCACGCCTTCCATATCACCTCCGACGAAGTGCTGACATGGGATCAGATTTATCAGACCATCGCCGAGGCATTGGGGGTCGAGGCGAAGATCGTGCATATTCCGTCTGACTTCATTGCGCGAGTGGCGCCGCAGTTGGCCGGGAGTTTGTTGGGCGACAAGACGTGGAGTGCGGTGTTTGATAACAGCAAGATCAAGGCGTTCGTGCCTGGCTTCCAGGCCACCATACCCTTCCGGGATGGCATCCGCCGGACGCTGGCATGGTTTGCGGCTGACGAGAGACGTCAGCGCATCGATGAGGCGGTGAACGCGGAAATGGATCGCATTCTCAAGGCTTATGCGGAAGCGTCCGTGTGAGGTCTACCAAACACCGCATGCAACCGACTCACTTGCGCACCCGGCTGATGCGGAATCATCGGGCCGCATCTCCGGCAAATCGCCGAACGCTTTCTCATTCCAAGCATCATGACGATCGAAATCCGTCCCATTGAGCCACATCAGATCCCGGAGGCGAAACGGGTCATCCTATCAGTAGCGCGGAGCATCTTCCAGTGGCAGGCGCCCCTCGAAGATATCCTGAAGCAGTTTGACGATCGGGGCGAACTGCGTGACGTTGACGATCTGCAACCTTATTACCTGGAGCGACAGGGACTCTTCCTTGTGGTCATGGATCAAGGTCGAGTGATCGGCACAGGTGCGATCCATCATCTGGATGACGATACGGCTGAACTCAAACGTCTGTGGTTGCTGGAGGCCTATCATGGCCAGGGTATCGGGTATCGACTGGTGCAGACTCTCTTGAGTTTTGCACAAGCGACAGGCTGTCGAGCGTATCCGCTTGCAAACCGACCGCAGACAAGACCGCGCGATGCGCTTCTATCAGCGGGTTGGCTTTCATCTCATCCGATGCCACAGCGAAGATCCGAATGATGTCTGCATGGAAATGGCAATATAAAATCCGACACGGACGAACACAGGCAAGATGAACTCTGCTACTGACTTACTCAATAAACTCGTCGGACGATGGGATTTGACTGGTCAAATGGGACAGACGCCCTTGCAGCAGTGGGTCGAATGCCATTGGGTGCTCGGCGGCCTCTTCGTTCAGCTTTACTTCAAATCCGTCCTGCCTGCACCGCAAGGAAACACATCCTTACGAAGCTCTTTATCACATCGGCTACAATGAACAACAGGGTACTTATGTCTTGCATTTGCTTGACACATTCGGAGTAGGTACAAGCTGCATCGTGGGGATCGGCAAACGTGAAGGCGACTCCATCCCGTTCGTGTTCGAGTATGAAAACGGGCCATTCACCAACCGGTTATCGTGGGACGCCGGCACGGAAACATGGACGTTCGAGCAAACATATCTCCAGGGGGGTGCCGTCCATGTATTTGCGACGAAACGTATGGTGAGGCAAGCATAAACGACCGTGTCGCCAACCCTGTTGAGGAGTTTCTATGGAATTGACTTTTCCTGCACCCACCACGGCATGGCCCTTGGACGCTGTCATTGAGCACCTCTCGAAACATCCACACGTCGATGGCATCATGCAGATTGGATCGCTGACGACCGCCACGTTCAATCCTAGCAGCGACTATGATTTGGTTATTGTGCTGCATGACGCACCCGTACTCTGGTATGTTGGCGTCACCTGTATTGACCATCGCTTCACCGATCTCCTCTTTGTTGCTCCTGTCGCGTTGGAACGAATCGCAGCCTTATCAGCGCCGGTCGCTCTGAATGACCCACTGACTCCGATCATTCGGTGGCTTCAGACGCGGGCACATTGCCTTTGACCGGTCGCGTCGGCTCACCGACGCACAACAGCATGTTGCGACCAGTCACTGGATTGACTCATTCCCTGACAAAGACATCTTCGGTGCTTGGTTTTCGACCAACTACAACCTGGCGCAAGCACGCCGCATGCTGACCGCCCACGAACAACTCTACCAAATGACCGTTGATATTCGGATGGCGATACACGGACACATGGACGTGTGGTACAGTTATTTCACTATCCGAGGAATCGTCGATACGGGAGAGAAAACGCGCTTCGCTATCTCCTCGCGCATGATCCGAACTTCCTTCTGCAGTATCAACAGTTCATTCAGCGAGACAGAGCGTAGCGCCAAGTTCGCACGCTATGAACAAACAGCAGCGCTCGCGCTCGCACCATTCGGCGGCATATGGGCCGCTGATACAACGGCAATGAACGAGGAGCACACGCTCACTCGATGGGCGCAATTATTCGATAAGAACGCATGAACGAGAGAACTCGAATGCCAGATAGCGCCAACGTCGATCAGCCGGCTCAGCCTGCCCCTGACAACTCACAGGTTCCCGGCGTCGTCATCGATCATTCTCCCGCATCATCCGGCCGGTACATCGGCTCGCCCAGCATCGCTATCCTCCCGAGCGGAGACTATGTCGCGTCGCACGACTTCTTCGGCCCCGCGGCAGGCCATACGACGAGCGCCGCATCCGTGGTGTTCTTGTCGACAGACAGAGGCAGGACGTGGCGCAAGATCGCAGACATCACGCCGCTCTTCTGGGGCAAGCTGTTCGTGCACCGGGACGCGCTCTACATCCTGGGCACGAGGCACGAATACGGGGACGTGCTGATCCGTCGTTCCGTGGATGGCGGAAGAAACGTGGACGGAACCGACCGGCTCAACGGCGGGGTGCTGCGCCAGGGGCCATACCACTGCGCGCCGTGTCAGACGCTGCTTCACGATGGCCGCATCTGGCGCTCGATGGAGCTTTTCACCGGAGGCGCCTGGGGCAACTTCGCCGCGCTGGTGATGAGCGCGCCCGCGGACTCAGATCTGCTGAATGCGGACAGTTGGACGTTCAGCGAGTCCCTGCCCAAGCCGGCGGGATTCAGTTGGCTGGAGGGGGTGTTCTTGCTGGCTCCTGATGACAAGGTGGTCAACATCCTTCGGACAAACGGGAACGGCGACGACCAGGCGGCCATCGTTCATGTCTGCGGATGACGGCCGCACGCTCTCGTTCAATCCGGCGGATGATTTCATCGACATGCCCGGCGGCGGGGTGAAATTCACCATTCGCTATGACAAGACAACATCCCGCTACTGGTCGATCGTCAGCAAACAGACAAACCCCGAAGCGATCCGCAACAATCTGGTGCTGATATCTTCCGCCGACCTGCGGGATTGGCGGGTCGAATCACCGCTGCTTCGCCATGCCGACAGTGAGAAGCACGCCTGGCAGTACATCGACTGGCAATTCGACGGGGATGACATCATTTTCGTCAGCCGTACAGCCTATGATGACGGCCTCGGCGGGGCGCATAACGCCCACGATGCGAACTACTTGACATTTCACCGGATCGCCGATTTTCGCAAGAGGCTGCTAGGCCGTTTGTAGACCACGAGGCAAATCGTTCAAAACAAGCTCGTCACCTCAGCCGATCCCAAAACTCAGTGAAATCACCTCCCAGTTGCTCCACAGGTCGTAGACGCCGACCCCGACCAACAGCACGCCTCCGACCAGGTTGATGAGCCACGCGCGTTGGGCAAATTGGCGTGTAATCCAGCGCTGGCTGGCTCCCGATAGGAACGACAGACGCGAGCAGCGGCAGGCCGAAGCCCAGCCCGAACCACAGGAAGGTGGACAGCTTGCCGGCTGCTTCGCCGATCGTCAGCGATAGTGCAAAGATACCGACGACCAGCGGCCCCGAACAGGGCAGCGCAATCGGCTGTATTTGTCAAGCGAAAAGGGGACCATTTGACAGTCGAAAAGGGAACCACTTGGGCCTTGGGCCTGCACTTTGATAACCGAAAAGGGAACCATTTGACAATCGAAAAGGGGACCACCCCGTCGTCGTCGTAGGGGCTGTGGGTAAGTGGGCAACTCGCAGCGCAGCGGAGAGTTGTCCAC